>NZ_LWKV01000002.1:0-976828 GCF_003267925.1 Achromobacter sp. HZ01
TACTGCCAAATTCTTTACTGCCCGCCTCGCAGCAACTTCGCTTTCGCGACGGTCGCTGTGTCAGCAGAGAAACGAGATTATGAAGAAGTTTTTATCGCTTGTCAAGTCAGCGTCGCTTATCGCTTTGCTTTTCTGCCGCGGCCTCTTCAGCCCCTTTCCTCTTTGGCAGCTATCGAAATATCAGGGTAAACCCTAGTGTTTCGGTAACTGCCAAGCCCAAGACTATAGCACATTATTTTCGAATTGCGCAACTGACTTCTGCCTGATTTGCGCGATCCATGCAATGATGCTTGCCTGGCCCCGCGGTTCGACAAACTGTCCGAACTGCGAAGGAGCGAGACTATAGCACAAGTTTTCGGCAAAGGTGGCGGCCGCGCGCCATTCTCTTCGTTCTCTATATATAGAGAGCGGAAGCGGCGGCACGGCCGGCCTGCTTACCAGCGCAGATAGTTCGCATCGCGCAGGCGGGCCAGCTCCCGGTTGACCGTGGCTTCGCTGACCAGCCAGTCGGGCGCTCCCACGTCCTGCAGCATGTGTTCGTCCAGATCCGCGGCCAGTCGGCGCAGGCGATTCCTGGCGCGGTACCCCAGATAGCAGGACCACAGCCAACCGGCAAGGTTGCCGGATGCATGGGTCGCCGTGGCGTGGGAAACCGCGACGGGAGAGGTAGAGCAGGTATGCGCAGACATGGCTGACTCCATAGGGGCTAGGTGTTTGGTAAGCGTAATAGCCCATCGAGCCGCAGAAAATCGAATTGTTTGCCGGTTATCGGTAAGCTATGATGACCAATCAATGTCCCGCCCCCGGTGCGCCATGCGTCTGCCCCTGAACACCCTGCCCGCCTTCCGTGCGGTCGCCGAATTGCAGAATCTGCGCGCGGCCGCCGAGCGCCTGCACCTGACCCACAGCGCCGTCAGCCAACAGATCAAGGGCCTGGAAGAACAACTGGGCTTCCCGCTGTTCGAGCGCAGCGGGCGCGGCATCGTGCTCAATAGCGCGGGCGCCGCCTTGCTGTGCGCCGTGCAGGGCGCGCTGACGCAACTGGACGAAGGCGTGCTGGCGGCGTCGGCCGCCGCCACCGGCGACGAGCAACGCTTGCGGGTGTCGGTATTGCCGTCCTTCGCGCAGCGCTGGCTGCTGCCGCGCATGGCGCGCTGGCGCAGCCGCCATCCGGGGCTGGCGCTGGAGATCGATTCTTCCCAGCAGGTCGCCGACCTGCTGCGCGACGGTTTTCATGCCGCGCTGCGCTATGGGCGCGGCCCCTGGCCGGGCGTGGAATCGGAACCGCTGTTCGATGTGCCCCTGCCGCTGATCGTGCTGGCCTCGCCGGAGACGGCGGCGGCGCTGCCGGATTGCAGCCCGCAGACCCTGGCGCGCCAGCCCCTGCTGGGCGAACGCGAGATGTGGCAGCACTGGTTCAATGCGGCCGGTCTGCGCACGCCGGTGACGCCGGTGGCTTCGTTCAATGATGCCGGCATGATGCTGCAGGCGGCCGAGCAGGGCTTGGGCGTCACGCTGGGCCGCGAGCTGCTCGCGGCCGACGCGCTATGCGCCGGACGGCTGGTGCAGGTTTCGCCCGTCAGCGTCCATTACGAGCAGGAGCAGACCTATCACCTGGTCTATCGCCCCAGCCTGCGCGACTGGGGGCCGCTGGTGGCGCTGAAGCAGTGGCTGCGCGACGAGCTGGAGATGTCGCGCCGCAGCCTGGCCGGCCCCGCGGCGAAATAACGCCGCCCCGCCTCAGGCGACCTTGCGCGCCGTGGGCGCAGCGGGCTGCATCGAGTCCGTTTCATTGAAGCGCTGGTGCCAGGAGAACGCTTCCTCGAGCAGGTGCGGGGTCTGGCCGCCGCGTTCGCAGGCGCGGTCGAAGTAGTCCTGCAGGGCGTCGCGGTACGAAGGATGCACGCAGTTGCGGATGATGGCGCGGGCGCGTTCGCGCGGGGCCAGGCCGCGCAGGTCGGCCAGTCCGCATTCGGTGACCAGCACGTCCACGTCATGTTCGGTGTGGTCGACGTGGGACACCATGGGCACGACGCTGGAGATGTCGCCGTTCTTGGCCATGGACTTGGATACGAAGATGGCCAGGTGCGCGTTGCGCGCGAAGTCGCCCGAACCGCCGATGCCGTTCATCATGTGCGTGCCGCCCACGTGGGTCGAATTCACGTTGCCGTAGATGTCGAACTCCAGCGCGGTGTTGATCGCGATGATGCCCAGGCGGCGCACGATTTCCGGCGCGTTGCTGATTTCCTGCGGCCGCAGCACGATGCGTTCGCGGTAATGCTCGATGTTGGCCAGGATTTTTTCGTACACGGGCTTGGACACCGTGATCGACGAAGCCGAGGCGAAGGCCAGCTTGCCCTGGTCCAGCAGCTCGATGGCGCTGTCCTGCAGCACCTCCGAGTACATGGTCAGCCGTTCGAAGCCGGACGATTCGAATCCGTGCAGCACGGCGTTGGCGATGGTGCCGATGCCGGCCTGCAGCGGCAGGAGCGAATTGTCCAGGCGGCCGGCCTCGACTTCGCCGCGCAGGAAGGCGTTGATGTGGCCGGCGATGGCGTTGGTCTCGGCATCGGGCGGCAAGGCGTTCGAGGGACTGTCCGGCTCGCTCGTGATGACGATGGCGGCGATCTTGTCCGGGTCGACCTCGATACAGGTCTGGCCGATGCGCTGGTCCGGCGACACCAGGCCGATGGGCTGGCGCTGCGGCCTGTCGGCGGGCACGTAGATGTCGTGCAGCCCTTCGATGGCGGCGGGCACGCTCAGGTTCAGTTCGATGATGATGCGGTCGGCCTGCTGCGCGAACGAGGCGGAGTTGCCCACCGACATCGTCGGCACGATGGCGCCGCTCTCGGTAATGGCGGCGGCCTCGATGATGGCCACGTTGACGGGGCCGATATGGCCGGCGCGCAGCTGTTCGACGGTTTCGGACAGGTGCTGGTCGATGAAGGCGATCTCGCCCTGGTTGATCTTGCGGCGCAGCGTGGTGTCGACCTGGAACGGCATGCGGCGCGCCAGGGCGTTGGCCTGCGCCAGCAGCTTGTCCGTATCGTGGCCGAGCGAGGCGCCGGTGATCAGGGTGATGGACAGCGGCTCGCGCTCGGCGCGGGCCGCCAGCGCCGCCGGCACAGACTTGCAGTCGCCGGCGCGGGTGAAGCCGCTCATTCCGACGGTCATGCCGTCCTGAACCAGCAAAGCCGCCTGTTCGGCGGACGTGATCTTGGCGCGCAGCCCAGGGTGGCGGATACGGTCGAGATGCATGGTGTCTCCAGATTCAAGGGCCAACGGCTGGCGGCGGGGCGCGGCGAAGCCTGGCGCCCAGGCGCCGTCTGACGCGGCGTTTCCCGAGATCCCACGGCCGGATCGTGGCGGCCCAGGGACGATTTTCCGGCAGTATAGGAAGGCCGGCCCAAATCTCGTAATGACTTAAAATCATCCAATCCAGTCGTTTTTTTCATCGTTTGCTCATAGCCGCGCATGGCGCGCAAGGGAGGGCCGCGGACCATGGACGTGCGCGCATTGCGGTATTTCGTCGAAACCGTCAGGCATGCCAGCTTCACGCAGGCCGCGAAGGCGCTGTTCGTGACGCAATCGACGGTCAGCAAGATGATTCGCCAGCTGGAGGACGAGGCCGGCACGCCGCTGCTGATCCGCGACGGCCACACCGCGCGCCCCACCGATACCGGCCGGGTCATGTACCAGCGCGGGCTGCAGGTGCTGGAGACCATGCGCCAGCTCGCCGACGAGCTGCGCCAGACCACGGACCTGCGCCGCGGCGCGCTGGAGGTCGGCATTCCGCCCATGATCAATCTGCTGTTCACGCCGGTGGTCAAGCGCTTTCGCGAGCGCCATCCCGGCATCCACCTGACCCTGCGCGAAGGCACCGGGCAGGCGGTCGAGGGGCTGGTCGCAAGCGGCGAACTTGAAGTGGGCGCCACCATCCTGCCGATCGCGCCCGACGGCGGGCTGGCCGCCCAGCCCTTCGGCCGCTATCCCATCTGGGCGATCGGGCCGCCGGACGCGCCGTGGGCGGGCAAGACCTCGCTGCCGCTGGGCGCGCTGCGCGAGGCGCGGCTATTGATACCCACGGACGATTTCGCCATCACGCGGCGCCTGCGCCAGGCCTGCGCCGAGGCCGGCTTCCAGCCCGGCATCGCGGCGCAGAGCGCGCATTGGGATTTCCTGGTGGCCATGGCTTCCGCGGGCCTGGGCGTGGCGCTCCTGCCCGAGCCGCTGATGCAGCGGATCAAGACGCGCGGCCTGAGCACGGCCAAACTGGCCAAGTCCGGCATCCAGTGGGAAGTCGGCCATATCTGGCAGCAATCGGTTTACCTGTCGCACGCGGCGCGCGCCTGGCTGGAGGTGTGCGACGAAGTGCTGGGCAAGCCGAAAAACGCGCCGGCGCGCCGGGCCAGTTGAATCCAAACGTTGGCCACGTAAACTTGGATTGCGGGCGCCGGCGCCGGCCGCCGCTCCCGTCAATCCGCCCCTTTTTTCAATAGCCGCGCAGCCGGCCCGCTGGCGACGATCGCGGCCGGGTTAAAAATGGGGCCATAGCACCAGTTTTTGTTGCAATGGGCAGGACTGCGGCTTGTTATGCTGCCGCCTCGATGCGAGCCACTCGCCCTGAAACATGATTCCTATTCCCTCTACCCTGCCCCTGCGGACCGGCCGCGCCCGGCCGTCCTCGCTCATGGCGCTGGTCGCGGCCCTGCTGCTGGCGCTGTTCCTGTTTCCCGCCGTCGCGGCCTCGCCGCCCACCCCGGCCGATACCGAAGCCATGCTGGGCTCGGCGCGCAAGCAGATCGACGAGATCCGCAAGCGCGTGGCCGACGAAACCGACGACGCCAGCCTGGTGAAGCAGCGCGGCGAAGCGCTGGACATCCAGTCCAAGGCGGACGCCGCGGCCGAGGCGCTGGCGCCGCAACTGGCCAGCGTGGCGGCCAAGCTGAGCGAACTGGGCACGCCGCCCGAAGGCGCCAAGGAAGCGCCGGACGTGGCCGCGCAGCGCGCGCAGCTGGAAAAGAGCAACCGCGCGCTGGACGCGCAGATCAAGCTGGCCCGGCTGCTGTCGGTGGACGCCGGGCAGACCGCGGAACAGATCTCGGCGCAGCGCCGCACCCAGTTCCAGGCGCGCCTGGGAGAGCGGCGCGACTCCTTTCTCTCCGACCCGTTCTGGACTGAGTTCCGCGCGGAATTCCCGCGCGACCTGGAACGCCTGGAGGACCTGGGCGATAACCTGTCGACCGCGGTCGGGCAGACCCCGAAAAGAGGCTGGCTGCTGCTGGCCGCCGCGGCCGCGCTGACGATCGCCCTGCGCATCTGGATCGGCCGCCTGCTGCTGCGCCTGACCGCCACCCGCGTGCCGCCGGGCCGGCTGCGGCGCTCGTTCCTGGCGCTGACCCACGTGGCCATGGCGGTGGCCACGCCGGGCATCATCGCGCTGCTGATCCACGTCGGCCTGGACTGGAATTCGCAGTTGAGCGACAACACGTCGTCGCTGCTGGCCAACCTAGTGGCGACGGTCTGTTTCGGCGGCTACGTGTCCGGCCTGGGCTATGCGCTGCTGTCCTCGAACCGGCCCTCGTGGCGCCTGCCGCCGATCAGCGACCTCGTGGCGACGCGGCTGCGCTGGGTGCCCGGCGTGGTGGGCGTGCTGGTGGTGATGATCTGGCTGGCCGAGCGCCTGCCCGTGCTGCTCAACGCCAGCCTGACGACGACGATCACGCTGACCGGCATCGTCGCCGTCATGACCATGGCCCTGATCGGCGCGGTGCTGGCCATCGGCCGCCGGCTGCGCCGCCGCGCGATGCAGGAAAGCGATGCGCCCATTCCTTTCTGGGTGTCGCTGCTGCTGAGCGCCATCTGGACCGTGCTGATACTGAGCCTGGCCAGCCTGCTGGCCGGCTATGTGGCGTTCGGCAGCTTCCTGGTCAAGCAGACGCTGTGGACGCTCATCGTGCTGGCCTCGGCCTATCTGGCCTCGACCCTGATCGAAGACGGTTTCGGCACGCTGCTGGGCACTTCGCACCGCGACAGCGAGCGCGAAGCCCCCAGCATCCGCGACCAGGCCGCGGTGCTGCTGTCCGGCGTCGGCCGGGTGGCCGTCGGGCTGCTCGCCATCACGCTGCTGCTGGCGCCGTTCGGCGAAGCGCCCACCGACCTGCTGCAGCGCTTCGACCAGTTGCGCAAGGGCCTGGCCATCGGCGAGGCGCAGATCCGCCCGGGCGCGGTGCTGCAGGCGCTGCTGGTGCTGGGGCTGTCGCTGCTGGGCGTGAAGATGCTCAAGCGCTGGCTGTCCAACCGCTATCTGCCCACCACCGAGCTGGACCCCGGCATGCAGTTGTCGGCCGCCACGCTGTTCGGCTATGCCGGCGTGGTGACCGCCGTGGCGCTGGCGCTGTCGGCCGCCGGCATCGGCCTGGAACGGGTGGCGTGGATCGCCAGCGCGCTGTCGGTGGGTATCGGTTTCGGCCTGCAGGCGGTGGTCCAGAACTTCGTGTCGGGCCTGATCCTGCTGGCCGAACGTCCGGTCAAGGTGGGCGACTGGGTCTCGCTGGGCGGCGTGGAGGGCGACATCCTGCGCATCAACGTGCGCGCCACCGAGATCCAGATGGGCGACCGCTCGACGGTGATCGTGCCGAACTCGGAGTTCGTCACCAAGACCGTGCGCAACGTGACCCGCTCCAACCCGCTGGGCCTGGTCCAGATCAAGCTGCCGCTGCCCCTTTCCACCGACGCCGAACAGGTGCACGACCTGATCCTGCAGGCCTTCGCCGACCACGAGGACGTGCTGGAGACGCCGGCGCCGAACGTGTTCCTGGACGGCATCGAAGGCGGCCACCTGATCTTCAACGCCAAGGGCTACGTGTCCTCGCCGCGGGCAGCGTACGGGGTGCGCAGCGCCCTGCTGTTCACCGTGCTCAAGCGGCTGCACGATGCGGGGCTGGAGGTCTCTTCGCCGCCCACCATGCTGCTGGCCTCGGCCCCGGAACTGCCGCCCATGCAGGCGGCCGCGCCGGCGCCGGGCGCGCATCCCGCGCCCTGAGCGGCCGGCGGGCTCAGCCCGGCGTGTAGAGGTCCGCGAAGGCCTGCTGGTCCAGCCTGGGATTGCGCAGCGGCGGCGAGGCCAGCGCGGCGCTGCGCACCGAGCGCACGGGATAGGCCTGGGCCGCCGGCGGCAGCGGCTGGCCCAGGGGCGGGCGTTCGGCCAGCACCGGCGCCGACGGCGCGACCTGCGCCACGGCGGCGCCGTCGAATCGGTGATCCGCCGTGGTCAGCGCGGGATTGGTGCAAAGCCCCTGCGCCACCAGCGCGGCCTTGGTGCGGTCGTCGGTCTGGCACAGGATGTCGATGGCGGCCGTCTCCAGGCGCCGCGCCCGGTCGGCGTCCTTGGTGGACGCGGCCGCCTGCATGGTGCGTTCGAAGTTGCGCCGCAGGCTGCACTTCTGGTCCTCGATCGGGATCGCCACGTTCATGCCGAAGCCGACCACGGAACCGCCTCCTCCGGCGGAAACCATGCAGCTGTCCGACGAAAACGAGCCGTAGAAACTCTGGCCGCCCACCGGCGGCGCGCTGCGCAGCGTGCTGGAGCCGCCGTTGCTGGAATTGAAGGTGATGCCCTGGTTGTTGCCGGCATTGGTCGAGCCCGAGGTCGCCGACGTCGTGGCACTGGAACTGCTGGTCTGGGCCGCGGCGGAGAACGCGGCCAGCGACAGCGTCATGGCAAGCGCTATGGTCTTCATGATGTCTCCTCTACCGGACGGCCGCAGCCGTCCGGTCAGGGGTCAGTGATTGAACCCTGCGACATGGCCTACCGCGCCGATGCCGTGTATTGCCCCGAACGCCCCCACGTTCGCCGCGTGGAACGTCCCGGTGGCCGAGGCGCTGGTCTCGGTCTGCCCGAACGAGGCCCCGCCGTTGGCGATGCTGTCGCCCACCATGATGGGCGCGTTGCCCGACACGCTGCCGTACGACTCGCTGGTGGCGTACTGGCGCGTGCTGGTGACGACTTGCGTTCCGTCCGGACCGAAGCTGCCTCCTGCCTGGGCCACGCCGCCGGTTTCACCGAACGAGGTCTGGCTGGACGAACCGTAGCCGTTGATCTGGGTGGCCACCACGGAACTGCCGGTGGAGATGGATGACACGGTGCCGTTGATGGCGCCGGAATGGACCGTCACCGAACCGCCGGGGCCGGTGGCGTAGGCGGTGGCGGCGAACAGGGACAACGCGGCGACTGCTGCGAGCTTTTTCATTTGAGCTCCTCCCGATCCGTGCTTGCACGGATGCATGGCTGCCGGCGACCGACCGGCGCGGACCGTTACCCTCCCAGCCCTCCGGACAATGACGAAAGGCCTGGGACTTTCGTATTGGTACGGAATGATTGCGCCGTCCTAGATCCGTCGATATCGGCTGAACGGGCGACCGACTCCCGCCGGACGATCCGGGCCGGTAACACATCCGGCCAAATGTGCGAACACGTCGCGCGCGGACCATGCGTATGGACGAAACGCAAAGGGCTGCGACGGCCGCGCCGCGCGCCGCACTCGGCCCGATGGATGGGAAGGCCGGCGCGCGCCTGCGGCAACTGCACTAGGACGCGCGGGCGACGGGGCCGTCCCTGCATTTCCCGCAAGCGCCGTCAAGCTGTCGTACGGCTGAATACCGCCTTTTTCGGCCATACTATCTGCGCCGCCGGCCGCTGCCGGCTTCATCCATCACAGGGAGACAAGACCATGATCCAGGAGATTGCCAGCATCCACGTGCGCGAGGGGCAGGAAGCGCTGTTCGAGGCCGGCGTGGCGCAGGCCAAGCCGCTGTTCCTGCGGGCCCGCGGCTGCCACGGCATGGAGCTGTACCGCAGCATCGAACTGCCGCAGCGCTACACGCTGGTGGTGGAGTGGGAGACCGTTGAAAACCACATGGTCGATTTCCGCGAATCCAGCGATTTCCAGGAATGGCGCAAGCTGGTGGCGGGCTTTTTCGTCGAGCCGCCGCAGGTGCATCACGAGCAGAAGGTGATCTGAGGGGGGACGGAGCGATGGGTTACGCGCGTTCCGCAGCGGTTTTTTATATCGAATGTCTCGCGCTGCACCCATCCTACGGCCTCACGATCGTAGGATGGGTCCAGCGCGAGAGTCTTTAGGCCGGAACGCGACCATCGAACGCGCGAAACCCATCAGCCAGCGCCAACCCCCAATAACGACCCCGCCGCCAGCGCCACCGCCACGGTGGTGCGCACGTCGGCCAGCGCCCGGTGCGTGGGGTTGGACGCGCCGACGTGGCGGGCCAGGATCTCCAGCTTGTGCGAAGGCAGTTCGGGCCAGGCGCGGCGGGCCAGCGCCAGCGTGCAGTGGGTGGGGTTGGAAAACGGCATGCCGGTCTGGTCCGCTGCCGCGCCCAGGAAGCGCCGGTCGAAGGACGCGTTGTGGAAGAACACCGGCAGGTCTTCGACGAAGTCCAGGAAAGACGAGAACGCCTGCGTCACCGGCACGCCGTGGCGGTCCACCTCGGCCTGCGTGATGCCGGTCAGGCGGGTGATGAACGACGGCACCGGGCCGCGCGTGCGCACCACCTGCGTGTACTCGCGCTCCAGCGCGCCGGCCGCGCCCACGCGCACGGCGGCGAATTCCAGGATCTCGCAGGTGGCGGTGGACAGGCCGGTGGTTTCCAGGTCGGCCACGATGAAGGGGCCGCGCAATGCCTGCAGCGCGTCGCTCAGGGCCTCGGCCTTGCGGCCCGCCGCCGCGCCGGCCGCGCGCGGCCGTCGGTAGAAATAGCTCATGGCTTCACTGCGCCGAAGCCAGCGGCGCGAAACGCGGCCTGCCGTCGTCCAGCTTCCCGAAGAACATCTCCGCCGGACGCACCCACAGCCCGCGTTCGTGCGGCCACAGGTGTTCGTATACGACCAGGGATTCTTCGGTTTCGGAATGGCGGGCGGTGCCCACGTAGCGGTACAGGCCGCCCTTGTAGTGGCGGTGCGAGGCGAGAGCCAGGGCTTCGGATTCGGTCATGGAGGACTGCGGCAGCAATATGGCCCGGGCATGGCGGTGCATGACCGGGCCTGAAGGTTCGGACGATACCGAGTTTATAGCGCACCGGCGCGGATCAGGCCGCGTCCAGCTCGCGGTAGCGGCGGAAAATGCCGTCGCCGTAGGGCAGGCGCCTGCCGCTCTGGAAATACGGCTGCAGCTCGGGCAGCGCCGCCACGCGCGCATGCAGCGCCATGACCTTGGGATAGGACGCGGCCAGCGTCGCCATGCGCTTCGGGAAGGCATAGAGCAGGCCGTCGACCAGCTGGAACAAGGACAGGTCCGCATAGGTCCAGCGCTCGCCGCCGGCCAGCCAGGCCTGCTGTCCTTCCAGCACCCGCTCGAAATACCCCAGGAACTTGGGCATGCGTTCCTCGCGGAAGCTGCGCGCGCGCCGCGCCGCCTCGGCCTTCTGGTCTTCGTAGTAGTCGCTCGACGAGATGGGATGGTGGGTGTCGTGGGCTTCGGCCACCATGTCGGCGATGGTCAGCTGCAACTGGTTGACCCACAGCCGCCCTTCCACGGACTTGGGCGCCAGCCCGTGCTTTTCTCCCAGGAACAGCAGGATGTTGGCGGTCTGCGCCAGCGTCATTTTCCCGGCCACCAGATACGGCGGCGCGAAGGGCGGATATTCGCGCCGCGCGGCCATGTCGGCGGCCAGCGTGGCGCCGTCGGCGCCGGGTTCGCGCGCGCGCTCGCGGTAGGCGATGCCGCCCGCCTCCAGCGCCAGGCGCACGAACTCCCCGCGTCCGGGGATGCCGTCCCAATACCAAAGGTCGTATGTCATGCCAGCTCCTTTTCCGGTTATTGCGCGTCCTCCAGGATCATCTCCGCGCCCCGCTCGGCCACCATCATGACGGCCGCCTGGGTATTGCCGGACACCATCCTGGGCATCACCGAGGCGTCCACCACCCGCAGGCCCGACACGCCGTTGACCCGCAGGCGCGCGTCGGTGACGGCGCCGTCATCCGAGCCCATGCGGCAGGTGCCGATGGGATGGTAGATGGTCTGGCCGTTGCGGCGCGCGAAGTCCAGCCATTCATCGTAGCGCTGCACGTCCGCGCCCGGGCTCATTTCCGCGGCCACATAGGGACGCAGGGCCGGCTGGCCGACGATGCGCCGCGCCGCCATCATGCCGCCCACCAGGCTGTCGCGGTCCACCTGGGCCGACAGGAAGTTGGGGCGGATGGCCGGCCCGGCCAGCGGGTCCGCGGACTTGATGTGGATGGAACCCGTCGATTCGGGGCGCAGCTGGGCCACGCCTATCGTCATGCCGGGTTCGCGGTCCAGGATGCGTTCGGCCGCGTTCGCGTAGCTGGCGTGCACGAAGAAATACTGCACGTCGGGCGCCGACAGGTCCGGCGCGCTTTTGACGAAGCCGTGCACCAGCCCCGTGCCCAGCGTCAGAATGCCCTTGCGGCTGGCGTAGTAGCGCGCCACCTGCCGCGCCAGCCGCCAGCCGCGCGACATTTCGTTCAGCGTCACCGTGCCCTTGACGCGCCAGTTCATGCGCGTGGCGTAGTGGTCGATATAGTTTTCGCCCACCTGCGGCAGCGCATGCACCAGCGGGATTCCCAGCGATTGCAGCAGCGCCGGGCTGCCCACGCCGGACAGTTCCAGCAGTTGCGGCGACTGCACCGCCCCCAGGCACAGCAGCGTCTCGCGCGCGGCCCGCACGGTGTGCTCGCGCCCGTCCTGCCGATAGACCACGCCCGTGCAGCGCCTGCCCTCGAACAGCAGCCGCGTCACGTGCGCCCCGCATTCGACGGTCAGGTTCCTGCGGCCGGCCGCGGGCCGCAGATAGCCGTCCACCACGCTCCAGCGGCGGCCCCGGTGCTGCAGCACCTGGTAGTAGCCCACGCCCTCCTGGTCGCCGCTGTTGTAGTCCGGGTTCAGGCGCTGGCCGTCTTCCTGCGCGGCGCGCAGAAACGCGTCGGACACCGGATAGCGTTCAGCCACCTCTTCCAGGCGCATGGGGCCGTCCGTGCCGCGGCCCTCGCCTCCCCGCTCGTAGCGCTCGATCTTGCGGAACAGGCGCGCGGCCAGCGTCCAGTTCCAGCCGGCGGCGCCGGCGGCTTCCCAGCCGTCGTAATCGCCGGGCTGGCCGCGCACGTAGATCATGCCGTTGATCAGCGTCGAGCCGCCCACGCCCTTGCCCCGGGGCACGGGGATGGTCCGCCCGTATACGTTGTCTTCCGGCTCGGTGGCGAAGCGCCAGTTGTAATCCGGATCGACCAGCAGACGCGAAAAGCCCGCGGGTATCGAGATCCACATGCTGCGCGGCTGCTGCCCGGCCTCCAGCATCAGCACGCGGTGCCTGCCGTCGGCGCTCAGGCGGTTGGCCAGGATGCAGCCGGCGGTGCCGCCGCCGGCGATGATGAAATCGTATTCGCCCATGGTCGTTGCGGGTCGGGCCTCAGGCGGCGTCCGGCACGCCCAGCATCTGCGCCATCAGTTCGATCTGGCAGGCCAGCATGGGCGCGCCGTAGTGCACCTTGCAGCCGCGGGCCTGGGCGGCCAGCAGCAGCGCGGTATCGCGCGGCTGCATGATGACTTCGCAGACCAGCTGGTCCGGCGTCAGCCGCTGCGTGTCCAGCGGCAGCGCATCGTCGGGCTTCATGCCCAGCGAAGTGCCGTTGACGACCAGGTCATGCCCCGAGGGATCGGGCGTGCCGATGGCGATGTCCGCGCCGGGATGCAGCGACAGGATGCGCTGCTTCAGGTCTTCGGCCTTGGCCACGGTGCGGTTGGCGATGGTCAGCCTGGATACGCCGGCCTGCACCAGCGCGAAACCGATGGCGTTCGCGGCTCCGCCGGCGCCCGCCAGGTAGGCGCTTTTTCCTTGCGGGGCGACGCCGGCCTCGATCAGGCCGCGGACGAAGCCCTCGCCGTCCAGCATGTGCGCGACCAGCCGGCCGTCCGGGTCGCGGCGCACCACGTTGGCCGCGCCTATCGCGCGCGCCACGGGGCTGGCCTCGTCGACCAGTTCCAGGATGGCGGTCTTGTGCGGCATGGTGACGATGACGCCGCCCAGGTTGTTCAAGCGCCGCAGCGCCGCCACCGCGTCGGCCAGGCCGTCGGGCCGCACGTGGAAAGGCACGCACACGCCGTCGAAGCCGATGCGGGCGAAATGCTCGTTCATGCGCTGCGGCGTCTTCACATGGTGGATGGGATCGGCCAGGATGCCGAACAGGCGGGTGTTGCCGCTGATTTCCTTCATTGGGTTCTCCGTGGTTCAAGCTTTGAGCAGTTCGCGCGCGACCTCGCCGATGCCGGCGGCGTCGAGCCTGTAGTGCGCGTACAGGGTCGCGGGCGGCGCGATCAGGCTGTATTGGTCGTAAATGCCGTGGCGGCGCAGGCGGACGCCGCAGCCGGCGTCGGCCAGCACTTCGGCCACGGCCGAGCCCAGCCCGCCCAGCACGTTGTGTTCTTCCACCGTCATCAGCGCGGAAGAGCGGCCGGCGGCGGCCAGCACGGCCTCGCGGTCCAGCGGCTTGATGGTGGCCATGTCGATCACGCCCACGGACCAGCCCTCGGCGCCCAGCTGCGCGGCGGCGGCCAGCGCGGCGTGCACGGTGATGCCGCAGGCGATGATGTTGAGGTCGCTGCCGTGGGAATGGACCATGGCGCGGCCGAATTCGAACGGCGCGCCGTCTTCGTAGACCTGCGGGTCGCGGCCGCGCCCGATGCGGAAATAGATGGGCTGCGGCCAGTCCACCGAGGCCTTGATGGCGCTGGCCAGCTGCGGCCCGTCGGCCGGCGACACCACGGTCAGGCCGGCCAGGGCGCGCATCGTGGAAATGTCTTCCGTGGCGTGGTGCGAAGTGCCGTAGAACCCCAGGCTGATGCCGGTGTGATGGCCGATGAGGCGCACGGGCAGCCCGGTATAGGCCACGTCCATGCGGATCTGTTCGCAGCACAGCAGGCCCAGGAACGAGGCGAAGGTCGCGACGAAGGGCATCATCCCGGTGGTGGCCAGGCCGGCCGCCGCCGACACCATGTTCTGCTCGGATATGCCGAACTGTACGTAGCGGTCCGGATAGGCCTGCGCGAAACGATGCAGACCGTTGGAATATTGCAGGTCGGCCGACCCGGCCACCACGGGGTGGCCTTGCGCGGCCAGCGCGATCAGGGCGTCGGCAAGATAGGAAAGCCCGGGGTTCACCGCGTTCAGCGCGCGGTACTGCCAGGAGTCGGGGGAGAGCGGGTTTGCTTGTGCCATTCAGATCTCGCGGGACATGATTTCGTCGATAGCGGCCTGCGCGTCCTGCGGCGCCAGATAGCCCAGGTGCCAGCCGGGCTCGGTCTCCATGAAGGAGACGCCCTTTCCCTTGACGGTCCGGGCGATCACGCAGGCCGGCCGGTCGCGCGCCTCGTCGGCGCGCAGGCGGCGCAGCAGCGCGGTCAGGGCCGCCGGATCGTGGCCGTCGACCTCGTGCACCTCCCAGCCGAACGCCTGCCATTTCTCGCGCAGCGATTCCACGCCCATCACATCGTCGACCTTGCCGTCGAGCTGGTAACCGTTGCGGTCGACGATGGCGATCAGCCGAGACAGGCGGTGGTGCGCGGCGAACAGGGCCGCTTCCCAGACCTGCCCTTCCTGCATCTCGCCGTCGCCCAGCATCACGAACACGCTGAAGTCGCGCCGGTTCATCCGGCCGCCCAGCGCCATGCCCACGCCGTTGGACAAGGCATGGCCGATGGAGCCGGAACTGAAATCGACGCCCGGCACCTTGCTCATGTCGGGGTGGTCGCCCAGCGGGCTGCCCAGCCGGGTGTAGCCGTCCAGCAGCGCCGGATCGAAAAAGCCCTGATCGGCCAGCACGGGAAAGAGGCCCACCGCCGCATGCCCCTTGCCCATCAGGAAACGGTCGCGGTCCGGCCAGCGCGGGTCGCCGCGGCGCAGGCGCATGACGCCGTAGTACAGCGCGGCAAAAATCTCGGCGCACGAGAACACCGAGCTGTAGTGGCCGACCTTGGCGATTTCGATCAGCCGGATGGTCTCCAGCCGGATGTGGCGGGCCTTTTCCCGCAGCAGCCGGACCTCCGCCTCTGAGGGGGTTGCGCAGCGCTGTTCCATGCCGTCTCCTGCTTTCAACAGAATATATGATATATAATATACTAGCTTAGCGCGTATTGGTCATTGCGGGATAGAATGCATCCCGCGCCCCGCCGCTCCATCGATACAGCCGATCCGCAACCGTTATGTCGAGCCTCAAACCCGTAAAAAAAGAGAACCTCTCCGTCAAGGTCTACAACGAGATCCGCAACGCCTTGATCAACGGGCAGTACGAACCGGGAGAGCGCCTCATCATTGGCGAACTGGCCCAGGAAATGGGGGTTTCCATCACGCCCGTGCGCGAGGCCATCTTCCGGCTCATCAGCGAACAGGGGCTGGAAATGCAGGCGGCCACCGCGGTCTACGTGCCGTACGTCAATTCCGAAAAGCTGCGCGAGATCCAGCAGATCCGTTTTCACCTGGAAGGCATGGGCGCGGCCGAGGCCGCGCAGAACATCACGCGCAAGCAGCTGGACAACCTGGTCGCGCTGCAGCGCGAGTTCATTTCCCACACCGCCACCGATCCCAAGCGCGCCAGCTACCTGAACCGCAAGTTCCACTTCGCCATCCTGGAAGCCAGCGGCAAGCCGATACTGCGCAACACGGTGGAGTCGTTCTGGGTGATCACCGGCCCCATCCTCAAGGTCTTCCACGTCAAGACCTCGGGGCTGGACTATTCGCAGAACGAGCACCGCCACGAAGCGGTGCTGCAGGCCCTGGCCGCGCGCGACTCCGAAGCCGCCCGCAAAGCCATCCAGGCCGACCTGGTCTGGGGCGGCAAGATCATGATCGATTGGCTGGTGGAACGTGAAAAGGAGCTCGACTACCGTGGCCCTCCTCCCCGCAAATAGGCGCATGCCATGCTGAAGATTTTCGGCGCCCCGAGCCGCTACATCCAGGGAGCCGGCGCGCTGGACGCGCTGGGCCGCTACGCCGCGCTGTTCGGCAGCCGCGCGGCGCTGGTCATCGACAGCCACGTGCGCGCCCTGCTGGGGCCGCGGATCGAGGCGCTGTGCGCCGCCCATCAGGTCGAACTGGCCGCGCTCACGGTCGACGGCGACCTGACGCCCGACGCCGTCGCCGGCCTGCGCGCGCAGGCGGCGGCCAGCGGCGCCGGCATGGTGATCGCGGTAGGCGGCGGCAAGGCGCTGGACGCCGGCAAGGCGGTGGCCCGATCGCTGCACTGCCATCTCATCACCGTGCCCACGGTGGCCTCCAACGACGCGCCCACCAGCAAGAACTACGTGCTGTACGACAGCCATCACCAGCTCCTGGCGGTGGAGCACATGCTGTTCAACCCCACCATCGTGCTGGTCGACACCGCCGTGATCGCCTCCGCGCCCGCGCACTTCTTCCGCGCGGGCCTGGGAGACGCGGTCTCGAAGAAGTTCGAAGCCGAACAATGCCGGCGCAACGGCGGCATGAACATGTACGACGGCGCGCCGCCGCTGGCGGCGCAATTCCTGGCCGACGGCTGCCTGCGCACGCTGCTGGCCGACGGCGCCGACGCCATGGCCGCGGCCGGCAGCGGCCAGCCCACGCCCGCGTTCGAGCGCGTGGTGGAAGCGATGATCCTCATGAGCGGTCTCGGTTTCGAAAGCGGCGGCCTGTCCATCGCCCATGCGCTCACGCGCGGGCTGCCCCGCATCGGCGGGCTGGCCGGCGCGCCGCACGGCCTGCAGGTGGCGCTGGGCCTGCTGGTGCAGCTGGACCTGGAACAGCGCGCCGACGACATGCTGGCCGATCTGCGGCAGTGGTACGCCCAGGTGGGCCTGCCCGCCACGCTGCGCGAGCTGGGCGCGGGCGACCCCAGCGACGCGGAACTGGCGCTGGCCGCCGAGCTGACCCTGAAGGCCCGCCACGCCGCCAACTTCGACCGCGCGCTGGACGCCGGCGCGCTGGCCGCGGCCCTGCGCCGCCACGCCTGAGCCGGCGGCGGCGGCCGCGGCCTCAGAACGCGACCTGGTCCTTACCCTTGAGGCCCAGCTTGGCACGGGCTTCTTCCGGCGTGGCGATCTCCAGGTTCAGCGCTTCCAGTATGGTGCGGATGCGCTCGACCTGCTCGCGGTTGGACTGGGCCATGCGGCCCGGCCC
Organism: Achromobacter sp. HZ01; assembly: GCF_003267925.1. Lineage (NCBI taxonomy): Bacteria > Pseudomonadati > Pseudomonadota > Betaproteobacteria > Burkholderiales > Alcaligenaceae > Achromobacter > Achromobacter sp. HZ01. The sequence goes on from NZ_LWKV01000002.1 coordinate 17,182, forward strand.
GATCCACAGGGAATCCTCCAGCCCCACGCGCACGTTCGACCCCATGGCCGCGCCTATGGTGGCCAGCGGCATCTGCGCGCGGCCGGCGCCGAGAATGGACCACTCGTACTCGTCGCCGAACAGGCGATCGGCGGTGCGCTTCATGTGCATCAGGTCTTCGGGATGCGGCCCGATGCCGCCCAGGATGCCGAACACCGACTGGATGAAGGGCGGCGACTTCACCAGGCCGCGGTCGACGAAATGCGCCAGGTTGTACAGGTGGCTGATGTCGTAGCACTCGAACTCGAAGCGCGTGCCGTTGGCGTCGCCCAGCCTCAGGATGGTTTCGATGTCCTGGTAGGTATTGCGAAACACCAGCGAGCGGCTGTTCTCCAGATGCTCGCGTTCCCAGTCGTGCCTGAATTCAGTGAAGCGGCCCAGCATGGGAAAGAGGCCGAAGTTCATCGACCCCATGTTCAGCGAGCACAGCTCCGGCTTGAAGGCCACGGCCGGCTTCATGCGTTCTTCCACCGTCATATGCGGGCTGCCGCCGGTGGTGATGTTGACGATGGCGTCGGTCGCGCCCTTGATCCGTTCGAGGAACGGCTTGAACAGCGCCGGGTCCTGCGAGGGCTTGCCGGTCTGCGGATCGCGCGCGTGCAGGTGCAGCACCGCCGCGCCCGCCTCGGCCGCGCCGATGGCCGCCTGCGCGATCTCGTCGGCCGTCACCGGCAAGTGCGGCGACATGCTGGGCGTGTGGATGGCGCCGGTCACGGCGCAGGTGATGATGACTTTCTGTCTGGGCTTGGCCATGCTGTTCTCCGTTGGATTCCTGGCGTTTCGGTTCAATAGAGCTTCTGCGTGAAGCCGTCGACCACGATGGCCTGCCCGGTCACGCTGCCGGCGGCCTCGCTGGCGTTGAACAGCACCATGTTGGCGATGTCGCGCGCCGTGACCATGCGGCCCAGCGCGGCCTGGCTTTCGTACTGCGCGGCGATTTCCTCGACCGGACGGCCCAGCGTCTGCGCCTTGGCCGCGATCACGGCGCGTATGCGCGGCCCTTCGACGGCGCCCGGCAGGATCGCGTTGACGCGGATGCCGTAGCCGCCCAGCTCGATGGCGAGCGACTTGGTAAAGCCGATCACCGCCCACTTCGACGCCGAATACACCGAACGGCCGGCAAAGCCCAGATGGCCCGCGGCCGATGACATATTGATCATCACGCCCGCGGGCGACTCCTTGAGCAGGCCGATGGCCTGCCGCGCGCACAGGAACTGCCCGGTGATGTTGACGGCCAGCGTGCGGTCCCAGTCGGCCTTCGACAGGGTTTCCACATAGCCGGTGGGGCCGGCCACGCCGGCGTTGTTGACCAGGATGTCGAGCCCGCCGAGCTGCCGGCGGACCGCGGCGAACAAGGCCGCCACGCTGGCTTCGTCGGCGACGTCGGCCAGGGCGGTGTGCACGCCGGGAAGTTCGGCCGGCAGCGCCGCCAGACGGGCTTCGTTCACGTCACACACGAATACCTCGGCGCCCGCGCCGCGGAACACCCGCGCCATCTCCAGCCCCAGCCCGTCGGCGCCGGCGGTGATCAGCACCCGTTTGCCGGCGAAAGTCACTTCATCAAACATATCCCTGTCTCCCTGGCCCGGTATGCGGGCTTTTTTAGGATATACGATATATGTCCAAATTAAGATCCATCTGATTTTTCAGCCATCTGAAACGGCGTGTGTCCATTCCGTTGCCGCAGGCCGAAAATACGGCATATAGCCGCATTAATCGTCAACTAAGCGTGTATTTACAATACTTTAGGGAATTCCCCGATTCGTCGGGTTCAGGCCCCCACTAGAATCCAAAGCGGGAAACGTCACCCCGACGACGGATATATCATATATTCAAAAAAAGACGGGAACAGAAAAATCCCGCATCCCATACCGACAAAGGAGCGTAGCGTGATCAAGTTCAAGAAGACTGTTTTGGCGCTGGGGGTATGCGGCGCATTGGCGACGGGAACCGCGATGGCGGACATGAAGGTGGGGGCCTTGTTTCCGTTCAGCGGCGCGCTCGCCCTGCTCGGCCAGGAAAGCTATCGCGGCCTGGAACTGGCGGTCGCGGAAATCAATGCGGCCGGCGGCGTCAACGGCGAGAAGATCGAAATCATCAAGGCCGACGCGGTCGATCCGACCCAGGCGGTGTCGGAAACCAAGCGCCTGATCTCTTCCAATGTCGTCGGGGTGTTCGGCAGCTATGCCTCCGGCATCTCGTACGCGGCCTCGCCGGTCGCGGAACTGGCCGGCGTGCCGTATTTCGAACTGGGCGCCACCGCCCACAAAATCACCACGCGCAACTACCAATACCTGTTCCGCAGCAACCCCAACACGGCGCTGTACGGCGTTGCGGTGATCAACGCGCTGCACGAGATCGTCGCGCCCGGCATGGGCCTCGATCCCAAGCAGGTCAAGATCGGCATCATCCACGAAGACGGCCCCTACGGCACCGACGTGGCGGCGACCGAGAAAAAGCGCGCGCAGGAACTGGGCTACACGGTGGCCGAGGTCCTGCCCTACTCCGCCAAGACCGTCGACCTGTCGTCGCTGATCCTGCGCCTGAAGGGCGCCAAGGTCGACGTGGTGCTGCACACGGCCTACCAGAACGACGCCATCCTGTTCTTCAGCCAGGCGCGGGCGGCCGGGTTCAAGCCCAAGGTCGTGATCGGCGCGGGCGGCGGCTATTCCCTGACCGACACGGCCAAGGCCGTGGGCGCCGACATGAACGGCGTGTTCGACCTGGACTTCCCGCAGGCGTCCATCGATCCGGCCGGCGCGCCGGGGCTGGACAAGTTCCTGCAGGCCTACCGCAGCGCCTACAAGAGCGACCCGCAATCGGGCCACAGCCTGACCAACTACGTCGGCGCCAAAGCCTTCTTCGAAGCCATCGGCAACGCCAAGTCCACCGACAAGGACAAGATCCGGGCCGCGGTCCTGGCCTACAAGAAGCCGGCCGGCCAGACGGCCAACGGCTGGGCCTTCGATTTCGGCGAAGACGGCCAGAACAACGCATCCACGTTCTACGTGATGCAGTGGCAGGACGGCAAGCTCGTCACCATCGCGCCCGACAGCCTCGCGCTCGGCAAGCCGATCTTCAAGAAGTAAGCCCGGGCGCCCCGCGCACCTGACGTATCCCCCGGGGCCCGCGCGCCCCGGCCCGGACCGCTCCCCGGCCCGGGCCGGGTCCGCTGCCCGCTCTCTGAGGTTGTCATATGGATCTTTTCGTTCAACTGGTCATCAACGGCCTGTTGCTGGGCGGCGCCTACACCATCATCAGCCTGGGGCTGACGCTGATCTTCGGCGTGGTGCGCGTCATCAACTTCGCGCACGGCGAGTTCCTGATGGTGGGCATGTACATGGTCTACCTGATCGCCGCGCAACTCGGCGTGCATCCCTACGCCGGCCTGGTGCCGGTCGCCATCGTCCTGTTCGCGCTGGGCGCGCTGACGCAGAAGGCCATCATCCAGCCGCTGCTCAACGCCGACCAGCACATCCAGATCTTCGCCATGGTGGGCGTGTCCACCATCCTGCTGAATCTCGCGCTGGTGATATTCAGCGCCAACGTCTACCGCGCACCGGTCGAACTGGGCACCGACGCCATCGGCGTGGGCGCGTATTCCCTGGTGACCGGGCAGCTCGTCACCTTCGTGATCGGGCTGGGCCTGGCCGTGCTGCTGCATGTCTTCATGCACCGCACCTACCTGGGCCGCGCGCTGCGGGCCGTGGCGCAGCACCGCTACGCCGCCACGCTGATGGGCGTGAACGTCAACACCGTCTACGCCATCGCCTTCGGCCTGGGCACGGCCTTCGTCGGCATCGCCGCGGGCCTGCTGGCGCCGCAGTATCCGGTCTTCCCCACCGTGGGCACGTATTTCGTGCTGACGGCGTTCGTGATCGTCGTGCTGGGCGGACTGGGCAGCCTGTACGGCGCGGTGGCGGGGTCCATGATCATCGGCATCGTGGACACGCTGGCCGGCTTCTATATCGCCCCCGACCTGAAAGAGGTCGTGTACTTCGGGATCTTCCTCTTGATCCTGGTCCTGCGCCCGAACGGACTGTTCGGCGTCGGTACCGAGTGACCCGCAAAACCAGGAGCGAAAAACGTGTTTCCCGATATCCGGCATCCCAAAGCCTACGTCAGCCTCATCCTGCTGGCCGCGATGTTCATTGCGCCCGTCGTTTTGGCCACGCCGCTGTGGACCAATCTTTTCGTGCTGCTGTTCGTGTTCTCGGCGCTGTCGGTGGCCTGGAACATCGTCGGCGGCTACGCCGGCCAGCTCTCGCTGGGCCACGCGGTGTTCTACGGCATCGGCGGCTACACCGCCACGCTGCTGACGCAGAACTGGGGCATTTCGCCCTGGATCGGCATGCTGGCCGGCGCCCTCATCTCGGCGGGCGTCGCCGTGCTGATCAGCTACCCCACCCTGCGGCTGCGCGGCCCGTTCTTCGCGCTGGCCACCATCGCCATCCTCGAAGTGGTTCGCCTGCTGGTGATCCACGAAGAAAGCTGGACCGGCGGCTCCAGCGGCATCAGCCTGCCGCTGAACATAGGCTGGAAGTGGATCGTGTTCCGCGAGAAGATCAACTACGTGATCATCGCGTTCGGCCTGTTCCTGCTGGTGCTGTGGGTGTCCTGGTACGTCCGCAAATCGCGCGTCGGCCACTACCTGATCGCCATCCGCGAACGCGAGGACGCGGCGCTGGCCGTCGGCATCCACGCGGTGCGCATGAAGATCCTGGCGGCCGTGATCTCGGCCATGCTGACCAGCATCATCGGCACCTTCCACATCACCTACCTGACCTTCGTCGATCCCAGTTCGGCGTTCTCGCTGGAGCTGTCCATCCAGATCGCCATGTTCGCCCTGATCGGCGGGCTGGGCACGGTGATCGGACCGATCGCCGGCACTTTCCTGGTGCTGCCCATCGCCGAACTGGCGCGCGGCTGGCTCAGCAGCGTGGGCAACGGCATGCACGGGCTGATCTACGGCCTGATCCTGGTGGCCGTGGTGCTGACCATCCCGCACGGCCTGGCCGGCGCCTTCGGCCCCACCGTCGAGCGCTGGCTATCGCGCCTGCCCTACCTGGGCACGCCGCGGGCCGGGCGCAAGCTGGCCGACGAACTGCGCCTGCACGACGCCGTGCGCACCGAGCAGCCGGTGCTCAAGGCCGAGAATCTGTTCAAGAGCTTCGGCGGCCTGCGCGCCACCAACGACGTGTCGCTGACGCTGAACCGGAACGAGATCCTGGGCATGATCGGACCCAACGGCGCGGGCAAGACCACGGTGTTCAACCTGCTGTCGGGCTTTCTGGCGCCGGACAAGGGCAGCGTCTCGATGCTGGACGCCCACGGCAACTGGGTCTCCTGCAAGACGCCCGACGAGTTCGCGCACCAGGGCCTGGGCCGCACCTTCCAGATCGCCAAGCCGTTCACCGGCCTGACCGTGCTGGAGAACATCATGCTGGGCGCCTTCATCCGCACCGCCGACCGCGACGAGGCCGAGCAGATCGCGCTGAAAATCGCCGAGCAGACCGACCTGGTCAAGTACCTGGGCGCCGAGGCCCGCAGCCTGACCGTGGGCGGCATGAAGCGCCTGGAGATCGCCCGCGCGCTGGCGATCAACCCGCGCATCCTGCTGCTGGACGAAGTAATGGCGGGCCTGAACCCCACCGATATCGAGAAGTCGATCCGGATGATCCGGCGCATCCGCGATTCGGGCGTGTCGGTGCTGCTGATCGAACACATGATGCAGGCCACCATGGCGCTGTCCGACCGCATCGTGGTGCTCAACGAGGGCGCGGTGCTGGTCAGCGGCGCGCCGCAGGACGTGGTCGAGAATCCCGCGGTCATCGAAGCCTATCTGGGCAAGGAGTATCAGGATGCTTAAGGTCTCGAACCTGTCCGCCGGCTACGGCAAGAGCCAGGTGCTCAACGGCCTGAATTTCGAAGTCCGCGCCGGCGAGATCGTGACCCTGATCGGCGCCAACGGCGCCGGCAAGACCACCACGCTCAAGACCCTGTGCGGCGTGATCGCGGCCCAGGAAGGCCGGGTCGAATTCGAGGGCCGCGACCTCACCAACCACAAGCCCTACGACATCGTCGACGCCGGCATCACCATGGTGCCCGAGGGCCGCCAGCTGTTTCCGCACTTCACCGTGCGCGACAACCTGCTGATGGGCTCGTACAAGCGTGCAGCCCGCCCCATCGTGCAGCGCAAGCTGGACGAAGTGCTGGCCATCTTCCCGCGCGTCAAGGAACGCCTGGGCCAGTACGCCGGCTCCCTGTCCGGCGGCGAGCAGCAGATGGTGGCGATCGCGCGCGGCATGATGGCCGATCCCAAGCTGCTGGTGTTCGACGAGCCTTCGCTGGGCCTGTCGCCGCTGCTGGTGCAGCAGATGTTCGACATCATCCGCGACGTGACCGCGCACGGCATGACCGTGCTGCTGGTGGAACAGAACGTGTTCCGCACGCTGCGGCTGGCCGACCGCGGCTACGTGCTGGAAAACGGCGTCATCGTGCGCTCGGGCACCGGCGCCGAACTGCTCGGCGACCCGCACGTGAAAAAAGCCTATCTCGGCCACTGACTCCAGGAAACACCATGCCTTATGGAAAGCCGCAAGCAAGCCGGCCGCGCCGCGATCCCGGCGCGCGCTTCAGCAACCAGACCGCCATCGTGACCGGCGCCGTGGGCGGCATCGGCTCGGCCATCGTCGAAGGCTTCCTGGCCGAAGGCGCGCGCGTGGGCCTGATCGACTTCAATTCGCAGGCCGGCCAGGCCTACGAAGAAGCGCTGCGCCAGCGCGGCCACGAAGTCTGTTTCGTGCATGCGGACGTGGCGCGCTACGAAGACTGCCAGGCCGCCTACGACCGTCTCGCGCGCGAGCTGGGCGCGGCGGATATCCTGGTCAACAACGTCGGGATCTCGCCCAAGACCGACGGGCGCGCGCTCAAGGTCTGGGAAATGCCACCGCAGGAATGGGAAGCGGTGGTGGCGGTGAACCTGAACAGCGTGTTCTACATGACCCGGCTGGCCGCGCCGCACATGGTCGGGCAGCGGCGCGGGCGCGTCATCAACATGTCGTCGGTGGCCGGTAAGGCGTACTGCGACATCGTGGCCGCCCACTATGCGGCGACCAAGGCCGCGCTGATCGGACTGACCCGGCATTGGGCCGCCGAACTGGGCGGGCACCAGGTCACGGTCAACGCCCTGGCGCCCGGCCGCATCGACACCCCCTTGCTGCGCACCGTGCCCAGGGAAATCAACGACGCCGTGGCGCAGGCCACGGCGCTGCGCCGCCTGGGCACGCCGCAGGAAGTGGCCGACGCCTGCCTGTTCTTCGCCTCGGACCAGGCGCGCTTCGTCACCGGCCAGGTGCTGGACGTGGCCGGCGGATGGCTGATGACCTGAGGCCGCTCAGCCCTGCGCGCCCAGGTGGTACACCACCGTGTCGAGCCGGCTCACGCCCGCCGCCTGGAACTTGGGGTCCTTATCCAGGATGTCGCGGCGGTCGATGATCCGGGCCGGCGACACGGCCTCGAACAGCGCCTGCACCTCGCTGTCGACCACCGAGAACGGCGGCCCGGCCATCTCGTCCTGCGGATAGTCCAGCGTGATGAGCAGGCCCTGGTAGGCGGGCGACAGCTGGCCGTACACGTGGCGCACGTAATCGGCCCGCATGGTCTCGGGCAGCGCCACCAGCGCCGCGCGGTCGTAGGCGCCGACGCAATGCGACAGGATCTGCGCGTCCAGCTTGAAGATGTCGCCGCAGATGATTTCGATGTTGCCGGCGACGTAATGCTTGCCGTAGATGGACTGGTGCGTGAGCGGCTTGAGTTCGTTCTCATCGAAGAACTGCTCGACCGCCAGTTGCGACAGCTCCACGCCCAGCACCGGGTTGCCCTGCGCCGCCAGCCAGATCATGTCCAGCGACTTGCCGCAAAGCGGCACCAGCACCCGGCCCTGTTTGGGCACGCCCAGGGCCGGCCAGTATTTCTGCAAAAGCGGCGTGACCCGCGATTGATGAAAGTGCGTGCGCCCTTCGCGCCACCGCTGCAGCCAGAATTCTGCTTCCATACCGAGTCTGCTCCTCCTGTGAGTCGGCGCGGACCCGGCCGGGACCGGCGCACCAGGCGCCTGCGTCCCGCGCCTGCGGCCCGCGCTTATGGGTGTGGAGCATTGTAGTTCGGCGCGGCCGAATCGATGAGCTGCTGGCGCCGGTACTCGCCCTGGCGCACGTGCATCCAGCCGGGATACTCGGACGGCAGCGCGCTGACCTGGTCCAGCGCGGCCAGTTCTTCCTCGTCGAGCCGGATGCCGCAGGCGGCGAGGTTGTCGTCGAGCTGGTCCAGGCGCCTGGCGCCGATGATGACGCTGGTGACCACGCGCTGGTGCAGCAGCCAGGCCAGGGCCACCTGCGCCACAGACACGCCGCGCGCCTCGGCGATGCGCCGCAGCGCGTCGATGCAGTCGTAGGCCCGCTCGCGGTCCACCGGCGGGAAATCGAACACGGCGCGGCGGCTGCCGGCCTCGGCCTGGCCGTCGCGGCCGACCTTGCCGCTGAGCAGGCCGCCGGCCAGCGGGCTCCACACCATCAGCCCCACGCCCTCGCTTTGCAGCATGGGCGCGATCTCGCGCTCCAGGTCGCGGCCCGCGATCGTGTAGTACGCCTGCAGCGACTCGAAGCGCGCCAGCCCCAGGCGCTCGGCGATGCCCAGCGCCTTCATGATCTGCCAGGCCGCCCAGTTGGATACGCCCACGTAGCGGACGTGGCCCTGCTGCACCAGATTGTCCAGCGCCCTGACGGTTTCCTCCACCGGCGTGGCCGGATCGAAGCCGTGGATCTGGTAGAGGTCGATGTGGTCGAGCTGCAGGCGCGCCAGGCTTTTCTTGACGCCGTCCATGATGTGCGCGCGCGAATTGCCGCGGGCGTTGACCCCGGCCCCGGTCTGGCCGAAGACCTTGGTGGCGATGACCACGTCGTCGCGCGCCACCTTCAGGTCGCGCAGCGCCTGGCCGGTGATGATTTCGGAGCGGCCCTCGGAATAGACGTCGGCCGTGTCGATGAAATTGACGCCGGCCTCCAGGGCCCGGCCGACCAGCCGGTTGGCGTCTTCCTGCTGCAGGCGGCCGATCTTGCTCCACAGTTCGCCCTCGCCGCCGAAGGTCATGGTTCCCAGGCACAGCTCCGAGACGAACAGGCCGGTGCTGCCGAATTTCTTGTACCGCATGGTGCGCTCCTTTCAGGACAGGGCGGACGGCTTGCCCGCCGCGACCCGGACAGTATGCGTCCGACGGCGCGCGCCGGCGCTGCTCGATACTGTCCGCTTTTTGCCTGATTCTCCGGCATGGGTCCGCGGGCCGGGCCGGCGTATCCATTCCTCCGGTTTTTTTGCCCATTTCTCCATCGCGCGCGGCAGCCATTACCGCAACGGCCAGCTTGGGCCTACACTGGCATGACCCGATTCTCTGCCTCCGCCGCCGCCCGGCGCGCTTCCGGAGCTTCCCCCATGCCGCTGACCACCGCCCTGGCCGCCGATCGCGCCGGCCTCCCGCCCGCCGTCGAATACGAGCCCGCCCGCCGCGAGCTGCTCTGCACGCTGGACCGCATGACCGGCGACCTGGAAGGCTCGCTGGACACGCCCATCGAGGGCCTGTACCTGCACCGCCTGTCGCAGCCCACCGGCGCCAAGCCCGGCTTGCAGCGCGCCGCGCTGGCCGTGATCGCGCAGGGCTCCAAGCGGCTGCTGATCGGCGACGAGAGCTACGAGTACGACCCCTTTCATTACCTGATTTCCTCGGTCGACCTGCCGGTGGTGGCCAAGGTGTCGGTGGCCAGCCCGGCCCTGCCCTATCTGGGGCTGCGCCTGGACCTGAACCCCGAGGAAATCACCGAGCTGATCAGCGACGAGAACCTGCCCGCGCTGGCGCCGGCCGAGGCGGCGCGCGCGCTCAGCGTGAACCCGCTGGGCGGTTCGCTGCTCGACGCGGTGCTGCGGCTGCTGCGCCTCCTGGACACGCCGCGCGACATTCCCATCCTGGCGCCCATGGTCAAGCGCGAGCTGCTGTACCGCCTGCTGATGAACGGCCAGGGCGTGGTGCTGCGCCAGTCGGTGCTGCAGGACAGCCAGCTCAACCGCGTGGCCAAGGCCATCCGCATCCTGCGCGACAACTTCGCGCAGCCGCTGCGAGTGGAAGAAATCGCGCGCGACGTGCACATGAGCGTGTCTTCGCTGCACCATCATTTCAAGCAGGCCACCGCCATGAGCCCGCTGCAATACCAGAAGCAGCTGCGCCTGCAGGAGGCGCGCCGGCTCATGCTGACCGACGACGCCGGGGTGGCGCTGGCGGCGCACGCCGTGGGCTACGAGAGTTCGTCCCAATTCAGCCGGGAATACAGCCGCCTGTTCGGCACGCCGCCCCTGCGCGACAAGCAGCGCTGGAAGGACGAAGCCGCTTCCCCCGGCGCCTGAGCGCGCCGCACCGGGCTAGGGATAGCCCTAATTCTTGATTTGACAACGTTACCATTAGACTGCCGCCTGGCGAATGACAACGTTGTCATTCGTCCTCTTTTTTCTTTGTTTTCCGACACTCGGCGGCCGCATGAATCCCTTCCTGGACACCCTGCTCGACACCCCACTGGACGACACCTACCGCGGCGTACCGCCCGGCGAGCCGGCCGTCGCGCTGCGCGCCGTGGCCTCGCGCGGCTGGCAGCCCAGGACCGGCAACATGGCCCTGCCGGTCCTGACCATGGACGAGGCCGCCTTCGACCACAACGTCGAACGGATTTTCGGCTACGCCCGCAGCCACGGCGCGGCGCTGGCGCCGCACGCCAAGACGCCGATGTCGCCGCAGATCGTGCAGCGCCTGCTGGACGCCGGCGCCTGGGGCGCCACCGTCGCCAACCTGCAGCAGGCCGCCGTGCTGCTGCGCGCCGGCGTGCGCCGCCTGATGCTGGGCAACGAGATCGGCGGCGCCGCCAGCGGCGCCCGCCTGGGCAAGCTGCTGGCGGCCTATCCGGATGCGCGCATGCTGATGTTCGCGGACTCGGCCGCCACGGTCTCGGCGCTGGCCGCCGCCGCCGCACAGGCCGGGCGCGCGGTGGAGGTGCTGGTGGAGATTGGCGGCGGGCGCGCCGGCGCGCGCGACGATGCGGCCGTCGCCGCCATCCTCGACGCCGTCGCGGCCCACGGCGGCAAGCTCGCCCTGGCCGGCGTGGCCACCTATGAAGGCGCCGTCGCCACCTCGGACCCGGCCGCCACGGCGCAGAACATCGCCGCGCTGATGCAGCGCGCCGCGCGCGCCTTCGGCCAGGTGCGCGCGCTGGCGCCGCAGGCGCCGCTGGTTTTCACGGCCGGCGGCTCCGCCTTCTTCGACCACGTCGTGCAGGCCGCCGGCCCGCTGCTGGCGCAGGACGGCAACGCCCAGCTGGTGCTGCGCAGCGGCGCCATTTTCTTCCACGACCACGGCGCCTACGAACGCGCGCTCAAGGCCATGGACGCGCGCGCCGGCTTCCAGGTCGACGGCCAGGCCCGCCAGGCCGCCGCCGACTTCCGGCCGGCCCTGCGCCTGTGGGGCGAGGTCCTGTCGCGTCCCGAACCGGGGCTGGCGATCTGCGGCTTCGGCATGCGCGACGTGTCCTACGACCAGGACCTGCCCGTGCCGCTGGCGGCCTACCGCGACGGCGCGCCCCTGGCCGGCTGGGACCCCGCCGGGCGCGTCACCCGGCTCAACGACCAGCATGCCTTCCTGGCCGTCGCGCCCGACAGCGCGCTGGCGCCGGGCGACGTGATCGAGTTCGGCATCTCGCACCCCTGCACCTGTCTGGACCGCTGGCGCGTCTTCTTCGGCCTGGACGCCGACGGCCGGGTGCAATCCGCCTACCGCACGTTCTTCGGGTAAGCCATGCAGCAACTGAATTTCCAACAGATCTGGCGCTACCGCGAACAGCTCTGGCAAGGCATGCAGGTCACGCTGGAGCTGACGGCCATCGCCGTCGTCGCCGGACTGGCGATCGGCCTGGCCGGCGCCCTGCTCACGCGCCACGGCCCCCGGCCCGTCAAGCTGTTCCTGCGGGCCTATGTCGAGGTGTTCCGCAACACGCCCTCGCTGATCCAGCTTTTCGTGGTGTTCTTCGTGCTGCCCGGCCTGGGCCTGCGCATGCCGCCCTTCGTGGCCGCGGCGGTGGCGCTGAGCCTGTATTTCGGCGCCTACGCCATCGAGATCCTGCGCGCCGGGCTGGACTCGATTCCGCGCAGCCAGGTCGAGGCCGGCCACTGCCTGGGCCTGACGAGCTGGCAGGTCTACCGCCACATCGTGCTGGCGCCGGCGCTGCGCAACGTCTATCCGGCGCTGGGCACGCAACTGGTCATCCTGCTGCTGGGCACCTCGCTGGCCTCGCAGGTTTCCGCCGAAGACCTGTTCCACGCCGGCAGCTTCATCGAAAGCCGCACCTATCGCAGCTTCGAGGTCTATGCGGTGATCTGCGGCATTTACTTCACGCTGGTGCTGATCACCAAGGCCGTGCTGGCCCTGGCCGGCAGCCTGGCCTTCACCTGGCCCGTGCGCCGCTAGGAGCCTTGAGCATGCGTACGTTTTCCTGGAGCGATTTCGCCTCCCTGCTGAGCGCCCTGCAATGGACGGTGGCGCTGGTGCTGATCGCGCTGGCCATCGGCGCGCCGCTGGGCCTGGGGCTGGCGCTGCTGCGCAGCCATCGCGCCGCGCCGCTGCGCTGGCTGGCCGCCGTCCTGCAGCAACTGGTGCAGGGCGTGCCGCTGCTGGGCCTGCTGATGTTCTTCTACTTCGGCATGCCGGTATTCCTGGGCGTCGAGGTGCCGGCGCTGACCGCCGTCAGCGTGGCCTTCATCATCTACACGGCCGCCTTCCTGGGCCAGATCTGGTATGGCGGCATCCAGGCGGTCAAGCACGAACAATGGGAAGCCGCCGCCTGCCTGGGCCTGTCCAAATGGCATCAGTTCCGCCACGTGATCGCGCCGCAGGCGCTGCGCCTGTCGCTGCCGCCCACCGTGGGCTTTCTGGTGCAGCTCATCAAGGGCACCTCGCTGGCCTCGGTGGTGGGCTTCGTGGAACTGGCCCGCGCCGGGCAGATCGCCAGCGCCGCCACCTTCCAGCCCCTGCTGGTGTATTCCTGCGTCGCGTTGCTGTACTTCGCGGCGTGCCTGCCCCTGACGATGTGGGCGCGTAACCTGGAGGGCCGCATCCATGGCGCTCGTTGAAGTCTCCAATGTCCACAAACGTTTCGGCGCCAACGCGGTGCTCAACGGCGTCTCGCTAGAAGTCGACGAAGGCGAGATCGTCACCATCATCGGCCGCTCCGGCTCGGGCAAGTCCACCCTGCTGCGCTGCCTGAACGCGCTGGAGACCGTCGACGACGGCGACATCCGCATCGGCGGCGAACGCGTGCACGCCGCCATGCCCGGCCTGCGCCAGTTCCGCCAGCGCGTGGGCATCGTGTTCCAGCAGTTCAACCTGTTTCCCCACCTGAACGTGGAGCGCAACATCACGCTGGCGCCCACGCTCAACGGCAAGATCGCCAAGTCCGAGGGCCGCGCGCTGGCGCTGGACGTGCTGCGCCGCGTCGGCCTGGCCGAAAAGATCGACGCCTATCCCGCCCTGCTGTCGGGCGGCCAGCAGCAGCGCGTGGCGATCGCCCGCTGCCTGGCGATGGCGCCGCAGCTGATGCTGTTCGACGAGGTCACCTCGGCGCTCGATCCCGAACTCGTGGGCGAGGTGCTGAAGGTCATGGAAGACATGGCGCGCCAGGGCATGACCATGGTGCTGGTGACCCACGAAATGGCCTTCGCCCGCAACGTCGCGTCCAAGGTCGTGTTCATGCACCAGGGCCGCGTGTGGGAACAGGGCCCGCCCGCCCGGCTCTTCGCCGATCCCCAGACCCCCGAGCTGCGCCAGTTCATCGGCACGGCCGCGCCGACCGCCCATTAAGGCATACACCACCGGAGCCATCCCATGAAACTCTTCGCCAAGCTGGCCGCCGCCGCGGCCGTCTGCCTCTCCCTGGCCGCTCCCGCGGCGGCCGCCGACAAACTGCAGGACGTGCTGGACGCGGGCAAGCTGCGCGTCGGCGTCCTGATGGACGCCGCCCCCTGGGGCTTCAAGAACGCCAAGGGCGAGGCCGACGGCCTGGACATCGACATGGCCAAGCTCATGGCCGCCGACCTGGGCGTCAAGCTCGAACTGGTGCAGCTCACCGGCGCCAGCCGCATCCCCAGCCTGCTCGCCGGCAAGGTCGACGTGCTCATCGCCGCGGCGGGCGCCACGCCCGAACGCGCCCAGCAGGTGATGTTCTCGCAGCCCTACGCGGCCGTGAACCTGGGCGTCTACGGCGGCGAAGGCCTGCCGCAGGCCAAGACGGCGGCCGACCTCAAGGGCCGCAGCATCGCCGTCGCCAAGGGCTCCACGCTGGACATCTGGCTGACCGACAACGCCCCCGAGGCCAGGCTGGTGCGCTTCGAGGACACGCCTTCGGCGGTGGCCGCCTACCTGGCCGGCCAGGCCGAGTCGTTCGCCGAGAACAGCGCCATCGCGCTCAAGGTGGCCGAGGACAATCCGGCCAAGGCGCCCCAGCTCAAGTTCCTGATCCGCCAGTCGCCGGCGCATGCCGCGGTCCAGCAGGGGCAGCAGAACCTGCTGAACTGGATCAACACCTTTCTCTTCTCCAACCGCATGAACGGCAAGCTCGCGACGCTGCAGGAAAAGTGGTTCAAGGAAGCCCAGACCCTGCCGCAGATGTAATCCGGGCGCGCCCGACTACCGAGGATACGCATGATCAAACGCTACAAATCCGGCTCGCGCATGAGCCAGGCCGTGTCGTACAACGGCTTCGTGTTCATCGCCGGCCAGGTGGCCGACAACCGCCAGGGCTCGCTGGAATCCCAGACCCGCGAAGTGCTGGCCAAGATCGAGGCGCTGCTGGCCGAGGCCGGCAGCGACAAATCGCGCCTGCTGGCGGTGGACGTGTTCCTGCCGGCCATCGGCGACTTCGACGCCATGAACCGCGTCTACGACGCCTGGATCGATCCGGCCAATCCGCCCGCCCGCGCCTGCGTCGAAGCGCGGCTGGCAGATCCCGACCTGCGGGTCGAAATGACGGCCGTCGCCGCGCTGCGCTGACACGCCGCGCCCCCACTCGACACTCCACTCCACTTCGCGCCGCCGCTGGCGGCGCCGCAGCTCCCTCCATGCATACCGGCCTGTTTCACGAGATCGATTTCGACGCCGACGGCAAGGCGCTCAGCTTCCTGGGCACCCCCTATTCGGTGGACCGCTCGCCCTACTACCAGATCAAGACGCCCGTCTGCCGCATCCGCAACGGCAGCGGTCCGCGGGTGCTGCTCATGGCCGGCAACCACGGCGACGAATACGAGGGCGAAGTCGCGCTCGGCCGGCTGATACGCCGCCTGTCGCCGCAGCAGATCCGCGGCGAGGTCACCATCCTGCCGCTGGCCAATCTGCCCGCGGTGATGGCTGCGCGCAGGCGTTCGCCGCTGGACGACGGCAACCTCAACCGCGCCTTTCCCGGCGCGCCGGGCGGCACCCCGACCGAACGGCTGGCGCACTTCCTGGAGCACGAACTCTTTCCGCGCCATGACGTGGTGTTCGACATCCATTCCGGCGGCACCTCGATGGCCCACCTGCCCACCGCCCTGATCGAACGCCAGGACGACCCCGGGCGCATGGCCCGGGCGCTGGACCTGATGGGTTCGCTGGGCATGGCCCATGCCTTCGTGGCGGCCAACGGCCGCGAGGCCCCGACCTCGATGGCCGCGGCGGCGCGCGCCGGGGCCATCGGCATCAGCGGCGAATTCGGCGGCGGCGGCACGCTGACGCCGGCCAGCCTGGCCGCCACCCAGCGCGCCATCGACAACCTGCTGCAGAAGCTGGGCGTGACCGACGCGCCGGTGCTCGGCCCCCACGCGCCCGCCGCCCCCGGCATGCAGCTGCTGGAGCTCGACAGCCACGAGCAGAATATTTTCGCCACCCGCCGGGGCTGGTTCGAACCGGCCGTGGACATCGGCGCCCACGTGCGCGCCGGCGACGTCGCCGGCTACTACCACGACTTCAACCGGCTCGACGCCGACGAGCAGGTGCTGCGCTTCCGGGCCTCGGGCATCGTCATCTCCAGGCGGCTGCATACCGATTGCGAATCCGGCGACAGCCTGATCCAGGTCGCGCGTCCGATCGCCCGGGCTGATATCCTGACGGATGCCGCCTGATTCAGGAACCCGCCATAGACACCGCATGACCCAACGGCCCGCGTCCCTCTCCGCTCCCACCTACGACGACGTGCTGCGCGTGCAGCCCCACGGCCGCGCCGCGCCGGCGCGCCCGGCCCTGCCCGCCAGACCGCCGCGGATCGAAGAGGTGGCCAGGCTGGCCGGCGTCTCGCCCATCACCGTATCGCGCGCGCTGCGCCAGCCGGACAAGGTCGCCAAGGAAAAGCGCGAGCGCATCCTGGAAGTCGTGGCGCAGACCGGCTACGCGTCCAACCCGCACGCCCGCGCCCTGCGCTCCGGCCAGTCCAGCGTGGTGGCCGCCTTCGTCTCCAACATCCTGAGCCAGCAGTTCGCGCTGGCGGTGCAGGGCTGCGCCGAAGTGCTCGAACCCCAGGGCTACCAGCTCATGGTGGGGCAGACCTCGTACTCCTACGCCAAGGAAACCAGCATGATCGCGTCGCTGCGCGCCCTGCGCCCGGCCGCGGTGCTGTTCACCGGCGTGATCGAACTGGAAGAAAACCGCCAGTCGCTGCACGAGCTGGGCATTCCCATCATGGAAACCTGGGCCTATCCGCGCGATCCCATAGACATGCTGGTGGGCTTCTCCAACTACGACGGCGGCGTAATGGCGGCGCGCCACCTGGCCGAACGCGGCCACCGCCGGGTCGCCTTCGTGGCGCGCCAGGGCGGTCGCGGCGAACTGCGCCGCCAGGGCTTTCGCGCCGCGGCCGCCGAGTACGGCCTGGAAGTCGTGGCCGAGCTGGCCGTGGACCATGCCCAGACCATCGCCGACGGACGGGCCGCGTTCGCGCGCCTGGCCGCGCTGGGCCGGCCGTTCGACGCCGTGTTCTGCGCCAACGACCTGCTGGCGGTGGGCGCGCTGTTCGAAGCGCGCGACCGCGGCCTCGCCATTCCGGGCGAGATCGCCATTCTCGGCTTCGGCGACACCGACATCGCCGGCGAGATCGAGCCCGGCCTCACCACCATCGGCGTCGACAGCCGCCGGCTCGGCGTGCGCGCCGGCGAATTGCTGCTGCAGCGCCTGAACGGCCAGATGCCGGCCTCGCGCCAGGAAGTCTTTCCGCTGACGCTCAACCTGCGCGCCAGCACCTAGTGTGCTGGCGCATCCCGCATCGCGGAATCGGCGCGGCTATACGCCGCGCCCGCCGCCGTTATATGCTCGACCCGACGTCCTATTCTCAGAACGATCGGGAGCCTGCATGCATGATCTGAATGACCTTTTCTATTTCGTGCAGGTCGTCAAGAACGGCGGGTTCGCCCCGGCCGGCCGCGCGCTCAACATCCCCAAGTCCCGCCTCAGCCGCCGCATCGCGCTGCTGGAAGAGCGGCTGGGCGTGCGCCTCATACAGCGTTCCACGCGCAGCTTCGCCGTCACGGACCTGGGCCAGGAATACTTCGAGCAATGCCTGTCCATGCTGGCGGGCGCCGAGGCCGCCCAGGAGGTCATCGACCGCACCCGCGCCGAACCGCAGGGCACCATCCGCATGGCGGCGCCGCCCGCGCTGATCTACTACTTCCTGGGCGATCTGGTCGCCCGCTTCATGGTCCAGTGTCCCAAGGTCCATGTGTACCTGAAGAGCTTCAGCCGTCCCGTGGACGTGCTGCGCGAAGGCTTCGACATCGCCGTGCGGGTGCGCTTCGGCCCCATCGAAAGCAGCGACCTGGTCATGAAGCCGCTGGGCATGAGCTGCCAGAGCCTGGTGGCCAGCCCCGAGCTGGCCCGCCGCATCAATCTGCCGGCCGACCCTCATAGCCTGAACCAATACCCCACGCTGGCGCTGGGCACCGAGCAGCGCGAATCGCACTGGCATCTGGACGGCCCCGACGGCGCGCGCCTGGTCGTGCCGTTCAGCCCGCGCCTGGTGACCGACGACATGCTGGCCCTGAAGCGGGCGGCGCTGCGTGGCGTGGGCATCGTGTCCCTGCCGCTATTGATGATCTGCGAAGAGATCGAAGCCGGCACGCTGGTGGACGTGGGCGCGCCCTGGCAACCGGAACCGGGCAGCGTCCACGCCATCTTCCCATCGCGCCGCGGCCTGCTGCCCGGCGTGCGGGACCTGCTGGATTTCATGAGCGCCGAATACCAGGAAGTGGTCAGGCGGGAACACAGCGCGAGGCAACTGCGCGACGGGCCCATCGCCAAGTGATCCGGACGCATATCGTCCGATGAGTGAAACGCAGAAACTCAAATTCACGCCTTCCGGACAGCCCGCGTTGCCCCTAGGATAGTTAACTCCGCCTTCCACTTCCCCTAGGAGCATGCCATGACCAAACCCTATGTGAAACTCGACAAGTCCCAGGCCGCCGTGCTGCTGGTGGACCACCAGGTGGGCCTGCTGTCGCTGGTCCGGGACTTCCAGCCCGACCAGTTCAAGAACAACGTCCTGGCGCTGGCCGACCTGGCCGAATACTTCAAGCTGCCCACCATCCTGACCACCAGTTTCGAAGACGGCCCCAACGGCCCGCTGGTGCAGGAATTGAAGGACCAGTTCCCGAAGGCCCCCTACATCGCCCGTCCGGGCAACATCAACGCCTGGGACAACGAAGACTTCGTCAAGGCCGTCAAGGACACCGGCAGGAAGCAACTGATCATCGCCGGCGTGGTCACCGAGGTCTGCGTCGCCTTCCCCGCGCTGTCGGCGCTGGAAGAAGGCTTCGACGTGTTCGTGGTGACCGACGCCTCGGGCACCTTCAACGAAGTGACGCGCGACGCGGCATGGCGCCGCATGGAAGCGGCCGGCGCACAGATGATGAGCTGGTTCGGCGTCGCCTGCGAACTGCACCGCGACTGGCGCAACGACATCGAGGGGCTGGGCCGCCTGTTCTCGAACCACATCCCCGACTACCGCAACCTGATGGCGGCCTATTCCACCGTCAAGGGCAGCAAATAAGGCGGCGCTACGGCGTATATAGGGCAGCGGCGCGCCGCTGCCCTATTTTTTACGCGCGAACGGATAGGCCTGCTGCGCCAGGAAGGTGCCCGGCATGTCGTTGTCCAGGATGCCGTAGTTCTCGGGCAGGCGATGGCGCACGCCGCGCACCGCGGTGCCGAACAGGTAGTCGATGAACGACAGGTGGGCGGCGTAGTTGCGGTCGATCGCCTCGGTGTCCGACGAATGGTGCCAATGGTGGAAGTCCGGCGTCACAATCACGTAACGCAGCCAGCCCCAGGGCAGCTTCACGTTGGAGTGGATCAGCACCGCCTGGAAGCCCACGATGATGATGTAGGCGTCCAGCACCGATTTGGAAAAGCCCAGCGCGAACAGCACGCCCAGCACCGCGACGCGGGTGATCAGCAGCTCGACCACGTGCAGCCTGGAACCGGCCAGCCAGTCCAGCGTGCGGGTGCTGTGGTGCACGGCATGGATACGCCACAGGAACGGCACCTCGTGATAGGCGCGGTGCGCGGCGTATTGCACCAGGTCCGCCACCAGCACCGCCAGGAACAGCTCGACTGCATAGGGCAGCGCGACGATCGCCTGCTGCAGCGGCTCGTAGGCGGCCCACGAAAACAGCCGGTGCACGAAGAAATTGATGCACAGCAGCACCGCCCCCACCGACAGGTGGTTGAACAGGAAGTGCTTCATGTCCACCTGCCATTCCCCGCGGAACACCGGCTGGCCGGGATACAGCGGAAACAGCTTCTCGAAAATAATGAACACGGTGCTGGACGCCAGCAGATCCAGGATAAACCAGTCCAGGCCCAGATAAGGGTGGTTGCCGGTATTGGAGCTGGTCACCACCACATTGCTGCCGCCCGCCGCAACGGCGACGCACACCAGCACGAAGGCGGAGATATTGAGCCAGCGCTGGCGCCCCAGCACGGTATTGGCCAGCGCGATCGAGCCCGCCACCAGCAGCGCGCCGAACAGCAAGGCGCGCATCGCGTCCACCGAATAAAAACTGCGCAGCTCCGGCGTGGTCAGATAGGCTGGAAAATGAAACGCCAGCACGCCCAGCACGGCAAGAATCGCCAGAAACAGCGCGATGACTCCGCTCATCATTCCCGTGCCCGGGTGGATCCGGCCGTCCCGCTTGAATAACTCGTAGACCTGCCGATAAATGGGCGCGCTCTGTTTCATTTCATTTTTATGATGACCACGGGGAGGCGAGTGTATCCCCGAGCCGCCGGCATCATGTAATCACACGTGACCAAATCGCACAGATTTCCCCCGCCTCCCCTTACGGCGGCGCCAGGCGGTTGCGGCCGATCAAGCGGCGCTTCCCGGACGGTTGACAAGCGCCTGGCGTTGGCGTGTCATGGGACCCACAACACAAGGCTCATCAGGCTCCCCAGCTCTACGCTGTACCCCTCGAACCGGTTCTTCCATGAGGCCCTTATGTTTCCTGAATACCGCCAACTCATTACCCAGTTGAAATCCGAGAACGCGCATTTCTCCGCGCTGTTCCAGCGCCACAACGATCTGGACCAGGAAATCCAGAATATAGAGGCCGGCATCA
The DNA here is from genome assembly GCF_003267925.1 of Achromobacter sp. HZ01. NCBI lineage: Bacteria > Pseudomonadati > Pseudomonadota > Betaproteobacteria > Burkholderiales > Alcaligenaceae > Achromobacter > Achromobacter sp. HZ01. The sequence goes on from NZ_LWKV01000002.1 coordinate 37,939, forward strand.
AGCCGGCCTCGGGCAATCAGGTCGAAGTGCTCAAGAAAGAGAAGCTGCAGCTCAAGGACAAGCTATACGGCATTCTGCGCGCGGCCGACCAGGGCGGTAGCTGACCGCCGCGCAATTTCGCTGCCACCAGGCATGGCCGTCGCGTATTGCCGGTTTTTCGCGCAATACGCCGCGGCCTTTGTTTTTTATTTCCGGCCGCCCTTGCCGCCGGACTCCGGCACCGAGGCGTTCACGTAGTCCCGCACCGTGCGGTCCTTGTTGAAAACCACCGTCAGTTTCTGCTGGTCGTCCATGGCGCCGTAGTCGCCATCGTAAAAATAGAACCAGGTCGCGGTCAGCAGCCCTTCGCGGTCGAAATGCTGCGCGCTCGGCGGACCATAATCGCGGACCATCTCGTCGTAGGTCGTGACGTTCAGCTGGATCGACCGCAGCCTGGCTTCGGTGATCAGATTGCTGGAACCCGTGGCGCAGCCCGCCGCCAGGGCGGCCACGCAAAGCAACGACATTCTCATTCGATTCCCTCGATATTGTTATAGCCGCGCTGCGCGGTCGGCGCGGATGCGCAAATTCTCTACTTGCCGAGGGGAAAGCTCAAGCGATATCCGTGCCCGGACGGAACGACGCTACGGTTCCACGGCCACGAAGGCCTCGCTGCCCGCCAGCCGCGACATGGCGTTGACGATGCGGCGCGACAGTTCCAGCACCAGCGGATGGCGCGGCTGGCTGGCAAGCGTGATCACGTCCAGGCTGCAGCCGATCCGCGGGACAAACGGCCTGCACGCGATTTCGGGCCCGTGGCACAGGCGGGCGTACAGGCCGTTGACGATGGACACGCCGACGCCGCAGGCGACCAGCCGGCACGCCAGCTCCATCGTGTGCGCCTCCGCCCGTATTCTCGGCACCGTGCGCCCCTGGCGCAGAACCTGGTCGACCTGCTGGCGCAGCGCGCGCTGGCGCCCCAGCAGCACCATATCGACGCCGATCAGATCGCCCGGCTCCACCTGCTGCAAAGCCTCCAGCGCGTGGCCGGCCGGCATGATGCACACGGCGTCGGTGTCCAGCCGCAATATCGTCTGCAGGCCGGCATGCTGCGTCGGCGAACGGACCAGCGCCAGATCGGCTTCGCGCCCCAGCACTGCGGCCTCGCCCGCCTCGCTGTTGCCCACTTGCATTTCCAGCGCCACGCCGCCGTGGTCGTTCAGGAAAGGCTCCACCACCGATGGCATCACGCATTGGGCCACCGAGCCGGGCAACAGCACGCGCAGCAGGCTGCGCCGCACGCCGCCCCGGCGCAATTGCCCGACGTGACGCTGCAGCGATTCCGCGTCGAGCAGCATGTTGCGCACGTCCGGCAGCAAGGCCGCGGCCTCGTTGCTCGGCAGCAGGCGTCCCTTGCGCCGCACGAACAGCGGCAGCCCCAGATCGGATTCGAACTGGCTCAACAGGCGGCTGACGGCGGGCTGCGACGCGCCCAGCCGCTGCGCCGCCGCGATGGTCGATCCGGTGGCCATGAAGGCCAGAAACGCCTCCAGCTGCTTGAAGTTCATGTCTTTCCCGGCGCGCTGGCTGAGTGCGCGCGTCCTCTTCGGATGAGCACCGGATTCTGCGGGATGTGCATAGGCTCATGCCAGACGTACATACCGTTGCCAAGCATCTGGCTTGGCTCGAACATGCCGGCACACCTAAGCGCTGTACCCCCCGCAAACCAACATTCAATGCATGAGCGCCGAGACCAAGGAACCCAAATGCCCGCTGCTTTCCCGTCGATAGTGTTGGCCGGATTTCCTGTCCTCGGCGACGCGATAGAGATGCTAGTTCCTGCGCCCGCGTGCAAGGCTGCGGCCCTGCAAGCCAGTAAGTCACCGGGCCGTCCGCAAGCGCAATATCAGCTGCGTCCTAGGCAGCACGCCCACGCAGCGCGCGCATCGCCCGTTACTCGCAGCGTGACGCAAGGCATCACCGCAGCGATGCCCCCGCCGACCCGCTAACCCGTCCTCCGTTTCCTTTCCTCTCTCCTCCCGCGCAACACGCGGGCGGCAGGGAGACCTTTTGTCCATTGCAGCACCACACCCAAGGGGAATTCATCGTGAGAAGCAAGCAGACGCAACGCCGGTTCCTGGGCGCCGCCCTGGTCCTTTCCTCCCTTTCCTGCGTCGGCCCGCTCCAGGCCGCGGCAGCCAGCTCGGTCACGCTTTTCGGCGTCGTCGACCAGGGCCTCGTCTACGAACACAAGAACGGCCAATCCAGCCTGAAACAGAAAAGCTCGAACCAGGCCGGCTCGCGCTGGGGCCTGCGCGGCAGCGAAGACCTGGGCGACGGCTACAAGGCCACCTTTCTCCTCGAAAGCGGCTTCAATCTCACTGACGGCACCCAGGGACAAGGCCGGCTGTTCGGCCGCGGCACCCATATCGGCCTGTCCGGCGACTTCGGCGAAATCAAGATGGGCCGCATGTCCGTCTTCGGCTCGGACTGGGGCGGCGTGGGTTCGCCCTTCGGCGGCGGCTGGGGCCAAAGCGGCAACGGCACCGTGCTGGGCAATGGCAAGGGCGACTTCGGCGAGGGCGGCCGCGTCAACAACGCCTTCTTCTATACCTCGCCCCGCATGGACGGCTGGCAGGGCGGCGTGGGCTACAGCCTCGAGGCCACGAACGGCGACGCATTCGCCACCTCCGCCCATGATCGCGTGCTGACCACCGGCCTGCGCTACGACAACGGCCCCGTCGCCCTCGCGCTGACCTATGACCGCTCCATTCCCAATCTGCAAGAGCCGAAAGAAAAGAAAGAGCAGAAGGAAGAAGAGAAGAAAAAGTTCATCAGAAAGAAGGCCTCGTCCAATATCCAGATCGCCGCGGCCTACGACTTCGAAATGTTCAAGGTCCACGCCAGCTATGGCAACCTGCGCAAGTCCAACAGCGACGAATACGGCAAGTACAAGAGCGTCCATGCCGTCATCGCCGGCGTAACGGTGCCCACCGGCAGGACCGGAAAGCTCATGGCCGTCTACCAGCATTCATCCGCAAAAATCGAAGGCTGGGCGCTGGGCTACCAGTACGATCTGTCCAAGCGCACCAACCTCTACGCTTTCCTCAACCGCGTGGACACGGCCGGGTCCCACAAGCTGCAAAGCGCGCTGGGCGTTCGCCACACCTTCTGATGCAGTCACCGCGCGTCCGGGGTATTCCCCGGGCGCGCCCGAGCCCGGCCAGGGCTTGAAACCGGGCCTTCCGATACGGCCCCCACACCAGGACACGGTATGATGGCGCCCCTCGATGATCTCCGGGCCCCCTATCGTGACGAAGTCCGCAGTGCTGCTTGCTCTGGCCGTTCTCCTGACCGGCTGCTCCCAGGAAGAACAGACGCCCTGGATGCGTCTGCAGGCCGCCGTGCCGCAATTGAAAGTCACCGCCGACACCCCCGAGGCGGCGGTGAAATCCTGGTGGCTGGTCCGCGACCAGCAGGAGCAGTACTCGTCCACGGTCTGCAAGGAACTCGGCGGGCTGTACGGTCCCATCCGCTCCGCCCGTGACGGCCTGGCCGCCGGCGAACTGCTGGCCATGCAGGCCGGCCGCGACGCCTGCGATCCGCCCAGCTATGCGCGCGACATCGTGAACGTGGAAGTCGAGTCCGCCACACGCGCGCACGTCATCGCCCAGATCCGCAATACCGAACCACCCACCCCCGGCTATGTGCTGGACAACGACGAGCGCGGCAAGAAAGAGCGCGGCGTCCGCATGCAATACCTGCTGGAACGCGCCGACCAGGGCCAGCCCTGGAAAATCGCGCAGATCTACAGCTCGGACCGCTACTGCACCGTGGCCCCGGTGGACGGCTGGTGCCCGCTCTACGACAGCAAGAAAGGCTCGGGCAACAGCTACGTCTTCGAACTCGCTCAATAGGCGGCGCCGCGCGCCGGTCAATTCACGCTGACGCCGGCCTCGCGCACCACCTTGCGCCAGATCGAGATTTCATTGACGATCTGCTCGCGAAATGCCGCCGGCGTGCCGGGCGCCGCTTCTTCTCCCGTGGTCTGGAGCCGCTCGACCATGTCGGCCCGCACCACCGCCGCGTTGACTGCGGCGTTGAGCCTGGCCTGGATGGCCGGCGCCACGCCCTTGGGCGCGATCAGCCCGTACCACACCGTCACGTCGTACGGCACGCCCGCTTCCCGCACCGTAGGCAGGTCCGGCGCTGACGATACGCGTTCGGGCAGTGTCACCGCCAACACCTTCAGGCGCTGGTCCTTGCGATAAGGCAGCGTGGACCCCGCGGTCGTCAGCATCGCATCGACCTGCCCCGAAACCGTATCGGTCAATGCCGGCGCCGAGCCCTTGTACGGGACGTGGGTCATGGAAATGCCCGCGGCCTTCAGAAAGGCCTCCATCGCCAGATGCGAAATCCCGCCCGTGCCGGACGAGGCGTAAGTCAGCTCGCCGGGCTTGCTCCTGGCCAGCTCGACCAGCTCGGACAGCGTGTTCGCCGGCACGCCCGGATGCACGGACACGAAGAACGGCGCGCGCGCAATCATGCCTATCGGTGTCATGTCCGCCACCGGGTCGAACGGCAACTGGTACAGGCTGGGATTGACCGAATAACTGTTGGAGATCAACGTCAGCGTGTAGCCGTCCGGCTCCGCGCGCAGCCCCTGCTCCACCCCCAGCTTGCCACCGGCGCCGGGGCGGTTCTCGACCACGACCGGCTGCTTCAGGTCATCGGAAAGCAACTGGCCCAGCAAACGCGCGATCCCGTCGTTGCCCCCGCCGGCCGCGAACGGCACGATCAGCTTGATCGGCTTGCTGGGGAAATCCTCGGCCTGCGCGGCCTGCAAAGGGCCTGCCATCGCGGCCACCGCCAATGCGGCGCACAGCAGTTTCCTGCGCGATAAGCCGTGCCGGGCACGGATCGTGAATTGCTGGGTCATGCCTGTCTCTTCCTTGTATATGCCGCGCCTTGGAACGGGCGCCGGTCGGCGGATGAAGTATGCCCCAACCGCGTAAACCCCTATAGGCTTCTGGTGCACAACAGCACTACATTGAATACCTGAATTGATATTTGTATACAAAACGATGACTGGCATACAAAAAAAGGCAGGCTCGCAGTCCGTGTACGAGGACGTCAGCGCCCTGCTGCGGGACATGATGAAAGACATCACCGAGCCGGTGCGGGTGCGCGAGGAAGACCTGGCGAACCAGCTGGGGGTCAGCCGCACGCCCGTGCGCGAGGCGCTGATCCGTCTGGAAAGCACCGGCATGGTCCACCTGCGCCCCGGCCGCGGCGCCCTGCTGACGCCGGTGACGGACGAGGAATACATCGAATGGCTGCAGCTGCGCGAGCAGCTGGAAGGCTTCGCCACGCGCGAGGCCGCGCTCAACGCTTCGCAGCGCGACGTGCAGCGGCTGCGCGCCCTGTTCGCGCCCTTCATCGGGCTGGAGGAAGACACGTTCGCGCCGGTGCCCTATGGCCAGGCCAATGTCGCGTTCCACAAGGAAATCATCGCGCTTGCCAACAACCGCCTGCTCGAGCGCGTCTGGGCCGCGTTCGGCCACAGGCAGACCACGTACCGGCGCCAGACCATCAAGCGCCTGCACCGCTTCAGCACTTCGCTGCGCGAGCACCTGGCCATCATCGACGCGATCGAGCGCCGCGACGCCGAGCTGGCGGAAAAACTGGCCCGCCAGCACGTGCGCACGCTCTATGACGACTTCGTCAAGGCCTTGCAGGCCGGCGGCGGCGCCTAGCCCCCGCGCGCATCCAACCTTGCCTACAACCCGACCCGATTCCGAGATGAAATTCCTGACTTACGCCGTACAAGACCAACCCCGTCTGGGCATGCTGCTGGACGACGACCGCGTGCTGGACCTGACCGCGCTGCTGGCCTCGCGTCCTGACTTGGGGCTGCCCGGACCGGTGCGCAACGTCAACGACTTGATCGCCCTGGGCGACGACACCGTGGCGCGCGTGTGCGGCGCCGGCCTGCTCGACGGCGTGGACGCCGCCGCGCTGCCGAGGCTGGCCGACGTGCGCGTGCTGCCGCCGCTGGCGATGGCCCGCAACGTGTTCTGCGTGGGCCGCAATTACCGCGAGCACATCATCGAGGGCAACCTGGCGCGCGGCCGCCCGGCCGACGCCTTTCCCGAAGCCATCGAGTTCTTTACCAAGGCGCCCACCACCGTGGTCGGCCACGGCGCGGACGTCAAGCGCCACGCCGGCCTGACCGACAGCCTGGACTATGAAGTCGAGCTGGCCATCGTGATCGGCCGCGCCGGCGCCGACATCCCGCGCGAGCGGGCCCTGGACCACGTGTTCGGATACACCATCGTCAACGACGTCACCGCGCGCGACCTGCAGGCGCGCCACGGCCAGTGGTTCAAGGGCAAGAGCCTGGACACCAGCTGTCCCATGGGGCCGGTCGTGGCGCATCGCTCGGCGATTCCCGACGCCAACAACCTGACGGTGTCGCTGTCGGTCAATGGCGAAGTCCGCCAGCACGACAACACCTCGGACATGATCTTCGACGTGGCGGCCATCATCGAACAGCTGTCGGCCGGCATGACGCTGCTGCCGGGCGACGTGATCGCCACGGGCACGCCCAAGGGCGTGGGATTCGCGCTGAACCCGCCGCGCTGCCTGCAAGCCGGCGACGTGGTGTCGGCCAGCGTCGAACACATCGGCACCTTGACCAACCGCATCGCCGCTTGATTGCCGGGCGCCCGAGCGTCCGTTTGGAGGAGAGACCCATGAACATCCCTGACACCCTGAAGCCCTATGCCACGGGCGACCTGGCCTCGCGCTACGTCAACGTCGACGAGCTGCCCTGGAAGCCCACGCCGACGCCGGGCATCGACATGAAAGTGCTGCTCGACGTGCCGGAAACCGGCTTGCTGACCGCGCTCTTTCGCTGGGCGCCGGGCACTTCCCTGCCGCTGCACGAACACGTCGAAATCGAACAGACCTATGTGCTCAGCGGCAGCATCGTCGACGACGAGGGCGAAGTGCGCGAAGGCAATTACGTCTGGCGCCCCAAAGGCAACCGCCATATCGCGCGCTCGCCGAACGGCGCGCTGGTGCTGTCGTTCTTCCTGAAACCGAACAAGTTCCTGGAAGGCGACCTGGCGGGCAAAGAACTCAAGTAATCAGACAAGACAGCCGTCCAAGGACGGGACAGGAGACACAATGAAGTTCCACTACAAACACATTGCGGCGGGCCTGACCGCCGCCGTCATGGCCGGCCTGTCGGTGCAGGCCGCCGCCGCCGACATCCAGGAGCGCCGCGTCAAGTTCAGCTACCCGGTCAGCCGGACCAACCCGGTCGGCATGGCCACCGAGAAATTCATCGAACTGGTCGGCCAGAAGACCAATGGCAAGATCAAGGTCACCGGCTATGCCGACGCCCAGCTCGGCAACGAGATCCAGGCCATGTCCTCGGCGCAGGGCGGCATCATCGAAATGACCGTGGTCTCGACCGCGGGCGCGGCCAACAACGTGAAGGAACTGGGCATCTTCGACCTGCCCTTCCTGTTCCAGTCCGTGGAAGAGGCCGATGCCGTCATCGACGGTCCGGTCGGCAAGGAACTGCTGAACAAGTTCGCCGCCAAGAACCTCGTCGGCCTGTGCTACTGGGACTACGGTTTCCGCCAGGTGTCCAACAGCAAGCATCCCATCAACAAGGTCGAGGACTTCCAGGGCCTGAAGCTGCGCGTGCTGCAGAACCGCATCTACATCGACACCTTCAAGGCGCTGGGCGCCAATCCCCTGCCGCTGCCCTATCCGGAAACCTATACGGCGCTGGAGACCAAGGCCATCGACGGCCAGGAAAGCGCGTACCTGGTGACCAAGAGCAGCGGTTACCAGGAGATCCAGAAGTACATGACGGAAACCAACCACGTGTTCCTGCCCGCGGTGGTCATGGCCAGCAAGCGCTTCTGGGACCGCCTGAGCAAGGATGAGCGGGCCGTCATCCAGCAGTCCTGCGACGAGTCCGTCACCTACTTCCGCCAGGTCAGCCGCGACCAGGAAAAGAAAGTCGTGGGCGAACTGTCGGCGGCGGGCATGTCGATGAACAAGATCGACCCCGCCGAGAAGCAGCGCATGGTGCAGGCCACCGCCGCGGTCACCGAAAAGTACAAGACGGAGCTGGGCGCCGAACTGGTCGATCGCACCGTCGCCACAATCAACCAGACCCGCAAATAAAAACAGCGCTTGCCCGTGCAAGGAGGCGGCCGCAACGGCCGCCCTATCTCTTCAAGGACGTCGACGATGTCAAGAATCGTGCACGCCTATTTCACCCTGCTCAAAGCCGTCATCGTCATCTGCCTGGTGGCCATGGTGGTGATGGTGTTCAGCAATGTGGTGATGCGGTTTATTTTCAACTCCGGCATTCCGGTCTCCGAGGAACTGTCACGCTGGTGTTTCGTGTGGCTGACCTTCCTGGGCGCCATCCTGGTGCTGCATGACCGTTCCCACCTGGGCGTGGACGTGGTGCTGCAGGCGCTTCCGTCCGCCGCGCGCCGGGCTTGCCTGATCGTGGCCAACCTGCTGATGCTGTACGCGACCTGGCTGATCCTGGTGGGCAGCATCGAACAGACTTCGCTGAACATGGGCGCCAGCGCGCCGGCCAGCGGCCTGTCCCAGGCCTGGTTCTTCGGCGTGGGCGTGGTGTTCGCCGCCTCGACCGGGCTGATCCTGGTGTATCAGCTCTATCAAGTCTGCACGGCGCCCGCCGCCGAGCTGGACAAGTTCATTTCCCCCCACGAGTCGGGAGCCGAATAATGACATTGGCAATTTTCGTCGCCGTGCTGCTCGTGGGCCTGGCCATCGGCCTGCCGGTGGCCTACGCGCTGATCCTCACCGGCGTGGCGCTGATGTACCAGCTGGACTTCTACGATGCGCAGATCGTGGCCCAGAACCTGCTCAACGGCGCGGACAGCTTCCCGCTGATGGCGGTGCCGTTCTTCATGCTGGCCGGCGCCGTGATGAACGCGGGCGGCCTTTCGGCCCGGATCGTGGACCTGGCGCTGGCGCTGGTGGGCCACATCAAGGGAGGCCTGGGCTATGTCACGATCCTGGCCGCCTCCATCCTGGCCAGTCTGTCGGGCTCGGCCGCGGCCGACGCCGCCGCCCTGTCGGCCCTGCTGGTGCCCATGATGATGAAAGCCGGCCACAGCCGCGCGCGCTCCAGCGGCCTGGTGGCCTCGTCCGGCATCATCGCCCTGGTCATCCCGCCTTCCATCGGCCTGGTGCTGATCGGCGTCACCGGCAACATCAGCATCACCGGCCTGTTCATGGCCGGCATCGTGCCCGGGATCATGATGGGGCTGTCGCTGTGCGTGGCCTGGTGGCTGCTGTCGCGCAAGGAACAGATCCAGCCCTTGCCGCGGGTCGACCGCAAGGTGGTCGGCAAGACCCTGGTCGAGAGCTTCTGGGCGCTGCTGCTTCCGGTCATCATCATCGTCGGCCTGCGCTTCGGCATCTTCACCCCGACCGAAGCCGGCGTGGTCGCCGCCGTCTACGCCATCTTCGTGGCCGCCTGCATCTACCGCGAACTGAGCATGCGCCAGCTGTACGAAGTGTTCCTGACTTCGGCCAAGATGACCGCCATGGTGATGTTCCTGGTGGCCGGCGCGCTGGTCTCGGGCTGGATGATCACCATCGCCGGCCTGCCCGCGCAGGTCTCCGAGATCATCAGCCCGTTCAGCGGCAGCCCCACGCTGCTGATGCTGGTCATCATCGGCCTGGTGATCGTGATCGGCATGGCGATGGACATGATCCCCATCGTGCTGATCCTGATCCCCGTGCTGCTGCCCTCGGTCACGGCCGCCGGCATCGACCCCGTCTACTTCGGCGTCGTGTTCATGCTGGCCTGCGCCATCGGCCTGATCACGCCGCCGGTCGGCGCCGTGCTCAACGTCGTGGCCGGCGTGACGGGCGTGCGCATGGTCGAACTCATCAAGGGCGTCTGGCCTTTCCTGCTGGCGCAATGCGCGACCCTGCTGCTGCTGATCCTGTTCCCGCAGCTGGTGCTGGTCCCGTATCGCTGGATCATGCACTGACACACCGAGGAGCGACGACATGGAACACCTGGACGACTTCAACGGCTGCCGCGTCATGGTGTCGGCCGGCGCCTCGGGCATCGGGCGGGCCATCGCCCGGGCCTTCCACGAGCGCGGCGCGCGCGTACACGTCTGCGACGTCTCCGAGCAGGCGCTCGCGGCGGCCGGCGCCGAACTGCCGGGCCTGGGCGTGTTTCGCGCCGACGTGGCCGCGGAAGCCGATGTCGACGCCTGGTTCGCGCACGCCCTGGCCGACCTGGGCGGACTGGACGTGCTGGTCAACAACGCCGGCATCGCCGGGCCGACCTCGGCGGTGGGCGAACTGAGCGTCGAAGACTGGGACCGCACCATGGCGGTCAACGTGCGCGGCCAGTTCCTGTGCGTGCGGCGCGCCCTCGCGCCGCTGCGGCAATCCGACAGGGCCGCCATCATCAACCTCAGCTCGGTGGCGGGACGCCTGGGATATCCCATGCGCGCGCCCTACGCCGCGTCCAAGTGGGCCGTGGTCGGGCTGACCCAAAGCCTGGCCATCGAGCTGGGCGACGACGACATCACCGTCAACGCCATCCTGCCCGGCATCGTCGAAAGCGAACGCGTCAACCAGGTGGTGGCGGCGAAAGCCGGGCTGCGCGGCATCCCGGAAGCCGACATGCGCGCCGAAATCCTGCAGCACGTGTCGCTGCACCGCACCGTGCCCATGGACGACATCGCCCGCACCGCCCTGTTCCTGGCCGGCGCCGCCGGCCGCAGCATCACCGGGCAATGCATGAACATCTGCGCCGGCGTGCAGACGCTGCGCTGAACTTCGGCCCGCATGGGCCTGGGAGAACCGAGTGGACCAACAATTCCTGACCTCGACGTTCGGCCTGCAAGGCCGGACCATGCTGATCACCGGCGGCGCCTCCGGCCTGGGCCTGAACATGGCCGAAGCCGCCGGCAAGGCGGGCGCGCGCATCGTCGTCAACGACGTGCGCGAGGAGGCCTGCGACCAGGCCGTGGCCGGCTTGCGCGCACTGGGCATAGACGCCCGCGGCGCGGTATTCGACGTATCCCGCGCCGCCGCGGTCGCCGACGCCGTGGCCGCGCTGGCCGCCGACGGCTGGTCGCCCGACGTGCTGGTCAGCAACGCCGGCAACCAGAACCGCGCCCCCGTGATCGAACAGGACCCCGAAGTCTGGCAATCCATCCTCAACGTCCACGTCAACGGCGCCTTCAACTGCGCACGCGCCGTGCTGCCCGCCATGATCGCCCAGGGCGGCGGACGCATCATCATCACCTCCTCGGTAGCGGCGCTGGCATGCATGCCCGGCATCGCCGCCTACTCGGCGGCCAAGGGCGCGCTGGCGGCCTTCACCCGCGCCCTGGCCGTCGAATACGGCGGCCAGGGGGTCACCTGCAACGCGCTGGCCCCCGGCTTCGTGCGCACCGGCTTCACCACCGCCCTGCAGGAACGCGAACAGTTCAACGACTTCCTGAAAAGCCAGGTCCCGCTGGGCCGCTGGGCCGACCCCGAAGACATCTCCCCGGCCGTCATCTACCTGGCTTCGCAGGCCGGCCGCTTCGTCAACGGCCACGTGCTCGCCATCGACGGCGGGCTGCTGGCGCACCTGTGATCCCCGGCAGCAAGGAGTCGCCGCAATGTTTCTGCATATCGTGATGATGGAATTCGACGACCGCGTCGACGCCGAATTCTTCCGCACCGTCGATGAATACGTGGCCCGCATGAAGCGGGAATGCGAGGGCCTGCTGCTCTACCACTTCGGCGCCAACGTCGCGGCCCGCTCCCAGGGCTACACCCACGCCACCAGCTCGGCCTTCGTCGACGCGGCCGCCCACGACGCCTACCAGACCTGTCCGGCGCACGTGGCCATGAAGGAGTACATGGGGCCGCATATCAAGCGGGTGGTGGTGTATGACGGGGAGATGGGGAGTATCGGCTGAGCTTGGATGGAAGCAAAGCCAGGGTTAGGCTGCTGTGTATTCAGCGAGTAAAAGCTTACCAAGCCACGGACTTGTGGATCGCCGCCCGTATGTGGTGGCAAGGCCCTGCTTGGATTCCTGTGCGGATATTGATTCTGCCCCGCTGCGGGAGCCGCCAGTCGCGCCATAACGCAACGGCCCCATTGCGGGGGCCTTGCGCCCTAGCGTCGAAATACTAGGGAAATCAGAGTGCAGGGAGTCTTTAGGCTCCCGCACCAGCAGCCGAAGCCGTTGGGGAGATATTCTTGAGTTTTACGGTAGGTGTTCGGTCGCATCCACCATGCATACCAATATGGAGCAGCAAATGGCCGGATTTCGGACCCATTCCAATGGACGTCCCCCGTATCACGTCTTGGGTGCTACGTGAATGCTACGGCGTCTATGTCCCTATTCACGCAAAGGAGACTGAGATGCGAAATCTCGAAAAGCGGCAGATCGAAAACATCGTGCTCGATTGGGCCCGGGCCGTCAGCGCCGGCGACCGCGATGGCATTCTTGCCCGCCATGCGGATGATCTCTTGATGTTCGACTTCCCGAACACCGTGCGAGGAATAGCGGCGTACGACAAGACCTGGGACTTCTTTTACGCGAATCCCAGGGGAACGATCACCTACGCCCCGAGAGACCTGGCTATTACCGCCGGGCAGGACGTCGCCTTCGCCTGCTGTGAAGTCCATTGCGACGGAACCTCGGCCGGCCCTCTGGATTTCCGTTTGACCGTTGGACTCGAGCGGCGCAACGGCGAATGGATCATCACGCACGAACATCATTCGATGGTGACGACCGAGGAACGGTTTATTGAGCAATGAGGCGACGGCCTGGCGTCAAATGCCATCGCAGCCGTCTTGCAAAAAGGCAAAGGGTTAGCTCGCCGATGCTGAGCTAACCCTTTGATTTTATTGGTCGGGGCGGCGGGATTCGAACTCGCGACCCTCTGCTCCCAAAGCAGATGCGCTACCAGGCTGCGCTACGCCCCGAAGGGTGGCAACTATACCAGATACTGAGGGGCCGGCCCATGACGGCGGCCTGTCCGTGATCCTCCATTTCCTGATTGACACCTATATATTTGAAGCCTAAATTAAATACGGCTTCCGACGCCGTGGGACGACCGCGTGCGCCGCTGGCGCGATTCTATAAACACGCATCGGGAAACACATGGCAAACGCCTCCGCTCCATCCGCCTGGGCCACGCCCGCGCGGACCACTCATACCGTTCTCTTCGTCTGCTGGCTGGCCATTCTGTTCGAAGGCTACGACGTGGGCGTGATGGGGGCCGTGCTGCCGGCCTTGGCCGAGGACAAGAACTGGGCGCTCAGCCCGATGCAGTTGGGGGTGCTGGGCAGCTACGCGCTGGCCGGGATGTTCGTGGGGTCGTTCGCGGTGGGCACGCTGAGCGATCTGCTGGGCCGCCGGCGCATGCTGCTGGCCTGCGTGACGCTGTTTTCGCTGACGATGATAGGCGCGGCATGGGCGCCCACGCCGGGCTGGTTCGGGCTGTTCCGTTTCATCGGCGGGCTGGGGCTGGGCGGGGTAATTCCCGCCGCGGCGGCGCTGACCATCGAGTATTCGCCGCCGGCCAAACGCGGCTTCAATTACGGCGTGATGTATTCGGGCTATTCGCTGGGCATTCTGTGTTCGGCGGCGGTGGCGATGGCGCTGCTCAGCCACTGGGGCTGGCGCGCGGTGATCGCGGTGGGCGCCCTGCCCCTGCTGCTGGTGCCGCTGCTGGCGCGGCTGTTGCCGGAGTCGCTGGAGTACCTGCTGGCCAAGGGCGACGAGGCCGGCGCGCGGGCGCAGGCGCAGCGCCTGGGCATCGCGTCGCTGGACGCGTTCCGTCCGCAGGCGGCCGGTTCGAAGGCCACGTGGCGCGACGTGATGACGGCGGTGTTCGCGCCGCGCCAGCTGCGCGCCACGCTGTGCTTCTGGGTGGCGCTGTTCCTGGGCATGATGCTGGTGTATGGCTTGAACACGTGGCTGCCGCAGATCATGCGCAAGAACGGGTATGACCTGGGGTCCAGCATTTCCTTCCTGCTGGTGTTCAGCCTGGCCTCGGCCATCGGCGGCCTGGTGCTCGGGCAGTTCGCCGACAAGACCGAGCCGCGCCGGATCGTGGCGCTGTTCTATCTGGCCGGCGCCGCCGGCATTTATTGCCTGACCTACAACAATCCGCTGGCGGTGAATTATCTGTGGGTGGCGCTGGCCGGCGTGGGCAGCATTTCCTCGTCGCTGATCCTGACCGGTTATCTGGCGGGTTACTACCCCGCCCATGCGCGCGGCGCCGCCACCGGCTGGGCGCTGTCGTTCGCCCGCATCGGCGCCATGAGCGGCCCCATCGTGGGCGGCTATCTGGCCGCGCTGCAGCTGCCGCTGGCCTGGAATTTCATCGCGTTCTCCAGCGCGGCCGTGCTGGCGGCGGTGTGCGTGATCCTGATCCCGCGCCGCCATGCCGAAGCGCCCCGGGAACAGGCCGCGGGCGGCGCCGCGCGGGCGCTGCAGCGGCAGTAGGACGCGAAAAGCAAAACGGCGCGCCAGCGGCGCGCCGTATGCGGACTGCTGCGCCGCTCAGCCGAAACGGCCGGTGATGTAGTCTTCGGTTTCCTTGCGCGCGGGCTTGACGAAGATCTGGTCGGTCTGGCCGAATTCCATCAGCTCGCCCAGGTACATGTAGGCGGTGAAGTCCGAGCAGCGGGCCGCCTGCTGCATGTTGTGGGTGACGATGACGACGGTGTAGTCGTTCTTGAGTTCGGCGATCAGCTCTTCGATCTTGGCGGTGGAAATCGGGTCCAGCGCCGAGCACGGCTCGTCGAGCAGCAGCACTTCGGGCTTGATGGCCACGCCGCGCGCGATACACAGGCGCTGCTGCTGGCCGCCCGACAGGCTGTTGCCGTTCTGGTGCAGCTTGTCCTTGACTTCGTTCCACAGCGCGGCCTTGCTCAGGGCCCATTCCACGCGCTCGTCCATCTCGCCCTTGGACAGGCGCTCGAACAGGCGCACGCCGAAAGCGATGTTGTCGTAGATGCTCATGGGGAACGGCGTGGGCTTCTGGAACACCATGCCGACCTTGGCGCGGATCAGCGAGATGTCGGTCTTGGCGGTCAGCAGGTTCTCGCCGTCGAGGATGATCTCGCCCTCGGCGCGCTGGCCGGGGTAGAGCTCGAACATGCGGTTGAAGGTGCGCAGCAGCGTGGACTTGCCGCAGCCGGAGGGGCCGATGAAGGCGGTGACCTTCTTCTCCTGGATCGACATGTTCACATTGCGGATCGCATGGAACTTGCCGTAGTAGAAGTTCAGGTTCTTGACCTCGATCTTGTTCTTGACGGCGGTAGCGGTGTTTTCCATTTGGTTTCCCTTGCCGCCGGCGCGCGCCGCGCGCCGGCATGGCGATCTTTACTTGCGGAACATGTTGCGGGCAATGATGTTGATGCCCAGCACCAGCAGCGTGATCAGCGTGGCCCCGGCCCAGGCCAGGTCGTTCCAGTCCTTGAAGGGGCTGGCGGCGTATTGGTAGATGACGACCGGCAGGTTGGCCATCGGCCCGTTCATGTTGAAGGACATGAACTGGTTGGACAGCGCGGTGAACAGCAGCGGCGCGGTCTCGCCCGAGATGCGGGCGATGGCCAGCAGCACGCCGGTGATGATGCCGGTCTTGGCGGCGCGATAGCACACCAGGGTGATCATGCGCCACTTGGGACAGCCGAGCGCGGCCGCGGCCTCGCGCAGGCTGTTGGGCACCAGCAGCAGCATGTTGTCGGTGGTGCGCACCACCACCGGAATCACCAGGATGGACAGCGCCAGCGAGCCGGCCCAGCCGGAGTAATGGCCCACCTGCGCCACGTACACGGCGTAGATGAAGAGACCGATGATGATGGACGGGGCCGACAGCAGCACGTCGTTCAGGAAGCGCGTGGCCGGCGCCAGCCAGCCGCGCTGGCCGTATTCGGCCAGGTAGGTGCCGGCCAGGATGCCGACGGGCGTGCCGATCAGCGTGCCCACGCCGGCCATGGCGATGCTGCCGAAGATGGCGTTGACCAGGCCGCCGGCCTGTCCGGGCGGCGGCGTGATTTCGGTGAAGAGCGCCAGCGACAGCGCAGGCGCGCCCTTGGTCAGCAGGGTCAGAATGATCCAGAACAGCCAGAACAGCCCGAAGGTCAGCGTGCCCAGCGAGATGGTGAGCATCACGCGATTGACCACGCGGCGCCGGCGATAGATGCCGTTCTGCATGTTGAGTACGGATACAGCCATGATGTTTTCCTTGTGCTCGCGGCGCGTCAGGTTTTCTTGCCTTCGTTGGCCGACAGGCGCACCAGCAGCATCTTGGCCAGGGCCAGCACGATCGTCGTGATCAGGAACAGGATCAGGCCCAGTTCCAGCAGCGCGGACTTCTGGATGCCGCCGGCTTCGTTGAATTCATTGGCCAGGGCCGAGGCGATGGAGTTGCCGGGGGAGAACAGCGAGCCGGACCACTTGAATGCGTTGCCGATGACGAAGGTCACGGCCATGGTCTCGCCGAGCGCGCGTCCCAGTCCCAGCATGATGCCGCCGATGACGCCGGATTTGGTGAAAGGCAGCACGACGCGCCACATGACTTCCCAGGTGGTGCTGCCCAGGCCGTAGGCCGATTCCTTGAGCATGGTGGGCACCAGTTCGAACACGTCGCGCATGACCGCGGCGATGAACGGGATGATCATGATCGAGAGGATCAGGCCCGCCGTGAAGATGCCGATGCCGAACGGCGGGCCGGCGAAGATGCCGCCGATCACGGGCAGTTCGCCCAGGGTGGCGATAAGAAACGGCTGCACGTACTGCTGAAAAACAGGGACAAATACGAACAGGCCCCACATGCCATAGATGATGGAGGGGATGGCCGCCAGCATTTCGACCGCGGTGCCCAGCGGGCGGCGCAGCCAGGTCGGCGACAGTTCGGTCAGGAAGATGGCGATGCCGAACGACACGGGCACGGCGATGATGAGCGCGATGGCCGAGGTCAGCAGCGTGCCGATGATGGGCACCACGGCGCCGTAGTTCTGGTTGACGGGGTCCCAGTCGTTGAGCCACAGGAACGACAGGCCGTACTTGGCCAGCGATTCGCGGCTGCCGTAGATCAGGGAGACCATGATCGCCGCCAGCAGGATGAACACCAGAAAGGCGAACAGGCGCGTCAGGTTCTTGAATAGCGCATCCATCAGCGCGTTGTTGTTTTGCTTCATAGGCGAAGGCGTGCCGGTAGTCACGGAGTCCGCCACGCTGGGCGGAAGCGGCACACTATTATCCATTACCGCGCTCATGGATGGACTTTCCTTGGAAAGCTGAGGGAGAAACTAGGGGTTTACGGCGGACCGCCCCGGGATTCCTGTTGGGGAATTTCGGGGCGGTCCTGATGGCTTACGCGCGGCGGGGAGCGGAGTTCTTGATTACGGGATCTCGCGCTACACCCATCCTGCGGTCGCCCGTTTACTTCCAGACGGGCTTGCCGTCGGCGGTCTTGACTTCGCCCCAGGCGGCGCGGATTTCCTTGGTGACGGCTTCCGGCAGCGGCACGTAGTCCATCGCTTCGGCCGACTTGGCGCCGTTCTTGAAGGCCCAGTCGAAGAAGTCCAGCACGGCCTTGCCCTGCACCGGCTTGTCCTGGGTCTTGTGGACCAGGATGAAGGTGGCGGCGGTGACGGGCCACGATTCGGCGCCCGGCTCGTCGGTCAGCACCACGCCCATGCCCGGCGCGCTCTTCCAGTCGGCGTTGGCGGCCGCGGCGGCGAAGGCTTTTTGCTCGGGCTGGACGAACTTGCCGTCCTTGTTCTGCAGCTGGGTCCAGGCCAGCTTGTTCTGCTTGGCGTAGGCGTATTCGACGTAGCCGATCGAGTTCTTCAGCTGGCCGACGTAGGCGGCGACGCCTTCGTTGCCCTTGCCGCCCTGGCCCACCGGCCACTTGACGGCCTTGCCCTCGCCGACCTGCGACTTCCAGTCAGGCGACACCTTGGACAGGTAGTTGGTCCAGCCGAAGGTGGTGCCCGAGCCGTCCGAACGGTGCACGACGATGATGTCGGCCGACGGCAGCTTGAGGTCGGGGTTCAGCGCCTTGATGGCGGCGTCGTCCCACTTCTTGACCTTGCCCAGGAAGATGTCGGCCAGGACCTTGCCCGACAGCTTCAGTTCGCCCGGCTTCACGCCGTCGATGTTGACCACGGCCACGGTGCCGCCGATGACGGCCGGGAACTGCAGCAGGCCGTTCTTTTCCAGGTCGGCCGCCTTCATGGGGTCGTCCGAGGCACCGAAGTCCACGGTCTTGGCGATGATCTGCTGCTGGCCGCCGCCGGAACCGATGGACTGGTAGTTGACCGCGTTGTTGGTGGCGGCCTTGTAGTCGGACGCCCACTTGGCGTAGATCGGGTACGGGAACGATGCGCCGGCGCCGGTCACGTCGGCGGCCTGGACGGCGAAGACGGCGGCGCTCAGCGCGACGCCCAGGGAAACTTGCTTGAAGACACGTTTGAACATCTGGGTTCCTTCTGTGCTCGTTGGAGGAGTCTGGCAGGCTTGTTACTGCCCGTCTTTCAGCGACCCCCGCATCTTAGAAGCCCAACATGACAGGATAGTGACAGTCATGATCCCCCCCCCGAGGCGCTGCGCGCCTCCCCCCCAGGGGGGCGCCGGAGCGGACCGGCGGAGCCGGATCCGCCCGGCCTGGGTTGGCGTTGACGGGGGTGCCTCGAGATAGAGCCGTGCGCAGGGAGGGGGCGTGGGGATTAGCCCGGGTTTGGCGCGGCGCGCTGGGGGTTACACGCCCAGTTTCTGCATCAGGTACTGATGCAGATTGAAGGGCTCGCGGCGGCTTTTGACTCGGGCGTAGTCGCCGTCGGCTTGCTGCTGCCAGGCCAGCTGGTTGTCGCGCAGGGCGTAGGTGAAGGCCTCGTCGATGACGCGCTTTTTCAGGGCCTTGTCGTAGATCGGGAACGCGATTTCCACGCGGCGGAAGAAATTGCGGTCCATCCAGTCGGCCGAGGACAGGTAGACCGTTTCCTGGCCTTCGGCGAAGAAATAGAAAACCCGCGAGTGTTCGAGGAATCGGCCGACGATGGAGCGCACCCGGATGTTCTCGGACAGGCCGGGCACGCCGGCGCGCAGCGCGCATACGCCGCGCACGATGAGGTCGATCTTCACGCCGGCCTGGCCCGCCTTGTAGAGTTCCTCGATGATCTGCTCTTCCAGCAGCGAGTTCATCTTGGCCATGATGCGGGCGCGCTTGCCGGCCTTGGCGGCGCGCGCCTCGGCGCGGATCAGGGCGACCATGCCGTCGTGCATGGTGAAGGGCGACTGCATCAGCGCCTTGAGCGCGCGGCGCGCGCCCAGGCCGGTCAGCTGCGCGAAGACCTTGTCCATGTCCTCGCACAGGCGCGGATCGGCGGTCAGCAGGCCGAAATCGGTGTACAGGCGGGCGGTGCGCGGATGGTAGTTGCCGGTGCCCAGGTGGGCGTAGCGGCGCAGCCGCCCTTTCTCGCGGCGCAGGACCACGGCCATCTTGGCGTGGGTCTTGTGCGCCACCACGCCGTAGACCACGTGGGCGCCCACCTCTTCGAGCTTGGAGGCCCAGTTGATGTTGGTCTGCTCGTCGAAGCGCGCCATCAGCTCCACCACCACCGTCACTTCCTTGCCGGCGCGGGCGGCCGCCAGCAGGATCTTCATCAGCTCGGAGTCCTCGCCGGTGCGGTAGATGGTCTGCTTGATGGCCATCACGTCGGGGTCGAGCGCGGCGGCGGTGAGGAAGTCGATGACCGGCTGGAACGACTGGTAGGGATGGTGCAGGAGCCGGTCCTGCTGGGCGACGGCCTCGAACAGTTCGGCGGGCTTGTCGCCGACCCGGTCGAACGGCGCCGGCACGGGCGCGCGGTATTCCGGAAACAGCAGGTCGGGCCGCGATTCGGAGTTGCACAGCTGCATCAGGCGCGACAGGTTGACCGGGCCGGGCACGCGGTAGGTGTCCTCGGGTTTGAGCGAGAACTCGCGCTGCAGAAAGGTTTCGAGCTCGACCGGGGTGAGCTTGTCGATCTCCAGGCGCACGGCGGCGCCGAAATTGCGCTGCGACAGTTCGCCCTGCAGAGCATGGCGCAGGTTGGTGACTTCTTCCTCGTCGACGAACAGGTCGCTGTTGCGCGTGACCCGCCACTGGTAGCAGCCCAGCATCTCCAGGCCCGGAAACAGCTCGCCGACGAAGGCCCGCAGCAACGAGGTCAGCAGGATGTAGCCTTCCGGATAGCCGGACAGCTCCTGCGGCATCTTGATCAGGCGCGGCAGCGCCCGCGGGGCCTGCACCACGGCGATGGAGGCCTGGCGCCCGAAGGCGTCCGCGCCCGAGAGCGAGACGATGAAATTCAGGCTTTTGTTGTAGACGCGCGGAAACGGGTGCGCCGGGTCCAGCCCGATGGGGGTCAGAAGCGGCATCACGTCACGGTTGAACACTTCGCGCGCCCACTCCTGCTGCTGCGCGTTCCATTCGGAGGCATGGTGCAGCGTGATCCCCTCGGCGTGCATGGCGGGCAGGATCTGGTCATTGAGCAGGTTGTACTGGCGGCCGACCAGCTCGTGGACGGCCTGCTGCACGTGCTCGAAGGCCTCGTCCGGCGTCATGCCGTCCGGCCCCACCAGGTTCGGCGACTGGCGCTGCTGCTCTTTGAGGCTGGAAATCCGGATTTCGAAGAACTCGTCCAGGTTGGAACTGACGATGCAGACGTAGCGCAACCGTTCCAGCAGGGGCGTCTTGGGGTCCTCCGCCATCGCCAGCACGCGTTCGTTGAACTTCAGCAGCGACAGCTCGCGGTTCATGAGCAGGGGCTCGGCGGGAGGGCGTGAGGGCATACCGGATTCCATACGTAGGGGGGACGTGGAGTTTTACTGCAAAAAAGTGACGGTTCCATGACACCACGCTAAAAGCGTAGCGTACGCCAAAACCGGGACACATAGATAAGCCGCCGACACGTCCAAGCCCCTGTTCCGTAAGAAAAAATCCGCGCCGCGGGGCGCTGTCATATGGGGTCTCTATAATCGGACCACCTCACAGCCTATATTTCACGAGCCGCATGGATCAACTTCTGGCCGCGGTGGACCTCGGGTCCAACAGTTTCCGCCTCTCAATCGGGCGCATCGTTCAGCAGGACGGTACGCTCCAGATCTATCAGATCGATCGCCTCAAGGAAACCGTCCGGCTCGCGGCCGGCCTGGACGCCGAAAAGCGGCTCGGCGACGACGCCATCGACCGGGCCATCGCCGTGCTGGAGCGCTTCGGCGACCGCCTGCGCAGCTTCCACCCCAACCGCGTGCGCGCCGTCGCCACCAACACCTTCCGCGTAGCGCGCAATACCCGCGACTTCCTGCCCCGGGCCGAGGCCGCGCTGGGCTTTCCCATCGAAGTCATCGCCGGGCGCGAAGAGGCCCGCCTGATCTTCTCCGGGGTGGTCCACACCCTGCCTCCCTCGCCCAACAAGCGCCTGGTCATCGACATCGGCGGCGGCTCCACCGAGGTCATCATCGGCAAGGGGCACGAACCCTCGCTGATGTCCTCGCTCTATATGGGCTGCGTCAGCTACAGCCGGCAGTTCTTTTCGGACGGCGTGGTCGACGCGCACCAGATGAAGCAGGCCGAGCTGGCCGCGCGGCGCGAGATCGAGGTCATCGCCAAGCAGTACCGCAAGATGGGCTGGAAAGAGGCCTACGGGTCCTCGGGCACGGCCAAGGCGCTGTTCGCCATCCTGACCGAAAGCCGTTTTTCCGACCGAGGCATCACGCGCGCGGGGCTGACCAAGCTGAAAGACCGCATCGTGCGCTCGGGTCGGGTGATTCCGTCCGAGTTGCCGGGCATCAAGATCGAGCGCGCCGACGTGCTGCCGGGCGGCCTGGCCATCATGAGCGCGCTGTTCGACGAACTGGGCATCGAAGTCATGCACACCGGCGACGGCGCGCTGCGCCTGGGCGTGCTGTACGACCTGCTGGGCCGCGACGACGAGCACGACAAGCGCGACGAGTCGGTGCGCCAGTTCATGAAGCGCTACCACGTGGACCTGAACCAGGCCCGCCGGGTGCGCCAGGCGGCGCTGACCCTGTTCGACGCGCTGTTCCCCGACGGCCAGGAGCGCGCCGAATTGCGCCCGGCGCTGGGCTGGGCGGCCGACCTGCACGAAGTGGGCCTGTCGATCGCCCACAACGCGTATCACAAGCACACCGCCTACGTGCTGGAAAACGCCGACATGCCGGGCTTTTCGCGCGCCGACCAGCAGTTGCTGGCGCTGTTGGCGCTGGGCCACCAGGGCAAGCTGACCAAGCTGGAGCCGCTGGTGCGCTCGCGGCCGCAATGGAAGGCCATCCTGAGCCTGCGCCTGGCGGTGCTGCTGTTCCGCCGCCGCAACGAGATCGAGCCGCTGCCGCTGACGGCGTCGGTGCGCGACAATTCCATCGTGGTGCGGGTCAACCGCGAATGGCTGGCTCAGCACCCCTTGAGCGACTTCACGCTGCGCGCCGAAGAAGCCGAATGGAACAAGGTGGGGTTTTCGTTCGAGCTGCTGGAATTCTAGGCAGCCCGTGTCCTGCCCGCGGTTGGGCAGGACACTAGAACGGGGACAGGTTGGTTTCGCGCTCCAGCCGCTTCAATTCCATGCGCAGGGGCCGCGTCACCCGCCTCACCAGCCTGATCGTCATTCGGCGGAAAAGGCGGCGGACGCGGTGCATGGCGATCAGCGCTCGGTGGCGAGGGCCGGCTGGTCCAGGCCGAAATGGCGGCGGTAGCGCTCGTCCATGCGGCCCATCTTGAGCAGGACCGGGAAGTCGGCCGCGTTGAAATCCGGGTCCCAGGCGGGTTCGCCGCAGACCTTGGCGCCCAGCTTCAGGTAGCCCTTGATCAGCGGCGGCACGCGCGCCGGCAAGGTGCTGTTGAGCTTTTCGACGGGATAGCGGTGCAGCGGCTTGACGCGCGGCTCGCCGTCTTGCGGCAGGTGCTTGGCGATGGTGCGCCAGACCTCGGCGGCGGTGACGCCGTCATCGCGCAGGCTGACGCTGGCGCAGCCCAGCACGTATTCGTAACCGCCGCGGCGCAGATATTCCGCCAGGCCGGACCACAGCAGCATGATGACGCCGCCGCCGCGGTAGTCGGCATGGGTGCAAGAGCGGCCGACTTCGACCAGTTCATCGCGGATCGGGCCCAGGCCGGAGAGGTCGAACTCGGACTCCGAGTAGTAACCGCCCGCCTCGCGCGCCTTTTCGGGCGTCATGATGCGGTAGGTGCCCACCACCCGGCCCGTATCCAGCTCGCGGACCATGAGGTGTTCGCAATAGGGGTCGAAACGGTCGTGCTCGACGCCGTCCTGGGCGTCGGGGAACACCGCGCCCATGTCCTCGGTGAAGACGTCGTAGCGCAGGCGTTGAATCTGCTCGATTTCTTCAGCGGTGCGCGCCAAGCCCACCACCAGGACCTTGGCGGCGGCACCGGTCCAAGGCTCTGCAGCATTACGGGTCGGGTTGATGCGTGCTAATTCCAGCATTGCGGGAAGCTCCTAGAGAGTCCAGCCAGTGTGGACGCCCTGTATGTCAAAGACTTGACCAATATGTTACGTGACTATGAAGTTTAGTTCGCTGCAGATCCATACACTTTAGGCAGATCTCGACAATTCTTTACAAATATATGCCGTTTGAGTATGGCAAAGGCCACCCGCCATATGCCGGGTGGCCTTGGTTTTCGTCTGAATTGATCCAGATCAGGAAAGCGCTTATCCCAGACTGGCGGCAAGTTTCTCGGCGCAGGAGACGGCCAGCGCCTCGTCCTCGGCCTCGACCATCAGGCGCAGCTTGGGCTCGGTGCCCGAGGCGCGGATGAGGATGCGGCCGCGGCCGTTCAGTTCCGCCTCGACCGCCTTGCGCGCCGCGCTCAGGCCGGCGTGGGTTTTCCAGTCCAGGCCGGGCGCCAGCGGCACGTTGATCATTTTCTGGGGATACATGCGCAGGTCGCTGACCCACTGCGCCAGCCCGACCGAGTTGCGGCGCAGCGCGGTCAGGACCTGGAGCGCGGCGACGATGCCGTCGCCGGTGGAATGGCAGTCCAGGCACAGCAGGTGGCCGGAGCTTTCGCCGCCGTAGAGCCAGCCGCGCGCCTGCATCTGTTCCAGCACGTAGCGGTCGCCCACGTTGGCGCGCTCGAAGCCCACGCCCAGGCGCTGCATTTCGCGCTCGAAGCCGAAGTTGGTCATCAGCGTGCCGACCACGCCGTCGACCTTGCCGCGCTGCATGCGCTCGCGGACGATGGCGTACATGAGCTCGTCGCCGTTATAGATGCGGCCGTCGCCGTCGACCATCTGCAGGCGGTCGGCGTCGCCGTCGAGCGCGATGCCCAGGTGGGCGCCGCGCGCCTTGACTTCCTTGGCCAGCAGTTCGGGATGCAGCGCGCCCACGCCCTTGTTGATGTTGAAGCCGTCGGGGTGCACGCCGATGGCGTGGACCTCGGCGCCCAGCTCGCGGAACACGTGGGGAGCGATGTTGTAGGCGGCGCCGTGGGCGGCGTCGACCACGATGGTCATCCCGTTGAGATCCAGGTCGTTGGGGAAGGTGCTCTTGCAGAATTCGATGTAGCGGCCCTGCGCGTCGCCCATGCGGCGCGCGCGTCCCAGCGCTTCGGAGGCCACACAGCCCAGCGGCTCGTCGAGCGCGGCCTCGATGTCGGCCTCGATGTCGTCGGGCAGCTTCATGCCCTGGGCCGAAAAGAACTTGATGCCGTTGTCGTGGTAGGGGTTGTGCGAGGCGCTGATGACGATACCGGCCACCAGGCGCAGGGCACGGGTCAGGTAGGCCACGGCCGGCGTCGGCACCGGGCCGGCCAGCAGCACGTCGATGCCCGCGGCCGACAGGCCGGCTTCGAGCGCGGATTCCAGCATGTAACCGGAGATCCGGGTGTCCTTGCCGATCACGACCTGCGGGCGGCTGCCGCCGCGCACGGCGTGCTCGCGCGCCAGCACCCGGCCTGCCGCGTAGCCCAGGCGCAGCGCGAATTCCGCGTTGACCACCGGGCCGCCTACCTCGCCGCGCACGCCGTCGGTGCCGAAATATTTGCGTCGAATCATGAAGTGAGTGCTCCTTGTTCTGCCGCGTGCCATACCTTGAGCGCGTCCACGGTGGCGGCCACATCGTGCACCCGCACGATGGAAGCGCCCCGCGCCACGCAGGCCAGCGCCGCAGCGATGCTGCCGGGCAACCTGTCGTCCACCGGCCGGCCAGTGGCCTGGCCGATCATGGATTTGCGCGACAGGCCGATCAGCAATGGATAGCCGATGCTGCGCAGACCGGAGAGCCGGCGCAGCAGTTGAAAGTTCTGGTCGCCGGTCTTGCCGAAGCCGAAGCCGGGATCGAGCACGATGCGGCGGGGGTCGACCCAGGCCGCGCGCAGCTTGTGCGCGCGCGCCCCCAGAAAAATCCCGATTTCGCCGATCAGGTCGGAGTATTCGGGCGGGCTTGCCTGCATGGTGCGGGGTTCGCCCTTCATGTGCATCACGCACAGCCCGCAGCGCGATTGCGCCACCGCCTCGACGGCGCCGGGCTGGCGAAAGCCATAGATGTCGTTGATCATGTCCGCGCCCGCGTCCAGCACCGCGCGCATGACTTCGGGCTTGAACGTGTCGATCGACAGCGGCACGCCGCAGTCGCGCAGCGCCTCGATCACCGGCAGCAGCCGGGCCAGTTCGTCGTCGGCCGAGACCGGATCGGCCCCGGGGCGCGTGGATTCGCCGCCCAGGTCCAGGATCTGGGCGCCTTCTGCGATCAGCTGGCGCGCGTGCGCCACCGCGGAATCGGTATCGTCGTGCTGGCCGCCGTCGGAAAAGGAGTCCGGCGTGACGTTGACGATACCCATGACAAGCGGGCGCTCGAGATCGAACTCGAAGCGCCCGCAAAGGAAGTTATTTGCCATAACTCAGGACGAAAGCCCTCAGACGGCAGCTGCCGTGTTGCCGCCGGCGGCCAGGCCGGTGGGGGGCGTGTCGGAGGTGTCCGACGGCCCCGAGGGGGTCTTCGGGGGACGCGGAGGACGGCCCTCGATGATGTCGTCGATCTGGTCGGCGTCGATGGTTTCCCATTCGAGCAGCGCGGCGGTCATGGCCTCGACCTTGTCACGGTTGTCTTCCAGGATCTTGCGCGCGACGCCGTACTGCTCGTCGATGATGCGGCGGATCTCGGTGTCCACCTTCTGCATGGTGGCTTCGGACATGTGGGTGGTCTTGGTGACGCTGCGGCCCAGGAAGACCTCGCCTTCGTTCTCGGCATAGACCATGGGGCCCAGCTCGTCGGTCATGCCGTAGCGCGTGACGATGTCGCGGGCGATGGCGGTGGCGCGTTCGAAGTCGTTCGAGGCGCCCGTCGTCATCTGGTCCATGAAGAGTTCTTCGGCGATGCGGCCGCCGAACAGCACGGCGATGGTCGAGAGCAGGCGGCCCTTGTCCATGCTGTAGCGGTCGGTCTCGGGCAGCTGCATGGTCACGCCCAGCGCGCGGCCGCGCGGGATGATGGTGACCTTGTGGACCGGGTCGGTCTTGGGCAGCATGCGCGCGACGATGGCGTGGCCGGACTCGTGGTACGCGGTGTTCTTGCGCTCCTCTTCGGGCATGACGATGGAGCGGCGCTCGGCGCCCATGATGATCTTGTCCTTGGCCTTTTCGAAGTCGGACATGTCCACCGTGCGGCCATTGCGGCGAGCGGCGAACAGCGCGGCCTCGTTGACCAGGTTGGCCAGGTCGGCGCCCGAGAAGCCCGGCGTGCCGCGCGCCAGGACGGTGGCGTCGACGTTGGGCGACAGCGGGACCTTGCGCATGTGGACCTTGAGGATCTGCTCGCGGCCGCGGATGTCGGGCAGCGGCACCACGACCTGGCGGTCGAAGCGGCCCGGACGCAGCAGCGCCGGGTCGAGCACGTCCGGACGGTTGGTGGCGGCGATCACGATGACGCCCTGGCCGGATTCGAAGCCGTCCATTTCCACTAGCATCTGGTTCAGGGTCTGTTCGCGTTCGTCGTTGCCGCCGCCCAGGCCGGCGCCGCGCTGGCGGCCCACCGCATCGATTTCGTCGATGAAGATGATGCAGGGCGCGTGCTTCTTGGCGTTCTCGAACATGTCGCGCACGCGGGCCGCGCCCACGCCGACGAACATTTCAACGAAGTCCGAACCCGAGATGCTGAAGAACGGCACCTTGGCTTCGCCGGCGATGGCCTTGGCCAGCAGCGTCTTGCCGGTGCCGGGCGAGCCGACCATCAGCACGCCGCGCGGGATGCGTCCGCCCAGCTTCTGGAACTTGCTGGGGTCGCGCAGAAAGTCGACCAGTTCCTGGACGTCTTCCTTGGCCTCGTCGCAGCCGGCGACGTCCGCGAAGGTGATCTGGTTGGTGTTTTCGTCGAGCATGCGGGCGCGCGATTTGCCGAAGCTGAATGCCCCGCCCCGGCCGCCGCCCTGCATCTGCCGCATGAAGAACACCCATACGCCGATCAGCAGCAGCATGGGGAACCACGAGACGAAGATGCTCATCAGCAGCGATTGCTCTTCGCGCGGCTTGCCGGAGACCTGCACGCCGTACTTCAGCAGATCGGAGACCATCCAGAGGTCGCCGGGCGAAGTCAGGGTGTAGGCGCGGCCCGCGTCGGGCGTGACGTACAGCACGTCGCCCTGGACGTCGACCTTGCGGATGCGTCCCGCCTTGGCGTCGTCCATGAACTGCGTGTAGGTCACGCCATCCTGTGTCTGTGTGCGTCCGTCGAACTGTTTGAAGACGGTGAACAGCACCAGGGCTATCACCATCCAGACAGCGACTTTCGAAAATGAATTATTCAAGGTCGATCTCCTGCATTCGATTCCGACCGGCGACCGCGCACCCGCATATGGCACAGTCACAAGTATGTCAATGGCCCATTCTAACCTGTCAGGCATTTTGCGTCCTGACGTGGCGCGGGACTCTGTTGGTTTCGTCTGATTAGTGGATTTTCTCGGTCGTAGTCTCGGCGGGCGATGGGTTTTCCGGGGTCCGGCCAGGCCGGGTTATTTCAGATCGCGCGCAACCAGAAAGGTTTCAGAGGACTTGTCCCGGGACGCCTTCGGCTTGCGTTCGACCACCCGCTTGAAGCGCTGCTTGTAGGACTGCACGATCTGCGAAAAGCCGCTGCCGTGGAAGGCCTTGACGATCAGCGCCCCGTTGGGCTTGAGATGGGCGCAGGCGAATTCCATCGCCAGTTCGCACACGTGCTGGATACGCGCCGAATCGGCGCTCCCCACGCCTGACAAGTTGGGGGCCATGTCGGAAATAACAAGGTCCACCGCGTGCGGTCCGACCAGGTCTTCCAATTGTTTCAAAACGTCATCCTCGCGGAAGTCGCCCTGGATGAATTCGACCCCCGCCACCGGCTCCATCGGCAACAGGTCCAGCGCGATGATACGCCCGTCGACCACGCCGCCCGGCCCCGCCAGGCGCTCGCGCGCCACCTGCGACCAGCTGCCCGGGGCCGAACCCAGGTCCACGACCAGGTCGCCGCGGCGCATCAGTTTTTCGGTTTCCAGGATCTCGATCAATTTGAAGGCGGCGCGGGCCCGGTAGCCCTTCTGTTGCGCCAGCTTCACATAGGGATCGTTGATGTGCTGGTGAATCCAGTCTTTGGAGAATTTATTCTTGGCCATTACCGTACAATTCCACGCATGCCTATATTAGAACTTACCTCTCGTGAGCGCAGCGACCTTCGGTCCGCCGCTCACCCTCTGCGCCCCGTCGTCCTGATCGGCGACAATGGCCTGACCGAAGCCGTGCTCAAGGAAATCGACCTCGCGCTGACTTCGCACGGCCTCATCAAGGTGCGCGCCGGCGGCGAGGACCGCGAGGCCCGCGACGCCATGCTGTCGACCATCTGCGACACGCTGTCGTGCGCCCCGGTCCACCACCTCGGCAAGACCCTGATCCTGTTCCGCCCGCTGGCCGGCAATATCAAGCCCGCCGCCCTGGCCGCCCAGGAACCCGAACGTCCCGCCAAGCGCCGCGCCTCCGAGCCGCATACGCCCAAGAAGCTGGCCGCCGAAGGCAAGACCCTGGCCAAGCGCCCGCGCCGCAGCGAATCCGAGGAACCCAAGCCCAAGACGCGCTTCGTTCCGGCCGATCAGCTCAACAAGAACGGCAAACCCATGCGTCCCAGCACCAAGAAGGCCTCGGCCAGCGGCCACGGCATTCCGCGCCGCGCCGGCAGCGCGCTCAGCCTGCGGGCCGGAGCCCGTAGCGGCACCAGCCGCCGTACGGCGAAACGCTGAACGCAGGCACAAAAACGGGCGCTTTACGCGCCCGGCCCACCATAGCTGCCCGCATCGAACCGCGGAATCCATGCGTACAGCACGGCGCTGACTATGGTGTTTTGATGGTTTCCTGCTAACTACTGCGGCGTCAGATGTAACGCACGCCCAACACTTCATACTCGCGAACGCCAGCCGGGGCCTTGACCTCGACCACGTCGCCTTCGCTCTTGCCGATCAGCGCGCGGGCCACCGGGCTCGACACGGAGATCAGGTTCGCCTTGATGTCGGCTTCGACGTCGCCGACGATCTGGTACGTCACGCGATCGCCCGAATCCAGGTCCTCGATCTCGACGGTTGCGCCGAATACGGCGCGACCTTCGGCCTCGAGGGCGGTGGGGTCGATCAGATGGGCATTGGAAAGCGTGCCTTCAAGCTCAGCAATCCGGCCCTCGATAAAGCCTTGGCGCTCGCGAGCTGCGTCGTACTCGGCGTTTTCCGACAGATCGCCCTGGGCACGCGCCTCGGCGATAGCGTTAATCACGGCGGGACGTTCCACGGTTTTCAGCCGCTGGAGCTCTTCTTGCAAGCGCTCGGCCCCGCGCACGGTCAAAGGAATGGCAGACATGTCGTTTCCCAAACAAAAGAAGAAAACGCCCCGAAGGAGCGTTCTCGGTGAAGGCCGCAAAACGCGCGCCCGTGCCGTCGGGACTTCTTGACGGCGGCGCGGCAAACGACCAAAACAAAACCCCGGCTCGGGTCGGAACCGGGGCAATCAAGGTCATATTGTGGGCAAAGTCCACCGGAATTGCAAGCCGCGGGAGAAACCGTCGTTTTCGGCGGATTTCGATGCCGTAACCGTCCGAAAACGTGATTTTTTTCCAATGTCCTTGCGCAAACGCAAACCGGCCGCGCATGCCGGCCCAAAACATGGCGGATGCGGCGGCCGACGGGAAAAACGACTGGAAAAAGACAGCTGAATCGGTTTAAAAATACAAATTGTCGAATTATTAACAAATCCATACATATGGGTCCGGATCGGTTCTTTTTCTGTGCGCCCGCCTCGGCCGGCCGCAGCCATCCCTGTCACTTCCGATGTAGGTAGCGGCGGGCGCCATGCGCGGCCCGCCCGCCCCGCCGTCGCGGACGGCCCGGCCCGCTGCCGGGCGCCGCGCAATGCACTGAGGAAGGAGAAACACCCATGCTTGAAAATTTGACGGTCCGCACCGGAATGCTGCTGGTGCTGGGCAGCTTCGTGATCGTCCTGACCCTGGCCAATGGCCTGGGCTGGACCAACGCCCAGCGCAGCGTCGCCGAGATCCGGGACTTGAACCACGTCGCGGTCGACCAGGTCGACCCGTTGTATCAGGCCGAAGCCGCCCTGCTGCGCACGCGGCTGGCGCTGAGCAGCGCCATGACAGCCCAACGGGTGGGCGCCGAGGACCAGGCCGGGCAGGCCGAGCAGCAGGCCATGGAGCACCTGGCGCTGGCGCGCGAGCGCTTCGCCCGCTATATCGACGTGCCCAGGAGCGGGCGCGACCAAGCCCTGGCGCAGGCGGTGCAGGGCCGCTTCTCGGAGTACGGCGCGGCGCTCGACGCGCTGAGGGCGGACGTGCGCGAACGCCTGCCCGCCAAGTACCAGGAAGACAAGGCATGGGCGCAGCGGGCCGACACCGGCTTCACCCAGGACATGCAGGCGTTCCTGGCATGGACCGCCGAACGCAGCGACGGCGTGCTGGCCAGTTCCCAGCGCACCTACTCCACCGCGCAGATATCGGCCACCGCGCTGGTCGCCATCGGGGTGCTGCTGACGGTGCTGTGCTGGCTCTTCATCCGCTTTTCGGTGCTGCGGCCGCTGCGGCAGGCCGGCGGCTATTTCGACCGCATCGCGGCCGGCGACCTGACGACGCGCGTGCACAGCCGTTCCGACAACGAGATCGGCTGCCTCTACGCCGCGCTCAGGCGCATGCAGGAAGGCCTGACCCGCACGGTGACCGCGGTGCGCAAGGGGGTCGAGGAAATCAACGCGCGCGCCGCCGAGATCGCGGCCGGCAATGCCCACCTGTCGGTGCGCACCGAGCAGCAGGCGTCGGCGCTGCAGGAAACCGCCACCACCATGGAAGAGCTGGCGGCGACCGTCAAGCAGAACGCGCAGAGCGCCGCCCAGGCCAACCAGCTGGTGATGGACAGCATGGACGTGGCCGAACGCGGCGGCCAGAGCGTGGACCGAGTGGTATCCACCATGCAGGACATCTCGGCCAGCTCGCGCAAGATCTCCGACATCGTCTCGGTGATAGACGGCATCGCGTTCCAGACCAACATCCTGGCGCTGAACGCGGCGGTGGAGGCGGCCCGCGCCGGCGAGCAGGGCAAGGGTTTCGCGGTGGTCGCCGGCGAGGTCCGCACGCTGGCCCAGCGCGCCGCGCTGGCGGCCAAGGAGATCAAGGCCCTGATCGAGGCCTCGGTGGCCACGGTGAGCGCCGGCTCGGCCCAGGTCGAGGCCGCCGGACGGACCATGCAGGAAATCGTGGGTTCGGTGCAACGGGTGGCCTGCCTCATGGGCGAGATCTCCGCCGCCTCGGCCCAGCAGGCCAGCGGCATCGACCAGGTCGGCCTGGCGATCGCGCAGATGGACGAGGTCACCCACCAGAACGCGGCGCTGGTGCAGGAAGCCTCCGCCGCCGCCGCGGCGATGGAGGACCAGGCGCGGCGCCTGGCCGAGGCCACCGCGGTGTTCAAGACATTGTCGGGCCAGGCGATCGACGTGACGCCGACCGCCCGGCTGGTGCCCGTCTAGGTCTTCCGGCGGCGCAGCAGCGCGTACAGGATGATGGCGCCGAAGGTGGCGGTGCCGATGCCGCCGAGGGTGAAGGTGCCCAGCTTGACGGTGAAGTCGCCCGCCCCCAGCACCAGCGTGACCGCGGCCACGATGAGGTTGCGGTTGTCGCTGAAGTCCACCTGGTTGACCACCCAGATGCGGGCGCCGGCGATGGCGATCAGGCCGAACACCACCACCGACATGCCGCCCAGCACCGGCGCGGGGATGGTCTGGATCAGCGCGCCGAACTTGGGCGAGAAGCCCAGCACGATGGCGATCAGGGCGGCCACCACGAAGACCAGGGTGGAATAGATGCGGGTCACGGCCATGACGCCGATGTTCTCGGCGTAGGTGGTGACGCCGGTGCCGCCCACCGCGCCCGACACCATGGTGGCGACCCCGTCGCCCACGAAGGCGCGGCCCAGGTAGCGGTCCAGGTCCTGTCCGGTCATGGCGCTGACCGCCTTCACGTGGCCGAGGTTTTCCGCCACCAGGATGATGGCGACCGGCACGATCAGGCCCATGGCCTCGGCCTTGAACACGGGCGCGGCGAACTGCGGCAGGCCGAACCAGGCGGCCGCGGACACCGCCGAAAAGTCTATCGGCTTGCCCAGGCCCAGGCCGTTGGCGAAGACGCCGTACACCACGCAGGCCAGGATCATGCCCACCAGGATGAGCAGGCGCTGCACCATGCCCTTGGTATAGACCGCGATGCCGCCGACGCAGAGGACGGTGACCAGCGCCATCGCGGTGTCGAAGCCCGAGGCCCCCATCGCGCCCTTGGCGGCGATGGGCGCCAGGTTCAGGCCGATCACGGCGACCACCGCGCCCGTGACCACCGGCGGCATCAGCGTGTCGATCCAGTTCGCGCCCGCGCCCGCGCGCGAGTTGGCGATCCAGACCAGCAGGCCGATCAGCGTATAGGCCAGGCCGCAGGCGATGATGGCGCCCAGCGCCACGCCGATATTGGCGTTGGGGCCGGCCCCGGCGTAGCCGGTGACCGCGATCACGCCGCCGATGAAGGCGAAGCTGGAACCCAGGTAGCTCGGCACCCGGCCGCCGACGAACAGGAAGAAGATCAGCGTTCCGATGCCCGACATCAGGATGGCGACGTTGGGGTCGAAGCCCATCAGCAGCGGCGCCAGCACGGTGGACCCGAACATGGCGACGACGTGCTGGGCGCCCATGGCCACGTTCTTGGGCCAGGACAGCCTTTCGTCGGGCGCGATGATGACGCCGGGCTCGGCGTCGTCGGCCAGGCGCCAGCGCGGAAAGTAGGAATTGGACATGGATGCCCCGGGAAAGTGGTTCGAAGGGAGGATGGAGACTGCGAGCGGGCGCCAGTGTAAATGGGGCCGCGAACCACCCGCAACGTTTAAGTTCCGCGCGGCGATGCCGTATTGGTGGAAACCCCCAAATCCCGACTGGCGACAGGAGCAATCATGGCGATCGATTCCATCCAAGGCACCTCCCGGCTCAAGAGCCTGACCGACCTGTGGGCCGAGCGCATCCAGGCCAGCCGGGCCCGCCAGGACGCGCCGGCCGCGGTGTCGGCGCAGGACGGCAAGATCCGCGTCAGCCAGCCGGGCGCGATGGCGGTGGGCGGCGCGCAGGCCTCCGAGGAAACCGACAACGAGGACGAATACACCCGCCAGATCAAGGAATTGCAGAAACAGCTGCAGCGCGTCATGGAGCAGATCGCCCGGGTCAAGGCCAGCGCCATGTCGGCCGAAATGAAGGCAAGCCAGGTGCAGGCGCTCAACGCGCAGGCGCTGCAGATCCAGGCGCAGATCTCGCAGGTGATGACGCAGCAGGCCCGCGCGATGCAGGGCGGCGTGTCGGCCACCGCATAATCCGCAAGCGGGCGCGGCCGCCCGCGCTGATGGGCCGCATCAAAATTTCTGATTGGACTCGCCGCAGGGCTGACATTACTGTCTCCGGACAAATCTAAAACCACGGAGACAAACCATGCACGCAATGCGCACAGCCCTCGCAGGGGCGCTGCTGGCCGCCTGTGCCGCGCCGGCCCTGGCCGGCACGGTGACGGTGATCACTTCGTTCCCCAAGGACCTGACCCAGGCCTACAAGGCGGCGTTCGAGAAGGCCAACCCCGGCATCACGCTGGAAATCCTGAACAAGAACACGGTATCGGGCATCGCCTACGTGCGCGAAACGCCCGCGGGCCAGCGCCCCGAAGTGTTCTGGGCCAGCGCGCCCGACGCGTTCGAAGTGCTGGGGCGCGACAAGCTGCTGGCCAAGTCGTCCGACGTGGCGAACAAGGATGTGCCGGACAAGATCGGCAGCTACCCCATCAACGATCCCGCCGGCATGTACCTGGGCCAGGCGCTGGCCGGCTACGGCATCATCTACAACACGCGCTACATCGCCGCGCACAAGCTGCCCGCGCCGGTCGAATGGAAGGACCTGCTCGCGCCGCAATGGTTCGGCCACGTCGGCATCACCTCGCCGTCGCGCTCGGGCACCATGCACCTGACGGTCGAGACCATTCTGCAGGGCGAAGGCTGGGACGAAGGCTGGCGCACGCTGCTGCGCATGTCGGGCAACAGCAGCGCCATCACCGAGCGCTCGTTCGGCGTGCCCGACGGCGTGAACAACGGGCAGTTCGGCGCCGGCCCGGTGATCGACTTCTTCGGACTGTCCAGCAAGTACTCCAAGTTCCCGGTCGACTTCGTCTACCCGTCGGAGACCGCCATCGTGCCGGCCAACATCGCCTTGATCGAGGGCGCCAAGAACACCGAGGAAGGCAAGAAGTTCATCGCCTTCACGCTCAGCCAGGCGGGCCAGGAGCTGCTGCTGCAGCCCAAGATCTCGCGCCTGCCGGTGCTGCCCTACTCCGCGCTGGCCGGCAAGATCCCGCCCGGCTATCCCGATCCGGCCGAAATCGCCAAGCGCAGCAAGGTGCAGTTCAACGCCGACCTGTCGCAGACGCGCTACTACGTGGTGCAGTCGCTGTACGACCAGACCGTCACCTTCCGCCTGAAGGAACTGCAGGCGGCCACCAAGGCCATTTACGACGCGGAGGCCAAGCTGGGCGACAAGGCCAGGAGCGGCAAGGCCGCCGAGCTGCTGGAGCAGGCCCGCAAGCTGACCTGGGCGCCGCTGGTCGACGGCAAGAAGGCATCGGACCCGGCCTTCCTGGCCATCTTCGCCGGCAACAAGAAAGACGCCGCCGTCAACCAGCAGATCACGCAGCTCGAAGGCGAGTGGAACGGGCAGGCCCGCGCCAACTACGAAGAAGCCGTGAAGCTGGCCCGGCAGGCCGCCGCGCTGTAGCGGCGTAGCGGTATCCGCGGCCGGCGGCGGGCGGCAGCGCCCGGCCCGCCAGCCGATTTCCGGCGCCCCGTCCGCGCGGACGGGGCATTAGCAACGATTGC
Source organism: Achromobacter sp. HZ01 (assembly GCF_003267925.1). NCBI lineage: Bacteria > Pseudomonadati > Pseudomonadota > Betaproteobacteria > Burkholderiales > Alcaligenaceae > Achromobacter > Achromobacter sp. HZ01. Next base: position 73,447 of record NZ_LWKV01000002.1, read on the forward strand.
GGGATTCTCGATGGATTATTCGGGCCATTCGCGCCTGCACGCCGGCCCTGTGCTGACGGCGCTCCTGGTGTTCGGCTTTTTGCTGCTGTTTTTGGCCATTCCGGTCGGCACGGTGTTCTACAGCGCCTTCGTGAACGCCGACGGCAGCTTCACGATGGGCCATTTCGGCGCCTTCTTCAATCAGCCCCTGATGCAGGAGGCGTTCTTCAACAGCCTGTACGTGGCGGGCTGGTCGGCCCTGCTGGCCTCGCTCATCGCGGTGCCGCTGGCCTACCTGACGGTGCGCTTCGAATTCCGCGGCGCGCTGCTGATCCAGACGCTGGGCGTGCTGCCGCTGATCATGCCCCCCTTCGTCGGCGCGGTCGCCATGCAGCTGATCTTCGGCCGCTCGGGCAGCGTCAACCTGCTGCTGCAGGACTGGTTCGGCTTCACGCTGCCCTTCATGGAAGGGCTGAACGGCGTGATCTTCGTGGAGGCGCTGCACTACTTCCCGTTCATCCTGATGAACCTGGTGGTGGCGCTGCGCAACATCGACGGCGCGATGGAAGAAGCCGCGCTCAACCTGGGATCGCGCGGCTTCCGGCTGTTCCGGCGCGTGATCTTCCCGCTGGCGCTGCCCGGCTACGTGGCCGGCGCCTCGCTGGTGTTCGTGAAAGTCTTCGACGACCTGGGCACGCCGCTGGTGCTGGGCACCACCAACATGCTGGCGCCGCAGGCCTATCTGCGCATCACCCAGGTGGGCCTGGAAGATCCGCTGGGCTACGTCATCAGCGTCATCATGGTCGGCTTCTCGATCCTGGCGCTGTGGCTGTCGGCGCGGGTGCTCAAGGGCAAGGACTACTCCACCCTGCAAAAGGGCGGCAACTCGCTACACAAGCGCAAGCTGCGCCCCGCGGAAAGCGTGCTGGCCTATGGCTGGATACTGCTGGTGCTGCTGCTGGTGCTGTCGCCGCACATGGGCGTGCTGCTGCTGTCGCTGGCCAGCGTCTGGAGCTTCGCGCCGCTGCCCGACGGATATACGCTGGCGCACTATTCGGCGGTGTTCTCCGAATCCCAGGGCATGATCGCCAACACCCTGCTCTATTGCGGCCTGGCCGCCGGCGTGGACGTGATCCTGGGCACCGCCATCGCCTACCTGATGCTGCGCACCCGGCTGCCGGCGCGCCAGTGGCTGGACTTCCTGGCCTCGGCGGCGCTGGCGATTCCCGGCATCGTGCTGGCCATCGGCTTTCTGCGCACCTTCCGCGGCATCGAGCTGCCGGGCACCGGCACCTTGCTGACCTCGTCGTGGATCATCATCATGATCGCGTACTCGGTGCGCCGGCTGCCCTACGCGCTGCGTTCCTGCGTGGCCTCGCTGCAGCAGATCAACATCTCGCTGGAAGAAGCCGCGCAGTCGCTGGGCGCCACGCGCATGAGCACGATACGCCGCGTGGTGGTGCCGCTGATGGCCGGCGGCATGCTGGCGGGCTTCGTCACCAGCTTCGTGACGGCGGCCGTCGAACTGTCGGCCACCATCATGCTGGTGACCAAAGACAGCCAGGCGCCCATGAGCTACGGTATCTATCTTTACATGCAGAGCGCCGCGGGCCGCGGCCCGGGCGCCGCGCTCGGCGTCCTGGCCGTCGCCGCGGTCGCCATCGGCACCTATATCTCGCACCTGCTGGTCGAGCGCGCGCAGACGCGCCAGCGGCCGGCGCGCCACGAAGGGGAAACGGAATGAAGAAGGTCAGCGTCGAATGCCGCAATATCCGGCTGTCCTATGGCAAGACCGAAGTGCTCAAGGACGTCAACATCAGCATCGAGCCGGGCGAGTTCTTCGCCCTGCTGGGCCCGTCGGGCTCGGGCAAGTCCACGCTGCTGCGCCTGATCGCCGGCTTCAACCGCCATAACGCGGGGCAGCTGCTGGTCGACGGCAAGGACATCAGCGCCACGCCGCCGTGGAACCGCAACATCGGCATGGTGTTCCAGAACTACGCGCTGTGGCCGCACATGACGGTGTGGGACAACGTGGCCTTCGGCCTGGTCGAGCGCAAGCTGCCGCGCGCCGAGATCCAGGCCAAGGTGGAGGCGGCCCTGGACCTGGTGGGCCTGTCGCAGTACGCCAAGCGCCGCCCCAACCAGCTCTCCGGCGGGCAGCAGCAGCGCGTGGCGCTGGCCCGCACCATCGTCATCGAACCGCAGGTGCTGCTGCTGGACGAGCCGCTGTCCAACCTGGACAAGAAGCTGCGGGTGCAGATGCGCCAGGACCTGCTCAGCCTGCAGCGGCGGCTGGGCATCACCACCATCTTCGTCACCCACGACCAGGAAGAGGCCATGACCACCGCCGACCGCATGGCGGTGCTGGACCACGGCGTGGTGCAGCAGATCGGCGCGCCCAGCACGCTGTTCGACTATCCGGTGAACCGCTTCGTGGCCAACTTCGTCGGCACCATGAACGTGCTCGAAGGCCAGGTGCGCGAGCGCACCAGCGCCAGCGTGGTGCTGGCCGTCGAAGGCGTGGGCGACCTGCACCTGCCGCTGTCCGGCGAAGCGCCGGCGGCCTCGCGGCTGGCGGCCAGCTTCCGGCCACACACGGTGCAGATCGAAATGGCCGACGGCCTGGGCGACGCGCGCTACGTGTGGCTGCCCGGCATCGTGGAAAGCAGCGAATTCCTGGGCGAATTCACCCGCTACCAGGTGCAGATCGGCGAGCAGCGCCTGACCGCCGACCAGTCCCACCTGGCCGGACTGTCGCCCTTCCCGGTCGGCGCGCCCGTATCGATAGGGCTGGAACCCACCCAGGTACGCTTGCTGGCGGCGTGAGTCCGCCGCCATGGAAATCTATCAGATACGCGCTTTCGTCACGGTCGCGCGGCTGGGCAACCTGACCAAGGCGGCCGAGGCGCTGTCGCTGACCCAGCCCGCCGTCACCGCCCAGATCAAGGCGCTGGAACAAAGCCTGGGCGTGGCGCTGTTCGACCGCAGCGGCGGCCGGCTGGCGCTGGCCAAGGCCGGCGAAGTGCTGCTGCCCACGGCGGAATCGCTGCTGGTGCTGGGCGCCCAGTTCAAGTCCGAGGCCCAGCAGCTGCAAGGCAGCCTGCACGGCGCGATCGAACTGGGCGTGCCCAGCGAACGGCCCGACTTCCTGCGCCTGGGCGAACTGGCCTCGGCGGTCACCCAGCGCCTGCCGCTGGTCGAGCTCAAGACCCAGACCCTGCCCGCCGCCGCCCTGGCCGAGCAGGTCAGCACCGGCCGCCTGCCAGCCGCGCTGACCATCGCCGCCAACCCGCCGCGCGGCGTGCTGTGGCAGCCGCTGCGCAGCGTGCGCTACCGCATCGCCCTGCCCCAGGAACACGCCGCCGCCCTCAAGCGCGGCGGCTGGAAGGAAGTGGCGCAGCTGCCCTGGCTGGACGGCCCGGCCGGCAGCCACACCCACCTGCTGCTGCGCGACATGTTCGAACGCCACGGCCTGTCGCCGCGCGTCGTGATGCAGCACGACGACCAGGCCAACCTCGACACCCTGGTGCGCGCCGGCGCCGGCTGCGCGCTGCTGCGCGAGGAGAACGCCCTGGCCGGCGCGGCCTCCAGCGACTTCATCGTCTGGGGCCAGGCGCGGGTCGACGCGGTCCTGGCTTTCATCCTGCCGCACGAGCGCGCTAGCGAGCCCGCGCTGGTCGCGTTAAGCTCGATTATTCAAACCATCTGGAAACCGCGCACGCAGATCGCGCCGCCCCAGGTCCAGGCCTCATCCCCCGATCAATACCGTAATGACTGAAATCTGGTTCATCCGCCACGGCGAAACCGACTGGAACCGCCAGCGCCGCCTGCAAGGCTGGCAAGACATCCCCCTCAACGAATTCGGCCGCAACCAGGCCAGCCTGCTCGCCGCCCGCATGCGCGAGGAGGCCCGCCGCACCCCGATCCACGCCATCTACAGCAGCGACCTGCAGCGCGCCCACGCCACGGCGGTGCCCGTATCCGAACAGCTGGGCCTGCGCGTGCGCATCGAGCCCGGCATCCGCGAACGCGGCTTCGGCGTGCTCGAAGGCCTGGACCACGACCGCATCGACGTGCAGGCCCCCGAAGCGGCCGCCGCCTGGAAAAGCCGCGACCCGCTACGCCCGCTGGATGGCGGCGAAACCCTGGGCCAGTTCCAGTCCCGCGTCATCTCCACCGTCGACGACATCGCCAGCCGCCACGACGACGAACGCATCCTCATGTTCACCCACGGCGGCGTGCTCGACATCATCTGGCGCCACGCCAGCGGCGTGCCCCTGAACGCCCCGCGCGACGCCGCGCTGCTGAACGTCAGCATCAACCGCGTCGGCGTCGCCGGCCGCAAATGGCAGGTCCTGGACTGGGGCGACGTCGGTCACGTGACCGACGAGGTGGGCGACGACGTAGTGCCCTGAGGCGCCGTCAACGTGGCTGACGCGGCTTGCGCGGCGCATTGCGCGCCAGCCGGTCATATAGCGCATTGGGCAGCAGCCGCATCAGCTTGGCCACCACCCCCATCTGCCACGGAATCACGGTATAGGACGTGCCCCGGTCGATCGCCGCCCGCGCCCGCCGCGCAAACGCATCGGCCTCCATCAGAAACGGCATGGAATAGGGATTGTGCGCGGTCATGGCCGTCTTGATATAGCCGGGCGCGATCGTCACCACCCGGATGCCGTCGCCGGCCAGTTCCAGCCGCAGGCTCTCGCAGTAGGTCACCACCGCCGACTTCGACGCGCTATAGGCGCCGGCGCCCGGCAGTCCGCGCACGCCCGCCACGCTGGCGATACCCACCAGCCGGCCCGATCCGGCCTGGCGCATCGGCCCGATGAAGGGCTCGAACGTCGCCACCGTGGCCAGCAGATTGGTGTCCACGATGGCCTTGAACACGTCGTAATCCTCGCCGTGCTCGGTCAGCGTGCCCGCGCTGATGCCCGCGCTGGCGATCACCACGTCCACCCGCCCCTGGCAGAACGCGATGAAATCCTGCGCCGCCGCGTGCAGCGCCTGGCGGTCGCGCACGTCCACCGCGTAACAGCGGTGCGCGCCCGGCAGGCTGGCGGCCAGCTCCTGCAACGCCGCTTCGCGCCGCCCGAGCAGCCCGAGCGTGGCGCCCGAGGCGGCATACTGTTGCGCCAGGGCGCGGCCCAGGCCGCTGCTTGCGCCCGTAATGAATACTGTGGTCATGGATAGGTTCGCCGCAGGATGGAAAAGCGGGGGCTGCCCGCCCCCGCATCCTACAGGAAGATCAGCGCCAGAATCGCCGCCACCAGCGCCCACTTGGACAGGTAGTACAGCGGCTTGCTGCGCTTTTTCAGCGCCTTGCCGAAGCGGCGCACCGCGTACACCGCGCCGAAGATCCGGTTGATCCCGCCGGTGGCGTCGCCCGCCTGGTTCGGCGCCGCGGCCGCGCGCAGCAGAAAGCCGCCCACCTTGCGGTTGATCGCCTGCGCCCAGCGGTAGCGCATCGGGCGCTCCACGTCGGCGAACAGGATGATGCGGTTCTGCTGGGTCTTGTTCTCGGCGTAGTGGATGAACGTCTCGTCGAACACCACGGCTTCGCCGTCGCGCCAGTAATACGGCTGGCCGTCGACGTTGATGTAGCAGTCGGGATCGTTCGGCGTGATCAGGCCCATGTGAAAGCGCAGCGAACCCGCGTAGGGATCGCGGTGGCGCGGCAACCGGCTGCCCGGCGGCAGCGACGCGAACATGGCGGCCTTGATGGAGGGGATGCCGGCCAGCAGTTGCGTGGTGACCGGGCACAGGGCCGAAGCCGAGGGATGGTCGGCGTCATACCACTTCAGGTAGAAACGCTTCCAGCCGCTTTTGAAGAAGGAATTGAAGCCGGCGTCGTTGTACTTGTCCGAGGCCTTGATATGGCCTTCGCCGAACAGTTCCAGCGCCTCGGCCCGGATGTCGTCGCAACGGTCCAGCAGGACCTTGAGTTCCGGAAACCGGTCCAGATCGATGTAGGGCTGGTTAGGTACGCTGGAGAACGCGTACATGAAACAGTTCAGCGGCGCGGTGAAGGTGGAGTGATCCAGCGCCTGCCGCGAGAACCTGTGTCTGACTCGGCCACGGTAATGCACTACCGTAGCGCAAACGATGAACACCGCCAGAATGAACCACTTCATCCTTCCTCCTACCGCTTCCGGACGCGGTTGCACGCGTCCGGAAGATCTTGCGTACTCGCTTACTTACCCGACAACGATGCGTGCAGCTCCTGCAACGGATAGACCTGCAGGCCCAGGCCCTGGCGCAGGTACTGCATGCCCTCGACCGCGGCGCGGGCGCCGGCGATCGTCGTGAAGAACGTAACACGCGCGGCCAGCGCCTGGGTACGGATGGTGCGCGAGTCGGCGATGGCGTTGCGGCGCTCTTCGACGGTGTTGATGACCAGCGAGATCTCGCCGTTCTTCACCATGTCGACGATGTGCGGACGGCCCTCGGTGACCTTGTTGACCACCTGCACCGGAATGCCGGCGGCCTCGATCTCGGTGGCGGTGCCGCGCGTGGCGACCAGCTTGAAGCCCAGCACGTGCAGGCCGCGCGCCACTTCCACGGCGGCCGGCTTGTCCTGGTTCTTCACGCTGATGAACACCGTGCCGGATTCCGGCAGGCGCACGCCCGCGGCCAGCTGCGACTTCACGAAGGCTTCGCCGAAGCTCGTGCCCACGCCCATCACTTCGCCGGTCGACTTCATTTCCGGGCCCAGGATGGTGTCCACGCCCGGGAACTTCACGAACGGGAACACGGCTTCCTTGACCGAGAAGTAAGGCGGCACGACTTCACGGGTGATGCCTTGCGCGGCCAGGGTCTGGCCGGCCATGGCGCGCGCGGCGATCTTGGCCAGCTGCAGGCCGGTGGCCTTGGACACGTAGGGCACCGTGCGCGAGGCGCGCGGGTTCACTTCCAGCACGTAGACGTCGCCGCCCTGGATCGCGAACTGCACGTTCATCAGGCCGCTGACGTTCAGCGCCTTGGCCATCATGCTGGTCTGGCGCTTGATCTCGGCGATCACGTCGGCCGACAGCGAGTACGGCGGCAGGCTGCAGGCGGAGTCGCCCGAGTGCACGCCGGCCTGTTCGATGTGCTCCATGACGCCGCCGATGAAAACGGTTTCGCCGTCGGCCAGGCAGTCCACGTCCACTTCGGTGGCGTTGTTCAGGAAGCGGTCCAGCAGCACCGGCGAGTCATTGCTGACCTTCACGGCCTCGCGCATGTAGCGTTCGAGGTCCTGCTGCTCGTGCACGATTTCCATGGCGCGCCCGCCCAGCACGTAGCTGGGACGCACGACCAGCGGATAGCCGATGTCGGCGGCGTGCGCCAGGGCCTCGGCTTCGGTGCGCGCGGTGCGGTTGGGCGGCTGGCGCAGGCCGAGCTTGTTCAGCAGCTTCTGGAAGCGCTCGCGGTCCTCGGCGATGTCGATGGATTCCGGGCTGGTGCCGATGATGGGCACGCCGTTGGCTTCCAGCGCGCGCGCCAGCTTCAGCGGGGTCTGGCCGCCGTACTGCACGATCATGCCGACCGGGTTTTCCTTGTGGACGATCTCCAGCACATCCTCGAGCGTCAGCGGCTCGAAGTACAGGCGGTCGGAGGTGTCGTAGTCGGTGGACACGGTTTCCGGGTTGCAGTTGACCATGATGGTCTCGTACCCGTCGTCGCGCAGCGCCAGCGCGGCGTGCACGCAGCAGTAGTCGAACTCGATGCCCTGGCCGATGCGGTTCGGACCGCCGCCCAGCACCACGATCTTCTTGCGGTCGGTGGGCGCGGCTTCGCACTCTTCCTCGTACGTGGAGTACATGTAGGCGGTGCGGGTGGCGAACTCGGCGGCGCAGGTGTCGACGCGCTTGTAGACCGGGCGCACGTTCAGCTGGTGGCGCAGCTTGCGCACTTCGGATTCCACCGTGTCGAGCAGGAAGGCCAGGCGGCGGTCGGAGAAGCCGCGGCGCTTCAGTTCCCACAGCGTGGCGTAGTCCAGGTCGGACAGCGTCTTCTGTTCGAGCGCCAGCTCGATGTCGACGATTTCCTTGATCTGCGACAGGAACCACGGGTCGATGTGCGTGATGTTGTGCACTTCGTCCAGCGTGAAGCCCTGCGCGAAGGCGTCGCCCACGTACCAGATGCGTTCCGGACCGGGTTCGCCCAGCTCGACCTGCAGCTTTTCGCGGTCGGTGGTCTTCTGGTTCAGGCCGTCGACGCCCACTTCCAGGCCGCGCAGCGCCTTCTGGAACGATTCCTGGAAGGTGCGGCCGATGGCCATGACTTCGCCCACGGACTTCATCTGGGTGGTCAGGCGCGCGTCGGCGGTGGGGAATTTCTCGAACGCGAAACGCGGCACCTTGGTGACGACGTAGTCGATCGAGGGTTCGAACGAGGCCGGGGTGGCGCCGCCGGTGATTTCGTTCTTGAGCTCGTCCAGCGTGTAGCCCACGGCCAGGCGCGCGGCGACCTTGGCGATGGGGAAGCCCGTGGCCTTGGAGGCCAGCGCCGACGAACGCGACACGCGCGGGTTCATCTCGATGACGATCATGCGGCCGTTCTTGGGATTGACGGCGAACTGCACGTTCGAGCCGCCCGTATCCACGCCGATCTCGCGCAACACCGCGATCGATGCGTTACGCATGATCTGGTATTCCTTGTCGGTCAGCGTCTGGGCCGGGGCCACCGTGATCGAGTCGCCGGTGTGCACGCCCATGGGGTCCAGGTTCTCGATGGAGCAGACGATGATGCAGTTGTCCGCCTTGTCGCGGACCACTTCCATCTCGAATTCCTTCCAGCCCAGCAGCGACTCTTCGATCAGCAGCTCGCTGGTGGGCGAGGCTTCCAGGCCGCGGCGGCAGATGGTTTCGAATTCTTCGGCGTTGTAGGCGATGCCGCCGCCCGAGCCGCCCATCGTGAAGCTGGGGCGGATCACGGCCGGGAAGCCCGAGGTGCCGACTTCGGCCGCGATGCGGCGCTGCACTTCCCAGGCTTCTTCCATGCTGTGGGCCACGCCCGACTTGGCCGATTCCAGGCCGATGTCGGTCATGGCCTGCTTGAACTTCTGGCGGTCCTCGGCCTTCTCGATGGCGTGCTCGTTGGCGCCGATGAGTTCCACGTTGTGCTTGGCCAGCACGCCGTGGTGGGCCAGGTCCAGCGCGCAGTTCAGCGCGGTCTGGCCGCCCATGGTGGGCAGGAGCGCATCGGGCTTTTCACGCTCGATGATCTTCTCGACGGCCTGCCAGGTGATGGGCTCGATGTAGGTGACGTCGGCCGTTTCCGGGTCCGTCATGATCGTGGCCGGATTGCTGTTGACCAGGATGGTGCGGTAGCCCTCGGCCTTGAGCGCCTTGCACGCCTGCGCGCCGGAATAGTCGAATTCGCAGGCCTGCCCGATGATGATGGGGCCGGCGCCGATGATGAGTATGCTTTTTAGGTCTGTACGCTTGGGCATGATGCAATCTTTACTTTTGGCCGGACATCAGGCTGATGAACTTGTCGAACAGTTCGATGATGTCGTGCGGGCCGGGGCTGGCTTCGGGGTGGCCCTGGAAGCAGAAGGCCGGACGGTCGGTGAGCTCGAAGCCCTGCAGCGTGCCGTCGAACAGCGAGACGTGCGTGGCTCGCGCGTTGGCCGGCAGGCTGGCGGCGTCGACCGCGAAGCCGTGGTTCTGGCTGGTGATGAACACGCGCTTGGAGGCCAGGTCCTGCACCGGATGGTTGGCGCCGTGGTGGCCGGTCTTCATCTTGAGCGTCTTGCCGCCCAGCGCCAGGCCCATGATCTGGTGGCCCAGGCAGATGCCGAACACCGGCAGCTTCTTGTCCAGGAAGGCGCGGGTGGCTTCGATGGCGTAGTCGCAGGGCTCGGGGTCGCCGGGGCCGTTGGACAGGAACACGCCGTCCGGATCGAGCTTGAAGACTTCCTCGGCGCTGGTCTGGGCCGGCACCAGCGTGATGCGGCAGCCGCGGTCGGCCAGCAGGCGCAGGATGTTGCTCTTGATGCCGAAGTCGTAGGCCACGACGTGGAACCTGGACTGGTCGGGCTTGGAGAAGCCCGCGCCCAGGCGCCAGGTGCCTTCGGTCCAGTCGGTGCTGTTCTTGATGGAGACGACGCGGGCCAGGTCCTGGCCGGTCATGCCGGCGAAGCCGCGGGCCAGTTCGACGGCGCGCTCGGCGTCGGTGCCGACGAAGATGCAGGCGCCCTGGGCGCCCTTGTCGCGCAGGATGCGGGTGAGCTTGCGGGTATCCACGCCGGAAATGGCGACGATGCCCTGCTCGGAGAGGTACTCAGGCAACGATTGCGTGGAACGGAAGTTCGACACGCGGGCGGGACAGTCGCGGACCACCAGGCCGGCGGCATAGACGCGGTTCGCTTCCACGTCCTCGGCGTTGACGCCGGTATTGCCGATGTGCGGATAGGTCAGCGTGACGATCTGGCCGCTGTAGCTGGGATCGGTGAGAATTTCCTGGTACCCGGTCATCGCGGTGTTGAACACCACTTCGGCAACGGTATGCCCAGGCGCACCGATCGACACGCCTCGAAAAATGGTACCGTCCGCCAGAGCCAGAATTGCAGGAGGGAAGCGGTTGATCCCCTCGGGAAAAAGTTGCGGCAGCACAGTAAACCCCGGTTTTAGAATCGATAATCAAACCTTCGAATTATACCTTGCGCGGCCGTTTTTCCTGGAGAACCGCGCCAAATAAGGCCGGGATAGGGATTTTGGGCCAGGCCATGGGACATACGGCCGGTTTTGCCCGCCCCGGCTCGGTGATACGCTTAGGACACCTTCAACCCTACCCAGCTGCGAGCCGTACCGCCCATGTCCAGTCAACTTGACGCCTTGCGCAACCACACCACCGTCGTCGCCGACACGGGGGACTTCGAAGCCATGAAGGCGCTGCGTCCCACCGACGCGACCACTAATCCGTCCCTTATTCTGAAGGCCGTCCAGCAGGACGCCTACCGCCCCCTGCTGGAGAAAACCGCGCGCGACCACCGCGGCGCCTCCACGGCCGAGCTCATGGACCGCCTGCTGGTGGCCTTCGGCCGCGCCATCCTGGACATCGTGCCGGGCCGCGTCTCGACCGAGGTCGACGCCCGCCTGTCCTTCGACACCCGTGCCACCATCGAACGCGCCCGCAGCCTGATCGCCCTGTACGAGGCCGCCGGCGTGCCGCGCGAGCGCGTGCTGATCAAGATCGCCTCGACCTGGGAAGGCATCCAGGCCGCCCGCGCGCTGCAATCCGAAGGGGTGCGCTGCAACCTGACGCTGCTGTTCTCGCTGCCCCAGGCCGTGGCCTGCGCCGACGCGCACGTGCAGCTCATTTCGCCCTTCGTCGGCCGCATCTACGACTGGCACAAGAAAGCCGCCGGCGCGGCCTGGGTGGAGGCGGACCATGCGGGCGGCAACGATCCCGGCGTGCAGTCGGTGACGCGCATCTACCACTACTACAAGCATTTCGGCATCGCCACCGAGATCATGGGCGCGAGCTTTCGCAACGTGGGCCAGATCCTGGCCCTGTCGGGCTGCGACCTGCTGACGATCAGCCCCGACCTGCTGACCAAGCTGGCCTCCACCGAGGGCGACGCCCCGCCCCAGCTGCGCGCCAGCGACGCCGCCGCCGGCATCGCCCGCATCGGCGCCGACGAGGTCACGTTCCGCACCCTGCTCAACGAGGACGCGATGGCCAGCGAAAAACTGTCCGAAGGCATCCGTTCGTTCGTGGCCGACGCGGTCAAGCTGGATGCGCTGATCGAGGGACAGCGGGGGTGATTGGCGGGTGATGGGTTTCGCGCGTTCGGCCGTCGTTTTCCTGGGACGATGGCGGCGCGCTACACCCATCCTACGGGTCGAGAGATCGCCGAACGCGCGCGCCCCATCGGACCGCCCCTACCGATGATCGTGCGAATGCACCTGCAGCGCTTCCAGGAAGCGCGACACCATGTTGTAGGCCGCCACCGTCGCGGTCAGTTCGACCATAAGCTTGTCGGTTCCCATCGCGGCGCGGGCAGCCTGGAATACCGGCTCGGGCACTTGCACGTTGCGCGTCATGGCGTCGGTATAGGCCAGCACCGCGCGTTCGCGCTCGCTGAACAGATCCGAGCCTTCCCAGGCGGGCAGCGCGTCCAGCTGGGCCTGCGACACGCCCTCTTTCAGGGCGATCGGGGCGTGCTGGTCGGCTTCGTAGGGCGCGCCGTTGATCGCCGCCACGCGCATGATCACCAGTTCGCGCAGATCGCCCGGCAAGGTGCTGAGCTGGCGGACGGAGGTCAGGTAATTGAGCCAGCCGCCGGCCACGGCGGGGCTGTGCAGCAGCATCTGGTACAGGTGCAGCACGCTGCCCCGTTCGGCGACGATGCGGTCGACCAGCGGCCGGGCTTCGGGATGGGTCAGGTCGGCATAAGGCAGGCGGGCCATGGCAACTCCGTATGGATGGGGACGGCGGATCAGATCTTCTCGGTTTCGCCGGAACGGGGCTGCCATTTCATCAGGCGCTTTTCGCCCGCGCCGACGATGCCGTCCAGGATCAGCGCGAAGGCCGTCAGCACGATGATGCCGGCGAACACGGTGTTCACGTCGAACGTGCCTTCGGCCTGCAGGATCAGGTAGCCCACGCCGCTGGCCGAGCCCAGGTATTCGCCCACCACGGCGCCCACGAAGGCCAGGCCCACGGAGGTGTGCAGGCTGGAGAACACCCAGCTGGTGGCCGAGGGCAGGTACACGTGGCGCAGCAGCTGGCGCTTGCGCGCGCCCAGCATGCGCGCGTTGTCCAGCAGCGTCGGGCTGACTTCGCGCACGCCCTGGTAGACGTTGAAGAAGACGATGAAGAACACCAGCGTCACCGCCAGCGCCACCTTGGACCAGATGCCCAGGCCGAACCACATGCCGAAGATGGGCGCCAGGATCACGCGCGGCATCGAGTTGGCGGCCGTGATGTACGGGTCCAGGATCGCGCTGGCCTGCGGCGACAGGCCCAGCCACAGGCCGAAGCCCAGGCCGGCGACCGTGCCGATGAAAAACGCCAGCACGGTTTCGGTGAGCGTCACGCCCAGGTGCGCGTAGATGTCCGCGTTGGTGACGAACCAGGCCCAGATGCGGCCCCACACCTTCAGGGGCTCGCCGAAGAAGAACGCCACTTTGGGATCGCGCGAGGCGAAATGCCACACCAGCAGGATCGCCACCAACAGCAGCAGCTGCCAGAAGCGCAGGCTGGCCGAACCGGGTTTGATCAAAGACTTCGACATGGCTCAGGCTCGCTTTTGTTGGGCATAGCCCTTGAGTACCTCTTCGCGCAGCACGCCCCAGATCGCGGCGTGCAGTTCCACGAAACGCGGATGGGTACGCACTTCGGCCACGTCGCGCGGACGCGGCAGGTCGATGGCGAATTCGCCGATGGGATGGGTGCCCGGCCCGGCCGACAGCACCACCACGCGGTCGCTCATGGCGATGGCCTCGTCCAGGTCGTGCGTGATGAACAGCACGGCCTTGCGCTTGGCCATCCACAGGTCCAGCACCTCGTTTTCCATGAGCTGGCGGGTCTGGATGTCGAGCGCCGAGAACGGCTCGTCCATCAGGATGATGTCGGGGTCGCGGATCAGGGTCTGCGCCAGCATGGCGCGCTTGCGCATGCCGCCCGACATCTGGTGCGGATAGCGGCCCTCGAAGCCGCCCAGGCCGACCCGGCGCATCCATACGCGGCCCTGCTCCAGCGCCTCCTGGCGCGGCACGCCGGCGAATTCCAGCCCGGCCACCACGTTGTCCAGCGCGCTGCGCCAGGGCAGCAGCGCCTCGCCCTGGAACATGTAGCCGGCGCGTTCGTTGATGCCCTGCAGGGGCTGCCCGAACACCTTCACCTGCCCGGCCGACGGCGCCAGCAGGCCGGCGCCGACGTTGAGCAGGGTGGACTTGCCGCAGCCCGTGGGCCCCACCACCGATACGAACTCCCCGGGCGCGATCGCCAGGGAAGTGTCGGCCACGGCGGTGTAGCGCTGGCTGCGGTCGTCACGCGAGACAAAGGTGCAACTGATGTTGTCCAGCGACAGCGCGGCTTCAGCCATTGGGATACTTCTCGTTGGCGCGGCGCGCGAAGTCGTTGGTCCAGACCTTGGAGGCGTCGATCTTCGAGCCGTCGAAGTCCGGCTGGTAGGCGGCCAGCGCCTTGAGCGCGGTGGCCGCGCCGTCCTCGGGGATCATGCCATCGGGCGACAGGCCTTCCATGCTCTTGCCGATGGCGGCCTTGTACACCGCCGGATCGCCCAGCAGATAGGTTTCGGGCACGACTTTGGCGATTTCTTCCGGGCCGGCCTTCTGGATCCACTTGTCGGCGCGCACCAGCGCGTTGGCCAGCGCCTGCGCGGTGTTGGGATTGGCGTCGAGGAAGGCCTGGGGCGCGTACAGGCAGCCCGCCGGCATGTTGCCGCCGAAGATGTCGCGCGTGTCCTTGAGGGTGCGCGTATCGACGATGACCTGGATGTCGCCGGGCATCTCCAGCATGGACACCACGGGGTCGGTGTTGGAGATGGCGTCGATCTGGCCGCTGCGCAGCGCGGTCACCGCGCCGGCGCCGGCGCCCACGCCGATGAAGGACACGTCGGAAGCCTTCAGGCCGTGCTTGGCCAGGAAGAAGCTGACCACCATGTTGGTCGAGGAGCCCGGCGCGGTCACGCCGATCTTCTTGCCCTTCAGGTCTGCCGCGCCCTTGTAGCCGGGCAGGTTCTTCTTGGACACGCCCACGCCTATCATCGGCGCGCGCCCTTGCAGCACGAAGGCGCGGTAGGCCTGGCCCTTGGACTGCATGGACAGCGTGTGCTCGAACGCGCCCGAGACGATGTCGGCGCTGCCGCCCACCACGGCCTGCAGGGCCTTGGAACCGCCCGCGAAGTCGGCGATGCTGACGTCCAGGCCTTCGTCCTTGAAATAGCCGCGGGCTTCCGCGATGGACAGCGGGAGGTAGTAGATCAGCGGTTTGCCGCCGACTGCGATCTGGACCTTGGTCTTTTCGAGCTTCTGCGCGCGCACGATGGCGGGCGCCATGCCCATGACGCCGGCGGCGCCGGCCATCTTGAGCAGATCACGGCGAGTGACTGACATTGCTTGTCTCCTGGTTGTCGGGTGTACCGATAGCGCCGGTCTGCGCCAGCTCGTCGATAGCCGCTGAATCATACCCCAGCGATTTCAGGACTTCCTCGGTATGTTCCCCTAATCTCGGCCCCACCCAGCGCGTGCCGCCCGGCGTTTCCGACAGCTTGGGCACCACCGCCGGCAGCTTGACCGGCGTGCCGTCGGCGAAGCGGTGCTGCTCTATCATGCCGCGCGCCAGGAACTGCGGATCGCCGAACATGTCGGCCACGCTGTAGATCTTGCCCACCGGCACGTCGGCGGCCTTCAGCACGCCCAGCGCCTCTTCGATGCCACGGCCGTCGCACCATTGCTGGATGGCGCCGTCGATCTCCTCGACGCGCCTGGCGCGGCCGTCGTTGCGCACCAGGTCGGGGTCCGTGGCCAGGTCGTCGCGGCCGATGGCGCGCATCAGCCGATGGAAGATCGCGTCGCCGTTGCCGGCGATGACGATGTTCTGTCCGTCGCGCGTGGTGTAGGTGTTGGAGGGCACGATGCCGGGCAGCGCGCCGCCGGTGCGCTCGCGCACCACGCCGGCCACGTCGTACTCGGGCACCAGGCTCTCCATCATGTTGAACACGGCCTCGTACAGCGCCACGTCCACCATCTGCCCTTGCCCGGCCCGGCACTCGGCGCCCGTCTTGCCGTTCCAGCGCCCGCCGGTGGCGTCGCGGTGGCGCAGCGCCATCATCGCGCCGATCACGCCGTGCAGCGCGGCGATCGAATCGCCGATGGAAATGCCCACCCGCAGCGGCGGGCGGTCCGGGTGGCCCGACACGTAGCGCAGGCCGCCCATGGATTCGCCGATCGCGCCGAAGCCGGGCTGGTCCTTCATGGGGCCGGTCTGCCCGTAGCCGGACAGGCGCACCATGATGAGCGCCGGATTGGCCGCGCGCAGCTGTTCGTAGCCCAGCCCCCACTTCTCCAGCACGCCGGGCCGGTAGTTCTCGACCACCACGTCGGCCTCCAGCGCCAGGCGGCGGGCGATTTCCTGCGCGCGCGGGTCTTTCAGGTTGAGCGCGATCGAGCGCTTGTTGCGGGCCTGCACCGTCCACCACAGGGAATTGCCTTCGTGCAGGTGGCGCCAGCTGCGGATGGGATCGCCGCCGCCGCTGCCGTCGGGCCCGTGCGGCGTCTCGACCTTGATGACGTCGGCGCCGAATTCGCCGAAGATGCGCGCGGCGAACGGGCCGGCAATGAGCGTGCCGAGTTCCAGGACTTTCAGTCCGGTCAGCGCTGACATTGTTTGTCTCCTCGCGGAATTTTCCAGGCGGCCTTCGATGCGTTGCCGAAGGCTCGTGATTTGATGTTTGGTACGGCACCTTACCGCCCGCGATAGCGGGTAGGGAGTGGGTCCCACTCAGGTGGTCTTGCGTTCCATCAGGGCCCAGGCGATGGTGCCTGCATCTACATACTCCAGCTCGCTGCCCGCCGGCACGCCGCGCGCCAGCCTGGTCACGCGCAGGCCGCGTTCGCTCAGGGCCTCGCCCAGGAAGTGCGCGGTGGTCTCGCCCTCGGCGGTGAAGTTGGTGGCCAGGATGACCTCCTGCACCTCGCCGTCGGTGGCGCGCTGGATCACGCGGTCGAAATCCAGCTCGCGCGGGCCTATGCCTTCCAGCGGCGCCACCCGGCCCATCAGCACGTAGTACAGGCCGCGGTAGCCGTGGCTGGACTCGATCATGTTCTGGTCGGCCGGGGTTTCGACGATGCACAGCAGGCTGCGGTCGCGCTTGGGATTGCTGCAGGTGCCGCAGACCTCTTCTTCCGAAAAGCTGTTGCAGCGGGCGCAGTGCTTCAGGTCCCGCACCGCGCTGGCCAGCGCCCGGCCCAGCATGTCCGCGCCTTGCGGATCATGCTGCAGCAGGTGATAGGCCATGCGCCTGGCGGAGCGCACGCCCACGCCGGGCAGGCGCCGCAGCGCCTCGATCAGCGACACCAGCGGTTCGGGTTCGGGCAGTAAAGGGTCCATCGGGGTCCATCGTGGTCCGTCGCGGCCGGGGCCGGAATCAGAACGGCAGCTTCATGCCCGGGGGCAGCGGCATGCCGGCGGTGACCGACGCCATTTTTTCCTGGGAAGTGGCCTCGGCCTTGCGCAGCGCGTCGTTGAACGCGGCGGCGACCAGGTCTTCCAGCATGTCCTTGTCGTCGCCCAGCAGCGACGGGTCGATGGCGACGCGCTTGACGTCGTGGCGGCAGGTCATGGTGACCTTGACCAGGCCGCCGCCGGAGGCGCCTTCGACCAGGATCTCGGCCAGCGCGTCCTGCGCCTTCTTCATGTTTTCCTGCATCTGCTGCGCCTGGCGCATCAGGCCGGCGAGTTGTCCTTTCATCATGATCGGTGCTTCCTTGAACTAGGGGAATGGGAGATTGCCGCCGCCTCAGGCGGCGGCCGGGGAATCGACGTGGCGGATGGAGCCGGCGACGACCTGTCCGCCGAAATCGGCCACCAGCGCCTGCACGAAGGGATCTGCCGCGACCGCGTCCTCGGCGGCCTGCTGGCGGGCGGCGCGTTCGGCTTGAGCCACGGCGTGCGCCGTGGCGTCGCCGGTCACGCCGACTTCCACGTCCAATCGTATGCCCTGGCCGAAATGCTCGCACAGCACCGTCTGCAGGCGGATGCGGCTTTCGCTTTCGGCCAGCGTCTTGACGGCCACGCGCAGGACGATGGCGTCGCCCTGCACGCCGGCCCATTCGCTCTGGCGCGCCAGTTCGGCGGCCAGGCCGGTGACCGGCAGGCGCGCGGCCAGCTCGGGCCAGCCCGCCGCGGTCATGTCGGCGATGCGCGCGCGCGAGCCGCGCTTGCGGGCAGGCGCCGGGCCTTCGCGCCGCACGGGCGCGGCCGCGGCCGGCGCGGCGCCCGGCGGAGCCAGGGTTTCGAATTCGTCATCGTCCGGGTCCGCCGTGAAACCGTTGTCCGGGGCGAAACCGGCTTCGGCGTCGTACGGGATTTCCTCGTCGACCCAGGACGGCGGGCCGTCGCCGGCCTCGGGCGCGGCCGGCGCGGCGGCGACCGCTGCGGCCGGCGTGACCGCCAGGGCGGCGGACGCGGGCGCGCGGTCGGACGCGTCGGGAGATGCTGCTGCCGGCTCGGCCGGCAGCTCTTCCCAGGGCGGCACGCTCTGCGCTTCGGCGGCGGGCTCCGGGCTTGCCGGTTCGGGTGCGGCGGCAGCGGCGGGTGCGGGCGTAGGCGCGGGAGTCGGCGCCGGTGCGGGCGCCGGCTGCGGCTGCGCTGCAGGCGCGGGCTGCGGCGCGGCGACGGGCGCGGGCGCGGGCGCGGCGACCGGGTCTGCCGTCTGGCGGGCCGGGACGGCGGGCGCCTCCACCGCGGTCTGCGGGCCGGCATCGCCGTTGAGCGCCAGCATGCGCAGGCAGGCCATGATGAAGCCCGCGTATTCGTCGGGCGCCAGCGTCAGCTCGCCGCGGCTGTGCACGGCGACGGAATAGAACAGCTGCACCGCGTCGGGATGCAGCGACTGCGCCAGGCGCGCGATGTCCGCCGCCAGCGGGTCCTCGGCCGGCGTCACGCCGCTGACGCGCTGCTCGATGGCCACGCGCGACAGCAGCACGGCCAGATCGGCCAGCGCGCCGGTATAGGACAGGCCGCGCACCGCCAGTTCGTCGGCCACCGCCAGCACGCCCTTGGCGTCGCCGGTGGACAGCGCGTCCAGCAGGCGCACCAGGTGGCGCTGGTCGATGGTGCCGAGCATGCCGCGCACGGCTTCTTCGGTGAGGTTGCCGGCGCTATAGGCGATGGCCTGGTCGGTCAGCGACAGCGCGTCGCGCATGGAGCCCGCGGCCGCCTGCCCGATCAGCCGCAGCGCCGGCACTTCGAAGCCCACCTCTTCCTGGCCGAGCACGGCCTGCAGGTGGCCGACGATGGAGTCGGCCGGCATCTGCTTGAGGTTGAACTGCAGGCAGCGCGACAGCACCGTCACCGGAATCTTCTGCGGGTCGGTGGTGGCCAGGATGAACTTGACGTGCGGCGGCGGCTCTTCGAGCGTCTTGAGCATGGCGTTGAACGCATGCCCGGTCAGCATGTGGACTTCGTCGATCATGTAGACCTTGAAGCGTCCCGCGCCGGGCGCGTACACGGCCTGCTCCAGCAGCTGCGTCATTTCCTCGACGCCACGGTTCGAGGCCGCGTCCAGTTCGAGGTAGTCGACGAAGCGCCCTGCGTCGATTTCCGTGCAGGCCTGGCACACGCCGCAAGGCTTGGACGTGATGCCGGTCACGCAGTTGAGCGATTTGGCCAGGATGCGCGAAAGCGTGGTCTTGCCCACCCCGCGGGTCCCGGTGAACAGCCATGCGTGGTGCAGGCGTTGCGTGTCGAGCGCATGCGTCAATGCGCGCACCACGTGATCCTGTCCCACGAGGGTATCGAACGATCGCGGCCGCCACTTGCGGGCCAGTACCAGATAAGTCATGGGTGGATTGTAGAGCCTGTTTCGCGAGCTGGCTCGAAAAGACGCCGGCTGCAATGCAAAGGGGACGGGCTTATTTTCGTGGGCGTATCCCTGGAAAATAACCCCGTCCCCTCAGGAAAACAAAGGGTCATGCATATGTCATGACCCCCTGCTTTGAAGAATCCGGATGGCGAGCCTTACTCCGGCACTGACCCTAAACGACTATGGCTGCTTCGTTCCCGACCTGACCAGGTTCACCGTCGAACCATGCGAAGGGGCCCGCCACTTGGAATTCTAGCAGAGCTGCGCTTCGCTTGCTCGCTCGAATTCCAAGTGGCGGGCCCCTGGGGGCAATATGTGGGCTCCCTCCCCGGCCCTCCCTCCAGGAGGGAGGGGGTGGGGACTTCGCTTCGCTTGTCCCTTTGGCTCGCTTCGCTTTGCCTTGTTTGTTGGCGGGTTCCGGCTTTGGGTGGGGGCGCCTTTGCTTCGCTTATCCCCTTTGGCTCGCTTCGCTTTGCCTTTCTGGCGCAAGGACGCTACCTTCGAGCGCGCGGAACCCATCGGGCGGCGATAGCCGTCGGGATGGTCGCGGGATCACACCGCCCGCGGGTTCAATGCTGCAAATCTATCCACGCCTTTGCTCTTGGGAAATAGAGGGCGGCTCTGGCTTTGCGGCCGTCCAGGGCGGTTACCTGGGTGCAGTAGCGTTGCAGTTGTTCGCCGTGGCGTTGGCGCATGCGTTGGGCGAAGGCGGTGGCGGATTCGCCGGGATGGGGGCGGCCGGTTTTGTAGTCGACGATGAGCCAGCCGTCTTCGGTGCTCAGGGCCAGGTCGATGACCGAGACCTTGCCGGCGGCGTCGATGAGGGGCCATTCCCGGCGGGCGCCGGATTGCGAGAGCAGCCACAGGCCGCGTTCGTCGGCCAGGGTGGCTTGCAGGGTGTCCAGCACGGCTTCGGCGGCGGCGTCGGCCTGGCTGGCGGGGATGCCGGCGCGGGTGAGTTGGCGGCGCATGGCGGGCAGGCGGTCGGCCAGGGCCTGGGCGGGCCAGGCTTGGGCGCCGTCCTGGCCGATGCGGGCCAGCCAGGCGTGGGCCAGGGTGCCGATGGCGGCGTCGTAGCCGGCTTCGAGCTGCCAGGCGGGATGTTCGGCGCCCTCGCCCCAGACGCCGCGCGCGGGAGCGGCGAAGCCGGGGCTGGCGACTTCGTCGGCCAGGCGCGCCAGTTGCGCCAGGCCCGCGCTGTCCACGCGCCGCAGCGGTTCGCCCTGCAGTTCGGGGCCGTCCTCGGCCTGCCGCGCGGTCTCGCCGTCCAGCGAGGGCGGCGTCGGCGCGGCCAGGCAGGGCCACAGGCGGCCCAGCAGGCTGGCCGGCGGCGGCGGCTTGACCTGGCCGCTTGCCTCGTCCACCGACAGGTGGCCCACCAGATGCAGGCGCTTGCGCGCACGCGTGGCGGCCACGTACAGCAGGCGGTCGACCTCATACGACGCACGGCGCGCTTCGCGCGCGCCGAGGTAGCGCGACACCGGGTCGGCTTCGGTTTCGGCGCGCGGCTTGACCGGGCCGAACAGCACGCGGCCGCCGCTGTGTTCGAAACGCACCAGCGGCGCCTGGTCGCCGCGCGGGGCGCGGTGCAGGCCGTACAGGATGACCGTCTCGAATTGCAGGCCCTTGGACTTGTGCATGGTCATGATCTCGACCGCGCCCGCGTCCTCGTCGGCCGCGTCCGGCGCGGCGAACAGGCGCGCGATGCCCGCGTCCAGCGCCGCGGCGTCGATGGCGCCGTGCGGCGCCAGCCGCTCGACCAGCTGGAACAGGCTTTCCGCGTCGTTGGCCACCGACACGCCGGCGTACAAGGACGGGCCGCCCAGGCGGCGCCACAGCGATTCGACCCAGGCGGCGAACGGCATCGCGCCCGAGGCGTTGCGCGTGTCCAGCAGGATGCCCGCCACCTGCCGCAGGCGCGCGAACTCGTCGGCGCCGAGCACGGCTTGCGCGGACGGCGTTTCCGGCGCGACGGGCGCCGCGTCGAACAACGAACCTTGCGGCCCGGCGCTGGCGGCCGCGGGCGCGGTCTGCGGCGTGATGCGCAGCGCGCGCTCCAGCAGCACCGGCACCGGCGTGATGTGATCGTCGCCGAACAGCCGCTGCAGCGAAGTCAGCGTCAGGCCGCAGTACGGCGCGCGCAGCACCGACAGCCAGGCCAGGCGGTCGCCGGGATGCGACAAGGCGCGCACCAGCTGCACCAGGTCGGCCACCACCGGCCGCAGCGCCAGCGGCACCAGGTCCACCGCGCGGCAGCGTATGCCTTCCTGCGTCAGCCTGCGGGTCAGGTTGCCCAGGTGGCTGCGCGCGCGCACCAGCACCGCGACGGGATGCCTGGCGCCCTTGTGCTCGATCAGCGCCTGGCGCACCAGGTCCACCGCGATGTCCTCGGCCTGTTCCTCGGCGGCGGCCATTCCCTCGCGCGACCACGCGGGATGGAAGCGCACCGCCGGCTCCGGCAATGCCTCGTGAAACGCGGTCGACGGGCTGTAGGCGATGGCGCCGGCGGCCGCGTCGCTGCGCCGCGGCAGCAGTTGCGCGAACGACTGGTTGACCCATTCGACGATGCCGGCCTGCGAGCGGAAGTTGTCGGTGAGGTTGAGGAAGTCGGGCTTCAGCTCGCCCACGCCGATGTCCGCCACTTCCAGGAACAGGCCCACTTCGGCCTTGCGGAAGCGGTAGATCGATTGCATCGGATCGCCCACCAGAAACAGGCTGCGGCCGTCGCCGGCCTGCCAGCCCGAGGTCAGCGTGCGCAGCAGGTCCAGCTGCGTCTGGCTGGTGTCCTGGAATTCGTCGATGAGCAGATGGCGGATCGAGGCGTCGAGCTTCAGCAGCAGTTCGCCGGGATCGTCGGCGCTGCCCAGCGCGGCCGCGGCGCGCTGCGCGATCTCGATGAAATCCACTTCGCCCGTGTCGGCAAAGCGCAGCCGCAGCTGCGCCACCGCCAGCGCCAGCGTCATCAGCTGCGCGCCCAGCACTTCCCATTGCTCGTCGCTGAAATGCGGCGCGGGCACGTCGCGGATCGCGTGCAGGCGGCGCACCCATGGCGCGTCCGGGTCGGCGGCGTCGAGCCAGGCCACGAACGGTTCCTTGTGCGCGCATTTGGGCGGAAAGCCCAGGGTCTTGGTGACGGTCTTGCGCAAGGTGCCGGTGCCCGTCAGCAGCAGATGCGCCACGGCCTGCCATTGGTCCAGCATGTCGGCGTCGGGCAGCAGTTCTTCGGTCCAGTCCAGAAGCGCCAGCAGCTTGTTCTCGGCTTCGCCGTCCTGCAGGCAGGCGGCGGCCAGCCGCGCCGGGCTGCAAAGCGCCTCGGCCCAGCCATAAGGCATGGCCGCACAAAGCGAGTCCAGGTCCTCGCCGATGGCCTCGGCCAGCATGGTTTCCAGCGCCTCGCGGTCGGAGCCGTGGCGCAGCAGCGGCAGCCATTGGTCGCGCTGGCCCAGCATGTCGGCGATGGCTTCCTTGGCCGCCTGCACGTCCACGTCCAGGTGCTTGAGCAGGATGCGCACGGCCTCGTAGTCGTCGGCCAGTTCCAGCGTGGCGCGGGCCGCGGCCTCGTAGTGCGCGCGCGCGTCGTCGGTGATCTCGGGCATGCCGCCCAGCTCCGACAGCCACGGCATGCTGCGCACCAGGCCGGCGCAGAACGAGTCGATGGTGCGGATGGCCAGCCGCGCCGGATGCTCCAGCAGGTGCCAGCCCAGCTCGTCGTTGCGCGCCAGGGCGGCGCGCGCGAGCTCCCAGCTGCGGCGTTCGTGCATGGCCTCGGGCGGGCCGTCCTGCCCGCGACGCAATTTGCTGAGCACGCGCGCGTGCATCTCGGAGGCGGCCTTGCGCGTGAAGGTGATGGCGACGATTTCTTCCGGACGGTTGACCGTGGCCAGCAGCGCCAGGATGCGGTCGGTCAGCAACTCGGTCTTGCCCGAGCCGGCGGGCGCCTGCACCAGGAAGGATCGCGTCGGGTCCAGCGCGGCGGCGCGCGCGGCGTGGTCGTGCGGCAGTCGTTCTTGTTCAGCCATGGATCAAGCGTCCTCATCGTCCAGATGCAAACGCAGGAACGGCAATGCATCGCAGTATTTCAAGTCGTCGCGGCGGTAGGCCACGTTGGCCGCATGGCCCGCGACGTATTCATCGGCCAGCGCTTCGATGGCGGCGCGCCAGCGCTCGCGTATCTGCGGCCACGACAGGCCTTCGAAGAATTTGCTGTCGCTGGCCAGGGTCACGCCCTCCATGCCCAGGTCCTCGTCGGCCAGGCCGGCCACGGCGACCTGGCGCGCGTGGATCTGCGCCAGCACCAGGCCGGCCACGTCGCCGCCGGCGGCCTCGGCCAGCACCGAGGCGTAGAACGGCAGCTGCAGGTTCACGGGGCGGCTGCGCGACCAGTCCGGCTCGGGCCGGGCCGGGGCCGCGCCGGTCTTGTAGTCCACGATGACGTTGCGGCCGTCCTGCAGGCTGTCGATGCGGTCCAGCCGCAGCTTCAGCACCAGCGCGCCGCGCTGCCACTGATGATTTTTTTCAACCTGGGCCACGGCGAATGGCAGGCGCTGCGCTTCCTTGTCGAGCCAGGCCGCCAGCACGGTCTGCGCGCGTTGGCACTCCAGCGTGCGCAGGGCCGGCGCGTAGTCTTTCAGTTCCTCGTCGGCGGCCTGCGCCACGGCCTGCGCCACCAGGTCCGGCAGGCGGCGTTCAGCCATCAGCTCGTGCAGTTTTTCCTGGTCGGGCATCATGCCCCACAGCAGTTCCAGGGCCTTGTGCAGGAACTGGCCGCGCACGTTCACCCCGGCCGCATCGGCGTAGGAGGCCAGTTCGCGCCCGCCCAGGCGGTGGCGCACGAAGGCCCACAGCGGGTTGCGCGCCTGCGTGTCCAGCACGTCCAGGCCGCCGCCGCCGCGATTGCCCGCCGCCAGCGGCGGGCCTTGCGTGTCGTCCAGCGATTCCTGCGGCAAGGCCGCCAGCGCCGGTTGCGCCGGGGGCGTCCAGTCGGTCAGCGGCGCGGCGGCGATCAGCGGCGACGGACGCAATTCGCGCTCGCCGTCCATATGCGCGTGGCTGACGATGATCTCCGGCGCGCAGCGGCACAGCGCGGCGTACATGCCTTCGGCCCATTCGCGCTCGCGCTCCGGCGTAGCGCGCGGCGCCTTGGCCTGGCGCAGCACCGCCAGCGGCAGCAGCGGATTGGGCTTGGGCGAAGCGGGCAGCACGTCGTCGGTCAGGCCCAGTATCCAGACGCCGTCCCAGTAGCCGCCCTCGGCTTCCAGCAGGCCCAGCACGTCCAGGCGCGCCAGCGGATCGCGCTGCGGCTGGAACGAGGCGGACCGCGCCACGCTCTCCAGCAGGTTGACGGCGGCCAGCCCGCCCAGGCGGCCCGCCGCCGGCGCCAGCGCGGAAAAACTGCCCAGCGCATCGCCCAGCGCGCCCATCACCTGGTAGCCCACGCTGTCGAGCACGGCTTCGCCCGGAAAGCCCAGCGCCGTCAGCGCGGCCTTCATGCGCAGCATCCAGACGTCGCAGGTGGCCTGCTTGCCGCCGCGCGTCCAGACTTCCATGGCCTGGTCCCAGGCCTGTGCCAGCGACGGCAGATCGGCCAGCAGCTTGCGCCAGTCC
The DNA here is from genome assembly GCF_003267925.1 of Achromobacter sp. HZ01. Taxonomy (NCBI): domain Bacteria; kingdom Pseudomonadati; phylum Pseudomonadota; class Betaproteobacteria; order Burkholderiales; family Alcaligenaceae; genus Achromobacter; species Achromobacter sp. HZ01. The sequence continues at coordinate 98,576 of NZ_LWKV01000002.1, forward strand.
TGCGGGCTGACGCGCAGCTGCGCCTGGCGCCGCCAGCGCGCGTCGATCGAGGCCAGCCGCGCGCGGTCGCGCACGTCGCCGGCGCAATGCCCGCCCAGCAGCGCAGCGCCCAGCACTTCGACGCCGCAGCCCTTGCCCGGCGCGCATTCGGCCAGGGCGCGCAGCCAGGCGAGCGCGGCGCGCGCCATCGGCCATTCGTTCAGCGGCCGGCCCACCGCCACGTTGAAGGCATATGCGGCCTGGCCGCCGCGTCCGGCCAGGGCCTGGCTCAATACCCGCCGCGCGAAAGGCGATTCCGCCTCGAGCTGCGGCGACACGATGGCGTAGCGGCCATGCGGATTCTGCTTCAGGCGTTCGGCCGCCCAGGCCGCGGCGGCGCGCCATTGCGCCCCCTGGTCCGCGGCCTCGTAGCGGCGCGCCGCGGTTTCCACGCGCTGCGCATCGCGCCACTGCGCGACGGCCGCGCCCTGCGCTTCGAAGGCGCGCAGCAGGCGCCGGAACCGCGGCGACAGGTCGGTGAAACCGGCCAGCACCAGCTGCCGAGGGATGGGCAGCCGTCCATCCTCCAGCGCGCGCAGCACGCGCGCATAACCCTGGTTCGCGTCCTCGGCGTCGATGCCGGCCAGCACCTGGCGATAACGCTCGCGCCATCTGGCGAAGCCGCGGTATTCGTCGGTGTCCGCGCCCGAGGGCACATGGAGGTCCCACTCATCCATGAGCAGGTCCGCGTCCATGGCCAGGCGCGCGGCCTGGCTGGCGTCGAGCAGTACGCGCTCGGCTTCTTCCGCCCGGATCGCCTCGGTCCACACCAGCTGCGTGGCGAAGCTGTCCAGCCGGTAGGCCGGCACGCCCTCATCGGCCTCGAATGCGAGCTCGTTGGCGGATTCGGCCAGCCAGGCCGACAGCGGCAGGATGCGCGGCAGTTCGCTGACCTGGCGCTCCTGGCGCAGCAGGCCGGCCAGCTCCAGCGTCAGGCGGCGCGACAGGCGGTTGTTGACGGTCAGCACCAAGGTGCCGGCGGCCGGCATGGCGCCGATTTCCGGCAGAGACAGATCGGGATAGATAGGCGAGGAGTCCTGCATGGGCACCCGGGACGCGCGCCCGCGGCGCGCGCCGATGAAGGAGAAAAATATCGCCGTAGGATACCGCGAGCCGGCGGCGCGGAACGCGCCGCCCGGGCACTGGAAACTAGAAGCCGCAAAGCGCGGCCAGGTTTTCCCAGTGGATCTGCATCTCGGGCGTGCTGTAGCCCCAGAAGGCCAGGCCGAGCAAGGCCGCCAGCGCCAGCCCGCCGGCCACGCGCCAGCCGCGGCGGCGGGACGAGGACGGCTGGACGGGTCTGGACGTCATGGCGGCTCCGGGTCAGGCGGGAACGGGCTGGGCCACCGGCTGCTCGCGCACCGGCAGGCACAGCAGCGCGGCGATGACGGCCAGCGCCACGCCCAGCCACCACACCAGGTCGTAGCTGCCGGTCCTGGCGTAGGCGTATCCGCCCAGCCAGACGCCGATGAAGCTGCCGATCTGGTGGCCCAGGAACACGATGCCCGATAGCGTGGCCGCATAGCGCAGGCCGTAGATCTGCCCGATCAGGCCCTGCGTGAGCGGCACCGTTCCCAGCCAGAACAGGCCCATCCAGGCGGCGAAGGCATACAGCACCCAGGGCGACAGCGGCAGCCACAGCAACAGCAGGATGCCGAAGGCGCGCATGCCGTACACCGCGGCCAGCAGGCGCTTCTTGCTGTACTTGCCGCCCAGCTTGCCGGCATAGAACGAACCCAGCACGTTGAACAGCCCGATCAGCGCGATGGCGGTGGCGCCGTGCCCCGCCGTCAGGCCGCCATCGGTAACGTAGGCCGGCAGGTGCAGCGTGATGAACGCCGTGTGGAAGCCGCAGACGAAGTAGCTCCAGAACAGGAAATGGAACGACGGATGGCGCACGGCCTGCTTGACCGCGGCGGCCAGCGACTGCTGCGGACCCGAATGGGCCTGCGGCCGGCCGCGCAGGAAATAGGCCAGCGGCGCGCCGCAGGCGACGAACAGCGACAGCACCCACAGCGCGCCCGGCCAGTCCAGCCCGCTGATCAGCAGCTGGCCGGTGGGCACCACGGCGAACTGCCCCATCGAGCCGCCCGCGCTGGCGATGCCCATGGCGGTGCTGCGATAGGCCGGCGGCACCGAACGGGCCACCACCGGCAGGATCACCGGAAACGTCGTGCCCGCCTGCCCCAGCCCGACCAGCACGCCGGCGGTCAGGTACAGCGTGGTCTCGTCGGTGGCGAAGCGCGTGCCGATCATGCCCAGCATGTACAGCAGCGCCCCCAGGGCGATGGTGCGGCCCGAACCGTATCGGTCGGCCAGGATGCCCATGAAAATACAGGCCACGCCCCACACCAGGTTCTGCAGCGCGAACGCCATGGAAAACACTTCGCGGCCCCAGCCGTGGGCCAGCCCCATCGGTTGCATGAACAGGCCGAAGGTGGCGCGCACGCCCATGGCAAGCAGCACGACCAGCGTGCCCAGCGCAATGGTGCGCATGGAAATCGTATCGGATGGGTTGGACATGAAATCCGTGTCTCGTTGTTTTTGGTTTTCCGCCCCCTCCTCGGAGCGGTCCGGCGCAGCGGGCCGGATCAAACATCATATACAACTTCCGGCGCCGGCTTCGCGGCGCCGCGGCGGTTCGGATCGGGGATGGGGAAGGAGGCGGGGCTGAAGCGCCCGGGGCAATGATGGGAGGTGGCGTCTCCGACAGGAATCGAACCTGTATCTAGGACTTAGGAGGTCCTTGTTCTATCCATTGAACTACGGAGACACACCAAGCGCGGCATTGTATCGCTTTTATCGCAGGGCAATGGAAAAGCCCTGCGGACGCTACGGCCTGAGGGCGCGGACGGGCCGGCGCGCAAGCCTGGTCTTGAAATCCTGCCGCGTATCGCAGATCAGATGGATGTAGACGGTATCGCCCAGCACTTCATAGATCATGCGGTTCCTGGCGACGATGATTTCCAGGAAATGCATGGCCGGCAGTTCGGCCGGGGCATGGCTGGCGTGGGGAAACCGCTCAAGATTCAAAATGGCTTTTTTGATCCTGGCGTACGCATCCAGCCATACGGCCTGGGAGAAGCGCTTTCTGATGTAGCGGCGGATTTCATGGAGATCATCGACGGCGGACTGGAGAAAGACCACCTTGCCACTCATTGCTCGTCGTCCTGATCCATGGCCTCGATTCGGGCGAAGACGTCCTCCGCGGCAACGATCTTCCCTTCCTCGATCTGCGCGCGGCCCTGGGCCAGGAGCTGCAGCAGCGCCATGGCCTGCTCCTGCTCTTCGTAGCTCTGGACGTCCATGACGACCAGCTTGGCTTCGCCATTTTGCGTGATGAGCATCGGTTCGCGGCTCTCGGAGATGTCCTTCACGATCTGGGCGGTATGGCTTTTCAGGTAACTGATTGGCTTGACCTGGGTGGAGTACTTCATGGGCTGCTCCGGCGGATTCGGCAAGACCAATCATAGTCTTAATTCAGTCTTTCCCGTCTGACGCGGCCCGCGTTCAGCCAAATGAGGGTTAATCCGGGCTACGCTCACGCGCCGTACGCCATTAGCGTCTCGTGACGCGTCTTGTGACGATTCCGGGCATGCGTCAATACGTCACTATTATTTTTTTCATCGATGATAGCGAATCGTCTTGCGCATCACTTGAAATTGCTGTTTAAATTCGACGCGTAAGCCACTAATTCATTTCGACTTTTCCTGAACCGACGGAACGCCGGCTTAAGAAATATTTGTTCACACACTGACAAGCCTGCTCAGACCATGGCATTTTCCTGGAAACGTGCGATTGCGAACGCGATAGCGCCGATGGCGCTGGCGATGTGCGCGCTCCTGCCCTCCGCGGCGCTGGCCGCCAAGAACACCGATCCCTGCAAGACCAACGCGAAGTCGTCGGCCTGCAAGGCGCAGCAGGCCAAGAAGGCGCCTGCCGCCAAGAAAACCCCTCCCAAGACCTCCTCGGCCAAGGCCGCGCCCAAGAGCTCGTCGGCCAAGAAGGCCGCGGCGTCCAAGAGCGGCAAGCAGGTCGCCTCCAAGAGTCCGCCCAAAAAACGCGGCGCGGCCAGCAAGGGCGGCAAGTCCAACAAGCCGTCGCGGGCGCAACGCGCGGCGGTGGCGGCCAGCTCGGCCGCCATGCCGCCGCCGGCCGCCTCCACGCGCGCCGAAGTGGCCGCCCTGCGTTCCAGCACCGCCTATGTGCAGGACCTGGAGACGTCCACGGTCATCTTCGCCAAGAACGAAAACGTGGTGCGTCCCATCGCTTCCATCTCCAAGCTGATGACCGCCGTGGTGGTAGTCGACGCCAACCTGCCGATGGACGAGATGCTGGAGATCACCGACGAAGACATCGACGGCCTCAAGCACACCACCTCGCGGCTGCGCGTGGGCACCAAGCTGTCGCGCGGCGACATGCTGCACCTGGCGCTGATGTCCTCGGAAAACCGCGCCGCCAACGCGCTGGGCCGCAACTACCCGGGCGGCCTGCCGGCCTTCGTGGCCGCCATGAACGCCAAGGCGCAGGCGCTGGGCATGACCAGCACGCGCTTCATCGAACCCACCGGCCTGTCCAGCGACAACGTGTCCTCGCCGCACGACCTGGCCCGGCTGCTGCGCGCCGCCGCCCAGCGTCCGCTGATCCACCGCTACTCCACCGACACCGAGTACGAGGTCGAGGTCAACAACCGCACGCAGACGTTCCGCAACACCAATCTGCTGGTGCGCAAGCCCGACTGGGACATCAAGGTGTCCAAGACCGGCTACATCAACGAAGCCGGCGAATGCCTGGTGATGCTGGCCCGCATCAACGGCCGCGATCTGGCCATCGTGCTGCTGGATTCGCAGGGCAAGCTCTCGCGCATCGGCGACGCCGTGCGCATCCGCCGCATCGTGCAGAACGAAGTGGCGCTGGCTTCGATACAGTCGGGCGGTTGAAGCCGGCCGATGGGTGGCGCGCGTTGAGCGCCTGAGTTCTTGTTCGGGCCATCGGGCGCGACATCCATCACACCGCCAGCCCCTCCAGCACCGCGCGGGCGTCGAGCGAGCCGATCGGCACCGCCCGGTCGCGCGGAATCCTGCCTTCGGCCTGCAAGAGCTGGTAGCGCAGGCAGCACACCCTCAGAAACGAAGTGAAGTTGGCGGCCTCGCCCCGGTAGGCGATGAGCTCGTCGTACAGGCGTTCGATCAGCTGCGTCACGCGCATGCCGTCGCGGCTCGCGATTTCTTCCAGCACGTCCCAGAACAGCTGTTCGAGCCGCAGGCTGGTGGCCACGCCGTGCAGGCGCAGCGAGCGGGACGCGGGAGTGTAGGACTGCTCGCTGGCGCGGATGAAGATTTCACACATGGGAGATCCTTGGCTCGGGGCGAGTCGTACGCCCGGGGCCACTGTAAGCGGTTTGCCGGCAGGCCGGCAAGACGCGGCCAAAGCTGATATAAATCATTGCAGGCAAAACGCACGCGTTCGAGGATAACGATACTGATCGGACTTCGGAGGTAGTGATGGACAAGACCATGAAAGCGGCGGTGGCCCGGGCGTTCGGCCAGCCCCTGGCGATCGAGGAAGTCGCGGTGCCGCGCCCCGGCCCGGGCGAGCTGCTGGTGAAGATCGAGGCCTGCGGCGTCTGCCACACCGACCTGCACGCCGTCGAGGGCGACTGGCCCGTCAAACCCAATCCCCCCTTCATTCCCGGCCACGAAGGCGTGGGCCACGTGGTGGCGGTGGGCGCCGGCGTCACCCACGTGAAGGAAGGCGACCGCGTCGGCATCCCCTGGCTGTATTCCGCCTGCGGCCACTGCGAACATTGCCTGGGCGGCTGGGAAACCCTGTGCGAACAGCAGCAGAACACGGGCTATTCGGTCAACGGCGGCTTCGCCGAATACGCGCTGGCGGCCGCCGACTACGTCGGGCTGCTGCCCGGCAACGTGGGCTTCGTCGAGATCGCGCCGGTGCTGTGCGCCGGCGTCACGGTGTACAAGGGACTGAAGATGACGGACACGCGGCCGGGCAACTGGGTCGTGATCTCCGGCATCGGCGGGCTGGGCCACATGGCGGTGCAATACGCCAAGGCCATGGGGCTGAACGTCGCGGCGGTGGACATCGACGACGCCAAGCTGGACTTCGCGCGCCGCCTGGGCGCCGAGGTCGCGGTCAACGCCAGCACCACCGATCCGGCCGCCTATCTCAAGCGCGAAATCGGCGGCGCGCACGGCGCGCTCATCACGGCGGTCTCGCCCAAGGCGTTCGAGCAGGCGCTGGGCATGGTGCGCCGCGGCGGAACCGTGTCGCTCAACGGGCTGCCCCCGGGCGACTTCCCGCTGTCGATCTTCGACATGGTGCTCAACGGCGTGACGGTGCGCGGCTCCATCGTCGGATCGCGCCTGGATCTGCAGGAATCGCTGCAGTTCGCCGCCGAAGGCAAGGTGCACGCCACGGTCGCCACCGAGCGGCTGGAGAACGTCAATGAAGTGTTCGACCGCATGCGCCGCGGCCAGATCGAAGGCCGCATCGTGCTCGACTTGGCCTGAAGCCGTCCGCACCGCGGCCAAGGCGCCCCGAAGCGGGCGCCTTTTTCATGCGCGTCAGGGAACGATCTTGGTGCCCAGCAGCGCCAGGAACTGGGACAGCCAGGCCGGATGCGCGGGCCAGGCGGGCGCGGTCACCAGGTTGCCGTCGGTATAGGCCTGGTCGATCCCGATTTCGGCATAGGTGCCCCCGGCCAGGCGCACTTCCGGCGCGCAGGCCGGGTAGGCCGAGCAGGTGCGTCCCTTCAGGATGCCGGCGGCGGCCAGCAGCTGCGCGCCGTGGCACACGGCGGCGATGGGCTTGCCGGCCTGGTCGAAGACGCGCACGATCTCCAGCACTTTTTCGTTCAGCCGCAGGTATTCCGGCGCGCGCCCGCCCGGGATGACCAGGCCGTCGTACGACGCGGCCTCGACCCGGTCGAAATCGAAATTGAGCGTGAAATTGTGACCGCGCTTTTCGCTATAGGTCTGGTCGCCCTCGAAATCGTGGATGGCCGTGGCGACGGTGTCGCCGGCCTTCTTGTCCGGGCATACCGCGTGCACCGTGTGCCCCACCGCCAGCAGGGTCTGGAACGGCACCATGGTTTCGTAGTCCTCGGCGTAGTCGCCGACCAGCATCAACAGTCGCTTGCTCATGAGGGTCTCCTGGGTTTGGGGCGCCCGGTGGTCCGGGTTCCGGTTTGAAGCCCTATTGTGGCCCCGCGGCAGGCCCGGCTGGTGGTAAAGGAATACCACGGGCTGCCGCGCGCGACCCGCCCTACTGCTCCAGCGCGACCGACACCGCGCGGGCGCCCAGCAGGCTGACCAGCACCTTGGGATCGATGCCTATCAGGTAGCCGCGCCGTCCGCCGTTGATGTAGACCACCGGATACTCCAGCACCTGCGCCTCGACCCAGACCGGCATCTTCTTGCGCGTGCCGAACGGCGAGGTGCCGCCGACCTGGTAGCCGGAATGGCGCTGCGCGACCTCGGGCTTGCAGGGCTCGACTTTCTTCAGGCCCGCCTGCCGCGCCAGGTTCTTGGTGGAGACTTCGCGGTCGCCGTGCATGACGATGACCAGCGGCCTGGCGGACTCGTCTTCCATGATCAGGGTCTTGACCACCGCATGCGGGTCCAGGCCCAGCTGGCGCGCGGCCTCGCCGGCGCCGCCGTGATCCACGTAATCGTAGGTGTGCTCGGTGTAGGCCACTTTGTGTTGCTTGAGGAGCTGAGTGGCGGGGGTTTCGGAAACGTGGCGGGCTTTGCTCATGGAGGGGCGCAACAGCGGTATCGGAAGGCGCGGACTAGCCGCGGGGATGGTGGGCCGCGTGCAGCGCCTTCAGGCGCTCGCGGGCGACGTGGGTATAGATCTGCGTGGTGGAGATGTCGGCATGGCCCAGCAGCATCTGCACCACGCGCAGGTCCGCGCCGTGGTTCAGCAGGTGCGTGGCGAAGGCGTGGCGCAGCACGTGCGGCGACAGCGGCGCGCGGATGTCGGCCAGCAGGGCGTACTTCTTGACCAGCTGCCAGAACGCCTGGCGCGACATCGGCTCGGCGCGGCCGGTGATGAAAAGCGCATCGTTCACGCGGCCGGCCGCCAGTTCCGGCCGCCCGCTCTGGAGGTAGCGGTCGATCCAGTGCGCGGCTTCGGCGCCCAGCGGCACCAGGCGGTCCTTGCCGCCCTTGCCCAACACCACGCGCACCACGCCCTCGTTGAGGCTCACGTCCAGGGTGCGCACGCCCACCAGTTCGGACACGCGCAGGCCGGTGGCGTACAGGGTTTCCAGCATGGCGCGGTCGCGCAGGCCGCGGGCCTGTTGCAGGTCGGGCGCGCGCAGCAAGGCGTCCACCTGCTGCTCGGACAGCGTCTTGGGCATGCGCGGGGGCTGCTTGGCCGCGACCAGGGTCAGGCAGGGATCGCGCTGGCAGCGGTGTTCGCGCAGCGCCCAGGCATAGAAGCGGCGCAGCGCCGCCAGCCTGCGGTTGGCGGTGGTGGCCCGGGTTTCCTCGTGGCGGAAGGCGAACCAGGCCTCGATGTCGGCCTTGTCCGCGTCGCGCAGCGGCTTGGCCGGCCCCGCCGGCGGCGCCTGGATCCGCTCGGCCTGGCCGTGGCGGTCGGCCATTTCGCGGGCATAGGCCTCGGGGTCTTCGAGCCAGCGGGCGAAGCCCGTCAGGTCGCGCCGGTAGGCGGCCAGGGTGTTGGCCGACAGGCCGTCCTCGAGCCAGACGGCGTCGATGAAAGCGTCGATGTCGGCCTGCGAGGCCAGCGGCGGTCGGGTGTCGGGCATGATGGGAGGATTCTACGGCTCAGCGCTGGTCGGCGGCGGCGGACTTCAGCCAGTTTTCGAAGAGCCTGAGCGCCTCGGACCGCTCGCTGCGCTGCGGATAGCCGAAGTAATAGCCCTGGCTGACCGCCAGCGCCTGCGCCACCGGCATCGCCAGCGCGCCCCGGTCCAGCGCCGGCTGGGCCAGGAAGCGCGGCATCAGGCCCACGCCCAGGCCGGCCTGCACCGCCGCCATCACCATGGTGAACAGTTCGTAGCGGGGGCCGCCGGCGGCCTGCGGGCCATAGAGATAACCATTGGCGCCATACCACTGGCGCCACGCCTCCGGACGCGACGCCAGGTGCAGGTGGGTCATGCCGGCCAGCGCGCTGGCCCCGGCTTCGGCCGCGCGCGCGGCCAGTTCGGGCGCGCATACCGGAATCAGCTCGCGCTCGGGAAACAGCAGCACGCCCTGGGTGCCCGGCCACAGGCCGTCGCCGTGGTAGAGCGCGCCGTCGAAGGGCTGGTCCTTGAACTGGAAAGGCAGCGTGCGCACCGACAGGCTGACGGTGATGTCGCCATGCGCGCGCTGGAAATCGGCCAGCCGCGGAATCAGCCAGGTGGTCGCCAGGGTGGGCACCACGGCGATGTGGATGCTGCGGCCCATGCCGGTGCGGCTGACCAGGCCGAAGGTGTCTTTTTCGATCTGGTCCAGGTGGTGGCGGATGCGGCCCGCGTATTCCGCGCCGTGGTCGGTCAGCACGATGCGCCGGCGCACCCGGGTAAAGAGCTGCACCCCCAGGCGCGCCTCCAGGCTGGCCACCTGCCGGTAGACGGCGCTGTGCGTCAGGGACAGTTCCTCGGCCGCGCGCGAAAAGCTGCCCAGGCGGGCCGAGGCTTCGAACGCCTGCAGGGCGCTCAGGTTGGGAATGCCGTTTCTCATGGGACCGGAAGCATGCCGCGGCGCAACATCGGGATGTCGTGCCCGTGGGTCAATAGATTGTGCAATTTTATCAATTGCATTGTGCGATCAAGGAACATTATGCTCGGATGTCCCAACCTAGGCTTTTCATGACCCCCACCCCTATGTCCCAGCAAAAATCCCGCCTCGGCGGACATATCCTGGTCGACCAGCTGGTTGCACAGGGCGTCAAGCACGTTTTCTGCGTCCCTGGCGAAAGCTATCTTGCGGTGCTCGATGGCCTGCACGACGCGGACATCTCGGTCACCGTGTGCCGCCAGGAAGGCGGCGCGGCCATGATGGCCGACGCGCACGGCAAGCTGACCGGCGAGCCCGGCATCTGCATGGTGACGCGCGGCCCCGGCGCCTCCAACGCGCTGGCCGGCGTGCACATCGCCAAGCAGGATTCCACGCCGCTGATCCTCTTCGTGGGCCAGATCGAGCGCGGCATGCGCGAGCGCGAAGCCTTCCAGGAAATGGACTACCGCGCCGTGTTCGGCACGCAGGCCAAGTGGGTCACCGAGATCGACCAGGTCGAACGCATCCCCGAGCTGGTTTCCCGCGCCTTCCACGTGGCGACCTCGGGCCGTCCGGGCCCGGTGGTGATCGCCCTGCCCGAAGACATGCTGGTCGAAGCCGCCACGGTCGCCGACGCGCCGCGCTACGAGATCATCGATTCCGCGCCCACCGCCGGCCAGCTGGCCGACCTGGAAAAGCTGCTGGCCGAGGCCAGGAACCCGGTCGCCATCCTGGGCGGCACGCGCTGGGACGCGCGCGCGGTGCAGCAGTTCGCCGATTTCGCGCAGCGCCACGCGCTGCCCACGGCCGTGTCGTTCCGCCGCCAGATGCTGTTCCCGGCCGATCACCCCTGCTTCATCGGCGACGTGGGCCTGGGCATCAACCCGGCGCTGCTCAAGCGCGTGGCCGACGCCGACCTGGTGCTGCTGGTGGGCGGGCGCATGTCGGAAAACCCCAGCCAGGCCTATACGCTGCTGGACATCCCGGTGCCCCGCCAGAAGCTGGTGCACGTGCATCCCGATTCCGCCGAGCTGGCGCGCGTCTACCGCCCCACGCTGGCCATCAATACCTCGCCGGCCGCTTTCGCGCAGGCGCTGGCGGGCCTGAAGGCGCCCGCCGCGCCGGCCTGGGCCGAAGGCACGCAGGCCATGCGCGAGTCGTACCTGAAATGGAGCGACCCGTCGGCCATCGCCACGCCCGGCGCGCTGCAGATGGGCCAGGTCATGGCCTACCTGGAAAAGACCCTGCCGGCCGACGCCATCATGACCAACGGCGCCGGCAACTACGCCACCTGGCTGCACCGCTTCCACCGCTTTACGCGCTACGGCACGCAGCTGGCGCCGACCTCGGGCTCGATGGGCTACGGCCTGCCGGCGGCCGTGGGCGCCAAGCGCATCTGGCCCGACAAGACGGTGGTGTGCTTCGCCGGCGACGGCTGCTTCCTGATGCACGGCCAGGAATTCGCCACTGCCGTGCAGTACGACCTGCCCATCGTGGTGGTCCTGGTGGACAACGGCATGTACGGCACCATCCGCATGCACCAGGAAAAACACTACCCCGGCCGCATCTCGGCCACCGCGCTCAAGAACCCGGACTTCGCCGAATACGCGCGCGCCTTCGGCGGCCACGGCGAACGGGTCGAGACCACGGAGCAGTTCGGGCCCGCCTTCGAGCGCGCCCTGGCCAGCGGCAAGCCGGCCATCCTGCACTGCTTCATCGATCCGGAAACCATCACGCCGGGCACCACGCTGGAGAAGATCCGCGAGGCGGCCCTCAAGGCCCGGCACTGACACGGCGGCAAGGCCCGACTGGCGCCGGCGGCGCGCGTAAAGCGCGCCGCGCCACCGGCGGCTTGCCGTCCCAATTATTTTAGGTTTAAACTTTTTAGCATTCCGAACACGGAAATCCATAGCGGAGACCCAGCATGTCCTCGAATCCCTCGTTTCACTGGCAAGACCCCCTGTTGCTGGACCAGCAACTGACCGAAGAAGAACGCATGGTGCGCGACGCCGCCCAGGCCTATGCGCAGGACAAGCTCGCTCCGCGCGTGCTCAACGCATTCCGCAACGAACAGACCGACCCGGCCATCTTCTCCGAAATGGGCGAACTGGGCCTCCTGGGCGCCACCATCCCAACCGAATACGGCGGCGCCGGCCTGAACTACGTCAGCTACGGCCTGATCGCCCGCGAAGTCGAGCGCATCGACTCCGGCTACCGCTCCATGATGAGCGTGCAGTCGTCGCTGGTGATGGTGCCGATCAATGAATTCGGCAGCGAAGCGCAAAAGCAGAAGTACCTGCCCAAGCTGGCCCGCGGCGAATGGATCGGCTGCTTCGGCCTGACCGAGCCCAACCACGGCTCCGACCCCGGCGGCATGGAAACCCGCGCCGTCAAGACGGCCGACGGCTACAAGCTCACCGGCAACAAGATGTGGATCACCAACTCGCCCATCGCCGACGTCTTCGTGGTGTGGGCCAAGTGCGTGGGCGGCGACTTCGACGGCAAGATCCGCGGCTTCATCCTGGAAAAGGGCATGAAGGGCCTGTCGGCCCCGGCCATCCACGGCAAGGTCGGCCTGCGCGCCTCGATCACCGGCGAAATCGTCATGGACGAAGTGGAAGTTTCCGCCGACCAGATGATGCCCGGCGTGTCCGGTCTGAAGGGCCCGTTCACCTGCCTGAACTCGGCCCGCTACGGCATCGCCTGGGGCGCCGTGGGCGCCGCCGAAGCCTGCTGGCACACCGCCCGCCAGTACACCCTGGACCGCAAGCAGTTCGGCCGCCCGCTGGCCGCCAACCAGCTGATCCAGAAGAAGCTGGCCGACATGCAGACCGAAATCACGCTGGCGCTGCAAGGCTGCCTGCGCCTGGGCCGCATGAAGGACGAAGGCACCGCCGCGGTGGAAATCACCTCGATCATGAAGCGCAATTCCTGCGGCAAGGCCCTGGACATCGCCCGCCTGGCGCGCGACATGCTCGGCGGCAACGGCATCTCCGATGAATTCGGCGTGGCCCGCCACCTGGTGAACCTCGAAGTGGTCAACACCTACGAAGGCACCCACGACGTGCACGCCCTGATCCTGGGCCGCGCGCAGACCGGCATCCAGGCGTTCTATTGATCGCCGGCCGCGTCGCGCGGCGAGCAGAGGCCGTCCTTCGGGACGGCCTTTTCCTTTTTTTGGAGGAGAGGAAAGCCCGGATAGCCGCGCCCTTGCGCAAGCCTTACGCTTTGTGGGATCGGCCAGATCCCAACCGGCCAGGAGTCGTGCATGCAAGGCTATTCCTTTCTCCGCCTGACGGCGGGCTTCGCCATGGCTTTCATGGCCCATGGCGCCTACGCCGTCACCACCTTGACGATGACCACCGAATATCCGGCCACGTCCATGCCCGGCCAGGGCCTGGCGACCTTCGCCGACCTGGTGCGCGCCAAGAGCGCCGGCAAGGTGCTCATAGACGTCAGTTACGACGCGGCCAGGGAGATCAAATCGGCCGAAATGATCGAGGCGGTGCAGGCCCGCAGAGTCGACGCCGGCGATGCGTTCGCCGGCGCCCTGGCCACCAAATATCCCTTGTTCGGGGTCTCGTCCCTGCCCTTCCTGGCGGATTCGCTGTCCAAGGCCCGCAACCTGAACAAGGCGGCCCGTCCGGCCTATGAAAAGCTGCTGGCCGCGCATGGCCAGAAGCTGCTCTACACCACGCCGTGGCCAGCCTCGGGCATCTGGTCCAAGCAGAAGATAGACAGCGTCGCGACGCTGAAGAAGCTGAGCATCCGCACCTACGACGCGACGTCGCAGAACGTGATGCAGAAGGCCGGCGCCCAGGCGCAGAACATCTCGTTCTCCGACGCCATGCCGCGGATCGCCTCGGGCGAGATCAACGCGGTGCTGTCGTCCGGCGACGGCGGCGCGGGCCGCAAGCTGTGGCAATACCTGCCGCATTTCGCCGAGATCAACTACGCCATGCCGATCTCCATCGCGACGATGAACCTGCGGGCCTACCAGGAGCTGGACGCGCGCGGACGCCGCGCCATCGACCAGGCGGCGGCGCAGACCGAGACCGAGCAATGGAAGCGGATCGAAGGCCGCCTGCAGCAGAACTACGCCAACATGCGCAAGAACGGCGTGACCATCAATACCGCGGTGCCGCTGCCGGTGCGCAAGGCCTTGAAGGACGCGGCGGCGGATTCGGTGAAGACGTGGCAGGCCGAGGCCGGGCCGGAGGGCGCGGCGATTTTGAAGCAGGGCGGGAAGAAGCGGTAGATGTGTGGCGGGAGATTGGCGGGTGGGGGCGCCTGATGGGTGTAGCGCGAGATTCCTAGGACAAGAAAACGAATGCCGAACGCGCGAAACCCATCAGCCCCCCCTAATCCTCACCCGACAGGTCGAACAGGCTGGTCGCATCCAGCTCCAGCACGGCTTCGTCGTGCTGGTTGTAGACCGTCCAGGCCCAGGTGATGATGCCCAGGTCGGGGCGCGACGAGGAGGTGCGCGCGCCCTGCACCCGCGCTTCCAGGCGCAGCGTGTCGCCGGGGCGCACGGGGGTGCGCCAGCGCACTTCGCCCAGGCCTGGCGAACCGAACGATTCGGAGTCGTGCAGCGCCGCGTCCACGGCCATGCGCATGGTCAGCGCGCAGGTGTGCCAGCCGCTCGCGATCAGGCCGCCCCAGCGCCCGGCCGAGGCGCGCTGGGGATCGGTGTGGAACCATTGCGGATCGTATTTGCGCGCGAACTCCAGGATCTCCGCTTCCGTCACGGTGACCGGACCGGCCTTGATGAGCATGCCGTCTTTGAAATCGGCGAATTTCATGTTTTGTTTATCCCCCGAAAAAGCCAACGGCGCGCCAGCGCGCGCCGTTGCCTGTTTGCATGTCGACCCGCGGGCGGCCATGCACAGGGCCGCGGCCGTTCAATAGGTCTCGAAATGCAGCCGCCCCTCGCGGCGCAACGCATCATGCAGGATAGACCAATCCTGGCCCGCTTGCACTGTCACGTCGCGCAATGCGTCCAGCACGCCGACTTCCATGCCTTTCAGGCCGCAGACGTAGATGCAGGTGTTGCGGTCGGCCAGCAGCTCCAGCACCTTGTCGGCGCGCTCGCGGATCAGGTCCTGCACGTAGCGCTTGGGCTGGCCGGCCTCGCGCGACAGCGCCAGGTTGATGTCGATGAAGTCGGAGGGCAGTTTCATCAAGGGGCCGAAGTACGGCAGTTCGCGCTCGGTGCGCGCGCCGAAGAACAGCATGAGCCTGCCGTTCTCGCCGGAGTCGATGCGCCGGCGGCAGCGTTCGGTCATGGCGCGCATGGGGGCCGAACCGGTGCCGGTGCAGATCATGATGAGATTGGCGCGCGGGTGGTTGGGCATCAGGAAGGTGTTGCCGAACGGCCCTATCACCTGCACCTTGTCGTTCTTGACCAGGTCGCACAGGTAGTTGGAGCAGACGCCGTGGGCGGGCGCGCCGGCATGGTCCTCGGTGACGCGCTTGACCGTCAGCGAGAGGTTGTTGTAGCCGGCCCGCTCGCCGTCGCGCGGGCTGGCCAGCGAGTATTGGCGCGCGTGGTGCGGCCGGCCCTGGGCGTCCAGGCCCGGCGGCAGGATGCCGATGGACTGCCCTTCCAGCACCGGGAACGGCAGCTCGCCGAAATCCAGCACGATATGGTGGATGTCGCTGTCGGTGTCGGCGCCGGTGACCCGGTAATTGCCGACCACGGTGGCCGTCATCGGGGTCTTGTGCGTGTACAGGTTGACGTACGGATGGGCCGCGGACCACGGCGGCACCGCCGCGCCCGGCGTGACATAGGCCGGCTGCGGCGCGTCCGCGGCGGGTTCGGCCGCACCCGCGTCGGCCTGGCCGGCGGCCGCCCCGGTCGCCTCCAGCGCCTGCTGCTGGGGCAGCTCTTCCCAGCCCAGCTGGTCGCGCACGGAATAGGCCTCGGCCCGCAGCACCAGGTGCCAGTTGTCGATGGCGCCGGTGGGGCACGGCGGCACGCAGGCCATGCAGCCGTTGCAGATGTCCGGGTCCACCACGTAGTTGTTGGCGTCGTGCGTGATCGCGTCGATCGGACAGGTTTCCTCGCAGGTATTGCAGCGGATGCAGATCTCGGGATCGATGAGATGCTGCTTCAGGACTTCTGCAGGTAAGGGCGCGTTCATCGTGGTCTTCCCCATGCTCCGGCAGGCGGCCGCCGGCGCGGCCGCCGCCCCGTCTTAGTTGAAACGGACGTACTCGAAATTCACCGGCTGGCGGTTGATGCCCATGACCGGCGGCGCGATCCAGTTGGCGAACTTGCCCGGCTCGGTGACGCGCCCCATCAGCGAGGCGACGAAGGCGCGGTCCTCGGCGCTGGGCAGCCACTTGTGGCTGTGGGCCTGCCACTGGGCCTCGGACAGCAGTTCGCCTTCGGGCGACATGCGGATGCCGGCCAGCGTGCCGATCTGGCGGTTGAAGGCCTTGTGCGGCACCTGCAGACGGAACGGGATCCCGCTTTTCTCGATGACCTTGTTCCAGCGTCCGATGCCGGCCACGGAATCGCGGATGAAGTCGTCGCGCAGCACTTCGTTCAGCGCGTTGAGCATGGGCACTTCGACTTCCTGCAGTTTGCCGTTGTCCACGGTCAGCACGCGGTAGGTGTCGTTCTTGAGCTGGTGGTCGTCGGTGCGCTTGCTTTCTTCGTAGCGGCCCTTCAGGCCCGAGCTGTAGAAGATGGCGGCGTTGGAGGACTGGTCCGCGCCGAACAGGTCGATGGTGACGCTGTAGTGGAAGTTCAGGTAGCGCTGGATGGTGGGCAGGTCGATCACGCCGGCCGCGCGCACGCTGGCGGGGTCGTCGGTCTTCAACTGGTTCATCACTTCGCAGGTGCGCTGGATGACGCGCGAGATGCCCGATTCGCCCACGAACATGTGGTGGGCCTCTTCGGTCAGCATGAACTTGGTGGTGCGCGCCAGCGGGTCGAAGCCGGATTCGGCCAGCGCGCACAGCTGGAACTTGCCGTCGCGGTCGGTGAAGTAGGTGAACATGTAGAACGCCAGCCAGTCCGGCGTTTTTTCGTTGAACGCGCCCAGGATGCGCGGATTGTCGGCGTCGCCCGAGCTGCGCTGCAGCAGCGCGTCGGCCTCTTCGCGGCCGTCGCGGCCGAAGTAGCGATGCAGCAGGTAGACCATGGCCCACAGGTGGCGGCCTTCCTCGACGTTGATCTGGAACAGGTTGCGCAGGTCGTACTGCGACGGAGCGGTCAGCCCCAGGTGGCGCTGCTGCTCGATCGAGGCCGGTTCGGTGTCGCCCTGCGTGACGATGATGCGGCGCAGGTTGGCGCGGTGTTCGCCGGGCACGTCCTGCCAGGCGTCGCGCCCCATGTTCTCGCCGAAATGGATCTTGCGCTGGCCGTCCTGCGGCGTCAGGAAGATGCCCCAGCGGTAGTCCGGCATGCGCACGTGGTCGAAATGGGCCCAGCCGTCGGGCTGCACGCTGACCGCCGTGCGCAGGTAGACGTCGAAACCGTGCGAGCCGTCCGGGCCCATGTCCTGCCACCATTGCAGATAATTGGGCTGCCAGTGTTCCAGCGCGCGCTGCAGCGTGCGGTCGCCGGACAGATTGACGTTGTTGGGGATCTTATCGGTGTAGTTGATGCCGGACATGTCTCGCTCCTGTTCTTGAAGTGGGGGCCGCGCGGCGCGGCGTCGCCGGGCCGTTCAGACCCGGTTCCAGTCGAAGGCGGCCTGCTCGCCCTTGCCGTACAGCTTGAGCGCGCCTTTCTCGCCGGCTGCATTCGGACGGTTGAAGATCCAGTTCTGCCACGCCGTCAGGCGGCCGAAGATCCGGGTCTCCATGGTTTCCTTGGCGCCGAAGCGCAGGTTGGCTTCCAGGCCGGTCAGCGCGTCGGGCGACAGGGCGCGGCGCTCTTCCAGCATCATCCGCACTTCGTCGTCCCAGTCGATGCTGTCGGGCGCGTAGGTCACCAGGCCCAGTTCCAGCGCGTCGGCGGCCGCCAGCGGCTGGCCCGCGCGCTCGCGCACCGCCTCCAGCGGGGCGGCTTCCTCGTGGAAGCGCCGCTGCAGGCGGCTTTGCCCGCTGACCATGGGATAGGCGCCGAAATTGCCGGCGCCCACCACGATGCGCGCCGGCGCGGCCGCTTCCTCGTCGTCCAGCATGTAGCTGCGGTCCGCGGCCAGCGCCAGCTCCAGCAGCGTGCCGGCAAAGCACGAGCCGGGCTCGATCAGCGCGAACAGGCTGCGCGAGGTCACGTCCAGGCGCGCCAGCGTGCGGCGCAGCATGCCGGCGGTTTCGCGCACGAACCAGTGGTCCGCATGGCGTTCCAGCGCGGCGTCGGCGGCCAGGACGCGGTCGGCGTCGCCCTCGGTCTTGAAGACCCAGGTGCCGATGTCCAGTTCGTTGGTGCGCATGGACAGGATGGCGTCGTCCAGTTCGCGCGCCATCTGCAGCGGCCACCAGGCCGCGCCGGCCGCCAGGATATCGGCGATTTCCACGGGTGCGTCGCCCTCGGGCGCGCGCACGGTCCAGACGGCCAGGCGCTTGTCGCGGTCGATACGCACGTCGACGTAGCGGTAGGACAGGCCATCGGCGCTTTCCTCGCGGTGCAGCGGCGTCAGCGCGACGCCCTGCGCATCGGCCGGGCGGTCGCTGCCCTGCGCCAGGGCTTGCGCGCGTTCGCGCACGGCCTGCTCGAAACGGGCGGGCTTGACCACCTCGTCCACCAGCCGCCAGTCCTTGGCGCGCTGGCCGCGCACGCCTTCGACCAGGGTGCAGAAAATGTCGGCATGGTCGTGGCGCACCTTGCGCTTGTCGGTCACGCGGGTCAGTCCGCCGGTGCCGGGCAGCACGCCCAGCAGCGGCACTTCGGGCAGCGCCACGGAAGAGGAGCGGTCGTCGACCAGCATGATTTCGTCGCAGGCCAGCGCCAGCTCGTAGCCGCCGCCGGCGCAGGCGCCGTTGAGCGCGGCGATGAACTTCAGGCCGCTGTGGCGGCTGGAGTCCTCGATGCCGTTGCGGGTTTCGTTGGTGAACTTGCAGAAGTTCACCTTCCAGGCATGCGAGGACAGGCCCAACATGAAGATGTTGGCGCCCGAACAGAAGATGCGTTCCTTCATGCTGGTGACCACCACGCTGCGCACTTCGGGGTGCTCGAAGCGGATGCGCTGCAGCGCATCGTGCAGTTCGATGTCGACGCCCAGGTCGTAGGAATTCAACTTGAGCTTGTAGCCGGGGCGCAGGCCGCCGTCTTCGGCCACGTCCATGGCCAGCGTGGCAACCGGGCCGTCGTAGCTCAGGCGCCAATGACGGTACTGGCCGGGATCGGTCCGGAAATCTACCCAGTTGAGAGTGCTGCTCATCGTGTGTCTCCTTGCACGCCTAGACAGGAAAAATACTGCACAACATGAATTATTATGCAGATTAAGGGCAAAAAAAATCCCCGTCAAGCGGGGACATGCAAAAAAATTCCGGTTCCGGGCGAGTCCACCCGCCCCCGGGCCTACAACGGCAGACCGCAGGCCTTGCGCACCTGCGTGCGCAGCCCCGCGAAGCTCTCCTTCACGTCCAGGTTGCTGGTGACCCAGGTGAGATCGGCCTTGGCGTAGAAGGCCTCGCGCCCGGCCAGGATGCGCTTGAGGTCGGCCATGGCCTCGTTGTTGCCGGACATGGGCCGGAAGTCGCCCTGCGCCATGACGCGGCCCATGTGTTCCTCGGGCGTGGCGCGCAGCCACACCGTATAACAGTGCGCCAGCAGCAGGTTCAGGGTGGCCGGCTCCGAGACCAGCCCGCCCGGCGTGGCCAGCACCATTTCGGGGTAGATCTGCACCGCCTCTTCCAGCGCGCGCCGTTCGTAGCGGCGGTAGGCGTTGGGGCCGTACAGGTTGTGGATCTCCAGGATGCTGCAGCCGGCCACGCGCTCGATCTCGCGGTTCAGCTCGACGAAGGGATAGCCCAGGTCGTCGGCCAGCATCTGGCCCAGCGTGGACTTGCCCGCGCCGCGCAGCCCGATCAGCGCCACGCGCTGGGTGCGGTTGGGGCGCTGCGCGCCCGCGCCCACGCCGAACAGCTGCGTCAGCGCCTCGCGCGCGCGCTGCAGGTCGGATTCGGTGCGGCCGCTGAGCAGCTCCCGGATCAGCAGCCAGTCCGGCGATTCCGTGGTCACGTCGCCGACCAGCTCGGCCAGCGCGCAGTTGAAGGCCCGCGCGATCTGCAGCAGCACCAGGATGGAGGCGTTGCCCACCCCGTGCTCCAGATTGGCCAGGTGGCGCTCGGACACGCCCGTGACCTGCGACAGGCTCTTGCGGGTCATCCCGCGTATGGCCCGCAGTCGGCGCACCCGCTCTCCCAGCGCCACGAGAAAAGCCTCGCGCCGGGGTTCGGATGGCGCCGCGTCTAGCGCTTGATTCATGTTCTGGCTGGCTCCGCAAAAACCCTGATAGTCATTGTTTTGTGCACTATAGTGCTTGACCATTATCAATGGAAGCACTATTTTTCACTCAAGTGAATTCAACTGCCGGTCAGATGCAAAAAAACAGCAGTGGAATTCATCCGCTTCGAAAAGCGCCGATAAGTGTAAAGGAGGAGCCCCGGTGACCACGCCAGATCGATTCCATGCCCTGATGCGCGACGTCGCGCGCCTGGCCGCCGGCCAGCAACTGGACGCCGGGCTGCAGGCCCGGCTGAACCGCGAGGCCGGCCCCCACAGCGCGCTGTACCAGGATATCTTCGCGGCCTGCCGGCAAGGCGTGGCCGACGGCTGGATGTGCTCGCGCGAGGGCGGCGGCATCCGCTACGGCCGCGTGATCAAGCCCGCCCCCGACCTGGCCGACTGCTCGGTCGACGTGGTGGACATGGACGACCTGGCCGGTCCCCACCATGCGCATCCCAACGGCGAGATCGACATGATCATGCCGCTGACCGAAGGCGCCCGCTTCGACGGCCACGGCGCCGGCTGGCTGGTCTACGGCCCCGGCAGCGCGCACAGCCCTACCGTGACGGGCGGGCGCGCCCTGGTGCTGTACCTGCTGCCGGGCGGCGCCATCGAGTTCTCGCGCGGCTAGCGCCGCCCTTCCCGACCAATAAACAGACAAGAGCGCGGCATCCGCCCACCAGGACACCAGGAGACAACCGTGAACACCTGTCCCGCCGAACTGAATTTCGCCAGCCACCTGGCGGCATTGAACGCTGCGCGCGCCGCCAAGCCCGCCTATATCGACGACCACCGCCAGCTCAGCTACGGCGAGCTGGCCGAGCGCGTGGCGCGCCTGGGCGGCGCCCTGCGCGGCCTGGGCCTGCGCCGCGAGGAACGCGTCCTGCTGCTGATGCAGGACACGGCGGACTGGCCCGTGGTGTTCCTGGGCGCGCTGCACGCCGGCGTGGTGCCGGTGGCGGTCAACACCCTGCTGACCGCGGACGACTACGCCTACATCATCGGCCACAGCCGGGTGCGCGCGGTGTTCGTCTCCGGCGCGCTGCTGCCCACCGTGCAGGCCGCGATCAAGCAGGCCGGCGCCGAGGTGGAGCACGTGGTGGTGTCGCAGCCGGCCGGCCCCTTGCCCGCCGGCGCGCATGAATTCGAGGCGCTGCTGGCGGCCGCGCCGCTGGCGCCGGCCGTGCGCACGCTGTCCGACGAGATCGCGTTCTGGCTGTATTCGTCCGGCTCCACCGGCAAGCCCAAGGGCGTGGTCCACACCCACGGCAACCTGTGGCATACGGCCGAGCTCTACGCCAAGCCGGTGCTCGGCATCCGCGAAGACGACGTGGTGTTCTCGGCGGCCAAGCTGTTCTTCGCCTACGGCCTGGGCAATGGCCTGACCTTCCCGCTGTCGGTGGGCGCGACCGTCATCCTGATGAGCGAACGCCCCACGCCGCAGGCGGTGTTCCAGCGCCTGACGCGCCACCGCCCCACCGTGTTCTACGGCGTGCCCACGCTCTACGCCAGCATGCTGGCCGCGCCGGACCTGCCGGCGCGCGAACAGGTCGCGCTGCGCATCTGTACCTCGGCGGGCGAAGCGCTGCCGCGCGACATCGGCGAACGCTTCACGCGCCATTTCGGCTGCGACATCCTGGACGGCATCGGCTCGACGGAAATGCTGCACATCTTCATTTCCAACCAGGCCGGGCAGCTGCGCTACGGCACCACCGGCAAGCCGGTGCCCGGCTATGAAGTACAACTGCGCGACGACAGCGGCGCGCCGGTGCCTGCCGGCGCCATCGGCGACCTGTACATCAAGGGTCCCAGCGCGGCCCTGATGTACTGGAACAACCGCGACAAGACGCGCCAGTGCTTCCTGGGCGACTGGCTCAAGAGCGGCGACAAATACACCTGCGACGCCGACGGCTACTACACCTATGCCGGGCGCAGCGACGACATGATCAAGGTCAGCGGCCAGTACGTCTCGCCGGTGGAGGTGGAGAACATCCTGGTGCAGCACGAGGCCGTGCTGGAGGCCGCGGTGATCGGCGTGCCGGACCACGACGGGCTGGTCAAGACGCGCGCCTACGTGGTGCTGCGCCCCGGCTTCCAGCCCGACGCCAGCACCGGCGCCGCGCTGCAGACCTACGTCAAGCAGCACCTGGCGCCCTTCAAGTACCCGCGCCGCATCGACTTCACCGACGAGCTGCCCAAGACCGCCACCGGCAAGATCCAGCGCTTCCGCCTGCGGCAGCTGGCCGAGGCGTCGCTATGAATCCCGACGCAATCGCCTGCGCCGACATCCACGCGCTGGGCCGCGACCTGCGCCTGGAATACCAGTGGATCGCCGCCGCCCGCCCGGACGCGCCGCTGCTGGTCTTCCTGCACGAAGGCCTGGGGTCGGTCTCCATGTGGAAGGACTGGCCGCGCCAGCTGTGCGAAGCCTGCGGCTGCCGCGGGCTGGTGTATTCGCGTCCGGGCTATGGGCGCTCCACGCCGCGGCCCGCGCAGGAAAAATGGCCGCTGGAATTCATGCACGACCAGGCGCGCGAGGTGCTGCCCGCCCTGCTCCGCGCGCTGGACGTGGACGCGCGGCGCGACCGGCCGGTGCTTTACGGCCATAGCGACGGCGGCTCGATCGCGCTGCTGTACGCGGCCATGCACCCGGACGCCGTGGCCGGCGTGGTGGCGGCCGCCCCGCACATCTTCGTCGAGGACGTCTCGGTGGCCAGCATCGCGCAGGCGCGCCGCGCCTATCTGGAGACGGACCTGCCGGCCCGGCTGGGCCGCCATCACGCGCACGCCGATTCGGCGTTCTGGGGCTGGAACGACATCTGGCTCGATCCCGCCTTCCGCGCCTGGAACCTGGAACCCTACCTGTCGCGCATCGCCTGTCCGGTGCTGGCCATCCAGGGCCTGGACGACGAGTACGGCACGCTCGCGCAGATCCGCGGCATCCGCCGCCTCGCGCCCCAGACCGAACTGCTGGAGATACCGGACTGCGGCCACTCGCCGCACAAGGACCAGCCCGCCCGCGTCACCCCGGCCGTCGCCGGTTTCGTCGGCGGACTGGAACAACCCCGCTGACCCCGCGTCGGCCCATAACAAAGCACGGAGACTCACCATGAACCACGCCCTGACCCGGACCGCGCTCGCCGCGGCCCTGATGCTCGCAGCCGGCGGCGCCCAGGCGGCCGACAAGATCAAGGTCGGCTTCATGCTGCCCTACAGCGGCACCTACGCCGCGCTTGGCAACGCCATCGAGAACGGCTTCAGGCTGTACGTCGGCGAACAAGGGGGCAAGCTGGGCGGACGCGAGATCGAGTATTTCAAGGTGGACGACGAGTCCAATCCGGCCAAGGCCGCCGAGAACGCCAACCGCCTGATCAAGCGCGACAAGGTCGACGTGCTGATCGGCACCGTGCACTCGGGCGTGGCGATGGCGCTGGCCAAGGCCGCCAAGGACAGCGACACCACGCTGATCGTCACCAACGCCGGGGCCAACGCCATCACCGGCCCGCTGTGCAGTCCGGGCATTTTCCGCACCTCGTTCACCAACTGGCAGCCGGCCTACGCGATGGGGCCGGTGGCCTACGCCAAGGGCCACAAGACGGCCGTCACCATCACCTGGAAATACGCGGCCGGCGACGAGGCCATCGGCGGCTTCAAGGAAGGCTTCGAGAAGGCCGGCGGCAAGGTGGTCAAGGAACTGAGCCTGCCGTTTCCCAACGTCGAGTTCCAGCCGCTCCTGACCGAGATCGCGGCGCTCAAGCCCGACATGGTGTTCACCTTCTTCGCCGGCGGCGGCGCGGTGAAGTTCGTGCAGGACTACCATGCCGCGGGCCTGGGCAAGACCATCCCGCTGTACGGTTCGGGCTTTCTCACCGACGGCACGCTGCAGGCCCAGGGCGAGTCGGCCCAGGGCCTGCTCACCACGCTGCACTATGCCGACGGCCTGAACACGCCGCGCGACAACGCCTTCCGCGCCGACTACGCCAAGGCCTACAAGATGCAGCCCGACGTCTATGCCGTACAGGGCTACGACGCGGCCCAGCTGATGCAGTCGGGCCTGGCCGCGGTGAACGGCGATTTCGGCAAGAAAGAAGCCTTCCGCAAGGCCATGCGCGGGGCCACCGTGGACAGCCCGCGCGGCGCCTTCACCCTGTCGGCGGCCGGCAACCCGGTGCAGGACATCTACCTGCGCCGCGTCGACGGGATGGAGAACAAGGTCGTGGAGGTCGCCGTGCCCAAGCTGGCCGATCCGGCCCGCGGCTGCAAGCTCTGATCCCGCAACGCGCACCGGCCACAGGGAGGCCCCATGGACATCGGCATCCTGCTCATCCAGAGCCTGAACGCGTTCCAGTACGGCTTGCTGCTGTTCCTGGTGGCCAGCGGCCTGACGCTGATCTTCGGCATCATGGGCATCATCAATCTGGCCCACGGCAGCTTCTACATGATCGGCGCCTACATGGCGTTCGCGCTCGGGCCGGCGGTCGACCGCTGGCTGGGCGGCGGCTTCCTCGCCACGCTGGCGGTCTGCGTCGTGGCCGCCGCCGTGCTGGGCTATCTGCTGGAAGCCGCCTTCTTCAGCTATCTGTACCGGCGCAACCACCTGCAGCAGGTGCTGATGACCTACGGCCTGATCCTGGTCTTCGAGGAGCTGCGCAGCATCCTGGTGGGCAACGACGTGCACGGCGTGCCGCTGCCCGCGTGGCTGCAGGGCAGCATCCCGCTGGGCGGCGTCATGACGTATCCGGTGTACCGGCTGTTCATCTCGGCGGTCGGCATCGCGGTGGCGCTGCTGCTGTACTGGGTGATCGCGCGCACCCGGCTGGGCATGATGCTGCGCGCCGGCTCCAGCAACCGCGAAATGACCGCCTCGCTGGGCATCGACGTCAACCGCCTGTACCGGCTGGTGTTCGCGGCCGGCGTGGCGCTGGCGGCGCTGGCCGGCAGCATCGCCGCGCCGGTCTCTTCCGTCTATCCCGGCATGGGCAACGGCGTGCTGATCGTGTGCTTCGTGGTCGTGGTGATCGGCGGCATCGGCTCGGTGCGCGGCGCCTTCCTGGCCGCGATGCTGGTCGGGGTGGTCGAGACCTTCGGGCAGGTGCTGTTCCCGTCCGCGGCTGGCGTGCTGGTGTACCTGCTGATGGCGTTCATTCTTCTATGCAAGCCCGAAGGGCTGTTCAGGCAGGGCTGAATATGTTGAACCGATTCCTACCCGCCCTGACCCTGCTGGCGCTGGCGGCCTTCGCCTGGAGCGGCAGCGACTACTACACCGGCCTGGCGGTCAAGCTCATGATCTACGCCATCTTCGCGCTCAGCCTGCAGCTGCTGGTGGGCGGCGCGGGACTGGTCAGCCTGGGGCATGCCGCCTTCTTCGGCATCGGCGCGTACACCGCGGCGCTGCTGTCGCCCGAGTCGGAGGCGGCCAGCCTGTGGTGGCTGCTGCCGGCCGCGGTGCTGGCGGCTGCAAGCTATGCCGCGGTCACCGGCGCGCTGGCGCTGCGCACGCGCGGCGTGTACTTCATCATGGTCACGCTGGCGTTCTCGCAGATGGCCTACTACGTGTTCCACGATACCGACGTGGGCGGCGGCAGCGACGGCATCTATCTGTACTTCCGGCCCGAACTGTCGGTGGCCGGCTGGATGCCCTTGGACCTGGGCGAGGCCCGCACGTTCTACTTCTTCGTGCTGGCCTGCCTGGCGCTGGTCTGGGGCTTTCTGGCCCTGCTGCGGCGCTCGGCCTTCGGCGCCGCGCTGGCCGGCATCCGCATCAACGAGCAACGCATGCGCGCGGCCGGCTATTCGACCTATCCGTACAAACTCACCGCCTATGTGGTGGGCGCGGCGCTGGCCAGCCTGGCCGGCTTTCTGTTCGCGCTCAAGGACGGCTTCGTCACGCCCGAGCTGCTGGCCTGGGAGCAGTCCGGGCTGGTGCTGCTGATGGTGATCCTGGGCGGCATGGCCAGCCTGGGCGGCGCGGTGCTGGGCACCGTGGCGCTGGTGCTGCTGCAGGAACTGTTCCAGTCCCAGGCGATCTTCGGCGACTACGCCAGCCACTGGCACCTGCCGCTGGGCCTGGCCATCATCGCGCTGGTGGCGCTGCTGCCCGACGGGCTGGCCGGCCTGCCGGCGCAATTGCGCCAACGCCGCCAGGCGCGCGCCGCCGGCGCCGTTCCCAGACCGGAAGCCGCCACGCCCGGCCGTCCGGCGCCGCCGGCGCGCCTGCCCATACAGGGAGAGCCCCATGTCTGAAGTCCTGCTCGCCGCCAGCGCCGTCACGCGCCGCTTCGGCGGCCTCACCGCGGTCAACGGCGTCTCGCTGGGCCTGCGGCGCGGCCAGGTCCATGCCGTCATCGGCACCAACGGCGCCGGCAAGTCCACGCTGATCAACATCCTGTCGGGCGAACTGGCGCCCAGCAGCGGCCAGGTCATGCTGGACGGGCGCGACGTCACCGCCTGGCGCCAGCCCGAGCGGGCGCGCGCCGGCCTGGGCCGCAGCTACCAGCGCTCGACCATCTTTCCGGAGCTGAGCGTGCTGGAGAACTGCCGGCTCGCCGCGCAGGCGCGCCGGCAGCGGTTCTGGCGCTGGTGGCGGCCGGCCTCCGACTGCCGCCGCAGCGCCGAACTGGCGCGCCACGCGCTCGATTGCACCGGGCTGGCCGACGACGCGCCGCGCGCGGCCGGGCTGCTGCCGCACGGCCGCAAGCGCCAGCTCGAAATCGCCATGTGCCTGGCGGGCGAGCCCCAGGTGCTGCTGCTGGACGAGCCGCTGGCCGGCATGGGGCCGGAGGAAACCGACCGCATCCTGGCGCTGTTGCAGACGCTCAAGTCCGGCCACGCCATCCTGCTGGTCGAGCACGACATGGACGCGGTCTTCCGCGTGGCCGAGACCATTACCGTGATGGTCAACGGCAGCGCCATCGCCAGCGGCACGCCGCAGGAGATCCGCGCCAACCCCGAAGTGCGCACCGCCTACCTGGGCGAGGACGCCGACGCCGGAGCCGGACGATGAACACGCTGATCGAAGCCGGCGGCCTGCACGTCTACTACGGCGCCAGCCACGTGCTGCGCGGGGTCGACATGCATATCGCGCCCGGCGAGTCCGTCGGGCTGGTGGGCCGCAACGGCATGGGCAAGACCACTCTGATACGCAGCCTGGTCGGGCAGGTCAGATGCGCGCAGGGCAGCGTGCGCGTCGACGGCCGCGACTGCACCCGCGCCCAGCCGCACGCCATCGCCCGGCTGGGCGTGGCCTACGTGCCGGAAGGACGCGGCATCTTCCCCAACCTCAACGTGCGCGAAAACCTGCAGGTCGCGGCGCGTCCCGGCAGGCGCGGCCGCCAGGACTGGAACTACGCGCGCGTGCTGGACACTTTTCCGCGGCTGCAGGAGCGCCTCGGACACGGCGGGCAGCAGTTGTCGGGCGGCGAGCAGCAGATGCTGGCCATCGGCCGCGCGCTGATGACCAATCCCGAACTGCTGATCCTGGACGAAGCCACCGAGGGCCTGGCGCCGCTGATCGTGGCCGAGATCTGGAAGATCATCCGCCAGATCCGCGCCAGCGGCATGTCCACGCTGATCGTGGACCGCAACTACCGCGCGGTGCTGGCGCACACCGACCGCTGCCTGGTCATGGAAAAAGGCCTGATCGTGCGCGACGGCGACAGCGCCGCGCTGGCGCGCGAACCGGAGCAGCTCACCCGCCACCTGGGCGTCTAGATCACCGCTTCGATCAGGAACGGGCCGCGGCGCTTCAGGCCTTCCTGCAGCGCGCGCGCGAAGCCTTCCACGGTGTCCACGCTCACCGCCTCCACGCCCATGCCGCGCGCCAGGTGCGTCCAGTCCAGGTGGGGCTCCTGCAGGTCCAGCATGCGGCGGGCGTTGCGGCCGGGCTCCTCCACGCCGACCTTCTTCATTTCGCCATGCAGCGTGGCGTAGGAGCGGTTGGCCAGGATCACCGTCAGGCAATCGAGGTTCTCGCGCGCCTGGGTCCACAGGGCCTGCAGCGTGTACATGCCGCTGCCGTCGGCCTGCAGCGTGACGACCTTGCGGTCCGGGCAGGCCACGGCCGCGCCGGTCGCCAGGGGCAGCCCGATGCCGATGGCCCCGCCGGTCAGCACGAGCCAGTCGTGCGGCGCGCTGCTGGCGCTGTAGATCGGGAATTCGCGGCCCTGCGTGATGGACTCGTCGCAGACGATGGCCTGTTCCGGCAAGGTATGCGCGATGAGGATGTTCACCGCCGCCCCGGTCAGGCGGCCGGACTGCGGCACCTCGTAGGCCGCGGCCGGCGGCGCCAGGCGCGGTGCGTCGGCGGCGATGCCGAGTTCGTCGGCCAGCCATTCCAGCGCGTGCGCCAGGTCCTGTTCGGCCGAAGCCAGCACCACCTGGTTGCAGTCGGCCGGCGCCAGCAGGCTGGGCTTGCCCGGATAGGCGAAAAAGCCCACCGGCGCCCGCGCGCCGACCAGCACCAGATGCCGCACGTCCTTGAGCTTGGACACCGCCAGGTCGATCACATAGGGCAGGCGCTCGACCGGCGTGCGCGAGCCGCCGCGCTCGACGCGGCGGTTCGAGGTTTCCGACATCAGGCGCACGCCGGTGGCGCGCGCGATACGGCCGGCGGCGTTCAACGCGCGTTCGCGCAGCGCGGCCCCGCCCAGCATCAGCGTCACGTTTTCGCCCGAGCGGATCGCGGCGGCGGCCGCGCGCACCGCCTGCGCCGACGTCTGCGCCGGCGCCGTGCGCGGCGCCAGCACCGGCGGCGTGTTTTCCGGCAGCTCGGTCCAGGCCGTATCGGCCGGCAGGATCAGCGTGGCCACGTTGCCCGGCGCCTGGCGCGCCACGCCCACGGCCTCGGCCGCGTCGGCCGACAGCGCGCCGGCCGTCAGCGTGCGCTTGACCCAGTGCGACATCGGCCGCGCCACGCCCTCGACGTCGCTGGTCAGCGGCGCGTCGTACTGGACGTGATAGGTGGCGTGGTCGCCCACGATGTTCACCATCGGCGTGCGCGCGCGCTTGGCGTTGTGCAGGTTGGCCAGGCCGTTGCCCAGCCCCGGTCCCAGGTGCAGCAGGGTCGCGGCCGGCTTGTCGGCCATGCGCGCGTAGCCGTCGGCCGCGCCGGTCACCACGCCCTCGAACAGGCCCAGCACGCAGCGCATCCGGGGCTTGCGGTCCAGCGCCGCCACGAAGTGCATCTCCGAGGTGCCCGGGTTGGCGAAGCAAACGTCCACGTCGTTCGCAAGCAAGGTGTCGCAAAGGCTGTCAGCGCCGTTCATCGTGTCTCCTGATAATTTCTGGGCGGTGCGGGCGCGGCGGCGCGCCCGGATAGTTGGCATGATAGGAAGCCTGGCCCGAACGCGATAGGGCCATCTCGGCGCGAACGGATGGAACCATTCCCGGTTCGGCGGTCAATTTCCGCTGTCCGGAATCACGTGCCGGCCGGCGGCCTGGCCAGCAGGCCGTTGAGCACGACTTCGTAGAACTCGGCGAAGGCCGCGCCGATCGTCAGGCCGGTTTCCTCCAGAAACCGCTGGTTCCTCAGGCGGTGCGCCGCGCCCAGGATGGCTTCCGACAGCACGCGCGGATTGTGCGGCGCCAGCAGTCCCTGGCGCACGCCCTCTTCGATCATGGACTCCAGCCCGCGCACCCGCGCCAATTGATAGGCGTCGAACACCGCGCGGCCGCTCTCGGTCGCGTCCAGGTCGGTCAGGGCCGCCTTGCTCAGGCCGGATGCGTTCAGCGTCGCGTGCAGATAGGCCGCGATCGCCCTGGCGCCGTCGGCCTGCTCGCGCGCGGCGGCAAACCCTTTCTCCAGGTTGCCCTGCAGCACCTGCCGGCAAATATTGACGAACAGCTCTTCCTTGGTGGGCGCGATTTCGTAAAGACGCCGGCGCGAGCACTGCATGCGCTGCGCAATGTCGGCAATGGTCAGCGCGGACACGCCCTCGACGATCAGCAACGCGGTCAGTTCCTTGATGAAAACCTCGTCGGTACGTCGTTTCGCCATGTATCGCCGCTTGCCTGTGGATGAGAGGGGGCATTCTACGACGCCTAGGTAAAACACCTAGTCCGGGAGCCCCCTGTTTTGGTACCAACAATATTGACACAGTACCGTTTGTCATTTCAAATCGGTACCGAAACATAGATTTCAGTACCAAAAGAACAACGGAGACCCGATGCGCCTTCCCCACGATTCCCTGCATGAAGGCGCCACGGTCGCCGCCCTGTACCGTACGTCGTTCAGGGCGTTTCCCGATGCCCCGGCCATCGTCTCCGACGAGGCCGCGCTTTCCTACGCCGAGCTGGAGGCGATGTGCCATCGCTACGCGCGGCTGCTGCGCGCCAAAGGCCTGCAACGGCAGGACGCCATTGCCTTTCTCGTCGGCAACCGCGCCGAGGCCATCGCCGCCATCATCGCGGCGCAGTTCATCGGCCTGAAGTCGGTCGCCCTGCACCCGATGGCCTCCGAGGAGGACCACGTCTTCGTGCTGCAGGACGCGCAGGTGCGGGCCCTGGTGGTCGACGACAGCAAGTACGCGCAACGCGCCCAGGCCATCGAGGCGCGCGGCGCGGTGCCCATGGTGCTGCCGCTGGACGGCGGCATGGTCCGGGAAGCGGCGGCGATGGACGGCGGCGAGCTGCCGCTGGACGCCCGGCCCGGAGACATCACCAAGCTGTCCTACACCGGCGGCACCACCGGCCGTTCCAAGGGCATTCTGCAGACTCATCGCACCGCCGTCACCATGACGCTGCAAATGCTGGGCGCGTACGAGTGGCCGCGGCATGTGCGGTATCTGGTGACCACGCCGATCTCGCACGCGGCGGGCGGCCTGATCCTGCCGACCTTTCTGCGCGGCGGCGCCGTCTACCTGAGCGACAAGTACACGCCGGCCGGCTTTCTGGAGCGCGTGCAGCGCCACCGCATCAATTTCACCTTCCTGGTTCCGACGCAGATCTACGGCCTGCTGGACCATCCGGCGCTGGCCGCCAGCGACTGCTCCAGCCTCGAACTGGTTCTTTATGGCGCGGCCCCCATGGCGCCGTCCAGGCTGCTGGACGCGCTGCGCAGGATCGGCCCGGTATTCGGCCAGGTGTACGGCCAGGCCGAAGCGCCGATGACCATCTGCTACCTGCGCCGCCAGGACCACGACCCCGGGCGTCCCGAACTGCTGCGCTCCTGCGGCCAGGCCATCGCCGGCAACCAGGTGAAGCTGCTGGACGAGAACCTGCAGGAAGTGCCCACGGGCGAGATAGGCGAACTCTGCGTGCGCAGCCCGCTGGTGATGGAGGGCTATCTGAACCGGCCGGAAGAAAACGACAAGGTCTTCGCGGGCGACTGGCTGCACACCGGCGACATGGCGCGCATGGACGCCGCGGGCTATCTGTACATCGTCGACCGGGTGAAGGACATGATCATCTCCGGCGGCTTCAACGTCTATCCCAGCGAAGTCGAGAACTGCCTGGCGCAGCATCCCGACGTCGCGCTGTCCGCCGTCATCGGCGTGCCCGACGAGAAGTGGGGCGAGGCCGTCACGGCGATCGTGGTGCTCAAGGACGGCGCGCGCGCCGACGCCGCCGCGATCATCGAATACGTGACCCGGCACAAAGGCGTGGTGAATGCGCCGAAGACCGTGGTGTTCGAAGACCGGCTGCCGCTCACGGCGCTGGGCAAGATCGACCGCAAGACCATCAGAAGCCGGTACTGGACCGGCCGCGACCGCCAGGTCGGCTGAGCGAAACCACCCTGAATAAACAAGCCGGCCTACGGGCAACCAAGGAGACAACGATGCGCATCAGACACCGCATTTTCAAAGCATGCCTTTTGGCCCTGGGCATGGCGAGCGCCCCGCTTCACGCGCAGGAGCCCTACCCGGCCCGGCCCATCAAGCTGATCGTCCCCTTCGCGCCGGGCGGCGTCACCGACCTGACCGGCAGAACCTTCGCGAAATACATGTCGGATGCGCTCAAGCAGCCGATCGTCACCGAGAACAAGCCGGGCGCGGGCGCGCTCATCGGCGCGAACTACGTGGCGCGCTCCGCCTCCGACGGCTACACGCTGCTGCTGGGCACCAACGTCACCCACGCCATCAATCCGCAGTTGATGACGTCTACGCCCTATGACCCGCTCAAGGACTTCCGGCCGGTAGCGATGTTCGGCCTGAACGGAAACGTGCTGGTGGTCAACGCCTCATTTCCGGCGAACACCTTCGACGAATTCATCAAGTACATCAAGGCCAAGCCCGGCGACATCAATTACGCCTCGGGCAGCATCGGCAGCTCCGCCCACCTCGCCGCCGAATTGCTGAAGCAGGAGGTCAAGGGCCTGGAATACATGCACGTGCCCTACAGCGGCCCGTCCGAAGCCATGTCGGCGCTGATCGGCGGCCACGTGGACTTCATGTTCGCCAACATCGGCGCGGCCATCAGCCAGATCAAGTCCGGCAAGATCAAGGCGATTGCCGTCACCACGGCCAAACGCGAAGCGCAATTGCCGGACGTGCCCACCATCGCCGAATCGGGCGTGCCGGGTTTCGAGGTGGTCGGCTGGATGGCGGCGTTCCTGCCCAAGGGCGCACCGGACGACGTGACGGCCCGCCTGAATCAGGCGGTCAACGACGCGCAGTCCGATCCCGACCTGCGCAAGACCCTGGATGCCGCAGCGCTGATTCCCGTGGTGGCGACGCCGGACCAGACCGCGAAATTCGTGCAGGACGAGTATGCGAAGTGGGGCCGCGTCATCCGCGACGGCAACATTCCAAAACAATGACCGGTGGAAAGCTCATGACACTCAAAGGCAAGGCCTACATCGCGGGCGCATACGAGCATCCCACGCGCTACGCGCCCGATAAATCGGTCACGCAGCTCCACGCCGAATGCGCGCTCGGCGCGCTGCGCGACGCCGGGCTGGACATCAAGGACGTGGACGGCTATTTCTGCGCCGGCGACGCGCCGGGCGGCAGCCCCCTGTCCATGGCGGAATACCTGAACCTGGACCTGAAGTGGGTGGACGGCACCGAGCTGGGCGGCTGTTCTTACATGGTGCACGTGCGCCATGCCGCGCTCGCCATCGCGCAAGGCAAATGCTCGGTGGCCCTGATCACCCTGGCCGGCAAGCCCAAGAGCAGCGGCATGGCCACGGGCACGGCGCCGCGCGAGCTGGGTCCGGAGCGCCCCGAAACGCCCTGGGACCGCCCGTACCGGTCCACCATCACGGGCATATACGGCATGCTGACGCAGCGCCACATGCACGAGTACGGCACCACCTCGGCGCAGCTGGCCGCCGTCAAGGTCGCGGCCGCGCACCATGCGCAATACAACGAGCGCGCGGCGCTGCGCACGCCGGTGAGCGTCGAGGACGTGCTGGCCTCGCCCATCATCGCCAGCCCCCTGCATCGCATGGATTGCTGCGTCATCACGGACGGCGGCGGGGCGCTGGTGCTGACCAGCCCGGAAATCGCCAGGCGGCTCGCGCGTCCGCTCGTCAAGATCATCGGCGCGGGCGAAAGCATCAAGACTGCGCGTGGCGGCTACATCGACCCGGTCACTTCCGGCGCCGTCGCCAGCGGCAAGCTGGCTTTCGCCGAGGCGGGCATCGCGGTCGACGACGTGAAATACGCGTCGATCTACGACAACTTCACCATCATGGTGCTGATGCAGCTCGAAGACCTGGGGTTCTGCAAGAAGGGGCAGGCCGGCGCCTATGCGGCCGAAGGCAATCTCATCTCCGGACGCGGCAAGCTGCCTTTCAACACCGACGGCGGCGGACTGTGCAATAACCACCCGTCGAACCGCGGCGGCATGACGAAAGTGATCGAAGCGGTGCGCCAGCTGCGCGGCGAAGCGCATCCGGCCGTGCAGGTGCCCGGCTGCAATCTGGCGCTGGCATCGGGTCCGGGCCTGGTCATGGGCGTGGCCCATGCGCATTCCACCTTGATCTTCGAACGGGAGTAAGGCGTGAACCAGCCTAGCGACGCAACCGCCCATCAGAACGACCCTTACGCCCAGGCGTATCCCGAGACCGCGCCATTCTGGGCCGCCGCGCAGCAGGGGCAATTGCTGCTGAAGACCTGCAACCGATGCCGGCGCGCCCACTGGTATCCGCGCGTCGTGTGCCCGCTGTGCGGCGGCGACGACACCGGCTGGGAACCGGCGAGCGGCCAAGGCAGCCTGTACGCGTTCAGCATCATCGAGCGCGCCGATCCGCCCTATGCCCTGGCCTACGTCGAACTCGACGAAGGCCCGATCCTGCTGAGCAATATGGTCGATTGCGACCTGCGCGCGCTGCGGATCGGGCAGCGCGTATCCGCCGTGTTCCGGCAGACGCCGGACGGGCGCTACGCGCCTTACTTCACCCTCGCACCGTAGGACGGCCGCGCGGGGCGGCCGTCCACGCACATTCCGGTCAGCGGATCGGCCAGGGATACATGGCGCCGCCCTTGCTCCACAGGGCGTTGGTGCCGCGCTCCAGGCCGAGCTTGCTGCCCTTGCCTACGTTGCGTTCGAAGATCTCGCCGTAGTTGCCCACCGCCTTGATGGCGTTGTAGGCCCATTTTTCATCCAGGCCCATGTTCTTGCCGGCGCCCGGCGTCACGCCCAGGATGCGCGAAACGTTGGGGTTCTTGCTCTTGAGCATTTCGTCCACGTTCTTCTGCGTGATGCCGTATTCCTCGGCTTCCATCAGGGCGAACAGGGTCCAGCGCACGATGCCGAGCCAGTTCT
This sequence comes from Achromobacter sp. HZ01, assembly GCF_003267925.1. Lineage (NCBI taxonomy): Bacteria > Pseudomonadati > Pseudomonadota > Betaproteobacteria > Burkholderiales > Alcaligenaceae > Achromobacter > Achromobacter sp. HZ01. The sequence goes on from NZ_LWKV01000002.1 coordinate 133,481, forward strand.
CGTCGCCCTGGCGCACCATCGGGCCCAGCGGCTCCTTGGAGAAGCGCTCCGGCAGGATTTCGTAGTCGTCGGGGTTGGCGACCTGGGTGGCGCGCACGGCGGCCAGCTGCGAGGAGTCGTCGGTAAAGGCGTCGCAGCGTCCCGATTCGAAGGCCCGCACGACTTCGGTGACCTTGTCGATCACGACCGGCTTGAATTCGATGTTGTTGGCGCGGAACCAGTCGGCCAGGTTGAGTTCGGTGGTGGTACCGGGCTGCACGCAGACGGTGGCGCCGTTGAGTTCCTTGGCGCTCTTGACCCCGAGTTTCTTGTTCACCAGGATGCCCTGGCCGTCGTAGAAGCTGGCGGCCACGGCCGACAGGCCCAGCGAGGTATCGCGGGTCTGGGTCAGCGTGACGGTGCGCAACAGTACGTCGACCTCGCCCGATTGCAGCGCGGTGAAGCGCTGCTGGGTCGACAGCGCCGTGCCCTTGAATTTGGTCGAATCACCGAACACGGCCGCGGCCACCGCGCGGCAGATGTCCACGTCCAGGCCTTCCCATTCGCCCTTGCTGTTGGTCGCCGAAAAGCCCGACACGCCGTCGGTCAGGCCGCACTGCACGAATCCTTTTTTCTTCACCGCATCCAGCGTGGGACCCGCCACCGCCGCCTGGGATGCGCAAGCCAGGGCGAGCGCGCCGGCAGCAAACAAGATGGACCGCTTCATTTTTGCCTCTCCTGAGATGGACGCCGTGCCTGCCTGCGGGCGCGGCCGCGGCGCAAACCGAGCCAGATTAAGCGATGTCCACGGTGCGAACAACGGAACGCATCCTAGTGGAAACCCGGGGTCCGCGCCCCGCGGGCCCGGCGTTTACAGGCTGTCCGGTGATCGAACTTTATCGGCCCGCCCGGCGTCTCGGCGGCCCACGCTTGCATGCAATACTTTTTTCGCGCCGCGGCCGATCGCCGCGGCGCGCCACAAGAAAAGGCGCGCCACATGCGCCCCCCAGTCCGCCGACTCATGGAGGAGACAAAGTTCCATGGCCCTTGCAAGCAACGCGCGGCTACGCCGCCATACCCTCAAGACCCTGATGTGCGCCGCCCTGGCCGCCGCCGGCCTGGCGGCCGGCCCGGCGCAGGCGGCCGACGACTGGCCCAGCAAGCCCATCAAGATCATCGTGCCCTACACGCCGGGCGGCTCGACCGACATCGTGACCCGCATCGTGATGGAAAAGCTGGGCCCGCGCCTGAACCAGACCATCGTGGTCGAGAACCGGCCCGGGGCCAACAGCAGCCTGGGCTCGGCCATCGCCGCCAAGGCCGAGCCGGACGGCTATACCTTCCTGTCCATGCTGCCGGCCTACATCATCAATTTCCACCTGTACAAGCTGAACTACGGCCCGGCCGACCTGACGCCCGTGGTGCAGATGGCGGACCTGCCGCTGTTCCTGTTCGTGGCCCAGGACGTGCCGGCCAAGAGCGTGGCGGAGCTGGTGGAGTACGCCCGCAAGAATCCGGACAAGCTCACCTACGCCTCCAGCGGCAACGGCTCCAGCGCGCACCTGACCGGCGCCGATTTCGCGTTGCAGAGCAAGATCACCATGACCCACGTGGCCTACAAGGGCAGCGCCCCCATCCTGGCCGACCTGCTGGCCGGACGCGTGTCCATGGTGTTCGACCCCATCCTGGTGCCGATGCAGTACGTCAAGCAGAACCGCCTGAAGGCGCTGGCCTTCACGGGCAGGGAGCGCTGGCCGACCGAGCCCGGCGTCCCCACCATGGAAGAAGCCGGCCTGCCCGGTTTCGTGACCGGCTCCTGGGCCGGGCTGATGGCGCCCGCCAACACGCCCAAGCCCATCATCGAGCGCATGGCGCGCGAGATCAGCGAGATCGTCAAGGAGCCCGACGTCAGGCAGAAATTCCTGGACGCGGGCTTCCTGCCCGTGGGCGGCACCACCGAGCAGTTCGCGGCCCTGATGAAGAAGGACTCGGAGCGCTACGCCGAGATCATCAAGCAGGCGCACATCACCGTGAACTAAAGGCGGCGGGCGCGCCCGCCGCGCCCTGCCCCGACGGGAGTTCTCCATGATCGACAAGTTCTACGACAGCCCCGAGGCGGCGGTCTCGGACATCCATGACGGCGCCACGGTGCTGATCGGCGGCTTCGGCGGAGCCGGCATGCCGACCGAACTGATCCATGCGCTGATCGCGCAGGGCGCGCGCGAGCTGACCGTGGTCAGCAACAACGCCGGCAACCACGAAACCGGCCTGGCCGCGCTGATCAAGGCCGGCCGCGTGCGCAAGGTGATCTGTTCGTTTCCCAAGGCCTCGCATTCCTGGGTCTTCGACGATCTGTACCGCCAGGGCCGCATCGAACTGGAATGCGTGCCGCAGGGCACCATCGCCGAACGCCTGCGCGCGGCCGGCGCCGGCCTGGGCGGCTTCTACACGCCCACGGCCTACGGCACCGAACTGGCGCGCGGCAAGGAGACGCGCATCATCAACGGCCGCGGCCACGTGTTCGAGGAACCGCTGCACGGCGACTTTGCCCTGGTCAAGGCCGACCGCGCCGACCGCTGGGGCAACCTGACCTACAACAAGAGCGCGCGCAACTTCGGTCCGGTGATGTGCATGGCGGCGCGCACCGCCATCGTGCAGGTGCGCGCCAAGGCGGCGCTGGGCGAGCTGCCGCCCGAAGCCGTGGTCACGCCCGGCATCTTCGTCAAGCGCGTGACGGAGGTGGCCGACGCCGCCTTCTCGAGCTGAAGGAGTCCGCATGTTCCAACCCCTGAGCCGCGAGGCCATGGCGCGCCGCCTGGCCCGCGACATTCCCGAAGGCAGCTATGTGAACCTGGGCATCGGCATGCCGGTGCTGGTGGCCGCGCACCTGCCGCCCGGCCGCGAAATCGTGCTGCACAGCGAGAACGGCATCCTGGGCATGGGCCCGCCGCCGGCCGAGGGCGAGGCCGACCTGGACCTGATCAACGCCGGCAAGCAGCCGGTGACGCTGCTGGCCGGCGGCTCGTACTTCCATCACGCGGATTCGTTCGCGATGATGCGCGGCGGCCATCTGGACATCTGCGTCATGGGCGGCATGCAGGTGGCGGCCAACGGCGACCTGGCCAACTGGTCGCTCGGCCGCCCGGGCGAGCCGCCCGCGGTGGGCGGCGCGATGGACCTGGCGGTGGGCGCGCGCAGCGTCTACATCATGATGGAGCACACCACCAAGAGCGGCGAGCCCAAGATCGTCGAACGCTGCACCTATCCGCTGACCGGCGCGGGCGTGGTGGACCGCATCTACACCGACCTCGCGGTCATCGACGTCACGCCCGAGGGGCTGCGGGTCCGGGATATGATCGACGGCATGACCCTGAAAACGCTGCAGGAACGCACCGGCGCGCCGCTGCGCGCAGACTGATGCCGCCCAACCTGCCCCCTCCCGGTTACGCCGCGCCGCTGGCGGCGGAGGATCACCCCGACCTGCTGCGTGGCGATCCGGACTACATGCTGACGCTGGCGCGCGGCCTGCACGTGATCCGCGCCTTCGGCACGCGCCGCCAGCCGCAGACCGCGGCCGAACTGAGCCGCCGCGCCGGCCTGCCCCGCGCCGTGGTGCAGCGCTGCCTGCATACGCTGACCCTGCTGGGCATGGCCGAGCAGCACGGCCGGCTCTATGTGCTTACGCCGCGCATCCTCGGGCTGGGCTATGCCTATTTCTCATCCACGCCCTTCGTCTCGCTGGCCCAGCCGGTGCTGGAGGAACTGAGCGCCACGGTCAACGAAACCTGCGCGCTGGCCATCATGGAAGGCCACGAGATGCTGTACCTCGCGCGCTCCGAGGTCCATCGCCTGCTGGCCACGTCGATGGGGCTGGGCAGCCGGTTGCCGGCCTATTGCACCTCCATCGGCCGCGTGCTGCTGGCGCAATTGCCGCCGCCCGCGCTGGCCCGCTACTTCGCGGCGACCGAACTGCAGCCCTATACCGAATTCACCGTGGTGTCGGAGGACCGGCTGCGCGCCGAACTCGCGCGCATCCGCGAACAGGACTATGCGGTCGTCGACCAGGAACTGGAGCTGAACGTGCGCGCCATCTCGGTGCCCGTGCGCTCGGCCAGCGGCAAGGCCTGCGGCGCGGTCAACGTCAGCGTCAAGGCCGCCAGGGTGCCGCTGCAACGGCTGACCGAGGAGTTCCTGCCGCCGCTGCGCCAGGCGGTGGAGCGGATTGGGGAGTTTCTGGCGGCGTGATGGGTTTCGCGCGTTGGAGATACGAGTTCTTGCTCAAGGACTCTCGCGCTGCACCCATCCTACGTTCGACGGTTCGATGCAATCGGTCGAACGTAGGATGGGTGCAGCGCGAGAAAACCTGAAGAAAAACCGGACATCGAACGCGCGAAACCCATCAGACGGCGCCAGCCGCCCCTAAACCATCACAAATCCGTCGTATCCAGCGTGAACGCCGCGGCCGCGCGCCCGATGCGGTCGTTGACGGCATGCCACGCTTCGGTGGCGGGCGGGGCCTGCACGATGATGCGGGCATAGCCCTGTTGGTCCAGGTCGCGCAGCAGGCCGTAGAGGGCCTGGGCGTAGCGCGCCGGGTCGGCGGGCACGGACTGCCATTGCACCCGGGGGTCCAGCGCGGCGGGCGGTTCGCCATAGGCGACGGCGACCACGCGCCCGGCCGGCAGGTCGCGGCCCTGGATCACGTCGCGCAGACGGGCGTCGGACGCCAGTTCCAGCGCCGTGCGCGGCGCGTAGTGGGCCTTGAGCGTGCCCGAGGCGCGCGGCGCGGCCGCGTCCGGGGCGAACACCTGCACGCCCAGCACGGCTTCGATCTGGGCGGCGCTGATGTGGCCCGGGCGCAGCAGCACGGGGCCGGCGCCGCGGTCCAGGCGCGACAGGTCGAGTATGGTGGATTCGATGCCGACGTCCGAGGCGCCGCCTTCGAGCACCGGCATGCCGGCGGCGACTTCCTCGGGGAATTCGCTGCGCACGTGCTCGGCGCGCGTGGGCGAGACCTGGCCGAACTTGTTGGCCGAGGGCGCGGCCACGCCGCCCTGCCCGTTCGGCTTGCCGGCCGCGAAGGCCGCCAGCAGCGCCTGCGCCACCGGATGCGAGGGGCAGCGGATGCCGATGCTGTCCTGGCCGCCGCTGACGGTGTCGGCGATGTGCGCGGCGCGCTTGAGGATCAGGGTCAGGGGACCGGGCCAGAACGCGTCGATCAGCAGGCGCGCTTCCGGCGGCACTTCGGCCGCCCAATAAGACACGTCGCCTTGCGGCGCGATGTGCACGATGACCGGATGGTTGGACGGGCGGCCCTTGGCCGCGTAGATCCGCGCCACCGCCTGCGCGTTCTCGGCGTCCGCTCCCAGGCCGTAGACGGTCTCGGTGGGAAAGGCGACCAGGCCGCCTTCGAGCAGGCGGCGGGCGGCCAAGGCGATCTCCGCGTCGCCGGCGCAGGCAGTGGGCAAGGCGTTCATGGCGTCGCTTATTCCGGAGCCTGCATGCCCAGCGCCGCCGCCACGCGGGCGGCGTCGTCGCGGGCCTGCTGCAAGGTGGGCGCCACGATGTTGATGTGGCCCATCTTGCGGCCGCGGCGCGCTTCGCGCTTGCCGTACAGGTGCAGCTTGGCGGTGGGCACGGCCAGCGCGGCGGCCCAGTCGGGCTCGCGCTGCGTGGTGGCGGTGGCCGACGGATACCAGATGTCGCCCAGGATGTTCAGCATGACCGCGGGCGCCAGCAGGTCGGTGCCGCCCAGCGGCAGGCCGGCCATGGCGCGCGCCTGCTGCTCGAACTGGCTGGTGAGGCAGGCGTCCATGGTGTAGTGGCCGCTGTTGTGCGGGCGCGGCGCGATTTCGTTGACGATCAGGCTGCCGTCCTGGAGCACGAAGAATTCCACGCACAGCACGCCGTGGTAGCCCAGGCCCTGCGCGATGGCCTGCGCCGCCTCGGTGGCGCGGGCCTGGCGTTCGGCATGGGCCGCGTCCTGCTGGACCGGCGCGGCGGTGGAGACCGCCAGGATGCCGTCGCGGTGCACGTTGCGCGCCACCGGAAACACCATGCTGGCGCCGTCGAAGCCGCGCGCCAGGACCACCGAGATCTCGTAGTCCAGCGGCATCAGCGCTTCCAGCACGCAGGCCACGCCGCCGAATTCGGCGAAGGCGGCCAGCGCCTCGTCGCGCGTGGCGATGCGGGCCTGGCCCTTGCCGTCGTAGCCCAGCCGGGCCACCTTGAGGATGCCCGGGAACAGGCTGTCCGGCGCGGCGCGCAGATCGGCTTCGCTGCGGATGGCGGCGTGCGGCGCCACGGCGATGCCCTGGGCGGCGATGAAGGTTTTTTCGGCAATGCGGTCCTGCACGATGGCCACGGCGTCGCCGGCCGGGCTGACGCGGCAGCGGGTGGCCAGCGTGCGCAGGCTGTCGGCCGGCACGTTCTCGAATTCGGTGGTCACGGCCTGACAGGTGGCGGCCAGGCGGGCCAGGCCGTCCTCGTCGTCGTAGGCGGCCTGGATGTGCAGGTCGGCCACCATGCCGGCCGGGCACTCGGCGGCGGGGTCCAGCACCGCGACCTTGTAGCCCAGGCTTTGCGCCGCGTGGCAGAACATGCGGCCCAGCTGGCCGCCTCCCAGCAGACCCAGCCAGCCGCCGGGGGCAATCGTGTAAGCAGTGGATAGCGTCATTCTGATCAGGCCTCGGGCGGAACCTTCATGGCGCGCGCGGCCTCGGTCTGGCGGGCGCGGAACGCCACCAGCTTCTGGTGCAGGCCGGCGTCGGTAGCGGCCAGGGTGGCGATGACGTGCAGCGCCGCGTTGGCGGCGCCGGCTTCGCCGATGGCGAAGGTGGCCACCGGCACGCCCTTGGGCATCTGCACGATGGACAACAGCGAGTCTTCGCCGCGCAGGTACTTGGACGGCACCGGCACGCCGAACACCGGCACTTCGGTCAGCGCCGCCATCATGCCCGGCAGGTGCGCCGCGCCGCCGGCGCCGGCGATGATGCCGCGCAGCCCGCGGGCGTGGGCGGCGGCGCCGTACTCGGCCATGTCCTGGGGCATGCGGTGCGCGGAAATCACGCGCGCCTCGCAGGGCACGCCGAAGTCCTCCAGCATGGCGACCGCGTGTTTCATGACCTCCCAATCGCTGGAAGAACCCATAATCACGCCCACCACGGGGGTGGCCTCTGCGGAAGTCTTGGCTGTCATAACCGGTGTCTGAAAGTTGAGACCGCGGCGCCAGGGCCGCGGCAAGGTCGGAAGGACCGCGGAACCAGGCCGCGAAACCGGCTATTTTACCCGTCCGGGGCGGGACGCTAGCGGGGCGAGCCGGAATCCAGCAACAGATAGGTGGTGGGGTCGTCCGGGCAGGGTCCGAAGCCGCATTCCAGCGTGGTGGCCCCGACGTTGGCCAGCACCGCGATGAAGAACAGGGCCATGACCACGATGCCGATGGCCGGCAGCGGCTTTTTCAGCATGCTGTCGCCCCACTTGCGGTCCACCGACAGCATCACCGCGCAGAACACGATGATGGCCACGAAGGCGATGAAGGCCCAGGTGTAGAAATGCAGGCCCATGAAGGGCTCGCCGTAGCCCGGGTCGCCCGGCATGATGTGCAGCAGCACCTGGCGGCCCGAGGCCAGCATGCCGCCCAGCGCGCCGGCGATGCTCATCGCGTAGTGCATCGGCGACGGGCCCAGGCGCAGGTTCAGCAGAAAACCCACGCCAGCCATGACCAGGGCCACGCGCTGCAACAGGCACAGCGGACACGGCAGCTCGCCATAGGCGAACTGCCAGAAGAAGGCCACGCCCAGCGCGCCGGTGACGCCCAGCAGGGCCAGGCCGTTCAGGATGCGCGAGCCGCGCGCGGGATTGAGGGAGAAGATCATGCGCCCGCCCTCAGAACGACAGCGCCAGCGGGCTGGTCATGTGGTACTGGCACCAGGCGGCGTAGATCGCGAGGGTGAGCAGCCAGAAGGTCACGCAGGGGCGGCGCTTTCCTAGCATCCCGAACCACACTGCGACCAGGCCGGTCAGGAAAGGCAGCATCATTACCATACGTAGCGCTCCTGTCTGGGTCGCGGTGAAGTATAGCGTAACAATGCGCAATAAATGTTATCGGAATTCAGACCGAATCCGGTCCGTCACTCGGCACGCCCAGGCGGCCCACCACGCGCTCCAGCACCTGGTACAGCAGCTCCACGTCTTCGGCGCCCACCAGGTTCTCGATTTCCGCGTAGGTGGATTCCGAATGCGGCGCGATCTCGGCCACGATCATGCAGCCCGCCTCGGTCAGGCCGAACTCCGCGCCGCGCAGGTCGTCGTTCAGGCGGCTCCTGTGTATCAGTTCCTTGGCCTCCAGCGTCTTCAACAGGCGCGACAGGCTGGGCATGCTGATGAAGGTCATCTGCGCCATTTCCATGGGCCGCAGGCTGCGTCCGGCCGCCGACATGGCGCGCAGCACCCGCCACTGCTGCTCCGTCAGTCCGTGCTCGCGCAGCATGGGGCGAAAGCGCACCATGACCGACTCGCGGGCCTGGAGCAAGGCCATCGGCAGGGAGCGGGAGAACGAGCGCAGGGGTCGGGATGCGGCGGGGGTCTGGGGTTCTGTCATGGCAATGGCGCAAGGGAGCGCCAAATTGTATACAAGCGGACCATGACATGGGCCCGGGCGGCCGGGCGGCGCGATTCCGGTCAATACGCGCCACCCTGCGGCGCCGGCTGCGCGCGCTTGTAGCGGCCGGCCAGGGCGCTGGTGGCCTGCACCAGCAGGCGGGTATCCAGGCCCACGGCCACGAAGCTGCAGCCCAGATCCAGGTAATGGGGGGCCTGCGCTTCGTCGGCGGTCAGGATGCCGGCGGCCTTGCCGGCCCGCTGGATGCGCGCGATCGCGTCGCCGATCGCGGCCTGCACCTCGGCATGGCCGGGATCGCCCACGTGGCCCATGGCCGCGGACAGGTCGGCCGGGCCGATGAACACGCCGTCCACGCCATCGGTCGCGGCAATGGCGTCCAGGTTCCGCAAGCCTTCGAGCGTCTCCACCTGCACCAGCACGCAGACCTGGGCGTTGGCTTCGTGGTAGTAGGCCGCGCGGCGCCCCCAGGCCGACGCGCGCGCGCCGCCCATGCCGCGTATGCCGCCCTGGCCGTCGTTCTGCGGGTAGCGCGCCGCGCGCACGATGCGCGCGGCCTGCTGCGCCGTGTCGACCATGGGCACCAGCAGCGTCTGCGCGCCCACGTCCAGGTACTGCTTGATCAGCATTTCGCCGACCTCGCCGTGCCCCATGGGCACGCGGGCGATGGGATGGACGCCGGGATAGGCGGCGATGGCCTGCAGCTGCGACAGCAGGGTCAGCGTGTCGTTGGGGCCGTGCTCGCCGTCGATCAGCAGCCAGTCGAAACCGGCGCCGGCGCAGATCTCCGCCGAGTACGGGCTGCCCAGGCCCAGCCACAGCCCGATCTGGGCCTGTTTCTGCGCGATGGCCGCCTTGAAGCGGTTGACGGGGGTTTGGGTAGGCGTGGTCATCGTCATGCTTTCATCCTGAAGCGCAGCGCGCCCAGCGGGCCGTAGTCGGCTTCGAACAGGTCGCCGGGCCGGGCGGCCACCGGCCGCGTGAACGATCCCGCCAGCACGAGCTGGCCGGGCTGCAGCGATTCGCCCCAGGGCGCCAGCTTGTTGGCCAGCCAGGCCACGCCGATCGCCGGATGGCCCTGCACGCCGGCGGCCAGGCCGGTTTCCTCCACCGCGCCGTTCTGGCGCAGCACGGCGCCGCACCAGGGCAGGTCCAGCGAGGCCGGCGCGGCGCGGCGCGCGCCGACCACGATGCCGGCATTGGCCGCGTTATCGCTGATGGTGTCGTACACCTTGCGCATCGCCTTGGTGTGGCGGTCGAACTGCTCGATGCGCGCATCGATGATCTCGATGGCCGGCGTCACGTATTCGGTGGCGGCCAGCACGTCGTCCAGCGTCACTTCCTTGCCGCCGGGCAGGCCGGGGCCGGCCAGCGGCGCCTTGAGCACGAAGGCCAGCTCCACTTCCACGCGCGGGGCGATGAAGTTGCCGAACGGAATGTCCAGCACCTGCCCTTCGGTGCAGGTGTAGAGCATGGAGTCCAGCAGCGTGCCGTAATCGGGCTCGTCGATCTGGCTGGCGATCTGCATGGCGCGCGAGGTCAGGCCGATCTTGTGGCCGATGACCTTGCGGCCTGCGGCGGTCTGCATGCGCACCCATTCGCGCGACACGCGGTAGCCGTCCTCGACCGTCATGCCGGGAAAACGCTTGGAGAAATGTTCGATCTGCTGGCGCGATTTCTGGCTCTGGTCGAGTTCCTGCGCGAGCCGGGTCAGGAGTTCTGCGGAAAACATGGATTATTTCTTCGTGAACAAGGGATGCAGGGTGCTGTGCTTGGCGTCGTAGACCTGGCCCGGCGCTTCGTCGACCTGCACCGTCAGGCCCAGGTGCTTGCGCGGATCGGAGAACAGCGGCGCCAGGTGCTTTCGGGCGCTGCCCGCGATCGCGTCGCCGGCGGCCTGCCTGACGGCGTCGGAGCGGCCCGCGCCCATGCGCAGGTTGACGTAGACGAAACCGTAGTCGCCGTCGCCGCCGGCGGCCCGGCCCGCGGCGCCGCCGTCGGCCACGGCGTAATGCGGCGCCGGATAGGCGTAGACGCGCGTGCCGCCGGTGGGAAAGACCTGGCTGCCGTCTTCGGCGCGCACGGTGAGCATGGCGTCGGCGACGGCCCGGCACAGGCCGCCCATGTCGGCCTGCGCTTCGAGGTTGCCGGTATAGAGGATGACGACGTGAGGCATGGCGTCAGAGCCTCCCCGCCGGCGCGGCGCCGGCCGTGGCCTGCGCGGCGGGAATGGCGGCGCCGTCCTGCGGCGTCACCGGAAAGACCGCGTTGACCTGCCCCGTGCCCGAGGCCGCGAAGTACGGCGTGACGAGGTCGGCCCGGCCGTCGTAGTCCGACCAGCCCAGCGCGCCCAGCAGCATGGCCGTGTCGTGCATGAAGCCTTCGCCGTGGCCCTTGGCCGCGTACTCGGGCAGCATGCCGCAGAAGGCCTTCCATTCGCCGGCCTGCCACATGCGCAGCACTTCGCGGTCCAGCTGTTCCAGGAACGGACTCCAGATCCTGAACGCGAAGTCGGGCGCCTGCCCGTTCTGCGCGAAGCGGTGCGACAGCGAGCCGCTGGCCAGGACGGCCACCGTGCCGTCGTACTTGTCCTCGATGGCGCGCCGGATCGCCCAGCCCAGGCGGGCGCTGTCGTTCAGGTAATGGACCGTGCACATGGCGGAGACCGAGACCACCTTGAACTGCCGGTCCGCGTTCATGTAGCGCATGGGCACCAGCGTTCCGTACTCGGGATCGAGCGTGGTGGCGTCGTGCGCCAGCGTCTCCACGCCGAACGCGTTGGCCGTCTCGGCCAGCAGCTTGCCCAGCGCCGGGTTGCCGGGAAACTCGAAGCCCATGTTGCTGATGAAGTGCGGCAGCTCGTTGCTGGTGTACAGACCCTTGAAATTCGGCGCGCAGTTGATGTGGTAGCCGGCGTTGACCAGCCAGTGCGTGTCGAACACCACGATGGTGTCGACGCCGGCCTCGCGGCAGCGCCGGCCGATCTCCGTCAGGCCGTCGATGGCGTCCTGGCGCGTGCCCTTGCGCGGGCCGTCCTGTTCGCTCAGATAGATGGATGGAACATGCGTGACCTTGGCTGCGAGTGCTAGCTTACCCATGATGGTTCCCTTGAAAACGATGGCGCGTCAGCCCGTGGTGATGTTGGCGCGCCGTATGATCTCACCGTATTTGCCGATCTCGCTGTGGACGAACTGCTCGAACTGCGCCACCGAGCCGGCCCGCGAGACCACGCCGCTCTTGGCGAAAACCTCCACCACGCCGGGCGCGGCCAGCGCCTTGTTGACTTCGGCGTTGACGCGCTGGACCACGGCGTCGGGCGTGCCCGCCGGCGCCAGCAGGCCCTGCCAGGAGTTGGACTCCAGGTCCACGCCCTGCTCGGCCAGCGTCGGCACGTCGGGTGCGAAGCGCGAACGCTGGCGCGTGGCCATGCCCAGGGCGACCAGCTTGCCGCTTTCGACGTGGCTGCGGAATTCCGACCAGTTGCCGAACATCACGCTGACCTGCCCGCCCAGCAGGTCGGTGAGCGCCGGGCCCTGGCCCTTGTAGGGCACGTGCACCATGTCCACGCCCATCATCTGGCACAGCAGCGCGCCGGCCAGGTGCGCCGAGGTGCCGTTGCCGAACGAGGCGTAGGTCAGCGTGTCGGGCTTGGCCAGCGCCGCCTGCTTGAGGTCGGCCAGGGTCTTCAGGCCGCTGGACGGATGGGTGGCCAGCACGTGCTCGGACAGGCCCATCAGCGCCACGGGCTGCAGATCCTTGTCGGTGTCGTAGGGCAGTTTCTTGACCAGCGTCTTGTTGGCCGTGAAGCTGTTGGCCACGCAGACGAAGGTGTAGCCGTCGGCCGGCTGCTTGGCCACGTAGTCCACGCCGATCACCGTGCCTGCGCCGGGCTTGTTTTCCACGACGACGCTCTGGCCCAGCTGCTTGCCCAGCTCGGCGCCGATCAGGCGCGCCACCATGTCGGTGGTGCCGCCCGGCGGAAACGGCACGACGACGCGCAGGGGCCTGGCCGGCCAGTCGCCGGACTGGGCGCGGCCCGGCCCGGCGGTAGCGGCCAGCGCGGCGGCGGAACAAAGCTGCAGAAAGTGGCGGCGTTGCATGGTTGTCTCCTTTATCGTGCTATCGGGATTTCAGACGCTCACGCGCCCCAGTGCGGAATAGGGTGCGAGCCGGTGGCGACGGCCACGTTCTTCGGTTCACAGAACACTTCGTAGCTCCAGGTGCCGCCTTCGCGGCCGGTGCCCGAGGCCTTGGTGCCGCCGAAAGGCTGGCGCAGGTCGCGCACGTTCTGGCTGTTGACGAAGCACATGCCGGCCTCGATGGCCGCGGCCACGCGGTGCGCACGGCCGACGTTCTCGGTCCAGACATAGCTGGACAGGCCATAGGCGGTGTCGTTGGCGATGCGGATGGCGTCGGCCTCGTCCTTGAACGGAATCAGGCAGGCGACCGGCCCGAAGATCTCGTCCTGGGCGATCTTCATGCGGTTGTCCACGTCGGCGAAGACGGTGGGCGCGACGAAGTTGCCGTGCCTGACGCGGTCGGGCACCGCCGGGGCGTCCAGGCCGCCGCACAGCATGGAGGCGCCCTCTTTCTGCCCGAGTTCGATATAGCTGCGCACCTTGGCCAGGTGGCCGCGGGAAATCATGGGGCCGATGATGGTCTGCTCGTCCAGCGGATCGCCCACGCTCACGCGCCGGGCGCGGGCCACGAACTTCTCGACGAAGCCGGCGTAGACGCCCTGCTGCACCAGGATGCGGCTGCCGGCGGTGCAGCGCTCGCCGTTGTTGGAGAAGATCATGAACACGGCGGCGTCCAGCGCGCGGTCCAGGTCGGCGTCGTCGAAGATCACGAAGGGGCTCTTGCCGCCCAGCTCCATGCTGTATTTCTTCAGGCCGGCGGCCTGCACGATGCGATTGCCCGTGGCGGTCGAGCCGGTGAACGAAATGGCGCGCACGCCCGGATGCACGCACAGCGGCTCGCCCGCTTCCTTGCCGTAGCCGTGCACCACGTTGAGCACGCCGGCCGGGATGCCGGCTTCCAGCGCCAGCTCGCCCAGGCGCGCCGCGGTCAGCGGCGAAAGCTCGCTCATCTTGAGCACCGCGGTATTGCCGAAAGCCAGGCAGGGCGCGACCTTCCAGGTGGACGTCATGAACGGCACGTTCCACGGCGAGATCAGCGCGCACACGCCCACCGGATGGAACAGCGTGTAGTTCAGGTGCGTGGACGTGGGATAGGTGTGGCCGTCCACCCGCGTGCACATCTCGGCGAAGTAATGGAAGTTGTCGGCCGCGCGCGGCACCAGCTGCTTGCCGGTCTGGCTGATCGTCTGGCCGGTGTCGTTGGTCTCGGTCTGCGAGATCTCCGGCACGTGCCGGGTGATCAGCTCGCCCAACTTGTGCATGAGCCTGGCGCGCTCGGCCGCGGGCCTGGCCGCCCAGGCGGGAAAGGCTTCCTGCGCGGCCCGCACGGCGGCGTCGACTTCGGCCTCGCCGCCGGCGGCGACTTCCGCCAGCACGTCCTGGGTGGCGGGATTGACGGTTTCGAAATAATCCTTGCCGGCAACGATCTTGCCGTTGATCAGGTGATCGATTTTCATGGCTTCTCTTGCGTGATACGGGCGATATTCAATCCAGACTGATATTGCGGCTCTTGATGAGCGCGCGCCATTTCTGCCTTTCGTCCGCGACGTAGGCGTTCATGTCCGCGGCGTTGGTGGGACGCGCTTCCCAGCCGGCGTCGTAGAGTTTCTGGCGCACGTCGGCATCGCCCATGGCCTTCTGCAATTCGGCGCTCAGGCGTTCCTGCACGTCGCGCGGCGTGGCCGCGGGCACGGCCAGGCCCTGCCAGGTATAGGCTTCGACGCCGGCAAAGCCCAGCTCTTTCGCCGTGGGCACGTCGGGAAGCTGCGGGATGCGTTCGGCCGACATGGCCAGCAGCGGCACGACCTTGCCGGATTTCACCGCGCTGACGCCGCTGGGCAGGTCCAGCATCATCAGCGGCACCTGCCCGCCCATCAGGTCGCGCAGCGCCTGGGCGCCGCCCTTGTAGGGCACGTGCAGCACCGATACCTGGGCCTCGCGCTGGAACAGTTCCAGCGCCAGGTGGTGGGGACTGCCGACGCCGGCGGTGGCGATGCTGTACTTGCCCGGCGCGCCCTTGAGCGCGGCCAGCAGGCTCTTGGCGTCGGTAAAGCCGGAATTGGGCGCCGCGGTGATGACCAGCGGCGAGCGGCCCATCATGCCCAGCAGCGCGAAATCCCTTTGCGGCTCGTAGTTGAGCTGCTTGTAGAGCGCGCTGTTGTAGATCAGCACGCCGTTGTCGGCCGACAGCACGGTGTAGCCGTCGCCGGGCGCGCGCGCCACGAATTCCGAGGCGATGATGGCGCCCGCGCCGGGGCGGTTTTCCACCACTACGGGCTGGCCCAGCTGCCGCGACAGCTGCGCGCCGGTGGTGCGCGCCAGGAAGTCGGTGCCGCCGCCCGCGGGGTAGCCCACTACCCAGCGCAGGGGCTGATTGGGATAGTTCTGGGCTGACGCGCCGAAACCGGTCAGCGAGGCGGCCGCGGCCAGCATGGCGGCGGCAAGACGGATATTGCAGCGCATGGCGCTTTCTCCTGGATGTCGTTGCGCAACAAGAAACGATGGAATCAGGCCTCGGCCAAGGTGTTGGTCAGCGTGCCGATGCCGTCGATTTCGGTATCGACCACGTCGCCGGCCTGCACGTTGACCACGCCGTCGGGCGTGCCGGTGAGGATCACGTCGCCGGGCATGAGCGTCATGAACCCGCTCAGGTACTCGATCAGTTCGGGAATGCGGTGGATCATGTCGCCGGTGTTGCCGCTTTGCGTGACCTGGCCGTTGACGCGGGTGCGCAAGCCCAGCGCGTGCGGGTCCGGCACGTCGGCCGCGTCGACCAGCCAGGGACCGATCGCGGTCGAGGCGTCGCGGTTCTTGACCCGCAGATTGGGGCGGTAGTAGTTCTCCAGGTAGTCGCGCACGGCATAGTCGTTGCTCACCGTGTAGCCGGCCACGCAGGCCATCGCGTCGGCGGCGCGCACGCGTTTGGCCTGGCGGCCGATCACCACGGCCAGCTCGCATTCGTAGTGCATGAAGGCGGCGTCGCGCGGGCGCGGCGTGCGGCCGCGATGGCCGACCAGCGAGTTCGGCCCCTTCAGGAATACCAGCGGCGCGTCCTTGGCCGTGACCGTGAGTTCGCGCGACAGTTCCCTGACGTGGTCGGCGTAGTTCAGGCCCAGCGCGATGATGGTGCCGAATTCGATCGGGGGCAGCCATTGCACGTCGGCCTGGGCCAGCAGGCGGCCGTCGGGCAGCCTGACCGCCCCGCCCTCGCCTTCGGTGACGTCCCAGGTCCGGTTCTCGTAAACAATGCGTCCGCGCTTCATGCCTGCTTCTCCTCTGCCAGGCTGTGGCTCAATTCGCCCAGACGGGGCACGGTGATCGTGACGCGGTCGCCGGCGCGCCCCACGGGCGAGCCTTCGCCGGGGCCGAGCAGCAGCACGTCGCCCTCGGCCAGGGTCATGAATTCGGTCACGTCGGCGATCAGCTGCGCGGCGGGACGCAGCAGCGTGGCGAAGCTGCGCTCGTAGGCCTGCTGGCCGTTGACGCGCACGCCCAGCGCGGCCTGGTCGAGATCGAAGCCGGGCTGGCCCTGGAGCACTTCGCTCATGGGGCAGAAGCCGTCGCGGTTGCGCTGCACGACGGCGGGACGGTAGTAGTTCTCGTGCGGCAGGGTCAGGTCGCTGACGATCACCAGGCCGGCCACGTGGCTCATGGCCTGGGCCGCCGGTACCTGCCTGGCGGGCCGCCCGATCACCAGGCCGATGGTCGCGTCGATGCGCACCACGCCCGGATCGGCGGGGATCTCCACCACGGCGCCGTCGGCGGCGTAAGTGTTGCGCGACTTGATGTAGAGCACCGGCGCCTTGGGCGCGGCCTTGTAGGGCGCGCCGTCGAACTGGGGCGCCAGGCGTTCGAGGGTGGCGCGGTCGTTGAGCAATGCCCCGTAGACGGTGCCGTCGCGCCGGATGGAGTGCGGAGTCTGCATGATCGGGATCTAATTAACGAGGTAACAATTACCATGTTAACTAAAATCCCGATAACGCAAACTCAGGATTACCCCTAGGCGAAAAAAAAGCCGCTCGTGGCGAGCGGCTTTTCGTGCGCCTGTGACCGGTCAGGCGATCAGGCGGTCCAGGGCCTCGCGGTACTTGGCGGCGGTCTTTTCCAGCACGTCCTGCGGCAGGCGCGGCGCCGGCGGCGTCTTGTCCCAGGTCTGGGTTTCCAGCCAGTCGCGCACGAACTGCTTGTCGAAGGAAGGCGGGCTGATGCCGACGCGGTAGCCGTCGGCCGGCCAGAAGCGCGAGGAATCGGGCGTCAGCACTTCGTCCATCAGGTAGAGCGTGCCGTCGTCGTCCAGGCCGAATTCGAACTTGGTGTCGGCGATGATGATGCCCTTGGTGGCGGCGTAGCGCGCGGCCTCGGCGTACAGCTTGAGGGTCACGTCGCGGATGCGCTCGGCCATTTCCTGGCCGACTTCCTTGACCACGTGGGCGAAGTCGACGTTTTCGTCGTGCATGCCGAATTCGGCCTTGGCCGCCGGCGTGAAGATGGGTTCGGGCAGCTGGCTGGCCTGCTGCAGGCCGGCCGGCAGCGCGATGCCGCACACCGAGCCGGTGGCCTGGTAGTCCTTCCAGCCCGAGCCGATCAGGTAGCCGCGGGCGACGGCCTCGACCAGGATGGGCTTCAAGCGCTTGACCACCACGGCGCGTCCGCGCACTTGGTCCACCTCGTCCGGCGCGACCACGTCCTCGGGCTTGATGCCGGTGGAGTGGTTGGGCAGGATATGGGCCAGCTTCTGCAGCCAGAATTCGGTCAGCTCGGTCAGCACCTGCCCCTTGCCGGGGATGGGGTCGTCGAGGATCACGTCGAACGCGGAGATGCGATCCGACGCGACGATCAGCAACTTGTCGTCGCCTACCGCGTACATATCGCGCACCTTACCGCGGCCCAGCAGCGGCAAGGACTTGATGCTGGATTGATGCAAAGCAGAAGTCACGGGAAATGGCCTATGGCAATAATGAAGATTCCCGCCTCGGGCAGCGCCAGGGCGGGAAAGTCGAACCTGCAAGGCGCATAGGTTACTGCAAAACGGCCCGGCGCTGCCGACGGCGCCCGGCCGCCCTCCCCTCGACGCCGCCCGGCGCAGGCGTTAGGCTGTGGTCTCTTACCATGCGCGCCGACCGCCGCAGGCGTCACGGCGCACCCCTTCCACCCGGAGACCAAGCCGTATGCAGGATGCTTCCCTCAAACGCAGGCCCGCCGCCGACGCGCAAGTGCACCTGACCGGCGGCTGCCAGTGCGGCGCGGTCCGCTACGCCGTCACCGACGAGCCCCTGACCGCCGCCACCTGTCATTGCCGGGACTGCCAGTATTCCAGCGGCGGCGCCCCGGCCCACGCGCTGATCTTTCCGGCCGGCTCGGTCACGCTGCTGCGCGGCCAGGCCAAGGAGCACCGCTACAAGGGCGACTCCGGCCACACCGTCATGCGCAGCTTCTGCGCGGCCTGCGGCACGCCGCTGTTCGGCGGCTCCGAAGGCATGGACTACGAAATCGTGCGGGCCGGCTCGCTGGACGATCCCGAGGCCTTCCACGCCCGCGCCAGCCTGTGGACCGGTTCCGCGCCGTCCTGGCACCACGTGGACCGCAGCATCCCGCACTACGCCGGCAACGGGCCCGCCGCCTAGACCATAAAAAAAACGGGCCCGCATGAATACGGGCCCGTTCTTCCGCACTGCCGAGCGTGCTTACTGCACCACTTGCGCCAGCTTGCCCGAGGCGTACTGCGCGGCGATTTCGGTCAGCGGCAGGGCCTTGATCTTGCTGGCGTTGCCGGCGGTGCCGAACTGGGTGTAGCGGGCCACACAGATGGCCTTGGCGGCGGCGCGGGCCGGCTTCAGGTATTCGCGCGGGTCGAACTTCTCGGGGTTCTCGGCGAAGAAGCGGCGGATCGCGCCGGTCATGGCCAGACGGATATCGGTGTCGATATTGATCTTGCGCACGCCGTACTTGATGGCTTCCTGGATTTCCTCGACGGGCACGCCGTAGGTTTCCTTCATGTTGCCGCCGAATTCGCGGATTTCGGCCAGCAGTTCCTGCGGCACGCTGGAGCTGCCGTGCATCACCAGGTGGGTGTTGGGCAGGCGGGCGTGGATTTCCTTGATGCGGGAGATCGACAGGATGTCGCCGGTGGGCTTGCGCGTGAACTTGTAGGCGCCGTGGCTGGTGCCGATGGCGATGGCCAGGGCGTCGAGCTGGGTCTTGCGCACGAAGTCGGCGGCCTGTTCCGGGTCGGTCAGCAGCTGGTCCATGGTGAGCTTGCCGTCGGCGCCGTGGCCGTCTTCCTTGTCGCCCTGCATGGTTTCCAGCGAGCCCAGGCAGCCGAGTTCGCCTTCGACCGTCACGCCCAGCTTGTGGGCCACGTCGACGACCTTCTTGGTCACTTCGACGTTGTAGTCGTAGTCGGCGATGGTCTTGCCGTCTTCCTTCAGCGAGCCGTCCATCATGACGCTGGAGAAGCCGAGGTCGATGGCGCCCTGGCAGACCTTGGGCGACTGGCCGTGGTCCTGGTGCATGACCACGGGAATGTGCGGATAGGATTCCACGGCGGCCTGGATCAGGTGCTTCAGGAAGCCTTCGCCCGCGTATTTGCGCGCGCCGGCCGAGGCCTGCATGATCACGGGGCTGTCGGTCTCCGCAGCGGCTTCCATGATGGCCTGGACCTGCTCCAGGTTGTTGACGTTGAAAGCGGGAATGCCGTAGCCGTGCTCGGCGGCGTGGTCGAGCAACTGGCGCATGGAGACTAGGGCCATGAGTGGTCCTCCTTAGGTACTGTCTATTGAAAGATGGTTGAAGTCTTGCTGAATGGGGTGATTTTACGGGGGATTCGCCGAAAGGTCTTGCAACCGGCGGTATCCAGGCCATTCGGGCTGCGCCGAACGGCGTAAGCCGTCCCGGCGCCCCCGCCGCAAGCACGAGGGCGCCGGTGCGGGGGCCCTACGGCCGGCCCGCGTGCGGCACGTCGACCCGCGTCACCAGGATGCGCCCCTCGGGCCTGGCGCGGCGGTTGGCCTCGATGAAATCGGGCGCCGCGGCCATGAACAGGCTGCGGCCGTCCGGCCCGCCCAGGGCGGCGGCGAAGATGCCGAACTCGCCGGTGTCGATCTGCTCCAGTATCCGGCCGCCGCGCGCCAGGCGGACGATGCGCTTGCCGATGGCGTCGGCCACCCACAGCGCCCCCTCGGCGTCCAGCGCGCCGCCGTCCGGCCCGATGGCCGAGGCGGCGATCAGCACGCCCAGGTCGTCGCTGGCGGGCAGCGGGCCGAAATCGGCCCAGTCGCGGCGCGGCCCCAGGCCGCCGTCGGGCAGGATGTCGAATTCGGAAATACGGTTGCCGAAGGTCTCGTTGACGATCATGACGGCGCCGTCCGGGGTGATGAAGGAGCCGTTGGGAAAGCACAGCCCGTCGGCCACCACCCGGCAGGAGCCGTCGGGGTCCGCGCGCACGATGGTGGTGTTGCGCACCGGCGCGCCGTTCATCAGGTCGAAGCCGAAATTGCCCACGTAGGCCCTGCCCTGCGCGTCGACCACCATGTCGTTGATGTGCCCGCCGGTCAGCGCCGACAGGTCGGCATGCTCGACCAGGCTGCCATCGGCCTCGCGGCGCAGCAGCTTGCGGTCTTTCATGGAAGCGATGAGCAGCCGGCCGTCCGGCAGCCAGCCCAGGCCGGACGGCTGCTGCGGCACCTCGCAGATGCGCTCGACCCGGCCGTCCAGGTCCACCGCGATGACCTGGCCGGTGTAGAAGTCCGACGCCCACAGGCGGCCCTCGTGCCAGCGCAGGCCCTCCAGGTAGGTGTATCCGGACGCCAGCACCGACAGTTCTCGTTTCTGCATTTTCCAGTCTCCTTTTTTGTCGCGGGACGCCGCCTTGGCGGCCGGCCAGGCATTCTGGCATGGCGGCGCGGGGCGGTGGCGCTGTTCCAATTTGATACAAATCCGCTCCACTGGAGGCGACAACTGGCTGTCAGCTTGGCGGCGTTAACATCGCGGCCCAAGGGTAAACCCGCAAGCCTCGGGATCGCCCTGGCATGTCTGTCATCCGACCGCTCGCCCGCCCCATGCCGGCGGACCCGGCCCCCGCGGGGCCTGGCGCACGGTCGCCGTTTTTCCGTTTTGATCATGAACACTAAGAAGCTGACGCGTTACATCGGCATCGCCATGGTGCTGGGCATCGTGGTGGGCTACTTCTGCCACCGATACGCGCAAACTCCCGAGGAGGCCGCCCGCATCGCCGCCTACTTCAGCCTGGTCACCGACATCTTCCTGCGCATGATCAAGATGATCATCGCCCCGCTGGTATTCGCCACGCTGGTGACGGGGCTGGCCAGCATGAGCGACGCCAGCGCCGTGGGCCGCATCGGCATGCGCGCGATGATCTGGTTCGTCGCCGCCTCGCTGGTTTCGCTGCTGCTGGGCCTGGCGCTGGTCAATCTGTTCGAACCGGGCGCGCACATGAACATGACGCTGCCCGACGCCGGCGCCAGCTCCGGCCTGAAGACGGGCGATTTCACGCTCAAGGCCTTCATCGCGCACGTCTTCCCCAGCAGCATCGCGCAGGCCATGTCCAACAACGAGATCCTGCAGATCCTGGTGTTCTCGCTGTTCTTCGGCACGGCGCTGTCCTTCGTGCGCAGCAAGGGCCACCACACCCTCTACAACATGATCGACGAGCTGGCCAAGATCATGTTCCGGGTGACCGACTACGTCATGCGCTTCGCGCCCCTGGGCGTGTTCGCCGCGATGGCCGCCGCCATCACCACCGAAGGTCTGGGCGTGCTGGTCAGCTACGGCAAGCTGATAGGCGAGTTCTACCTGGGCCTGGCGCTGCTGTGGGGCGTGCTGTTTTTGATCGGCTACCTGTTCCTGGGCAAGTCCGTGCGCCGGCTGGGCGGGCTGATCAAGGAACCCACGCTGCTGGCGTTTTCCACGGCCAGCAGCGAATCGGCCTACCCCAAGACGATCGAGGCGCTCTCGCGCTTCGGCGTGCCCAAGCGCATCTCGGGCTTCGTGCTGCCGCTGGGCTATTCCTTCAATCTGGACGGCTCGATGATGTACCAGTCCTTCGCGGTGCTGTTCATCGCGCAAGCCTACCGCATCCCGATGAGCTTCACCCAGCAGCTGACGCTGCTGCTGGTGCTGATGGTGACCAGCAAGGGCATGGCCGGCGTGGCGCGCGCCTCGCTGGTGGTGGTGGCCGCCACGCTGCCGATGTTCAACCTGCCCGAGGCCGGCCTGCTGCTGATCATGGGCATCGACCAGTTCTTCGACATGGGCCGCACCGCCACCAACGTGGTCGGCAACAGCCTGGCCACCGCCGTCATCGCCAAGCTGGAAGGCCGCCAGCCCGCCGATGAGGAAGCACCGGCCAAAGAGGCCGCGGGCGGGGTCGCGGCGTCTTGACCGTCGCAGTCGCCGGGAGCAACATATAAGCCCCCGGCAAGCCCTGCCCGATCCAGCCATGATTTCCCTACGCTTGCGCTGCACCGTGGCGGCCGTCGCCCTGATGGCCGCAGCCCCCGCCTCGCACGCCTGGACGCGCATATCCTGCAACCTGGGCGGCACCGCCGCCAGCCCGCCCATGCAGATGCGCCAGTTCCGCATCGACGGCACCGAAATCAGCCAATTGATGTTCAGGCTCAGGGTCCGCAGCGCCGAGATCCCCGAAGGCGCGCGCGCCGACACCGACTGCACCGAATTCATGGGCCGGGAAATCGACGTGGTGCTCGACGGCGCCGGCGCCACGGCGGTGCGCAAGGGGCAATCTGTAAAGCTGCGCTACCGCTATGACGATTCGCTGGGCGAGGCGCGGGCCAGCCGGTTCGAGCTGGTCCGTTAGGTTTCGGTCATTCAGTCATTGACCGAGCAAGACACCGGCGCCCCGTCCTCGAATTCCACGTCGTAGGTGTGCACCGGGTCCCAGGGCAGCGTGAACCACAGTTCATAGCCGTCGCCGTCCTCGTCGAACAGCCACAGCGCGCGCAGCACGGCCTTCTCGGCCATGGCCTCGGCGGTTTCCTCGGGCAGCAGCTGGGCGTCTTCGATGCCCAGTTTTTTGTAGTGTTCGTAGGAATAGTTGTCGAGCAGGAAATCGGCGGCGGCCAGGATCTGCTCGTCGAGGGTGTCCAGGATGTTCTTGACCGCCTTGGACGCGCCGCTGCCGGGTTCCTCGCCGTCGGTCTGGATCATGACGTGGATCGGCGGGCGATCCGCGCCCACGGCGACGTTTTCGGCCGCCCACAGATCGGGTTCTTCGGGATCCTGGGTGAAATTGAATCGTGCCATCGCGCGCTCCGGAAAAAAGGCGCGCCGCCGGCGGAAAATGCGGCAGCGCTCCAGTTCCCATTTAACCAGATGCGCGGGCCCGCGTCCGGGGCCGCGCAGGATATTTCAAACACGTTCCAGCGCCAGGTGCGGCAAGGCCGGCAGCGTCACGCGAATAGCATCGCCGGCCCGGACCTCGCCGCCTTCGAGCACGATGCCCATGACCCCGGCCCGGCGCATCAGGCTGCCGTCCGGATGGCGGCCCAGCACCGCGGCGGTCAGGCCCTGCTGGTAGTGGTCCAGCTGCGCACAGGGATTGCGCAGGCCGGTGATCTCCACCACCGCGCCGGCGCCCAGGTGCAGCCAGGCGCCGCGCGGCAGCGCCAGCAGGTCGATGCCGCGAGTGGTGATGTTCTCGCCCATCGTGCCTTCGGCCACGTTGAAGCCGGCCAGCTGCAATTCGTCGTGCAATTCGGCGTGGATCAGGTGCACCTGGCGCAGATTGGGCTGGCTGGGGTCGGCCTTGACGCGCGAGCGGTGCCTGACGGTGACGCCGAGGTGGGCGTCGCCCTCCACGCCCAGCCCTTTGAGCAACATGATTTCAGGCACCACGGACTTGCTGAACGTGTGCGCGGCGCTGCGCGCCACGGCGGTCACGATGGGGTCCATCGGCTTGCTCCTGCTGTCTCAGGCCGCCAGGCCCTGGGCCTCGGGTTCGAGCGCCGCGCCGGCGCGCAAGGGCGGGTAGTGGGTGGAGAATACCAGCCGGCCCGCCGACCAGGTGTGGCTGATCAACGGCTGGCCGCCCACCTGCGCCACCGCCACCAGGTCGGCGCGCATGCCGGGCGCGATGCGGCCGCGGTCCGACAGGCCGCAGGCCTGCGCGGGATTCAGCGTGACCAGCGCGGCCGCCTGCGCCAGCGTCAGCTCGGCCTGCGCCGCCACCGCGAAGACGGCGGCGATCAGCGTGGAAGGCTGGTAGTCCGAGCACAGGCAGCTCGCCACGCCGGCCCGCACCGCGTCGATGGCCCGCATCGAGCCGCTCTGGCTCTGGCCGCGCAGCACGTTGGGCGCGCCCAGGATGGTGGGCAGGCCGCAAGACACCGCGGCGCGCGCGGTATCCAGGTTGATGGGGAACTCGCTCATGGCCACGCCCAGGTTGCGCATGGTGGCGATGCGGTGAATGGAATCGTCGTCGTGGCTGGCCGTGGGGATGCCCAGGCCCTGCGCATGCGCCAGCAAGGTCTCGACCCGCGCCACCGCGCCGTCGCGCGCGCGGCTCTTGGCCTGCGCCGCTTCCTCGGCCTGCTCGCGGCTCATGGCGTGGTTGCCCATCATGTATTGCAGATAGGACTCCAGCGTCTTGAACTGCCCCTGCCCCGGCGAATGGTCCATGACCGACAGCAGGTCCACCGCGCCCTCGTCCATCAGCGCGCTCAGCACGTCCACCGAGGTGGCGTCGGTGACCTCGTAGCGGCAGTGGATGCGGTTGTCGACCAGGCTGTGGCCACGGAACGCGCGCACCGTACGCACCACTTCGGCGGCCGTCTGGTTGTTGCGCACGCCCCATTCGCTGTTGGCGAAGGACAGCGCGTGATAAGGCGTGGTGATGCCCGCCGCGGCGTTGCGGCGGTCCACCTGCGCCACCGCGAAGTCCAGCGGGAACAGCACGCGCGAGCGCGGCTCGGCCTCTTTTTCGATGGCGTCGCAATGCAGGTCGATCAGGCCCGGCAGCAGGACCTGGCCCTGCAGGTCGACTTCGCGGCCGGCGCGCGCGCCGGCCGGCTCGACGGCCACGATGCGGCCGTCATCGATCAGCACCGCGCTGTCTTCCAGCACGCGGTCGGCCAGCACGACGCGGGCATGGGTGAGATAAGTGCTGTGCATGGTCAGGCCTCCATCGCGGTGGCGGTCACGGCTGGGCGCAATTCCAGCGTCTGGGTGGCGACGGCGTCGCGCACCTCGGCGTCGTGGAATATGCCCAGCAGGCAGCGGCCCTGGGCGCGGGCTTCGAGGATCAGGTCGATCACCACCTGGCGGTTGTCGGCGTCCAGCGAGGCGGTGGGCTCGTCCAGCAGCAGGATCGGATGGCGGGCGATGAAACCGCGCGCGATGTTCACGCGCTGCTGCTCGCCGCCGGAGAAAGTGGCCGGGGCCAGGCCCCACAGGCGTTCGGGCACGTTCAGGCGCCGCAGCAGCGCGGCGGCGCGGGCGCGCGCCTCGTCGGCCGGCACGCCGGCCGCGCGCAGCGGCTCGGCCACCACGTCCAGCGCGGCCACGCGCGGAATCACCCGCAGGAACTGGCTGACGTAGCCGATCACGTCGCGCCGCAGCGCCAGGATGCGCTGCTCCGGCGCGCCCACCAGCTCGACCCAGCCGTCTTCGGCGCGCACGCGGATGCTGCCCTCGGTGGCCAGATAGTTGCCGTAGAGGCAGCGCAGCAGCGTGCTCTTGCCGGTGCCGGACGGCCCGGCCAGCACCAGGCAGTCGCCGGCCGCGGCGTCGAAGTCGACCGCCTCCAGCACCGGCAGCCGCATGCCGCCCTGGTTGTGCAGGGTAAACATTTTTCCGAGGCCCCGCACCTCGATCATCGGAGTGGTTGCGCGCATGCTCAGCTCTGCAAAATGGAGGACACCAGCAATTGGGTATAGGGGTGCTGCGGATCGTCGAGGATCTGGTCGGTGAGCCCGCTTTCGACCACCTCGCCGCCGCGCATGACCAGGGTCCGGTGCGCCAGCAGGCGCGCCACGGCCAGGTCGTGCGTGACCACGATGGCCGCCAGGCCCAGGTCGGTCACCAGCTGGCGCAGCAGGTCCAGCAGGCGCGCCTGCACCGACACGTCGAGCGAGGCCGTGGGTTCGTCCATGAACACCAGGCGCGGATGGGTCACCAGGTTGCGGGCGATCTGCAGGCGCTGCTGCATGCCGCCCGAAAACGATACCGGCGCGTCGTCCAGGCGGCCGACGTCGATCTCCATCTTGTGCAGCCAGTTGCCGGCCACGCGGCGCAGCTCGCCGTAATGGCGCTCGCCCACGGCCATCAGGCGTTCGGCGATGTTGGCGCCGGCGCTGACCTGCATGCGCAGGCCGTCGCGCGCGTTCTGGCGCACGAAGCCCCAGTCGGTGCGCGCCAGCAGGCGCAGGCGCGCGGCCGGCAGCGCGGCCAGGTCGGTGAAGCCCTGGTCGCGGGTGTCGTACCAGACGCTGCCGGCCTGCGGCCGGGTCTGGTGGGACACCGCCGACAGCAGCGTGCTCTTGCCCGAGCCGGACTCGCCGACCACGCACAGCACCTCGCCGGGATAAAGATCGAAGCTGACGTCGCGGCAGCCGTGCACGCCGTCCCAGGTGCGCGTCATGCCGCGCACGGACAGCAGGGGATTCGCTTGGGGATTCATGCCGCGGCCTCGTCCGGGTTGGCGTCCGGGCGCTGGCGCGCCTGGCGATCGTTGCAGTATTCGGTGTCCGAGCAGACGTAGCGGCGCGTGCCGGCGTCGTCCAGGATGATTTCGTCCAGGAAGCTCTCGCGCGAGCCGCACAGGTCGCAGTGCTCGCTCCAGCTTTGCACTTCGAAGGGGTGGTCCTCGAAGTCCAGGCTCTTGACCCGGGTGTATGGCGGCACGGCGTAGACGCGCTTTTCGCGGCCCGCGCCGAACAGCATCAGCGCCGGGCTGCCGTCCAGCTTGGGATTGTCGAACTTGGGGATGGGCGACGGCCGCATCATGTAGCGGTCGTTGACGATCACGGGGTAGTCGTAGGTGGTGGCGATGCGGCCGTGCTGCGCAATGTCCTCGTACAGCTTGACGTGCATGCCGCCGTATTCGGCCAGCGCATGCATGGTGCGGGTCTCGGTTTCGCTGGGTTCGAGCCAGCGCAGGGGCTCGGGAATGGGCACCTGGAACACCATGATCTGGCCGGCGGCCAGCGGCGTCTCGGGAATGCGGTGGCGCGTCTGCACGATGGTGGCCGCCGGCGTGGACTGCGTGGTGGCCACGCCCGTGACGCGGCCGAAGAAGCGCCGGATGTTGATCGCGTTAGTGGTGTCGTCCGAGCCCTGGTCTATCACCTTGAGCACGTCGCCGCGCCCGATGATGGCGGCCGTGACCTGGATGCCGCCCGTGCCCCAGCCGTAGGGCAGCGGCATCTCGCGGCTGCCGAACGGCACCTGGTAGCCGGGAATCGCCACCGCCTTGAGCAGCGCGCGGCGCAGCATGCGCTTGGTGGATTCGTCCAGGTAGCCGAAGTTGTAGTGGTCGTCGCGCGCGACCGCGGCCTGTTGTTGCGTCGTCATGGGGAAACCGCCTCGTCCATCAGTTGTTTGTCCGCGGCCTGCGGCGCGTCGCGCTCGGCGCGCATGCGGCGCAGCAGTTCCAGGTTGGCCTGGAAGTCCACGTAGTGCGGCAGCTTCAGGTGCTGCACGAAGCCCGAGGCCTCGACGTTGTCGCTGTGGTAGAGCACGAACTCGTGGTCGTTGGCCGGAGAATCGGCCAGCTCGCCCAACTCGGCGGCCTTGAGCGCGCGGTCCACCAGCGCCATCGACATGGACTTGCGTTCGCCGTAGCCGAACGTCAGCCCGTAGCCGCGCGTGAACTTCGGCCCTTCCTCGGCGTTGCCCGCGAACTGGCTGACCATCTGGCATTCGGTCACTTCGATCTCGCCCACGGTGACGGCGTAGCCGAGTTCCTCGATGTGCATTTCCACTTCCAGCGCGCCGTAGCGGATCTCGGCCGCGAAGGGATGGGTGTTGCCGTAGCCGCGCTGCGTGGAATAGCCCATCGACAGCAGAAAGCCTTCGTCGGCGCGCGCCAGGTTCTGCAGCCGCGCGGCGCGCGAGGCCGGGAAATCCAGCGGCTGGCGGGTCAGGTCGAAGGGTTCGGGATCGCCGGGCGGAACCGGCTCGGCGTCGATCAGGTCATCCTGCGCCAGCAGGTCGGTCACGCGCGGCATGGCGCTGTCCAGGGCTTCGTCGCCGGCGGGCAGCGAGTCGGCCTCGCGTCCGGCCAGCAGCGAGAAGTCCAGCAGCCGCTGGGTGTAGTCATAGGTGGGGCCCAGGATCTGGCCGCCGGGCAGGTCCTTGAAGGTGGACGAGATGCGGCGCTGCAGGCGCATGCGGCCGGTGTCTATCGGCTGCGTGTAGCCGTAGCGCGACAGCGTCGTGCGATAGGCGCGCAGCAGGAACACGGCCTCGATCACGTCGCCGGCGGCCTGCTTGAGCGCCAGCGCGGCCAGCTGCGGATCGTAGAGCGAGCCTTCGGCCATCACGCGCGACACGGCCAGCGGCATCTGTTCGCGGATCTGCGCCAGGCTCAGTTCGGGCACCTCGCGGTCGCCGCGACGGTAGTCGTCCAGCATGCGGTAGGAATTGAGGATGGCGCGCTCGCCCCCTTTCACGGCTACGTACATGTCAGTTCTCCACGCGCGTGCTGCGCGGCAGGCCGCAGATCCGCCGGCCCTGCGTCAGCAGCACGTCGACGCCCAGCGGAAAGCGTTGGTGATTGAGGCGCCATTCGCGCCAGAAGCCTTCCGGCAGCCCGGCCGCGGCCAGGGCCTGGCGGCTCTGGATGCCCGGGCCGCTCAGCATGGCCTGCGGTCCGGCATCCAGCGACGCGACTTCGATCAGCAGCGTGGTGGACTGATCGGGATAGGCCGGGTCGCCCGGATGGCAGGCCGACAGCGCCGGGGCCTCGAAGCCGGCCGGCGCCGCGGCGAAGCGCGCCAGCGCGGGCGAGGGCACGATGGGGCAGCCGCAATGAAAGCGCAGGAAGGCCAGCGTATCGGCGCTCGCGCCTTGCGGCAGCCACAGCGGCGTGTCGACGTCGACCAGCGTCAGCAGCAGGGCCGTCATGGCGGGCGACAGGCCCGCCGGCACGCCGCTTTCGGCCGTGATTTCGTGGATGCGCCCGGGATGGGCCAGCGCGTCCAGCGCGGCGCGGAAGGTGGCCTGCGCGTCGTCCACCGGATCGGCGAAACCGGGCAACAGCGTGCGGCCCGGGGCCGCGGCGGCGGCCAGTATCGGTTGTTGCATGTCAGTCCTCGCCTCGCACCATCGTGAAGAATTCCACCCTGGTCTGCGCCGCCACGCGGGCCTGGCGCTCGACCTTTTCGGCATGCTGGCGCGCCAGCGGCGCGATGAGCTGCGCCTGCACGGTTTCATGCCATTCAGGCAGCTGAAGCAGGGCGTCGGCCACGGCGGCCTGTTCCGCATGGCGCAGCGAGCGGCCCTGCACGTAGGCCACGCCGACCACGCCCTCGCCCATCGTCACCGCGCAGCGTGTCACGGTCATTTCGCCCAGGTTGAAGCGGGCGCCGGTGCCGCCGCTGCGGGCGCGCACCATGGCCATGCCGGTCTGGGCCGGGCGCAGCGTGCGATGCTGGGGCAGCCGGCCCAGCGCGCTGAACGCGCCGTCCAGCGCGCCGGCGTCGGCCAGCGCCAGCACGCGCATCCAGGCCGCGCGCCGGGCGTCGGTTGCCGGTTGTCCTGTCTGTGGGTGTTCCAAGATTCCTCCATACGTCTAGACGACTGGATGAAGTATGATCGGTTCGAAATCCAAGTTCAACAGCCGGGCGTGAATTTTTGATGACAGTTGCTGCGCCTTTGCGGCGGCCGCGGCATCGGGCACAATCGTGGCCATTCTTGAAGAGCGGATATGACAGTACGAGCGCACTCCATGGTTGAAAGAGGTTCCGGCATCGCCGTCTGGCGGCAAATCGGCGAATCGCTTGCGGACGACATCCGCAACAAGCTCTATGCGGCGGGCGAACAGCTGCCCTCCGAACCCGAGCTGGCCGCCAAGTTCTCGGTCAACCGCCACACGATACGGCGCGCCATGGGCGAGCTGGAGCAAAGCGGCCTGGTCCGGATCGAACAGGGCCGCGGCACCTTCGTGCAGGAACACGCCATCGATTACGCCATCGGCAAGCGCACGCGCTTTTCCGAGAACCTGCGCAGCCAGGGCATGCTGGGCCACCAGGAGGTGCTGGGCAGCCAGTCGCTGCGCGCCGCCGAGATCGCCAGGCACCTGGGGCTGGCCCGCAGCGCGGCGCTGCTGCGCGTGCAGATCGTGGGCAAGGCGGAAAACCGCCCCATCAGCGTCTCGGAACACTACTTCGACGAAAAGCGCTTCCCCGACTTCGCGCAGCGCCTCGCGTCCCAGCGTTCGATCTCCAAGGTCTATGCGCACTACGGCATCGGCGACTACACCCGCAAGTGGTCGCGCATCACCGCGGCGCTGCCCTCGCCCGAAATCGCCCGCCTGCTGGGCCAGCCCAAGACCCGCCCCATCCTCCAGGTCGAGGCGCTGAACGTGGACCAGCAAGGCGCGCCGCTGCAGTACAGCGTGGCCCGCTTCGTCGGCGACCTGGTGCAGCTGATGGTCACGGACGAAGGCTGAACCGGCACCGCGGCGCCCCCTGAATCCGGCGGGCCGGCCTCACTCATCTAGACATCTGGTTGTAATGCAAGCCCGCTAACTTGGCGCCATGAACTCACGCACCCCTGCCCCCTCGCCCCTGGCCGGCATCACCGGACAGCGCATCCTGACGCCGCGCGGCGTCCAACAGGCCAGCCTGCGTTTCCACGGCGGGCTGATCGACGATTCGGCGGCTCCCGCCGCGCGCGGCGCCGCCTGGTTCGACGCCGGCGACCTGCTGGTGCTGCCCGGCATCGTGGACCTGCACGGCGACGCCTTCGAGCGCGCCATCATGCCGCGCCCCAGCGTGACCTTCCCCTACCAGGGCGCGCTGTTCGACGTGGACCGCCAGCTGCTGGCCAATGGCATCACCACCGAATTCCACGGCGTCACGCTGTCCTGGGAAGGCGGCCTGCGCGGCGAGAGCTACGCCGAGCGCATGTTCGACGCGCTCGAAGGCATGCGGGCCCTGATGGGCGCGCGGCACTACGTGCACCTGCGCTTCGAGACCCATCACGTGGGCGGGCTGGACATCGCCCAGCAATGGATACGCGACGGCCGCGTGCGCTTCCTGGCGCTCAACGACCACCTGCCCAGTATGGCGCGGCGGCTGGGCGACGAGCGCAAGCTGCTGCAGTACGCGCACCGCGCGGAATGCGACCTCGACGTGTTCCAGGACCGCATCCGCGCCGCCATGGCCGCCGCCGATTCCGTGGCCGACGCTATGCGCGAACTGACCGCCTGCGCACGCGAGGCCGGCCTGAAGGTGGCCTCGCACGACGATCCCGACGCCGCCACGCGCCGCTACTACCACCAATTGGGCTGCAGCGTGGCGGAATTCCCATTGACCCGCGAGGCTGCCGGCGTGGCGCGCGACCTGGGCAACGCCGTGGTGTTCGGCGCGCCCAACGTGGTGCGCGGCGGCAGCCACACCGGCGCGCCCAGCGCCACGGAGATGGTGCGCGCCGGCCTGTGCGACGTGCTGACCTCCGACTACTACTATCCCGCGCCGCTGGCGGCCGCGCTGCGCCTGGCCGGCGACGGCGTGCTGCCGCTGGCCCAGGCCTGGAACCTGGTGTCGCTGAATCCCGCTCGCGCCGCCGGCCTGAAAGACCGCGGCGCGCTGGCGCCGGGCCTGATCGCCGACGCCATCGTGGTCGACGACCGCATGCCGGGCCTGCCGCGCGTGTGCGCCGCCATCGTCGGCGGCGAACTGCGCTACGCCAGCCGCGCCTTCGGCGACGGCCAGCCCCAGCGCATGGCGGCCTGACCATGCCGCAGGCCCATCGCTACGCCCTGTACCTGGCTCCCACCGGCCCCTGGCGCGAATACGGCAGCCGCTGGCTGGGCCGCTGCGCCGACACCGGCAAGGCGCTGGCCGCGCTGCCCGGGCAGGCCGATTTTCCGCGCGCATGGACCGAGGCCCCGCGCCACTACGGCCTGCACGCCACGCTGAAGCCGCCCTTCCGCCTGCGCTCCGGCGCCAGTCCTCACGAGGTCGACGCCGCCGCCCGCCGGCTGGCCGACGGCCGCAGCCCGTTCTCGCTGCAGCTGGACTGCGAACCGCTGCGCGGTTTCCTGGCCTGGCGCATCGCCGACGCCGACGCGCCGGGCCGGGCCCGCATCCAGGAACTGGCCGACGCGGCCGTGCGCGACCTGGACCCGCTGCGCGCCCCGCCCACGCCCGAGGAGACCGCCAGGCGCCAGCCGCAATCGCTCACGCCCGCGCAGCAGGCCATGCTGGCGCGCTGGGGCTACCCCTATGTGTTCGATACCTATACCTTCCACATCACGCTGACCGGCAAGCTCGACGGCGACGCGCTGGCGCGGGCGCGGGCCGGCATCGCGGCCTTCGCCGATCCGCTGCGCGGCCAGGCCATGCCGGTGCCGGGCGTCAGCGTCTATGTGCAGCCCGAGCCCGGCGCCGACTTCGTCGCGGCCAGGCACTACGGTTTCGACGGCAGCTGCGCCGACGCCGCCGGCGCGGCGTATCTGCAAGGCCCGGCCGCGCAATGAACGTCTCCTACGCCCCGGCCGACGGCACGCGCCTGATCTACCTGATGGGCGCCTCGGGCAGCGGCAAGGACACGCTGCTGCGCCTGCTGCGCACGCACCTGCGCGGCGACGAACCGGTGCTGGTGGCGCACCGCTACATCACCCGCGAAAGCGGCGACAGCGAAGACTCGCTCAGCCTCACCGAAGACGAATTCGGCCGCCGCGCGGCGCTGGGCTGCTTCGCGCTGCGCTGGAGCAGCCACGGCCTGCATTACGGCATCGGCGTGGAAATCGACGCCTGGCTGGCCTGCGGCGCGGCCGTCATCATCAACGGCTCGCGCGCGCACCTGCCGCAGGCCCATGCGCGCTATCCGGCGCTGACCGCGGTGGAGGTCACGGTGGCCCCGGCGCTCCTGGCCCGCAGGCTGGCCGGCCGCGGCCGCGAAAACGCCCAGCAGATCGCGCAGCGGCTGGCGCGCGCCACCCAGGCATACACGGTGCCGCCGCGCTGCCGGCTGCTGCGGGTCAACAACGACGCCGCGCCCGAATCGGCGGCCGCTGAATTGCTGGATATTGCGCGCGGCAAACTGGCTGCGTAGGGATGGCGGCGGTTGCCGCCCGATGGGTTTCGCGCGCTTGATGTATGGATTCTTGCATAAGGAATCTCGCGCTGCACCCATCCTACGATTCCCTATCGCCGTGTGATTCCCAACCACCGTACGATTCCTGACCGCCGTAGGATGCGCGACCGCCGTAGGATGGGTGCAGCGCGAGACATCCGACACAAGGAATCAACCGCCCAACGCGCGGAACCCATCGCCCCCCCCGGTTCAGCCCGCCATCTCGCCACAAAGATCCAGCAAGATATCGGAAAAATACGTTTCGGCCGCCAGCGGCTGCTGGCGCTTGCGCCGGATCAGGTTGATCGGCGGCAGCTCCCAGCCGAAGTCCCAGGGCACCATTCCCAGCTTGCCGCGCTGGCACAGCTCGCGCGCGATGTCCTCGGGCACGACCGAGACGAAGGTTTCGTTCATGGCCAGCAGGCCTTCGATCACGTCGGTCGAATAGGCTTCCAGCACCGGGCTGGGCGGGCTCAGCTCCGCGCGGATGAAGTGCTCCACGATGAGTTGCCGCGTCGGCGTATTGGCCGCCGGCAGCACCCAGTCCAGCGCCGCCACCGCCGCCCAGTCCGGCCGGCGCCGCGCCAGCCGCTGGGCCAGCCGGCCGTGCGCGATCAGGCGCGGACGCTGGCGGTAGAGCGCGCGGTGTATCAGGTCGTCCTGCGCCACCGACGAGGTGGCGCGGCCGATGATGCAGTCGAGTTCGTGCTGGCGCAGCATCGGGACCAGATGATCGGTGGTCGCGCGGTGCAGGCTGAGCGTCACGCCGTGGCGCTGGTGCAGCAGGCCGATGGCCTGGGTCAGCAGCGCGCTCGATACGTAAGGCACGACGCCGACCTGCAGATGCGCCGAGCGGCCCGCGTGCAGGGCTTCCACTTCGCGCGCCCACAAGTCCAGGTCGCTGAGCATGTGGCGCGCGCGCACCAGGGCCAGGCTGCCCAGCGCGGTGGGCTGCAGGCCCCGCCCGGTGCGCATGAACAGCCGCGCGCCGAAGATGTCTTCGAGTTCGGCCAGCGCCTTGGTGACCGCCGGCTGGCTGACGCCCGCCGCCGCCGCGACCCGCGTCAGCGAGCCATGCCTGGCGATGTCGAGCAGCAGCACCAGATGGCGGTGCTTGAGGCGGTTGGCCAGACGGGCCGCGTCCCAGTTCACGATTTTTCCTATAACCAGTTGGTTATTCAATTATGCCAACAAAGGTAAATCCAGTTATTTCATGATCCTATACTGCGGACATCTTCCCGCCAGGAACCGCCCATGAACGCCTCCTTCACGACCCGCCCCGAAATCCGCGGCACGTTCGGCGTGGTCTCGTCCACCCACTGGCTCGCCACGCAAGTCGCGATGGGCGTGCTGGAGCGCGGCGGCAACGCCTATGACGCGGCGGCGGCCGGCGGCTTCACCTTGCAGATCGTCGAACCGCACCTGAACGGGCCGGGCGGCGAGGTGCCCATCCTGCTCTGGAGCGAACGCGAGCGGCGCATGCGCGCGCTGTGCGGCCAGGGACCGGCGCCGGCCCTGGCCACGCCCGCCCATTTCCGCGGATTGGGCCTGGACCTGGTGCCCGGCATCGGGCTGCTGCCGGCCACGGTGCCCGGCGCGTTCGGCGCGTGGCTGACGCTGCTGCGCGACTACGGCACCTGGGAACTGGCCGAGGTGCTGCGCCCGGCCATCGACTACGCGCGCAACGGCTTTCCGCTGGTGCCGCGCATCTCCCAGGCCATCCTGGCGGTGCAGGCGCTGTTTCGCGACGAATGGACCAGCTCGCGCGAGGTCTGGCTGCCCGACGGCCGGGTGCCCACGCCCGACACCCTGTTCCGCACGCCCGCGATCGCGGCCACCTATACCCGCATCCTGGACCATGCGCATGCCGCCGGCGCCGACCGGCGCGGGCGCATCGACGCGGCGCTGGACGCCTGGTATCGCGGCTTCGTCGCCGACGCGATCGACGCCTTCTACAGCGGCGAACCGGTGCGCGACACGACCGGCCAGCGCAATCGCGGCCTGCTGCGCAAGTCCGACCTGGCCGACTGGCGCGCCACTTACGACGAGCCGCTGACCGTGGACTACGGCCGCTACACCGTGGCCAAATGCGGCGTCTGGTCGCAAGGCCCCGTGCATCTGCAACAGCTGGCCATGCTGCGCCACCTGGGCATGGAAGGCCTGGACCCGCAGTCGCCGGAATTCGTGCATCGCGTGGCCGAGGCGGCCAAGCTGGCCTTCGCCGACCGCTGCGCCTGGTACGGCGATCCCGATTTCGCGCAGGTGCCGCTGGCCGATCTGCTGAGCGACGACTACGCGCGGACCCGCGCCGCCGGCATCGGCGCGCAGGCCTCGCGCGCATTCCAGCCGGGCAGCCCCGGCGCACGCGCGCCGCGCCTGCCGGATCTGGAGGCGGCCGCGCGCACGCTGGCGGCCTCCGACACCCGCTTCGGCGTGGGCGAGCCGACCTTCGCGGCGCTGCCGCCCGTGTCCGAGTGGGCCGCGCGCGAACTGTTCGTGGGCGACACCTGCCAGATCGACGTCATCGACCGCGACGGCAATATGGTGGCCGCCACGCCGTCGGGCGGCTGGCTGTCGTCCAGCCCGGTCGTGCCGGGCCTGGGCTTTCCGCTGACCACGCGCCTGCAGATGACCTGGCTGGACGAGGGCGTGCCCGGCCAGCTGCAGCCCGGCAAGCGCCCCTGCACCACGCTGTCGCCGGGCCTGGCGCTGCGCGACGGCCAGCCCTATATGGCCTTCGGCACGCCCGGCGGCGACCAGCAGGACCAATGGACGGTGGCCTTCTTCCTGCGCCATGCCATGGGCATGAACCTGCAGGAGGCCATCGACGCGCCGTCCTGGCACATCGACCATTTCCCCGGCTCTTTCTGGCCGCGCACGCTGACGCTCAACCGGCTGACGGTGGAGTCGCGCATGCCCGCGGCCACGCTGGACGCGCTGCGCGCCGCCGGCCACGAGGTCAAGGTCGGCCCGGACTGGTCGGAAGGACGCATCAGCGCCTGCACCCGCGAACCCGCCCCCGGCGGCGGCCTGCTGCTGCGCGCCGGCGCCAATCCGCGCGGCATGCAGGGCTACGCCGCCGGACGCTGAACCTGTTTCTTTCCAGCCGGCGCACAGACCGGCCTTTGCACAAGGGGTATCAACCATGACACTGCGATTCAAGAAACTGTTGCGCGCCTGCGCGCTGGGCCTGGCGCTGGCCGCGCCGGCCGCCGCCCACGCCGCCTGGCCGGAAAAGCCCATCACGCTGATCGTGCCGCGGGCCGCCGGCGGCTCCACCGACATCCTGGCGCGCATGCTGTCCGAAGGGCTGACGCAATCGCTCGGCCAGTCCGTCATCGTCGAGAACCGCTCGGGCGCCTCGGGCAACATCGGCACGGCCTTCGTGGCCCGCGCCAAGCCCGACGGCTACACGCTGCTGGTGGGCTCCATGAGCACGCACACCATGAACCAGGCGCTCTACGCCAACATGCCGTTCGACGGCGTCAAGGACTTCACGCCCATCGCCGAACTCGCGCTGGTCACCAACACCATGGTGGTGAATCCGTCGGTGCCGGCGACGAACGTGAAGGAATTCATCGCCTACCTGAAGGCGCATCCGGACACCGTGACCTACGCCTCGGCGGGCCAGGGCTCCACCAACCACCTGAGCGCGGTGCTGTTCGAGAAGGCCGCCGGCGTGAAGATGACCCACATCCCCTATCGCGGCGGCGCGCCGGCGGTGCTGGACACCGTGGCTGGGCGCACCCAGGTGCTGTTCAGCGCCGGCACGCAGACCCTGCCGCACGTGCAGAACGGCAAGCTCAAGCTGCTGGCGGTGACCGAGGAAACGCGCTCGCCGCTGCTGCCCGACGTGCCCACGGTGGCCGAAACGCTGCCCGGCTATGAACTGGCGGTCTGGTACGGAGCCTTCGGCCCGGCCGGCATGCCGCCGGAACTCACGGCCCGGCTCAACCGCGAGATCAACCTGATCCTCAAGCGCCCGGAAGTGGTCAAGAAGATGGCCGACATGGGCGTGCTGCTGACCGAGACCACGCCCGAGCAGTTCGGCCAGATCCTGGCGCGCGACGCCGACAAGTACGGCAAGCTGATCAAAGAGCTGGGAATCACCGCAGAATGAACGCCGCCCCGACCCTGGCCGCGGTGCAGGCCATCGAACTGGCCTATGCCGCCGCCGACGCCACGGCCGCCCTGCGCGCCATCGACGCCTATGCGCACGCCACGCTGGCGCACACCTTGTGCACGGTGAACCGATACGACGCCGACGCGATCCGCGTGGTGCGCCTGTACAGCTCGAATCCGCAGGCCTATCCGCCCGGCGGCAGCAAGGACAAGGCCGGCACCGCATGGGGCCGGCACGTGCTGCACGAGCGCCGCGTCTTCGTCGGCGAAGGCGAGGACGCCATCCGCGAGTTCTTCGACGACCACGGCGCCATCCGCGAACTGGGCCTGCAATCGGTCATCAACGTGCCGGTGGTGTATGGGCAGGCCTGCCTGGGCACGGTGAATTTCCTGATGCCGCGTCCGCGCGTGTCGGACGCCGACGTCCACGCCGCGCGGCTGGCCGGCCTGCTGGCCTTGCCGGCCCTGCAGGCGCCCGGCCGGCCCTGATGGTCGGCGCCGGCGCGCGCCGCGCTCAGATCAGCGCGGCGCGGATGCGCGCGGACACCATATCGATCACCACCACGAAGCCGACGATGATGATCATGACCGCGCAGGTTTCCGCGTAGCGGAAGCTGCGGATGATTTCCCACAGCACGGTGCCGATGCCGCCGGCGCCCACGATGCCCACGACGGACGCCGAGCGCACGTTGGACTCGAAGCGGTACAGCGAATACGAGATCCACAGCGGCAGCACCTGCGGGATCACGCCGTAGACGACCTCCTCCAGCGCGTTGGCGCCGGTGGCGCGCACCCCTTCGACCGGGCGCGGATCGATCGCCTCGACGGCTTCGGAGAACAGCTTGGCCAGCACGCCCGTGGTGTGCACCCACAGCGCCAGCACGCCGGCGAACGGCCCCAGGCCCACGGCCACGATGAACAGCATGGCGAACACCATTTCGTTGATGGCGCGGCAGGCGTCCATCAGGCGGCGCATCGGCTGGTAGACCCAGGCCGGCACCATGTTCGACGAGCACAGCAGGCCCAGCGGCACCGCCACCACGATGGCGAGGAACGTGCCCCATACCGCGATCTGCACCGTCACGATCATCTCGTCGAGGTACATGCGCCAGTCGCGGAAATTGGGCGGGAAGAAGTCGGCCGCGAACTGAGCCATGTTGCCCGAATCGCGCAGCAGGTCCAGGGGCCGCATGTCCGCGCCCCGCCACGACATGACGAGCAGCGCCAGCACGATGGCCCAGACGAGAAGAACCGGCAGCGACGAGCGCGGCGCGGCGGGAAGGCGGGAGGTATGCGTGGCGAGATTCATGGGGATGAGCGGCTGGCAAAAGAAATGTTCGGCTGCGCGTACGCCGGCCGCGTCGGATGACGGGCCGGCGGCCGGCGGTTGCGCTTACTGCTGTGCGGCGGGCTGGCCCAGGCTGGCCAGCTTCTTGTCGAGCTCGGCCAGCTGCTTCTGCTTTTCGGCCTGGCCCAGCGTGGTGTCGCCTTCGACCCGGGCCTTCTGGCGCGCCAGTTCGATCTGGCGGATGGGCACCAGCTGCTGGTTGTCGGAGGCGCGGAAGCCCTTGTAGGTCAGCGCCTTCAGGTTGGCCATTTCGCGCTCGGCGTCCTTGCCCTTGCCGTAGTTGACGAAGAAGTCGCGGATCTTGGTCTTCATGTCGGCCGGCAGGTCGCTGCGCATGACCAGCGGGTCGGCCGGGATCAGCGGCGACTTCCACAGCACGCGCACGCTTTCGCTGGCGTCCTTGCCGGTGTTCAGGCGGTAGCGCTCCAGCGCCTCGGTGTTGTTGACCGCCACGTCGACCTGCTTGTTGATGACCGACAGCAGATTGGTTTCGTGGTTGCTGGCGCGCACCGACTTGAAGAAGGTCTTGGGTTCGATCTTGTTGGCGGCCCACAGGTAGTAGCCCGGCACGGCGGTGCCCGAGGTGGAGTTGGGGTCGCCCGCGCCGTAGCTGAGCTTGGCGCCGCGCTTGAGCACGTCGTCCAGCGTCTTCAGGTCGCTGTCCTTGTTGACGATCAGCACCGACCAGTAGCCGGGATTGCCGTCCTTGTCGATGACCGAGGCGAATACCTCGCCCTGGGCGCGGTCCACGGCCTCGATCGCGGACTTGTTGCCGTACCAGGCGATCTGCACCTTGTTGAAGCGCATGCCTTCGATGATGCCGGCGTAGTCGGAGGCGAAGAAAGGCTTGACCGGCACGCCGATGGCGCGGCTCAGGTCGTCGATGACGGGCTGCCACACGGACTTCAGGTTGGTCGACGACTCCGTCGAGATGATGCCGAAGTTCAGCGGCTTGGCCTCTTCGGCATGGACTTGGGTGGACAGTGCCGCGGCGGCGATCAGGGTGACGAAGGTTCTGCGTAGCATGGGGGGCTCCGGGGTCGAAAGGGGGAGTGGAAATCCGGGAATCGGGGTGGGAATCAGGCGGCGTGCGCCAGTTGCGTCAGGGCCGCGGGCGCGGGCGTCGCGCTTTCGGGCAGCAGTTCGCCCAGCTCGGCGCCGTAGAGTTCGCGCAGCATGGCGGGCGTGAGCGCCGCCGACGGGCCGTCGTACACCACCTTGCCGTGACGCAGCGCGACCACGCGCGGGCAGTAGCGCAGCGCCACGTCGACCTGGTGCAGCGACACCACCACCGCCACCTTGCGGCTGCGGTTGATCTGCGCCAGCGTGTCCATCACGCGGCGCGACGATTCCGGGTCGAGCGAGGCGATGGGCTCGTCGGCCAGGATGACGCGGGCGTTCTGCACCAGCGTGCGCGCGATGGCCGCGCGCTGCTGCTGGCCGCCGGACAGCGTGGAGGCGCGCTGAAATGCGTAGTCGTCTATACCAACCTGGGCAAGCGCATCGAGGCCCTGGCGCACTTCGGCGCGCAGGAAGCAGCGCGTCAGGCTGCGCCACAGCGGCACGCGCGGCAGCAGGCCGGTCAGGACGTTGGTGATGACGGGCAGGCGGCCCACCAGGTTGAACTGCTGGAACACGAAGCCGATGCCGGCGCGCGCGCCGCGCACGTTGCGGCTGAGGCGGCCGTCCTGCTGGATCGGCTGGCCGTTGACGGCCACGCTGCCCGCGTCGCCGGCGACGAAGCCGGCCAGATGGCGCAGCAGCGTGGACTTGCCCGAGCCGGAGGCGCCCAGCAGAGCGACCATTTCTCCGTCGGCCACTTGCAGGTCCACGCCGTCGAGCGCCTTGGCGCCCGCGTGGAAGCTCTTGCTCAGCCCTTGCACTTCGATGGCGTAAGTCATGGTCGAATTCCCCTTGATTGGTTCATGGGCGCATTCTGTTTTCGCGGCATGACAGCACGATGACCTGGGGATCGAATGATTTGGCGGAATTTAGGGACACCGCAATGGCCTGAAAGATCTCCGTCATAAACGCAGGCGCGCCAGCGCCGCGCGCCGCGGGTATATTCAAAACATCCCCACCACCTGCCGGGCGTTCATCATGATCAAGGGTTCCTGCCTGTGCGGCCGCATTGCGTACGAGATCACCGGCCCGCTCACCGACGTCCTCAACTGCCACTGCACGATGTGCCGCAAGTCGCACGGCGCGGCCTTCCGCAGCCGCGCCACGGTGCGGGTCACGGACTTCGCCTGGACGCGCGGCGAAAACCACGTCACCTGGTACTGCTCATCGCCGGGCAGCTACCGCGGCTTCTGCGAAGCCTGCGGCACGCCGCTGCTCAGCCGCTTCGACCAGCGGCCCGATTTCTACGGACTGCCGCTGGGTGCGCTGGACGACGACCCGGGCGTCAAACCCGCCGCGCACTGCCACGTCTCCAGCAAGGCGCCGTGGTTCGACATCACCGACAACCTGCCCCAGTACCCCGAGGGCTGCGGCTCGTTCGAAGAAGCCGATCCGCAGGCGGTTACATAAAAGCTCAACCAAACAGTTGAATCTCCGGCCTGGGCGGCGTTATATTCAACCGCATGGTTGAATCAACTTCCTCTCCCGCCCTGGATGCCGTGTTCCGCGCGCTGGCCGACCCCACGCGCCGCGACATGCTGCGCAGCCTGGCGCAAGGCGATCTGACCATCGGCGAACTGGCCGCCCCCTTGAGCATGAGTTTTGCGGGCGCCTCCAAACACGTGCAGGCCCTGGAGCGCGCCGGCCTGGTCCGGCGCTCCATCCGCGGCCGCACGCACGTATGCAGCCTCGATCCCGGACCCATGGCCGAGGCCATGCAGTGGCTGCGCTTTTATGAACGATTCTGGTCGGGCAGGCTGGGCGCGCTGGAAGCCGCGATCGCCGCCAGCCGCGCCCCGGCCGAGCCTTCTGGAGATCAGCATGAATGATTACGGCGTCGTCCTTGACCCCACCTCCATCCGCTTCATCCGCATCCTGCCGGCCAGCGTCGAAGAGGTCTGGGCATTCCTGACCGAATCGGAGAAACGCGGCCGCTGGCTGGCCAGCGGCGACATGGAACTGCGCGAAGGCGGCGGCGTGACGCTGCGTTTCGTGCACGCGGACCTGTCCTCGGTGGCCGAGCCCGTGCCCGAGGCCTACAAACCCTATGCCGACGGCGTCACCACGCAGGGCGTCATCACCCGCTGCGAGCCGCCGCGGCTGCTGGCCTTCACCTGGGGCGGTTCGCCCGGCCATCCGTCCGAGGTCACGTTCGAGCTGTCGCCGCAGGACCAGGGCACCCGCCTGGTCCTGACGCACCGCAAGCTGGGCTCGCGCGGCGATATGGTGGACGTGGCCGGCGGCTGGCACGTGCACCTGGGCGTGCTGTCGGCCCGGATCGCCGGGCGCGAACCCGGACCTTTCTGGTCCGTGCTCGGGCGGGTCGAGGCGGAATACCGGCAGCGCATCCCGGCGGCCTGAAGTCGTTCAGCCGCAACTATCACAGGTCTGCAACAGATAAAAACTGGCTAATCATTGCGCTTTGCAGTAACATAAGTCCGTGATTTTTCCGCGAAAACCGGGCTTCGGTCATTCTGCGTCGCGAACCTGTAACGCCTCAGGGCAGTATTGCGAGGCCCCTTCTGGACGCGCCCGGCACTTCAGGATCAAGCCCGTCGCCGCCAGAGGCGCCGCCGCACCGGGTGCAGTGCCTGCCGGCGCTGCACCAAACGTTCCAATCCGCTTCTTCCGGCAACGCGCGCATGGCGCGGCGCCGCGACCAAGCCGCGCATCGCGCGCACCTCGCCTGACCAGGCGCGAGTATCCGTCATTTCAGACATCCGCCAGGATGCCGTGGCCCCTACCGCGCCTGCCCGGACGTTTTACGTTCAAACCGCTGGACCTGCTAATTTGAGTCCAACGCGCTTGCCGCCCCGCGGCGAGCCATGCCGCCGGCATGGCTGCGCGTATTGATAGGAGTAGAAAATGGCTAAAGAAGAACTCATCGAACTGGATGGCATCGTTGACGAAGTGCTGCCCGATAGCCGCTATCGCGTCACGCTGGACAACGGCATCGAAGTCGGCGCCTACGCCTCCGGCCGCATCCGCAAGCACCGCATCCGCATCCTGGCCGGCGACCGCGTCACCCTGGAAATGTCGCCGTACGACCTGACCAAGGGCCGCATCAACTTCCGCCACAAGGACGAGCGCGCCCCCGCCACGGCCCAGCGCCGCCCGCAGCAGTTTCGCCGCTGAGCCGGATGCCAGGGCCGGCGGCTTCCAGCCGCCCCCGGCCTTTCCGGCGCCAGCCTTAAGCCGGCCCGCCGGCATGCCGTAATGCGGGCAGCGCCGCACCCTGAAAGAATGGCGATCCCGCCAGGCGCCACCTGGGGCGGGACGCGCACGACGCAAGATGGATCTGAAAGAACAGTTGCAGGCAGCCGCTGACGAGCTTGCCCTGGCGCGCCGGCGATACGCCAAGGGCGAGGAAGGCCTGCGCCTGCTGAACCAGTCGCGCGAGGCGTTCATCAACAGCCTGCGCAACACCGGCCTGACCTACGCCGAGGCCAAGACCAAATTCGACAACTGCCTGGACGAGCAACAGGCCCAGCAGCTGCACGTGCGCCAGCAGATGGAGTATGCCGAGCGCATGCACCAGCACGTGCTCGGCCAGATCGCGCTGCAGGCCGCGCCCGCCTGAGGCGCGCGCCCGCTCAGGGCTTGAACGCCCCGATGAAGATGGCGGGGTCCACGCGGGCGTCGTTCAGGCTGACGTTCCAGTGCAGATGCGGGCCGGTCGCCCGCCCCGTCGATCCCACCTTGCCCACCAGCCCGCCGCGCGGCAGCTCGTCGCCGACCTTCACGTCGATGGCCGACATGTGGCAGAACATGCTGACGAAACCCTGGCCGTGGTCCAGGAACACCGTCTTGCCATTGAAGAAGTAATCCCCCACCAGCACGACCACGCCGGCCGCCGGCGCCTTGATGGGCGTGCCCGCCGGTACGGCGAAATCCAGGCCCGAGTGCGGATTGCGCTCCTGGCCGTTGAAGAAGCGCCGCAGGCCGAAGGGGCTGGACAGGCGGCCGCCGTCGACCGGGCGGTCCAGCAGCAGGTTGCTGGGCGTGACCCCGGCGCGGTAGCCGCGATTGGCCGCGCTCTGCTCGGCCAGTTCGCGTTCGATGCGCTTGAGGTCGTCCGGGTTGGGTTCGACCTGGCGCTGGTTCTTCAGCGTGATGCGCTGGGCCGCGTATTCCTTGGCGCGGACCTTGAAGGACAGCGTGCGCTGGCCCTGCGCGTCGGACACGGAAACCTGGTGCTCGCCCGGCTTGACGCTGAGCGCGATGCCGACCACGGCGATCCAGCGCCGGCCCTCCTCGCGCACGACCAGCACGCGCCGCCCCTGGAACGTGACTTCGGGGGCCTGATCGGCGTCGCCCAGGCCCAGCACGGCGACGCCGCCGGGCACCGGGAAGTCGAGCTTGCGGGTGAGATAGCCGGCCGGCACGGCGTGCGCGGGCCAGCCCAGGCCGGCGGCGGCCGCGGCCAGCCCCAGCTTCAGAAGGTCGCGGCGTCGGAACATGGCGCTTACAGGCACAGGTTCGCCGGCTCGATGATGCTCTGGTCGCGCCGCGCGATGCGCGTGGACAGGCGGGCCTCGGTCTTGCCGCGCCAGTGGGTGGTGGTCAGCACCGCCTCGACGCCGAAGCTGTCCTGCTGGACCAGCTCGAAGCCGTTGCGCACGGCCTTGCGCTCGAATTCGATGCCCAGGTTCTTCCAGGCCTCGGCCACGCAGTTCGTGTAGTCCTCCGCCGTGCGCTGGGTCGAACCGTAGAACACGGGGTCGCGCTCGCGCACGTCTTTGACGTTGGCGCAGGCGGTCAAGGCGGCCAGGGCGGTAAGGGACAGGACGGTACGGACCTTCATGGCAATGGAACTCTCGTGCGGATGAAAATGGGATCGGGCGCGGCCAACTATAGCGCAGCGCCGGCGCGGTATCAGCGGCGGGCCGATTTGGGGCGGAAGGCCGCGACGACCTCGGGGCGGGTCTCGGAATACGGGCCGCCGATCAGGTCGATGCAATACGGAATGGCCGCGAAGATGCCCGGCACCAGCGCGGCGCCG
Source organism: Achromobacter sp. HZ01 (assembly GCF_003267925.1). Lineage (NCBI taxonomy): Bacteria > Pseudomonadati > Pseudomonadota > Betaproteobacteria > Burkholderiales > Alcaligenaceae > Achromobacter > Achromobacter sp. HZ01. The sequence continues at coordinate 178,093 of NZ_LWKV01000002.1, forward strand.
TCCTCGCCCTTCAGGCCTTCCAGCGTTTCTCGGATGGATTTGGGCTGGCCGGGCAGGTTCACGATGAGGGCGGCGTGGTCGGCGGTTTCCCGGATCACGGCCACCTGCCGCGACAGGATCGCCGTGGGCACGAAGCGCAGGCTGATCTGGCGCATCTGTTCGCCGAAGCCCGGCATTTCCTTGGTGGCCACGGCCAGCGTCGCCTCCGGCGTGACGTCGCGGCGCGCCGGGCCGGTGCCGCCGGTGGTCAGCACCAGGTCGCAGCCGCAGCCGTCCACCAGTTCGATCAGCGTCTCGGAAATGCGGGCCGGCTCGTCGGGGATCAGGCGGTCGACCGCCTGCCACGGCGAGGCCAGCGCGCCGCCCAGCCACTCGCGCAGCGCGGGCAATCCCTGGTCCTGATAGGCGCCGCTGGAGGCGCGATCGGAAACGGATACCAGGCCGATGATCAGTTCATCGGGGTGGCTGCGGGCGATACGGGTAGCGGTCATGGCGAAATCGTCGTATGGGCAGAATGGGCGCCGCGGATGCGGCTCGTGGCGCGGTCAATCATGGAAATCCACGAGCACCGCGCAGCAACGATGCTATCGCATTCTTTCCCGGGGCTGGCTAACATCCGCCTACCCTCCGATCGGCGATCTTCCATGACTAAACGCACCTTGCGGCAGCACGCGCTGGCGGCGGCGCTGGCACTGGCCGCCGCCGCGGCCGCCGGATGGATCGCGCTGCACGCGCTGGCGCTGCGCGCCGAGGCCGTGCCGCCCGCCGCCCCCGGCATCCACATCCCCAACCTGGGCAACACGCTGGAGGAACAGACCCGCAACCTGTCGCGCCTGAGCCAGGCCCTGCGCACGGGGGACCGCCTGGTCATCCTGGGTTCGTCGGAGCTGACCAGCAACGACCTGCGCTTCGTGCCCTACCGCTATCTGCCAGACGAGCTGCAGATGCCGGTGCTGGCCTACGGCCATTCGGGCTTCCAGTCCCTGGGCATGCAGCTGGTGCTGGCGGCGCTGGCCGACGATCTCTCGCCCGCGTCGCGCGTGGTGGTGATGCTGTCGCCCGGCTGGTTCGACGGCGACGGCGGACTGGGCCCCGACGAATTCAAGGAACACGTCAATCCGCTGCTGCCGCGCCTGCTGCGCCAGCCCGAGGGCCGGGCCGAGCTGCTGCGCTGGCTGCGGGCCAAGGGCGACGCGGGCGTGGCCTGGTCGATGGCGGCCGAACAGGCCTACGTGCTGCGCCAGCGCCTGGCCGGGCTGTGGACGCCGGCCCATGCCGCGCCCGCGCCGCAGCCGGAAATCGCGGGGCCGGCCGCCGCCGCCCGGGTGGTGGACTGGGACGCCCTGGCCAGCCAGGCGCAGGACGCCGAACAGGCCCGGATGGCGGGCAATCCCTATGCGGTGCGCGACGAGTTCTTCGGCAAGTACCTGCGGACGGTGCCGGCCGGCGGCAAGACGGCCTGGCTGCCCCAGCCGCTGACCGGCCGCGACGAGCTGCGCGAGCTGGACGCGCTGATGGCGCTGCTGCGCGGGCGCGGCGTGGACGCGCTGTTCGTGATGCAGCCGCTGCATCCGCTGGTGTTCAAGGACCTGGACCGCTTCGAGCCGGTGCGGCGCGAGGTCGCGGCGCTTTGCGGCCGCTACGCCATGCGCTGCATGGACATGTACGGCGCGCCCTTCGAAGTGGGCACGCTGCGCGACGTGCAGCACCTGGGCGAGCTGGGCTGGCTGCGCGTGAACCAGAAAATCGCCGAAACCTTTCGCCCCTGAAGACGGAGTCGCCCATGAAAAGAACCTTGTGGCTGTGCCTGCTGTACCTGGGGCTGCTGGCGGTCATGCTGATCCAGGCCGATACCTCGGCCAATCTGGGCAAGCCGATAGAAATCGAATTCCAATATTCAAAGTTTTAGCCCACCCCCTACCCGCTGCGCGGGCCCCCTCAAGGGGGCGGCACTGGCGGACCGGCGGAGCCGGATCCGCTGTGCCCCCGATGGGGTCATCTCAAACGAAGCAGTGTGCCCGCTGGGGTGCGTCCCGATTTTTGGGATGGGAATGTGACAAGAAACAGGTCACAAATCTGCAATAATCAGCGTCTCGCCGGAACATCTCCCCTCCTCCATGTTCGACCTCTTCCACGGCCTAGACTTCTGGGTTGGCCTCAGTCTCGTGCTGGCCCTGACATTCGTCCTGGCCTTCGAATTCATCAACGGATTTCATGACACGGCCAATGCCGTGGCCACCGTCATCTACACCAAGGCCATGCCGCCGCACCTGGCGGTCGTGCTTTCCGGCATTTTCAATTTCTTCGGCGTGCTGCTGGGCGGCGTGGGCGTGGCCTACGCCATCGTGCACCTGCTGCCGGTGGAGCTGCTGATCAACGTGGACACCGGCCGCGGGCTGGCCATGGTGTTCGCCATGCTGGCCGCGGCCATCGCCTGGAACCTGGGCACCTGGTACTTCGGCATCCCCGCCTCCAGCTCGCACACACTGATCGGCTCGATCCTGGGCGTGGGCCTGGCCAATGCGCTGATCACCGACCTGCCGCTGGCCGAGGGCGTGAACTGGGGCAAGGCCATCGACATCGGCCTGTCGCTGGTGGTGTCGCCGGTGGCCGGCTTCCTGGTGGCCGGCGGCCTGTTGCTCGCGCTCAAGCGCTGGCTGCCGCTGTCGAAAATGCACAAGACGCCGGAACAGCGCCGCGCCATCGACAACAAAAAGCACCCCCCGTTCTGGAACCGCCTGGTGCTGGTGCTGTCGGCGATGGGCGTGAGCTTCGTGCACGGCTCCAACGACGGGCAGAAAGGCATCGGCCTGATCATGCTGGTGCTGATCGGCATCGTGCCGGCCAATTTCGTGCTGGACACCAACAGCACCACCTACCAGATCGAGCGCACCCGCGACGCGGCCAATCACCTGCAGATGTTCTACCAGCGCAACGAGGCGATGCTGGGCGATTACCTGGCGCTCAAGCGCCACGACGCCACCACCGAGCTGCCGCCCAACTTCCGCTGCGATCCCGAACTGACCCTGCCGACCATCGCCGCCCTGCAGACCGATCTGCACGGCGTGGCCAACTACGTCGACCTGCCGGCCGACAAGCGCATCTCCGTGCGCCGCTACCTGCTGTGCCTGGACGACACGGCCAAGAAGGTGGCGCGCATCGAAGGCCTGCCGGCGCGCGAACGCTCCGACCTGCAGCGCCTGCGCGCCGACCTCACGGCCACCACCGAATACGCCCCGTTCTGGGTCATCGTGGCGGTGGCCCTGGCCCTGGGCGCGGGCACCATGGTCGGCTGGCGCCGCGTGGTGCTGACGGTGGGCGAGAAGATCGGCAAGCAGGGCATGACGTATGCGCAAGGCATGTCCGCGCAGCTGACCGCGATGGGCGCCATCGGCCTGGCCAACGTGTTCAGCCTGCCGGTGTCGACCACCCACGTCCTGTCCTCGGGCGTGGCCGGCACCATGGTCGCCAACCGCACCGGCCTGCACGGCAGCACGGTGCGCAACATCCTGATGGCCTGGGTGCTGACCCTGCCGGCCTCGATGCTGCTGGCCGCCGGCCTGTTCTGGGTCGGCGTGCAGATCGCGGGCTGACCGCGCGTTCGCAATTCGCGTTCTCGCGCCAGGACTCTCGCGCTTTACCCATCCTACGGATTCGACACCGCAGGATGGGTAAAGCGCGAGATCACCCCGCCAAGAACCCCACCACCCAACGCGCGGCGCCCATCAGCCAGCCAACGCCAGCAAAACCCCATACCCCGCCATGCCCAGCAGCACGGCCGCGCCCGTGTTACTGACCAGCCGCGCCGCCACGGCCGTGACGACCAGCCCGCCGGCATAAGGCCCGATAATTGCGGCCTGCTCGCCGACGGCAAGCAGGTCGGGCACGATCACCGCGGCGGCGATGCCCGCCAGCAGCGACGGTCCCAGCGCGGCCAGCGCCGAGCCTTCGCGCGACAGGTGGCGCAGCAGCCGGCTGCGCTCCGACAGCATGAAGGGCAGCGCCCGGGTCAGATAAGTGATCACGGCCATGGCGGCCACCGCCGCCCAGAAACCCAGTCCGTCGGCGTTCATGCCGTTCTCCTCAGGCGGTATGCGATGCAGCCCACGACGGCGCCGATCAGAATGGCCGTGCTGGTGTATCCCAGCGCGGCGACCGCGCCGGCGGCGGCCACCGCGGCCATCACTGGCAGGCCCATGCCGCGCCGGGCGCTCTGGCACACCAGGGCCATGAACAGCGCCGGCAGCGCGAATCGCATCACCTGCGACAGCATCGGGTAATGGCGTTCCAGCCCGTCGCCGGCATAGACGCCGACGGCGGTGCCGGCGATCCAGGTCAGCCAGGCCCCCAGCCCCAGGGCCGTCATCCAGGCCTGGCGGCTTGCCGGGCTGACGCCCTGCAGGCGGTTGAAGGCGGTGGCGAAGACCTCGTCGGTCAGCAGAAAGGCGATTTTCAGGCGGTCGCGCAGCGCCGCCGGCAGAAAGCGCGACAGCAGCGGGCCGTACAGCAGGTGGCGGGCGTTGAGCAGCGAGCACAGCGCCACCACCCACAGCCAGGGCGTGCCGGCCTTGATGGACGCGAGCAGCAGGAACTGGCTGGCGCCGGCATACACCAGCACCGAAATCAGCACGACCTGCAGCGGCGCCAGGCCGGCCGCCATGCCGGCGATGCCGAAGGTCACGGCCACCGGAAAGTAGCCGATCATGACCGGCAGGCAGGATTTCAGGCCATCGAGGCGCGCGCCCGCGGGAGCGGGCGCCGGGGCGGATGAAGTCTCCAAGTTTTTTCGCTTTTATGGGTTGCGGCAGGCGCGTAGTTTACCGAGCCTCGTTACCCGGCCCCGCTAGACGTCGTCGGCCCCCAGCACCCGCAACTGGGCTTTCAGGCGCCGCACCTCCTGGCTCAGGTCCAGGATCAGCGCCGCGGCGTCCAGGCTGGCGCCGAAATCGCGCTCCAGCCGCCGCGCGTCCAGCGCGCGCTGCAGGTCCACGCTGTAGAAACGCCATTCCGCGGGCCGGCGTCCGCTGGCGTTGACGATGCCGACCTCGACCAGCCGGGCTATCCATTCCACTTCCTGGCCACAGGCGCGAGCGAGGTCGTCGGCGCTCAGCGGCTGCGACTTGCCCACGACGGTGGCGCTGGTGATGACGAGCTTCTTCATGATCAGACCCCCATGTGGCGCCGCGGGTTGAAAGGCAGCTCCTGCTCCAGCCTGCGGTAGGCCGCCTTGGCCGCCTCGCTGTCGGCCGGCGGCAGCACCAGGTCCAGCACCAGGTAGAGGTCTCCCGGCGGATCGCCCGGAATGCCGCGTCCGCGCAGGCGCAGCTTGCGGCCGTTGCCGGAACCCGGCGGAATCGTGACCTCGACCGCGCCGCCCGGCGTGGGCGCCGTGACGGCGGCGCCCAGCGCGGCCTCCCAGGGCGCCACCGGCAGCGTCATGTAGAGATCGCGGCCATCGGCGCGGTAGCGCGGGTGCGGCTTGAAGCGGATCTCCAGGTACAGGTCGCCGTTTTCGCCCCCGCCATAGCCGGGCATGCCCTGGCCGGCCAGCCGGATGTACTGGCCTTCGCGCACGCCCGCGGGAATCCGCACGCTCAGCGTGCGGGTCTGCATCTGCGGGTGGCCTTCGTCGTCGATCTTCATGGAACGCAGGCTGATGTCGCGCGTGGCGCCCTTGATCGCATCCTCCAGGTCCACCTCGATGGCGGCGTGATGGTCTTCGCCGCGCGCGCGGAATTCCTGCTGCTGCGGGCCGCCGCGGCGGGCGCGGCCGCCGAACAGCGACGAGAAGAATTCGCTGAACTGGGCTTCCTCGCCGGGCGCCGCGCCGCGGTGGAATTCGAAGCCCTCGTCCCAGCCGGGCGGCGGCTGGAAGCCGCCTCCGGGCGACACGCCCGCGGCCAGATTGTCGTAGGCCAGCCGTTTTTCCTGGTCGCGCAGCACGTCGTAGGCCTCGTTGACGTCGCGCATCTTGGTCTCGGCGTCTTTTTCCTTGCTGACGTCGGGATGGTACTTGCGGGCGAGCTTGCGGTAGGCGCGCCGGATCTCGTCCTCGGACGCGCCGCGCTCCACTCCTAAAATGCCGTAGTAATCCTTGAACTCCATGGTCCGCCCTTTGCGAGGGTTGCGGCCGCCTTCGGATCGCGCCGGAATCCGGCCTTGAATATCAAGAAGATAGGGGCTGCGTACCGATTTTTCAATGCGTCCGGTCAGCCATCGTGCGCGGCGGCCGGGACGGCGATTAGCGTAGTATTTATGTTTTACCGGGTGAAACCGTCCTATCGCAACGCAGGATCGACCATGAAAATGAGCAATATCCCCTTCGGCACCACAGACTGGTCCGAGGTGGAACGCACCGAACACGCCGGCGAGACCGGCATGGCCTACTGGCGCACGCGGCACTTCGGCGACCTGCGCGTGCGCATGGTCGAATACACGCCCGGCTACCTGGCCGACCACTGGTGCAGCAAGGGCCACATCCTGTTCTGCCTGGAAGGCGAACTGCACACCGAACTCGAGGACGGCCGGCAATTCGTGCTGACGCCCGGCATGAGCTACCAGGTCGCGGACCAGGCCGAGCCGCACCGTTCCTCGACCGCCACCGGGGCCCGGCTCTTCATCGTGGACTGAGCCGGCCCGCATCAGTTTGGATATCACCGGAGACCGCACTTGGGCGCCCCGCTTACGCTATTCGTCGATTCCCTGTTCCTCAGCCCCTACGCCATGTCGGCCTATGTGGCGCTGACCGAGAAACGGCTGCCGTTCGAAATCCGCCCCATCGACCTGGAGGCGGGCGAGCAGCGCATGCAGCCCTACCAGGCGCGCGCCCTGACTTCGCGGGTGCCCGCCCTGACCCACGAGGGCTTTCACCTGACCGAATCGAGCGCCATCGCCGAATACCTGGACGAAGCCTTCCCGGCGCCGGCGCATGCCGCGCTCTATCCGAAGGAGCTGCGGGCGCGCGCCCGCGCCCGCCAGCTGCAGGCCTGGCTGCGCAGCGACCTGGCCGCGCTGCGCCAGGAGCGCCCCACCGAAACCGTGTTCTACGGCGCCGCCGGCCAGCCGCTGTCCGACGCCGCCCATGCCGCGGCCGCCAAGCTTATCCAGGTGGCGAGCTGTCTGCTGGAAGGCGGCCGGTCCTGTCTGTTCGATGAATGGTGCATCGCGGACACCGACCTGGCGGTGACGCTCAAGCGCCTGTCCCAGGACGACCTGCCCGACGCGCTGCGCGCCTACGCCGACGGGCAATGGCAGCGGCCCTCGGTGCAGACCTGGCTGGAACACAACGCCGCGGCGCGGGCCTGATCGGGCGCGCCGGCCGCGGCGCGGGATATAAAGGGACGGGTAATTCCGGCCTGTTTGACGCCGATCAGCCTTGCTCATGTTGCGATGCAACATCCATTGCGGTGTAATGGGGGAGTCAATCTGGCCGGTTCCACTCGGAACCGGCCTGGCGGCGACCGTCGCCGCCGATATCAAAGGAGATCGCCCATGGCCGGTTCCGACACCAATCGCTCCCCCGCCCCGCTCTTGAATCCCTGGGCCGCGGCCTACGAATACGCCGTGGACGCCTGGCAGCGCGGCGTGCTCTACGCCGACGTGATGCGCCAGCGCGGCAACCAGTATCACGAACACATGGCCAAGCGCGCGCCCAACGTGCTGAGCATGGAATCCGAGCTGGTGCTGGACGGCCGCTGCCTGCCGCGTCCCGTCAATTACGGCCTGCTGCGCATCAAGCCGCCGGCCGGCGTCGAAACCGACCCCATCAAGCGCCCCTTCCTGGTGGTGGACCCGCGCGCCGGGCATGGCCCGGGCATCGGCGGCTTCAAGCCCCAGAGCGAAATCGGCGTGGCGGTGCGCGCCGGGCATCCCTGCTATTTCGCCACCTTCCTGCCGCAGCCCATGCCCAGCCAGACCGTCGAAGACGTGATGATGGCCGAGGCCCGCTTCCTGGAAGAAATCATCGCGCTGCACCCCGACGCCGAGGGCAAGCCGGTGGTGGTCGCCAATTGCCAGGCGGGCTGGCAGATCATGATGACCGCGGCGGTGCGTCCCGAGCTGTTCGGCCCCATCATCGTGGCCGGCGCGCCGCTGTCGTACTGGGCCGGCTGGCGCGGCATGAATCCCATGCGCTACGCCGGCGGCCTGCTGGGCGGCAGCTGGCTCACCGCGCTGACCAGCGACCTGGGCAACGGCATGTTCGACGGCGCCTGGCTGGTGCAGAACTTCGAGAACCTGAATCCGGCCAACACGCTGTGGTCCAAGCAGTACAACCTGTATTCCAAGGTGGACACCGAGTCCCCGCGCTACCTCAGCTTCGAGAAATGGTGGGGCGGCCACGTCTTCCTGAACGGCCCCGAGATCCAGTACATCGTCGACAACCTGTTCGTCGGCAACCGGCTGGCCACCGCCGGCCTGGTGACTTCCGACGGCATCCGCATCGACCTGCGCAACATCCGTTCGCCCATCGTGGTGTTCTGCTCCAAGGGCGACAACATCACGCCCCCGCCGCAGGCGCTGGGCTGGATTCCCGACCTGTACCAGAACGAGGCCGAGGTGCTGGCCCACGGCCAGACCATCGTCTACGCCGTGCATGAAAGCATCGGCCACCTGGGCATCTTCGTGTCCGGCAGCGTGGCCTGCAAGGAGCACCTGGAGTTCACCTCCAACATCGACATGATCGACGTGCTGCCGCCGGGCATCTACCAGGCCGAAATCGCCGACAAGACGCCCGACACGCCCAACGCCGACCTGGCCTATGGCAACTACGTGCTGTCGTTCGAGCAGCGCACGCTGGACGACGTGCGCGCCATCGTCGACCGCAAGGAAGAAGACGACCGCCGCTTCGCCGCCGTCGCCCGCATCTCCGACATCAACCTGGGCATGTACCGCAGCTTCGTGCAGCCCTGGGTGCGCGCCATGGTCACGCCGCAATCGGCCGAATGGGCGCAGCGCCTGCATCCGCTGCGCCTGCCCTACGAACTGATCTCCGACCGCAACCCGCTGGTCGCGCCGGTCGCCCAGGTGGCCGAGCAGGTGCGCGAACACCGCCAGCCGGTCTCGCCCAACAACCCCTTCCTGCAGGCCCAGGAAATGTTCTCGAAACTGATCGAGACCAGCCTGAACATCTGGCAGGAGCTGCGCGACTCGGCCGACGAGCGCACCTTCATGAGCGTGTACGGCTCGCCCCTGGTGCAAGACCTGGCGGGGCTGGGCGCGCGCTCCGGCCCGCCGCGCAAGCACCCCGGCGTTTCGCCCGAACACCTGCAGTTCATGGAGCAGCGCGCCGCCGAGCTGTGCTCGCTGCTGCAGGAAGGCGGCCTGCGCGTGGCCGCCATTCGCATGCTGCTGTACGTCTCGGGCGCCGAGGGCGGCCTGGACGAGCGCAGCTTCGCACTCATTCGCAAGATGCGCGCCGAGTCCGACACCGCGCTGACCCTGCAGGAATTCAAGGACATCACCCGCGACCAGGCCCTGATGATGACGCTGGATTCGGCCGCCGCGGTCCAGGCCATGCCGCGTCTGCTCGACGGCGCGCCGGCTGCCGCGATCCGCGAAACGCTGGACACCATGAAGCACGTGCTGGAGGCGGCCGAGCCACTCAGCGAGGCCGCGCGCGCCAGCCTGGGCGAGATGGAACGCATCTTCGAGGCCGCCGAAGAACGCGCCAGGAAGCGCGAACAGGCCCTGCTCGAAGCCTCGCCCGCGGTCAAGCCCGCGGCGCGCGTGGCCTCGGCCCGCAGCGCCGCGCCGGCCGCCGCGGTCAAGCCCGCCAAGGCGGTGAAGGCCGTGAAAGCCGTGAAGACCGCCGCCAAGGCCGCTCCGCCGGCCAAGCGCGCCGCCAAGACCCCCGCACGCAAATCCGCCAAGGCCAACACACGATGACCCTGCCCGCCGCCACCCACTACGACAAGCTCATCGCCCGCGCGCAGACGCTGGCGCCGGCCCCGTGCGCCATCGCCCATCCCTGCGACGAACCGTCGCTGTCGGCCGCGCTGATGGCGCGCGACCTGGGCCTGCTGCAGCCCATCCTGGTGGGGCCGGAACTGAAGATCCGCTCTACCGCCGCCGAGCACGGGCTGCACCTGGGCAACGCCCGCATCGTCGACGCGCCGCACAGCCACGCGGCCGCCGAAACGGCGGTCGCGCTGGTGCGCAGCGCCGAGGCCACGCTGCTGATGAAGGGCAGCCTGCACACCGACGAGCTCATGCACGAGGTCGTGGCCCGCAACACCGGGCTGCGCAGCGGCCGGCGCATCAGCCATGCGTTCATCATGGAGGTGCCCACCTACGCCGAGCCGCTGTTCATCACCGACGCGGCCATCAACATCTTCCCCGACCTCGAAACCAAGGCCGACATCATCCGCAACGTGATCGACCTGCACCACGGCCTGGGCCTGGGCGAGCCGCGCGTGGCCATCCTGTCGGCGGTCGAGCAGGTCACGCCCAGCATCCCCGGCACCATCGACGCGGCGGCGCTGTGCAAGATGGCCGACCGCGGCCAGATCACCGGCGGCCTGCTCGACGGCCCGCTGGCGCTGGACAACGCCATCAATCCCGAGGCGGCCCGCATCAAGGGCATCCGCTCCCCCGTCGCCGGCATCGCGCAGGTGCTGGTGGTGCCGGACCTGGAAGCCGGCAACATGCTGGCCAAGAACCTGACCTTCCTGGCCAACGCCGAGGCGGCCGGCATCGTGCTGGGCGCGCGCGTGCCCATCATCCTGACCAGCCGCGCCGACAGCCCGCGCTCGCGCCTGGCTTCCTGTGCGGTGGCGGCCATCTACGCGCACCACCTGAGCCAGCAGCAGGCCCGCCCGCTGGCGTAAAGGTAAAACCCGGCAAAAAAACCCGCCGCCCCTACTCTCCCGGAGTCACAGCGCCATGAGCGACACGCCCCGCGACACCATTCTCGTCATCAACGCCGGCAGTTCCAGCATCAAGTTCTACCTGTACGACATCGGCGGCGAGCAGGACCTGACCCCGCGGCTGGGCGGCCAGATCGAGGGCATCGGCACGCTGCGCCCCAGGCTGCGCGTGCGCGACGCGGCCGGCCAGCCGCTGGTCGAGCGCGACATCGCGCCGGGCCACGCGTCCGACGTGCCCAATGCGCAGGAAGTGGTGGGCACCTGGCTGAGCGGCCATCTGGGCGGCGCGCCGCTGGCGGTGGGCCATCGGGTGGTGCATGGCGGCCCCGACCTCTCCGAGCCCGTGCTGGTCGACGACGAGATCCTGGCGCAGCTGGAGGCCTATGCGCCGCTGGCGCCGCTGCACCAGCCGAACAACCTGGCCCCGATCCGCGTGATCCGCGAGCGCCGCCCGGCGATCGCGCAGGTGGCCTGCTTCGACACGGCCTTCCACCGCAGCCATTCCGACGTGGCCGACCGCTATGCGGTGCCGGAAAAGCTGTACCGCGAAGGCGTGCGCCGCTACGGCTTTCATGGCCTGTCCTACGAATACATCGCGCAGCGCCTGCGCCAGGTCCTGCCCGACATCGCCACGGGCAGGATCATCGCCGCGCACCTGGGCTCGGGCGTGTCGGCCTGCGCCATGCACCACGGCAAAAGCGTGGACAGCACCATGGGCTTCACCGCGCTCGAAGGGCTGCCCATGGGCACGCGTCCGGGCCGGCTGGACGCCGGCGTGGTGCTGTGGATGATGGAACAAGGCATGAGCCACGACGAGATCGAGCACATGCTGTACTACGACTGCGGCATGAAGGGGCTGTCCGGCATCAGCAACGACATGCGCGAACTGCTGGCCAGCGAAGCGCCGTCGGCCAGGATGGCGCTGCAGTATTTCGCATGGCGCGTGGCCGAAGGCATGATCGGCCTGGCCTGCGCCATGAACGGCGTGGACGCCATCGTCTTCACCGCCGGCGTGGGCGAGAACTCCGCCGAGATCCGCCAGGCGATCAGCGCGCACTGGGGCTGGCTGGGCATCAGGCTGGACCCCGAACGCAACGCCCGCCACGGCCCGCGCATCTCCAGCGACGACAGCCCCATCGGCGTCTACGTCGTGCGCACCAACGAAGAACTGATCATTGCCCAGCACACGCTGGCGCTGCTGCGCCAGCGTTAGGCGCCGGCCGGCGCCAGCGCTCGATCGCGTCGACCGCCTGCTCGGGGCTGCCGAAGATCTTGTCGCGGCCGATCTTCCTGACCAGGCCGGAACGCTCCAGCGCCGTGCGGAACTGGCCGTGTCCGCCGGCGATCAGCAGCGTCATGCCGCGCGCGTCCAGCTCGCGCTTGAGTTCGTACAGCGCCTCGACCGCGTCGGCGTCGGCCTGGGTCATCGCCTCGGCGTCCAGCACGAACCACTGCGCGCCGGCGGCCTGGTCCATCACTTCGCGGGCGCGCCGGCGGAACGCGTCGGCGTTGAAGAACCACACGGACGATTCGAACAGCCACACCACCGTGCCCGGCACCGGCTGGGCGTCGGGGTTCAGGTGCAGCTTGCCCAGCACCGATTCGCCGGGCAGCCGCCCCAGCAGCGCGTCGCGGGGATTGCCCGACACGTACATGGCGTACAGCAGCGTGGCGCCCACCGAAACCGCCACGCCCTGCAGCACGCCGAAGCCGATCACGCCCACGGCCGCCAGGATGCCGAAGGCCAGCTCGATGCGCGAAATGCGCGCCAGGCGCATGAAGGCCTGGCCGTCGAACAGGCTGACCGCGGCCAGCAGCAGGATGGCCGACAGCACCGCCTGCGGCAGCCAGTACAGCGGCGCGCTCAACAGCCCCACCACCACCGCCAGCGCCGCCGCGGCGCTGATGCTGACCAGCGGCGACGAGCCGCCGGCCACCAGCCCGACCGCGGTGCGCGAGTCGGCGCCGGTCACCACGAAGCCCTGGAACAGGCCGGCGGCCACGTTGGCCGCGCCAAAGCCCACCAGCTCGCGGTTGGGGTCGATGTGTTCGCCGGTGCGCGCGGCGAAGCTGCGGGCCGTGACGATGCCGCTGGAAAAGCTCACCACCAGCACCCCGGCCGCGCCCATCAGGATGCCGTCCACGCCCTCCAGCCGCAGCGGCAGGCTGAGCGCCGGCAGACCGGCGGGCACGTCGCCGACCACGGCGATGCCCAGCGAGGGAAAGTCGAACAGCCAGGACAGCAGGCAGGAGCCCGCCACCAGCATGATGGGGCCGGGCCAGCCCGGCCGCCAGCGCTTGAGCGCCACCAGCAGCACGCATGAAAGCACGCCCAGGATGAGCGTGGGAATCCGGACCTCCGGCAGGCGCCGCGACAGCTCCAGGAAAGGATGCACCAGGCCGCTGTTGCGCAGGCCCACGCCCGTCAGGCCGCTGAGCTGCGAAAGGGCCAGCGTGACCGCCACGCCCGCCATATAGCCGATCAGCACCGGCCGCGACAGCAGGTTGGCCAGCACGCCCAGGCGCAGCACGCGCGCGATCAGGCAGCCCACGCCCACCGTCAGCGCGATGCCGGTGGCGGCCACCAGGCGATCTTCGGGGGTGCTGAGCGCCATGCCGGTAAGCGTGGCGGCGATCAGCGTGCAGGTGGCGGTGTCGGGCCCGACGATGAGCGTGCGCGACGATCCGAAGACCGCGTAGCCCAGCATGCCCGCGATGGCGGCCCACAGGCCGGCCACGGGCGGCACGCCCATCATGGCCGCGTAGGCCAGCCCCACCGGCAGCGCCACCGCCGCCACGCTCAGGCCGGCCATGGCGTCGCGCCGCGCCGATTCCCGGGTGAGGCCGCGGAGGTTGTTCAGGCCGGGAAACAGGCGGAGGATCATGGCGGCGCAATGACGGCAATGGCGGCAGCGGGGCCGGGGAAAACCGGCGGCTCGCGCCGCCGGATGGGTTACGCGCCGGCGTCCGTCGAGGCGCGGGCTTCCAGCACCGCGACGGCGGGCAGGGTCTTGCCTTCCAGGAACTCCAGGAACGCACCGCCGCCGGTCGAGATGTAGCCGACCTGCTCGCCGATGCCGTACTTGGCGATGGCGGCCAGCGTGTCGCCGCCGCCGGCGATGGAAAAGCCGGCCGAGTCGGCGATGGCGCGGGCCACCACTTCGGTGCCGTGGGCGAACTGGTCGAACTCGAACACGCCCACCGGGCCGTTCCAGACGATGGTGCCGGCCTGCTTCAGGATGCCGGCCAGCTGCGCCGCGGTCTGCGGGCCGATGTCCAGGATCATGTCGTCCTCGGCCACGTCGGCCGCGGCCTTGACCGTGGCTTCGGCGTCGGCGCCGAAGGACTTGGCGCAGACCACGTCCACCGGGATCGGCACGGCCGCGCCGCGCTGTTTCATCATGTCGATGACGGCGCGGGCCTGCTCGACCTGGTCGGGCTCGGCCAGCGATTTGCCGATGGGCAGGCCGGCGGCCAGCATGAAGGTGTTGGCGATGCCGCCGCCCACCACCAGCTGGTCGACCTTGTCGGCCAGCGATTGCAGGATGGACAGCTTGGTCGAGACCTTGGAGCCGCCGACGATGGCGACCAGCGGACGCTTGGGCTCGTGCAGCGCGCGGCCCAGGGCTTCAAGTTCGGCGGCCAGCAGCGGGCCGGCGCAGGCCACGGGCGCGAAGCGCGCGATGCCGTGGGTGGTGGCCTCGGCGCGGTGCGCGGTGCCGAAGGCGTCGTTGACGTAGACGTCGCAAAGCGCGGCCATCTTGCGCGCCAGGGTTTCGTCGTCTTTCTTCTCGCCGACGTTGACGCGGCAGTTCTCCAGCAGCACGACCTGGCCGTGGTCGACCTTGACGCCGTCGACCCAGTCGCGCACCAGCTGCACGGGCATGCCCAGCAGCTCGGACAGGCGCTGGCCGACCTTGGCCAGCGAATCGGCCTCGGTCAGCACGCCTTCCTTGGGGCGGCCCAGGTGGGACGTGACCATCACGGCGGCGCCGGCGTCCAGCGCCATGCGGATGCCGGGCACCGAGGCGCGGATGCGGGTGTCTTCGCTGATGCGGCCGGCGTCGTCGAACGGCACGTTCAGATCGGCGCGGATGAACACGCGCTTGCCGGACAGGGCGCCGGACTTGGCCAGCGCGGACAGGGTATTGACCTTGGGCATGAGTATGGATTCCTACGATTGGCGTACAAAGGGGACGAACCCATTTTCCGCGCCGGCGGAAAACAAATCCGTCCCCTGTGGACTGACTGCGTGGCTTACTTGGCCGTCATCAGCGCGACGGTGGTGTCGAGCATGCGGTTCGAGAAGCCCCACTCGTTGTCGTACCAGGAAGAGACCTTGACCAGGCGGCCCGAGACCTTGGTCAGCGACGCGTCGACGGTGCTGGAGGCCGGGTTGTGGTTGTAGTCCACCGAGACCAGGGGTTCGGTGTTGTAGTCCAGGATGCCCTTGAGCTCGCCTTCCGAGGCGGCCTTCAGGATGCCGTTGACTTCTTCGACGGTGGTGTCGCGCTTGGCCACGAAGGACAGGTCGACGATGGACACGTTGATGGTCGGGACGCGGATGGCGTAGCCGTCCAGCTTGCCGTTCAGTTCAGGCAGCACCAGGCCCACGGCGGCGGCGGCGCCGGTCTTGGTGGGGATCATGCTCATGGTGGCCGAACGGGCGCGGCGCAGGTCTTCGTGGTAGACGTCGGTCAGGACCTGGTCGTTGGTGTAGGCGTGGACCGTGGTCATCAGGCCGTTTTCCAGGCCCAGCTTGTCGTTCAGCGGCTTGACCAGCGGGGCCAGGCAGTTGGTGGTGCACGACGCGTTGGAGATGACGGTGTCCGAGGCCTTCAGCACGCCGTGGTTCACGCCGTACACGACGGTGGCGTCGACGTCCTTGCCGCCGGGAGCCGAGATGATGACCTTCTTGGCGCCGCCCTTGATGTGCGCGCCGGCCTTTTCTTTGGTGGTGAAAAAGCCCGTGCATTCCAGCACCACGTCGACCTTCAGCTCGCCCCAGGGCAGCTCGGCCGGGTTGCGGTTGGCCAGCACGCGGATCTTGTCGCCGTTGACGACCATGTATTCGCCGTCGACCTCGACCGTGCCCGGGAACTTGCCGTGGGCGGTGTCGTAGCGCGTCAGGTGCGCGTTGGTCTTGGGATCGCCCAGGTCGTTGATGGCGACGATTTCGATGTCGTGCTTCTTGCCACCTTCGTAGTGGGCACGCAGGATGTTGCGGCCGATGCGGCCGTAACCGTTGATGGCGACGCGAATGGTCATGACTAAGCTCCTTTTTACAAAACTTGGCGGACGGTCTCGGCCACCTTGTCGGCGGTCAGCCCGAAGAACTTGAACAGCGCGCCGGCCGGCGCGGATTCGCCGTAGCGGTCGATGCCGACGACGGCGCCTTCCAGGCCCACGTACTTGTGCCAGAAGGCGGTGATGCCGGCCTCGACGGCCACGCGCGGCAGGCCCTTGGGCAGCACCGACTGCTTCCAGGCGGCGTCCTGGCGGTCGAACACGTCGGTGCTGGGCATGGAGACCACGCGCACCGCGATGCCTTCCTTGGCCAGCTGGGCCTGCGCGTCCAGCGCGATGGCGACTTCCGAGCCGGTGGCGATGATGACGGCGCGGGCGCCCTCGGCGTCGCGCAGCACGTAGCCGCCGCGGGCGATGGCGTCCACGGTGGCGGCGTCACGCTGCACGAACGGCAGGTTCTGGCGCGACAGCAGCAGCGCCGTGGGGCCGCCGTCGTGCACGTCCATGCCGATGCTGGCCGGGCGCGTCACGGCCGCGTTCCAGGCCACGGCCGTTTCCGTGGTATCGCAGGGGCGCCACAGCGACAGGTTGGGGATCAGGCGCAGGCTGGAGGCGTGTTCGATGGACTGGTGGGTCGGGCCGTCTTCGCCCAGGCCGATCGAGTCGTGGGTGAACACGTGCACCACGCGCTGCTTCATCAGCGCCGCCATGCGGATGGCGTTGCGCGAGTAGTCGGAGAAGGTCAGGAAGGTGCCGCCGAACGGCAGGTAGCCGCCGTGCAGGGCCACGCCGTTCATGATGGCGGCCATGCCGAATTCGCGCACGCCGTAGTTGATATGGCGGCCGAACTGGATGCCCTGCTCGCCGGCGCGCACCGGCGCGACGCCCTTCCAGTCGGTGAAGTTGGAGCCGGTCAGGTCGGCCGAGCCGCCCAGCATTTCCGGCAGCGCGGCGGCCAGCGCCGCGATCGCGAACTGCGACGCCTTGCGGGTGGCCACGGTCTCGGCCTTTTCCAGCGTGGCGTTCAGGAAGGCCTGGAACTGCTCGGCGTAGCCGGCGGGCAGCTCGCCCTTCATGCGGCGGGTGAATTCGGCGGCTTCGGCCGGGAATTCGGCGGCGTAGGCGTCGAAGGCGGACCGCCATTCGGCCTGGGCCGCGGCGCCGCGCTTGCGGCCGTCCCAGCCGTCGTAGATTTCCTGCGGGATCTGGAACGGCTCCGACGACCAGCCCAGCGCGGCGCGGGTGGCGGCGATCTCGTCCTTGCCCAGCGGCGCGCCGTGCACGTTGTGGGTGCCGGCCATGTTGGGCGAACCCTTGCCGATGACGGTGCGGCAGACGATCAGGGTGGGCTTTTCCGATTGCGCGCGCGCGGCCTTGATGGCGGCGTCCACGGCGGCGACGTCGTGGCCGTCCACGCCGCGGATCACGTTCCAGCCGTAGCCTTCGAAGCGCTTGGCGGTGTCGTCGGCGAACCAGTGCTCGACGTGGCCGTCGATGGAAATGCCGTTGTCGTCATACAGCACCACCAGCTTGCCCAGCTTGAGCGTGCCGGCCAGCGAGCAGACTTCGTGCGAGATGCCTTCCATCAGGCAGCCGTCGCCGGTGAAGGCGTAGGTGTGGTGGTCGACGATGGTGTGGCCGGGCTTGTTGAATTCGGCGGCCAGCAGGGCTTCGGCCAGCGCCATGCCCACGGCGTTGCCCAGGCCCTGGCCCAGCGGGCCGGTGGTCGTTTCCACGCCCGGGGTGATGCCCACTTCGGGGTGGCCCGGGGTCTTGGAATGCAGCTGGCGGAAGTTCTTGAGTTCTTCGATCGGCAGATCGTAGCCGGTCAGGTGCAGCAGGGCGTAGATCAGCATGGAGCCGTGGCCGTTGGACAGCACGAAGCGGTCGCGGTTGGCCCAGGCGGGATCTTTGGGGTTGTGACGCAGGTTGCCGGCCCACAAGGCTTGGGCGATTTCCGCCATGCCCATGGGAGCACCCGGGTGCCCGGAGTTCGCTTGTTGCACGGCGTCCATCGCGAGGGCGCGGATGGCATCCGCCAAGGCAAGTTTAGGGGCGGTCGGATTGCTCATTCGGAAGGCTCTTTGAAGCTGGTCACCTGGAACACGGCAGGGCCAGTTAAGTAGGTTGCGAAGCAGGGGATTTTAGCACCCGGGGGTTTCCCTCAGGCCATCGGCCATAAGCCGTCCCCCATGCTAGGCTACGCGGCTGACGCAAATGCCCCGCGCCGGCTCCGCCGCCGGGGCCGGCCGCCCCCCGGAGGGGCTGTTTTTCCCCCGATCCGCCACGTTTCGTTTCATGTCCGCCCCCCGCTTCTTCTGCGACCTCCCCCTGACCGCCGGCGCCCGAGTCGCCCTGCCGGACGCCCTGGCCCACCACGCGCTGCGGGTGCTGCGGCTGCGCCACGGCGAGGCCATCGTCCTGTTCAACGGCCAGGGCGGCGAATTCCCCGCCGTACTGGAGGCCGAGGGCAAGGCCGGGTTCGCCCGGCTGGGGCCGTTTTCGCCGCGCGAGGCCGAGCTGGCCGGGCGCATCACCCTGGTCCAGGGCCTGCCTTCCGGCGACAAGATGGACTGGGTGGTGGAAAAAGCGGTGGAACTGGGGGTGGCCCGGGTCTGCCCGGTGGCGGCGCAGCGCAGCGTGCTGCAATTGTCGGGGCCGCGGCTGGACAAGCGCGTGGCGCACTGGCGGCGCATCGCCCAAGCCGCCAGCGAGCAATGCGGACGCAACCGGCTGATGGCGGTGGACGCGCCCCTGGCGCTGGCCGAATGGCTGGCGCAGCCCGCCGACGGCCTGCGCCTGATGTGCCATCCGGAAGCGGCCGACGATCTGGCCGCCCGGCTGCGCGCTGATCCCGGCCTGCAGGCGCTGACGCTGCTGGTCGGCCCCGAGGGCGGATGGTCGGACAAGGAACTGGAACAGGCGCGGCAGGCGGGGGTCCAGGCGGTGCGCTTCGGCCCGCGGGTGCTGCGCACCGAGACGGCGGGCCTGGCGCTGGCCTCGGCCGCCGGGGCGCTGCTGGGCTGGTAGCCCGGCCAGGGCTTCAGTGGTTTTCGCCGTAGGGCGCGGCCGCCACGCCCGGCTCGGGATCGGGGTGCCTGCCGGCGTGTTCGATCACGTACGAAAACACGCGCCCGTTTTCGCGGGCGAAATCGGACGCATCGGAACATACGGTTTCGATCAGGCCGGCGTCTTCCTCTAGCGCCGGATCGCCCGAGTGCAGCCGGTACAGCCACAGCACCACGCCGGTCTTGTGGTCCAGCACGGTGTCGCACAGACAGTCGTAGAGCGCGTCGAGATTGCCGCCGAAGTACTCGGGGAAGTCGACCGCCTTGACGATGGCGCGCAGCACCGCCGAACGGCTGCGGGCGGGATCGCAATTGGCGACGAACAAGGCCAGGCCGAGCTCATGGGCGGCGTCTACCACGGCCTTCTTGTCCAGCCCCTCGTGGGCCAGCGCACCGCCGCGCAGCAGCTGCCGCTGCAAAGTAGATTGGCCATTGCGCGTCATGCCCGAGCCTCCTTGAAAAAGGCGATCACTTCATCGCTACGCTGCATCGTATCGGCATAACCCAGTTCAATCAATCGCTTGGTGTAGCTGGATTCAAACAGGAGGTAGGACATCAGCGACCCGCCTCCCGGACGGCCTGGATCGGACGATACACCGAGCACGCGGAAAAGGGCACGGGCCTGGGTCGGCATGTCCTTCAAATGCTCCAGCGCCATCAGGTCCAGCGACTGGCTGGGCGTGATGGTCAGCACCTCCACGCGGCGCACGCCGCCGCGGACGCCCTCCTCGCCGGCCAGCTCCGTCAGGAAGTTCATGCGCTGCAGGCGCTCGACGTCGGCCGACAGCCCGTCCAGGAAGATGCTGGCCAGCGCATGGCCGCCCACCTGCGCCAGGGACGGGTACGGCGGCGAGTCTTCGCGGTTCTCGGGGTGGGTGTCGTCGCGGAATCCGGTGCCGATCACCAGCACGCGGCTGGCGCCCAGATGGATGGCCGGGCTGATCGGCGCCAGCTGGCGCATCGAGCCGTCGCCGCACCATTCGCCCTTGCCGTGCACCTGCACCTGGCGGGCCGGGAAGACGAAGGGAATGGCCGACGAGGCCATCAGGTGGTCGATGCCGATCGGGGTCGGGATGGCCAGGCGCAGATAGCGGTGCCAGGGCTCGATCGGCGTATGCGCCTGGTAGAAGGTCAGGTGCTCGCCGCTGGTGTAGCCCGAGGCCGTGATGGCCAGCGCCGACAGGGCGCCGCTTTCGAGGTTGGCGCGCAGGTGCTGGAAGTCCAGCACCCGGCCCAGCAAGGCCTCCATGGGGCTGTTGTCCAGCAGCGAGGTGGGCCGCTTGCGCGCCAGGCCCGAGAACATCCAGCCCAGCGACAGCAGGCCCAGCCAGCGGCCGCCCGTGCGGATGATGCCGGGCGTGTCGGCCCGGTAGATCATGTCGGTGTTGAGCGAAGACCACAGGCGCCGGATGCGGCGCACGCCCAGGTGCGGACGGTCGGCGCGGCAGGCCAGCGCGGCGGCGTTGATGGCGCCGGCGGACGTGCCGCAGATGATGTGAAACGGGTTCTGGAAGCGCGAATGCCAGTCCGGGTCCAGCAGCTCCATGATGGCGCTGAGCACGCCGACCTGGTAGGCGGCGCGGGCGCCGCCTCCGGTCAGGACCAGGCCGGTCTGCGTGCGCGGGCACGCAGGGCCGGCCGGGCGGACTTCAACGCGGGGTGTTGGCATCGACGACCGTCATGGCGGTCATGTTGACGATGCGGCGCACGGTCGAGCTGGAAGTCAGGATGTGCACCGGCGCGTTCGCGCCCAGCAGGAACGGACCCACCGCCACGTTGCTGCCCGCGGTGGTCTTGAGCAGGTTGTAGGCGATGTTGCCGGCGTCCACGTTCGGGCACACCAGCAGGTTGGCCTCGCCCTTGAGCGAGGACGAAGGCAGGATGCGCATGCGCAGCGCCTCGTCCAGCGCGCAGTCGCCGTGCATCTCGCCGTCGATCTCCAGCTCCGGGTCGATCTCGCGCACCAGCTCCAGCGCGCGGCGCATCTTCGCGCCCGAGGCCGAGCTGCCCGAGCCGAAGTTGGAACGCGACAGCAGCGCCGCCTTGGGCGCCAGGAACATGCGGCGCATCTCGTGGGCGGCCGCGACGGTGAACTCGGCGATCTGCTCGGCCGTGGGCTCGTCGTTGACGTGGGTGTCGACCAGCACCACCGTGCGCTCGTTGAGCAGCAGGATGTTCATGGCCGCGTACACGTTGTGGCCGGGGCGGCGGCCGATCACCTCGTCCACGAAACGCAGGTGGTCGTGGTAGGCGCCGACCGAACCGCAGACCATGCCGTCGGCGTCGCCCAGGCGCACCATCATCGCGCCGATCAGCGTCATGCGGCGGCGCATCTCCACCCGCGCCATTTCCTTGGTGATGCCGCGGCGGCACATCAGCTCCCAGTACGTGGTCCAGTACTGGTGGAAGCGCTCGTCGTACTCCGGGTTGGTGACTTCCACGTCCTGGCCCAGGCGCAGGCGCAAGCCCAGTTTTTCGATGCGGGCCAGCAGCACCGACGGGCGGCCCACCAGGATGGGACGGGCCAGGCCTTCGTCGACCACCACCTGCACCGCGCGCAGCACGCGCTCGTCCTCGCCTTCGGCGAACACGATGCGGGCGCGGCCGCCTTCGCGCACGATGCGCTTGGACGCCGCGAACAGCGGCTTCATGAACGCGCCCGAGTGGTACACGAACTGCTGCAGCTGCGCCTCGTAGGCTTCCAGGTCGGCCAGCGGGCGCGTGGCCACGCCGGCTTCCATCGCCGCCTTGGCCACCGCCGGCGCGATGCGCACGATCAGGCGCGGGTCGAACGGCTTGGGAATCAGGTAGTCCGGGCCGAACGAAATGTCATCGGTGCCGTAGGCCGCCGCCACCACTTCGTTCTGCTCTTCCTCGGCCAGCTCGGCGATGGCGTACACCGCCGCCTTTTCCATCTCGCGCGTGATGGTGGTGGCGCCCACGTCCAGCGCGCCGCGGAAAATGTACGGAAAGCACAGCACGTTGTTGACCTGGTTCGGGTAGTCCGAACGGCCCGTGGCCATCACCACGTCGTCGCGCACGCCGTGCGCCACTTCCGGCAGGATCTCCGGCGTCGGGTTGGCCAGCGCCAGGATCAGCGGACGCGGACCCATCGCCGCCACCATCTCCGGCTTGAGCACGCCGCCGGCCGACAGGCCCAGGAACACGTCGGCGCCCTGGATCACCTCGGCCAGCTTGCGCGCGTCGGTCTTTTGCGCGAAGCGCGCCTTGTCCGGGTCCATCAGCGCCGTGCGGCCTTCGTAGACCACGCCTTCGATGTCGGTGACCCACACATTCTCCAGCGGCAGGCCCAGGTCCACCATCAGGTCCAGGCAGGCCAGCGCGGCCGCGCCGGCGCCCGAGGTCACCACCTTGACCTGCTTGATGTCCTTGCCCACCACTTTCAGGCCGTTGATGAAGGCCGCCGACACACAGATCGCGGTGCCGTGCTGGTCGTCGTGGAAAACCGGGATCTTCATGCGGTCGCGCAGCTTGCGCTCGACGACGAAGCATTCCGGGGCCTTGATGTCTTCGAGGTTGATGCCGCCGAAGGTGGCTTCCAGGCCGGCGATGATCTCGACCAGCTTGTCGGGGTCGGTCTCGTTGATTTCGATGTCGAATACGTCCAGGCCGGCGAACTTCTTGAACAGCACCGCCTTGCCTTCCATCACCGGCTTGGACGCCAGCGCACCGATATTGCCCAGCCCCAGCACCGCGGTGCCGTTGGTGATCACGCCCACCAGGTTGCCGCGCGCCGTGTAGCGGAACACGTTGGCCGGGTCGGCCACGATTTCCTCGCAGGCCGCCGCCACGCCGGGCGAATAGGCCAGCGCCAGGTCGCGCTGGTTGGTGAGCTGCTTGGTCGGCATGACCGCGACTTTGCCGGGGCGTCCGTGCTCGTGGTATTCAAGGGCGGCTTTGCGGAGATTGGCATCCATAGGGGCAGGCTACTTGCTAGAGTGTGAGACACGGAAAGGGGGGAATTCTATTCCGATGGCGCCGGCCGCGATACCTCCGCGCCCCTTGCCAGGCTTGCGTTTCCATCTTAACGCGAGCTTACAAATTGTCGCTATTGCGGCGCCGACAACAAGGGGAAACGGCCGTCCGGATCGAACAGCGCCTTCACCCGCGAATCCAGCCGGGTCGTGGCCAGCCCGGGCGGCTCGGCCGGCGGCGGCAGTTGCGGCGCCGGCGGCGCGTCGGCCAGCGTGACGCCAGACACCCACGCCAGCGTGCCGCCGTGGCCCAGCAGCAGCTGCCCCAGGTTGACGGTGGCCGGCGCCTCGGGCTTGAGCGCGTCCAGGCGGTAGCGTCCGAGCCAGCGTTCGCCGTCGCGCGTGGCGAAGGCGTCCCCGCCCGAGGCCAGCTGGAACAGCGACGGCACCAGGCGCTGCACGGTGGCGGAACGCAGCGGCTGCACGTCGGCCTCGCCGAAGGCCCCCAGCGTTGCCTCCACCCCATCGGCCAGCATCACGTCCACCGCCAGCACGCCCGAACCGGCGCAGCGCCCGGCCTCCCAGCGCGCCGGCGCGGCCAGCCAGGCGGCCAGCGTCAACTCGCCCGGCAGCCCGGCGAACTGGCGCAGCCCGGCGCGCGCCAGCGCGGCCAGCGGCACCCCGGGCCGGGCATGCCAGCGCGCGGGCTCGCCGGGCAGGCGCAGCAATTCCGTCAGGGCCGACGGGTCCACCCGCAGCAACGGCCCGTAATGGGTTTCGAACGGGCCTTCGGCCCCTTCAAGCGCCAGCGTGACGCGGTACTCGGCGCACAGGGCGCGGGCGTGCGCCACGTCGGCCTCGCGCGCCGGGATCAAAACGGCCCGGGGGCCGGCCTCGCCGCTCTCGCCCAGGTCGCGCACGGCGCCCTGGCACAGCAGCCCCAGGCGCTGCAGGAATGCCGCCCAGGGGCTCTGGACCGGACGTCGGCCCAGGAGGAAAGCGCGGCGCGATGGCTGCATGACTACAATTCCTTTTTTGCTACGAGACGCCTTCGAGAATCCCATGCCCCGCCTTGCCGCCCGCACCCACGATTTCCTGACCTTCCAGGTAATGGAGCTTTTCAAGCAGGCGCAAGCGCTGCAGGCGGCCGGCAAGGACATTATCAGCCTGGGCATCGGCGAACCGGACTTTACCGCGCCGCCCCAGGTCGTGGAAGCGCTGGAACGCGCGGCCCGCGCCGGGCTCAGCGGCTACAGTCCCTCGGCCGGCCTGACCCCGCTGCGCGAAGCCATCGCCCGGTTCTACCACGAACAGTTCGGCGCCAGCATCGATCCGTCGCGCGTCATCGTCACCGCGGGCGCCTCGGGCGCGCTGACGCTGGCCTGCGCGGCCCTGGTCAACGGCGGCGGCGAAGTGCTGATGCCCGACCCCTCCTACCCCGCCAACAGCAACTTCGTGCTGGCCGCCGGCGGCGTGCCGCGGCTGATTCCCAGCACGGCGCAGAAGCGTTTCCAGCTGTCGGCCCAGGACGTGGCCGACAACTGGACGCCGGCCACCCAGGGCGTGCTGATCGCTTCGCCCAGCAACCCCACCGGCACCTCCATCGCCCACGGCGAACTGGCCGAGCTGCTGGCGCAGGTCCGCGCGCGCGACGGCTTCGCCATCGTCGACGAGATCTACCTGGGCCTGTCCTACGAGGGCCAGCCGCGTTCGGCGCTGACGCTGGACGACGACGTCATCGTCATCAACAGCTTCTCGAAGTATTTCCACATGACCGGCTGGCGCCTGGGCTGGATGATCGTGCCGCAGGACATGGTGGCGCCGGTGGAGAAGATCGCCGCCAGCCTGGCGATCTGCGCGCCCACGCTGGCCCAGCATGCCGCGCTGGCCTGCTTCACGCCGGGCGCGATGAAAACCTTCGAGCACCGCCGCGAGGCGTTCAGGCAGCGCCGCGACTACCTGCTGCCGGAATTCGAGCGCCTGGGCATCCAGGTGCCGGTCAAGCCGGACGGCGCCTTCTATATTTATGCCGACATCTCCAACCTGGGCATGGACAGCGCCGCGTTCTCGCAGCGCCTGCTGCTGGAGGCCGGCGTGGCCGCCGTGCCCGGGCTGGACTTCGGCCCAGCCCACGGCGGGCACACCATGCGCTTTTCCTATGCCACGGGACTGGACCGCCTGGAAGAGGCGGTGGCCCGGATGGGGCGGTTGCTGCAGGGGTGAGGGGCGGTTGCGGCTGGGGTCGGTCGAATGCCTCGCGCCGCGCCCGTCACCGTAGGATGGGTGCAGCGCGTCGCCATCATCACAAGAACGCGACTGTCGAGCGCGCGTAACCCATCGGGCGGCGCCAGCCGCCGTTTTAAGGCGTTCAGTCGCGCGCCAGCGCGATGCCCGAGGCCAGCGCCAGGCGGCGCCGTTCGGCCTGCACCTTGGCGCCGTAGCCGTTGTCGTCGGGCCCCGTGGCGCCCACGTAACAGGCCAGGCCGCCGTCCACCGATCCGCGGCGGTTGATGCAATCGCGCAGAATCGTGGTGCCCACGCCGATGTTGGCGGCCGGGTCCAGCGGGTTCTTGCCGACGGCGTCGAACTTGTCCTGGTGCACGCTGGTCATCACCTGCATCAGGCCCTGGGCGCCCACGTGGCTTTCGGCCAGCGGGTTGTAGCGGGACTCGATGGCGATCACGGCCAGCACCAGCAGCGGATCCAGCTTCTTTTCGCGGCTGACCTTGTATACCGTGTTCAGCAGCGGGCCGGTCGCGTCATACGCGACCTTGTACTTGCGCGAGATATAGTTGCGCAAGGCTTCGGCCTGCGGGCCGCTCGCGATGCTGGCGACCGGCTTCACCGGCGGCGGAGCGACGCGCGCCGGCCCCAGCATGCCGGTGGCGTTGCTGGCGGGCGCGTCGGGGATGGCCATGGCGATGGCCGACGACATGTCCGTGCCGAGTTCGGAACCCGTATCGAGATCGGTGCCGGCTTGCATGGACGTGGGCGCTAGGGCGGTCAACAAGGCTTTGTGCACCTGCAATGCCTGGTCGCGCAATCCAGGCAGGGCGAATCCCATGCTTACCGTCACGATCACCGCGATGCCCAGGTAGACGGAGCAGATGCGCAGCGATTCGGCAAGATATTGGTGCACTCCTTGGGCCATGCTCCTGAAGAGCGAGGCCACTGACGCATCGGGCATATAACCTCCTGCGTAAAAAAGAGGGAGTCAATGTTAACCTCTCTTTCTCTCCAAAATGTAACCAAATCGCCGGGATCTGTAGTGAAATACCGCGACCTTAGAGACTTCCTCGCTCAACTCGAACGCATGGGCGAGCTCAAACGCATCGCCCCGCCGGTGTCCACCCGGCTGGAAATGACCGAGATTTCCGACCGCGTGCTGCGGGCCGAAGGCCCCGCCCTGCTGTTCGAAAACGCCATGCACGACGGCCGTCCGGCGCAGATGCCGGTGCTGACCAACCTGTTCGGCACGCCGGCCCGCGTGGCCCGCGGCATGGGCGCCGACGACGTCAGCGCGCTGCGCGACATCGGCGAGCTGCTGGCATCGCTGCGCGAGCCCGAAGCGCCCCGCGGCCTGCGCGACGCGCTGGCCAAGGTGTCGATGCTGAAATCGGCGCTATGGGACATGAGCCCCAAGAACGTCAAGAGCCCCGCCTGCCAGGAGATCGTCTGGGAAGGCAAGGACGTGGACCTGACCCGCCTGCCGATCCAGACCTGCTGGCCGGGCGACGTGGCGCCGCTGCTGACCTGGGGCCTGGTGATCACGCGCGGCCCGAACGCGCGCCGCCAGAACCTGGGCATCTACCGCCAGCAGCTGCTCGGCCCCAACAAGCTGATCATGCGCTGGCTGTCGCATCGCGGCGGAGCGCTGGATTTCCGCGACCACGCCCTGGCCCATCCCGGCACGCCCTTCCCGGTCGCCGTCGCCCTGGGCGCGGACCCCGCCACCACGCTGGGCGCGGTCACGCCGGTGCCGGACAGCCTGTCCGAATACCAGTTCGCCGGCCTGCTGCGCGGCTCGCGCACCGAAACGGCGCAGGCGCTGGGCAGCAACCTGTCGGTGCCGGCCTGGGCCGAGATCGTGCTGGAAGGCCACCTGCTGCCCTCGTCGGACCCGCGCGCCGTCGCGCCCCGGGTGCCCGAGGGCGTCAATCCGCCGGCCAACACCGACTACGAGATGGCGCTGGAAGGCCCCTACGGCGACCACACCGGCTACTACAACGAGCAGGACTGGTTCCCCGTCTTCACGGTGGAGCGGATCACGATGCGGCGCAATCCCATCTACCACTCCACCTATACCGGCAAGCCGCCGGACGAGCCCGCCGTGCTGGGCGTGGCGCTCAACGAGGTGTTCGTGCCGCTGCTGCGCCGCCAGCTGCCGGAGATCGTGGACTTCTACCTGCCGCCCGAGGGCTGCAGCTACCGCCTGGCGGTGGTGTCCATCCGCAAGCAGTATGCCGGCCACGCCAAGCGCGTGATGTTCGGCCTGTGGAGCATTCTGCGGCAGTTCATGTACACCAAGTTCATCGTCGTGGTGGACGAGGACATCAACCCGCGCGACT
Organism: Achromobacter sp. HZ01; assembly: GCF_003267925.1. Lineage (NCBI taxonomy): Bacteria > Pseudomonadati > Pseudomonadota > Betaproteobacteria > Burkholderiales > Alcaligenaceae > Achromobacter > Achromobacter sp. HZ01. The sequence continues at coordinate 205,776 of NZ_LWKV01000002.1, forward strand.
GGAAGGAAGTGGTGTGGGCGATGACCACGCGCATGGACCCGGTGCGCGACACCCTGCTGGTGGAGAACACGCCCATCGACTATCTGGATTTCGCCTCGCCGGTGTCCGGCCTGGGCGGCAAGATGGGCATGGACGCCACCAATAAATGGCCGGGCGAAACCCAGCGCGAATGGGGCACGCCCATCACGATGGACGCCGACGTCAAGCAGCGCGTGGATGCGCTGTGGGGCCAGCTCGGCCTGTAGGCCGGGCCGCCCGGCTCAGCGCGGTTCGCCGTCGCGCCCGCCGTCCTGGCGGGCGCCGCGCCAGGCCTTGAACAGCTGCCAGCCGACGAACGCGCCGCCGGCGATCTTCAAGAGCTTGGATCGCTTGCCCCCGCGCATGACCATGGCCGAGAGCGAGGAACTGACGAGAGGATAGCGGCGCGCCAGGCTGATCGCCTGCAGCGCCCAGCGCGATGCGCTGCTGGAAGCCAGGCTGGGCAGCAGGCCGCGCAGAAGCGCGGACGGCTCCAGCCTGCGGCCCGCGGACGCGATGCTTTGCGCCAGCGATTCGCGCTCGATCGCGGCGCGGGCGCGCAGCAGTTCGATGCGCACGGCGCGGTCGACGGAAGGAGATCTTTTCGCCATCGCTCAGGCCTCCTCGCGGCGGGGCGCCTGCGGCGCTTCGTCTTCGTCCTGCGCGTCGCGGATGCGGTCGAGCAGCTCCGCGTCGCGCCCCAGCTCTTCGAGCGTGGCGGAGAACGGCGGCGCGCCGTAGACCAGCCCGTGCCGGACCATCAGCAGCAGCACCACGCCGACGATGCCGTAGAAGGCCGCCAGCAGGCCCAGGGCCAGATAACGGTCTTCGGTGGGCCAGAAGGCCACCGCCACCGTGACGGTAAAGACCAGCACCGCCAGCGTCAGGAAGAGCAAGGCAGCAAACGCCATGCCCAGCAGCTTGAGCAAGCGCGCCTTTTCGTCCGAGGCCTCCAGGGCCAGGAGTTCCAGGCGCGTGCGCAGCAGCCCGACCAGGCTGGACGCGACGCCAAATACAGATTTACGCAGACCCATGGCGTGATGGACGCCGGGCGGCAGACGGCTGGCGTCGCCCGCCCGGATGCCCGGCCCCGTCAGCGGCGGCTGATCAGCAAGCCGAGCAGCAGGCCGGTCACGCCTGCGATGCCGATGGCTTGCCAGGGATTGTCATGCACGTAGTCGTCGGTCGCGCGGGCAGCCTTGCGGCCCCGTTCGAGCACGGCGTCCTGGGCCTCGTACAGGGCCTCGCGCGTGCGCTTGAGCGAAGTCAGCGCGCGGTCGCGCAGTTCGTTGGCCTTGTCGCCCGTGCTGCTGGCGGCTTCGCGCAGCAGGCTTTCGGCGTCGTTGAGGCTGGACTTGACACTGTCGATGAGTTTTTCTTTTGCGACGTCTTCGGATTTTCTCGTGGCCATTTTCTTGAGCTCCTGTTGTGTGTCCATGACGCAAACATAATACCAGCCGCCATCGCCGCGGCGCGGCGCGCTTGCTACGGTGTGCTACTTGATCTGCGTAATCTCAACGGCCGACTTCACGCCGCCCTGGTCGATGTCCTGTTTCATTACCAGATTGACGGCCGGGCAGTACCAGTCCGTCACGGTGGTGTTCATGCCGGGAATGGGCAGGGTGAGGCCCTGGAAGGTGGCCATGGTGGGGGTGGTGTCGCGGCTGTAGGTGATCGGATGGCAGGACTGCTTGCCCAGGGCGGTGTCCAGGGACATCTTTTTGCCCACTGTTTTTTCGCCGATGCGCACCGTGGTGGTGGGCTGGCCGCCCACCGGCGCCTCCTTGCCGATCTTCAGGCGAAACGAGGAGCCGGGCAGCTTCTGGCCCTGGCTGAGCTGGCCGTCGTAGGCGAACAGGCCCAGCATGCGCAGGTCGAACTGGCCCTCGGACGGCCGCGGCGCTTCGCCGGCGGTGGCGTAGCGCACGAAGGTGGCCTGCCCGCTCTTGACGGTCATCAGGTAATCGAGCCTGGACTTGCCCGGCGGCAGGCCGGCGTAGCTGAACGTGGCCACGCCGCGCACCCGCGCGCGGCAGTTGTCGCCGTTGGTCTTGGAGACTTCGGCGAAATTGAGGTCGGCGCCCAGCGCCAGGTTGCCCGTGCCGGTCAGCTGCACCGCGCCGCCGTCGTGCATGAACTGCGCGTCGCACACGCCGGCCTGCGTCGCCTGCGCCGCCGCCAGCGCGCCCGCCGCGAAAACAAAGGATGCCATTTTCCGCATCGTCACAAGCCACTCCATGAATCCGTAAAAAACCGTCCGCCGGACCTGCGGCGTAGGGGTGGCTCGATACTACACCGGGTTCGTCCCGGGGCGTATGTCGGAACGTGTCGGCGGCGGCGCGGCGCGGGCCATCATGGCCAGGATCTCGGGCACGCACGAACCGCAGCCCGTGCCGCAGCCCAGTCCGGATTTCAGCGCGGCCAGGTCGCAGCCCTGCCCGATGCCGGCCTGGATGGCCGCTACGCTTACGCCATTGCACACGCACACGGTGCGCGAGCGCGCCGCGCCGGCGATGCGGCCGGTCAGCAGCGCCGCCACGCCGCGCGGCGCCTCGCCACCGGCGGCCCATGACAGCAGCGCTTCCTGGGCCCGCAGATCGCCGGTCAGCAGAAAGCCGCGCAGGGCGCCCTGTTCCACCCTGACCCGCCGCATCAGGCCGCGCGCCGGATCGTCGAAGGCCACGTCGGGCCGGCGCAGATCCAGCGCGTCCGCCAGGGCGTCCAGCATGGCGGACGGCGGCGCGGCGGGCGCGGCCAGCCGCAGGCGCACGCCGCCCGCGCCCGCCGGCAGCGCCACGGCGTAGTCGAATCGGCGCAGCCACGGCGCCAGGCGCAGCCGCAGCGCGGCGGCGTCGCCCTGCAGCCACGCCGCCGCCTGCCATGGCAGGCCGGCGGGTTCGGCCGACACGGCGCAGTGCTTGAGTTCGGGCTGGCGCGACAGCGGATCGGCCGCCGGATTGGTCAGCGCGTTCACGCCCAGGCCCGCCATGAACGCGCTGCCCCAGTGCATCGGCAGGAACGCGCAGCCCGGCCTCAAGCCCTCGTCCGGCTGCGCCGGCGCGACCACGCTGCCCCGGCGCGACGTCAGCCTGGCCAGCGCGCCGGGCTCCAGGCCCAGGCGCCGCATGTCCTCGGGATGCAGCGACACCCAGGGTTCCTCGACGTGCCGCGTCAGCGCGCGCGCCAGCGAGGTGCGCGCCATCGTGTGCCAGTGGTCGCGCAGCCGCCCGGTGGTCAGCTGCAGCGGAAACGCCGGGCTGGCGGCTTCGGCCGTGGGCCGATACGCCAGGTCGATGAAGCGGGCCCGCCCGCCGGGCGTGGCGTACACGCCGTCGCCATACAGGCGCGCCGCGCCCCGTCCCTGCCGGTACGGCCATTGCTGCGGCCCGCCGGCTTCCAGCGCGGCGTAGTCCAGCGCGCTGTAGTCCAGGTCTCGGCCGGCCGTCATGCGGGCGTGCTCGGCGAAGACCTCGGCCTCGTCGCGGTAGCCGAACAGCGCCGCCTTGCCCGGCGCCAGCCTGGCGGCCAGGCGCTGCGCGACGGCCTGCGCCAGCCGCCAGTCGGGCCGGGCGTCTCCGGGCGGCGGGACGGCCGCGCGCACCCGGCTGATGCGCCGCTCCGAATTGGTCACCGTGCCGGACTTCTCCGGCCAGGTGGCCGCCGGCAGCACCAGGTCGGCATAAGCCAGGGTCTCGGTGCCCGCGTACGCTTCCTGCACGATCACGAATTCCGCGCGCTCCAGCGCCGCGCGCACGCGGGCCTGGTCCGGCAGCGACTGCGCGGGATTGGTGGCCGCGATCCACAGCAGCTTGATGCGCCCGTCCAGCGCGGCGTCGAACATCTCCAGCGCGGTTGCGCCCGGCGCCTGCGGCAAGGCGTCCACGCCCCACAGCGCGGCCGTCTCGCGGCGGTCCCCGGCCGAGGCCGGATCGCGGTGCCCCGGCAGCAGCGTCGCCATGCCGCCGGCCTCGCGCCCGCCCATGGCGTTGGGCTGGCCGGTCAGCGAAAACGGTCCGGCTCCCGGCCTGCCGATCTGGCCGGTGGCCAGGTGCAGATGGATCAGCGCGGCATTCTTGTCGGTGCCGCTGGTCGACTGGTTCAGGCCCATGGTGTAGAGCGACAGCGCCGCCCCGGCCTGGCCGAACCAGCGCGCCGCCTGCGCGATGTCGGCCGCCGGCACGCCGCAGATCTCCTGCGCGGCCGCCGGCGTGCAGGATCGCACCCGCTCCCGCAGCGCCTCGAAGCCCTCGGTGTGGCGGCGGATGTAGCCGCGGTCGATCAGGTCCTCGTTCACCATGACGTGCAGCATGGCGTGGAACAGCGCCACGTCGGTGCCGGGCGCCAGCTGCAGGTGCAGGTCGGCGCAGGCCGCGGTATCGGTGCGCCGCGGATCGGCCACGATCAGCTTCATGCCGGGACGGCGCGCGCGCGCCGCCTCCAGCCGCCGGAACAGCACCGGGTGGGCGTAGGCCATGTTGGAGCCGGCGATCAGCACCGTGTCCGCCAGCTCCAGGTCTTCATAGCAGGCCGGCGGCGCGTCGGCGCCCAGCGTGCGCTTGTAGCCCGACACCGCGCTCGACATGCACAGGCGCGAATTGGTGTCGATATTGTTGGTGCCGACCAGCGCCCGCGCCAGCTTGTTGAAGACGGCATAGTCCTCGGTCAGCAGCTGGCCCGACAGATAAAAGCCCACCGAGTCGGGACCGTGGCGCGCGACGCAGTCGGCCAGCCGCCCGGCCGCGATGTCCAGGGCCTGGTCCAATGCGATGTCGGCCAGCGGCTGGCCGCGCGCCGCACGCCATTGCGCCGACAGCACGCGCGCGCCGTCGCGCCGCACCGTGTCGGCCAGCGCCAGTCCCTTGCTGCACAGCCTGCCGCGGTTGGCGGGATGCGCGTCGTCGCCCCGCACGCCCACCACGGCGCCATCCCGCACCTGCACGCGCACGCCGCAGCCGGTGCCGCAATAGCAGCACACCGACGGCACTTCGGCGACGCCATCGGCCGCGGCGGGCCGGATCATGATCGTGTCCATGCGCTACCCGCCCGCCGCGCTTTCGCCGCCCATGAGCCGGTCGCGCAGCGCGCCTATGCCCCGCCCTTCCCGGATCAGCCGCAAGTACCAGGCGCCGTCGGCGGTGTCGCCGTACAGGCAGACGCCCACCAGCCTGTCGCCGCGGATGACCAGCTTCTTGTAGACGCCGTCCAGCGAGTCGGCCAGCGTGATGGCTTCGGTCTGCCCGCCGCCGGCGAATTCGCCGGCGGAGAACAGCTCGATGCCGCTGACCTTGAGCTTGGCCGACGCGACGCTGCCCTGGTAGCGGCCGATGCCGTGCAGCGCCAGATGATTGGCCGCCACCCGGGCCTGCTCGAACAGCGGCGCCACCAGCCCGTAGGCCGTGCCCCGATGGTTGGCGCATTCGCCCACCGCGTAGACGCGCGGATCGTAGGTCTGCAAGGTGTCGCTGACCACCACGCCGCGGTTCACGTACAGGCCGCAGCGCTCGGCCAGCTCGGTGTTCGGCCTGACGCCGGCCGCCATCACGACCAGGTCCGCCGGGATCTCCTCGCCGTCGGCGAAACGCAGCGCGCGCACGCGCCCGTCCGCGCCGCCCAGGATGGCCTGGGTCTGGCGCCGCAGCAGGAATTTCAGCCCGCGAGCCTCCAGGCTGGCGCGCAGCAGCGCCGCGGCCGCGCCGTCCAGCTGCCGGTCCAGCAGCGACGCGCCCAGGTGCACCACCGACACATCCATGCCGCGCGCGGCCAGGCCGTTCGCGGCCTCCAGGCCCAGCAGCCCGCCGCCGACCACGACCGCGTGCCGGTAGCGCGCGGAAGCGTCGATCATCTCGTTCACGTCGCCGATCCCGCGAAAGGCGACCACGCCCCGGAGATCCTTGCCCGGCACCGGCGGCATGTAAGGCGTCGAGCCGGTGGCCAGCAGCAGCCGGTCGTAGGGCGCGCAGCCGCCCTCGTCGTCCAGCACCCGGCGGCGCGCGCGGTCCACCTCCACCACCTTGCGCCCCATCAGCAGGCGGATGCCGTGGCGCGCGTACCAGTCCTCGTCGTTCAGCACGATGTCCCGCAGGCTTTGTTCGCCGGCCAGCACGGGCGAGAGCAGGATGCGGTTGTAGTTGGTGTAGGGCTCGGCGCCGTACACCGTGATGTCGTACAGGTCGGGCGCCAGCTTCAGCAGTTCTTCCAGCGTGCGTATGCCCGCCATGCCGTTGCCCACCACCACCAGTTTCTGTTTCGCTCCCATGATGCCGCTAGGCCGCGGCGCGCGCGGCGCCGGCCTCCTCCAGCGCCACCGGGGCAGCGGCCGCGTCCGCCTGCGCGGCGGCCGGCGCGCGCTCCGGATTGCCGTAGCGCCGGTGCAGGAAGTCCACCACGGCGGCGCGGCATTGCAGATAGACGGCGTCGTTGGCCAGCCCGACCCGGTCGCGCGGCCGCGCCAGGGGCACGGGCAGGATGTCGCCGATGGTCGCGGCGGGGCCGTTGGTCAGCATCACGATGCGGTCCGACAGCAGCACCGCCTCGTCCACGTCGTGCGTGACCATGATGGTGGTGGTGCGCGTCTGGGCCACGATCTTCAGCAGCTCGTCCTGAAGGTGTGCGCGGGTCAGCGCGTCCAGCGCGCCGAAGGGTTCGTCCATCAGCAGCACGCGCGGCTCGATCGCCAGCGCCCGCGCGATGCCCACGCGCTGCTTCATGCCGCCGGAGATTTCGCGCGGCAGCTTGTTCTGCGCGGGCAGCAGCCCCACCAGGTCCAGCGCGGCCCGCGTGCGCTGCGCCAGTTGCGGGCGTTTCTCGGCGCCGCCGTACACCCGCTCCACCGCCAGATACACGTTCTGGAAGCAGTTCAGCCAAGGCAGCAGCGAATGGTTCTGGAACACCACGGCGCGGTCCGGCCCGGGACCGGCGATCTCGCGTTCCGCACACAGCAGCACGCCGCGGGTCGGGCGCGTCAGGCCCGCGATCAGGTTCAGCAGGGTCGACTTGCCGCAGCCGGAATGGCCGATCAGGGTGATGAATTCGCCCTGCGCCACGGTAAGGTCGATGTCGCGCAGCGCCACGAACGGGCCGCGGCCGGTGTTGAACGTCTGCCCGACGCCTTCGATGCGTACGAATTTCTTCATGGCCTCATTCCTCGGTGTAGGTGTAGCGGCGCGCCAGCGCGATCAGCATGGTCTCCAGCAGCAGCCCGACGATGCCGATCACGAAGATCGCGATGACGATGTGGTCGACCTTCAGGTTGTTCCATTCGTCCCACAGCCAGAAGCCGATGCCGGTGCCGCCGGTCAGCATTTCGGCGGCCACGATCACCAGCCAGGCGGTGCCGATGGACAGCCGCACGCCGGTCAGCACGTGCGGCAGCACGGCCGGCAGCAGCACCTTGGTGATGACCTTCCATTCGGACAGGTTCAGGACCCGCGCCACGTTCAGGTAGTCCTGCGGCACCCGCGCCACGCCGGCCGCGGTGTTGACGATCATGGGCCAGATCGAACAGATGAAGATCGCCCAGATGGCGGCCGGGTCGGCCGCCTTGAAGAGCAGCAGCCCCAGCGGCAGCCAGGCCAGCGGCGAGACCGGGCGCAGCAGGCTGACGATGGGCGAGAACATCGCGCGCACCGCCGCGTAGCGGCCGATGACGAAGCCGGCGGGTATGCCGACCAGCGCGGCCAGCCCGAAGCCGATGGCCACGCGCTGCAGCGAGGCCAGCACGTTCCAGCCGATGCCGCGGTCATTGGGCCCGTTGTCGTAGAACGGATCGGCGAACAGCTGCACGGCCGCATGCCAGGTGGCGCCCGGCGTGGGGATTTCCGGTATGCGCATCGCCACCGCCTGCCACAGCAGCACGAACAGCGCGAAGCCGGCCGCCGGCCCCACGATGGCGCGCAGCGCGGACTCCAGGCGCACGCGCCACAGGATGGCGGCTTCGCCGCCGCCGGACACATTCGTCAAGGTGGACATAGCCACTCCTTTTTTCGTATCGGCGCTCAGGCGCGGACCTTGAACCCGTCGGCGTAGGCCGCGGGGTTGCTGCCGTCCCAGGCCACGCCGTCGATGAGCCTGGAGCTGCGCATCTCGCCGGCCGGCAGCGCCGCGCCGGCCGCCTGCGCGGCCTGCTTGTAGATATCGATGCGGTTGACCTGGCGGGCCACCGCCAGGTAATCGGGATGTTCCTTCAGCAGCCCCCAGCGCTTGTGTTGGGTCAGGAACCACATGCCGTCGCTCAGGTAGGGGAAATTGGCCGAACCGTCGGCGTAGAAGCGCATGGCGTGATCGTCGGTCCAGCGCTTGCCCGCGCCGTCGTCGTAACGGCCCTGCATGCGGTCCACGATGGTCGCGGCGTCGGTGTTGACGTAGGACTTGGCGGCGATGGTCTCGGCGGTCTTCTGGCGGTTGGCGGGCGAGGCGTCTATCCATTTGCCGGCTTCGAGTATGGCGGCGGTGACCGCGCGCGCCGTATTCGGATGGCGCGCGACGAAGTCCGCGCTGGCGCCCAGCACCTTTTCGGGGTGCTCGGGCCAGATGGCCTGCGAGGTGACCGCGGTGAAGCCGATGCGGTCCTGGATGGCGCGCGCGCCCCAGGGTTCGCCCACGCAGTAGCCGTCCATATTGCCCACGCGCATGTTCGCGACCATCTGCGGCGGCGGCACCGTGATGACCCTGGCGTCCTTCATCGGATCGACGCCGTAGGCCGCCAGCCAGTAGTACAGCCACATGGCGTGCGTGCCGGTGGGAAAGGTGTGCGCGTAGGAGTAGGTGCGCTTCTCGGAAGCCATCAGCCGGGCCAGCGATTCGCCGTCGCGCGCGCCGGCCTCCAGCAGCTTGTTCGACAGCGTGATCGCCTGGCCGTTCTGGCTCAGGCCCATCAGCACCGCCAAGTCCTTGCGCGGCCCGCCTATGCCCATGTGCACGCCGTAGACCAGGCCGTAGAGCACGTGCGCCATGTCCAGCTCGCCGTTCATGAGCTTGTCGCGCACCGCCGCCCAGGAGGCTTCCTTCGAAGGCTGGATGGTGACGCCGTATTTCTTGTCGATGCCCAGCACCGAGGCCATCACCACCGACGCGCAGTCGGTCAGCGGGATGAAGCCGATCTTCACCTCGGTTTTCTCGGGCGCGTCGGTGCCGGCGGCCCAGGCGCCGGCGCGCACCAGCGGATCGACCAGCGACAGCAGGCCGGCGCCGGCGACCGCGCGCGCCGTGCCGCCCAGCCACTTGCGGCGCCCCAGGTCGGCGCCGGCTTCTGCGCGGGCCGCGGTGTCGGTGGAATGGCTGGCGATGGTTGGCTTCATGCGTGGCTCCTGGCGAAAAAAAAACGTCCCGCGCGCCACGGCGACCAGGCCGGTGGCGATGCGGAACGTCGTTGTCCCTTGCCGCGGATCGCGGCGCTTTGCGTGGGCAGCCGCCGTTGGCCGCCCGTTTTCACTCAAGCAAAGACCGTGCCAATCGCGAAAAGACCCTGCCGCGCAGGGCGCGCGCCGCCGGACGCCGCGGCGCGAACCGACTTGGTGCGCAGTCCGATGCGGCGCCGCACCATTCCTGTGCGGACGCCGCCCCCTCGCCGGGCGCGCCCAGGGCGGGACGCGATGGCATGGAACTTGCATGACCGTCTCCATCAGGAGGAAGCGTCATGCTCAAGGTCATGCTGCTCAACGATGGCGAAGGACGCGCGGCGTCGCTGCGGCAGGTGCTGGCCGCGGCGGGCGTGCGCGTGGTGGCGGAAGCGGCGACCGGCATGGATCTCGCCGCCCGCATCGCCCGCGCGGCGCCGGACGTGGTGCTGATCGACAGCGATGCGCCCGGCCGCGACACGCTGGAGGACGTCTGCGTGGCCAGCGAACACAGCGACCGCCCGGTGGTGATGTTCACCGGCGACGGCGACCGCGCAACCATACGCGCGGCCCTGCGCGCCGGCGTCGCGGCCTATGTGGTGGGCGAGGTGCCGGCGGCGCGCATCGAGCCCTTGCTGACCGTGGCCATCGAACGCTTCGCCATGGAAAAGTCGCGCCGCGACGAGCTGCGCGAGACGCGCGAGCGCCTGGCCGAGCGCCAGGTGGTGGAAAAGGCCAAGGGCATTCTGATGAAGGCCCGCGCGGTCCCGGAAGACCAGGCCCACCGCCTGCTGCGCGAGTACGCCATGCAGAACCAGAAACGGCTGGGCGAGGCCGCCCGCGAAATCGTGGAGATGAGCCAGTGGCTCAATCGCGCCTAGGCGCGGCGAGCTAATAAGTTATGGCTATATGGAATGAAGAAATCAAAAGTTGTGGGGATGAAACCCCGTCCCTATGATCGAAAGACATTTACCCGGGTTCGCCCGAGGCGGGCATTCATGAAGCTTTTCCCGATTTTTGCCGATCTGAAAGACAGGCGGGTCGTCGTGGTGGGCGGCGGCGCGGTGGCCGAGCGCAAGACGCTGGCGCTGCTGGAGGCCTCGGCCGACGTGGTCGTGGGCGCGCCGGAACTGACGCCGGCCCTGGCGGCGCTGGCGGCCGAAGGCCGCATCCGCCATCTCGCCGGCCGCTTCGACCCGGCCTGGCTGGACGACGCCTGGCTAACGGTCGCCGCCACCGACGACCGCGAGGCCAACGCCGCGGTGTCGCAGGCCGCCGGCGAGCGGCGCCTGTTCTGCAACGTGGTGGACGACCCGGAACTGTCGTCGTTCCAGGTGCCGTCCATCGTCGACCGATCGCCGCTGATCGTGGCGATTTCGTCCTCGGGCGTGGCGCCGGTGCTGGCCCGGCGGCTGCGCGAACGCATCGAATCCCTGTTCGACCACACGCTGGGCCAGCTGGCCGCGCTGGCGGCCCGCTACCGCAAGCCCATCCGCGCCAGCCATCCGGACCTGGGCGCGCGCCGCCGCTTCTATGACTGGCTGCTGGACGGCCCGGTGGCCGGCCTGCTGCGCCAGCAACAGCCGGTGCAGGCCGAGGCGGCGCTGACCGCGGCGCTGGCGGCCCCGATCGCGCCGGCCGCCGGCAGCGTGGCGCTGGTCGGCGCCGGCCCCGGCGACCCCGGGCTGCTGACGCTGAAGGCCTTGCGCGCGCTGAACGAGGCCGACGTCATCCTGTACGACCGCCTGGTCAGCGACGAGGTCATGTCGCTGGCGCGGCGCGACGCCGAACGCGTGGCGGTCGGCAAGCAGCCGGGCGAAGACCACCACGCCACGCAGGCGCGCATCCACGCGCTGCTGGTCGAGCACGCGCGCGCCGGGCGGCGCGTGGTGCGGCTCAAGGGCGGCGACGCCTTCATCTTCGGCCGCGGCGGCGAGGAACTGGAATACCTGCGCGCGCACGGCGTGCGCTACGAGGTGGTGCCGGGCATTACCGCCGCGCTGGCCTGTGCGGCCTACGCCGGCATCCCGCTGACGCACCGCGACCATGCCCAGTCGGTGCGCCTGGTCACCGCGCACTGCCGCGAGGACGAGGACAACCTGGACTGGGCCGCGCTGGCGCAGGAAAGGCAGACCGTGGCGTTCTATATGGGCGTGGGCCAGCTGGACCTGCTGACGCAGCGCCTGCTGCGCCACGGCCGCGCGCCGGACACGCCGTTCGCGCTGATCGAAAACGGCAGCCGGCCCGGGCAGCGGGTGCTGTCGGGCACGCTGCAACGGCTGCCGGCCCTGGCCGCCGAACACGCGATACGTTCGCCTGCCCTGCTGCTGGTGGGCGAGGTCGCGGGGCTGGCGCCGCGGCTGCGGTGGTTCGGGGAGTATGTCGAGGGGAATCTGGAGAGGATGGCGGCTTGAAGGGGGGATTGGCGGCTGGCGCCGCCTGATGGGTGTCGCGCGTTCGACGGTTGATTGCTTGCGCGAACCGTCTCGCGCTTTACCCATCCTACCCGATGCGTGATCCCGCGCATTGGGTCGTCCCGCGCGTTGCGGCCATCCCGGGCATCCCGGGCATTCCGCAACCATCGTAGGATGGGTAAAGCGCGAGACGGTTCGCGCAAAAACCCGGCCGTCCAACGCGCGGCACCCATCGCCCCGCCCGCCTATTCCGTCTTCTGCGTGGTGCCGAAGATCCGGTCGCCGGCGTCGCCCAGGCCCGGCATGATGTAGCCGTTTTCGTTCAGGCCGTCGTCGATGGACGCGGTGTAGATGTGCACGTCGGGGTGCTTGGCCAGCACGGTGTCGATGCCGACCGGGGCGGCCACCAGCACCAGGGCGCGGATTTCCTTACAGCCGGCGCGCTTGAGGAGGTCGATCGCGGCCACCATCGAGCCGCCGGTGGCCAGCATCGGGTCGACGATCAGCGCCAAGCGCTGGTCCAGTTCGCCGACCAGGCGCTCCAGATAGGTGTGGGCCTCCAGCGTCTCTTCGTTGCGGGCCACGCCCACCACGCTGACCTTGGCGCCCGGAATCAGGCTGAGCACGCCGTCCAGCATGCCGATGCCCGCGCGCAGGATCGGCACCACGGTCACTTTCTTGCCGGCGATCTTCTCCACCTCGACCGGGCCGCACCAGCCCTCGACGGTGGCCGGGGCCAGCGGCAGGTCCTTGGACGCCTCATAGGTCAGCAGCGCGCCGACTTCCTGGGACAACTCGCGGAAGCTCTTGGTGCTGAGGTCGGCGCGGCGCATGATCCCGAGCTTGTGGCGGATCAGCGGATGGCGGATTTCGTGCACGGGCATGTGCGTAACACTCCAGAATATTGATCAAGGGGTTGGTCGCCCCGGACGCAACCGCGGCAGCGCGGCGCTGCGCGCCGCCCGCGTCGAGCCGCTTCCGGGGATCGTAATCGGGTTTGGGGCCGGTGCGAAGTTCCTTTTTCTCTGTACAGGCCCCGGGGCGCCGTTCGCTATTGTTCGGCGAGCCAGGCGATCAGCGCGTCGTCGAAGGCCCGCACGGCGCCGGCCTGCTCGTGGTTGACGATGCTGACCACCACGTAGCGCTTGCCGCTGGCGCCCAGCACGTAGCCGGCGATCGCGCGCACGTCGCGCAGCGACCCGGTCTTGAGGTGGGCCATGCCCTGGGCGCCGTTGCCCTTGAGGCGGCGGCGCACGGTGCCGTCCACCCCGGCGATCGCGAAAGACGAAATGTACTCCGGCATCAGGGGAGAACTCCAGGCCAGGGTCAGCATCGAGGCCAGGCTGTCGGCCGAGACCCGGGCCTCGCGCGACAGGCCGGCGCCGTTGTCGATGACGAGTTCCGGCATGTCCAGGCCCTGCCTGGCCAGCAGGTCCTTGGCCACGGCCTCGCTGCTGGGCACGGTGGCCGGCCGCCGGCCGCGCTCGGCGCCCAGCGTCAGCAGCAGGGTGCGGGCCATGACGTTATTGCTGCGCTTGTTGATCTGGCGGATCGCCTCGGACAGCGTGGGCGAATCGTGCGAGGCCAGCACCACCGCGTCGGGCGGCACCACACCGGCGCGCACCTGGCCCTTGAACGTGCCGCCCAGCTCCTTCCACAGCATGCGGAACACTTCGGTGGCGTAGTCCGGCTGCGACAGCGCCAGCCGGTACAGGCTGAATTCGCCGCAGGAGCCGGCCACCTTGCCGTTGACGCGGATGGTCACGCCCTGCTGGGTGATCACCGGATCGGTGGTCACCACCGGCGGGCCGGGGCAGCGCACGTCGCTCCATTCGACGCGGCCCTCGATCTTCAGGCCCGGCAGCGGCGGATCGATCAGCGGCACCCACTTGTTGGCCACCGGATCAGGCGTGAACAGCAGGCGCAGCGCGCCGAAGCCCACCATCAGGGCGTCCGGGCTGGCGTTGTAGGCGCGGTCCGGAGCGCCGTCGAAAGCGCCGGGGTCGGTCGCGACCTGGCCGAAGATGCTGCGGTCTATGACCAGGTCGTTGATCTGCTTGACGCCCTTCAGGCGCAGCTCGCGCAGCAGCACCCACAGGTCCTGCAGCAGGAACTGCGGATCGCCGCCGGCCTTCAGGTACAGGGGGCCGGCCAGCGCGCCCTTGGCGTCGGGCCGCGCGCCGGGCGCCGTCATGAATTCGGTGCGCCAGACGTAGTTCGGCCCCAGCTCGGACAGCGCGGCCCAGGTCGTCACCAGCTTCATGACCGAGGCCGGATTGCGCGCTTCCTTGGCGTTCAGGGCCGCCAGGCGCGGACCGTTCACTTCCTGGACCACCAGCGACAGGGAACTGTCGGGCAGCTTGGTGGCTTTCCAGGCGCGGACCACGTCGGCCGGCAGGCCGGGAACCTGGGCGCAGGCGGCGCCCGCGGCCAGGGCCAACAGCCCTCCCGCCAGCCACCGCTTCAGCCCGCCCCTACGCTTGTACCCTAGTCCCGTCATGCCACGCCCGTCCGGTTGCTCATCCAGCAAAAACGAGAGCATACAAAATCGGCAGGGCTTGCGGGCGCGGCGCGACGGCCGCTACTTCTTTTCAAGCTTCCATTTGCCGGCGGCGATGGTCGCCATCACCAGCGCGCGTTCGTCCAGGCCGTTATGGTCGGTCGGGCTCATCGTGACCACGCCGGTCGCGGTGGGCAGGTTCCTGACGTTCTCCAGCGCGTCGCGCAGCGCCGCCCGGAATTCGGCCGTGCCGGGCTTGGCCTGCTTCAGCGCCACCGGAATCGCCTGCTGCAACAGCAGGCCGACGTCCCAGGCATAGGCGGCGAACAGCGAGACGCTGCCCGCGCCGTTGGCGGCCTCGTATTTCCGGGCGAAGGCGCTGGCCGTGGCCTTGACCGGGTTGTCGTCGGGCAGCAGGTCCGCCACCATCACCGGGCCGACCGGCACCCAGGCGCCGTCGCAGGCCGCGCCGCAGACGCGCAGGAAATCGTTGTTGGCCACGCCGTGGTTGAAGTAGATCCTGCCCTGGTAGCCGCGCTCGCGCAGCGCCCGGGCCGGCATGGCGGCGGGCGTGCCCGAGGCCCCCACCACCACCGCGTCCGGCGCCGCGCCGACCAGCTTGAGCGTCTGGGCCACGGCCGAGGTGTCGGTGGGCGCGAAGCTCTCCTTGCCCACCACTTCGATGCCATGCTTCTTGGCCGCCTTCTCGACCTCCACCCAGAAGGTCTCGCCCAGCGCATTGTTGAAGCCGATGAAGGCCAGCTTCTTCACGCCGTTGGCGGCCGCGTGGCGCGCGATGCCCTCGGCCATCAGCGAATCGGAGTGTGGGGTCTTGAACACCCAGCGCCGCTTGTCGTCGACCGGCTCGATCAGGCGCGCCGACGAGGCCAGCGTGATCACCGGCGTGGCGCCGCTGGCCACCGTGTCCAGCATGGCCATCGTGTTGGGCGTGGTGCTGGACCCGACGATCAGGTCCACCTTGTTCTCCGAGATCAGCTTGTGCGAATTGCTGACCGCGCGGGTGGTGTCGGAGGCGTCGTCCAGCACCACGTACTCGACCTTGACGCCGCCGATCTCGGCGGGCAGCAGGCTGATGGTGTTGCGTTCGGGAATGCCCAGCGAAGCCTGCGGGCCGGTGGTCGACAGGGTGGCGCCTATCTTCACCTGGGCCAGCGCGGGCGACGCGCCTAGGGCCAGCAGGGCCGCAAGCGCGGCGGCGGTCAGGGTATGGCGGGGAATCATGCGCGGTCTCCAGTGGTGGACGTACGTCGGTGGGCGGATGTCTGGTTATGCATGGCGCCGATCCGCTACGGCGTGAAACGGAGGTCAGGCGGCGCGCACGCCCGCAAGCGGCATGGCCTGCTCCATCAGGCGCTGCATGGAGTCCAGCACCAGGTCCTGCGGCATCAGCCCGAAGTTGTGCAGGCCGAGCACGTGGTCCAGGCCCATGTCGGCCAGCCGCGCCAGCTTGGCGGCCACGGTGGCCGGGGAGCCGAACAGCGACAGGCCGCTGGCGATGATGTCGTCGTAGACCTGCTTGCGCGCGTACAGCCGGGTATCCACGTACAGGTCGAAGGCGCGCGCGGCGCGCCGGCGCGCCTCCTCGTCGGTGGCGGCCACGTGTGTGTGCAGCGCGACCGCCGCCATGCCGGCGGCGTCCCCGATGCCGGCCTCGGCCAGCCCGCGGCGGTAGTCCTGCATCATCTGGCCGATTTCCTCGAAATCGTCCACCGCCGCGTAGGGCACGAACAGCATGCGCCGGCCCTGGCGGCCCACGTGGTAGGCGGCCTCGCGCCGCAGGATGGCCACGTACAGCGGCACCGGGTCCTGCACCGGCTGCACGTTCAGGCGCACCTCGCGGACGGTGTTGAACCTGCCCTCGTGGGTCACGCGTTCGCCGCGCAGCAGCCGCTCGACCAGCATCAAGTTCTCGTCGAAGCGCTCGCGCTTGGTCGCGGGGTCGATGCCGTAGCCGTCGAACTCATGCTTCAGGTAGCCCGAGCCCACGCCCAGCGCCAGCCGCCCTTGCGACAGCTGGTCCACCAGGGCATAGTTTTCCGCCACCGTCAGCGGGTTGTGGAAGGTCAGGATGGAGATGGCGGTGCCCAGCCGCAGCCGGCTGGTTTGCTGCGACAGCGCCGCCAGGAACACGGCGGGGTTGGGCACCGCGCCGTATTCGTGGAAATGGTGCTCGGCCACCCAGAAGGTGTCGTAGCCCAGCTGTTCGGCGCGCCGCGCCTGCTCCAGCACCTGGCTGTAGAGCTGGCCCAGCGTGCGCGGCTGGGACGGATAGTGGTCCTGGACCGAGAAGATGGACATCTTCATGGCTGGCTTGTCTCCGCGATTGTCCGCCGCTTGCGGCTGATGTATTTTTTAGTGATACACGTATTCTAATAAGCGACGATCCCATGTCAACAAACAGCAGTACCGGCATCCAGTCCGCCGAAATCGCGCTGGACGTGCTGACCCGGCTGGCCGAGCTGGGCGGCGCGCTGTCGGTGTCGGAGCTGGGCCGCAGCCTGGACATGCCGCGCGCCAAGGTGCACCGCTATCTGGTCTCGCTGGAGCGGCGCGGCTACGTCGAGCAGGACCCCGCCAGCGCCCGCTACCGGCTGGGCCCGCAGGCGCTGCATACGGGCCTGGCGGCGCTGGCCGAAGTGGATTTCGTGAAGCTGGCGGCCGGCTGCCTGGATGGCCTGAGCGCGGCCATCGGCCAGACGGTGTTCATTTCGGTGTGGGGCCAGCACGGCCCGACCATCGTGCAGTGGCGCGACGCGCGGCTGCCGGTGACCGTCAACGTGCGGGTGGGTTCGGTGCTGCCGCTGCTCAACAGCGCCACGGGCCGCGTCTACGCCGCCTGGCTGCCTGAAACCCTGGTGCTGCCGCGCGCGCTGTCCGAATGGGACGCGCTGCTGGCCCAGCACGCCGACGCCGCCCGCGCCCTGGACGCACCCGAACCGCCGGCCGACCCCGCCGCCCTGCTGCGCCGGCAATGGCAGGCCACGCGCGAGCGCGGCTACGCCAGCGTCAGCGGCAACCTGCTGCATGGCATCGATTCGGCCGCCGTGCCGGTCATGGACGCCCAGGGCCGGCTGGCGGGCGCCATCACCGGCCTGGGGCTGCACGGCGGCTTCGACCTGGCGCCACAGGGCCTGCCGGTGCGGGCCCTGGTCGCGGCGGCGGCCGACTGCTCGCGCCGTTTGGGCTGGAATCCGTCCCCCTGAACAAAACCCGCGCGCGGCGGCCGCTTTACAATACCGGGTTGCGCCGGGCTTGCCCGGCCCGTCCGTGCCATCAACGGCCGCCCTTTTCTGCCGTCCTGTCCGGGCGGATACCCGCGTGACCCAGTCCCTTACCGTTTCCGATTTCGATTACGACCTGCCGCCTGAGCTCATCGCCCAGACGCCCGCCGCCGAGCGCACCGGCAGCCGCCTGCTGCACCTGGATCGCGCCGGCCAGCTGCACGACCGGCAGTTCGCCGACCTGGCCGCGCTGCTGCGCCCCGACGACCTGCTGGTCTTCAACGACACCCGCGTCATCAAGGCGCGCCTGACCGGCCACAAGATCACCGGCGGCAAGGTCGAGGTGCTGGTCGAGCGCATCACCGAGCCCGACCGCGTGCTGGCCCATGTGCGCGCCAGCAAGTCGCCCGGCGCCGGCATGGTGCTGCGCCTGGCCGAGGCCTTCGACGCCACCGTGCTGGGCCGGGACGGCGAACTGTTCGACATCCGCTTCCCCGGCCCGGTGCTGGAACTGCTGGACGCCCACGGCGCGACGCCGCTGCCGCCCTACATCACGCACCAGGCCGACGCCGGCGACGACGAACGCTACCAGACGGTCTATGCGCGCGAACCGGGCGCGGTGGCCGCGCCCACCGCCGGCCTGCATTTCGACCAGCCCACCCTGGACCGCCTGCAGGCGCTGGGCGTGGCGCGCGCCTTCGTCACGCTGCATGTGGGCGCGGGCACCTTCCAGCCCGTGCGGGTCGACAACCTGGCCGACCACGTCATGCATGCCGAGTGGTACACCGTGCCGCAGGCCACGGTCGACGCCATCGCCGCGGCCCGCGGCCGCGGCGGCCGCGTCATCGCCGTGGGCACCACCAGCGTGCGCGCGCTGGAATCGGCCGCCGCCCAGACCGAGGGCCGCGCCGCCCCCGGCCTGCCGCTGGCGCCCGCCCAGGGCGACACCCGCCTGTTCATCACGCCCGGATACCAGTACCGTGTCATCGACGCGCTGGTCACCAACTTCCACCTGCCCCAGTCGACCCTGCTGATGCTGGTGTCGGCGCTGGCCGGCGTCGAACCGATACGCCGCGCCTACGCCCACGCCGTCGCCGAGCGCTACCGCTTCTTCAGCTACGGCGACGCCATGTTCATCGAATCCCCTGCCCCATGACCGGACTGAACTTCGAACTGCTCGCCACCGACGGCGGCGCCCGCCGCGGCCGCATCACGCTGAACCACGGCGTGGTCGAGACGCCCATCTTCATGCCCGTGGGCACCTATGGCAGCGTCAAGGCCATGCTGCCGCACGAACTGAAAGAGATCGGCTCCCAGATCGTGCTGGGCAACACCTTCCACCTGTGGCTGCGTCCCGGCACGCAGATCATGGAAAAGCACGGCGGCCTGCACGGCTTCATGCAATGGGACAAGCCCATCCTGACCGACTCGGGCGGCTTCCAGGTGTTCAGCCTGCAGGGCATGCGCAAAATCACCGAGGAAGGCGTCAAGTTCGCCTCCCCCATCGACGGCGCGCGCCTGTTCCTGACGCCCGAAGAGTCCATGCGCATCCAGCGTTCGCTGAACTCGGACATCGTGATGGTGTTCGACGAATGCACGCCCTATGAAATCGACGGCCGCCCCGCCACCGTCGAGGAAGCCGCCCGCTCGATGCGCATGTCGCTGCGCTGGGCGCGCCGCTCGCGCGACGAATTCGACCGCCTGGGCAACCCCAACGCCCTGTTCGGCATCGTCCAGGGCGGCATGTACGAGTCGCTGCGCGACGAATCGCTGGCCGGGCTACAGGATATCGGCTTTCACGGCTACGCCATCGGCGGCCTGTCGGTGGGCGAGCCCAAGGAAGACATGATGCGCATCCTGGCGCACGTCACGCCGCGGCTGCCGCAGCACGCGCCGCGCTACCTGATGGGCGTGGGCACGCCGGAAGACCTGGTCGAGGGCGTGGCCCGCGGCGTGGACATGTTCGACTGCGTCATGCCCACCCGCAACGCCCGCAACGGCTGGCTGTTCACCCGCTACGGCGACGTCAAGATCCGCAACGCCAAGTACCGCGACGACACCCGCCCGCTGGACCCGAGCTGCGGCTGCCACACCTGCGCGAATTTCTCGCGCGCCTATCTGCACCACCTGCAGCGCGCCAACGAAATCACCGGCGCGCGCCTGAACACCCTGCACAACCTGCATTTCTACCTGACCATCATGCAGGAGATGCGCGAGGCCATCGCCGAGGGCCGCTTCGAGGCCTGGCGCGCCCGCTTCGCCGCCGACCGCGCGCGAGGGGTGGATTAGAATTTGAACAGGCCGCCGGCCCCTATATACAATAGTCGGCTTGCCCTATCCATGGCTCGCGCGGGGATGGGTGCAGAAAAATACAAACATGACCCTCCAAACATACTAAACGCAGGAGAATTCAATGTCCGTTATCGATACCGCCAGCCTCGTCGTGGCCCAGGCCGCCGCTCCCGAAGGCAATGCGCTGATGGGCATGCTGCCCATCATCCTGATGTTCGTGATCCTCTACTTCCTGATGATCCGTCCCCAGATGAAGCGCCAAAAGGAACACCGCAACCTGCTCGCCGCCCTGGCCAAGGGCGACGAAGTCGTCACCGCCGGCGGCCTGCTCGGCAAGGTCACCAAGGTCAACGACAGCTACGTCACCGTGGAAGTCTCGGAACTGGCCGACAAGCCGGTCGAAGTCATCATGCAGAAGTCCTCGGTCTCGACCGTGCTGCCCAAGGGAACCATCAAGGCCCTGTAAGCGTCCCACAGGGGCCCGCCGGGCTCCTGCGCCCGATGGTCCCCGCCGCCCGCCGCGCCCGTCGCCCGGGCGGCCCTTCTATCACTCTCTCATGAAGTAGCCGGCAATGAACCGCTATCCTCTCTGGAAGTACATTACGGTCCTGATCGCGGTCCTCATCGGCCTGCTGTACACGCTTCCCAATTTCTACGGCGAGTCGCCCGCCGTCCAGGTCTCCAGCGCCAAGGCCACCGTGAAGGTGGACAACGCCATGCTGAGCCGGGTCGAACAGGTGCTGACCGACGCCAAGATCCCCAACGAAGGGGTCTACTACGAACAGAACGGCACGCTGGGCACCGTGCGCGCCCGCTTCGCCTCCACCGACCTGCAGCTGCAGGCCCGCGACCTGCTCGACCGTTCCCTCAACACCGTCGCCGACGATCCCCACTACACGGTCGCGCTGAACCTGCTGCCGGCCTCGCCGGCCTGGATGCGCTCGCTGGGCTGGTTCGCGCCCAAGCCCATGTACCTGGGCCTGGACCTGCGCGGCGGCGTGCACTTCCTGCTGCAGGTCGACATGCAGGGCGCGCTGACCGCCCGCTACGACTCGCTGGCCGCCGACGTGCGCTCGGTGCTGCGCGACCAGAAGGTCAACGTGGCCGGCGTCGAACGCTCCGGCCTGGGCATCGCCGCCACCTTCGCCAACAACGATGACCGCGACCGCGCCATCTCCACGCTGCGCAGCCGCCTGCCCGACCTGGAATTCACCGAGCGCGAGGAAAACGGCAAGCCCCTGCTGATGGGCGCCCTGAATCCGGCCGCCGTCACCCGCGTGCAGGACTCCGCGCTCAAGCAGAACATCAACACCCTGCACAACCGCATCAACGAACTGGGCGTGGCCGAGCCGGTCATCCAGCAGCAAGGCGGCGACCGCATCGTGGTCCAGCTGCCCGGCGTGCAGGACGTGGCCAAGGCCAAGGAACTGCTGGGCCGCACCGCCACGCTGGAAATCCGCATGGTCGACGATACCCCGGCCGCGCAGGCCGCCCTGCTGGGCGGCACCGTGCCCTTCGGCCTGGAACGCTACAACGACCGCGACGGCCGTCCCATCCTGGTGCGCCGCCAGGTCATCCTGACCGGCGAAAACCTGCAGGACGCCCAGCCCGGCCGCGATTCGCAGACCCAGCAGGCCGCCGTGCACCTGACGCTGGACTCCAAGGGCGCGCGCATCTTCCGCGACGTGACCCGCGACAACGTCGGCAAGCGCATGGCCATCCTGCTGTTCGAAAACGGCAAGGGCGAAGTGGTCACGGCCCCGGTCATTCGCAGCGAAATCGCCGGCGGCCAGGTCCAGATCTCCGGCAGCATGACCTCCGAAGAGGCCGCCGACACCGCGCTGCTGCTGCGCGCCGGCGCGCTGGCCGCGCCCATGTCCATCATCGAGGAACGCACCATCGGCCCGAGCCTGGGCGCCGACAACATCGCCAAGGGTTTCCACTCGACGCTGTACGGCTTCCTGGCCATCGCCGTGTTCATCATCCTGTACTACCACCTGTTCGGGGTGTTCTCGACCATCGGCCTGACGCTGAACGTGCTGCTGCTGCTGGCGCTGCTGTCCATGCTGCAGGCCACCCTTACCCTGCCGGGCATCGCGGCCATCGCGCTGACACTGGGCATGGCCATCGACTCGAACGTGCTCATCAACGAGCGCATCCGGGAAGAACTGCGCGGCGGCGCCTCGCCGCAGCAGGCCATCCACCACGGCTTCGAGCGCGCATGGGGCACCATTCTCGACTCCAACCTGACCACGCTGATCGTCGGCCTGGCGCTGTTGGCGTTCGGTTCCGGCCCGATCCGCGGTTTCGCGGTGGTCCATTGCCTGGGCATCCTGACCTCGATGTTCTCGTCGGTCGTGGGCGTGCGCGCGCTGGCCAACCTCTGGTACGGCCGCAAGAAGAAGCTCGCGTCCATCTCCATCGGCGAAGTCTGGAAGCCGAAGACCAACTGAACATGCTTGCGGGCGGCCATGCCGCCCGCCACCGAATAGCCAGGGCAAAAAATGGAATTTTTCCGGATTCACCGCACCATCCCGTTCATGCGCCACGCGCTGGTGCTGAACATCATCAGCCTCGTCACCTTCGTGGCGGCGGTCTTCTTCATCGCCACCCGCGGCTTCCACCTGTCGATCGAATTCACCGGCGGCACGGTCATGGAAGTCAGCTACGCCCAGACCGCGCAGCTGGAGAACGTGCGCGGCGTGGTCTCCAAGCTGGGCTACACCGACTTCCAGGTGCAGAACTTCGGCACCTCGCGCGACGTCATGATCCGCCTGCCCCTGCAGGAAGGCCAGACCTCGGCGACCCAGAGCGAAACCGTCATGGCCGCGCTCAAGGCCGCCGATTCCGGCGTCGAACTGCGGCGGGTGGAATTCGTCGGCCCGCAGGTCGGCCAGGAGCTGCTGCACAACGGCCTGATGGCGCTGCTGGTCGTGGTCATCGGCATCATGGTGTACCTGGGCTTTCGCTTCGAATGGAAGTTCGCCGTCGCCGGCGTGATCGCCAACCTGCACGACGTGGTCATCATCCTGGGCTTCTTCGCCTTCTTCCAGTGGGAATTCTCGCTGTCGGTGCTGGCGGGCGTGCTGGCGGTGCTGGGCTACTCCGTGAACGAATCCGTGGTCATCATGGACCGTATCCGCGAGAACTTCCGCAAGTACCGCAAGGCCGACGTGCACGAGGTCATCAACAGCGCCATCACGCAGACCATCTCGCGCACCATCATCACCCACGGGTCGACCCAGATGATGGTGCTGGCCATGCTGTTCTTCGGCGGCCCCAGCCTGCACTACTTCGCCATGGCCCTGACCATCGGCATCTGGTTCGGCATCTACTCGTCGGTGTTCGTCGCCGCCGCGCTGGCCATGTGGATGGGCGTCAAGCGCGAAGACCTGGTCAAGCCGGTCAAGAAGGAAGGCGAGGAAGCCGCCTGAGCGCGCCGCGTTCCTTCCCCAACCGACGACCCGCCCGCGTGGCGGGTTTTTTATTGCGCGCCGCGTGACATTTCCGTCCCTGGAAATGAAATCCCCGGCTCAAGGCCGGGGTGAAATCAGGTCTTACATGATGGGTCGTAGGCGCCTTGCGCACCCATTGGAAGGCATCACCAACCTGTACTGGATCGTACGCGCGCCTGTCCGTCCGGGTCAAGCCTGATCCAGGACAGGCTGGAGCACACTGGAGACCGCCCGGCCATGCCTCACACCCTGCAATACCGTCCCGTACTGATCGACGCGCTGATCAGCAATGAACGCATCGCCAGCTACGCCCGCGTCTTCCGGCCTTCCAATGACGTGGAGCTGATCGGCGCCTACCTCTGGAATGTCCATGTATGCAGCGCCTTGTATCCGCTGGTCAGCTCAGTGGAGATCGCCCTGCGTAACGCCATCGACCAGGCACTGGTCGCGGACATGGGCGCCTTCTGGTGGTCGGCCTCGAAGCTGAAATATCGTAGCTACAAGGCGGACGCGCCGCCGCCTCGTGCAGTGCAGGCGGTGCATGAAAATTTTGTCAAAGCCACCCGCAAGACCATCAATGAAATGCGCGGCCGCCATCATGTGCGTGGGCGGATCACTCCCCGCCACGCCGACGTTCTGGCGAAGGCGGAATTCTCGACGTGGGGCTACCTGCTCGATGCGGAATTCATGGGGCGTGGGCTGATCTGGCCCAAGCATTTGTCAGCCGTGTTTCGTGGCCCTTGGCCAGTACGCCGCGCCGGCGCCACGCTGGCCCAGGCTCACGATCTGGTAGCCACGGTCCGCGAGTTCCGCAATCGGCTCTTCCACCACGAACCAGCCTGGAAACGATATGGAGTCCGTACCGAGGCGGACGCGCTTCTGCATCTGCATGAAAAGCTCGATGTGGTCGAAAAGCTGCTGGGCTTGATACACCCGGAGAATCTACGGCTGTTGCAAGTCTACGGACTGCTGCTGGCGGCGCGCCGCAGCTGCACGGTCGAAGAAATTCGACGGTTCCAGCACCTGGCGCAGGTACACCGCGTTGAATCCATGGATGTCCTGGCCGGACTGGTGGCGCGGTGCCATGCGCGAAACGAAACCCTGGCTGCGCGATTGCGCCACAGCCCCTCAGCGCCGTTTCTGATTTCCCTGCCTTGAAAGACCGCTTGCTCAATACATAAGTATCCGCTAATGTATTGACATGATCGAAAACGACATCTTCAAGGCCCTGGCCGATCCGACGCGGCGCGCGATATTCGAGAAGCTGGCCGCGGGCGGCATGAACGCCAGCGCGCTGCGCGCGGGCATGGACATCAGCCAGCCCGCCATGTCGCAGCATCTTGCCGTGCTGCGCAAGGCCCGGTTGGTGCGGGAAAGCCGGCAGGGCCGCTACGTCAACTACCAGGTCGACCCCGACGGCCTGGCGCTCATCGCCGGATGGCTGGCGAAGTACCGCGCCTACTGGCCGGCCCGCGTCGACGCCCTGAAGGCCCTGCTCAAGGACATGGACCAATGAATCCGACCGCTCCCGAAGACCCGTCCCAGGACATCGTGCTCGAGTACGAGCTGGACGCGCCGCCCGAGAAGGTCTGGCGCGCCATCAGCATCCCCGAGTTCCGCGAGCAGTGGCTGCCCGGCCAGGCGCTGGCCAGCCCCGAGCCGGTCGATGCGACGCCCGCCGAGGAACTGCGCCTGCGCCTGCGCGAGAACGAGCCGCCCTTTCTCGAAAGCCTGGTGACCTTCCAGCTGCAGCCGACCGGCGACGGACGCACCGTGCTGCGGATCATCCATGCGCTGGAGGACGTCCGCGGACGCATCGCCGCGAACGACGCCGCGCCGTTCATGTGCGCGGCCTGAAAACGAAAACCCACGCAACACAGGAGACAGTCCATGCAGGGCGTCATGCAATACGTGCCGATGGTGGTCGAGCAGTCGGGCCGCGGCGAACGGGCCTTCGACATCTATTCCCGGATGCTGCGCGAGCGCATCATTTTCCTGAACGGCGAGGTCAACGACTCGGTGGCCGCGCTGGTCTGCGCCCAGCTGCTGTTCCTGGAATCCGAGAACCCCACCAAGCCGATCCACCTGTACATCAACTCGCCCGGCGGCGTCATCACCAGCGGCCTGGCCATGTACGACACCATGCAGTACATCACCGCCCCGGTGCATACGCTGTGCATGGGCACCGCCCGTTCCATGGGCTCGTTCCTGCTCATGGCCGGCCAGCCCGGCGAGCGCTGCGCGCTGGCCAATTCCAGCCTGCACGTGCACCAGCCGCTGGGCGGCTTCCAGGGCCAGGCCTCGGACGTGCTGATCCACGCCGAGGAAATGCAGCGCACCAAGGACCGCGTGATCCGCGTCTACGCGCAGCACTGCGGGCGCAGCTACGAAGAGGTCGAGCGCACCCTGGACCGCGACCGCTACATGAGCGCGGAGGAAGCGCTGGAGTGGGGACTGATAGACCGTATCCTGACGCGGCGCGAAATCGGCTGAGGCGCGATGCTGGGCTACCATAGCCCATCATGAAACTCGCCATCGATCACCTCGTCATCGCCGCCGCGGACCTCGACAGCGGCACGCGCTACGTCGCCGAGCGTCTCGGCATCTCGCCGGCCGGCGGCGGCGCCCATCCGCGCATGGGCACCCACAACCGGGTCCTGGGCATGGCCGAGGGCATCTACCTGGAAGTCATCGCCATCGACCCGCGGGCCGAGCCGCCGGCGCGGCCGCGCTGGTTCGGGCTGGACCAGGACGCCGTGCGCGCCCGGCTGGCCCAGGGCCCATACCTGGCCCACTGGGCCGCCCGGGTCGAGGCGCCGCTGGATCTGAGCCGCATGCAGGCCGAGCACCCCGACCGCCTCGCCCCCGCCATCGCCATGACGCGCGGCGCGCTGCGCTGGCGGCTGACGGTGCCGGACGACGGCAGCCTGCCGGCCTGGCGCGAGGCCGGCGTTGCCGCGGGCGACGGCCTGCTGCCCACGCTGATCCAATGGGACGTGCCGGACTACCCCGGCGTGAGCCTGCCGCGCCAGGACCTGGCGCTGCTGCGGCTGAGCGGCAGCCATCCGCAGGCCGGGCTGCTGCGCCAGGGCCTGGCCTGGATGGGCGCGGACCACCTCATCGAACTGGAACAGGCCGACGGCCCGCCCCGCCTCAGCGCGCAGATCGCAACGGCGCAAGGCCTGCGGACCCTGTCCTGAGCGCCTCTTGCGCATCCCTTTGACACCCTATCCGGAGGAGATCCATCCATGCCCGCCCCGCGCAAGCGATTCGACGAAGACCCCTACCTGGACCGGTGCGAGGCCACCGTGGTCGCGGTCGGTCCCGAAGGCATCGAACTCGACGAGACCGTCTGCTATGCGCGCAGCGGCGGACAGGCCGGCGACAGCGGCACGCTGACCCTGGCCGACGGCCGCGTGCTGATGCTGGCCGATACGCTGTACGCGGACGACCGCCAGCGCATCCTGCACGTGCCGCAAGGCGACGCGCTGCCCCAGGTGGGCGAGCGGGTGACGGTGGCCATAGACTGGCCGCGGCGCCACCGGCTCATGCGCCTGCATACCTGTCTGCACTTGCTGGGATCGCTGGTGCCGGCGCCGGTGACCGGCTGCAATATCTCGCCCGATTCGGCGCGCATCGATTTCGACCTGCCCGAGTCCACGCTGGACAAGGCCGACCTGACCGAGCGCCTGAACGCGCTGGTCGGCGCCGCCATCGGCGTCAGCGTCGACACCATCACGCCGGAACAGCTGGCGGCCGAGCCGGACCTGGTGCGCACCGTGGGCGCGGCGCCGCCGGCCGGCACCGCCAGCATCCGCATCGTCGAGATTCCGGGCGTGGACCGCCAGCCCTGCGGCGGCACGCACGTGGCCAATACGGCCGAAATCGGCGCCGTGGCCGTGACCAAGATCGAAAAGAAAAGCCGCAGCAACCGGCGCGTGGTGGTGAACTTCGCCTGAGCCGGGGCGCCCGGGCCTCAGGCTTGCGGGCCGGGGCTCTTGCGCCACCAGCGCCACGGCGCGCGCAGCGGCCATTGGTAGCGCCCGTCCAGCACACGCGGCGCCAGCATGTGGCCCACCAGCACCGCGATGCCGGCGGCGGTCATGACGTCGGACAGATAGTGGTCCAGGTTGACCAGCCGGCTGACGGCCACCAGCGCGGCCAGCAGCAGGAAGACCCAGCGCCAGCGCGGCGCCAGGATGCCCAGCACCACGGCCACGGCGAACGCCGCGTAGGTGTGGCTGGACGGGAAGGAGTTGAACAGCTGCGAGCGCGAGAACGATTCGCCCAGCCCGTAGACGCCTTGCTCGAAATAGAGCTCGGGGCGCGCGCGCGCCACCGAACGCTTGAGCACCAGCACCACCAGCCCGCCCACCGCCATGGTGGAGAGCATCAGCAGGCTGCCGCGGGCCATGCTGGCATAGCTCATGCGCATGGGATTGCGCCAGCCGCGCGCCAGGCCGACCAGGCCGATCACGTAGAACGCCAGCGCCACGCCGATGTAGCGGCCGCTTTCGCCCAGTTCGCCCACCCATTCGAACGATTCGTTCACGTTCTCGGTCACCGACTGCTTGATCCACACGGCCAGGGGCAGGTCTATCCACAGGGCGCTGGCGCCGGCGGCCAGCGCCAGCGCGCAGCCCAGCAGCACCCAGGTCAGCGGCGAAAACGGATTACGCCAACTGCCTGCCGCGGGCGCGCCGGCGGCGCTTTCGGCCCCGGCGACGGATACCGGAGGAATCGGGGGATTGGGGGTCATCGGCACCGCTATCGGGGGGAATGAGATTGGTTACAACCGCCTGAATGGCGGCGGGCACGCTATCGTAACGGCCCTTGCGCCGCATTCCAAGAAACAAATTTCACGCAAGGGTTAAAATTCCGCGTTTCCCCTCTTTCTGCCCCCGGGATCTACACCCGTCACGGCGACCACCATGCAAGAAATCTCCATCAAGCGCGCGAACGCCGCGCACGACCGCACGGCCGACGCGCCCATGACCGCAGGCAGCGGCTCCCCCCGCAAGCTGTACATCCGCACTTTCGGGTGCCAGATGAACGAGTACGACTCCGACAAGATGGCCGACGTGCTGCGCGGCGACCAGGGGCTGGAGCTGACCGACGACCCGGAAGAAGCCGACGTCATCCTGTTCAACACCTGTTCGGTGCGCGAAAAGGCGCAGGAGAAAGTGTTCTCCGACCTGGGCCGCGTGCAGCACCTGAAGAAGATCAACCCGGATCTGGTGATCGGCGTGGGCGGCTGCGTGGCCAGCCAGGAAGGCGAGGCCATCGTCAAGCGCGCGCCCTACGTGGATGTGGTGTTCGGTCCGCAGACGCTGCACCGCCTGCCCGAGCTGATCCAGCGCCGCCGCGCCGAGGGCCGCTCGCAGGTGGACATCAGCTTCCCGGAGATCGAGAAGTTCGACAACATGCCGCCGCCGCGCGTCGAGGGCGCCACGGCCTTCGTGTCCATCATGGAAGGCTGCAGCAAGTACTGCAGCTTCTGTGTGGTGCCCTACACCCGCGGCGAGGAAGTCTCGCGTCCCTTCGAGGACGTGCTGGTCGAGGTGGCCGACCTGGCCGACCAGGGCGTCAAGGAAGTGACGCTGCTGGGCCAGAACGTCAACGCCTACCGCGGGCGCATGGCCGACAGCGGCGAAATCGCCGACTTCGCCATGCTGCTGGAATACGTGCACGAGATTCCCGGCATCGAACGAATCCGCTACACCACCTCGCACCCCAAGGAAATGACCCAGCGCATGGTGGACGCCTACGCCCGCCTGCCCAAGCTGGTGTCATTCCTGCACCTGCCGGTGCAGGCCGGCAGCGACCGCGTGCTGGCCGCGATGAAGCGCGGCTACACCACGCTGGAGTTCAAGTCCGTGGTGCGCCGCCTGCGCGCCGCCCGTCCGAACCTGACGCTGTCCTCGGACTTCATCGTCGGCTTCCCGGGCGAGACCGAGGAAGACTTCGAAAAGACCATGAAGCTGATCGAGGACGTCGGTTTCGACACCTCGTTCTCGTTCGTGTATTCGCGCCGTCCGGGCACGCCCGCGGCCGACCTGCACGACGACACCCCGCAGGACGTCAAGCTGCGCCGCCTGCAGCGCCTGCAGGCGCTGATCAACCAGCAGGCCGCCGAAATCGCCCGCAACATGATCGGCACCCGCCAGCGCCTGCTGGTCGAGGGCCCGTCGCGGCGCGACCCCAACGAACTGATGGGCCGCACCGAGAACAACCGCATCGTCAACTTCGCCGCTCCCGCGCGGCTCATCGGACAAATGGTCGACGTCATCATCACCGAAGCGCACACCAATTCGCTGCGCGCGCGGGTGGCCGACGTGGACCGCGATTCCCCAGAGGCCGAATGACCACACCCCGCTCCCGCGCCCGTCGCAGCATGCCCGCCGTCGTCGTCCTGGACGGCGACAACACCCATCTGGCCAACCTCTGCGGCCCGCTGGACGAAAACCTGCGGCAGCTGGCCGACGGCATGAACGTCAAGCTGTCGCGCCGCGGCAGCCGCGTCACGATAGAGGGCGAACTGGCCGAGCTGGCCGCCCGCGTCCTGCGCCGCTTCCATGAACAGGCCGTGCACCGCGCGCTGTCGGTCGACGACATCCAGCTGGGGCTGGTCGAGATCGGCGTCGGCCGCCAGGAAGCGCAGCTGAAGGAAGAGCAGGCCCAGGCGCTGGACCCGCTGCCGCCGCTGGACGACGAAAGCGACGGCATCGCGCTGCGCACCAAGCGCAGCGACCTGCGTCCGCGCACGCCGCGCCAGCGCGACTACCTCAACAACATCCTCAAGCACGACATCACCTTCGGCGTCGGCCCGGCCGGCACCGGCAAGACCTGGCTGGCGGTGGCCTGCGCCATCGACGCGATGGAGCGCGACACCGTGCAGCGCCTGGTGCTGACGCGCCCGGCGGTCGAGGCCGGCGAGCGCCTGGGCTTTCTGCCCGGCGACCTGGCGCAGAAGGTCGATCCGTACCTGCGGCCGCTGTATGACGCGCTCTACGACCTGATGGGTTTCGAGAAGGTGCAGCGCCTGTTCGAAAAGCAGACCATCGAAATCGCGCCGCTGGCCTATATGCGCGGACGCACGCTGAACCACGCCTTCGTCATCCTGGACGAGGCGCAGAACACCACGCCGGAACAGATGAAGATGTTCCTGACCCGCATCGGTTTCGGCAGCAAGGCCGTCATCACCGGCGATCCGTCCCAGGTGGACCTGCCGCGCGGCCAGGACAGCGGCCTGGCGCACGCGGTCAAGGTGCTGCACGACGTGCAGGGCATCGCCACCACCCGCTTCACCAGCCGGGACGTGGTGCGCCATCCGCTGGTCGCGCGCATCGTCGACGCCTACGACCGCGCCGCGGAAAGCGAGGAGTGACCCGTGCACAGTGATCCCGCGAAGCCCGGACTGTCGCTGTCGGTGCAGTACGGCGTGCAGGAAGACCGGCTGCCGCGCTGGCGCCTGCGCCGCTGGGCCGAACGCGCGCTGGCCGGCGCGGCCGGCGACGGCCTGGTGGAATTCTCGGCCGCCGAGCTCAGCCTGCGCCTGGTCGGCGCGGCCGAGGGCCGGCGCCTGAACCGCGATTTCCGCGGGCGCGACTACGCCACCAACGTGCTCACCTTCGAATACGGCGTGGACCCGCTGGGCGTGGCCCGCGGCGACATCGTCATGTGCGTGCCGGTGCTGGTGCGCGAGGCCCGCGAACAGCGCAAGCAGCTGCTGGACCACGCCGCCCACCTGACCGTCCACGGCGTGCTGCACGCGCTGGGCTACGACCACATCAAGGCCCGCGAGGCCAAGCGCATGGAAGCGCTGGAAACCGCCACGCTGGCCGCCATGGGCATCGCCGACCCCTACCTTGAGTCCTGAAAACGGCCCCTCGGGACAACCCTGAGAAATTGCCGAAAAATGGCGTGCAGCAAGGCGCAGATGGCGGGGGTTCCGCGCATTTCGGACCACCGCGTTACAAATCGGAAGCCAGTTTCGGTTATGCTGGCCGTTCCGCAACCTGTCCTCCCGGACGATGTCTGACCCTTACCCTGCTCCTGAAGCGACGCCTGCTCGCTCTACCAAACCCGCCACCAAATCCCTTCTAGACCGCCTGCTTTCCCTCGTGCGCCGCGAGCCCGAGGACCGCGAAGGCATCAAGGCCGTCCTGGAAGCCGCGCACGAGCGTGAACTGCTCGATGCCGAGTCCTACAAAATGATCAAGGGCGCGCTGGCCGTGTCCGAAGGCACCGTCGGCGACATCATGGTCCCGCGCTCGCGCATGGACCTGCTCGACGTCACCCAGCCCCTCGCCCATCTGGTCGCCTCGGTCATCGAGACCGCGCACTCGCGCTTCCCCGTCTACGAAGGCGACCGCGACAACATCATCGGCATCCTGCTGGCCAAGGACCTGCTGCGCTGCATGCTGGAACCCGGCATCGAAGTGCGCACGCTGGTGCGCCCGGCCGTGTTCATTCCGGAATCCAAGCGCCTGAACGTGCTGCTGCACGAGTTCCGCGCCAGCCGCAACCACCAGGCCATCGTCATCGACGAGCACGGCGGCATCTCCGGCCTGGTCACGATGGAAGACGTGCTGGAACAGATCGTCGGCGACATCGAAGACGAATTCGACGAAACCGAGGAAGACTCCATCTTCCCGGAAGGCGAGAACCAGTGGCGCGTCCTGGCCGCCACCGATATCTCGCATTTCAACGAAGTGTTCGGCTGCCAGCTGCCCGACGACGAGTACGACAGCGTCGGCGGCTGGATGGGCGGCCAGCTCGGCCGCATCCCGCGCCGCGGCGACACCGCCGAATTCGACGGCCTGCGCCTGGAAGTGGCGCGCGGCGACGCGCGCCGCGCCATCTGGCTGCGCGTCAAGCGCAACGCTCCCCCCTCAGCCTCCCTGCCCTCTACCGACGCATGACGAGTCCCACGCGCGGCCGCATCCTGCGCGGCGCCGCCGGCCTGCTATTGGCCGGCGCCGTGCACGCCCTGACTTTCTCGCCCGGCCCCCTGCCCGACTGGGCGCTGGCCGGCACCCAGATCCTGATGCTGGCCATCGCCGCGCGCGTGACGCTGTACGCGCCCTCGGCCCGCCAGGCCTGGGGCCGCGGCTGGCTGTTCGGCTTCGGCACTTACGCGCTGGGGCTGTACTGGATCTTCATCAGCCTGCACCGCTACGGCGACCTGTCGGCGCCGCTGTCGGTGGCGGCGGTGCTGGCGCTGTCGGCTTTCCTGGCGCTGTTTCCGGCCACCGCCGGCGCGCTGGCGCGCCGCTACGCGCCGCTGGCGCCGGACGCCGCGCCCGCGCGCATCCTGTCGGCGACCCTGGCCTGGGCCGCGATGTGGGCGGCGTTCGAATGGCTGCGCGCCGTGCTGCTGACGGGCTTTCCGTGGCTGAACATCGGCTACGCCCAGGTCGACGGCCCCATCGCCGGCTGGGCGCCGCTGCTGGGCGTGCACGGCATGGCGTTCATTTCCGCCTTCGCCGCCGCCGCGCTCGCCAGCCTGTGGCAGCCCTCGAAAAAATCGCGGCAGGGCTCGCGCCACGCGCTGGCCGCCGGCATCGCGCTGGCGCTGGCCGCGGCCGGCTGGCCGCTGTCGCGCATCGACTGGTCGGCGCCCGCGGGCGAGCCGCTCAACGTGCGCCTGGTCCAGGGCAATATCGAGCAATCGCAGAAATTCGACCCGGCGCTGCTGGAACAAAGCCTGGCGCGCCACCTGGACCTGGCGGCCATGCCGCCGGCGCCCGGCGTGCCCGATCCGCAGCTGGTCATCCTGCCGGAGACCGTGCTGCCCGTTTTCCAGGACCAGCTCGATCCGCGCGTCTGGGACGCCTGGCGCGGCGTGGCCGCGCAGCGCAATACCGTCATCGCCATGGGCGTGCCGCTACACGACCGCGTGGACGGGCGCGACCGCTACACCAACAGTGTCATGGGCTTCGACGGCAATACGCCGGTGGAGCACCTGGTGGCCGGCGCCACCGCGATGCGCTACGACAAGCGCCATCTGGTGCCCTGGGGCGAATACGTGCCGCCGGGCTTTCACTGGTTCGTCGACATGCTGAACATTCCGCTGGGCGACTTCGACCGCGGCGCGCGGCGCCAGGCGCCGTTCGCCGTGGGCGGCCAGCACATCGCGTTCAACATCTGCTACGAAGACCTGTTCGGCCCCGACCTGCTGCCCGCGCTGCAGCCCGGCCCCAACGGCGAACCGGGCGCCACCATCCTGGTGAACGTCAGCAACCTGGGCTGGTTCGGCGACACCTGGGCGCTGCGCCAGCACCTGCAGATCGGCCGCCTGCGCACCATCGAAACGGCGCGGCCCATGCTGACCTCGACCAATACCGGCATCACCGCCGCCATCGACGCCAAGGGCCGCGTGGCGGCGCAGCTTGCGCCGCTGCAGGCTGGCGTGCTGCCGGTGTCCGTGCAGGGCATGACGGGCCTGACGCCCTACGCCCGCTTCGGCGACAAGACCGCGCTGGCCCTGATCGGGCTGGCGCTGATCGCGGCCGTGGGCAGCGGCCGCAAGAGCCGCCGCGCGTAAACGTCAGGCGAACAGATAATCCGGCAGCGCGCCGTTCTCTTCGGGCGGGCGCAGCGGGCCGAAGCCCGCGCCGCTGCGCTCGATCGCCTCGGCGATGGCGTCCATGTCCTCGCTGTCCAGTTCCAGCTCCGCGGCGCCCAGCAGCCCGTCCACCTGCGCCGCGCTGCGCGCGCCCACGATGGCCCCGGTCACGCCCGGCCAGGCCAGCGTCCAGCCCGCCGCCACCGCGGCGACGGTCGCGCCGTGGCGCTCGGCGACCGGCTTGAAGGCCTCGGCCAGCGCCAGGTTGCGCTCGATGTTGGGCGTGGCGAATTCCGCGTTGCGCGCGCGCCAGTCGTCGGCCGGCAGCGCGCGGGCGCGCTCCAGGCTGAAGCGCCCGGTCAGCAGGCCGGACTGCATCGGGCTGTAGACGATGACGCCGGTGCCGTTGCGCGCGCACCAGGGAATCAGGTCGCCGCCGGCGCCGCGCTGGATGGCCGAGAACGGCGGCTGCAGCGTGTCCACGTGGCCCAGCGCCTCGGCGTGCTGCAGTTGCGCGAGATTGTGGTTCGACAGTCCCACCGCCCGCACCTTGCCCTCGCGCTTGAGGTCCAGCAGCTCCTGCCAGTACGCCTCCAGCGGCGTGCCGTCGCCCGCCGGCCAGTGCATCTGGTAGAGGTCGATGCGCTCCACCCCCAGGCGGCGCAGCGAGTCCTCCAGTTCGCGCCGGATGCTGGCCGGCGCGCCGGTGCGCCGCGGCATGGCCTGCGGCTGCTCGGCGGACCAGGTCAGGCCGCACTTGGTGAATACGTACGGCCGTTCCGCTGCCGGCATCTGCGCCAGCGCGCGGCGCACGATTTCTTCGGAATGGCCCAGGCCGTACACCGCCGCGGTGTCGATCCAGTTGATGCCGCGCTCCACGGCCCTGCGGATCGCGGCGATGGAATCGGCATCGTCCTGCGGGCCCCAGCCCACCGCCCAGCCGTTGCCGCCGATGGCCCAGGCGCCCAGGCCGATGCGGGTGATCGCCATGCCGGTGCTGCCCAGCGGGCGCGTGGGAAAAGAAGTCCTGCTCATCGCGTTCCGTCCTGATCGATGCCGTCGGCCAAGTGTGGCAAAACGGCAAAATTTTCGCTATTGCGATGATATTCCCGCAAGCCCTTGATTTTCCTGGACTTGGCTTGGAAAAGACTTTCCCGGGCTGCCCAACAAATACGCAACCGTCACTCGACGGTCCACCGCCGCCCCCACTTTTTCACAACTTTTTTGTTTTTTGCCGCAAACCGACTTGCACGCAAAATTTAGTTCGTGCATAATCTCGTTTCTTCGCCAACGGCACTAAACAAAACCGGTGACGAGCAGAAAAGTGAAGCAGACGCAACACTTGAAAGCCAGTCGGAATTGATTAGAAAACGGGGGTATAGCTCAGCTGGGAGAGCGCTTGCATGGCATGCAAGAGGTCAGCGGTTCGATCCCGCTTACCTCCACCAGTCCAAAGCGAAGAAAGCAGTCCAAGTCCCCTTCGTCTAGAGGCCTAGGACATCACCCTTTCACGGTGAGTACAGGGGTTCGAATCCCCTAGGGGACGCCAGTTCGCTGGTAGTAAATGCAGTACCTAGATGCAGTTGAAGTGATCTAGTTTGAGTAAGCCGCTGCGGAGCGGTAGTTCAGTTGGTTAGAATACCGGCCTGTCACGCCGGGGGTCGCGGGTTCGAGTCCCGTCCGCTCCGCCAAAAGCTCCTTGAACGGGATCTTTCAAAAGCTCCGTATTCGGGGCTTTTTGCTTTTTAGGGTGTAAGGCCTGGTTGCCGGCAGTCTGTGGCAACAAGGTAACCTGGGGGGTATAGCTCAGCTGGGAGAGCGCTTGCATGGCATGCAAGAGGTCAGCGGTTCGATCCCGCTTACCTCCACCAGTAAGTAGTACGGTAGTAATATCGCAGCAGTTCGTGCGATACGCAGTCCAAGTCCCCTTCGTCTAGAGGCCTAGGACATCACCCTTTCACGGTGAGTACAGGGGTTCGAATCCCCTAGGGGACGCCAGTTCGCTGGCCCTATTTTGCAGTACCGCTGCCTTGACACCGCAGCGATGAAAGTCGTCAAGCACACCGCTGCGGAGCGGTAGTTCAGTTGGTTAGAATACCGGCCTGTCACGCCGGGGGTCGCGGGTTCGAGCCCCGTCCGCTCCGCCAAGAATTCAGGAAAGCCCTGTAAGCCCTTGCTTACAGGGCTTTTGTCATTTCGGCGCCAGCCTGATTGCGCCCTTCCCCTCCCCCCTTCCCCTGCCTGCCTGCGGCGCCAGCCGCCTAGGACTTACCCTTAAATATGTTGTTGATATATTTAATGGATATTAGACTGTGCCGCAAATCACCGCTCCGATTTCCACATCCACAAGGGGAAACCATGAAAACACTGACCCGCGCCCTGGCCGCCGCCGTCATTTCGGCATGCGCCGCCGGTTCCGCCGCCGCGGCGGACGTCACCTGGCGAGTGCCGACCTCGGTTCCGGAAGGCTCGCCCTTCTACAAGAATTTCCTGGAACGTTTCGCCGCCAACGCCAAGACCCTGACCGGCGGGCGCGTGGAGATCCAGCCCTTCGGCGCGGGCGTGATCGTGCCGGCGCTGAAAGTGTTCGACGCGGTGCAGGACGGCGTGGTCGAGGCCGGCCATTCCACCTCCAGCTACCTGGTCAACCAGAATCCGGAAAACGCCATCTTCTCGGGCTTTCCGGGCGGCATGGGCCCCGACGCCTACAAGGCCTGGCTGTACGAGGGCGGCGGCAAGCAGCGGCTGGAAAAGCTGCGCGCCGGCCAGGGCCTGAAGACCATGATCGTGGGCATCGGCTCCTCCGAGATCATGGCGCACGCCAACAAGCCCATCCGCAACGCCGAGGACCTGAAGAACCTGAAGTACCGCACCTCCGGCCCCTGGGCCGAAGTGATGCGCGACTACTTCGGCGCCGTGCCGACCGTGGTGCCGCCGGGCGAGACCTATACGCTGCTGCAGCGCAAGGGCGTGGACGCCGTGGAGTGGGCGCCGCCGTCGGCCAACATGCCCGAGGGCTTTCACCAGGCCGCCAAGTACATCGTGGTGCCGGGCGTGCACCAGCCCACTTTCATGTGGGAAGTGGTGGTGAAGAAGGAAACCTGGGACAAGGTGCCGGCCGACCTCAAGCCGCTGATCGAGGCGGCCGCCGAACTCACCACGCAGCAGAGCCTGGACTACTTCTACGACGCCGACATGAAGGCCATGGCGAAATACCGCAGCGGCCGCAACGAGATCATCACGCTGGCCCCCGAGTTCGTGAAGCAGCTGTCCGACGCCGGCAACGACTGGATGCGCAAGACGGCCGAGGCCCGCAAGGCCGCCGGCAAGCCTGAGATGGCCGAGGTGCTGGCCGACTACCAGGCCTATCACGAGCGCTGGAAGGCCGAGAGCGGCTATCTGGTCCGCAACTGACGCACGGCGAGGAAGGCGATCATGCTCGATGTCCTGGCCCGGTTCGCCAATGGCGTATCCCGGTTCGCGTCCCTGCTGGCCAGCCTGGCGGCGGCGGTGCTGACCCTGGCGATGGTTTACGAAGTCTTCGCGCGCTACGTGTTCGACGCGCCCACCGCGTGGGCGTTCGACATCGCTTACATGAGCAACGGCGCGGTGTTCCTGCTGGGCATGGCCTATGTGCTGCGCGAAGACGGCCACATCCGCATCGACGTGCTGCGCAACCGCCTGCCGGCGCGCGTCAACGACGCGGTCCAGGGCGTCGCCTACCTGCTGATCCTGGCGCCGTTTTTCGGCGTGCTGTCCTGGATCGCGCTGTCGCACTCCTGGCGCGCCTGGGTGCGCCAGGAGGTCGAGACGGTCAGCCCCTGGGCGCCGTTGATGTGGCCTTTCTATCTGCTGATCGCGATCGGCCTGATCGCGATGACCCTGCAACTCGCGGCCGAAGGACTGCGCGCCTTCGCGGGCCAGCGCGCATCGGCCACGAAGGAACATTGATGAATCCGACTGTCGCCGCCCTGATGTTCCCCGGGATGTTCCTGCTGATTTTCCTGGGCATCCCGGTTTCCCTCGCGCTGATCATTCCCGCCATCGTCGGCGGCTGGTTCGCCTTTGGCGGAAACGTTTTCAACCAGCTCTACGGCGGGCTGTATTCCGCCGCCACCAACTACGTCCTGTCGGCGATTCCGATGTTCGTGCTGATGGGCGCGATCCTGGAACGCTCGGGGATCGCCGCGCGCCTGTTCCGCACCATGCAGCTGTGGCTGGGACGCCTGCCCGGCGGCCTGGCCGTGGCCACCATCGCCATGGGCGCGACCTTCGCGGCCGCGGCCGGCGTGGTCGGCGCGGTCGAGGTCATGGTGGGCCTGATGGCGATTCCGGCGATGCAGCGCTTTCGCTATGACAACTCGCTGATCGCCGGCACGATCTGCGCCGGCGGCTCGCTGGGCACCATGATTCCGCCCTCGGTGGTGGCCGTGGTGTACGCCTCGCTGGCCCAGATCTCGGTGGGCGAACTGTTCGCGGCCATGCTGTTTCCCGGCCTCATCATGGTGGGCCTGTTCATCCTGTACATCATCGGCGTGTGCGTGCTCAATCCGAAGAAAGGCCCGCCCGCCGACGCCGAGGACATGCGCCTGCCGCTGGCCGACAAGCTGCGCATCACGCTGAGCGGGCTGGTGCCCACGATGCTGCTGATCTTCGCGGTGCTGGGCTCGCTGATGGCCGGCATCGCCTCGCCGACCGAGGCCGCCGCCGTCGGCGCGATCGGCGCCCTGGTCCTGTGCATCTGCTACGGCCAGTTCAGCATCCCGATGCTGCGCGAGTCGCTGGCGATCACGGTGCGGATCTCGGCCATGATCCTGCTGATCGTGGCCGGCGGCATCATGTTCACCGGCATCTTCGCGGCCAACGGCGGCTCGCGCCTGATCCAGGGCCTGACCGCGGACCTGGGCCTGGGCGTGAACGGCACGCTGGTGCTGTTCCTGGTCATCGTTTTCCTGCTGGGCTTCGTGCTGGACTGGACCGCCAACGTGCTGATCTGCGTGCCGCTGTTCCTGCCGGTGCTGACGGCCGCGGGCGTGGACCCGATCTGGTTCGGCACGCTGGTGATCATCGTGATCCAGACCAGCTACCTGACGCCGCCCATGGCCTCGTCGATCTTCTACCTGCTGTCGATCGCCCCGCCCGACATGAAGTACGGCCAGGTATGCCGGGGGGTGATCCCCTTCATCCTGGTGCAGTTCGTGACGCTGGCCCTGGTGGCGCTGTTCCCGGTCCTGGCGACCTGGCTGCCGCAGCGCATCGTGGGGTTCTGAACCATCTGGCTGACGGGCCCGCGCGGCCCGGCTTTCTCCCGCTAATACGGGTCCTTTTTTGCATTAGGAAGAGTTATGAATATCGAAGGAGTCCTGGTACCCATCGTGACGCCGTTCGGCGCGGACGGCGGCGTCAACGCCGACGCCCTGCGGCAGCTGGTGGATCGCTTCGTGGAAGCGGGCGTGGCCGGCATCGTGGCCTGCGGCACGACCGGCGAGTTCTACGCGCTGGAAGACGCCGAGCGCGAGCTGGTGCTGCGCACCGTCGCCGAGGCCGCGCGCGGGCGCATCACCCTCATCGCCGGCATCAACGCGCTGTCCACGCCGCAGGCCATTCGCAACGCCCGGCAGGCGCAGGAACTGGGCTACCAGGGCCTGATGCTGACCGCGCCGCCGTACAGCCTGCCGGAACAGGCCGGCATCCTGGAGCACTTCCGCACGGTGGCCGCCGCCACGCCGCTGCCCATCATCCTGTACGACTTCCCGGCGCGCATCGGCGTGCAGATCGCGGTCGAAACCATCACCGAGCTGGCCCGCATCCCCAACATCGTCGGCATCAAGGAAAGCAGCGGCAACTTCAACCGCGCGCTGGCCCTGATCCAGGCCCGCATCCCGGACTTCCAGATCGTCAGCGGGTCCGACGACATGGCCGCCGACTTCCTGTTCTGGGGCGTGCGCAGCTGGATCAGCGGCGGCGCCAACGTGTTCCCGGCCGAGCAGGCCGCCATGGTCAAGGCCGCCGGCGAACAGCGCTGGGACGAAGTGCGCCGCCTGATGAGCGGCATGTACCCCGTGATCCAGGCCATGGAATCGGGCGACTACAACCAGAAGGCCAAGCTCGGCTGCCGTCGCCACGGCGTGGACGCCGGCACGGTGCGCCTGCCGCTGGCGCCGCTGTCGGCCGAGGACGAGCGCGCGTTCATCGCGATGCTCGACGCCTACCAGGGATAAGGAGCGAGCCATGCCTCAAACCAAAGAGCGGATATTCGAGCAGGCCCGCGCCGGCCAGCTTTGGGCGGGCCACCTGATTCCCGGCCACGCCGCCCCCGGCGCCCGCCTGGAGAACACCACGCCCATCGACAACAGCGTGATCGGCGCGATCGAGGCCGGAACCGCGGCCGACGTGGACCTGGCCGTGCGCGCCGCGCGCGCCAGCTTCAAGTCCGGCGAATGGTCCGGCCTGGCGCCGGCCGAGCGCAAGCGCGTCATGCTGGCCTGGGCCGACCTGCTGACCGAGCACGCCGAAGAGCTGGCGGCGCTGGACTGCATCGACGCCGGCAAGCCCATCACCGAATGCCTGAACACCGACCTGCCGGCCACGCTGGACACGTTCCGCTGGTACGCCGAAGCCGTGGACAAGTGCTACGGCCGCATCTCGCCGACCGGCTCCGAGGCGCTGGGCCTGATCGTGAAAGAACCCATCGGCGTGGTGGGCGCGGTGCTGCCGTGGAACTTCCCGGCGCAGATGTACGCCTGGAAAGTGGCGCCGGCGCTGGCCGCCGGCAACTCGGTGATCGTCAAGCCGGCCGAGCTGACTTCGCTGAGCGCCTACCGCATGACCCAGCTGGCCCACCAGGCCGGCATTCCGGCCGGCGCGCTGATCCTGGTCACCGGCCTGGGCGAAGAGGTGGGCCAGGCGCTCGGCCGCCACATGGACGTGGACGTGGTCTCGTTCACGGGCTCCACGGAGGTGGGGCGCTACTTCCTCAAGTACTCGGCCGAGAGCAACCTGAAGGAAATCGTGCTGGAGTGCGGCGGCAAAAGCCCGCAGGTGATTTTCGAGGACGCCGACCTGGACGGCCTGGCCGACCACGTGCTGGCGGCCGCCTTCTGGAACATGGGCGAGAACTGCAGCTGCGGCTCGCGCCTGATCGTCCAGGCCGGCATCAAGGACGCCCTGCTCGAACGGCTGCGCCAGCGCCTGTCGGAATGGAAGGTGGGCCTGCCCACCGATCCCGAGGTCAAGATCGGCCCCATGATCGAGCGCGCGCATTTCGACAAGGTGCGCGGTTTCCTCGAAGGCGCCGCGGCGCAGGGCGCGCGCCTGGCGCACGGCGGGCGCATCCACGCGGAACTGGGCAGCGGCTGGTACATCGAGCCGACGGTGTTCGACGCCGTGGCGGCGGACTCGCGGCTGTTCCAGGAAGAGGTGTTCGGCCCCATCCTGGCCGTCACGACCTTCGAGACCGAGGCCGAGGCCATCGAGCTGGCCAACGACAGCCACTACGGCCTGGCGGCCTCGCTCTACACCCGCGACGTGCGCCGCGCGCAACGCGTGGCGCGGGCCATCCAGGCCGGCACGGTGTCCATCAACGGCTTCTCCGAAGGCGACATCACCACGCCCTTCGGCGGCTACAAGCAGTCCGGCTTCGGCGGCCGCGACAACGGCCTGGAAGCGCTGGACCAGTACCAGCAGGTCAAGACCATCTGGTACGTCAACTGAGCGGCGCCGGGCGGCCCCGATGGCCGCCCGGCTTCCTCACCCTTCGATCACCGTGTGGGTGAATTCCATCAGGTAGCTCATCAGCGCGTCGGCCCCGGCCATGGCGCGCTCGGGGTCGTTGGCGTAGATGCCCTCGGCCTCCATCAGGTGGCATTGGGCGCCGCGCTCCAGGTCGCCTTCGTGCTGGAAGGCGTACCAGAACCGCCGGCACTGGATGATCATGGGAATGATGGCCTGCACCGCGTAGGGGTTGCGGCTGGCTTCGTGATTGACCCGGTCCAGGGCCTGGTCGGCGTGCATGTAGCCGGCCAGGTCGCCGCGGCTGGCGGCGTCGACCATGTCATGCGCATGCTGCAGCAGCTTGGCGCGCTGCTCCGGCGTGGCGCGGCGCGCCGAGGACATGGCGATCAGCCGTTCCAGCACGCGGCGCGTTTCGATCAGGATCAGGTGCTCGGCGATGCGGATTTCGCTCACGCGCAGGCCGCGGCGCGGCTGCTGCTCGATCAGGCCGCTGGCCACCAGGCGCATCAGCGCCTCGCGGATGGGCGTGCGGCCCAGGCCGGTCATCTGGATCAGGTCGCTTTCGACGATGGGCTGGTTGGGTTCGAGCTTGAGCGTCGCGATCATCTGTTCGATCGCATCGTAGGCGGCTTCGGTCGCGCGGGTTTTGACGACGGGCGGGGCTTGTTTCATGGCGATGATGACCAGAATCCCTGCAACAGCCGCGGCCGCGCCGCGCCGGCCGGCAAGCTCGCTGCACGGATCGTTAATATTTTTTGAGTATATTAGATTCGGGACCGCGCCGCACGGGCCTATCCGAAAAGCCTGCCGGGTCTGCGCCCGGTACGCGCAGACTCGTCCGTTTCGCCATCTGGACAGCAGCGGGCCGCGCCGTCATCCTTTACGTTCGTGCCCTGCGAAATGAAGAGGACTACGTGACCGCGAAAGCCGCCGCGCCCCATGCGCACCGACAGCATCTGCAGGACATCATCGCCGGCCTGAACGAAGGCATCATTCTGCTGGAATCCAATGGCGCCATCGCCTGGGCCAATGACAGCGCCCTGGCCCTGCACGGCGCCGGAAAGCTCGAAGAGCTGGGCGAGACGCCCGCCGGCTACCGCAAGCGCTACACCCTCACGTACCGCAACCATCACCGCCTGCCTGCCCGCCAGTATCCGCTGGACCGCCTGGCCGCCGGCCAGGCGTTCGAAGAGCTGATGCTGGACCTGCGGCGCAAGGACGACGAGGAATTCCTGCGCAACGTGTGCGCGCGCGGCCTGAACCTGGAAAACGGCGACGGCGCGGGCTTTCGC
Source organism: Achromobacter sp. HZ01 (assembly GCF_003267925.1). Lineage (NCBI taxonomy): Bacteria > Pseudomonadati > Pseudomonadota > Betaproteobacteria > Burkholderiales > Alcaligenaceae > Achromobacter > Achromobacter sp. HZ01. The sequence goes on from NZ_LWKV01000002.1 coordinate 248,628, forward strand.
GTGCTGATCCTGCACGACCAGACCGAACAGATCAACGCCGAGGAGCGCTTCGAGCGCACCTTCAACGCCAATCCCGCTCCCGCCCTGATCTGCCGGCTGGCCGATCTGCGCTACGTGAAGGTCAACCAGGGCTTTCTGGAAATGACCGGCCATACGCGCGATACCGTGCTGGGCAAGTCCACCTATGAGCTCGACGTGCTGGACGGCGGCGAGGACAAGGAAGCCGCGGTCGCCCGGCTCGACGAGGGCCGGACCATCCCCCAGCGCGAAGGCGTGGTCAAACTGGCCGACGGCGGCGAGAAGTTCGTGATCGTGGCCGGCCAGCCCATCGACATGAACGGCGAGCCCTGCATGCTGTTCACCTTCATCGACCTGGAGGCCCGCAAGCGCACCGAACTGGCCCTGCGCGAAAGCGAGGAGCGCTTCTCCAAGGCCTTCCGCCTGGCGCCCGTGCCCATGGCGCTGTGCGAGGCCGACGACCTGAGCGTGCTGGACGTCAACGACGCCTGCGTGGCGGCCACCGGGGTGCCCGCGGAAAAAAGCGTCGGCCAGGCGCTGACCGAGCTGGGCCTGCAGTCCTACGACGGCCTGGCCGCCAGCCTGCGCGGCGGCGAAAGCCTGCGCAACCGCGAGGCCGCGCTGCTCACGCATGACGGCGGGCAGCTGGACTGCCTGGTCTCGGCCGAGCCCGTCATGATCGGCGGCCAGCGGCGCCTGCTGGTGGTGATGCACGACATCACCGAGCGCAAGCGCTCCGAGACCGAACTGCTGACCGCCATCGAGGCCGTCATGCAGGACACCTCCTGGTTCAGCCGCGGCATCATCGAGAAACTGGCGCAGCTGCGCCAACCCGCTCCCGCCACGCGCGACGTCGCCGAACTGGCGCAGCTGACCTCGCGCGAGCGCGAGGTGCTGGGGCTGATGTGCCAGGGCCATGACGACGACGGCATCGCCAAGACCCTGAAGCTGTCGCGCAACACGGTGCGCAACCACGTGGCCACCATCTACAGCAAGATCGGCGTGCACCGCCGCAGCGCCGCCATCGTCTGGGCGCGCGACCGCGGCATCACCGGGCATGAATCGGCCCGCAAGGCCGACAGGCGGCGCCCGGAATGAGGTCCGGGTTATTTACAATTAGATGCAAAATAATCGGCCCGGGCGCGTCGCCGAAGATGCGGCCGAGTTAACGGAAGCGGCAAGCCAAAATCCGCTAATTTCCGCCAAAAATACATCAATCAGCAGCTAATTTCTTCCATACCAGGCCGATTGCGCAAACCCTGCGCGGCTTCTTACGATCCGCCGGACCTGCCCTTGCCCAGCAAGCGGCTCGATTCCGCCAGACCGACAGGAGCCCGTTCATGCAGACCGCCTACATTCCCGTCCCGACTCCCGCCCGGCCCGCCGCCCCCGCCGCCTGGAGCGCCGCCGACATCCTGGCGCTCTATGAGCTGCCATTCATGGACCTGGTGTTCCGCGCCCAGCAGACGCACCGCGCCCATTTCGACCCCAACGTCATCCAGCTCTCCAGCCTGCTGTCGATCAAGACCGGCGGGTGCCCCGAGGATTGCGCCTACTGCCCGCAGTCGGCGCACTACGACACCGGCCTGGACGCCGACAAGCTGATGCCGCTGGCCGACGTGGTGGCCGCTGCGCGCCAGGCCCAGGCCGGCGGCGCGCAGCGCTTCTGCATGGGCGCGGCCTGGCGCAGCCCCAAGCCGCACCACCTGGACGCGGTGGCCGAGATGGTCAGCGCGGTCAAGGCGCTGGGCCTGGAGACCTGTGTCACGCTGGGCATGCTGCGCGAGGGCCAGGCCGAACAGCTCAAAGAGGCCGGCCTGGACTACTACAACCACAACCTGGACACCTCGCCGGAGTTCTACGGCAAGATCATCTCCACCCGCACCTACCAGGACCGCCTGGACACGCTGGAGCGGGTGCGCGAGGCCGGCATCAGCGTGTGCTGCGGCGGCATCGTCGGCCTGGGCGAATCGCGGCGCGAGCGCGCCGGCCTGATCGCCCAGCTGGCCAGCATGGACCCCTACCCCGAATCCGTGCCCATCAACAACCTGGTCCAGGTGGAAGGCACGCCGCTGGCCGGCGTGGACGCGCTGGACCCGTTCGAGTTCGTGCGCACCATCGCGGTGGCGCGCATCGCCATGCCGCGCGCCGCGGTGCGCCTGTCGGCCGGGCGCGAGACCATGGACGACGCGCTGCAGGCGCTGTGCTTCATGGCCGGGGCCAATTCCATGTTCTACGGCGACGCGCTGCTGACCACCGCCAACCCGCAGATGGAAGCCGACCAGCGCCTGCTGGCGCGCCTGGGCATGCGCGTGGACGCGGCCGGCCACGGCGGGGAGCCCTCGGCGTGCCGCTGACGCCCGGCCTGCTGTACCTGCTGGCCAGCGTCGCATGCAGCGTGACGGTGGCCGTGCTGCTCAAGCTGGCCCGGCGCTGGCGGATCGACGTGGGCCAGGCCATCGCCATGAATTACCTGGTCGCCGCCCTGCTCTGCTGGGCCGTGCTGCGCCCGGACGCCGCCGGGCTGCTGGCTCCGCGCACGCCGTGGCTGGTGCTGGCCGCGCTGGGCGTGCTCCTGCCCAGCGTGTTCCTGGCCATGGCGCAGGCGGTGCGCCATGCCGGCATCGTGCGCAGCGACGCCGCGCAGCGGCTGTCGCTGTTCATTCCGTTGCTGGCCGCTTTCCTGCTGTTCGGCGAACCGCCCAGCGCCCGCAAGCTGGGCGCGACGCTGCTGGCCGCCGGCGCGCTGTACTGCCTGCTGCGCCGCGCCCCGCCCGCGGCCGAGGACGGCCCCGGCGGCGGCCGCGCGACCTGGCTGTGGCCGCTGGCGGTATGGCTGGGCTATGGCGTCATCGACATTCTGTTCAAGCAGATGGCGCGCGCCGGCACCGCGTTCGCGGGCGGCCTGCTGCTGGCCTTCGTCATCGCCGGCCTGCTGATGCTGGCCTTCCATCTGCTGCGGCGGACGCGCTGGGAGGCCCGCCACCTGGCCGCCGGCGTGGCGCTGGGGCTGGCGAACTTCGGCAACATCCTGACCTATATCCGCGCGCACCAGGCGCTGCCCGAGCACCCCGCGCTGGTGTTCGCGTCGATGAACATGGGGGTCGTCACGCTGGGCACGCTGGTCGGCGCGCTGGCGTTTCGCGAGCCGCTGTCGCGCCTGAACCTGCTGGGCATCGCCCTGGCCCTGGCCGCCATCGTGCTGATGGCGCCCTGGTGACCCTGGGCAGGATTCAGGTGCCGGTGCGGATCTCGCGCTCGTCGCCGGGCTCGGCCGTTTCGTCCGGCGCGGCTTCGGCGGCATCCGCCGCAGCCGGTTCCGCGGGCGGAACGGCCGCCGACGGATCGGGCTGCACCATCTCCATGGCGATGTCGTTCTCGGGATCGACGCGCGGGTCCAGCACCGCCGCCGCCGGCGAGCTCTGCAGCGTGTCGGGCATGGGCACGAAGTGCGTGGGCGCCTCTTCCACCTGGTGCGCGCCGGTGACGCGCGTGGGACGCACCTGCCAGACCAGGATCACGGCGCAGGCCGATATGAACACGTAGTACATGCTGGGGCCGGCCATCGACATCATCACGCCGGCGATCATGGGGCCGACACAGGCCCCCACCCCGTAGGTCATGAGCAGCACGGCCGACAGGCTGACCCGGCGTTCGGACTCGACGTGGTCGTTGGCGAAGGCCGCGCCCAGCGGGTACAGCGTGAACTGCAGCACGCCGAAGATGCAGGACATGGCGACCAGCGCCCAGTACGGCAGCGCGATCCAGCCCCACATGACAATGGGCAGCAGCACCAGCAGCAAGGCGTTGAAACGGATCATGCCGGCGCGGTTGATGCGGTCGGACAGCCAGCCCATGGGCCATTGGGACAGCAGGCCGGCGGTCACGGCGGCGGCCACGAAGATGGCCGCCTGCGAGGTGGACAGCCCGTGCTTGGCGGCGTAGACCGCCGCCAGGCCGTAGAAGGCTCCGGACAGGTTGCCCGCCACGAACAGCACCGTCATCGACAGCGGCACGCGCTGCATGAAGAAACGGATGTCCAGCGGCGCGGGCAGCGGCGTGGGCGGGTGGGAGCGGGCCGTGACGGCGATGGGCACCAGGCACAGCACCAGGCACATCGCCACCAGGGTCAGCGGGCGCAGGTCCAGCGTGGCGTAGGCGGTCAGGGCCAGCTGGCCCAGCACCGTGCCCAGGCCGGACACCACCATGTAGACGGAGAACACGCGGCCGCGCTGGTGGTTTTCGGTCTGCTCGTTGAGCCAGCTCTCGATGACCATGAATTCGGTCACCATGACGATGCCCGAGATGACGCGGAACACCAGCCACAGCGGCATGGATTCGACCAGCGTCTGGGCCAGGATCATGCTGGTGGCGATGGCGGCGCAGGCGACGAAGGCCCGGATGTGGCCGACGCGGATGATGAGGCGGTGGCCCAGGCGCGCCCCGCACACCAGGCCCAGGTAGTAGCCGGCGATCAGGGCGCCGATCCATACCTCGCTGACCGATTGCGCGGTCAGCCGAAGGCCCATGTAGGTGTTGAACAGACCTGTGCCGATCAGCATCAGCAAGGTCGCGAAATACAGCGACGAGAATGAGGAAAGGGTGGCGAGCATGGCGTCGGCGACCGCTGCTGTCGGTAGCGCCGCGGGCCGCAAAGGCGGCCCGCGGCGTCGAGCGGTAAAACGGAAACGGCTGGGGGGTCAGACCTGCGACAGCATGGTGGCGGCGTCGCTGACTTCGAACTTGCCGGGCGCCTCGACGTTCAGCTGCTTGACCACGCCGTCGACGATCAGCGCCGAGTAGCGCTGCGAGCGCACGCCCATGCCGCGCTGGACCAGGTCCAGCTCCAGGCCCAGGGCCTGGGTCCACAGCGCCGAGCCGTCGGCCAGCATGCGGACCTTGCCGTCGGTTTTCTGCTCGCGGCCCCAGGCGCCCATGACGAAGGCGTCGTTGACCGCCACGCACCAGATTTCATCGACGCCCTTGGCCTTGAGCGCGTCGGCCTGCTCCACGTAGCCGGGCAGGTGCTTGGCCGAGCAGGTGGGCGTGAACGCGCCCGGCACGGCGAACAGCGCGATGGTCTTGCCGCGGACCAGATCGGCGACCTGGAACGCGTTGGGGCCCAGCGAGCAGCCGGCGGTTTCGGTCTCGATGAATTCGGTCAGGGTGCCGTCGGGCACGCGGTCGCCGACTTTGATCGTCATGGGGAATCTCCAGGGGTAAAGGGATACGGCTTCGGGGGCGGAATCGCCCCGCAGGCTCCATCATAGTTCTTGCGCGGCCCGGGCGCTGCAAAGCCCGGCCGGGGAAAAGAAGATGCACAGTCTGATACGACTCTATACCGCCCCTACATGGCCTCGAAACGGCTGATTGTCATAATGTGCGGGATATTTTCGTGTGACAGACACCCACGCCCGCGGAGATTCACCGATGCGCAAGATCCTGACCCGCCTGGCCTGGGCGCTGGGCGCAGCCGCTCCCCTATGGACCGCCCCCGCCTGGGCGGCCCCCGACGCCAGCGAACAGATCCAGTACGACTCCTTCGTCATGGCCGCCGGCGCCTCCAACGGCGCGGCCCGCGCCTGCGGCGCCTCCGAGCCCGACCTGGCCCAGCACCAGTCCAACTCCCGCAAGAACCTGCTCCAGTACGCCCAGGAATACGGCTTTTCGGCGGCCGCGTACGACGCCGAATTTCAGAAGGGGCAGGCCCAGGGCAAGACCATGATGGACGACATGAAGCGTTCCGGCGTCGACGGCTGCCGCGGCGTGCTGGGCGGCTTCCAGAACGAACGCGTCATGAGCTACGAGGACATGAAGAACGCCCTGGCCGAGGTCAACGACGGCCTGCCGGGAGAAGACGCCAAGTAGGCGGGCGATATGATGTGCCATCCCCATCGATGGCACCTCTTATGCTCCGCCTGCTCTGCGCCTCGTTCCTGGGCCTTGCCGCCCTCTTCCATTCCGGCGTGCAGGCCGGCGCCGAACTGCTGCACAGCGAACGCTCGCGCTTCGGCGCGGTCCTGGTGTTCGAGGAAAACGGCGAGCGCTGCATGAACTTCAACACCATGGTGGACTTCGGCCGCCAGACCTGCATGGACCTGGCCGACCCCGAAAAGCTGGTGTTCTCCTACACCCGCATGATGATGAGCGCGCTGTACGCCAAGCCGGCGCCGGCCAGCATACTGATCGTCGGTCTGGGCGGCGCGTCCTTGCAGAACGCCCTGGCCAGGCTGCTGCCCGAGGCGGTCATCGACACCGTGGAAATCGACCCCGCGGTCGGCAAGGTCGCCGCCGCCTATTTCGGCTACCGCGAAGGTCCGCGCCAGCGCCTGCACATCGAGGACGGCCGCGCCTACATCGAACGCGCGCATCGCGAGAACCGGCGGTACGACATGGTGATGCTGGACGCCTTCGACGTCGACTACATCCCCGAACACCTGATGACGGTGGAATTCCTGGAGCACGTCAAGGCGATCCTGACGGACGACGGCATCGTGGTCGCCAACACCTTCACCAACAGCCGGCTGTACGAACGGGAATCGGCCACGTACGCGGCCGTGTTCGGGACCTTCTTCAACCTGCGCGAATCGAACCGGGTGATCGTGGCGGCGCGCGGGCCGCTGCCGGGGCGCGATGTCCTGGCCGCGAACGCGGCGCGATGGCGTGGCGCGCTGGGCCGCATCGGGGTCGAGCCGGAGCGGGCGCTGGACCGGTATGGCTCGACCCTGGTGGCGGTGGAAGGGGTGGAGTTGTTGCGGGATTGAGCGGGGCGTAGGATGGGTGCAGCGCGAGAATTCTTAAGCAAGCACTCAAGTATCCAGCGCGCGTAACCCATCAGGCGGCGCAAGCCGCCGGTTTTCTTGGCAAGAGGCCAACAACAGCATGCGACGAAACCCGGCGGCTTGCGCCGCCTGATGGGTTACGCGCGCTTGGCGCCCGTGTTCTTGTCTGGAGCGTCTCGCGCTGCACCCATCCTACAGCCCCTTCTGCTTGAACCAGTCCAGCATGCGGGTCCAGGCCTGTTCGGCTTCGGCCTTGCGGTAGGACGGGCGGTAATCCGCGTGGAAGGCGTGCGGCGCGTCGGGGTAGACGTCGATGCGCGAGGCCTTGGCCGGCGCGGGGCCTTCGGCCAGGGCCAGCCGCATGCGGTCCACGTCGGTCTGCGGGATGCCGGCGTCCTTGCCGCCGTAGGCGCCCAGCACCGGCGCCTTCAGGTCCTTGACCAGGCTCAGCACCGAGCGGGGCTTGAGCTCGCTGGGTTCGCCGCCAAGCTGGCCGTACCACGCGGCGCCGGCCTTCAGCCTGGGGTTGTGGGCGGCGTAGAGCCAGACCTGGCGTCCGCCCCAGCAGAACCCCAGTATGCCTAGGCGGTCCGGGTCGCCGCCGTTGGCGGCGGCCCAGGCGGCCGCGGCATCCAGGTCGGCCTGGGCCTGGGCGTCCGGCACCTTGCTGATCACTTCGGCCTGCAGCTTCGGAATGTCGGTGTACTTGGACGGGTCGCCCTGGCGCGCGAACAATTCCGGCGCGACGGCCAGGTAGCCCTGGTGGGCCAGCCGGCGGCAGACGTCCTGTATGTACTCGTGCACGCCGAAAATCTCCGACACCACCAGCAGCGTGGGCAGGTTTTTCTTGCCCTGCGGCGCCGCGCGGTAGGCCGGCATGCGGCCGTCCTTCACCGGGACGTCGATCCTGCCGGCGGTCAGGCCGGAGGCGTCGGTGGAAATCGCGGTCTGGGCCACGGCCTGCCCGGCCGCAAGCGAGAATCCCGCCGCCACCGACGTGGCGATGAATCCCCGCCGGTCCAGCCGCAGGGGCGGAAGCAGGCTGTCGAACTGCGCGTCCTGGTCTTTCATCGAGCATCTCCTGGCAAAGGCCGGCCCGGGGCGCAGGCGCGCCCCTCGCGGCCAGCCGGGTTCACTTCAGAGAGAAGTCCACGCGCGAGGGCAGGCCCTCGTCCTTGATGCCGTCGGCGTCCAGTTGCGGCGCAACGATGAACACCCGATCCGCGAGTCCTTCCTGGGCTTGCAACTTCTCGTAGACTGCCTGCGCGCGCGCGTCGGCCAGCTGGCGCAACTGCTCTTCGCCCACCGGCGCCGCCTTGCGCAGCATTGCTTCCATCTGTTCGGCCGGCACCGACTTGGCGATGCCGATGAAATTACGCGGCTTGTCCTCGATGTCCGTGTCGTCGTAGACCTCTTCCAGGTACTTGGCGCGCTCGGCGGCCGACACCTGCACGCCGGCCGGGTTCGGCTTCTTGCCGCGCGGGGCCGTGTCGGCGGCCTTGGCGGCGCGGATCTGGCCGTCGACCCAGGCCTGGCGCAGGCCTTCCATGTCGGTCTTGGGATCGGCGCGGCCGCTGATGTCCATCTTCAGCGCGGGACGGTCGGCCAGCGCCTTGGTCAGCGTGTCGATGCGCTGCACGCTGTCCTCGGTCAGCGCCGCGCTGCCGGGCGCGAACTCCACGTAGGACAGCTCCTCGCCGCCGCCGAAGGCCGAGGCCAGCAGGCTGAAGGGCGAGGTCACGGCCTTGACCACCAGGTTCATCAGCACGCGCACCACGATGCCGCCCACCGAGAACTGCGGATCGTCCAGCGAGCCGGACACCGGCAGGTTGATGTCGATATTGCCGCGCGCGTCCTTCAGCAGCGCCACCGCCAGCAGCACCGGCAGCTTGGTGGCGTCGGGGCTGTTGGTCTTGTCGCCGAAGGTCAGCTGGTTGAGGATGACGTGGTTGGTGGCCTGCAGCGCGCGGTCCTTGATCTTGTATTCCAGGTCGACCGAGAGCTTGCCGCGCTTGATCGGGTAGCCCACGTACTTGGCCGAATAGGTGTTGAAGCGCGGCAGGTCCACGCCCTTGGCCGTCGCCTTGAGGTCCAGCGTCAGGTACTTGGCGAAGGGCTGCACGATGCCGCTGATCGACAGCGGCGCCGTGGTGTAGACGCGGCCGGTGACCTTGACCTTGGCGGGCTGCGGATTGGTGGAGGACACCGCCGTGATCGAGCCTTCGATGCTGGACAGCTCGGCCACGTAGTTGGGCTTGACGAAGCGGTCGGTGAAGGTCATGCGGCCGCGGTTCAGCGTGACGCTGTTGACCGCGATGTCGGGCATGGCGCTGGCGCCGCCCTTGGCCGGCGCCGCCGCCGGCGGGGCCTTGTTGCGGCCCGGCGTCTGCGTGTCCTGGGTGATCGAGCCGCCGGCCTGGCCGGGCGCGGCCACCAGGTCCATGACGTTCAGCCGTCCCTGCGCATTGAGCAGCACCCGGCCGTAGAAATCCTCCAGCGCGATGTCGCCCAGCCTGGCGCCGATCTTGTCGCCCGCCACCGAGATGTCCATGCCCGAGAAACCCAGCCGCTTCCAGTTCAGGAAGTCGTCGTTGTTGACGCGGTCCTGCAGGTCCACGTCGGTGATTTCCACCCCGCCCTTCCAGCCGGCCTTCATGGGCGCGTTGCCGGCCGCGGCGGCGAACTCCGCATTGCCCTTGGCGCCCAGCGTGATGGCGCGCACCGTGGCGTTCAGGCTGGAGGCCGCGTACGGCGCGAAGGTGGCGACGTTCAGGCCCGACAGGTCCACCGCGGTCTTCACCGTCAGCGGCTGCGGCGTGAAGACGCCCTTCAGGTCCAGCTTGCCGTTGCCCTGGATGCCGGCCGCGGCCAGCGTGAAATTGCTCTGGCCCGGTCCCATGGCCAGGCGGTCGGCGGTGACACGCAGGCTCTGCAGCGCCAGGTCCAGCGCCGGCTTGAGCGATTCGTCGCGCGCCTTGAAGCCGGTCAGGTCGGCCTGCACGCCGGTCGCCGACGCATCGACCGCGCCGTTTTGCTCGCGCACGTGCACCTGCGCGGCCGCGGCCAGCCGGCCGTCGAGCAGCGCGATCGGCGCGGCGTTGCGCACGGCCGGCGCCAGCGGCGCCAGCGCGACGTTGCCCAGCCGCACGCCCAGCTCCAGCGACAGCGGCTTGATGACCAGCGGCCCCTTGGCGCGCAGCCAGCCGCCGTCGGTGCTGTTGTCCATGGTCAGCCACAGGTTGATGGGCTCGCCCTCGACCTGCGGCAGCGCCACGCCTTCGACGGTGGCGGCCAGGCCGGTCATGACGTAGTCCAGCTTGCTGACCGCGTCGTTGACGTACAGCTCGCCCTCGTGCAGGTTGAAGGCGTCCAGATTGACTTTCCAGTCCGCGGGTTCGGGCGGCGCGGCGGGGGCGGCGGGGGCGGCGGGGGCGGCGGGGGCGGCGGGGGCGGCGGGGGCGGCGGGCGGCGCCGCCGCGCCGGCATCGGCGGGCGTGGCCGCCGGCGCCGCAACGGCTGCCGCGGCGGGCGCTGCCGGATGCTCGGCCGGCTTCAGGCCGCTGGCCTTGCGCAGCTTGTCGGCCACCGGCGTGGCGGTGGGCTCGACGCCGCCGAGCTGCTTGAGTTTGGCCACCACGTCCAGCCAGTTCAGCTGCGCATTGGCCTGGCGCCGCACGTGGATCTGCGGCGCCCACAGGCCCACCTCGCCCACGTAGACGCGGCGTTCGATGGGCTCGAGTTCGAGGCGGCTGACCGTCAGCGCGCTCCAGGCCGCCAGGCCCTGGCCGGCGGTGTCGCGCAGGTCCAGCCGGCGCAGCCCCAGGTCGCCCATGACGCGGATCTTGGGCGGCGCGTCCTTGGGTTGCTCGAACACGACCTGCAGATTGGAATCGAGCAGCGCGCTTTCCAGCTTGAACGGCAGCGGCATGGGCCAGACGTCGGCCCACTTCTCCAGCTGCAGGCCGTCGAACGCCACGCGCAGCGTGGACGAGGGCACCACGTCGAAGGGCCGCGCCACGCCGGTCAGGTCGAAGGGGCTGCCGTTGATGCGCAGGTGCAGGCGCGGCTGCACGTCGATGTCGGTGGCGTAGCCGAAGGTGGAGATGAAAGGCACGCCCACGCCCAGTTCGTCGACCACCTGCTTGCGGCCGGTGACCTTGTCGTCCAGCGTGATGGAGCCGTTCTCGATGACCATGTTGTTCAGCGAGAAACGGGGCAGCCCGGCGTCGGGCTCGGGCGGCGCTTCGGGCTGGGCGGCCGCCATTTCGGCCACGCGTTGCTGAATATCAGAGAAATTGAAGCGCGTGACGTCCTCGCGCACGATGGCGATGTTAGGCTCGCGCAGCGTCAGGCGATCGACCACGGGCGCGAACCAGAACAGCGAGGTCCAGGCCGCGCTGGCGTCGAGTTCGGCCAGCGTGAGCAGCGGCGTCTGCGAGCCGGGCTGGGCCACGGCCAGGTCGCGCGCGCGAACGGTCAGCGTGAAGGGATTGAAGCTGATCTTGCCGACGGAGACATCGCGGCCGATCATCTTGGAGACGTCCTGCGTGAGCACGTCGGCCAGGACCTTGGGAACTTGCCAGGCGGCGACGCCGAAGAGGATGAGTATGAATGCCGCAATGCCTAGAAGAATTTTGCCGACCCGGCCTGACAACCGAAGTTTTGGCATCCGCAAGGGCATTGCGCGTCTCCTGATACGAATTGAAGGCCGTGCGATTCCGTCCTTCTAATGACTACAGGCGCGATTATCGCGCCCCCTTCACCGCTCGTCTATCATAGGCGCAACAGCGGCCTTGTCCGGCCCGCCGGGGCCGCCCTTTTCAATCATTAACAATTCTCGCTTCCGATACCCATGTCCACGTCCACCCCAACCTTGAGCCACCTGGACGAAGCCGGCCAGGTCCGCATGGTCGACGTCATCGCAAAGACGGACACCGAGCGCGTGGCCGTCGCCGCCGCCTCCGTGCGCATGAACGCCGTGGCCTACGGCCTGCTGACCCAGCCGGGCCAGGGCAAAGGCGAGGTGCTCAACACCGCGCGCGTGGCCGCCATCCTGGCCGCCAAGCGCTGCGCCGAGCTGATCCCGCTGTGCCACAGCCTGCCGCTGTCCTTCGTCGGCGTGGAGTTCGCGCTGGACGACTCGGCGCACCGCATCGACATCCTGGCCACCTGCCGCACCAGCTACAAGACCGGCGTCGAAATGGAGGCCATGACGGCCTGCAGCGTGGCCGCGCTGACCATCTACGATATGTGCAAGGCTGCCGACAAGGGCATCGTGATCGAACAAGTTCGCCTCAAGTACAAGGCGGGAGGAAAAAGCGGTGAGTGGCGCAACGATTAATCTTCTGTACTTCGCGCGCGTGGCCGAACTGGTCGGCAAGCGCGCCGAAGCCTGGCCCCTGGAGGGCGAATCCACCGGCGCGCAGCTGCTCGCCGCGCTGGGCGAACGCTATCCCCAGCTGGCGCCGGCCGCGCGCCTGAAGCTGGCCATCAACCAGACCCACTCCAAGCCCACGGCGGTCATACGCGCGGGCGACGAGGTCGCCGTATTCGAACCCGTGACCGGAGGTTGAACGCCATGATCAGCGTCCAGGAAGCCGACTTCGACGGCGCCGCGCTTACGGCCGCCCTGCGCGCAAGCGCCGGGCCGGGCGTGGGCGGCATCGTCACTTTCGTGGGCTACGTGCGCGACTACGCGCCCGACACGCCCACCGACACGCTCTTTCTCGAACACTACCCCGGCATGTGCGAGCGCGAGCTCGAAGAGATCGCCGCCACCGCCCGCGCGCGCTGGAACCTCGCCGGCACGGTGATCGTGCACCGCGTGGGCGCGCTCGCGCGCAACGCGCAGATCGTCTTCGTGGCGGCCGCCAGCGCCCACCGCGGCGACGCCTTCCGGGGCTGCGAATACATCATCGACGCGCTCAAGACCCGCGCGCCTTTCTGGAAGCGCGAGACCCTCGCGGGCGGCGACAGCTTCTGGGTGGAACAACGACAATCCGACCAGGACCGCACGCAGTCCTGGGATGAAGAAAGCCCCGCCACGAAGGAGCATCCATGAACGAAGAACGCCCTGTTTCGCTGGCCTGCGCCGTGCTCACGGTCAGCGATACCCGCAGCGCCGGCGACGACACCTCCGGCAACCTGCTGGCGCAGAGCCTGGCCCGCGAGGGCCATCAATGTGTGCGACGCGACATCGTCAGGCACGACCGCTACCAGATCCGCCGCATCCTGAGCGAATGGATCGCCGATCCGGAAGTGCAGGTCATCATCACCAGCGGCGGCACCGGCTTCGCCCCGCGCGACCAGACCCAGGCGGCGGTGCAGCCGCTGCTGGACCGCGAGGTGCCCGGCTTCGGCGAACTGTTCCGCCAGCTCTCGCACGGCCAGATCGGCAGCTCGGCGGTCCAGTCCGGCGCCTTCGCCGGCCTCGCCAACCAGACCCTGATCTTCTGCCTGCCCGGCTCGAACAACGCCTGCGAAACCGCCTGGGAGCACATCCTGCGCGAGCAGCTCGACAGCCGCCACCGGCCCTGCAATTTCGCCACGCAATTCAAGAAACGCGAAGAAGAAGACTGACCCATGCTCGATTTCGATCAAGCCCAGACCCTGCTGGCCCACGCCGCGCAGCCGCTGCAGCGCAGCAGCGAAGTCGACCTGGCCGAGGCCGCCGGCCGCGTGCTGGCCGTGGCGCTGGACGCCACCGTGGACATTCCGCCGGCCGACAACAGTGCCATGGACGGCTACGCCTTGCGCGAGGCCGACTGGACGCCCGAGGCGCGCCTGCCGGTCCAGCAGCGCTGCTACGCCGGCGACGTGCCCGAACCGCTCAAGCCCGGCCACGCCATCCGCCTGTTCACCGGCAGCCTGATTCCGGCCGGCACCGACAGCGTGGTCATGCAGGAAGACGCGGCCGAGGCCGACGGCAGCGTGCAGATCTCGCGCCGCCCCACGCCGGGCGAACACATCCGCCGCCGCGGCGAGGACACCCTGGCCGGCGCGCCGCTGCTGCCCGCGGGCACGCTGCTGGAAGCCGCGCACGTGGCGCTGATGGCCTCGCAGGGCCTGGCCCGCGTGCGGGTCTACGACCGCCTGCGCATCGGCATCCTGACCACCGGCGACGAACTCGTCCAGCCCGGCCAGCCGCGCGCCGCGCAGCAGATCTACAACTCCAACGGTCCCATGCTGGCCGCGCTGGCGCGCGGCATGGGCGCCGAGCCGGTGCACGTGCTGCATGCGCGCGACACCGAGGCGGACCTGCTGGCGGCGTTCAAGACCCTGCTGGCCGACTGCGACCTGGTGCTGACGGTGGGCGGCGTGTCGGTGGGCGAGCGCGACCTGGTCAAGCTGGCCCTGGCCACCCTGGGCGGCGAACTGGCGCTGTGGAAAGTGCGCATGAAGCCGGGCAAGCCGGTGGCGCTGGCCACCATAGACGGCAAGCCCGTGGTGAGCCTGCCCGGCAATCCGGTGTCGTCGTATGCGGTGTTCGCCATGCTGGTCTCGCCGCTGGTGCGCCGCATGCAGGGCCGCGAAACCCTGTTCCCGCCGGTCAGCCGGCTGCCGCTGCGCACCGAAGCGCCGCGCCAGGACGCGCGCGAGGAATTCCTGCGGGTGCAGCGCCGCCCGGCCGAGGACGGCGGCGCCGAACTGATCCCGTACCGCCACCAGGGCTCGGGCGTGATCAGCTCCATGCCCTGGTCCACCGGCCTGGCCCGGCTGCCCGCGGACGTGCCGGTGCACGACCGCGACCGGGTGGTCTATTACGACCTGCGCCACTGGCTGGCGTAGCGCGGCGGCGGCGTCAGCCGCCGATATAGCTCATTTCGATCTTGCGCGACGGGTCCGCCATGTTGCGGCCGCGCTGCTCCGAGTAGTTGTCGGCGCGGCCGGCCCAGATGCCGGCCAGGATGCGCGCCAGCTCCTCGTCGCTGGCGCCGTCGCGCAGCGGCGCGCGCAGGTCGTAGCCTTCGTGCGCGAACAGGCACAGGAACAGCTTGCCTTCCGGCGACAGGCGCGCGCGCGTACAGCCGCCGCAGAAGGCGTGCGTGACGCTGGAGATAACCCCGATTTCGCCGCCGCCGTCCAGGTAGCGCCAGCGTTCGGCCACGCGGCCCATCTCGCCGTCGCTGATCGGCTCGATCGGGTGGACCGCGGCGATGCGGTCCAGCACTTCGCGGCTGGGCACCACTTCGGCCAGGTTCCAGCCGTTGGTGTTGCCCACGTCCATGTATTCGATGAAGCGCAGGATGTGGCCGCTGTTGCGAAAGCGCTCGGCCATCGGCAGGATCTGGCCGTCGTTCAGGCCGCGCCGCACCACCATGTTGACCTTGACCGGGGCCAGCCCGGCCGCCGCCGCGGCGTCGATGCCGCGCAGCACGTCGTCCGGCGTGA
This sequence comes from Achromobacter sp. HZ01, assembly GCF_003267925.1. NCBI lineage: Bacteria > Pseudomonadati > Pseudomonadota > Betaproteobacteria > Burkholderiales > Alcaligenaceae > Achromobacter > Achromobacter sp. HZ01. Next base: position 263,819 of record NZ_LWKV01000002.1, read on the forward strand.
AGCCGCTGTCGCTCATGTCCTGGAACATGGCCGGGTCCAGCGCGTCCAGGCTGACCGTCACCCGCGTGAGCCCGGCGCGCTTGAGATCGGCGGCCTTGCGCGCCAGCACGCTGCCGTTGGTGGTGAGGGTCAGGTCCAGCGGACGGCCTTGCGGCGTGCGCAGCCCGGCCAGCAGCCCCACCAGGTTTTCCAGGTGCTTGCGCAGCAGCGGCTCGCCGCCGGTCAGGCGGATCTTTTCCACGCCCAGCTGCGTGAAGATGCCGGCCAGCCGCGTGATTTCCTCGAACGACAGCAGCGCCGAATGCGGCATGAAGGTATAGCTGCTGTCGAACACCTCGCGCGGCATGCAGTAGGTACAGCGGAAATTGCAGCGGTCGGTGACCGAGATCCGCAGGTCGCGCAGCGGCCGCGCGCGCCGGTCGAGCGCGGGCTGGCCGTCGGGCGGCAGTTCTCCGGGGACGAGGCCGGCCGGACGGCCGTTGCGATGATCGGCAAGGAGTATCACTTTGCTCATGGATGCATCATATCCCGGCGCCCGGCCCCGATGGAAAGGCTTCTTGCAGGGTCTGCAGCCGTCCCGTGTCGCGCGCGTCATAACCAGCCAGCTGGCCGACATAGCCGATGTAGTCGGGGCTGCGCATGATGGAAAGCAGGCCTTGCATGGCCGCCGTCTCCAGCGCCGACTTGCGGATGGCGAAGAAATAGCGCTCGCGCACCAGCGGAATGAAGTCCAGGCCGAAGCGGCAGGCCGCGGTCTCCACCCCCATGCCGGTATCGGCCATGCCGCTGGCGATGTGCGCGGCGATGGCCATGTGGGTGAATTCGTTGGTGTCATAGCCCTGCACCTGGCCGGTCGTCACCCCCGCGCGCTGCAGCATCAGCTCCACCAGGTGGCGGGTGCTGGAGCCGATCTGGCGGTTGACGAAACGCACGTCGGGACGCGCCAGGTCGGCCATGCCGCGTATGCCCTTGGGGTTGCCGGCCGTGACGAACAGGCCGGCGTTGCGCACCGCCAGGTGGATCAGCAGGCAGTCGTCGGCGTGCAGCCACTGCGCATAGCGCGCCATGATGGGCGCCTCGAACTCGCCCTGCGGCACCTGGAAACCCGCCAGGTCGCATTCGTGGCGCTCCAGCGAGGCCAGCGCCTCGATCGCCGTGCGGTAGCGCAGCTCCAGGCCGGGCTTGCGCCCGCTCATGTGCTGCATCAGCGACTCGACCGCGAAGCCGTGGCTGGCATGCAGCCGCAGGTGCGGCCCGCTCTCGGGCAGCAGGCGCTCCAGTTCCTCCTGGAGTTCCGAGGCCATGCTTTCCAGCGTGGGCATGAGGCGCGCCTCGATGCGCCGGTTGGCCCACAGCAGGCGCTGCGCGAACGGCGCCAGCTGCGTGCCCTGGCGGCGGGCGGTGATGAGCAGCTGGGTCCCGAATATGTCCTCGAACCGCCGCAGCACGCCCCAGGCATGCCGGTACGACAGCCCGCAGGCGCGGCAGGCGCCGGCGATGTTGCCCGTGGCGTCGATGGCCGCCAGCAGCGCCAGCATGTCCTGCAGGGGCACCGCCGCCGATCCGTCCTCGCCGCCCAGCGTCCATTGCGGGCGCAGGCCGATGCGAAACTTATATGTCATTTATTTCTTATTGATGAGCCAGGTTTAGGTAGCTAGAGTACACAAATAACGCGGGCGGCTGGCGTTTTATATGCTTTTAACAACATATAAATCTCAAAAACAGGCCCCCACACCACAGCAATACAGGAGGAGACCGACGTGCAAGCGCGCGAGGCAACATCCGATCTGGCGTCCAGCGGCGGCGCCCGCGGCGGCCAGATGGCCCTGGACGCGGCCCAGGCGTCCCCCACCCCGGCCATCGCGGCCACCGCCCGCATACTGGCCCGGCTGAAAGACCAGCCCGGCCCGCTGCTGCCCGTGCTGCACGCGGTGCAGCACGAACTGGGCTGTATTCCGGCCGAGGCGGTGCAGACCATCGCCGAGGCCCTGAACCTGTCGCGCGCCGAGGTCCACGGCGTCATCACCTTCTATCCGCATTTCCGCAGCGAACCGCCGGCGCGCCACAGGCTGGAAGTCTGCCGCGCCGAAGCCTGCCAGGCCATGGGCGGCGAACGCCTGGCCGAACACGCGCGCGCCGCGCTGGGCTGCGATTTCCACGCCCGCTCGGCCGACGGCGCCGTGTCGCTGGAGCCGGTGTACTGCCTGGGGCTGTGCGCGCAGTCGCCGGCGGTCATGCTGGACGGCCGGCCCCGGGCCCGCGTCACCCCCGAAAAGCTGGACCGGCTGCTGGCCGGCCTGCGGGAGGCCGACGCATGAACGCCCCCATCGTCATCTATGTGCCGCGCGACGCCGCGGCCCTGGCCCTGGACGCCGACGCCGTGGCCCTGGACATCGAACGCGCCGCGGCGCAACGCGGCCTGGACGTGCGGATCGTACGCAACGGTTCGCGCGGCATGCTGTGGCTGGAGCCGCTGGTCGAAATCGCCACGCCGCAGGGCCGCATCGCCTACGGCCCGGTGCAGCCCGAGGACGTGGCCGGACTGTTCGACGCCGGCTGGCTGGCCGGCGGCGCGCACGCGCTGCGCCTGGGCCTGACCGAGGAAATTCCCTATCTCAAGCAACAGGAGCGCCTGACCTTCGCCCGCGTCGGCGTGACCGATCCGCTGTCGCTCGAGGACTATGCCGCGCACGGCGGCCTGCAGGGCCTGCAGCGCGCGCTGGCCATGGCGCCGGCGCAGATCGTCGAGGAAGTGGTGGAGTCCGGACTGCGCGGGCGCGGCGGCGCGGCGTTCCCGACCGGCATCAAGTGGCGCACCGTGGCCGCGGCCCCGGCCGGCCAGAAATACATCGTCTGCAACGCCGACGAAGGCGATTCGGGCACCTTCGCCGACCGCCTGCTGATGGAAGGCGACCCCTACGTGCTGATCGAAGGCATGACCATCGCCGGCCTGGCGGTGGGCGCCACGCAGGGCTACATCTATGTGCGCTCGGAGTATCCGCAGGCCATCGCCACGCTGCAGGCCGCCATCGGACGCGCCCGCGAAGCCGGCTGGCTGGGCGGGGACGTGCACGGCAGCGGACGCCGCTACGACATGGAGGTCCGGGTGGGCGCGGGCGCCTATATCTGCGGCGAGGAAACCTCGCTGCTCGAAAGCATCGAAGGCAAGCGCGGCGTGGTGCGCGCCAAGCCGCCGCTGCCCGCCGTCTCCGGCCTGTTCGGCCGGCCCACGGTCATCAACAACGTGATCTCGCTGGCCACCGTGCCCATCATCCTGGCGCGCGGCGCGGCCTACTACCGCGACTACGGCGTGGGCCGCTCGCACGGCACGCTGCCGTTCCAGCTGGCCGGCAATCTCAAGCACGGCGGGCTGGTGGAAAAGGCCTTCGGCCTGACCCTGCGCGACCTGCTGTACGGCTTCGGCGGCGGCAGCGCCTCGGGCCGCCCCCTGCGCGCGGTGCAGGTGGGCGGGCCGCTGGGCGCCTACCTGCCGGAATCGCAATGGGACGTGCCGCTGGACTACGAGGCCTATGCGCAGATCTCGGCCATGATCGGCCACGGCGGCCTGGTGGCCTTCGACGACACTGTCGACATGGCGCGCATGGCGCGCTATGCGATGGCGTTCTGCGCCATCGAATCCTGCGGCAAGTGCACGCCCTGCCGCATCGGTTCGACGCGCGGCGTCGAAACCCTGGACCGGATCGCCGCCGGCGGCCCCGGGCGCGAACAGCAGGTGCACCTGCTGCGCGACCTCTGCGACACGATGCTGGCCGGTTCGCTGTGCGCGCTGGGGGGCATGGCGCCCTACCCCGTGCTGTCCGCGCTGAACCACTTCCCGCAGGACTTCGGCATCGAATCCTCCCAGCCCGCCGCTCACACGGCCTGAACCCGAGACCGCCATGCTAGAAACCGTCATCAAGCGCGATCGCGACCTGGGCACGCCGGCGCGCGAATCCGCCGTCACCGTCACCCTCACCATCGACGGCCAGGCCGTCACCGTGCCCGAGGGCACGTCGCTGATGCGCGCGGCCGCCGAGGCCGGCATCAACATCCCCAAGCTGTGCGCCACCGACAGCCTGGAGCCGTTCGGCTCCTGCCGGCTGTGCCTGGTGCAGATCGAAGGCCGCCGCGGCTATCCCGCGTCCTGCACCACGCCGGCCGAGAACGGCATGGTGGTCCATACCGAAACGCCCAAGCTGCACGACCTGCGCCGCGGCGTGATGGAGCTGTACATCTCCGATCACCCGCTGGATTGCCTGACCTGTCCGGCCAACGGCGACTGCGAACTGCAGGACATGGCCGGCGTGGTGGGCCTGCGCAACGTGCGCTACGGCTACGAGGGCGCCAACCACCTGAAAGACGCCAAGGACGAATCGAACCCGTACTTCACCTACGACCCGTCCAAGTGCATCGTCTGCAACCGCTGCGTGCGCGCCTGCGAGGAAACCCAGGGCACTTACGCGCTGACGATCTCCGGCAAGGGTTTCGAATCGCGCGTGGCGGCCGGCCAGGACCAGCCGTTCCTGGACAGCGAATGCGTGTCCTGCGGCGCCTGCGTGCAGGCCTGCCCGACCTCCACGCTGCAGGAAAAGACCGTCATCATGATGGGCCAGGCCGAGCATTCGGTGGTCACCACCTGCGCCTATTGCGGCGTGGGTTGCGGCTTCAAGGCCGAGATGAAGGGCCAGGAAGTGGTGCGCATGGTGCCCTGGAAGGACGGCCAGGCCAACCGTGGCCATTCCTGCGTGAAGGGCCGCTTCGCCTGGGGCTACGCGACCCACAAGGAGCGCGTGCTCAAGCCCATGATCCGCCAGCGCATCACCGACCCGTGGAAGGAAGTGTCGTGGGAAGAGGCGATCGCCTACGCGGCCTCGGAATTCCGCCGCATCCAGGACCGCTACGGCCGCGACGCGGTCGGCGGCATCACCTCGTCGCGCTGCACCAACGAAGAAACCTGGCTGGTGCAGAAGCTGGTGCGCGCCGCCTTCGGCACCAATAACGTCGACACCTGCGCGCGCGTCTGTCACTCTCCCACCGGCTACGGCCTGAAGCAGACGCTGGGCGAATCGGCCGGCACTCAGACCTTCGATTCGATCATGCACAGCGACGTGGTGATCGTCATGGGCGCCAACCCCAGCAGCGGCCACCCGGTGTTCGCCTCGCGCCTCAAGCGCCGCCTGCGCCAGGGCGCGCGCCTGATCGTGATCGACCCGCGCCGCATCGAGCTGGTGAGTTCGCCGCACATCAAGGCCGATTTCCATCTGCAGGTGCGACCGGGCACCAATACCGCGCTGCTGTCGTCCATGGCCCACGTGATCGCCACCGAAGGCCTGATCGACGAAGCCTTCGTGGCCGCGCGCTGCGAGGCCAAGTCCCTCCAGCAGTGGCGCGATTTCGTGTCGCTGCCCGAGAACTCGCCCGAGGCGATGGAGGCCATCACCGGCGTGCCGGCGCAGGCCGTGCGCGGCGCGGCGCGCCTGTACGCCACCGGCGGCAACGGCTCCATCTATTACGGCCTGGGCGTGACCGAACACAGCCAGGGCTCGACCACCGTGATGGCGATCGCCAACCTGGCCATGGCCACGGCCAACATCGGCCGCGAGGGCGTGGGCGTCAATCCGCTGCGCGGGCAGAACAACGTGCAGGGCTCGTGCGACATGGGTTCGTTCCCGCACGAGCTGCCGGGCTACCGCCATATCTCCGACGACGCGGTGCGCAGCCAGTTCGAACAGGACTGGGGCGTGACCCTGCAGCCCGAGCCCGGGCTGCGCATCCCCAACATGTTCGAGGCGGCGCTGGCCGGCTCGTTCAAGGGCCTGTACTGCCAGGGCGAGGACATCGTGCAGTCCGATCCCAACACCCAGCACGTCGCGGCCTCGCTGGCGGCGATGGAGTGCATCGTGGTGCAGGACCTGTTCCTGAACGAGACCGCCAAGTACGCGCACGTGTTCCTGCCGGGCTCGTCCTTCCTGGAGAAGGACGGCACCTTCACCAACGCCGAGCGCCGCATTTCGCGCGTGCGCAAAGTGATGCAGCCCAGGAACGGCAAGTCCGACTGGGAAGTCACCGTGGCGCTGTCGAACGCGCTGGGCTACCCCATGAACTACAGCCATCCCGGCGAGATCATGGACGAGATCGCGCGGCTGACGCCGACCTTCGCCGGCGTCACCTACGAGAAGCTGGACCGCCTGGGCAGCCTGCAATGGCCGTGCAACGACGAGGCGCCCGACGGCACGCCCACCATGCACGTGGACGAGTTCGTGCGCGGCAAGGGCCGCTTCATGATCACCAAGTACGTGCCCACCGACGAGCGCAGCACGCGCCGCTACCCGCTGCTGCTGACCACCGGCCGCATCCTGTCGCAGTACAACGTGGGCGCCCAGACCCGCCGCACGCCCAACGTGGCCTGGCACAGCGAGGACCTGCTGGAACTGCATCCGCAGGACGCCGAGGACCGCGGCGTGCGCGACGGCGACTGGGTCGGCGTGCAGAGCCGCGCCGGCGAGACCGTGCTGCGCGCCACGATCACCGACCGGGTGCAGCCGGGCGTGGTGTACACCACCTTCCACTTCCCCGAATCGGGCGCCAACGTGGTCACCACCGACAGCTCCGACTGGGCCACCAACTGCCCCGAGTACAAGGTCACCGCCGTGCAGGTCACGCGCGTGTCCCAGCCCTCGGAATGGCAGCGCGAGTGGTCGCGCTTCGCCGACATCCAGCACAAGCTGCTGCGCGAACGCGAACGCGAAGACGCCGCCGCGCTGGCCGGTAAATAAGGCCGCGAACCGCCATGATGTCCCTGCCCTTCCCCGCTCCCGCCGCCCGCGCCGACTGCGCGCGGGTGCCCATCACCCGCCTGCGCGCGGGCGCCTTCGGCGCCGGCGCCGAGGACTACGTGGCCGAGGAAACCCCGGTGGCCCTGGAGTTCAACGGCATCAGCCACGCCACCATGCTGGCGACGCCGGCCGACCTGGAGGACTTCGCGCTGGGCTTCGCGCTGTCCGAAGGCATCGTCGCCGGCGTCCATGACGTGCGCGGCATGGACCTGCTGCCGCGGCCCGACGGCATCGTGGTGCAGGTGGAAATCTCCAGCGCCTGCGAGGCGCGTCTCAAGGCCCGCCGGCGCGCGCTGGCCGGGCGCACCGGCTGCGGGCTGTGCGGCGTGGAAACGCTGCCCGAAGTACTGCGTCCCGTCGCGCCCCTGACCCGCGCCGCGCCGGTGCGCGTGCAGGCGGTGCTGGCCGCCATGCGCGCCATGCGCGCGCGCCAGGCGCTGCATGAATTGACCGGCGCCACCCACGCCGCGGGCTGGGCCGGCGCCGACGGCGCGCTGGCGCTGGTGCGCGAGGACGTGGGCCGCCACAACGCCCTGGACAAGCTCATCGGCGCCCTGGCGCGCCAGGGCATGCGCGGCGACGCCGGCATCGCCGCGGTGACCAGCCGCGCCAGCTTCGAAATGGTGCAGAAGACGGCGGCGGCCGGCATCGGCGTGCTGGCGGCCGTGTCCGCGCCCACCTCGCTGGCCATCCGCCTGGCGCAGGACGCCAACCTGACCCTGCTGGGATTCCTGCGCGGCGACGACGCCACGCTGTACTCCCATCCCGAGCGCATCGTCACCTGAACCGGACTACACCACGCATGGAAATCGGCAACCTCATCCGCATGGCCAACCGCATCGGCCAGTTCTTCGAAGCCATGCCCGACCGCCACGAGGCGCTCGAGGGCGTGGCCAACCACATCCATAAATTCTGGGAGCCGCGCATGCGCAACGAGCTCCTGGACTTCCTGGCCCGCAGCCCCGACGGCGACGCCGGCGACACCCGCCTGCACGGCCTGGTGCTGGAGGCGGTCACGCAGAACCGCCAGCGCCTGACGCCGGCCGCCCGCGCGCAATAGCCGGCGGCGGGGCGCGAAGCTGCTACATTGGCAGCCCGCGCCCTTTTCTTTTGCATCCCGAATGACTGCCCTGTCCCGCGCGCGCCGGCCCGCCGGAGCGACGCCTTGAACCCGCCCGAAATCCACTGGGAAGAAAACCAGCTTGCCCGCGCCGCGCGCTGGCGTTCCGAAAGCGGCGCCGCGCCGCCCCGGCGCGTGGTGCTGGCCGATGACACGCTCGGCGCGGACCAGGCCTACCGCCAGGCCTGCGAGGGCGTCGGCCTGCTGTGGCGCGGCGACTTCCACAACGCGCGCCAGCTGCTGCAGGCCATGGCGCGGCGCGTCGACAAGCGTCCGCGCAAGCCCGCGGCCACGCTGCGCGACGCCTTCAACCAGCACCGCCAGTTCCAGTCGCAGCGCGCCCGCATACTGGGCATGCTGCTGATCGGCTTCGACGCGGGCCACGGCATCGCCCTGCGCCGCGCGCCCGACGCGCGCCAGGCCTGCGAAGCCGCCTACGGCCCGGCCGACGAACCCTACGTGGCCTCGCTGCGCGAGCTGCTGGGGCTGATCGGCGCCTACGAATGGCGCAAGAAAGGCGTGGAGATCGCGGCCCTGGGCGCGCGCATCCATCCGCACTACGGCGTGTTCTCGCCGCTGCGCGGCGAATACGTGGACCTGGTGGCGCAGGCGCCGCTGCCGCCCGGCGACGCCGCCTTCGACATCGGCACCGGCAGCGGCGTGCTGGCCGCCGTGCTGGCGCGCCGCGGCTTCAGGCGCGTGGTCGGCACCGACCAGGACCCGCGCGCCCTGGCCTGCGCCCGCGAAAACCTGCAAAGGCTGGGACTGGAAGACCGGGTGGAACTGGCGCAGGCCGACCTCTATCCCGAAGGCCGCGCGGCGCTGGTCGTGTGCAACCCGCCCTGGGTGCCGGCGCGCCCCAGCTCGCCGGTGGAATACGCCGTGTACGATCCCGACAGCCGCATGCTGCGCGGCTTCCTGGACGGCCTGGCCGCGCACCTGGCGCCAGGCGGCGAAGGCTGGCTGATCCTGTCGGACCTGGCCGAGCACCTCGGCCTGCGCAGCCGCGAACAGCTGCTGGAATGGATCGCCCAGGCCGGGCTGCGCGTGGCGGGCCGGCTCGACACCCGGCCCACCCACGGCCGCGCCGCCGACCCGGCCGACCCGCTGCATGCGGCGCGCTCGCGCGAGGTGACCTCGCTGTGGCGGCTGGCGGCGGCCTAGGGCCTGTTCACACTAAAAGGAGCCACGCACAGGCCCTAGACGCGCCCGGCCGCCACGTTCACGCTGATGGCGATGATGAACACGTTGAAGAAAAACGCGATGACGCTGTGCGTCAGCGCGGTGCGGCGCAGCCGCCGGTTCACGATCTGCACGTCCGACACCTGGAAGGTCATGCCCAGCACCAGCGCGAAGTACGCGAAGTCCCAGTAGTCCGGATCTTCCGTACCGGGAAAGTCCAGGCCCTTGTGCATGGCGTTGCGGTGGCCGTAATAGCCGTGGGCGTAATGCAGCGCGAAGATCATGTTCATGTAGAGCCACGACAGGATGATGGTCGCGGCGGCGGCCAGCATGGCCAGCACGCTGCTGGCGCCTTCCTCGATGCGCAGCTCCACCCACAGCGCCGTCATCACCATGCAGGACAGCGCCACGCTGCTCCACAGCACGCCCGTGCGGCCCACGTCCTGCTCCTGCGCGTGGCGGCGCATGGCCTGGGCGCTGGTGCGGCCGAATACGCGTGCCGTCAGGATCAGGAAGACCAGCGCCCCCAGGTCGAACCCCAGCAGCAGCGCCAGCACCAGCGGCAGGCCCGCGGCGTACAGCACGCCGGCGCCGGCCAGCAGCAGCGCGGCGCACAGCACCAGGCGCCGGTGCGCATGGAAGAACGGCAGGCTGGCGGCGGCGGTCTCGGGCTCGAAATCCTTGAGCGGGGGCATGGCGGGCTCCTGCGCGTGGCGAGGCAAGCCCCTACCCTAACCGATGCCGAGCAAACCGGCCAGCGCCCCGCCGAACAGCAGCCACAGCGGATGGATGCGGGTCACGCTGCCCAGCAGCGCCACCAGCGCGGCGATCGCGCCCAGCAGCCAGCTGTGCACCGAGGCCTCGGTGATCAGGGCCGCGCTGGCGGCCACCAGGCCCACCGTCATGGGGAAAATGCCGGCCTGGATCACGCCGCGCCACGGGCGGTCCTTGAAGCGTTCCCACAGGCCCAGCGCGATCACGGTGATCACCGAGGATGGGCCGAACTTGGCGATGGTGGTGACCAGCACGCCCAGGCCGCCGGCCACGTGCCAGCCCACCAGCGTGACCACCATCAGGTTGGGACCCGGCGCGGCCTGCCCCAGCGCGAACAGGGCCGAAAAGTCCGCCGCGCTCATCCAGCCATGCACTTGCACGACCTGGCGCTGCATCTCGGGCAGGATGGTGTTGCCGCCGCCGAAGGCCAGCACCGACAGCTCGGCGAAGATCAGGCCCAGCGCGATAAGGGTATGGATCATCGACGCTGCCTCCACACCATCAGGATGCTCAGCGGCGTCAGCACCGCCATGGTCGGCAGCAGCGGAATGCGCAGCACGGCGATGGCGATGAAACACACCGTGGCGACCGCGCCGGCCAGCCAGTCGCGGCGCTTGAAAACCGGGGTGCCGATCTTCACCGCCATCGAGATCAGCAGGCCCGCGGCGGCGGCGGCCAGCCCGGCGAACAGGTGCTGGATGTGCGGATCGTCCTGGAACCGGTCGTACACCATGCCCAGCATGATCACGATGATCGACGGCGCCAGGATCAGGCCCATCAGCGCCGCGAAGGCGCCGCGCGGGCCGCGGAATTTCATGCCCAGCGCGACCGAAAGATTGATGATGTTGCCGCCCGGCAGGAACTGGCACAGGCCCAGCAGATCGGTGAACTCGGGGCCGCTCAGCCAGCGGTGCTTTTCGACCACCATGCGGCGCGCCAGCGGCAGCGCGCCGCCGAAGGCCGTCAGGCCGAACATCAGGAATCCGTAGAACAGTTGCCCACAGGTGGGCGGGGGCCGCAAGGCGGCCTCGGTGGTGGAGGGTGCTGCTGCGTTCATTTTTATGTGACCAGTAAAGAGTTTGCAGCCTACTCTCCCCACTAGATAATGTCTAATATATGGAAATCTACTGACTCATATCGGGTACATATGGCGTCCATCGACTTGCGGCTGCTGCGCTACTTCGTGGCGGTGGCGGAAGAATCCCACCTGACCAAGGCCGCGGCGCGGCTCGGCATCCGCCAGCCGCCGCTCAGCCAGCAGATCCGCGTGCTGGAAGAGGAGCTGGGCGTCACGCTGTTCCACCGCCTGCCGCGCGGCATGGAACTCACCGAAAGCGGCCGCGCGCTGCTGGAGGACGCGCACAAGATCCTGGCGCTCACCGAGCAGGCGGTCGAAGGCGTGCGCCGCGTGTCGCAGGGCGAGGCCGGCCGCCTGACCGTCGGCTTCACCGGATCGGCCGCCTTCCACCCGTTCGTGCCCTCGGTGATCCGGCGCTTTCGCGAACTGGCGCCGAACGTGCGGCTGGTGCTGGAGGAAAGCAGCACCGGCGAACTGATGGACGACGTGTGCGACGGCCGGGTGGACGTGGCGTTCGTGCGCGGCCCCTATGGCCCGGACCGCGGCGTGGTGGTGGAAAAAGTGCTGGACGAAACCATGCTGGCCGCGTTTCCCGCCGACCATCCGGCGGTGCGGCGGCGCCCGCGCCAGCGCATCGCGCTGTCCGAACTTGCCGACGAATCCCTGATCCTGTACCGCCGCCACAGCGGGCCGGGCCTGTACGACGCCATCCTGGCGGCCTGCGCCGCCGCCGGTTTCAGCCCGCGCATCGCGCAGGAAGCGCCGCGCATGCTGTCCACGCTGAGCCTGGTGGCCGCCGGGCTGGGCGTCTCGCTGGTGCCGGCGTCGCTGCGCCGCGTCAACATCGAGGGCGTGGTCTACGTCAGCGTCAGCCGGCCCGCCTCGCTGCGCGCGCCGCTGAACCTGATCTGGCGCGACGCGCCCCTGTCGGGCGCGGCCCGCAGGCTGATCGAAGAGGTCCGCCGCCACCGCCAGGAATCGCCGTGAGCGCCGCGGCGCTACACTGCCGCACACCCCAATCCGCTTTTCTTTCATGCTTTCCGAATCCCCCATCGGCATCTACGACTCCGGCGTCGGCGGGCTGAGCGTGCTGCGCGCGATCCGCGACGCGCTGCCGCAGGAATCCCTGCTGTACGTGGCCGATTCCGCGCACGTGCCCTATGGCGAAAAAACGCCGCAGTTCGTGGCGCAGCGCGCCGCCACGCTGGCCGATTACTTCGTCTCCTGCCGCGCCAAGGCCATGGTGGTGGCCTGCAACACCGCCACCGCGGCCGCCATCGCGCAGCTGCGCCAGCGCCATCCCGGGCTGGTCATCATCGGCGTGGAGCCGGCGATCAAGCCGGCCGCCCACCTGACCCAGAGCGGCGTGGTCGGCGTGTTCGCCACCACCGGCACGCTGGCCAGCGCCAAGTTCGCCGCCCTGGTGCGGCGCGAGGCGCCCGAGGTGCGCATCCTGCTGCAACCCTGCCCCGAATGGGTGCGGCTGGTGGAGCAAGGCGTGCTGCACGGGCCGCAGGCCGAGGCCGCGGTGCGCGGCCCGGTGGCGCAGCTGCGCGAGGCCGGCGCGGACGTGCTGGTGCTGGGCTGCACCCATTTCCCGTTCCTGCGCGAGGCCATCGAGGCGGCCGCCGGCCCCGGCGTGCCGCTGCTGGAAACCGGCGCCCCGGTGGCGCGCAGGCTGCGCCACCAGTTGCAGGAACGCGGCCTGCTGAGCGCGGGCGGCCCGGGCGCGCTGCGGCTACAGACCAGCGGCGCGGCCGGCGCGCTCGCTGCGCAGGCCAGCCGCCTGCTGGGCCAGGCGCTGGCCGCCGACGCGCTGGCCGAACGCTGGCGCTGAATGCCGGCGGCTTGATCCGGCGCATTCCGCGGCGGCGCGATTCGGCCAATAATGGGCGTACAGCGCACGCCGGCGCTCATCCGGAGACACCCGTGAAACGCATCCTGATCCCCGTGGACGGTTCGCAGCCGTCCCTCCACGCCGTCCAGGCCCTGATCGACGCCCGCCGCTACGCCCCGGTCGAACGGGTCGAACTCCTCAACGTCCAGATTCCGCTGCAGGCCGGCAAGATCGGCCGCGGCCTGTCGCAGGCCGAGATCGACGCCTACCACCAGGAGGAAGGCGAGGCCGCCCTGCAGGCCGCCCGCGCGCTGCTGAGCAAGGCCGGCGTGCCGTTCGAGGAACGCATCGAAATCGGCGCGGCGGCCGACACCATCGTGCGCGTCGCCCAGGAAACCGACGCCGACGAGATCTACATGGGCTCGCGCGGCCTGGGCTCGGTTTCGTCGTGGTTCCTGGGTTCGGTCGCGACCCGCGTCCTGCACCTGGCGGAACTGCCCGTCACGCTGGCCAAGTAAGGCCCGGAGGAACAACCATGCTGAACATCCTGGTCCCCGTCGACGGCTCCGACTACGCCAACCGCGCCGTCCTGTACGCCCGCGAGCTCGCCCAGGGCGCGGGCGCCGCCCACATCCACCTGCTCAATGTCCAGACGCCCGTGCAGGGCCGCGCCGGCCTGTCGCGGCTCATCACCCAGGACATGATCGACGAGTTCTACGCCCGCGAAGGCGAAGAGGCGATGGAAGAGGCGCGCAAGCTGCTCGACGTGACCGGCACCGCCTACACGCGGCACGTCGCCTTCGGCCACGTGGCCAGCGAAATCGCCGGCTACGCGCGCGACCACCGCTGCGAGCGCATCGTCATGGGCACGCGCGGCAACGGCGCGCTGGCCAACATCCTGATCGGCTCGGCCGCCAACCAGGTGCTGCAGCTGGCCGACGCGCCGGTCACCCTGATCAAGTAGCCGCGCCCGCGGTTCAGGCGGCCGGCAGCCGCAGCGACACGCGCAGCCCGCCCAGCGGCGAGCGCGCCGCGCTTACCTCGCCGCCGTAGGTGGCGGCCAGGTCGCGCACGATGTCCAGGCCCAGGCCCGAGCCGGGTCGCTGTTCGTCCATGCGCACGCCGCGCAGGAAGATGCGCTCGCGCTCGTGGTCCTCGATGCCCGGGCCGTCGTCGTCGACGTGGATCGACAGGCGCCCCGGCCCGTCCTCCTGCGCCGTGAGCCGCACCCGGCCGGCCGCCCACTTGCAGGCGTTGTCCAGCAGGTTGCCCAGCATTTCCTGCAGGTCCTGCTGTTCGCCGCGAAACGCCAGGCCGGGCGCGGCCTGGGCGTCCTCGATCTGCAGGCCGCGCTGCGCGTACAGGCGCCGCACCACGCGCAGCAGGCCCTGCGCCGTTTCCGCCAGCGGCGTGCGTCCGTCGGCCGCGCCCGAGGCCGCCGCGGCCCGGGCCCGCGCCAGGTGATAGTCGATCTGCCGGTTCGCCATGCCGACCTGCTCGCGCACCAGCGCCGCCAGCGGCCCTTGCTCGCGCGCGGCGGCGTTGGCCAGGATGGCCAGCGGCGTCTTGACCGCGTGCGCCAGGTTGCCGGCCTGGGTGCGCGCGCGCTGCACGATCTCGGCGTTCATCGCCAGCACCTGGTTGAAATCGTCGACCAGCGGCTGGATCTCGCTGGGAAAACTTCCCTCGATGCGGCGGCTGTCGCCCGCGTCCTGCGCCGCCAGCTCGCGCCGCAGCCGCGCCAGCGGCCGCAGGCCGACCAGCACCTGCACCACCGCGGCCACGGTCAGCCCGGCGGCCAGCGCGCCCAGCGCGATCGCCAGCATGTGGTTGAAGCGTTCGATGGGTTCGGCCAGCGCGGCGCGGTCCGCCGCCACCAGCAGCCGCAGCGGCGCCGCGCCGTCCTCGGCCGGCGTGACCACGCGCCCCAGCGCGGCCAGTTCGCGCCCGCCGGGGCCAGCCACGTCGTAGGCGCGGTCGCCCTCGCCCGGCGCCTCGGGCGGCGCCTGCAGGGTCTGGTCCCACAACGAACGCGAACGCGCCACGCCGGCGGCGGCCGGCTGCCCGTTCGCGGCCAGCCGGTCGATCTGCCAGTACAGGCCCGACAGCGGCTGCTCCAGGCGCGGATCGCTCAGCGGCGGGGCCACCGCCGGCCGGCCGTCCGCGCCGACGTTGAGGGCGGCCGTCAGCTGGTTCAGGTGCAGCGTCAGTTCGGCTCGCAGTTGCTGGGTGATGTGCTGGCGGAACAGGCTGGCCAGGCCCCAGCCCGCCAGCGCCACCGAGGCCAGTATCCAGGCCAGCGTGCCGGCCAGCAGCCGCAGCCGCAGCGAGCGCGCCGCGGGCCGCGTCATTGCGGGGCCGCCAGGCGGTAGCCCAGCCCGCGCACGGTTTCGATGGTGTCGGGCGGCAGCTTCTTGCGCAGCCGGCCGACGAAGACCTCGATGGTGTTGGAATCGCGGTCGAGGTCCTGCGCGTAGACGTGCTCGGTCAGTTCGCTGCGCGAGACCACTTCGCCGGCGCGCTGCATCAGCACCGACAGCACCTTGAATTCGTGACTGGTCAGCGTCAGCGGACGGCCGTCCACGCTGACCCGCGCCTGGCGCGTGTCCAGCAGCAGCGGGCCGCAACGCCATTGCGCGCTGGCGTGCGCGGTGCTGCGGCGCAGCAGCGCGCGCACCCGCGCCAGCAGCTCTTCCATGTGGAACGGCTTGGTCAGGTAATCGTCGGCGCCGGCGTCTATGCCGGCCACTTTTTCATGCCAGTTGTCGCGCGCGGTCAGGATCAGCACCGGCATGTTGCGACCGCCGGCGCGCCAGGCCTTCAGCACGGTCAGGCCGTCCACCACGGGCAGGCCCAGGTCCAGCACCACCGCGTCGAACGCCTCCACGTCGCCCAGGTAGCGCGCCGATTCGCCGTCGGCGGCGGCATCCACGGTATGGCCGGCGGCGCGCAGCGCCTCGGCGAGCTGGCCGGCCAGCGTGGGTTCGTCTTCGACCACCAGTATCCGCATCAGGGTTCGCCTTTGAACTTGATGTCGCGGCCCTTGATCCCCAGCAGCGTGCCGTCGCGCGCGTCGAGCTTCAGTTTGAGGATGCCGCCGCCGCTTTGCAGCACCCGGATCTCGTAGATGAATTCGTCGTCGTCCTCCTCGAACTCGACCTTGACCACCTGCCCCGGGAAATCGCGCTCCACGATGTCCAGCACCGCGCCCAGCGGCAGCACCTTGCCGGCCTGCAGCGCCTGGCGCGCGCGCTCGTGGTCGCTCTCGTCGGCCAGGCCGGCCACCGGCCCCGCGATCAGCGCGAGCGCGAGCGCGCAGGCCGGCAGCATGCCTGCGGGCCTGAATCCGGTTCTAGGGTCGCGCAACGCCGGGCCTCTCTGTGGAAATGGGGGATTCAAAAGGGGATGGATCAGGCGTCTTTTATACCGCGGCGCGGATGAACCGGGCATGAACGGCGTCTTCAGAACCGGTTCATGCGCCAACCCGAATAATGCCGGCAGGCCGTGAGGACGGCCCCATCCATCCAGTCCAAACCTTAGGAGAATTCCATGATGACGCGCATTCAGAAAACCCTGGCAGCCCTGGCGATCGGCGGCTCGGTCCTGGCGGCGGGCGCCGCCGTCCATGCCCAGGCCGCGCCGCAGCAGGCGCCGGCCCCCGCGGC
The DNA here is from genome assembly GCF_003267925.1 of Achromobacter sp. HZ01. Classification (NCBI taxonomy): domain Bacteria; kingdom Pseudomonadati; phylum Pseudomonadota; class Betaproteobacteria; order Burkholderiales; family Alcaligenaceae; genus Achromobacter; species Achromobacter sp. HZ01. The sequence continues at coordinate 280,311 of NZ_LWKV01000002.1, forward strand.
CACCGCGCCCGCGGCCCCGATGCTGACGATCCGCCAGGTCTACGACAAGATGGAGGCGGCCGGCTACCGCAACATCTCCGAGATCGAGCGTTCCCGCAAGCACGGCTACGAGGTCAAGGCCGACGACCCGCAGGGCCAGCGCGTCAAGCTCCACGTCGATCCGCAGACCGGCGCCGTGACCCGCAGCCGCTTCGACGACTGAAGGCCGAAGGGCGCGCCAGCGCCCGAGTATGATGGGACATCGTCCGGGAGTCGCATCATGCAGATCCTACGTACCGCGGCGGCGGCCGGCCTGGCGCTGGCCACGCTCAGCGCCTGCGGCGAAATGGCCACGCTGCCCGTCGAGGCGGGCATGGGGCCGGCGCCGCAGCTGCCCGCCCCCAATCCCACCCTGATCCCCACCGTCAAGACCGCCAAGGCCGTAGGCTGGCCCGCCGGCGCGCATCCGCGGGCCGCGGACGGCCTGGCCGTGACCGGCTTCGCCGCCGGCCTGGACCATCCGCGCTGGCTGTACGTGCTGCCCAACGGCGACGTGCTGGTGGCCGAAACCAACGCGCCGCCCAAGCCGGAATCGGCCTCGGGCGGGCTGAAGGGCTGGGTCGCCGGCCTGGTGATGAAGCGGGCCGGGGCCCGCACGCCCAGCGCCAACCGCATCACGCTGCTGCGCGACGCCGACGGCGACGGCGTGGCCGAAACCCGCGGCGTGCTGCTCGCAGGCCTGAACTCGCCGTTCGGCATGGCGCTCATCGGCCGGCACCTGTACGTGGCCAACGCGGACGCGGTGCTGCGCTTTCCGTACGAGTCCGGGCAGACCCGCATCGACGCGCCGGGCGAAAAAGTCACCGACCTGCCCGCCGGCATCAACCACCACTGGACCAAGAACCTGCTGGCCAGCCCCGACGGCGCCCGGCTGTACGTCTCGGTCGGCTCCAACAGCAACGTGGCCGAGAACGGCATGGACGCCGAAACCGGCCGCGCGGCCATCTGGGAGATCGACGTGGCCAGCGGCGCCAAGCGCCTGTACGCCACCGGGCTGCGCAATCCGGTGGGCATGGCCTGGGGGCCCGACGGCAAGACGCTGTGGACCGCGGTCAACGAACGCGACGAACTCGGCAGCGACCTGGTGCCCGACTACATGACCTCGGTGCGCGACGGCGGCTTCTACGGCTGGCCCTACAGCTACTTCGGCCAGCACGTCGACACCCGCGTCGCGCCGCAGCGGCCCGACCTGGTGGCGCGCGCCATCGTGCCCGACTACGCGCTGGGACCGCACACCGCCTCGCTGGGCCTGGCCTGGTCCGGCGGCGCCAGGCTGCCCTACGGCGAGGGCATGTTCGTGGGCCAGCACGGCTCCTGGAACCGCAATCCGCCCAGCGGCTACAAGGTCATCTTCGTGCCGTTCTCCGGCGGCCGGCCCGGCGGGCCGCCGCAAGACGTGCTGACCGGTTTCCTGGACGAAAGCGGCCAGGCGCAGGGCCGGCCGGTCGGCGTGGCCGTCGACCGCCGCGGCGGCCTGCTGGTGGCCGACGACGTCGGCAACGCGGTCTGGCGGGTCGGCGCCGCGCCCTGAGCCGCCCCTACAATGTCCGCTCCGAATATTCGACACAGGAGCGAACATGAGCACGGATAAAGTGGCGATCGTTACCGCGGGCGGCAGCGGCATGGGCGCGGCGGCGGCGCGCAAGCTGGCGGCCGACGGCTTTCGCGTGGCCATACTGTCGTCCTCCGGCAAGGGCGAGGCCCTGGCCCGGGAACTCGGCGGCCTGGGCGTCACGGGCTCGAACCGTTCGCCCAAGGATCTGGCGCGGCTGGTGGACACCGTCGTGCAGAAGTGGGGCCGCGTGGACGCGGTGGTCAACAGCGCCGGCCACGGCCCCAAGGGCCCGCTGCTCGAAATCAGCGATGAGGACTGGCGCCTGGGCATGGAGTTCTACCTGCTGAACGTGGTGCGCATCACGCGCCTGGTCGCGCCCATCATGAAGCAGCAGAAGTCCGGCGCCATCGTCAACATCTCCACCTACGCCACCTTCGAGCCCGAGGCCTTGTTCCCCACCTCCGGCGTGTTCCGCGCCGGGCTGGCCGCCTTCACCAAAGTGTTCGCCGACGAATACGCCGGACACAATGTGCGCATGAACAACGTGCTGCCAGGCTTCATCGACAGCCTGCCGGAAAAGGAAGACCGGCGCGTGCGCATCCCGATGGGCCGCTACGGCACGGCCGAAGAAGTCGCCGACCTGATCGCCTTCCTGGCGTCGGACGCCTCGTCCTACATCACCGGCCAGAACATCCGCATCGACGGCGGCATCACGCGCTCGGTCTGAGCCTCCCGCTTTAGTCGTAGTCCCTCATCCGAATGACGGTATTGAAGCCCGCCCGGGGCTTCAGTACCGTAGGTTTTCGCATTCGACGAGGTGCCTGCGCATGTCCGCTACGCCGTCAGCGGCTGCGCCGCAGTCCGCTGCCCCTACGCTACCCCGCCCCACGCCGGGCCAGGCCTCGCGCTTCCTGGCGCAGGCGACGTTCGGCCCCACGCCGGCCGACATAGAAGCCGTGGTGCGCGACGGCTACGCCGCCTGGCTCGACAGGCAGCTGGCCATGCCGCCGTCGCAGACGCATTTCGACTGGCTGCTGCAACAGGGCAAGAACACCGAGGAATTCAAGGGCAACGGCATCAACGCCCCCCTCGAATCCACGCTCTGGCGCAAGTTCATCAGCGCCCCCGACCAGGTGCGCACGCGGGTGGCGTTTTCGCTGTCCGAGATCTTCGTGGTGGGCGTGTCGTCCATCACCGCGTCCTGGCCCTTGTTCGGCGCGGCCGGCTTCATGGACCTGCTGGCCGAGCACGCGCTGGGCAATTACCGCGACCTGCTGGCCGCGGTCAGCCAGAACCTGTCCATGGGCTGCATGCTGACCTACCGCGGCAACCGCAAGGAAGATCCCAAGACCGGCCGCCATCCCGACGAGAACTACGCCCGCGAAATCATGCAGCTCTTCAGCATCGGCCTGCTGGAGCTGGAGCCGGACGGCTCGCTCAAGATGGTCGACGGCAAGCCGGTGGAAACCTATACCAACGCCGACGTGCAGGGGCTGGCCAAGGTATTCACCGGCTGGGACATCAACGGTCCGGAGACCGACGTGGAATTCCACCGCCGGCCGATGGCGCTGAACAACGCGCTGCACTCGCTGGCCGAAAAACGCTTCCTGGGCGCCGTCATCCCGCCGGGCACCGACGGCCACCTGTCGCTCAAGCGCGCCATCGACGTCATCAGCGCCCATCCCAACGTGGGACCGTTCATCGGCACCCAGCTGATCCAGCGCCTGGTCACCAGCAATCCCAGCCGCGCCTACGTCAGGCGCGTATCCGCCGCCTTCGACGACGACGGCACGGGCGCGCGCGGCAATCTCAAGGCCGTGGTGCGCGCCATCCTGCTGGACCCGGAGGCGCGCAACCCCGACCTGAACGCGCCCGACTGGGGCAAGGTGCGCGAACCCATCCTGCGCTTTTCCGGCTGGGCGCGGGCCTTCGGCGCGAACTCCACCAACGGCGTATGGGCCATGCCCGACACCACCGACAACACCATACGGCTGGCGCAAAGCCCGATGCGCTCGGCCAGCGTGTTCAACTTCTTCCGCCCGCGCTACGTGCCGCCGGTCACCGAACTGGCGCGCCGCCACCTGGTGGCGCCGGAGCTGCAGATCACCGACGAAACCAGCGTCGCCGGCTACCTGAACTTCCTGGCCATCTACGTGGACCGCGGCTGGGAAGACCTGCAGACCTCCTACGCCGCCGAGATCGCGCTGGCGCCCGACCCCGCCGCGCTGGTGGCGCGGGTGGCGCTGCTGCTGGCGGGCGACGCCTTCTCCGACCGGACCGCCGCGGCGATCGCCCAGGCCGTCTCCAGCATCCCGCCCGAGCGCCCGCGCGACCGGGTGCGGGCCGCGATCACGCTGGTGGCGGCCACCCCGGAATACCTGGTACAGAAATGAAAGCCCGCAGATGAAAAACGCCAGCCGCCGTGAATTCCTGCTCCGCGCCTGCGCGCTGGGCGCCTCCCATGCCGCCGCCCCGCTGGCGCTGAATCTGGCGGCGCTGGGCGCGGCGGCCGCGCAGTCCGCCCCCAATGACTACAAGGCGCTGGTCTGCGTCTTCCTGTATGGCGGCAACGACCCGTACAACTCGCTGGTGCCGTTCGACGCGCCCGCATACCGGGCCTACGCCCAGGCGCGCACCGACATCGCGCTGCCGCGAGACGCCTTGCAGGCGACCGCGCTGCGCGGCAGGCAGGCCGCGCCCGGCGGCGCGCAATTCGCGCTGGCGCCGTCGCTGGCGCCGCTCAAGCCGCTGTACGAAAGCGGCGACATGGCCGTGCTGCTGAACATCGGCCCCCTGGTCGTGCCGACCACCAAGGCCGAATACATCGGCGCGCGCGTGCCGCTGCCGCCCAAGCTGTTCTCCCACAACGACCAGCAGTCGTACTGGCAGGCGCTGGCCCCCGAAGGCGCGTCCTCGGGCTGGGCCGGGCGGCTCACCGACCTGTTCGCCGACGCCAACGCGCAGCGCACGTTCACCGGCATCACCGCCGGCGGCAGCACCGTGCTGCTGGCCGGCCGCCAGGTCGCGGGATATCGCGTCGGCATCCACGGCTCGACCCCCATCGACCTGCTCGGCCGCGACATGTACGGCTCCAGCGATTGCACCGCGCTGCTGCGCCAGCTCATCACCCAGCCGCGCGAACACCTGATGGAACGCGAACTGTCGCGCATCGCGGCCCAGTCCATCGACGCCGACGCCCGCCTGCGCGCCGCGCTCGCCGGCGTCGCGGTGCCCGGGGATTTTTCCACGCCCCTGGCCCAGCAGCTGAAGATCGTCGCCCGCATCATCGGCGCGCGCCAGGCGCTGGGCGCGCGGCGCCAGGTGTTCTTCGTATCCCAGAACGGCTATGACAACCACGCCGGCCTGAACGACACCCACCCGGCGCTGCTGCGCGAACTGGGCCAGGCCCTGGCCGCGTTCCAGCAGGCGCTGGCGGCCACCGGCGTGGCCGACCAGGTCACCACCTTCACCGCATCCGAATTCGGCCGCACCCTGGGCTCCAACGGCAACGGCTCCGACCACGGCTGGGGCTCGCACCATTTCGTGCTTGGCGGCGCGGTCAAGGGCGGCCGCTACTACGGCCAGCACCCCGAGATCGCGCGCGACGGCCCGGGCTTCGTCGACAACGGCCGGCTGCTGCCTACCCTGGCGGTGGACCAGCTCGGCGCCTCGCTGGGGAAATGGTTCGGGGCCAGCCCGGAGGACTTGAAGCTGGTGTTTCCGAACCTGCGGCATTTCGATGCCGATGCGTTGGGGTTGTTTGAGGGTTCTGGCGGGGTCTGATGGGTGTCGCGCGCTGGGCATTCGTGTTCTTGCCCGGTGAATCTCGCGCTATACCCATCCTACGGGATTGACGGAGGCCGGGGAACCGTAGGATGGGTATAGCGCGAGACGACTTCCAAAAGAAACCAATCATCGAACGCGCGACACCCATCACGCGCCAACCTCACGGCCACCCGCGACGGACCGATATGACACCCCCGCCCTCCGCCACGGCCGCGCCGGCCCATGCTTGACCGGCTTATCGAGGAGCCGGGATGACCGACTACAGACGCCATTACGTTCCAGGCGGCGCCTACTTTTTCACCGTGGCCGCGCGGCGGCGCGGAACCTGGCTGCTGGTGCAGCGCGCCGAACTGCTCAAAGCCTGCATCCGCGCGGAACAGCGGCTGGCGCCATTCGCGATTCTTGCCGCGGTCATCATGCCGGACCATCTGCACATGGTCTGGCGGCTGCCGCAGGGCGACAGCGACTATCCGAACCGTTGGCGCCGGATCAAGACCCGCTTTTCGCGCGCGCTGCCGGGCGCGACGCGCACTTCCACATCGGCGCGCCGCGAGCGCGGCATATGGCAGCGGCGCTACTGGGAACACACGGTGCGCGACGAGTCGGATCTGACCGCCTGCATCGGCTACGTCCATGCCAATCCGGTCAAACACGGCTACGTGGCGCGGCCGGAACTGTGGCCGCATTCCACCCTGCTCGCCTGGCAGGAACGCCGCCGCCTGCGCTTGGCAACACCGCCCCGGCGGTTCTATAAACTGGATCTGCGGGCCGATGGCGCCCGCGCCCCTGCCACCTGCCGCCCGCCCATGACCGCCTCCCCTGCCCTGACGCTGGCGCCCGCCACCGAAGCCGACCTGCCCTTTCTGCTGGCCCTGCGCAAGTCCACCATGACCGAGCACCTGCGGCGCGCCGGCGCGCCCAGCGACGACGCCTACCACCTGGTCCGTATCCGCCACCGCTTCGAGGACGCCCGGATCGTCTGGGCCGACGGCCGCAAGGCGGGGCTGTTCAAGGCTACGCGCAACGGCGCGGCCTGGCGCGTGGTGCAGATCCAGATCGCTCCCGAGTTCCAGGGGCGGGGCCTGGGCCGGCGCCTGCTGGCCGGCCTGCTGCAAGAGGCCGACTCCCGGGCGGCGACGGTCGACCTGGGCGTGCTGCATGGCAATCCCGCCCGGCGTCTCTACGAATCGCTGGGCTTCACCCCCGTGGAGGAGCATCCGCTGGAAACCGAAATGCGCTACTTCCCCCGGAAGGCCGGCTGATATTTTTTCGTGTAGCGGGAATAAGCCGGGGGCCGGCAGCGTCTGTGTCAGGCAGTCCCCACTTTTTCTATCCGCGAGGCACACCATGCGCAAACACTACGTCGCAATCCTGGCCCTGGCTTCCGCCGCCCTGTTCTCGGCCGGCGCCCAGGCCCAGGCCGTCAAGACCCAGAACGGCATGCTGGTCAACAGCGCCGGCATGACGCTTTACACCTTCGACAAGGACTCGGGCGGCAAGAGCGCCTGCAATGACCAGTGCGCCAAGATCTGGCCGCCCGTCATGGCCGCCGCCGACGCCAAGCCCAGCGGCGACCTGACCGTCATCACCCGTGACGACGGCAGCAAGCAATGGGCCAGCAAGGGCAAGCCGCTGTACACCTACGCCAAGGATGCGAAGGCCGGCGACAAGACCGGCGACAACTTCAAGGAAGTCTGGCACGTGGCCAAGCCCTGATCCCGCGTCGCCGCTCCATGCGCCCCGACGACGAAGCCCTGATCCTGGCCTGCATCCCCAGCCTGCGGCGCTACGCCCGCGGGCTGACGGGCGACCCGCAGCGGGCCGATGACCTGGTCCAGGACACGCTCGAGCGCGCATGGAGCCGCTATTCGCGCTGGCAGCGGCGCGGAGAGCTGCGCGCCTGGATGTTCGGCATCATGCACAACCATTTCATCGACGGGGTGCGCGCCAACAGCCGGCGCGTGGACCAGACCGCCGCCGGCGACCTGCCCGACGCGCCGGTGCGCGCCACCCAGACCGACCGCCTGGAAGTCCGCGACCTCGAGCGCTGCCTCCAGGCCCTGCCCGCCGAGCAGCGCGAAGTCCTGCTGCTGGTATGCGTGGAGGATCTTTCCTATCAGGAAACCGCACAGATACTGGACGTGCCCTTGGGCACGGTCATGTCGCGCCTGTCGCGCGCCCGCGAAAAGCTGAGCGCGCTGATGCAGGGCCGCGATACCTCCAACCGGCTCCACCGCGTGAAATAACATGAACGACAAACGCCTGCACCCGGTGCCCGGCCCGGGCGCCCCCATCACCGAGGCCGATCTGCATGCCTATGCCGACGGCCAGCTGCCGCCGGCGCGCCATGCGGAGGTCGAGGCCTTCCTGGGCGCGCATCCGCACGACCAGGCGCGGGTGGACGACTGGAAGGCGCAGCGCCGCGCGCTGCACGCGCTGCTGGACCCCGTGCTTGACGAACCGCTGCCGCTGCGCCTGCCGCTGGCGCCGCCGGCGCGCCACTGGCCCTGGCGCGCGCTGGCCGCCGGCGTGGCGGTGGCCGCGATCAGCGCCAGCGCGGCCTGGATGGCGCGCGGCGCGATGGACGCCCGCCACCTGCAGACGGTGCTGGCCGCCGCCGCGCCCGAACGCGCCGCCGGCGGCTATGCGCAGCGCGCCGCCATCGCCCACGCGGTCTACGCGTCCGACATGGGCCGCCCGGTGGAAGTTGGCGTGGACAACGAAGCGGGCCTGGTCAAGTGGCTGACCAAGCGCATGGGCGCGCCGGTGCGCGCGCCCTCGCTGTCGCAGGCCGGCTACGAGCTGATGGGCGGACGCCTGCTGCCCGGCGGCGCCGGCCCGGTCGCGCTCTTCATGTACGGCGCCCCCGACGGGCAGCGCCTGACGCTGTACGTCACGCGCGAGGCGACCGGAGAAAAAACCGCCTTCCAGTTCACGCAGGAAGGCGCCGTGCGGGTGTTCTACTGGGTCGAGGGCCAGTTCGGCTACGCGCTGTCCGGCGCGGTCAGCCGCGAGGAACTGCAGCGCGTGTCGCAGGAGGTCTACCGCCAGCTGCAGGGCTAGCCCGCTGCGCGGCCGCCGCACGCCTGTTGCAGCATGTGCAGCGTGATCTTGCGTACTTCGGCCTTGCTCGCGCCGATATGCTCGCGCAGCATTTGCGCTGCCTCGTCGGCGCGCCGCGCCAGCACCGCGCGCAGGATGGCCGCATGCTCGTCGTAGGTGGCGTCCACCCGGCGGTCCTGGGTGAAGTCCAGGCGCCGGACGATGCGTATCTTTTCCGTCACTTCGCGGTGGATCTGCGTCATCTCGGGGTTGCCGGCGGCGGCCACCAGCGCGCAATGGAAAGCCTCGTCCAGCTGGGCCACCTGCCGGCCGTCGGCGATGCGCTGGCGCGGCGGCGCCAGCCATACGTCCCGCAGCGCGTCCAGCATGCCGGCCTGGTCCACGCGCTCGCGCGCGCACAGCCGTTGCACCGCCGCCTGCTCCAGCACCACGCGCACGTCGTACAGCGCTTCGAACCGCTCGAAGTCGAAGGGCCGCACCTGCCAGCCGCTGCGCGGACGCGGCAGCACGTAGCCCTCGCGTTCCAGGCGCGCCAGGCTCAGGCGCACCGGCGTGCGGCTCACGCCCAGGCGCGCCGCCAGATCCGCCTCGGTAAAGCGTTCGCCCGGCAGCAGACGGAAGTCGAACAGGTCGGCCTTGAGCCGTTGATAGACCTGCTCGGCCAGCGATCGGGCCAGGGCCGGCGCCTGCCGCAGCGCCGAGCCGGGCGCAATGAGTTCCCCGCGCATGGTCAGTTCACCGGGCAGGAAACGTCTTCGGCCAGGACGATGAGCGGATCGCCGGCATTGACCGGTTTGCCGGGCGCGCAGCGGATGGCGGCGACGGTGCCGGCGGCGGGCGCGACGACGGACAGCTCCATCTTCATGGCCTCGACCACCACCAGCGTGTCGCCGGCCGACACGCTCTGGCCCACCTGAACCGGAATCTTCCAGACGTTGCCGCACATATCGGCGCTGACCAGGCGCTCGCCTTCGGACAGCGCCGCCTGCGGTTCGAGGTCTGGCTCGGTCTCGGCGGCGTGTTGCGCCGCCTCGGCCTCGCCGGCCTTCCACAAGGCCACCTCGGCGTCGAACGCGCGTTTCTGGCGCGCCTGGAACGCGGCGATGCTGTCGGCCTGGTGCGCCAGAAAGCGCTGGTGCGCGGCGAAGTCGAACACTTCCTCTTCGATGCGGACGGCGGCCCGGCCTTCCCGGAAATCGGCGCGCAGCGCGTCCAGTTCGGCCTCGGTCACCGGATAGAAGCGCACCTGATCGAAAAAGCGCAACAGCCACGGCTTGCCGTCCTGGAACACCGGGTTCTTCAGGAACTTGTTCCAGATGGGCAGGGTGCGGCCGACCAGCTGATAGCCGCCGGGCGAATCCATGCCGTAGATGCACATGTACACGCCGCCGATGCCCACGGTGCCTTCGGCGGTAAAGGTGCGGGCGGGGTTGTACTTCGACGTCAGCAGGCGGTGGCGCGGATCGATCGGCACCGCGCAGGGCGCGCCCAGGTACACGTCGCCCAGGCCCATGACCAGGTAGCTGGCGCCGAACACGATGTCGCGGACCTGCTCGCGGCTTTCCAGGCCGTTGATGCGCTGGATGAAATCCACGTTGTTGGGCAGCCACGGCGCCTCGGCGCGCACGGTTTCCTGGTAACGCCGCACGGCGCCCAGCGTGGCCGAGTCCTCGAACGCCATCGGCAGATGGACGACGCGGGTGGGCACCTTGAGCGTGGCCACGTCGGCCAGGCCGGCTTCGATCTCCAGCAGGCGCGCGATCAGCGCGTCCTGCGCGATCGTGTGGCTGTCGTAGCGGATCTGCAGCGAGCGCACGCCCGGCGACAGTTCCCGCACGCCGGCGACGGGATCGGCGTCGAGCGCCTGCATCAGCAGGTGCACGCGCATGCGCAGCGCCAGGTCCAGCACGTTGTCGCCGTATTCCAGCAGCAGGTAGCCGTCGCCGGCCTGGCGGTAGGTCACCGATGGACGCGACCCCCGAGCCGGCAGCGCCGCCACGATGGCCTCGGACGCCGCCGCCGGCGCGCGCGCCGCGGCCTCGGGTGCGGCCGCCAGTTCGGCCACGCGCCGGTCCTGCGCCGCCTCCAGCGCCACGGCCCGGGCGTAGTCCATGCGCACGAAGCGGATGCGGTCGCCCGGCTTGACCTGGCCGACCTTCCAGAGTTCGGCGCGGGCGATGGTGGCGGGGCAGACGAAGCCGCCCAGGCTGGGGCCGTCGCGCGTCAGGATGACCGGGCTGTCGCCGGTGAAATTGATACTGCCGATGGCGTATTCGCAATCGTGGATGTTCGACGGATGCAGGCCGGCCTCGCCGCCATTCTCGCGCGCCCAGGCCGGCCTGGGGCCGATCAGGCGCACGCCCAGCCGGTTGGAGTTGTAGTGCACTTCCCAATCGGCGGCGAAGAAGGCTTCGATGGCCTCGGGCCGGAAGAAATCGGGCGCGCCGTGGGGACCGTAGAGCACGCCGATTTCCCAGGTGTCGCCATAGGCCGGGATCAGTTCGGCCGGCGCGGCCTGCGGCGCGGACAGGGCCGGCGCGGCGTCCGCCAGTTCCGGGCGCACCAGGGGCAGCACGTCGCCCACGCGCAGCGTGCGCCCGGCGTGGCCGCCGAACTGGCCCAATGCGAACGTCGAACGGCTGCCCAGATAGACCGGCACGTCCAGGCCGTTGCGCACGGCCAGGTAGCCGCGGCAGCCCGACAGCGCCCGGCCGATGGACAGCACCTGGCCGCTGCGCACCGCCACCGGCCGCCACATGGGCAGCGGCTCGCCGTCCAGCGTGGCGGCGCACGCCGCGCCCGTCAGCGCCACGATGGCGTCGCCATGGAATCGCAGGGTCGGACCGACCAGCGTGGTTTCCAGCCCGGCCGCGTCGGGCGCGTTGCCGACGATGCGATTGGCCATGCGGAACGCATAATCGTCCATCGGCCCCGACGGCGGCACGCCGATGTTCCAATACCCCTCGCGCCCCGGATAGTCCTGCACGCTGGTGTAGGTGCCCGCCTCCAGCACCTCGATCGCGGCCGGCCGGTAGACGAAGCCGTCCAGAAAGCGCGTGGAAAGCTCGCCGGCGCGAAAGCGCGCGTCGTCCACGATCTGCCGCAGGTAGTCGAGGTTGGTGGCGATGCCATGCAGCCGGGTCCGCGCCAGCGCCTCGGCCAGCCGGTCCAGCGCCTGCTCGCGCGTCGGCGCGTGGACGATCAGCTTGGCCAGCATGGGGTCGTAGAATGCCGGCACCTCCGTGCCGGTCGAGACCCAGCCATCGACCCGCACCCCGGGCGGAAACGACACCTCGGTCAACACGCCGGGCGCGGGCTGGAACTGGCGCAGCGGATCCTCGGCGTACAGGCGCACCTCGATCGCCGCGCCGCGCGGCGCGCGCGACATGGCGTCGAAGTCCAGCGCCTCGCCGGCGGCCACGCGCAGCATGCATTCGATCAGATCCAGGTCGGTCACCTCTTCGGTCACGGGATGCTCGACCTGCAGCCGCGTGTTCACCTCCAGGAAATAGAAGCTGTCGCGCGCCGGATCGTAGATGAACTCCACCGTGCCCGCCGAGCGGTAGCAGACCGACTCGCCCAGCCGCAGCGCGGCCGCGTGCAGCGCGGCCCGGGTGGCCTGCGGCAGCCGCGGCGCCGGGGTTTCCTCGATGACCTTCTGGTTGCGGCGCTGCACCGAGCAGTCGCGCTCTCCCAGCGCCAGCACCCGGCCGCTGCCGTCGCCGAAGATCTGCACCTCGATGTGGCGGGCGTTATCCACGTAGCGTTCGATGAACGCGCCGCCATCCTTGAAGAAATGCTCGCCCATGCGCTGCACGCCATCGAAGGCCGCGGTCAGTTCGGCCTCGTTGGCGCAACGCGACAGTCCGATGCCGCCGCCGCCCGCGGTGCTCTTGAGCATGACCGGGTAGCCGATGCGCTCGGCCTGCGACAGCGCTTCGCCCAGGCTGCCCAGCAGGCCCGTGCCCGGCGTCATCGGCACCCCTGCCGCGGCCGCCAGTTCGCGGGCGCGGTGCTTCAGGCCGAACTCGCGGATCTGCGTGGGCGTGGGGCCGACGAACGCGATGCCGGCGTCCTCGCACGCCTGCGCGAACTCGGCGCTCTCGGACAGGAATCCGTAGCCCGGATAAATCGCCTGCGCGCCATGCTCGCGCGCGGCCGCCAGCAGCAGGTCCATGCGCAGGTAGCTGTCGGCGGCCTTCTCGCCGCCCAGCGCCACGGCCACGTCGGCCTCGCGCACGTGCGCGGCGTTGCGGTCCGGATCGGAGTACACGGCCACGCTGCGGATGCCCAGCCGCTTGAGGCTGCGGATGGCGCGGACGGCGATTTCGCCTCGGTTGGCGATCAGAACGGTATCGAACACGTTGCGGCTCCCAGAAGTCTGTGCGGGTGTTAGCGAAGCGGGGCGGGACTGGCGTCGAGGCTGGCCAGGTAGGCGCGCCAGCCGCCGTAAGCGGTGATGTCGCGCGCGCCCTCCAGGCCGCGCGGTTCGCAGATGAATCCCTTGACCTGGCGGCCGTCTTCCAGCTCCAGCGTGCCGATGCCCAGCGGCGCGGGAATCTCCGCCACGAAGGCGCCGAAGGCCGCCAGCGGCACGTCCCAGAGCTCCACCTCGATGGGCGCGCCGCTGTCGCGCTTCACCAGGCCCGGTTTGGGCGGCGACGTGTTGGCCAGCGCGAACAGGCGGTAATCGGCCGCCGTGCGCGTACGTTCGACGAACACGGCGCCGCGCGAGGTCAACTGATGGTTCAGCGGCATGCCGCGCAGATGCGCGCCCACGACGGACACGCGCACCGCGTCGGCGGCCGGCTCTCGGGCAGGGCCGGGCGCCGGCAGCGGCGCGCCGGTGGCGCCCAGCGGCAGCCCCAGGCGCGCCTGCCACTGGCGGCCGAAGCGCGCCAGCGCGCGGTCGTGCCAGGCCGGGCCGATCAGCGTGATGCCGGCGGGCAGGCCGTCGGCGCGCATCCCCGCCGGCAATGCCAGCGCCGACAGGTCGGCCAGGTTGACGAAGTTGGTATAGATGCCGAGGCGCGAATTGAGCGTCACCGGGTCGGCCTCCAGCTCGGCGATGGTGTAGATCGCAGGCGAGGTCGGCACGACCAGCGCGTCGAAGCCCGCCAGCGACCGGTGGATGCGCCGCGCCAGCGCCGCGCGCCGGTACTCCGCCTTGAACGCATCCAGCGCGCTGTAGCCGGCGGCCTGCTCGACGATGCCGCGCACCACCGGATGGATGGCGTCCGGGGTTGCATTCCACAGCGCTTCCACGGCGGCGAAACGCTCGGCCACCCAAGGCCCTTGATAGAGCAGCGCCGCCAGTTCGCTGCAGGGCGTGAAGTCGATCGCCTCGACCGCCGCCCCGCCGTCCCTCAACCGGCGCACGGCCTCTTCGAAGGCGGCGGCCGCCTGCGCGTCGCCGAAGAATTCCAGCTGCGCGGGAATGGCCAGCCTGGGCCGCTCGGGCCAGGCTGGCGCGGCCTGCGCCGGCTGCTCGCGCGAATAGGGATCGCGCTGATCCAGGCCGGCCGCGATGTCGGCCACGAGTTCGGCATCGTCCACCGTCAAGGCGAACACCGACACGCAGTCCAGGGTGCGGCACGCCGGCACCACGCCGGCGGTGCTGAGCCGGCCTTTGGTGGGTTTGAGGCCGACGATGTTGTTAAAGCCCGCCGGCACCCGACCCGAGCCCGCGGTGTCCGTGCCCAGCGCGAACGCGACCAGGCCGCGCGCCACCACCGAGGCCGAGCCCGAGCTGGAACCGCCGCTCACATAGGCCGGATCGAAGGCGTTGGGTACGGCGCCGTGGGGCGAGCGGGTGCCCACCAGCCCGGTGGCGAACTGGTCCAGGTTGGTCTTGCCCACCAGAATGGCGCCGGCCGCGCGCAGGCGGGCGACCACCCCGGCGTCCTCGTCCGGCACATAGGCGAACTCGGGGCAGGCGGCCGTGGTCGGCCAGCCGGCGGCGTCGATATTGTCCTTGACCGCGAATGGCACGCCATACAGCGGCAGACGCGCGAGGTCGCCGCCGGCAGCCTCCAGCAGGCCGCGCAGCGCGTGGAGCTGGCGGGCCAGCATGGCGCCATCCACGCGCGCGATCCAGGCATTGTCCGCGGGGCCGCCGCAAGTCGCCCACGGCGCCAGCAGCGTCTCGGGCACGGCGCCGCCGTCGCGGTAGGCGGCCTGCCACTGCGCGATCGTCCAGGCCAGCGGCCCGTCATGGACTGCCTGATTGCGGATAGGGCCTTTCTGCGTTGCTGCGGCATTCATGCTGGGATCCTCGTTGGTATTCACGTATGGATTCCCAAGCAATAGGTATGCCATGTCGGCCTGCTCCCCGGCGCCATCCTCGGTTCGGCCCGGAAGCGCCGCGGGCGGTTCGCCGCGCACGCACCGGAACGGGCCGTTTTCGCACCCTTGTTGTGCGTGCGGCACCACATCGACCCACGCCCACCGCCCTGCCCGCCCGTGCGCCTCATGGCGCGCCACGGCCCCTCACCGACCTGGCATGGGCTTTGCTTTGAGGTCATGGCGGGCATGCATATCGAGCAAGCCGCCGTTCCAGCCGGCCAGGCCGGCGCCTTCCCTTTCAGGAGTCACCATGAAACGCAGACTAGCCCTTAAGCAACTGACCGCCGTGAGCCTGTTGGCCCTGTCGGGATGGATGCCGCAGTCGTACGCCGCCGAGGACACCATCAAGGTGGGCATCCTGCATTCGCTCTCGGGCACCATGGCGATCTCGGAAACCTCGCTCAAGGACGTGGCCCTGATGGCCATCGCCGAAATCAACGCCAACGGCGGCGTGCTGGGCAGGAAGCTCGAACCCGTGGTGGTGGACCCCGCGTCGAACTGGCCGCTGTTCGCCGAGAAAGCGCGCCAGCTGCTGTCGCAGGACAAGGTGGCGGCGGTCTTCGGCTGCTGGACGTCGGTGTCGCGCAAGTCCGTGCTGCCGGTGTTCAAGGAACTGAACGGGCTGCTTTTCTATCCCGTGCAGTACGAAGGCGAGGAACTTGAGAAGAACGTGTTCTACACCGGCGCCGCGCCCAACCAGCAGGCCATTCCCGCCGTGGAGTACCTGATGAGCGAAGACGGCGGCGGGGCCAAGCGCTTCGTGCTGCTGGGCACCGACTACGTCTATCCGCGCACCACCAACAAGATCCTGCGCGCCTTCCTGCATTCCAAGGGCGTCAAGGACAGCGACATCGACGAGATCTACACGCCGTTCGGCCACTCGGACTACCAGACCATCGTGGCCAACATCAAGAAGTTCGCCGCCGGCGGCAAGACCGCCGTGATCTCCACCATCAACGGCGATTCCAACGTGCCCTTCTACAAGGAGCTGGGCAACGCGGGCCTGAAGGCCACCGACGTGCCGGTGGTGGCCTTTTCGGTGGGCGAGGAAGAGCTGCGCGGCGTGGACACCAGGCCGCTGGTCGGCCACCTGGCCGCGTGGAACTATTTCCAGTCGATCCGCAACCCGGTCAACGCGGCCTTCATCGAGAAATGGAAGGCCTACGCCAAGGCGAACAAGCTGCCCAACGCCGACACGGTCGTGACCAACGATCCGATGGAGGCCACCTACATCGGCATCCACATGTGGAAGCAGGCGGTCGAGCAGGCCAAGACCACGGACGTGGACAAGGTGATCGCGGCCATGGGCGGCCAGAAGTTCGACGCGCCCGACGGCTACACCATCGAGATGGACAAGACCAACCATCACCTGCACAAGCCGGTCTACATCGGCGAGATCAAGGCGGACGGCCAGTTCAACGTGGTGTGGAAGAGCAAGGGACCGATCCGCGCCCAGCCCTGGAGTCCGTACATCCCGGGCAATGAAGCCAAGCAAGGCCTATGACGCACACCGGAACCGCAGCCATGCGCATCGCTGTCATCGCTCTCTACTTGCGTCGTTTTCTTCTGGCGTGGCTGGCGTCCCTGCCGCTGCAGGCGGCGGCCGGCGTGGACCCGGCCCTGCTCGCGCCGCTGTCCGGCGACGACACGGACGCCAGGCTGCAAGCGATCGCCGCGCTGGGCGAGCTGCCCGACCCCGGCGCGGCGGCCGTACTGGAGGCGCTGGGCGAAGGCCGGCTCTACGCGGGCGGCGACGGCCGCCTGCTGATCGGCGACGGCGGCCCGCGCGCCGCCGACGCCGCGACGGGCGCCGCCGCCGAGCTGCCCGCGGACGCGGAAGCCGTGATGGTCAACAACCGCCTGCGCCGCGCCATCGAGGCCGCGCTGGCCGGCGCGCGCCTGTACGCCGACCAGCCCGCCGTGCGCCTGGCGGCGGCCCGCCGGCTTCAGCAGACCGGCGACCCCGCGCGCCTGCCCATGCTTGCGAAGGCGCTGGCCGCCGAGCGGGACCCGGCCGTACGCGATGCGCTGGAGATCGCGCAGGCCAATCTGGAATTGAAAAGCGACGATCCCGCAAAGCGGCGCCATGCGGTGCAGGTGCTGGGCGAAACCGGCAACGCGGTGTTCCGCCCCACCCTGGCCGCCCTGACCCTGGAGCGCGATGGGGCCTACGCGGAACCCGACGCCGGCGTGCGCCAGGCCGCCGCGCGTGCGCTCAAGCAGATCGACCGCCGCCTGGCCACGATCGAATGGGCCGGCAATCTCTACTACGGCGTCAGCCTGGGCAGCGTGCTGCTGCTGGCGGCGCTGGGCCTGGCCATCACCTTCGGCCTGATGGGCGTCATCAATATGGCGCACGGCGAGCTGCTGATGATAGGCGCCTACGTGACCTATGTGGTGCAGACGGCGTTCCGCGCCTGGCTGCCGGGCTGGCTGGACTGGTACGTGCTGGCGGCGCTGCCGCTGGCCTTCGTCGTGACCGCGCTGGTGGGCATGGCGCTGGAACGCACCGTGATCCGCTGGCTTTACGGCCGGCCGCTGGAAACGCTGCTGGCCACCTGGGGCATCAGCCTGATCCTGATGCAGGGCGTGCGCACCCTGTTCGGCGCGCAGAACGTGGAAGTGAGCAATCCCGCCTGGATGTCCGGCGGCCTCACGGTACTGGGCGGGCTGGTGCTGACCTACAACCGGCTGGTCATCATCGGCTTCGCCTTCTTCGTGGTGTTCCTGGTGTGGGCGCTGCTGAACCACACCCGCCTGGGCCTGTTCGTGCGCGCCATCACCCAGAACCGGCGCATGGCCGACTGCGTCGGCGTGCCCACCGGCCGCGTGGACATGCTGGCCTTCGGCCTGGGCTCGGGCATCGCCGGGCTGGCCGGCGTGGCCCTGTCCCAGCTGGGCAACGTCGGACCGGACCTGGGCCGCGGCTACATCGTGGATTCGTTCATGGTGGTGGTGCTGGGCGGCGTGGGCCAGCTGGCCGGCACCGTCGTCGCCGCGCTGGGCCTGGGCGGGGTCAATAAATTCCTGGAACCTTACGCAGGAGCCGTCATGGCCAAGATCATTATCCTGGCGCTCATCGTGCTGTTCGTCCAAAAGCGGCCGCAAGGCCTGTTCGCCCCGCGCGGCCGGAGCGTCGAATGAAATCGAGTTTCCCGATCGATCCGACCCTGCCCGTCCGCGCCCCGCTTTACTCGCGCCGCGCCTGGGCGGCGCTGGCCGCGGCCGCCGCCGCGCTGGCGCTGCTGCCGCTGCTGAACCTGGCGTTCCCGCCCGGCCATCCGCTGCACGTATCGGCCTATGCCGTGGCGCTGCTGGGCAAGTTCATGTGCTACGCCATGGCCGCGCTGGCGCTGGACCTGGTGTGGGGCTACGCCGGCATCCTGTCGCTGGGCCACGGACTGTTCTTCGCGCTGGGCGGCTATGCGCACGGCATGTACCTGATGCGCGCCATCGGCCGCGACGGCGTCTACCAGAGCGACCTGCCCGACTTCATGGTGTTCCTGGACTGGAAGGACTACCCCTGGTACTGGTCCTTCACCGAGCATTTCTGGTACGCCATGCTGCTGGTGGTGCTGGCGCCCGGCGTGCTGGCCTTCGTGTTCGGCTACTTCGCCTTCCGCTCGCGCATCAAGGGCGTGTACTTCTCCATCATCACGCAGGCCCTGACCTTCGCCGCCATGCTGCTGTTCTTTCGCAACGACACGGGGTTCGGCGGCAACAACGGCTTTACCGACTTCAAGCGCATCCTGGGCTTCGACATCACCGCTCCGGGCACCCGCGCCGCGCTGTACTGGATCACGCTGGCGGCGCTGGCCGGCGCGCTGATCGCGGCGCGCCTGGTCACCCGCAGCAAGCTGGGCCGCGTGCTGACGGCGGTGCGCGACGGCGAAAGCCGGCTGCGCTTTCTCGGCTACGACCCGCTGGGCTTCAAGCTGTTCGTCTGGACCCTGTCGGCCGTGCTGTGCGGCATCGCCGGCGCGCTCTACGTGCCGCAGGTCGGCATCATCAATCCCAGCGAAATGTCCACGGAAACTTCCATCGAGATGGTGATCTGGGTCGCCACCGGCGGACGCGGCACGCTGATCGGCCCCATCGTCGGCGCGGGCGCGGTCAACGGCCTGAAGACCTGGTTCACCAGCGTGCTGCCTGAATTCTGGCTGTATGCGCTGGGCCTGATTTTCGTGCTGGTGACGCTGTTCCTGCCCACCGGCCTGGTCGGCCTGGCGCGCCGCGCCGCGCAGCGCATCCAAGGGAGAAAGGCATGAACGCGCCCCGCATCGACTCCGCCGCGCTCGACGGCGGCCCCAGCGGCGAGGCCGGCTACGGCCGGGTCAGCCCCAAGGGCCTCGACACCAGCCACGGCGCCATCCTGTACCTGGAAGGCATCACGGTCAGCTTCGGCGGCTTCAAGGCCCTCAACGACCTGACGCTGGACATCGGCGTGGGCGAACTGCGCTGCATCATCGGCCCCAACGGCGCGGGCAAGACCACCATGATGGACGTCATCACCGGCAAGACCCGTCCCACCGCGGGCAGCGCCTACTTCGGCCAGAGCATCGACCTGAGCACGCTGAACGAAGCGCAGATCGCGCACGCGGGCATAGGCCGGAAATTCCAGCGGCCCACCGTGTTCGAACAGCACACGGTCTTCGAAAACCTGGAACTGGCCATGAAGACCGACAAGCGCGTGCGGCCCACGCTGTTCGCCCGCCTCAGCGGCGAGCAGGCCGACAGGATAGGCGAAACGCTGGACCTGATCCGGCTGCGGCCCGAGGCGGCGCGGCCGGCCGGGCTGTTGTCGCATGGCCAGAAGCAATGGCTGGAAATCGGCATGCTGCTGATGCAGGAGCCGAAGCTGCTGCTGCTGGACGAGCCGGTGGCCGGCATGACCGACGCCGAAACCGAGCGCACCGGCGAACTGCTCAACGAACTGCGCGGGCGCCATTCGCTGATGGTGGTCGAGCACGACATGGATTTCGTCAACCAGATCGCGGACGGCGGCAAGGTCACGGTGCTGCACGAGGGCTCGGTGCTGGCCGAAGGGCCGATGAGCAAGGTGCAGGCCGATCCGCGCGTGATCGAAGTTTATCTGGGGCGCTGAAATGCTGGACGTGAACGCGATCGACCAATACTACGGCGGCAGCCACACGCTGCGCGGCGTCTCGCTGTCGCTGCGGCAGGGCGAATGCCTGACGCTGCTGGGGCGCAACGGGGTGGGCAAGACCACGCTGCTCAAATGCGTGATGGGCGTGCTGCCGGTGGCCCGCGGCAGCATCGTGTTCGACGGCGCCGACATCACCCGCCTGGCCCCGCACCAGCGCGCCGCGCGCGGCATCGCCTACGTGCCGCAGGGCCGCGACATCTTCGCCCGCCTGACGGTCGAAGAGAACATCCTGATGGGCATGGCGGCCAAGCCGGCGGCGCGCGCGCGCCGCATCAAGGAAGAGGTGTTCGAACTGTTTCCGGTGCTGGCCACCATGCTGTCGCGCCGCGGCGGCGACCTGTCCGGCGGACAGCAGCAACAGCTGGCGATCGCGCGCGCCCTGGTGGCCGAACCCAGGCTCATCATCCTGGACGAGCCCACCGAGGGCATCCAGCCTTCGATCATCAAGGACATCGCCCGCGTCATCCACATGCTGCGCCGGCGCGGCGACATCGCCATCCTCCTGTGCGAACAGTATTTCGATTTCGCCCGCGAGCTGGCGGACCGGTTCGTCGTGCTGTCGCGCGGCGAAGTGGTGGCCAGCGGCGAGCGCGAGGCGATCGACGGCGACGACGTGCGACGGCATTTGTCCGTATAGAAAGAAACGTGGCGCCCTCCGATATAATTTTGCGCCATGAGCTTCGCATCGTTCCTGACCCGCCCCGCAACATGGATCGCACTCGCCGCGATCCTGTGGGCGTCGTTGGCGCCGTCGCTGGCTCATGCGCTGGGCCTGCCCTCGGACGCCCACGGCGCGCATCGCAGCATCAGCGTCGATTACTGCGTCGGCGGCGACCAGGCCCCGGCCTCCCTGACCCTGGACGTGCCGCCGGCCGGCGACGGCACCGCGACCGACACGCACGGCGACAGCCACCACTGCCCGCTCTGCCGCAATCCCCATGCCGACGTGGGCATCCTGCCCGCGCCGGTGCCGGTGGTGCCCGCTCCGGTCGGGCGCGCCGTCACCTACCCGCCGCTGTTCTTCCTGGCGGCGCACCCGCTTCATGCCTGGAGCGCGGCCCAGCCGCGCGCCCCGCCCGCGAACTGAGCCCGCGCCGCCGCGCCGCCTGAAGGCGGACCGCGCGCGCCCGTCCGCTCGTTTCCCCGTCGCCACGTTTCCGCCGCGCGCCCTGCGCCGGCGGCGGCGCGCCGTCATCCCGGCCCTCGCGATCCGACCCGCCCTGCCCGTTTTCGGCAGCGCAGCCGGGCGCGCGGGACGGACCACCGGTTCCAGACATGAAGAAAACCACCCGCTATACCCTGCTGCTCGGCGCGCTCGCCGGCGGCAACGCCTGCGCCCAGGGCGCCGAACCCGCCGTGCAGACGCTGGCCCCGACCACCGTGGTCGGCGCCGCCCACGAGGCGCCCGCGCCCAACGGCCCGATCGACCTGGACGTGCAGGACAGCACCGGCAGCCGCCTGGGCCTGACCCTGCGCGAGACGCCGGCCAGCGTCACCGTGATCACGCGCGACCAGATCGAGGCGCGCGGGTCGCTGAACACCCAGGAAATCGCCCGCGGCATCGCGGGCGTGGACAACGCCTCGCCGCCGGGCAACCCCGGCGCGGTGAGCTACCGCGGCTTCTCCGGCGGCCAGGTCGCGCAGCTGTTCAACGGCATCTCGGTGCAGTACGACGCCGTCGCGGGCCGGCCGGTGGACAGCTGGATCTATGACCGCGTCGAGGCGATCGGCGGGCCGTCCACCTTTCTGTTCGGCGCGGGCGCGGTCGGCGGCGCCATCAACTACGTCACCAAGCTGCCGCAGCGCGATACCTTCTACGAAGGCCAGCTGCGGATCGGTTCGTTCGACAGCCGCCAGGCTTCGGTCGGCCTGAACCAGCAGCTGGCCGGCGAGCCGGGCGGGCGCGGCCATTACCTGCGCCTGGACGCCAACACCGGCTCCAGCCACGGCTGGATCGACGGCAACCACAGCCGCGCCAGCCAGGTGGCGGTGTCGCTGCTGTCGGACCTGGGCGCCGACGTGACCCAGACCTTCGCCTTCGAATACCAGCGCGAGCAGGTGGACCGCCCCTACTGGGGCACGCCGCTCAAGACCGGCCCCGACGGCGTGGTGCGCGGCACCGGCCGCATCCTGGACGGCACCCGGTTCAAGAACTACAACGTCAACGACGGCCTGTACGAGCAGTCCGTGCTGTGGGCGCGCTCGCTGACGGAATGGCGCGCCGGCGCCAACCTGACGCTGAAGAACACGCTGTACTACTACCGCGCCGAACGCGACTACCGCAACCTGGAGAATTACCGCCTCAATGCCGGCAACAGCCTGGTGCTGCGCTCCGGCGCGCTGTTGCAGCGCCACGAGCAAAGCCTGCTGGGCAACCGTGTCGAAGGCCTGTACCGCTCCACGCTGGCCGGCCTGCCCAGCGACTGGTCGTTCGGCGCCGATTTCAGCGAAAACAAGGTCACGCGCTATCCCACCAGCCTGCCCGCGCAGGTGGACGCGGTCGATCCCTACGACTTCGCGGCCGGGGACTTCTACGACATACCCGGCATGACGCGCGGCCACGTCGCCGACCGCGACAACCGCATCCGCACCCTGGCGCTGACGCTGGAAAATCGCACCGAAGTGCTGCCCGGCGTGGCCATCGTGTCGGCGCTGCGCAAGGACTTCATCGACCTGGACCTGACCAACCGCCGCGCCGTCACCGCCGCCTCGCCGGCCAGCGCGCAGCGCAGCTATTCGCCCCTGACCGGCAGGCTGGGCGTGAACTGGGAGCTGAGCCCCGAGGCCTCGCTGTACGCGCAGTACGCCACCGCGGCCGATCCTCCCTCGGGCCTGCTGGCCACGGCCTCGTTCGCCGACGTGCTGAACAACGACAAGCTCACCACCGGCTGGCAGGCCGAGGCCGGCGCCAAGTTCAATTTCTGGGACGGCCGCGGGTCGGCCACCCTGGCCGTGTACGAGATCAGGCGCAAGAACATGGCCACCTCCGACCCGGACAATCCCGGTGTCAGCGTGCCGGTGGGCGCGCAGTCGGCGCGCGGCATCGAACTGGCCGGCGGCCTGCAACTGAGCTCCAGCCTGTCCCTGCAGGCCAACGCCGCCTTCGTCGATCCGCAGTACGACGATTTCTCGCAGGCGGTGGGCGGCGTGCCGGTCTCGCGCAACGGCAACGTGCCGGCCAACACGCCGCGGCGCCTGGCCAACGTCTGGCTGAACTACGCCTTCGCGCCCGACTGGAGCGCCAGCCTGGCCGCACGCTACGTGGGCCGCATGTACGCGGACGCCGCCAACACGGTGCGGACGCCGTCCTACACCGTGTTCGACGCGGCGCTGTCGCACCGCATCAACCGCAGCCTCAGCGTCACGGCGCGCGTGCGCAACCTGACCGACAAGGTCTATGCCGCGTACGCGACCCCGACCATGTACTACCTGGGCGCGCCGCGCTCGGTGGAACTGAGCCTGCAAGCCCGTTTCTGACCAGGCGCGCCCATCATGAAAACCTCCTCTTCCGCGCCGCCCGCCGCCCGCATCAAGCGCTGGCTCTACCTGACCCACCGCTGGGCCGGCATCGTGCTGTGCCTGTTCTTCGCCATGTGGTTCGTTTCGGGCGTGGTGATGATGTACGTCGGCTATCCCAAGCTGACGCCGCAGGAGCGGCTGGCCCACCTGCCCGCGCTGGACGCCGCCGCCATCGCCGTGACGCCGGCCCAGGCGCTGGCGGCCGCGGGCGCGGCCGACGCGCCCGGACTGACCCTGGCCGCCGCGCGCGGCGGCGCCCCGGTCTATCTGGTGCCCGGCGGCCGGCGCGAAGCGCCCAAGGTGGTGGACGCGGCCACCGGCGCGCTGCTGCCCCGCGCCGACGCCGCGCTCGCGCGGGCCACGGCCGCGGCCTGGTCCGGCGGCCGTTACGCCGCGCGCTACGACGGCCTGGTCGACGAGGACGCCCATACCCATTCCCGCGCGCTCGACCCCGACCGCCCGCTGCACCGGCTGGAGCTGGACGATCCGGCGGGCACGCGCCTGTACGTGTCCTCGGCCACCGGCATGGTGGTGCGCGACGCCACGCGCGCCGAACGCATGTGGAACTACGCGGGCGCCTGGATCCACTGGCTCTATCCGCTGCGCGGCAACGCCCTGGACCCGTGGTGGCACGACGCCGTCGTGTGGCTGTCCGTGGCCGGCGTGCTGCTGGCGCTGACCGGCACCGTGGTGGGCCTGCTGCGCTGGCGCTTCTCGCGGCCGTACGCCAGCGGCAGCCGCTCGCCCTACCGCGAGTCCATGATGCGCTGGCACCACCTGAGCGGGCTGCTGTTCGCCGTCATCACCATCACCTGGATCTTCAGCGGGCTGATGTCCATGAATCCATGGAAGATCTTCTCCGGCGATCAGGCGCCGCTGGCGACGGCGGCCTACGCCGGCCAGCCCGAGGCCGGGCCGCCGCTGGCCGCGCCGGCGGCGCTGATCGCCGCCCTGCCCGCGCCCCCGCGCGAATTGACCTGGACCCGCGCGCAGGGCCGCGACCTGGCGCTGGCGCGCAGCGGGCCGGGCGCGCCGCAAGTGCTGTCGGCGCGCGCCGCCGCGCCAATCAGCCTGGACCCGGCGGCGCTGCGCGACGCGGCCGCCCGGCTGCTGCCCGGCGCGCCGCTGCTGCGCATCGAAGAACTGGACGCCTACGACTTCTACTACTACGCGCGCGATGCGCACGCGATGCTGGGTCACGTCGAAAAACCGCTGCCGGCCTGGCGCGCGGTGTTCGGCGACGCGCGCGCGACCTGGGTCTACCTGGACCCGCGCACCGGCCAGATCCTGGCACGCCAGGACAGCGGCGCGCGCGCCAGCCGCTGGCTGTTCGCCTTCCTGCACAGCTGGGACTGGACCGGCCTGCTGGCCCGCCGCCCGCTGTGGGACGCGCTGCTGATCTTCCTGAGCCTGGGCGGCGCGGCGCTGAGTCTGACGGGCGCGGTCATCGGCTGGCGCCGCCTGGGCAGGAAGCTGCGTGCCTGAAGCCCGGGCGCGAATGCACTATGCTCACTGCCTCGCATGACGATTCACCGGAAAGAGGAGCCTGACATGTCCGACGTAACCATCTATCACAACCCCAAGTGCGGCACCTCCCGCAATACCCTGGCCATGATCCGTAACGCCGGCATCGAACCCGAGGTCGTGCTGTACCTGGAAACCCCGCCCTCGCGCGACACCCTGAAGGCCCTGTTCAAACGGGCCGGCATCGGCGTGCGCGACGCCCTGCGGGAAAAAGGCACGCCTTACCACGAACTGGGCCTGGACGACGCTTCCCTCTCTGACGAGGCGCTGCTGGACGCCATCGAGCAGCATCCGATCCTGCTCAACCGCCCCTTCGTCTCCACGCCGCTGGGCGCACGCCTGTGCCGCCCGTCCGAACTGGTGCTGGACATCCTGCCGGCCCCGCAAAAAGGCGCTTTCGCCAAGGAAGACGGCGAGCCGGTGATCGACGCGCAGGGCAATCGCATCCAGAAGTAAAACCACGGGATTCGGCGCATTTTGTAAGCAGACTGACGGGAATCCTCACTACCATCGTGGCTATTCATTTATTACGCTGCGATGACGTGTCATGAATTCCCTGGAAAACCTTAACCAGTCCCTGTTCCTGCTGCTCAACGCCGACCCGGCCACGCCGGCATGGCAGCTGCACGCCGCCATGCTGGTGGCCAACCGCTTGATCCTGCTGGTCCCGGCCGGATTGGCCGCGGCCTGGCTGTGGGGCGGCGCGGCCCAGCGCGACCTGGCGCTCAAGGCCCTGGCCAGCGTGGCCCTGGGGCTGTTCGCCAGTTATCTGTGCGGCGCGCTGTGGCCGCACCCCCGCCCCTTCGTCATCGGGCTGGGCCATGCGTTTTTCTCGCATGCCGCGACCTCGTCGTTTCCCAGCAACCACACCATCATCATCGCCACCCTGGCCTGGGCGCTGATCTTCGACCGGCGCTGGGCGGGCCTGGGCTGGGCCGCGCTGGCGCTGGCCGTGGCGGTCGGCGTCTCGCGGGTGTACCTGGGCGTGCATTTCCCGCTGGACATCGCCGGCGGCCTGGCCCTGGCTCCGCTGGCCGCGGCGGCGGCCGTGCCGCTGTGGAACCGCGCGGGCGCGCCGCTGACCGACTTCGCCCAGGCCGTGTACCGCAAGCTGCTGGCCCTGCCCATCGCGCGGGGCTGGATCCGCGCCTGACGTCAGTTGATCGCGACCTTGGCGTCCTTGACCGGCGCCGCCGGCCGCCGCCAATCGATGGGTGCAGCGCGAGATTCCCGACGAAAAAACCCAAGCGCCAAGCGCGCGAAACCCATCGGCCGGTGCAAGCCGGCTTTTACCTCTTGCCACGAAAGGCGGCGGCTGGCGCCGCCTGATGGGTTTCGCGCGTTCAGCATCCGGGTTCTTGCTTAAGAATTCTCGCGCTGCACCCATCCTACGATTCGGGCTGCGTCAATTGATCGCGACCTTGGCTTCCTTGACCAGCTTGGCGTAATTCGCGGTGTCGGTCCCGATGCGGGCCTGCATTTCGGCCGGGCTGTCGCCGATGGGCACGGCGCCGATCTCCGCCATGCGGCGCGAGAAATCCGGCGAGCGGATGATCTTCACCATCTCCGCGTTCAGCCGCTGCACCACCTCCTTGGGCACGGCTGCCGGCGCCAGCACGCCGAACCACGTGCCCATGTCGAAGGGCTTGAGGCCGGCCTCCTCCATCGTGGGCACGTCGGGCAGGGCCGCCGAACGCTTGTTCGTGGTCACGGCCAGCGCGCGCAGCTTGCCGCTCTGGATGTGCGCCAGCACCGGCGTGATGGTGTCGAACGACATGTCGATCTGCCCGCCCAGCAGGTCGGTAGTCAACGGGCCGCTGCCCTTGTAGGGCACGTGCAGCAGCTTCACGTGGCCTTCTTTCTCGAACTGCGCGCCGATCAGGTGCTGGCCGGTGCCCATGCCGTTCGATCCGAAGGTCAGCTTGCCGGGCGCGGCCCGCGCCATCGTCAGCAGGCCCTGGACGTCCCTGGCCTCCAGCCTGGGATTGACCACCAGCACGTTGGGCACCAGGGCCACCGTCGTGACCGGCGCAAAATCCTTCTGGAAGTCGTAATGCAGGCTCTTGTAGACGCTGGTGGCGATGGTGTGGTGCACCGCCCCCATCAGCAGCGTGTAGCCGTCGGGCGCGGCCTTGGCCACGTAGTCGGCGCCCAGCGTGGAGCCGGCGCCCGGCTTGTTCTCCACCACCACCGGCTGGCCCAGGCTCTTGCTCAGTTCCTGGCCCAGCGCGCGGGCCAGCACGTCGGTGGTGCCGCCGGCCGGGAACGGCACCACCAGGTTGATCGGCCGCGCCGGATAGGTTTGCGCCGACGTGGCGCCGGCGAAAGACAGGCCCAACAGACAGGCGAACGCCAGGGCGCGCGCGCGAACGGCTTTCTTGTGCATGGTTGTCTCCTCGTTATGGGTATGGCCGTGTCGCCGGCGCCTCAGGCCGCGCGGGCCGGCGCCAGCGCGGCCAGCTTGGCGCAGACCGCCGCAGTGACCTGCTCCGTGGTCGCGCTGCCGCCCAGGTCGCCGGTGTGCAGCGCCGGATCGGCGGTGACGCTTTCGATGGCCTGCATGAGCCGCGCGGCCGCCTGGGTTTCGCCCAGGTGCTCCAGCAGCATGACCACCGACCAGAACGTGCCCACCGGATTGGCCAGGCCCTTGCCCATGATGTCGAAGGCCGATCCGTGGATGGGCTCGAACATGGACGGATAGCGGCGCTCGGGATCGATGTTGCCGGTGGGCGCGATGCCCAGGCTGCCGGCCAGCGCCGCCGCCAGGTCGCTCAGGATGTCGGCGTGCAGATTGGTGGCGACGATGGTGTCCAGCGAC
The DNA here is from genome assembly GCF_003267925.1 of Achromobacter sp. HZ01. NCBI lineage: Bacteria > Pseudomonadati > Pseudomonadota > Betaproteobacteria > Burkholderiales > Alcaligenaceae > Achromobacter > Achromobacter sp. HZ01. The sequence continues at coordinate 308,127 of NZ_LWKV01000002.1, forward strand.
GCCGGGCGGTTGACCATGCGGGCGGTGGCGGCGTCGACCAGTTCCTTGTCCCAGGTCACGTCCGGAAATTCGCGGCTGACCTGCAGCGCGATCTCGTCCCACATCACCATGGCGTGGCGCTGCGCGTTGGATTTGGTGATGACGGTCAGCAGCTTGCGCGGGCGCGACTGCGCCAGCCGGAACGCGAAGCGCAGGATGCGCTCGACGCCGGCGCGGGTCATGATGGACACGTCGGTCGCCGCTTCGATGGGATGGCCCTGGTGCACGCGGCCGCCCACGCCCGAATATTCGCCTTCGGAGTTCTCGCGCACGATCACCCAATCCAGCTGCGCCGGCGCGCAGCGCTTGAGCGGGGCGTCGATGCCGGGCAGGATGCGCGTGGGGCGCACGTTGGCGTACTGGTCGAAGCCCTGGCAGATCTTCAGCCTCAGGCCCCACAGCGTGATGTGGTCGGCGATGTGCGGATCGCCGGCGGAACCGAACAGGATCGCGTCCTTGTCGCGCAGCGCGTCCAGGCCGTCGGCCGGCATCATGACGCCGTGCTTGCGGTAGTAGTCGCCGCCCCAGTCGAAATCCTCGAACTCGAAACGCAGGCCGCCCTGTCCGGCCAGTTCCTGCATGACCCGGCGGCCGGCCGGAATCACTTCCTTGCCGATGCCGTCGCCGGGAATGGTTGCGATGCGGTAAGTCTTCATATGCCGACAGGGCTCCTTGCAGGTGAGGGTCTGTCGGCACTGTACCGAGGCGCTTTGTTCGCGGCCGCCCCGGAATTCAAAACAACTTTAACTTCAGGTTGAAGATCGCGGGCACCAGCGCGCCTCGTGCTCCAGCAGCCAGCGCTTGCGGTGCAGGCCGCCGCCATAGCCGGTCAGCGACGCGTCCGCGCCCACGACGCAATGGCAGGGCACGACGATGCCCACCGGATTGGCGCCGTTGGCCAGCCCCACCGCACGCACGGCCGTGGGCCGCGCGATGCGCTGCGCGAGCGCGCCGTACGTGATCGGCGCGCCGCCGGCGATGCCGCGCAGGGCCTGCCAGACCTGGCGCTGGAAAGCGGTGCCGCCGGTGGCCACGTCCAGCGCGTCGATGGCGCGCACCGCGCCGTCGAAATAAGCCTCCAGCGCGCGGCGCGCGGGCGAGGCCTGTGCGGCGTCGCGCAGCGCGATGGGCTGCCGGCGGTACTGCGTGCGCAGCAGCCTGTGCATACGCGGCTCGTAGTCCTCCCAGTCCACCGCGCGCAGCTGCCCGCGCTCGTCGCCGAGGATCAGCATGCGGCCGATGGGCGTGGGCGCCCGTTCGAGAAAAAAGACCTGCGGCTGCACGGACATGCGGGCTCCGGTTATGCGATGGACATGGGCAGAATATAGAACCGGCCGCGGACCGGCGCTCGCGGTTTTCGGACAGCAATGCCGCGTGCACAACAATGTCCGAAAACCGCTAGATCGGAGCCGCGCGGCGGCGTTAGCATGGCCGCATGGACTTGAACCACGACGCCTGCTACAGCGCCATCCAGGTGCGCGACGCCCGTTACGACGGCCGCTTCTTCACGGCCGTCAAGACCACGGGCATTTATTGCCGCCCGGTCTGCCCGGCGCGCACCCCGCTATCGAAGAACGTGACGTTCTACGCCACGGCGGCCGCGGCGCAGGAGGCCGGCTACCATCCCTGCCTGCGCTGCCGGCCCGAAACCGCGCCGGAACTGGGCCCGGGGCACGAACTGCCCGACAGCGTGTCGCGCGCGCTGCAGCTGATCGAACTCGGCGCGCTGGACGAGGACGGCGTGGACGCGCTGGCCCGGCGGCTGGGCGTGGGCGAACGCCAGCTGCGGCGCCAGTTCCGCCAGCACCTGGGCGCCTCGCCGGTGGCCGTCGCCCAGACGCGGCGCGTGCTGCTGGCCAAGCAGCTGATCCACGAAACCCGGCTGCCGATGGCCGAGATCGCCTTCGCCTCGGGCTTCGGCAGCATCCGCCGCTTCAACGAGATATTCCACGACTTGTTCGGCCGCGCGCCGGGCGAGCTGCGGCGCTCCGGCAAACCCGAGGTCTCCGCGCGGCAGGACGGCGAGATCAGGCTGCTGCTGCGCTACCGCCCGCCCTACGACTGGGACGCGATGCTGGACTTCCTGCGGTTGCGCGCCATCCCCGGCGTCGAGCGGATCGAGGGCGACACCTACGCGCGCACCATCTGCCTGGACGGCAGCCAGGGCACGGTGAGCGTGCGGCCCGGCGCCGGCAATGCCTTGCAGGCCGTGGTGCGTTTTCCGCGGCTGCAGGCCCTGCCCGCCATCATCGCGCGGCTGCGCCGCGTGTTCGACCTGGCCAGCGACCCGGTGGCCATCGCCGCGCAGTTTGCGCGCGACCCGGTCCTGACCGCGCTGATCCAGGCCAGGCCGGGGCTGCGCGTGCCCGGCGCCTGGGACGGCTTCGAGCTGGCGATGCGCGCCGTGCTGGGGCAGCAGATCACGGTCGCCGCCGCGATCCGGCTGGCCGGCAAGCTGGTGGCCGCGCACGGCGCGCCCATGGCGCAGCCCGATGGCGCGCTCACGCACGTCTTTCCGCTGCCCGAAGCCGTGGCCGGCGCCGAGCTCGCGTCGCTGGGCATGCCGCGCAGCCGCGCCGCCACCCTGTCGGCGGTGGCCGCCGCGGCGGTCGCCGACAGGCATTTGTTCGAAGCCGGCGGCAGCCTGGCCGAGTCCGTGCTGCGGCTGCGCGAAATCCGCGGCATCGGCGAATGGACGGCGCAATACATCGCGCTGCGCCAGCTGCGCGAGCCCGATGCGTTTCCGTCGGCCGACATCGGCCTGATACGCGCGCTGGAACGGCTGGAATCGCGCGCCTACACGCCGGCGCAGCTGCTGGCGCGCGCCGAGGCGTGGCGGCCGTGGCGCGCCTACGCGGCGCAGCACCTGTGGGCGGCCTGAATTACCACTGCCCTTCGGCGCCTTTCTGGAAGTACCCCACCAGGAAGTCCACGAACACCCGCACCTTGGTGGACAGGTGGTGCCTCTCGGGAAACACGGCGTAGATGTCCGCCTGCGGCAAGGCGTAGTCTTTGAGTACCTGCACCAGCCGGCCGCTGCGCAGGTAGCGCGCCAGGTCCCATTCGGCGCGCTGCAGAATGCCCAGGCCCGCCAGGCCCCACGTGAGGGTGACTTCGCCGTCGTTGCTGCTGAGGTTGCCGCGCACCTTCACGGTTTCGCTGCGGCGTCCCTTGGTGAAGCGCCACAGGCCGTAGGCCGCTTCGTTCTGGCGCAGCACGATGCACTGGTGCCGCGTCAGGTCATGCGGCGCGGCGGGCACGCCGTGGGCTTTCAGGTAGCCGGGCGATGCGCACACCAGGCGGCGGTTGGGCGCGATCTTGCGGGCGATCAGGCGCGTGTCGGGCAGGTCGCCGAAGCGCACCGCCACGTCGAAGGCGTCCTGCACGAAATCGGCCGGGCTGTCGGTCAGCTGCAGTTGCAGCGACACCTCGGGATACTTCTGCGCGAACTCGGCGATGGCCGGCGCGATATAGCTGCGGCCGAACCCCAGCGGCGCGTTGACCTTGAGCAGGCCGCGCGGACGGTCCTGGCGGCTGGCGATCAGCTGGTCCAGGTCTTCGATCTCGCCCAGGATGCGGCGGGCGTTTTCCAGGTAGAGCTCGCCTTCGGCCGTCAGGCTCAGGCGCCGCGTGCTGCGGTTGACCAGCCGCACGCCCAGGCGCGCCTCGATCTGGGCCAGCCGCTTGCTGACCGCCGCCGGCGTGACGCCCAGCTCGCGCGCCGCGGCCGACATGCCGCCGGCGCGCGCCAGTTCGACGATCAGCAGCAGCTCACTGGAATGTCCCATCGGCCGCGTCCCGGAGCCGGGCTTCAGTCGCGGAAGTTCTCGAACTGCAGCGGCAGGTCGACGTCGGTCTTTTTCAGCAGCGCGATGGCGGTTTGCAGGTCGTCGCGCTTCTTGCCGCTGATGCGCAGCTTGTCGCCGTTGATCTGCGATTCCACCTTGAGCTTGGCGTTCTTGATGGCCGCGATGAGCTTCTTGGCCACCGGCTGTTCGATGCCCTGCTTGATGGTGACCTTCTGGCGCGCGCCGCCCAGGTTCTCCAGCGGATCGGCCACGTCCAGGCAGCGCACGTCGATGCCGCGCGCCGACAGGCGGCCGCGCAGGATGTCGAGCATCTGCTTGAGCTGGAATGCGCTGGAGGCGACCTGCGTCACGACGAAGCCTTCCAGTTCGAACTTTGCGTCCGTGCCCTTGAAATCGAAGCGGGTGGACAGTTCGCGGTTGGCCTGGTCGACGGCGTTGGTGAGTTCGTGTTTGTCGACTTCGGAGACGACGTCAAAAGTAGGCATGACACGGGTCCTGTGCAATGGTGGGTGAAATGGGATTCAGCGCCATTTTACCGGCGCCCGGCCCCGCGTCACGCCGTCACCACCAGCAGGCGCCCGGCCTGCAGCGGATGCGCGATCACCTGCGCGTCGATGCCGTAGGCCAGGCGCAGATTGGCCGGCGTCAGCACCTCGGCCGGCGCGCCGGCGGCGATGGCGCGCCCCGCGCAAAGCAGCAGCAGGCGGTCGCACCAGCGCGCGGCCAGGTTCATGTCGTGCAGGATCACCAGTACGCCGGTATGGCCCGCGTGCGCCAGTTCCGCCGCCGCCCGCAGCAGTTCGCCCTGGTGCCTGGGGTCCAGGCTGGCGGTGGGTTCGTCCAGCAGCAGATAGCGCGCCTCGCCGGGCACGCGCGCGGCCTCGCACTGCGCCAGCACGCGGGCGAACTGCACGCGCTGCTGTTCGCCCCCGGACAGTTCGGGATAACGCCGGACGCGCAGATGGCCGGCGTCGGCCCGCCGGAGCGCCTGCTCCACCAGCGCGTCCACGGCCGCCGGCGGCAGTTCGGGAAACGGGTAGGCGCCCATCGCCACCACCTCGCGCACGTCCAGGTCGAAGCTCAGCCCGGGCTTTTGCGGCAGCACGGCGCGCCGGCGGGCCTGCAGCCGCTGCGGCAACCGCGCCAGGGAGGTCCCGTCCAGCCGCACCCGGCCGCCGTCGGGCGGCAGTTCGCACGACAGCGCGGCCAAGAGCGAGGACTTGCCCGCGCCGTTGGCGCCCAGCAGGCCCACGACCTCGCCGGGCCGCAGCGCCAGCGACACCCGGTCCAGGATGCGGCTGCCGCCGCGCGACAGCGTGAGGTTTTCGGCCGCCAGCATCAGCCCCGCCGCCTGCCGCGCCCCAGCAGCCACAGGAAGAACGGACCGCCCACCAGGCTGGTGACCAGGCCGATCGGCAGCTCGGCCGGCGCCACGGCCACGCGCGACAGCCAGTCGGCCAGCGCCAGCACCAGCGCGCCGCCCAGCACGCAGGCCGGCAGCAGCCAGCGGTGGTTGGCGCCCAGCGTCATGCGCACCAGGTGCGGCACCACCAGGCCGACGAACGCGATGCCGCCCGTGGCCGCCACCAGCGGGCCGACGATCAGCGCGCAGGCCAGCACCAGCCCGGCCCGCACGCGCCTGAGCGCATAGCCCAGATGCTGGGCCTCGCGCTCGCCCAGCAGCAAGGCGTTCATCACGCGCCATTGGCGCATGAGCCACAGCGACACCAGCAGCACCCACGGCCCCAGGAACGCCAGCAGCGTCCAGTTGGCGCCCGCCAGGCTGCCCATGCTCCAGAACGTCAGGTCGCGCAGCTGGGTATCGTTGGCGACGTACGTGAACAGGCCGATCGCCGCGCCGGCCACCGCGTTGATCGCGATGCCGGCCAGCAGCAGTCCGGCCACGCCCGGCACGCGCCGGCCCAGCGCATAGGCGCAGAACGTCGCCAGCAGGCTGCCCGCGAACGCGGCCGGCGCCAGAATCCAGAAGCCGCCGGAGGTCAGCACGATGGCCCCGACCGCCCCCAGCGCGCCGCCGGCCGACACGCCGATCAGGCCCGGCTCGGCCAGGGGATTACGGAACAGCGCCTGTATGGCGGCGCCGGACACGGCCAGCGCGGCGCCGGCCACCAGCGCGAACAGCACGCGCGGCAGGCGGATGTCGATCAGCACCTTGCGCCAGAGTTCGCCGCCGGGCGCCGGCGTTCCCCACAGCAGCGCGGGCAGTTCGGTCAACGGAATGCGGACCGCGCCGCTGCTGCTGGCCGCCAGCGCCGCCACGATCACGGCCAGGGCCAGCAGCAGCAGGGCCAGCGGCGGCGTGATCCGGTCGGCGCTAGCGCGCCATCGCACCGGCGACCTCGCGCTTGAGTTCGGTCAGGGCCTGCGGCAGCCGCGGCCCCATGCCGAGCAGCAGCGGATCGTCCATGACGATCAGGCGCTGGCGCGCGGCGGCCGGCGTGGACGCGATGCCGGGCGTGGCCAGCAGCCCGGCCTTGCCGCCGCTGGCCGCCAGCGAGGATTTCGTGACCACGATCACGTCCGGCGCCAGCGCGCTGACCGCCTCGGCGGAGATCGGCTTGTAGCCTTGCTGGTCATGCAGCACATTGACCAGGCCCGCCATCGTCATGACCTTGTTAGCGGCGGTGCCGTTCCCGGCGCCGCGCAGCACCCCGCCCAGCTTGAACAGCAGGATGGCGCGGGCGCGCGAAGCCGGAACCGCCTCGGCCCGTTCGAGTTCGCGCGCGACGCGCTCGACCATGCGCTCTCCCTGCGGGGCCGCGTCCAGCGCGGCCGCGACGTTGCGGATGCGCGCCTGCAGCGAATCCACCGAGGGCCGGTCGGGCACGGTGACCACGCGCACGCCGACCTCGGCCAGGCGCCGCAGCGCCTCGGGCGGGCCGGCCTGTTCGGACGCCAGCACCAGGTCGGGTTCCAGCGCCAGCACGCCTTCCACCGGCACCGCGCGGTAGTAGCCGACATGCGGCAGCCGCGTGGCCGCCTCGGGGTAAAGGCTGGAGAGGTCGTCGCCCACCAGCCGCCCCTCCTGCCCCAGCCCGTAGACGATTTCGGTCACGCTGCCGCCCAGCGTCACCACCCGCTCGGGCGCCCCCGCATGCGCGGCCACGGCCATCGTCCATCCGGCCGCCAGCGCCAGCCAGGTCTGCATCGCGCGGCTCACGCGGCCAGCGGCACGCTGCACAGGCTTTCCACCAGCGTGCGCCACTGCGTCAGTTGCCGACGGCCGGGCCGGCGTTCGCCGAAGAACTGCGCGATCAGTTCTCCGGAGCCGGAATACAGCTCCAGCGAAGTGATCCAGCCATCGACGGTGGGCCTGTGCACCACCCAGGCCGCCGCGATCGCCTCGGTGTCCAGGTGCAGGTTGAAGGTGGCGTCTAGCACGTTGAACCACGCGCCGGTGCGGCGCAGCTGCCGCACCGGGCCGGTATGGATCTGGACCATGCCCCGGTTGCCCACGAAGCACATGATGGACAGCCCCGACTGCGCCGCCGATTCCAGGATGCGCACGACGGATTGCGCGGGCACGGGCTGCGCCAGGTCGGGGCCGGCGGCGGCCAGCCCGGCCAGGCGCGACACCTTGAACTTGCGCAGCAGCGGAAAGAATTCGTGTATGTCCTGCATGGCCAGCCAGTCTGCGCGCCATTGCGCTTCGTCCGCCACGCTGTCGGCGTTGGCCGCCGGCGCGTAAGGCTCGGGTTCGGGCCATTGCGGCGCGCCCGCAAAGCGGGCGACCAGCGCGTCATAGGCCGCCGCCGAATCTTCATCGGTGTACACCTTGTGCACGGCCACGCCCTCGCCGTCGAAGAACTGCAGGCTGCGCCTGCCGTCGCGTTCGACCGCCCAGGCCGACTTCCAGCGCCTGAAGAACATGCGCAGGTCGATGTCAGGCCCCAGCACCATCCCCACCATGTTCTCGGCATGGATGCCCTGGTAGACGCCGTGGCGTTCGTGCACGCACCACTCGTTGCGCGTCAGCGCCATGACCCTGCCCAGCGTGCCGAGCTGCCGGAAGATTTCCTGGGGCACGCCCTGCAGGGCCGTGGCCTTCAGGCCGCCGCAGCCGGCGGCCACCCACTCGGCTTCGGAGACGCCCAGCTCCCGGGCCTGGTCGCGGGCGCGCAGGCCCGGCCTTGCGGCGGCCAGCGCCTCGTCGCGCGCTCTGAGCGCCTGCGCGCGGGACGTGAAATCGGTATGGCTCATGGTGGTCCTCCGACCGATGGAACAGGTTGCGCAAGCCGCCGCCGACGGCTCGGGATCAGTACTGGTATATCAGCGAAACACGGGCGCTGCGACCCGATTCGGTCTGCCAATCGATCGGCCGCGACGACATCCAGGGCGCGCCAGGGCTTTGCACGGTAAGGGCGTCCCAGTACTTCTTGTCGAACAGATTGAAGACGCCCGCCCGCAGCAGCAGCCCCTTCACCGCCCCGGGCCGCCAGTACGCCGTCAGGTCGGCCACGCCATAGCCCGGCGCGTAGAAAACCGGCGGCGGGGGCTGCCTGGGCCGGGCCCGGCGGACCGCGGGCTGTTTGGCGCGCAACACCGCGGTCAACAGCGCCTCCAGGCCCCAGGCGTCGCGGCGGTAGCCCACGCCCAGTACCGCCTTCAGCGGCGCCACAGAGGGCAGCAACGTGCCCGTGTCGGTTTCCTTGCCCACGGCCCAGGCCAGCGAGCCCCAGGCGCGCCAGCCCGGCGCGAACTGCCAGTGGGCGCTGGCGTCCGCGCCGTAGATGCGCACCCTGGCCCGGTTCTGGGTCGCGTAGATGCCCCATGGGAACGCGCCCGCCCATTCCGGCTTCCACAACGCCGAACCCGGGGTCACCACCGCGCTGGCGTCGATGAAGTCGCGGTAGCGGTTGTCGAACCACGACAGCGAGGCGCCCAGCGCGTCGGACCCGAGCCTGGCGCCCAGCTCCCAGCCCCTGCTGGTCTCGGGTTTCAGGTAGGGGTTGCTCGCGCGCAGCAACGATTCGGGGCCGCCGTAGTTGATGAAGAGCTGCGTGGCGTCGGGCGCCTTGAAACCGTGCGCGTACTGCGCGTAGAAGCGCAGATGGCGCGCGGCCTTCCAGGTGGCCAGCAGCTTGGGCGAAAGCCGGCCGCCACGGTTGCGCGGCGGCAAGGGGGACGCGACCGGATTGTGCTGGTAGTCGGTAGTGGACAGCGGCCGCTGCTCGTAACCGTCGTAGCGCAGGGCGGCCAGGATCGTGTAGCGGCCGTCGACGAAGCTGAATTCGTCCTGCGCCCACACGGCCCATTGCCTGCCGCGGGAGCGGGGCCGATCGGCCTGGTTGGTATGCAGCAGTTCGCAGGATCGCGGGCCGTACCTCCTCGGCAGGTCCGGAAGCATTGTCGGGCAGTTGTCGTAGCCGCTGGAATTCTGGCTGGACTGGCTGCTGCGCCATTCGGCGCCCAGCGTCCACAACTGCGCCACGGCGTCGTGGGCAATGCGCGCGGTGGCTTCGGCGCTGGCCCCGAATTGCGCCAGCCAGGTGCTATTGCGACGGCCATAAGGGCCGTTGGGGAATCCGTAGCCTATCGGGTCGCCCGGCTTGAGGTAGGCGCGGCGATCGACGCTGCGCAAGCCGTCGGCCGAGTGCACCAGGTGCTGGCGCTGCCAGTAGACGAGGACGCTTGCGGTATCGACCAGGCCGCCGGCCGCCGGCGCCTGATAGGAATAATCGAACGACACGCGCTGGCGTTGCGTCTGCCTGCGGTTGCGTTTTTCGCCGAGTTCGTACTTGGTGCCGGGTCCCTGGTCCGAGCGGCTGTCGATGTCGGTGTTGCGCTTGAAGAATTCGCCCGTCAGGCCGGCCCGGTGCCCGCCTTCGAAGCGCTGCTGCAGCTTGAGCAGGAGACTGCGCTGCCGGTGATTCGCGGGGTCGGGTCTGTCGCGATCGGGGCCGTAGCCGCCGACTTCGCCACGGTTATCGCGTTCGTGGCCCTCGCGCTGCCGCGCCAGCACGAGCCACAAGGTGTTGCTGCGGATACGGCCGGCCAGCGCCGCGCTGCCTGTCCAGCCGGTGTCGGCGGAATCGTGGCCGGCCTTGGCCTGCGCGCCGAAGTCCCTGCCGTCGCGCAGCAGGTCGGAGGGATCGAGCGTGTACATATTGACGACGCCGCCAAATGCGCCGGAACCGCCGCCGCTGGCGTCGGCGCCGCGCGCGACGTCCAGCCGCGCAAGGCTGTTGAAATCCACCGCTTCCAGTCCGCCCTTCACTTCGCGCACGCCGTCGTCCAGCCACGGCAGGCGGATGCCGTCCACCCGCGTCAGCACGCGGTCCTGGTCCAGGCCGCGGATATTGATGCTGTGGTTCTGGCGATTGAAGCTCACGCCCAGCTCGGCGCGCCTGCCCAGATCGGTCCAGTCCTGGATTTGCAGATCGTCCAGGCGCTCGCGGCGGCTGCGGGTTTCCCAGGCGGGCGCGGCTTCTACGCCCTCGCCCTCCACGATGACGGGCGCGAACTGCCGCAAGGCGTCCGCGTTCTGGGCCAATGCGCCGGCGCTTGCGGCCGATAGCAGCGCCGTAGCGGCGAGTCGGAAGCCGCTCGCGCGGCCTGCGGAAAAGTAAGCCATGGTCGTCCTCTTGATCCACGAGGCAAAAACATGCCTCTAGAGACCATGACCGTCGGCAGGCCCGAACCGGCCACGGCGGCCCAGCGTCGCCATGCCCACAGCAGGCGGAATCAGTCCGAAACGCGCGTACACGCGCTGCGCGCGCTGCCAGGCATGTTCGTGCTCGGCCCTGCTGGCCCGCCACCGGCAGCAGGCCAGCCAGTCGGCCTGCGTGGCCCGCGGCGAGCTCAGGCGCAGCAGCCAGCGCGCGGCCTGGCGCGCCACGCGGCGCGGCACCGCCGGCAGTTCGCCCGCGGTTTCGCGCAGTGCGTTCAGGCCGCCGCCATGATGCATTGTTCGAGCCCCTTGGCCACGTAGCGGCGCACCGAACGCAGGGACACATTGAGCCTGGCCGCGATTTCGTGGTGGCTGCGGCCTTCGAGCTGCGCCATCAGAAAAGCCTGGCGCACCGGCGCGGACAGGCCCGCCAGCATGTCGTCGATGTCCTGCAGCGCCTGCAGCACGATCGCGCGCTGCTCGGCGGACGGAGCCGCCTGATCGGGCAGCAGCGCCAGGGCCTCGAAATAGGCCTGCTCCACCGAGCGGCGCCGGTGATGGTTGATGAGCAGGCGGCCGGCGACCGTGGTCAGGTAGGCGCGCGGCTCGCGCAGCGCGCCCACCTCGTGGCGGTGCCGCAGCACGCGCACGAAGGTGTCCTGCGCCAGATCGGCGGCGTCGCAAGCATTGCCCAGCCGGCTCCCCAGCCAGCCGCGCAACCAGCCATGATGCGCGCGATACAGGAGGTGGACGGCGTCGCTCGGGCCGGGTACGGGATTCAGCACGTCAGGCTCCTTGAGGCTTGATTTACGAATAACAATCAATCTCATTCTAGAGCCGCCAAGCCGAGCCGCGCGCCGCATCGGTCGGAGATATGATGGGGACAGATTTCGCCGTCCCGACGGCCTCATGCAAAGGCGGGTTCCATGCTTTACAGCGCGCTCAAGTTCGTCCATGTCATGGCCGTGATTCTCTGGGTCGGCGGCATGCTGTTCGCCCACTGTTTCCTGCGTCCCGCCGTCGCCCGGCTGGAGCCGCCCGTGCGCCTGCCGCTGATGGCCTCGGTGCTCGGGCCCTTCCTGAACGCCGTGCTGGGGGCCATCGTGCTGATCCTGCTGTCGGGCGTCGCCATGATCGGCCAGGAGGCGTCCCAGGCGGCGCAGACGGGCGGCGCCTTCTTCATGCCGCGCAGCTGGACGGCGATGGCCGCGGGCGGCCTGGTCATGATGGCCATCTATGCCTACATCCGGGCCGCCCTGTACCCGCGGCTGAACGCGGCCGTGGCGCGCTCGGACTGGCCCGCCGCCGGCGCGGCCCTGGGCGGCGTGCGCCGCTGGGTGGGCGTGAACCTGCTGCTGGGCATCGCCATCGTCGCCATCGTCTTTCTGGGCTAGTGCGCTGCCATCGGCCTAGCGGGGGCTGGCATCGGGATTCTTTTGTTTGCTGCAATATGCATTACATCCGCGCGCCGCACACTGCGGATGCCTCTCACGGCCTGCCGCCCAAAGGAATCCCCATGATCAAGCGCGTGTTCTTCAAGCTGGCCGCTTTCGGCCTGTTCGCCTCCACGTCCGCCGCGCACGCCGCGGCGCCCATCGACAACAGCGCGCTGGACCAGCCCGGGTTCCGCGAACACAAGGCCACCTACGGCGTGGTCTACCGCCTGCCCCAGGACGTCAATGCGGTGCTGGACGCCAAGATCCGGCCCACGCTCAAGGCCGATCTGCTCAAGCTGGGCCTGAAGACCGAAGCCGACACGCCCAACATGCCGCACGTGACCGTGGTGCACATCCACAGCGCCGATCCGGCCACGCCGGCCCGCATGCTCAAGGCCCTGCCCAAGCCGCCGGCGCCGCTGCAGGTGACGCTGAAGAACTTCTATCCCACCGAAGCCGCCAAGGGCGCCGGCCATCCGTGGTGGCTGGACCTGGGCGTGGTCAAGAGCGGCCAGGGCTTCGAGGACATGATGCGCTACAACACCGTGGCCACCGCCGCGTTGGCGCCGCTGCGCGACGGCCCGCTGCCGCGCGTCACCGGCCCGGTCTACGCCAAGATGGGCGACGCCGGCAAGGAACTGGTCAAGTCCGTGGGCGTGAGCGGCGTGAACGTCATGAAGGACGGCCAGGAGGTGCGCGCGCACAACCCGCACACCACCCTGGTCTACAGCATGGCGCAGTACGACGCCCGGCTGCAGGAGGCCATGGCGCAGGAGGCCGCCAAGTTCAACGCCGCGCTGCCCGACGGCATCCCCGCCACGTTCAAGGACGTGTCCATCGTCGAGATCGGCTTCGCCGGCAACGTGGTGCGCGAGATCTACCGCGTCAGCCTGGAAGACGGCTCGGTGCTGGACGTGGCCAGCGGCAAGCCGGCAAGCCGCTGAAACGCCGGGGCGGCGCGGCCCCGGATGCTGCCATTTCGTGGCAGCATTACGTAATTCCGGCCCGTCCGCCCGCCCCATGTCCCGCACCGCCCGACTCCTCGATCTGCTGCAGACGCTGCGCTGCCATCGCCGCCCCGTCAGCGGCCGCCAGCTGGCCGCCGACCTGGGCGTCAGCATCCGCACCCTGTACCGCGACATCGCCACGCTGCAATCGCAGGGCGCCGAGATCGAGGGCGAGCCGGGCGTGGGCTACGTGCTGCGGCCCGGCTTCATGCTGCCGCCGCTGATGTTCAGCACCGAGGAAATCGAGGCCCTGGTGCTGGGCACCCGCTGGGTCGCGGGCCGCGCCGATCCCCGGCTGGCGCAGGCCGCCAGCAACGCGCTGGCCAAGATCGGCGCGGTGCTGCCGGCGGAATTGCGCGACGGGCTGGACGCCATCCCGCTGCTGGTCGGCCCCAGCATGATGACCGTGGTCGACCGCGTGGACCTGTCGCTGATCCGCCAGGCCATCCGCGACGAACGCAAGATCGGCATCAGCTACCGCGACGACAAGGGCGCGGATTCGGCGCGCGTGATCTGGCCGTTCGCGCTGGGCTTTTTCGACAGCGTGCGCATCGTCATGGCCTGGTGCGAGCTGCGCCAGGATTTCCGCCATTTCCGCACCGACCGCATCGCCGCGCTGACGCCCGGCCCGCGCTATCCCAAGCGCCGCCATGCGCTGCTCAAGGAGTGGCGCGCGATCGAGCGCGGCCGCAGCCGGGCGGCTTGAACACTACTGCCAAAAACTGACAGTACCGCTGTCTAAGATGAGCGCGTCACTCACCTGGAGCGCATCATGTCCGACACCAATTTCGTTATCCTCTATGTGGACAAGCCGGCCGCCAGCGCCGCGTTCTACAGCGCGCTGCTGCAGCGCCCGCCGATCGAAAGCTCGCCCACGTTCGCGCTGTTCGCGCTGGATTCCGGCCTGATGCTGGGCCTGTGGTCGCGCCATACCGTGGAGCCCGCCGCCGCCGGGCGCGGCGGCGCCTCGGAACTGGCGTTCACCGTGCCGGACGCCGACACGCTGGACCGCCGCCACCTGGACTGGAGCCTGCGCGGCCTGCCCATCCTGCAGCCGCCCACCGACATGGACTTCGGCCGCACCTTCGTCGCGCTGGACCCCGACGGCCACCGGCTGCGGGTGTTCGCGCCGGCGCCGCAGGAACCGGCCGCCGCCGCGCCGGCGGGCGGCGCAGACCGCCTGGCGCACGCCTGAAGCGGCCCGTCCCGTCAGGCGCCCGGCTGGCGCGAGGGCAGCGCCGCCGGCGCGGCGCGCTTGCGCAGCAACAGCCCGTAGGCCCCCGCCAGGATCAGCAGGAACGGCACGCCGAACACCAGCGTCATCTTGAATACGCCGGTGAAGTACGTGGTGCCCAGAATGGCCAGCATGGCGGCCGCGCCCAGCAGCGTCAGCACCGGAAAGCCCGGCATGCGGAACGACAGCGGCGCGCCGCCTTCGCGGGCCCAGCGCCGCCGGAAGAAGTAATGCGTCACGAAGATCATCATCCACGTGAACAAGGCGCCGAACATCGAAATCGCCATCATCAGCGTGAACGCGGTTTCGGGATACAGCACGTTCAGCACCGCCGCGATGGCGATGCCGCTGGTCGACACCAGCAGCGCATTGAGCGGCGTGCCGCTGCGCGACAGCCGCCCCAGCGCCGCCGGCGCATGGCCGGCGCGCGACAAACTGAACATCATGCGCGTGGTGATGTAGAGCTGGCTGTTCATGGCCGACAGCGCCGCCACCAGCACGATGAAATTGATGACGTCGGCCGCGCCCGGAATGCCCAGCGACTGCATCACCTTCACGAAGGGGCTGCCGCCCTTGCCGGCCTCGTCCCAGGGCACGATGGCCAGGATCAGCGCCAGCGTCAGCAGGTAGAACACCACCAGGCGCGCGATGGTGGCGCGAAAAGCCTGCTTGACCGCGCGTTCGGGGTCCTCGGCCTCGCCCGCGGCCACCGCGATCATCTCCACGCTCAGGTAGCTGAAGATCGAAATCACCACCGCGATCCACATGCCCCAGACGCCATTCGGGAAGAAGCCGCCATGCGAGGTGTACAGCGCCGCGCCGTACTGGGGCTCGCCCCAGACCACGTAGGCGCCCAGGATGATGAAGGCCACGATGGCGCTGACCTTGACGGTCGAGAACCAGTACTCCACGGTGCCGAACGCCTTGACGCTCATGGCGTTCACGCAGATCAGCAGCGCCGAGAACAGGCAGACCCACTGCCAGCCGGGCACGCCCGGGAACCAGAGCTTCATGTATTCGGCCACGGCGGTGACCTCGGTGCCCACCGCCAGCACCACGCAGGACCAGTACGCGTAGCGCACCAGGAAGCCGGCCAGCGGGCCGATGTAGTGTTCGGCATAGGCCCCGAAGGAACCCGAGGTGGAATGCGCCACCGTCATTTCCGCCAGGCAGCCCATCAGCAGCAGCGTGATCACCCCGCCGATGGCGTAGCTGAGGATCACGCTGGGACCGGCGAAGCCGATGGCGAACTTGCTGCCCAGAAACAGCCCCGTGCCGATCGCGCCCCCGATGGCGATCATGCTCATCTGCCCCGAGGTCAAGCGCCGCTTGAGCCCCTGTTCGCGTTCGGCGATGCGGCCGAATCCCTGTTGTTGCGGCATAGTCTCCTCCTTGTACTGCGCTCTCTATCTGGATACAGGGCCTTTGCGGCCCGCGCTCGGATCTGTCGCTGCCGTGTCCCGGTTCAGGTCACGGCGGCGCGCAGCTTGAACTCGGGCCGGTCCCAGGCGCGGCTGTCCAGCACGTCCTTCAGGATGTCGACCGCATCCCATACGTCGGCATAGCCGAAGTACAGCGGCGTGAGGCCGAAGCGCAGCACCTCGGGCTCGCGGTAGTCGCCGATGACGCCGCGCGCGATCAGGGCCTGCATCACCTCGAAGCCGTTGGGATGGCGGAAACTGACGTGGCTGCCGCGCTCGGCGTGGTTGCGCGGCGTCACCAGCGTCAGCGGATGATCCGCGCAGCGCGCCTCGACCAGCGCGATGAACAGGTCGCCCAGCGCCAGCGACTTCCTGCGCACCTCGGCCATGTCGGCCGCCAGCGCCACGTCCAGGCCGCACTCCACCAGCGACAGCGAGACGATGGGCTGGGTGCCGCACAGGTAGCGCCGGATGCCGCCGGCCGGCTCGTAGGCCACCGCCATGTCGAAGGGACGCGTATGGCCCCACCAGCCGGACAGCGGCTGCCGGAAGTCCTTGGTGTGGCGCGGCGCCACCCAGATGAAGGCCGGCGATCCGGGGCCGCCGTTCAGGTACTTATAGGTGCAGCCCACGGCGAAGTCGGCGTCGGCGCCGTTCAGGTCCACCGGCACCGCGCCCGCGGCGTGCGCCAGGTCCCAGATCGCCAGCGCGCCGCGCTCGTGCGCCAGCGCGGTCACGGCGGCCATGTCGTGCATCTGGCCGCTGCGGTAGTTCACATGCGAGAGCAGCATCACCGCCACGGAATCGTCCAGCGCGGCCTCCAGCGGCAGCTGCTCGTCGATCAGGCGCATTTCGTAGCCCTGCTGCAGCAGGTCGATCATGCCCTGGATCATGTACAGATCGGTGGGGAAGTTGTCGCGCTCGGACAGGATCACGCGGCGCGCCGGCTGCTTCTGCTGCTGGATGCGCAGCGCGGCGGCCAGCGCCTTGAAGATGTTCAGCGAGGTCGTGTCGGTGACCACCAGTTCGCCTTCGCGCGCGCCCAGCAGGCCGCCCAGCTTGTCGCCCAGGCGTGCGGGCAGCTCGAACCAGCCGGCGGTGTTCCAGCTGCGGATCAGGCCCGCGCCCCATTCCTGGCCGATCACGGCGGCCGCGCGGCCGGCGGCGGCCTTGGGCAGCACGCCCAGCGAATTGCCGTCCATGTACAGCACGCCCGGCGGCAGGTCGAAACGGTCTTTGAGGGGCGCCAGGGGGTCCTGGCGGTCGGCGTTCACGCAATCTTCGCGGGTATTCATCACGGCTCCATCTCGGGCATATTTCCCGATAAATACTATCAGCGCCGGCAGGCTGATATATTGCAAATCCGGGCGCGGAATACCCTAGGTTTCCGCAGTGAATTGCACGAAATCGACTTTTTCGGAATTTGATTGCGCCATGCAGATAGACGCCATAGACAAGCGGATTCTTTACCGCCTGCAGGAAGACGCCCACCTCAGCAACCAGGACCTGGCCGAGCAGGTGGCGCTGTCGCCCTCGGCCTGCCTGCGGCGCGTGCGCGCGCTGGAAGAAGCCGGCCTGATACGCGGCTACCGCGCCGTGCTCGACGGCGAAAAGCTGGGCTTCGAACTGGAGGCCGTGGTGCACGTGTCGCTGGACCAGTCCCGCCCCGGCTGGCACGAGGAATTCCTGGCCGGCATCGCGCTGCACGACGAAATCACCGAGGCCTCCATCGTGACGGGCGCGTCCAACTACATCCTGACCGTGCGCACCCGTAATCTTGCGGCGTTTTCGCAGTTCGTGGAGGACAAGCTCAGCAAGATCCCGGGCGTGCGGGATCTTTGCTCGCATATCGTCATGCGCAAGGTGAAGAGCCGCGGCGGGATGTTGCCGTTGGGGGGATGGCGGTGAGTTAGGGTGGGTTTCGGGCTGATGGGTTTCGCGCGCTCGAGACTTGGGTTCTTGCGTCGGGGTTCTCGCGCTGCACCCATCCTACGAGTCGTCGAACATTCCCCGTTCGGGGATCGTAGGATGGGTGCAGCGCGAAATTCCTTGCGCAAAAACTCGGATATCGAGCGCGCGCAACCCTTCAGGCGGCGAAAGCCGCCCCCGCATGCAGAAACCCGAACACCGTCACGAAATGGCAGGCCGTCCCCCCCATGACGCACAGATGCCAGATGCCATGCGCATGGCGCCAGCGCTTGTCGTTGACGTAGAACAGCGTACCCGCGGTATAGATGGCCGCGCCGGCCAGCAGCCAAGCCAGCCCGGCCGACGATAGCGAGCCCGCGATGGGCGCGGCGAACGCCACGCCCAGCCAGCCCATCGTCAGGTAGAGCGGCAGCGCCGGCGGCGCCCCGCGCGCCCACCAGAGTTCACGGCCGATGCCCAGCGCGGCCAGCAGCCAGATGGCCACGCCCATGGCCGCGCCCCAGCCGTGCTCGACCGGGCCGAACGCCAGCGGCGTGTAGGTGCCGGCGATCAGCAGGTAGATGGCGCTGTGGTCGGCCTTGGCCCACAGCGCCTTGCGCCGGCCGCGCGACCAGTGGAACAGCACCGACGAGGCGTAGACCGCGATCATGGAGGCGGCGAACACGGCGCAGCCGACGATCTGGCGGGTATTCACGTTGAGTTCGGCGGCGCGCGAAATGAGCGCGCCCGACGCGGCCACCGCCAGCGCCAGGCCCGCCAGATGCGTCGCGCCGTTGAGTCGTTCGCCTTGGTACATGCGCCCCTCCACGCCGGCCATGCGCCGGACCTTGAATCATGGGCCGATTCTGTGACAAAGGCGGGTCAGGCGGACGAACGAACCCGCAATATCAGACGATGAAATCCACCGCGGCCGGATAGCCCTCCAGCGCGCGCGCCGACAGGATGGCGCGCTGCACCGCGATGGCCATGGCCTCGGCCGCCATCACGCCCAGCAGCGTGACGTTGGCGGTCTTGCCGGAAGCCCCCGTGCCCAACGCAAAGATCGTGTCGCCGTCGAGCATGGTGTGGATCGGGTTGATGGTCCGGGCCAGGCCATCGTGCGCCATGGCGGCGATCTTCTGCGCCTGCGCCTTGGTGAGCCTGGCGTCGGTGGCGACCGCGCCGATGGTGGTGGCCGCGCCCGGGCGCATCGACTTGGGCAGGTCGCCGGCCAGGATGGCGGCGCGGGTGTCCAGCAGCATCTTGCCGTCGGCGGTGCGCGCGCCGGCCAGGATGCGTCCGGTCGACGGGTCCAGCACGTCGCCCACCGCGTTGACCGCCACGATGGCGCCCACGGTCACGCCGGCCACGCGCAGCGAGGCGCTGCCCAGCCCGCCCTTCATGGCGCGCTTGGGACCGTACAGCTTGCCCACCGTCGCGCCCGCCCCCGCGCCGACGTTGCCCTCTTCGGAGGCCTGCTCGCTGGCCGTCTTGCAGGCCTGGTAGCCGGCGGCCGCGTCCGGGCGGATCGAGGCGTCGCCCACCCCCAGGTCGAACAGAATGGCCGCCGGCACGATGGGCACGTGCGCCACGCCCACGTCGAAACCGATCTTCTTTTCCTCCAGGTAGCGCATGACGCCGGAGGCCGCGTCCAGGCCGAACGCGCTGCCGCCGGCCAGCAGGACGGCGTGCACCTGCTCCACCATGTTCATCGGATTAAGCAGGTCGGTTTCACGGGTGCCGGGCGCCGCGCCGCGCACGTCGACCCCGCCCGTGGCGCCGGCCTCGGCGATGATGACCGTGCAGCCTGTCGGGCGGCGCGTATCGGTGTAGTGGCCCACGCGCAGGCCGGCCACGTCCGTGATGCTGCCTCCGCCCGGCATGCGCCGCGCGCCGTCGGCGCCCCTGGCCGGCATCGCCCCGGCCGCCGCGGCGCCCGCGGCCGCCATCATGAAAGCCCGCCTGTTCCATCGCTGTTCCACACCGATCTCCATCAAGGTCCCGCATGAAAGAGCCCGGCGGCTGGGCGCCGGGGCTTGGGTAACACCATATGACTTGCCGCTATATTTTTACTATTCCTTATGCTTTGTGGAAAAATAGGCCAGTTGTTAGAGTGCGGCTACGCCGGAGGGCATCGCAGCCCCGCATGCTCTCCACAGTGATACCCACCATCCGTGGAGCACCGCCATGAAACTCTTCCGTACCCTGCTGGCCGCCGGCCTGGTCCAGTTCGCCGCCCTGTCCGCCGTCCATGCCCAGTCCGGCCTGGACCAGATCAAGGCCGCGGGCGTCTTCAAGATCGGCACCGAAGGCACCTACGCTCCCTTCACTTTCCACAACGCATCCGGCGAGCTTACCGGTTTCGACGTGGACATCGGCCGCGCCATCGCCCAGCGCCTGGGCGTGAAGGCCCAATTCGTCGAAGGCAAGTGGGACGGCCTCATCGCCGGCCTGGACGCCAAGCGCTACGACGCCGTGATCAACCAGGTGGGCATCACCGACGCGCGCCGCGCCAAGTACGACTTTTCCGATCCGTACATCTCCTCGGCCGCCGTGCTGATCGTGCGCGACGACAATACCAGCATCAAGTCCTTCGCCGATCTCAAGGGCAAGAAGTCGGCCAACACGCTGACCAGCAATTTCGGCAAGCTCGCGCAGAGCCACGGCGCGCAGGTCATCGCGGTGCAGGGCTTCAACGAGGCCATCGACCTGCTGACCTCGGGCCGGGTCGAAGCCACGGTCAACGACAACCTGTCGTTCCTGGATTTCAAGAAGCAAAAGCCCAACGCGCGCGTCAAGATCGCCGCCACCGACAAGACCGCCGAATTCAGCAACTCGGGCGTGCTGATCCGCAAGGGCAACCCCGAGCTGCAGGCCGCCATCAACAAGGCGCTGGCCGACATGAAGGCCGACGGCACCTACAAGACCATCTCGGTCAAATACTTCGGCACCGACCTGTCGGCCCAATAAGCCGCTGGAGCCTACATGACGCCACCTGCCTGGCTGCAAGCGGTGATGCCCGACTGGCTGCTGGCCCAGGTCGCGGCGTGGACGATGCCGGCCTGGATCCAGCTCATGGCCGATTCGTTCTGGCCGCTGCTCATGGCCGGGCTGACGTTCACGGTGCCGCTGACGCTGCTGTCTTTCGTGCTGGGCCTGGCGCTGGCCTTCGTGGTCGCGCTGATCCGGCTGTTCGGCCCGGCGCCGCTGGTGGCGGTGGCGCGTTTCTACGTGTGGCTGATCCGCGGCACGCCGCTGCTGGTGCAGCTCTTCGTGATCTTCTACGGGCTGCCCAAGGCCGGCCTGGTGCTGGACCCGCTGCCGGCCGCGCTGATCGGCTTCACGCTCAACGTGGGCGCCTACAACTCGGAAGTCATCCGCGGCGCCATCGAATCCATCGGCAAGGGCCAATGGGAGGCCGCCTATTCGCTGAGCATGACGCGCGCGCAGGCGCTGCGCCGCACCGTGCTGCCGCAGGCGGCCCGCGTGGCCGTGCCGCCGCTGTCGAATTCCTTCATCGCGCTGGTCAAGGACACCTCGCTGGCCGCGGCGATCACCGTGCCCGAGATTTTCCAGGCCGCGCAGCGCATCGCCGCGGTCACCTATGAACCGCTGATCCTCTACACCGAGACCGCGCTGATCTACCTGGCGTTCAGTTCCGTCCTGTCGGCCGCCCAGGTCCGGCTGGAAAGGCGCTTCGGCCAGCACGCGGTGTTTGCGGAGAAGAACCGATGATCCGCCTGGAAAAGATAGAGAAAGCGTTCGGCGGCAACCCGGTGCTCAAGCAGGTCGACGTGAGCATCGCCGAAGGCAGCGTCACCGCCCTGATCGGCCCGTCCGGCAGCGGCAAGAGCACGCTGCTGCGCTGCGTGAACCTGCTCGAAGTGCCCGACCGCGGCCGGCTCGTGATCGGCCCGGAAAGCGTGGATTTCGAACCCGGCCGCAAGCTACCGCGCGAGCAGGTGCAGCGCGTGCGCATGCAGACCGGCATGGTGTTCCAGAACTTCCAGCTGTTTCCGCACCAGACCGTGATCGGCAATGTCATGGAAGGCCTGGTGACGGTGCAGAAGTGGCCGGCCGACCGGGCCCGCGCCCGCGCCGAGGAACTGCTGCAAAAGGTCGGCATGCTGCCGAAGGCCGACGCCTGGCCCGCCAACCTGTCGGGCGGCCAGCAGCAGCGTGTGGCCATCGCCCGCGCGCTGGCGCCGGCCCCGCGCGTGCTGCTGTGCGACGAGCCGACCTCGGCGCTCGATCCCGGCCTGGCGGCCGAGGTGGTGGACGTGCTGCGCCAGCTGGCGGCCGAGGGCATGACCATGCTGATGGCCACGCACGACCTGCGGCTGGCGGCCAGCGTATCGCGCGAGGTGGTGTTCCTGCTGGACGGCGCCGTGGTCGAATCCGGCGATTCGGGCCAGCTGTTCAGCCGGCCCGCGGACCCGCGCACCGCGGCGTTCATCTCCACCCTGACGCAAGAGGCGGCGCACGCCGCCCCGGGCGTCTGAGGGAGGCGCGGCTTACTTCGGCGGCAGCGAGCCGGCCGGATCGACGGCCTGGCCGTCGTAGCGCAGCTCGAAATACAGGCCCACCTGCTTGCTGTCGCTATTGCCCATTTCCGCGATCTTCTGCCCCTGGCTGACGCGCTGGCCTTCGGTGACCAGCAGCTTGCGGTTGTGGGCGTAGATGCTCAGGAAGCTGGCGTTGTGCTTGACGATGACCAGATGGCCGTAGCCGCGCAGCCCGCTGCCCGAATAAGCCACCGTGCCCGGCGCCGCCGCCACCACCGGCGTGCCGGCGGAATTGCTGATGACGATGCCGTTGGACCCCGAGCCGTCGTAGCCGCGCGTGACCTTGCCCTGCGCCGGCCAGATCAGCGAGATCGCGCCCGGCGGCGCCGTGCGCCGCCGCGCCGACGAGGTGGCCGCCGGCTTGCGCGTGGTCTGCGCGCGCGTCTTGGCCTTGGTGGGCGTGGACGTGCGCGCCTGGCCGGCGGGCGGTTCGACGCGCAGCACCTGGCCGACTTCGATGGCGTTGGCGTTGGACAGGCGGTTCCAGCGCACCAGGTCGCTGACGCTGGCGCCCTGCTTGCGCGCGATCTGGTAGAGCGTGTCGCCCGACTGCACGCGGTAATAGCCGGGCTGGACCTTGGTGGAACCGCAGGCCGACAGCAGCACCAGCAGCGCGATGCCGGCCAGCCCCAGCCAGCGGCGCAGGATGGACCGGTGCCGCGACGGCCGGGGCCGGCTGGCGCCGGCATGCGGCGCGCCTATGAGTGGGACAGGGGACGAGGAAAGCGCTGAAACCTGGGGCACTGAAAATCGGTGGTCGGGACGAAGTGCGTTCAAGGGTACCAAGATTTTCGCGCGGCGGCGCGGGTAGAATGGCCGTCATGCCAGCCACGTCCCGCCAGCTCCGTCGCCAGCCCGCCGCACGCGCCGCGCGCGCCACGGCCCTGCTGTGGCTGGCGCTGATGGCGCTGGCGCTACGCGCGCTGGTGCCGGCCGGCTATATGCCCGACGTGGGCGCGCTGCACGACGGCCGGCTCGAAGTCACCTTCTGCTCGGCCGCCGGCGCCCCGCCGGCGCTGGCCCTGCAGCTGGCCGCCAAGTCCCGGTCGGGCAAGAACGCCGGCCACGATAACGCCGGCTCCGGCGCGCAGTGCCCCTTCGGCCTGCTTGCGCATCTCACGCCCGCGCCAGCCGCCGCGCCCGCCGTCCTCGTTCCCGCCGCCGCGCGGCATGCGCCGTCGCGGCCCGCCGCCCGCGCCCTGCCCACGCAAGGCGCCCAGGGCCCGCCGCTGGGCTCGCGTGCTCCGCCTTTCCTCGCCTGACGCCGCATAACCGCGCGGCCGCGCCGCGCGCCCTGCCCGAACGTCAACCGACGAGGTAAACATGTTTTCCCGCTTCCTGCGCGCCCCCGCCGGCGCGCCCTCGCACGCGCCCGATCCGCGGCGCCGCGTGCTGCTGTCCTCGCTCGCGCTGCTGGCCCTGAGCGGCTGCGGCCCCGATGCCCCGAAACTGCACGGCATGGATCTCTCCGAAATGCCGGCCGGCGATTTCCAGCTGCAGGACACCGACGGCAAGCCCCGCACGCTGGCCGACTACCGCGGCCATCCGGTCATGCTGTTCTTCGGCTTCACCCAATGCCCGGACATCTGCCCCACCGCGCTCACGCGCGCCGTGGAAATCAAGAACTTGCTGGGCGCGGACGCAGAACGGCTGCGCGTGCTCTTCATCACCGTGGACCCCGAGCGCGACACGCCCGAGATCCTGCGCGCCTATACCCAGGCCTTCGATCCGGGCTTCATCGGCCTGCGCGGCGACGCCGAGCAGACCCGCGCCGCCGCCCAGTCGTTCAAGGTCTATTACCAGAAGGTCGCCACGGGCTCGTCCTACACCATGGACCACACCGCCCTGACCTACGTCATCGACGCCCAGGGCAAGCTGCGCCTGGCCCTGCGCCACCAGCAAAGCGCGCAGGAATGCGTCGAAGACCTGCGCACCGTGCTCTGACCCGCCCGCTACTAATAGAGATAGGAACAAGCCATGCAAGCAACCGCATTCAAATCCCTGGCCGCCGCCTTCGCCCTGTGCGCCCTGGCCGCCGCCCCGACCGCCTACGCCCAGGACGCCTCGCTCTCGGTGCAGGAACCCTGGGTCCGCGCCAGCGTGCCCAACCAGCACGCCACCGGCGCCTTCATGCGCCTGACCTCCACCGCGCCGGCGCGCCTGGTCGCGGTGGAGTCGCCGGCCGCCCGGAACGTGGAGATCCACGAAATGGCGATGCAGGACAACGTCATGAAAATGCGGCAGGTGGCCGGCATCGACCTGCCCGCCGGTCAGGCGGTCGAGCTCAAGCCCGGCGGCTACCACGTCATGCTGATCGACCTGGTCAGCCAGATCAACGCGGGCCAGCACGTGCCGCTGACGCTGGTGATCGAGGACGCCCAGCGCCAGCAGCGCCGCATCACGGTGGACGCCGAGGCGCGGCCGCTGGGCGCGGCGGCCAAGCCCGCGGCCGGCCACGCGCATTGAAGCGGGACGCCGGCGCCCGAATAATTGGGGACACAATAAATCCCCCTGGCGCCGGAGTCCGCCGCCGATTCGCCATACAATGCCTGCACATCCGCGCCGGCGCCCCCGCCGCGCCCCGGATGCCAGCGTCGCGCGCAGCCGGACGCTGGCCCCGCCGGCCCGCTGGCCGGCCCTCTGTGTCTGGATATGCCCGGTAGTTCCGCCTTTTCCTTCCTGCGTACCCTCTGCAGTCTGCGCTGGCTCGCCATCGCGGGCCAGGCCGCGACCATCCTGCTGGCCAGCGGCGTGCTGGGCCTGGCCCTGCCGCTGGAGCCGCTATGGCTGGGCGTGGGCGCGCTGATCGGGTTCAACGTCTACGCCAGCCTGCGGCTGCGCCAGCGCCGCGACCTGTCGCACGCGACCGCGTTCGGCCATCTGCTGGTGGACATGGCCGTGCTGGCCTGGATGGTGGGCTGGAGCGGCGGCATCAACAATCCGTTCGGCATGATGTTCCTGATCCTGACCGCGCTGGCGGCCCTGGCGCTGCCGCGCAACTGGGCGCTGGCCGCGGCGGTGGCGGGGATCTCCGGCTACGCGGCGGCCGCCATCTTCGGCCAGCCGCTGCGCGGCGAGGTGGATTCGCACAACCTGCTGCTGTGGGGCATCGGCGCCAACTTCCTGATCTCGGTGGTGGTGGTGCTGGTGTTCTCCACCCGCCTGGCCTCGGACCTGCGCGCCCGCGAGCGCGAACTGGCCCGGCTGCGCGAGCGCTTCACCCGCAACGAGGGCATCGTGGCGCTGGCCACCCACGCCGCGGCCATGGCGCACGAGCTGAACACGCCGCTGGCGACCATGACGCTGCTGGCCGACGAGATCGCCGCCGAGGTCAAGGACGAAGATCTGCGCGCCGACGTGTCCACGCTCAGCCAGCTTCTGGCCCTGTGCCGGGAACGTATCCGCAATCTGGCGGTCCCAACCGCCGTGGACCTGGTGCGCGTGGTGGGACAATGGCGCCTGATCCGGCCGACCATCGATCTGCAGCGTTCGGGCACCCTGCCCGGCAGCCTGCGGGTCGATCCGGCCATCGCCCATCTGCTGCAGGCGCTCCTGAACAACGCGGCCGACGCCGGCGAAGCCGTCAACGTGCCGCGCGTGGACCTGCATCTGGAGTACGGCTATGGCGCCTTGCGCGGCGAAGTGCGGGATTACGGCCAGGGTTTCGACCCCGACCACACCGTGCTGCCGGCCACCAGCCTGTTCAACAGCGGCAAGCCGGGAGGGTTGGGCGTGGGCCTGGCGCTGTCGCACGCCACGGTCGAGCAGCTCGGAGGAGAAATGACCATGACCGCCGCCGAAGGGGGAGGCACGCGCATCCGCTTTTACCTGCCGCTGGGCCAGACCCAGGGCAGTCCAGGGACTTGAATGTGATGAATCCAACCGATCTTGGCCTGTTGATCGACGACGACGAGCTTTACGTCCGGACGCTGCAGCGCAGCCTGTCGCGGCGCGGCCTGGAAACCCGCACCGCCACCGGCATCGCGGAAGCGCTGCGCGTGGCCGAAGAGATCCGCCCCGCCTTCGCCCTGGTGGACCTGCGCCTGGGCGAGGACTCCGGCCTGACCCTGATCCGCCCGCTGCGCGCGCTGCGCGCGGACATGCGCATCCTGCTGGTCACCGGCTACGCCAGCGTGGCCACCGCCGTGGAGGCCATCAAGCGCGGCGCCGACGATTACCTGCCCAAGCCGGCCACCGCGCCCATGATCCTGCGCACGCTGGGGCTGGTGAAGCCCGAGTCCGTGGCCATCGAAACCACCATGACCCCGCTGCACCGCCTGGAATGGGAACACATCCACCAGGCCCTGCACGAAACCGGCGGCAACGTCTCGGCCGCCGCCCGCCTGCTCGGCATGCACCGCCGCTCCCTGCAGCGCAAGCTGGCGAAAAAACCGGGGCCGGAACGCGAAGTGCTGGTCGACTGATTTGTGCAGGTGCGACATAAAGTCGCACCCCGGCTTTGTGCAGGTGCGACATATCGTCGCACCCCGCCCCCGGCGCTAAACCCTTCTCCCGCCAGGGAAAACCCCTAAGCCCGGACAATGGGGCCGGCGCGGCGCCAGGCAATGCGACCATTCGTCGCAGGCTTGACCCAGATCAAACCGATAGGATGGACGTTGCTGCCTAGCAGCATTCCAGTCTGCTGCTACGCAGCATTTCCCATCATCCATCCAAGGCTGTACGTGAAACACCCCCTCCTTGCGACCCTTACGCGCATTCTTGGCGTCGGCGCGGTCATGCTGCTTGGCGGCTGCAACATGGAAATCCTCTCCCCCAAGGGAGACATCGGCATGCAGGAAAGGACGCTGCTGTTCACGACGACCGGGCTCATGCTCATCGTCGTGATTCCGGTCATCGTCATGATCCTGGCATTCGCCTGGAAATACCGCGCATCCAATACCAAAGCCGATTACCAGCCCAAGTGGGCCCACTCCACCGCGATCGAAGTCGTGGTCTGGAGCGTGCCCTGCATCATCGTGGCGATCCTCGCCGTGATCACCTGGCGCTCCACGCATGCGCTGGACCCCTACAAGCCGCTCGTCTCCGAGCACAAGCCGGTGACCATCGAGGTGGTTTCGCTGGATTGGAAGTGGCTGTTCATCTACCCCGAGTACGACATCGCCACGGTCAACGAGATCGCCTTCCCGGTGGACGTTCCGGTCAATTTCCGGATCACCTCGGCCACGGTCATGAACTCGTTCTTCATCCCGCAGCTGGGCAGCCAGATCTACTCGATGGCCGGCATGGAGACCAAGCTGCACCTGAACGCGCGCGAAATCGGCACCTACGCCGGCATTTCGGCCAACTACAGCGGCGGCGGTTTCTCGGGCATGCGCTTCAAGGCGCACGCCATGTCGCAAGAAGGGTTCGACAACTGGATCAAGGAAGCCAAGGCCGCTCCCGGCGCGCTGACCCCCGAGGTCTACGCCGAGCTGACCAAGCGCAGCGAACACAATCCGGTAGTCAAGTATTCGTCGGTGCCGCCCTCCATGTTCGAGTACATCCTGGGCAGCACGATGACCAAGATGGCCGGCGTGGACTCCGCCACGTGCACTCCCACGTCGAATAATCTGATCGCAGGAATCAACTAACAATGCTCGGGAAACTTACCCTCGAGGCCATTCCGTTCCATGAACCCATCGTCATGGTTACGCTGGCCGCCGTGTGCCTGGGAGGCGTAGCGCTCCTGGGCGCCATCACCTACTTCCGCAAGTGGAAGTACCTCTGGACGGAATGGCTGACCTCCGTCGACCACAAGCGCATCGGCGTGATGTACATCATCGTCGCGCTGATCATGCTGCTGCGCGGCTTCGCCGACGCCATCATGATGCGCACCCAGCTGGCGGTCGCCTCCGCCGACTCGGCCGGCTTCCTGCCGCCGCACCACTACGACCAGATCTTCACCGCCCACGGCGTCATCATGATTTTCTTCATGGCGATGCCCTTCATCACCGGGCTGATGAACCTGGTGGTGCCGCTGCAGATCGGCGCCCGCGACGTGGCCTACCCGTTCCTGAACTCGCTGAGCTTCTGGCTGTTCGGCGCCGGCGTCGCGCTCATGATGATCTCGCTGTTCGTCGGTGAATTCGCCGCGACCGGCTGGCTGGCCTATCCGCCGCTCTCGGGGCTCGACTACAGCCCGAGCGTCGGGGTGGACTACTACATCTGGGCGCTGCAGATATCCGGGCTCGGGACCACGCTTTCCGGCATCAACTTCATCGTGACCATCCTGCGCATGCGCGCGCCGGGCATGAGCCTGATGAAGATGCCGATCTTCACGTGGACCTCGCTGGTCACCAACGTCCTGATCGTCGCCGCCTTCCCCGTGCTGGCCGCCACGCTCGCGCTGCTGACCATGGACCGCTACCTGGGCACGCACTTCTTCACGAACGACATGGGCGGCAACGTCATGATGTACGTGAACCTGATCTGGATCTGGGGCCACCCCGAGGTCTACATCCTGGTGCTGCCCGCTTTCGGCGTGTACTCGGAGATCGTCGCCACCTTCGCCCGCAAGACCCTGTTCGGCTACAAGTCCATGGTCTACGCCACGGCCGCCATCGGCGTGCTGTCGTTCCTGGTCTGGCTGCACCACTTCTTCACCATGGGTGCGGGGGCCAACGTCAATGCCTTCTTCGGCATAGCGACAATGATCATCTCGATCCCGACGGGCGCGAAGATCTTCAACTGGCTGTTCACCATCTACCGCGGCCGCCTGCGCATCACCACGCCGGTGCTGTGGACGCTGGGCTTCATGATCGTGTTCGTCATCGGCGGCATGACCGGCGTGATGCTGGCCATCCCGGGCGTGTCGTTCGTGCTGCACAACAGCCTGTTCCTGATCGCGCACTTCCACAACACCATCATCGGCGGCGTGGTCTTCGGCTGCATCGCGGGCATGACCTACTGGTTCCCCAAGGCGTTCGGCTTCAAGCTGAACGAGCGCCTGGGCCGCTATTCGTTCTACTGCTGGTTCGTCGGCTTCTTCCTGGCCTTCATGCCCCTGTACATCCTGGGCTTCAAGGGCATGACGCGCCGCCTGAACCACTACGACAACCCCGAATGGCAACCGTACCTGCTGGTCGCCCTGGTCGGCGCCGCGCTGATCATGCTGGGCATCTGGTTCCTGCTGCAGCAAGTGTTCGTCTCGATCTACCAGCGCAAGCAGAACCAGGACCTCACCGGCGATCCCTGGGATGGCCGCACGCTGGAATGGTCGATCGCCTCGCCGGCTCCTTTCTACAACTTCGCCCACGTTCCTCACGTCGATGAACTGGACCAGTTCTGGGAAGACAAGCAGAACGGCAAGGCGTACAAGCGCCCCGCCAAGTACGAGGACATCCACATGCCGAAGAACACCGCCGCCGGCGTCTTCATCGGCGCGTTCGGCCTGGTCATGTGCTTCGCCCTGATCTGGCACATCTGGTGGCTGTCCATCGTCGGTTTCGTCGGCATGATCGGTTCGTTCATCGTCCGCGCCTATGACCGCGACGTCGACTACTGGGTCCCGGCCAAGGAAGTCGAACGCATCGAAAACGCTCACTTTGACAAAATGCAGAAGGCCGCCTGAGCCATGATTCAAGCCGTAGCCACTCTCCCCCACGCGGGTCACGACGATCACGCGCATCATGACGATGGATCCAAGACCGTATTCGGTTTCTGGGTCTATCTGATGAGCGACCTGCTGATCTTCTCGGTCCTGTTCGCCACGTTCGCGGTGCTGTTCAACGCCACCGCGGGCGGCCCCACGGGCAAGGAACTGTTCGACCTGAAGTTCGTGCTGGTCGAAACGCTGTTGCTGCTGTTCTCCAGCTTCACCTTCGGCATGGCCAACCTGAACGTGCACGCCGGCAACAAGAGCCGAGCCATGGGCTGGCTCATGGTGACGTTCCTGTTCGGCGCGGGCTTCATCGCGATGGAAGTCTATGAATTCCATCACCTGATCTCGATCGGCGCCGGCCCGGGCCGCAGCGCGTACCTGTCGGCGTTCTTCACGCTGATCGGCACGCACGGCCTGCACGTCACGTTCGGCCTGATCTGGATCATCGTCATGCTCGACATGATCCGCCGCCACGGCCTGGACTCGATCAACAAGCGTCGTCTGGCGTGCCTGAGCCTGTTCTGGCACTTCCTGGACATCGTCTGGATCTGCGTCTTCACCTTCGTCTATCTCATGGGAGCCATCTGATGTCGCACTCCGCTGCGGCCGCACACGGCCACGACGATCACGCCGCCGACCACGGCACCGTGAAGTCCTACATCATCGGTTTCGTGCTTTCGCTGCTTCTCACCTTCGGCTCCTTCGGCCTGGTGATGAACGGCGCGCTGTCCCATACCGCCACGATCATCGGCGTGGTGGCGCTGTGCGTGCTCCAGCTGCTGGTGCAGCTGGTGTACTTCCTGCACATGGGCGCATCGAAGTCGGCCCGCGACAACCTGGCCACGTTCGTCTTCACCGTGCTGATCATCGCCATCATCGTCGGCGGTTCGGCATGGGTGCTGTACAACATGAACGTCAACATGGGCCACCCCATGTAATGGCGGCCAGCCGTTGAAGCAGAAAAACAGGCGCTCCGGCGCCTGTTTTTTTTCGCCTGCGCGGTTTCGTTATATATTCACATACATAACGAAACCGCGCATCCGCCATGCAAACTCCCGCACTTGCCGACACCGACCGGGCCGAACGGCTCGCCCAGACGCTGCTGCGCCACGCGCCGCCGTGCCATCCCGACGCCGGCTTCTTCGCGGCGGTGCTGGGCAAGCGCCTGGCGCTCGGCGACCTGGGCGGCTGCGGCCTGACGCCGCAGGAACTGGACGGCCTGCTGGCGCGGCTGTTCCCGGGCGCCGCGCCGGCCGAACTGCGCGCACAGCGCGCCGCCCTCGCCGCGCCGGTCCTGGACGCGGAGCAGGCGGCGTTCAAGCGGATGCTGCGCGGGTTGCTGCAGGCCTGGAGCGTGCCGGCGGCCGACATCACGGCCTGGGTCACCGGCGTGCTGGCCCATGCCTGCCTGCGCCCCGACCACTTGTGGCGCGACCTGGGCCTGTCCGGCCGCGAAGACGTGACCGCGCTGCTGGCGCGCCACTATCCCGGCCTGGTGGCGCGCAACGTGGGCAACCTGCGCTGGAAGCAGTTCCTGGCCTATGCGGCCTACGAACGGGCGGGCCTCGCGCCGGCGCAGGCGCCGGGCTGCCCGGCCTGCGAGGACTACGGCGTCTGTTATCCGCAGCCGCTTCAGTAGCGGTAGGTGGCGCCGACGCCGGCGCCCAGGCTGCGGCCCGCGGCCGGTTCGTAATAGCGGCCGTTGACCTCGTTGACGATCACCGAGCCGGCGTAGCGGCGGTCGAACAGATTGTCCACGCGCGCATAGGCGTTCAGCTCCCACGGACCGAGTTTCTTCACGTAGCCCAGGCTCAGCGCCGCCACGAAATAGCCGGGCGCGTCGCCGTCGTTGGCGTCGTCGACGTAGACCTGGCTCAACAGGCGCGCCTCCACCGAGGCCTGCCATCCCTCGGGCGGCGCCCAGGCCAGCGACGCATAGGCCGCCTGGCGCGCGATGCCCGGTATCCGGTTGCCGGCGCGGATCGCGCCGGGCCCGTCGTCGACGTAGCGCGCGTCCAGCCAGGTATAGGCAAACCGGGTGCGGCCGTGGCGCGCGAACTCGCCGGACCAGCCCAGCTCCACGCCGTCGCGCCGCGTGCGCCCGGCGTTCTGGTAACTGGTGCGGCCGCCCGCGCTGCCGGCCGCGACGATCTCGTCGTCGGTGCCGGTATGGAACACCGCCGCGGTCAGCAGGCCGCCGGCGAGCTGCGCCTTCACCCCTGCTTCCAGATTGTCGCTGACGGCCGGCGCCAGCCCGAAATTCAGGCCGGGCGCGCCGCCGGGCCGGTACGAAAGCTCGTTCAGCGTCGGCGTCTCGAAGCCGCGCCCATACGAGGCGTAGAGGCTGAGCGCCGGATCGGGCGCATAGCGCAGCGCCGCTACCGGCAGCGCCTTGCGGTAGCGCGCCGCGCCGCTGTCGTCGGCGTTGCCGAGCGCGACGTAGCGGTCGTCGGAATCGAACTTGACCGTGCTGTAGCGCAGGCCCGCGTCCAGCGTCCAGCGCTCGGCGAACTGCCAGGACGCCTGCACGTAGGGATCGGCGTTGTAGACGGTATTGGTTTCGTCGCGCCGCAGCGCGCCGCGCACGCCCAGCTGGCGATTCGCCCCGTCGCCGGTGTGGTTCTGGTAACCCTTGCGGTCCTCGCTCAGCGTGTCGTAGGAAAAGCCGCCGATCAGCGTCAGCGGCCGGCCCGCCAGCGAGACATCCGAGGTCCAGCGCAGGTCGGCCCCGCCGTAGCGGCGCTTCAGGTCGATGACGCCGCCGGCCTGCGACGGCGCCATCTGCGCGGCCGGCGGGATGGACTGGTACTGCGTGGTGTCACGCTGGCCGTAATAGACCATCAGGCGCAGGCTGTTGCGCCCGTCGATGGCGCGCTCGTAGACCGCGCCGCCCTGGGTCTGCCTGACGCTTTTGCGCGTGTCGTACAGCTCGGCCAGCGGCGCGGCCCTGGGATCGTCCTGGAACTGGCGATATGTCAGGCCCAATGGGTCCTGCGCCTTCAGGTCCACGCTGTTGGCCACCAGCGTCAGCCGGCTGGCGTCGTCCAGCTGCAGGCCCAGCTTGGCGTTGCCCAGGTTCTTGCGCGCGGCGCTGTGGTCGCGGTAGCCGTCGGTGGTGAACCGGGTCAGGTCCAGCACGTAGTCCAGCCCGCCGGAGGCCCCGTTGGCGCGCAGGCCGTAGCGCCAGGTGGCGTAGCTGCCGCCCCAGCCGCTGGCGGACAGCGAGGGCGGCTCGACCCCGTCTTCGGTGTTCACCAGGATCACGCCGCCGGATGAATTTCCGTACAGCGCGGAGAACGGGCCGCGCAGCACCTCGACCTGGCCGATCGAGCCGATGTCGATGTTCGAGGTCTGGCCCTGCCCGTCCGGCATGGTGGCCGGTATGCCGTCCACGTACAGGCGCACGCCGCGCACGCCGAAGCTGGCGCGCGCGCCGAAGCCGCGGCTGGAAATCTGCAGATCCTGGGCGTAGTTCTGGCGGTTCTGGATCTGCAGCCCGGGCACGCCGGCCAGCCCTTCGGACAGGTTGATCCCGGGCTGGCCGCGGCGCATCTGCGCGCCCTCGATCACGTCCACCGAGGCCGGCGTCTGCATCACCGGACTGCCCAGACGGGTGCCGGTGACCACGACGGCCGGGAGTTCGGCGGAGCCGGGGCCGGGCGCGGCCGGCTGCGCCCAGGCCGCGGCCGCCGGCGTCGAGGCCAGCAATCCCTGCAGCACCCGGCGCCGCGCGCCGCGGTCCAACCATCCTGCCAAATCCGCCTCCTCGATTCCGGGAATCGGTTCTAATGGCGCCCATGGATAACATGCAAGACATCGAACGCCGCCTGATGGAGCTGGAAGTCAAGGCCAGCTTCGCCGACGACCTGCTGGACCAGCTCAACCAGATCATCGTCCGCCAGCAACAGCAGATAGACCGCCTGATGCGCGAAGTCGCCGAGCTGCGCCAGCAGGCGCCCGAGGGCGCCGCGCCCTTTCGCAGCCTGCGCGACGAGCTGCCGCCGCACTACTGAGACGCCCGCCAATCGATCCCATTAATGGAAACTATAGCCTTAAAATAGGCCGTTCTTTCCATCTATGGAATTATCTTTTACCGATACCAGGGTTTATCCCTACTCCGATTCCGCGCAATATTGAGCCATCGGGAAACAGCAACGAAGCACGACGGATAGGCCGCCGAATTCGCTCCCAAGCTCTTGAAATCGGAGATTTATCATGAAGACCACGAAGACCCTTGCTACCGCCCTGGTGATGTCCCTGGCCGCGCTGAGCGCCGGCGCCTATGCCGCCTCGCCCAACATCGAACCCAACAACGTCCCGTTCCAGGGCGTCTACGGCACCCCGTACGAAGGCCCGACCCGCGCCCAGGTGCAAGCCGAACTGGCTGCCGCCAAGGCCGCCGGCCAGGTCAGCGACGTCGAACCCAACGACATGCCCTTCGCCGGCGTCTACGGCGCCCCCCAATCGGGCAAGACCCGCGCCGAAGTGCGCGCCGAACTGGCCGCCGCCAAGGCTGCCGGCCTGGTCAGCGGCGTCGAACCCAACGACATGCCGTTCGCCGGCGTCTACGGCGAATAAAGCCCGCACGAATCCACCCTTCCCCTTGTTGTACCTTGGCCGCCGGCAGTTCGGGCGGCCTTTTTTGCGTTCATCGAGGCGCGCTGCGGTACTATCGCCCCGAGATCCGGCATCACATAACGACTTTACGAATCAGGGAGCCACATCTTGAAAACCACCCGCGTTCTTGCCTCTTTGCTCGTGGCATGCGGCGTCTCGGCCACGGCGACCGCTGCGCCGCCGGTCATGCTGAACAATGCCATCATCACCCAGATCCCCAAGGCCGACCGCAGCTCGTTCCACGAGGCCGTCGGGCAGGCGCTGAACAATTCGGCCGACGGCCAGCGCACCGAATGGACCAGCACGCACCAGTCCAAGAAAGCGCCGCCGATCACGGTGCAGCTCACGCCCACGCAGACCACGACGGTCAAGAACGACCAGACCTGTCGCTTCCTGGTGGGCGATTTCGCCCGCGCCGCCACCACGGAAAAATGGCAGTTCTGGTTCTGCAAGCAGCCCGACGGCACCTGGAAGGCCAGCAGCCACTAAGCGCGCCGGCTCGCCAGAAAAAAGCGCGCTGCGCCCATCCTGCGATGGGGCAGCGCGCTTTTTTTGCAGGCTACGCGGGCGATCAGGCCTGGGGCTCGATCCGGTTGGCGTCCAGCACCGTCATCGCCGCCATGTTGATGATGCGGCGCACGGTCGAGCTGGAGGTCAGGATGTGCACCGGCGCGTTCGCGCCCAGCAGGAACGGACCCACCGCCACGTTGCTGCCCGCGGTGGTCTTGAGCAGGTTGTAGGCGATGTTGCCGGCGTCCACGTTCGGGCACACCAGCAGGTTGGCCTCGCCCTTGAGCGAGGACGAAGGCAGGATGCGCATGCGCAGCGCCTCGTCCAGCGCGCAGTCGCCGTGCATCTCGCCGTCGATCTCCAGTTCCGGATCGATCTCCCGCACCAGCTCCAGCGCGCGGCGCATCTTCGCGCCCGAGGCCGAGCTGCCGGTGCCGAAGTTCGAGCGCGACAGCAGCGCCACCTTGGGCGCCAGGTTCATGCGCGCCATTTCCTGCGCCGCCATCACCGTGAACTCGGCGATCTGTTCGGCCGTGGGCTCGTCGTTGACGTGGGTGTCGACCAGCACCACCGTGCGCTCGTTGAGTAGCAGGATGTTCATGGCCGCGTACACATTGTGGCCCGGACGCCGGCCGATCACCTCGTCCACGAAACGCAGGTGGTCGTGGTAGGCGCCGACCGTGCCGCAGACCATGCCGTCGGCGTCGCCCAGGCGCACCATCATCGCGCCGATCAGCGTCAGGCGGCGGCGCATCTCGACCCGCGCCATTTCCTTGGTGATGCCGCGGCGGCACATCAGCTCCCAGTACGTGGTCCAGTACTGATGGAAGCGCTCGTCGTATTCCGGGTTGGTGACTTCCACGTCCTCGCCCAGGCGCAGGCGCAGGCCGAATTTCTCGATGCGGGCCAGCAGCACCGACGGGCGGCCCACCAGGATGGGGCGGGCCAGGCCTTCGTCGACCACCACCTGCACCGCGCGCAGCACGCGCTCGTCCTCGCCTTCGGTGAACACGATGCGAGCCTTGCCGCCCTCGCGCACGATGTTTTTGGCCGCCGCGAACAGCGGCTTCATGAACGCGCCCGAGTGGTACACGAACTGCTGCAGCTGCGCCTCGTAGGCCTCCAGGTCGGCCAGCGGGCGCGTGGCCACGCCGTCTTCCATCGCCGCCTTGGCCACCGCCGGCGCGATGCGCACGATCAGGCGCGGATCGAACGGCTTGGGAATCAGGTAGTCCGGGCCGAACGAAATGTCATAGGTGCCGTAGGCGGCCGCCACCACTTCGTTCTGCTCTTCCTCGGCCAGCTCGGCGATGGCGTACACCGCCGCCTTTTCCATCTCGCGCGTGATGGTCGTGGCGCCCACGTCCAGCGCGCCGCGGAAAATGTACGGAAAGCACAGCACGTTGTTGACCTGGTTCGGGTAGTCCGAACGGCCCGTGGCCATCACCACGTCGTCGCGCACGCCGTGCGCCACTTCCGGCAGGATCTCCGGCGTCGGGTTGGCCAGCGCCAGGATCAGCGGACGCGGACCCATCGCCGCCACCATCTCCGGCTTGAGCACGCCGCCGGCCGACAGGCCCAGGAACACGTCGGCGCCCTGGATCACCTCGGCCAGCTTGCGCGCGTCGGTCTTTTGCGCGAAGCGCGCCTTGTCCGGGTCCATCAGCGCCGTACGGCCTTCGTAGACCACGCCTTCGATGTCGGTGACCCAGACGTTCTCCAGCGGCAGACCCAGGTCCACCATCAGGTCCAGGCAGGCCAGCGCGGCCGCGCCGGCGCCCGAGGTCACCACCTTGACCTGCTTGATGTCCTTGCCCACCACCTTCAGGCCGTTGATGAAGGCCGCCGACACGGTAATGGCGGTGCCGTGCTGGTCGTCATGGAAAACCGGGATCTTCATGCGGTCGCGCAGCTTGCGCTCGACGATGAAGCATTCCGGGGCCTTGATGTCTTCGAGGTTGATGCCGCCGAAAGTGGCTTCCAGGCCGGCGATGATCTCGACCAGCTTGTCCGGGTCGGTCTCGTTGATCTCGATGTCGAACACGTCCAGGCCGGCGAACTTCTTGAACAGCACCGCCTTGCCTTCCATCACCGGCTTGGACGCCAGCGCGCCGATATTGCCCAGCCCCAGCACGGCGGTGCCGTTGGTGATCACGCCCACCAGGTTGCCGCGGCCGGTGTAGCGGAACACGTTGGCCGGGTCGGCCACGATTTCCTCGCAGGCCGCCGCCACGCCGGGCGAATAGGCCAGCGCCAGGTCGCGCTGGTTGACCAGCGGCTTGGAAGCCACGACCGAGACTTTCCCCGGGGTGGGATATTCGTGATAGTCCAATGCCGCCTGGCGGTCCGACTGGTCATTCATGGAGCTGTGCCTCCTGGTTGAGATAGAAAAATTCTAGGCTCCAAGACATAAGTAGATCATTCGGATTTAATATCGTCCCATTACGTTTACCTTATGCATTCCCTATGACCGCCTTCGATCCGGACCTGGTGGTCCGGAAACTGACCTCGCGGCTGAAGATGCGCCACCTGATGCTGCTGTTGCAGATCGAGCAGCACGGCTCGCTGACCCGGGTGGCCGAGCACATGGCCACCAGCCAGCCGGCGGTCACCAACGCCCTGGCCGAGCTGGAAAACATGTTCGGCGTGCCGCTGTTCGACCGCTCCGTGCGCGGCATGACGCCCACCGCCCTGGGCGCCGTAGTGCTGGCCCGGGCCCGCGCCCTGGTCCACGACCTGGGCCATCTGGTCCAGGAAATGGAGGCGGTGGCCGCCGGCCACGCGGCCCATCTGCATATCGGCGTCATCCCCTTCGTGTCGGGCCAGATGCTGTCGGCGGCCATCGGCCGCACCCTCCCGCAGGGCCGCCACATCACCGCCACCATCCACGAAGGCCAGGGTCCGGCCCTGCTGCGCCAGCTGCGCGACCACAGCCTGGACCTGGTGGTGGGCTGGGCCACCCCGTCGGTGGACATGACCAACATCGCCTTCGAGGTGCTTTACCGCCAGCAGCCGCGCCTGATCGCCAGCCGCCGGCTGGCCGCGCGGCTCGCCCGGTCGCGGCTGGAATGGAACCGGCTGGCCGACCTGGACTGGATACTCGGCACGCCCGGCAGCCCGATCCGCGAACAGGTGGCCGACATCTTCCTGCGCGCCGGGCTCGCGCCCCCGCCGCCCTCGGTGCAGAGCGATTCCTCCAAGCTGATCGGGGAAATGGTGGTCGCCAGCGACCGCGCGGTCACCATCCTGCCGGCCGACATTGCCGACGAACTGGTGCGCATCGCCGGCGCGGCCATCGTGCCGTATTCGTTCGACTGGACCCTGCCGCCGATCTCGCTCTTCACGCGCTCCGACGGCCTGCGCCGCAACGTCGACGCGCTGTTCGCCGCCGCGTTGCGCGAGGTCTACACCAAGGGCGCGCGCGTCTAGTGTGCTGTCCCGTAGATACGCCCGCAAAATTGCCAACAAATGCAAATCCGCTACCGGCGCGCGGGCGCGCGCTCCTATACTTGCCGCGCCAGGCATCACGCAGGAGGGCAGGTAGTTTGTCGTACATTTTTTCGCCCGGCGCCGCGGTCCGCGGCGCGCTCGTCCTCGCCGGGCTCATGGCGCTGTCGGGCTGCAGTTCGCTGCTGAGCGAGGGCACCGGCGCGGCCGCCGGCATCGCCGGCACCGCCATCGCCAACAAGGTCACGGACAACCCCACGGTGGCCACCGGCATCGGCCTGGGCGTGCAGGCCGGCGCGCAGGCCGCCCTGGCCTATGCGCAGCGCAAGACCCGCGGCGAGGAGCAGGACGCGATCGCCGCCGCCGCCGGCCCGCTGGCCGTGGGCAAGGTGGCCAGCTGGCAGGTCAGGCACCAGCTTCCCATCGAAAGCGACGCGCAGGGCCAGGTCACCGTCAGCCGGCTGATCGGCGGCGTGGATCTGGAATGCAAGGAAGTGGTGTTCTCCATCGACACCCCGGCCGAACAGCGCGGCGCACCGCCCGCGCGCGAGTTCTACGTCACCACCGTGTGCCGCGACGGCGCGCGCTGGCGCTGGGCCAGCGCCGAGCCGGCCACCGCGCGCTGGGGCTCGCTGCAGTGATGCGCGCCGCAAGCCTGCTGGCGGCCGCCAGCCTGGGACTGGCCGGCTGCCAGAGCTCGTCCATCGGCGGCGCGGCCGGCGCCGTGGTCGGCACGGTCAGCGGCGCGGCCACCGCCAACCCGGTGGCGGGCTACGCCATCGGCGTGACCGTGCAGGCCGCGGTCGACGCCAGCGTGAAATACGTGCTGCGCGAATGGAAGAACGACCAGCAGAACGTCATGGCCAACGCCGCCGGCGAACTCGCCATCGGGCACGTGCGGCAGTGGCAGATCCGCCATGCGCTGCCGGTGGGCAATGAGCGCGGCGCCATCCAGGTGGTGCGCGACATCGACACCCCGCTGACGCGCTGCCGCGAAGTGCTGTTCACGGTCGAGCAGGACCAGGCGCCGGCGCCCGCCTACACCAGCCTGATCTGCCGCCAGCCCGGCGGCCAATGGAAATGGGCCGCGGCCGAACCCGCCGTGGCCCGCTGGAACGGCCTGCAATAGCTTGATCGCGCCGGCCCGGGCGGGCGATACTGCCTGCGGTCCGACTACGGAGGCCGACCGCTCCCATGAACCCAGGCCAGTTCCTCATGCAGCGCAGCGCGCTCGCCGGCGTGCAGGCCGTGGCCGCGCACAGCCGGCACCGGTTCGCGCGCCATACGCACGAGCAGTACGGCATCGGCGTCATGCGCCTGGGCGCCCAGGTTTCCCATAGCGGCCGCGGCCAGGTCGAGGCCGGCCCGGGCCACGTCATCACCGTCAATCCGGGCGAAGTGCACGACGGCGCGCCGCTAGGCGACGGCCTGCGCGCCTGGCAGATGCTGTACCTGGACCCGCAGGTGGTGGCCGAAGCCGCCGCCGGACTGCCCGCCGCCCTGCGCGGCTACGAATTCGAACACCCCGCGCAGGACCGCCCCGAACTGGCCCGCGACGTGCTGGCGCTGTACGCGCAGGCGACGGCCGGCGCCGCGCCGCTGGCTTGCGACGTGCTGCTGCTGCGCATCCTGGCGCGGGCGGGCGCGGCGCCGGCGCGCGTCCGCGACCGGCCGCGCGGCGCGCCCGACGCGATCCGCCACGCGCGCAGCCTGATCGACGACGATCCGGCCGCCGCGCTGTCGCTGGCCGACCTGGCCGCGGCCAGCGGCCTGAGCCGCTATCAGGTGCTGCGGGCCTTCTCCCAGGCCACCGGCCTGACGCCGCATGCCTACCAGATGCAGCGCCGGCTGCTGCTGGCGCGCAGCCTGATCCGCCAGGGCACGGCGCTGGCCGAGGCCGCGGCGGCCGGCGGTTTCGCCGACCAGAGCCACATGACCCGGCTGTTCGTGCGCGCCTACGGCGTCTCGCCGGCGCGCTACGCCCGGGCCGCCGGCTGAGCGCGGGCCGGGCTGCAATTTCGTTCAAGACCTCGCGCGGCCGCCGCGCCTACGCTGCGGTTTTCCCGATTGCAGGCGTATCGAGACATGAACAGCCGGATGCAAGGCTATTGCTGCCTGGCGGCCGCCATGGCGCTGGTGGGCAGCACCGTGGTGGCCAGCAAGATCATCGCCACGGGCCTGCCGCCCTTTACCGCCACCGCGCTGCGGTTCGCCCTGGCCCTGCCCTGTTTCGCCCTGCTGATGGCGCTGTCCGGCGCGCGGCTGCCGCGGCTGGACCGCCGCGACTGGCTGCTGCTGGCGGCGCAGGCCATCGCCGGCAGCGTGGGCTACACCGCGCTGCTGATCGCCGGGCTGCAACGGACCTCGGCCGTGGACGGCGGCATCATCCTGGGCACGCTGCCGCTGGTGTCGGCCGCCATCGCCGTCGTGCTGCTGGGCGAGCGCCCGGGCAAGGCCACGCTGGCGGCCATCGCCGCCGCCGCTTTCGGCGTGTGGCTGATGACGCGCCACGCCGCCGATGACGGC
This sequence comes from Achromobacter sp. HZ01, assembly GCF_003267925.1. Classification (NCBI taxonomy): domain Bacteria; kingdom Pseudomonadati; phylum Pseudomonadota; class Betaproteobacteria; order Burkholderiales; family Alcaligenaceae; genus Achromobacter; species Achromobacter sp. HZ01. The sequence continues at coordinate 348,877 of NZ_LWKV01000002.1, forward strand.
GGCGGCTCCTCGCTCGCGGGCAACGCGCTGATCCTGGGCGCGGTGCTGTGCGAAGGCCTGTTCATCCTGCTCAACAAGCGGCTGCGCGTGCCGGTGGCGCCATTGGCGCTGTCGACCATCATGGCGGCCTGCGGCCTTGCCTTCTCGGCGCTGGCCAGCCTGGCCGAGGCGCCGTGGACCCTGTCCCTGTCCGGCCCGGCGCTGGCGGCCACAGCCTATTACGCCCTGGTGCCCACGGTGGGCGGCTTTCTGCTCTGGTATGCGGGAGCGGCCCGCGTGAAGGGCGCCGAGGCCGCGCTCTTCACGGCGCTGGCCCCGGTGGCCGCGGTGGCGCTGGCCGCCGGCCTGCTGGGCGAGACGCTGGCCGGGCAGCAACTGGCCGGCATGGCCTGCGTGCTGGGCGCCGTCGCGATGCTGGGCATCGGAGCAAGGCGGACCAGGGCCGGTTCACCCTGACTGGAGCCACGCACAGGCCCTAGCCGCGGCTGAAGGCCAGCGCGAACTCCTCGGAGAAGATCTCTGCCAGCGCGCGCCGCAGGGCGGCCGCGCGCTCGGCGCCATAGGCGGCCTCGAAGCGGCGCTGCGCCTCGCGCCACAGGCGCCGGGCCTGCGCCAGCTTGGCGCGCCCGGACTCGGTCAGCGCCACGCGGCGGCTGCGGCCGTCCAGCGGATCGCGCGAGGTCTGCACGTAGCCGTCGCGCTCCAGCGGCTTGAGGTTGTGGGCCAGCGCGGAGCGGTCCAGCACCATGGCCCGCGCCAGATCGGTCAGCGAGGGCGTGCCCGCCCGCGCGATGTGCAGCAGGATCGAATGCTGCGACACCTTCAGCCCGCAGGGCGCCAGCACCGAGTCGTACAGCTGCGATACGCGCCGCGTCGCCTTGCGCAGCGCGGCGCCGTTGCAGAGCTGCGGATCGGGCGCATGGAACGGGACGGCGGCGGGGGACGGATCGTCGGGCATGGCGGGCGCGAAAGAAAACCGGGGAGCGGAAGCCGGCCGCGGAGGCCGGCAAGGCCTTAACGCTAACGCCGGCTGGCGTCCGCGTCCAGCCGGGCGGCATTCAGCCGGCCCGCGCGCCAGGCGCGTCGCGCAGCGCGTATTCCACCAGCTCGGCGGCATAGGCCGGCAGCGCGTCGCGCGTGCACAGCACCAGATCGCGCGCGGCCCAGCCGTCGGCCAGCGCCACGCGCCGCACGCCGGCCGCGCGCCCGTAGCGCGCCGCCGCCACGCGCGGGACGATGCCTATGCCCACGCCCTGCCCCACCATCCGGCACACGGCGTCGAAGCTGCGCAGCCGCACGCGGTAGGACAAGGCCTTGCCGCCGCGCCGCGCGTGATGCGCGATATGCTCCTGCAGCGCGCTGCCTTCCACCAGGCCCACGAACTCCTGATCCGCCACCTCCGCCAGCGTGAGCGAGGCGCGCGCGGCCAGCGGATGGCCGGCAGGCACGATGAGGGCCAGCGGATCGTGGCGGAAGGTGACCGTGCGCAGGCCATGCAGGTCGGCCGAGTCCGCCAGCACGCCGATATCGCAGGCGCCGGCGCGCAGCGCGTCGGCGATCTCGTGGCTCAGGCGCTCTTCCAGGTCGACCGACACGCGCGGATGGTCTTTGAGGAAAGCGCCCAGCACCGGCGGCAGGTACTCGCTCATCGCGCTGGTGTTGCACAGCATCCGGACGTGGCCCTTGAGGCCCTGGCCGTAGTGGTCGAGTTCGCCGCGCATGCGGTCCATCTGCGCCAGCACCACCCGCGCATGGTGCGCCAGCGTGCGCCCGGCCGGCGTCGGCTCGACGCCGCGCGGGCCGCGCAGCAGTAGGGGCACGCCCAGCGTGTCCTCCATGCCGCGGATGCGCTCGCTGGCCGAGGCCAGCGTCATGTGCGTGCGCCGCGCGCCGGCCGTGATGGAGCCGGTCTCCTGTACGTTGAGGAAAAGCCGCAGGTCGGTCAGGTCGAATCGCATGCAAAAAGCGTAGCACGCCAGCCTCAGGCCAACCCATAGGCTTGCTACGCGAGATCCCGATTCCGGCCCGGCGATCTCCGACGGACAATGAAGTCCCTGCCACTCGAATGGCCCCGCCCGACGCCCATCGCCTCAGGCACGGGCATAGCCTCATGACGACCTACGATCTGCTGCCCGGCGCCACGCCCGCCCTGTTCGCCGCCACCCTGTCCATCTTCATCCTGGCCGGCGTGGTCAAGGGCGTGGTGGGACTGGGACTGCCCACGATTTCCATGGCGCTGCTGGCGCTGCTGATGGCGCCGGCCCAGGCCGCCGCCCTGCTCATCGTGCCTTCGCTCATCACCAACCTGTGGCAGGCCCGGCCGTGGCCGTCGCTGCCGGCCGTGCTGCGCCGCGTCGCCGGCATGCAGGCGGGCATCTGCGTCGGCACGATAGGCGCGGCGCTTTGGCTGGGCGCGCCTTCCGGCCGCTGGGCCGGCGTCTGCCTGGGGCTGGCGCTGGTGGCCTATGCCGCCTGGGGCCTGTTCGGATCGCCGCCCAGCGTGCCGGCGCGGCGCCAGGGCTGGCTGGGCGCGGCGGTCGGCGCCGTCACCGGCGTGATCACCGCGGCCACCGGCGTGTTCGTGATTCCGGCCGTGCCCTACCTGCAGGCGCTGAACCTGGGCAAGGACGGCCTGATCCAGGCCATGGGGATTTCGTTCACGGTCTCGACCGTGGCGCTGGCCGCGGGGCTGGCGCTCAACGGCGGCTACACGCCCGAGGCGGCCGGCGCGTCGGTGCTGATGCTCGCGCCCGCGCTGGCCGGCATGGCGTTGGGCCAGTGGCTGCGCGCCCGGCTCTCGGCGCGCGCCTTCAAGCTGGTCTTCATGATCAGCCTGGCGCTGCTGGGCGCGTACCAGGCCGCGCGCGGGCTGGCGGGCTAGCGTCCTGTCCCATCCCGTTTCAGGCGGCGATCCGCCTTTCGTCGGCCAGGCCGATGGACACCGACATCTCGCGCCAGCGCGCCAGTTCCTGCTGCACCGCGTGGATCTTGGCGCGCGCCTGGTCGAAGGCGTCGCGCCCCAGGAACAGATGCAGCGGCGCGTACTGCGCCTGGGCCGCGTCGATCAGCACCTGCGCCATCTTGGCCGGATCGCTGCCCTGCCCATGGGGCGCATCGGCCGCGCGCATCGCGCCCGGATACACCAGCGTCACGCGCAAGCCGTCGGGCGCGGCCTGCGCCGCCAGCGCCTCGGTCAGGCCGCTGACCGCGAACTTGGCCGCGCTGTAGGCGCCCCAGTCCGGATGGCCGCCGTCGAAGCCCAGGATCGACGAAATATTGAACACATGTCCGCCGCGCCGCGCGCGCAGGCGCGGCAGGGCCGCCCTGAGCACGTTCAGCATGCCGAACACGTTGACGTCGAAACTGCCGCGCAGCTCCCGGTCCGACAGGCCGTCCAGCGCGCCCTGCAGGCCGCAGCCGGCGTTATTGACGACGACGTCCAGGCCGCCGAAGGCGACCGCCGTGGCTTGCACCGCCCGCCGCACGCCGCGCTCGTCGGCCAGGTCCACCGTCAGCGGCAGAAAGCGGCCTTCCAGCTTTGCGCCCACCGCGTCCAGCAACGCGTCGCCGTCGCGCGAGGTCGCCGCCACTTTGTGTCCCTGCTCCAGCAACAGCCGGACCAGGCTCAGGCCCAGCCCCTTCGACGCGCCCGTCACCAACCAGATTTTCTCGGTATTCATGCAACCCCCTGCGTTTGCGGGCCCCGCCGGCCACATGCCGCGGGGCTGACGGACCGGGAGTCCCGATTCCGTACAGGGATGGTAAAAATCGCGAGCCGGGGCGTACAGGCTCGTTCTTGCTTGAAATCTGCCTATTCCTGCGCCGTTGCGGCGCAGGTTCCATCAGCCCAGCGCGCTGCGGTAATGCTCGCGATCGAAGCTGGGCGCCGTGCCCGGCCCCTGCGCCTCGGGCGCGGCGGCGGGTTCGTCGACGACGGGCGCGGCGACGCCGAAAAGAGTCAGTTCCGCGCTCACCAGCGCCAGGATCAGATTAGACATGACAGCTCCTTGTCCAGGGTTTCGAGGTGTCATGGTGCGCGCCACGGCGCGACGCGTCCATTTGGTTTGTTCAATGGCGGCGATTGGCGCAGGGCAAGCGCGCGGAATGGCGGATAATTCGGACTGAAACCAGATTTTGGAGCAACGCCATGTATCGCGGCATCGAGGCGATCGAACATTTCATGGAATCCATCGGCCTGCAATGGCGTCCGGGCGCGACCGAGCGCGCCGAGCTGAAGGCCAGCTACCGCATCGGCAATACGCGGCCGCTGGGCATAGACCGCACGCTGGTGGAGTTCCACTGCGATCCCAAGCGGCCCAAGGTCTGGGTGCCCGAGTTCTCGCGCACCAGCTTCCACCAATGGTTCGAAGTGCCCTACCAGGAATTCGAATTCACGCCCGGCGGCTCGATGCTGAAGATCAAGGCCGCCGCGCGCGGCAACGCGCCGCCCTACAGCGTGGGCATCAAGCCCCTGGCCTGAGCGTCACAGCTGCTTGTACATGACCGTGGTGGCGTCCAGCCTGGACGGGTCGCGCGGATCGCGGCTGAATCCCGGAATCCTGCCCGCCGTCCGGTAGCCCGCGGAAGCGTACAGCGGCTCCGCCTTGTCGCCGGTGCGCGTATCCAGCGTGATCAGGCTGCGGCCGCGCCGCGCCGCCATGGCCTCGGCCTCGCGCAGCAGCGCGCGCGCCAGGCCGCGGCGGCGGAAATCCGGATGCACCAGCAGCTTGCGCAGTTCGGCGCGGTGGGGCTGGTTGGGCGGCATGTCGCAATCGAGCTGCACCGATCCGGCGACCCGCCCGTCCAGGCGCGCCACCCACAGCGCCAGCGTGCCGGCGGCGACGCCCGGCAGCACCTTGGCGCGCCAATAAGCCTGCGCATCGGCCGGCGCGTAGGGCAGCACGAAGCCGACGCTGGCGCCGTCCTGCACGCAGGCGCGTAGCAGCTCGGCCAGATCGGCCAGCAGGGTCTCGGCGGCGTCGGCCGGCAGCAGCGTCAAGTCATATGTCGATTCGGGCATGGCGGCCTCAGACAATGAAAAGCAGATAGCGGGCGCCGGCGTCCGGCGGGGTGGAGAATTCGCTGGCGCCGAACAGCTGGTAGCGCAGGCAGTCGCCGGGAGCCAGGCGGTAAGCCTGGCCGTCCACGGTCAGGTCCAGCCGGCCCTCCAGCATCAGCAGATGGTGCTCCAGGCCCGGGCGCGGCGAGCGCTCGTAGGCGATGCGCGCGCCGGCCTGCAGCTCGCAGGCCAGCACTTCGCCGGCCAGCTGCTGCGCGGGCGGCGACACCGAGCGCCGGCGAAAACCGGCTCTCTCGTCCGTCCACACGGCCTGCGCCTGCTGCGGCACCAGCGGCGCGAAATCGTCCTCGACCATCAGCATCAGCCGCGACATGGTCAGGCCGTAGGCCGCGCACAGCTTGCCCAGCACGCTGGCGGTGGCGCTGACCTCGGCGTTCTCCAGCCGCGACAGCGTGGCGCGGCTGACGCCGGCGCGGCCAGCGAGTTCGTCCAGCGACCAGCCGCGCTCCTGGCGCAGCGTCTTGAGCCGGGCGGCGATGCGCCGGTCCAGCCCGGCGTCGGCAATCGGTGAATTTTCCATATTCGGGAATTTCTCTCAAATCAGGAATTCCGTCAAGAACCGGAGCGGGCCCGCCGCGCGATTTCGGCACAATACGGGGCATGCACCTGGCCAAACCTCTGATCATGACCGCCCTCTGCCTGAGCTTTCTGAGCGGCTGCGGCCTGCCCTCCCTGGACAAACGCAGCGAATCCCGCGCCCTGACGCCCGAGGCGTCGCAAGACACCGCGCTGGGCCGCGGCATCGCGCCGCTGGCCGCCGCCCATCCCGGCAAGTCCGGCATCCATCCGCTGGCCGACGCGCACGACGCCTTCGCCGCGCGCATGATGCTGGCGCGCGCGGCCCAGCGCAGCCTGGACGTGCAGTACTACATCTGGCACAAGGACATGACGGGCACCATGCTGCTGCAGGCCCTGCACGAGGCCGCCGGCCGCGGCGTGCGGGTGCGGCTGCTGCTCGACGACAACGGCACCTCGCGGCTGGACGAGGAGCTGGCCGCGCTGGACGCCCACCCCAACATCGAGGTGCGGCTGTACAACCCCTTCGTGCTGCGCTGGCCCAAGCCGCTGGGCTACGTGACGGAATTCCGCCGCCTGAACCGCCGCATGCACAACAAGTCCTTCACCGCCGACAACCAGGCCACCCTCGTCGGCGGGCGCAACGTCGGCGACGAATACTTCGGCGCGACCAGCGACGTGCTGTTCACCGACCTGGACGTGCTGGCCATCGGCGCGGCGGTCAACGACGTCTCCACGGATTTCGACCGCTACTGGGCCAGCGAATCGGCCTATCCGGTGGACCGCCTGCTCAAGCGGCCGGAGCCCGGCAGGCTGGAGGAACTGGCGCAGGCCGCCGCAAGCGTCGAACGCTCGCCCCAGGCCGCCGCCTACGCCCAGGCCATGCGCGAGCTGCCCTTCATCCAGGATCTGCTGCAAGGCCGGCTGGAACTGGAATGGGCCGACACGCGCATGGTCAGCGACGATCCCCGCAAGACCCTGGGAACCGCGCCCCCCGAAGCCATGCTGCCGCATCAGCTGCACGAGATCCTCGGCGCGCCGGCCACCGACATGGAACTGGTGTCGCCCTATTTCGTGCCCACGGCCAGCGGCACGGAGGCGTTCGCGCAGATGGCGCAGGGCGGCGTCAAGGTCAGGGTGCTGACCAACGCGCTCGAAGCCACCGACGTGGCGGTGGTGCATTCCGGCTACGCCAAGCGCCGCAAGGACCTGCTGGCCAGCGGCGTGGAACTGTTCGAAATGAAGCGCATGGCCGGCGACGTGGAGCGCAGCAAGGGCGTGGGGCCGTTCGGCAGTTCCGGCTCCAGCCTGCACGCCAAGACCTTCGCCGTCGACGGCCGCCGTATCTTCGTGGGCTCGTTCAACTTCGACCCGCGCTCGGCCAAACTGAACACCGAGCTGGGCTTCGTCATCGACAGCCCCACGCTGGCGCGGCGCATCGCCGAATCCTTCGATCGCGACATGGCCAAGGTGGCCTACCGGGTCTGCCTGGACGACCGGGGCGGCCTGTACTGGCTGGAACAGCGCGACGGCCAGACCGTGCGGCACGATACCGAACCGGGCACCACGCTGTGGCAGCGCGTGTCGGTGTGGTTCGTGTCGCTGCTGCCGCTGGAGCCGCTGCTGTAGGCGCGCGCATGGCCCCGAACCTGGACCTCTTCGCCGACGACGCGCCCGCGCAGGGCGGCCGCGTCGTGCTGGGCCCGCAGTCGGTGGTGCTGCGCGGCTATGCGCTGGCGCGGGCCGAGGCCCTGCTCGCCGGCGTCGACGCCGTGACGGGCGAGGCGCCGTTCCGGCAGATGCAGACGCCGGGCGGCTACACCATGTCGGTGGCGCTGACCAACTGCGGCAGCCTGGGCTGGACCAGCGACGCCCACGGCTACCGCTACACCCGCCGCGATCCGCTGTCGGGCCGGCCCTGGCCCGACATGCCCGCGGCCTTCGCCGAACTGGCCCGCGACGCGGCCGCCGAAGCCGGTTTTCCCGGTTTCGCGCCGGACGCCTGCCTGGTGAACCGCTACGAACCCGGCTCGCGCCTGTCGCTGCACCAGGACCGCAACGAGCGCGACTACGGCGCGCCCATCGTGTCGGTATCGCTGGGCATGCCGGCCGTGTTCCTGTTCGGCGGCCTGGCGCGCGGCGACAAAACCTCGCGCACCACGCTGTTCCACGGCGACGTGGTGGTCTGGGGCGGCGTCGACCGGCTGCGCTACCACGGCGTCATGCCCATGCAGGACCTGCCGCACCCGCGGCTGGGCAGCCTGCGCATCAACTTCACCATCCGCAAGGCGGGCTGAGCCCGCCGGCGCGGCATGAGGGTTGTCCGCGGCTGGCCGGCGCGCCGCGGCCGCTCTACCATTGCGCACCTCCCCGCCGAGCCCCACGCCCATGCGATCCCTGTTGGCCCTGCTTTGCACCCTGATCCCCGCCTGCGCCTGGGCCGCCGCCCCGCCCGCGGCGCAGGTCGAGAACTCGCTGGGCATGACGTTCGTGCGCATCCCGGCAGGCAGCTTCCAGATGGGCAGCGACGAAACGCCCGAGGCGCTGGCGCGCGCCTATCCGCAGTACCCGCCCGACCGCTACGCCCAGCTGTCCGACGAGGCGCCGGTGCACACCGTGCGCATCACGCGCCCGTTCTACCTGCAGCGCACCGAGGTCACGGTGGGGCAGTTCCGCCGCTTCATCGAGGCCTCGGGCTACGTGGCGGAATCCGAGGCCGACGGCACCGGCGGCTACGGCTACAACCCGCAATACGATCCCGCCCGCTCGGAAAGCGGCGACGCCTTCGAAGGCCGCGACCGCCGCTATTCCTGGCGCAATCCTGGCTTCGCGCAGGGCGACGACCATCCGGTCGTGAACATCAGCTGGAACGACGCCGTGGCGCTGGCCCGCTGGCTCACCCAGCAGGAAGGCCGGACCTACCGCCTGCCCACCGAGGCCGAATGGGAATACGCCTGCCGCGCCGGCGCGCGCACGCGCTACCAGAACGGCGACGATCCCGCCGCCATGCCCGAAATCGGCAACGGCTTCGACGCGCAGGCCGCGCCGCGCTGGCCGCAATGGGCCGCGTTCGCCTCGGTCCGCGGCGACGGCCACGCCTTCACCGCGCCGGCGGCCAGCTACGCGCCCAACGCCTTCGGCCTGTACGACATGCACGGCAACGCCTGGGAATGGGTGGCGGACTGGTATGGCGAGGACTACTACGCGCTATCCCCGGCGGACGATCCGCAAGGCCCGGACAGCGGCAACGTGCGCGTGCGGCGCGGCGGCTCGTGGCACACCTGGGCGCTGTACACGCGCGCCTCGTTCCGCAACTGGAATACGCAGCAAACCCGCTACCCGCTGGTCGGCGTGCGGCTGCTGCGCGAGGCCGACTGAACTTGCGGTTAGCATAGCCGCAGCAACGGATACGACCAGGAGAAAGCCATGTCCAAAGTCATGCTCGTCACCGGCGGCAGCCGCGGTATCGGCGCCGCCATCGCCAGACTGGCCGCGCGCCGCGGCTACGCGGTGGGCGTCAACTACCATGCCCAGGCCGGCGCGGCCCAGGCGGTGGTGGACGCCATCCGCGCCGAGGGCGGACGCGCCGTCGCGCTGCAGGCCGACGTCTCGCAGGAGGCGCAGGTGCTGCGCATGTTCCAGGCGCTGGACGACGAACTCGGCCGCATCGACGCGCTGGTGAACAACGCCGGCATCCTGGAGCAGCAGATGCGCGTGGAGGCCATGAGCGCCGAGCGCCTGCAGCGCGTGCTGGCCACCAACGTGATCGGCGCCTTCCTGTGCGCGCGCGAGGCCGTGCGCCGCATGTCCACGCGCCACGGCGGCCCGGGCGGCGCCATCGTCAACGTGTCCTCGGCCGCCGCGCGCCTGGGCTCGCCCAACGAATACGTGGACTACGCCGCGTCCAAGGGCGCGCTGGACACCATGACGATAGGCCTGTCCAAGGAAGTCGCGCCCGAGGGCATACGCGTCAACGGCGTGCGCCCCGGCACCATCTACACCGACATGCACGCCAGCGGCGGCGAGCCGGCCCGGGTCGACCGGCTCAAGAGCGTGATCCCGCTGCGCCGCGGCGGCACGGTGGAGGAAGTCGCCGGCGCGGTGATGTGGCTGTTCTCCGAGGAAGCCGGCTACACCAGCGGCTCGTTCATCGAAGTGTCCGGCGGCAACTGAGGCGCGCCTATCCGGAGCCCGAGGAGATCACGCGCTTCTCGTGCCTGGACGAGATGCGCGCTTCGACCCGGCGCAGCACCGCCAGCACGAACAGGGCCAGCAGCGTGCTGAGCACGGCGGTGGCCTCGCGCCCCATGCCCGCGGCCACGCCGATGGCGGCCGTCATCCAGATGCCGGCCGACGTGGTCAGGCCGTGGATTTCGCGCTCCGAGCCGAGCTTGATGATGGCGCCCGCGCCCAGAAAGCCGATGCCGGCGATCACGCCTTGCAGCACGCGGCTGAGGTCGCCCACCGCCATGCCGCCCTGCAGCGGCACCAGCACGAAAATGGCGGCGCCCAGCGCCACCAGCATGTGGGTGCGCAGGCCCGCCGCCTTGCCGCTGCGCTCGCGCTCGTAGCCCAGCAGGCCGCCCAGCAGCACCGCCATGCCCAGCCGCAGCACGATGCGCGTGGCCTCGGTCACATCCGGGATGTCGGAGAATTCGCTGCGCGCCGCGGACCAGATTTCCAGCCAGACTTCAGACATCGCCGCCTCCTCGTGGGCCTCGATGCAGGCAGCATAGCAGGCGGCGCGCGCGCTGGCATGCCCGGCCCAACTGGTTTACAACCGACAGGTGTCCCGCAATGACGCGGGCGCGTATCAGGCGGAGGACTACATGGATCTGCAGCTGGGCGGTAAACGCGTGCTCATCACGGGCGCTTCCAAGGGCATCGGGCTGGCCTGCGCCATCGCGTTCGCGCGCGAAGGCGCGCAACCCATACTGGTGGCGCGCGACGACGCCGCGCTGCGCGCCGCCTCCGAGGCCATCGGCGAGCACACCGGCAAGCCGGTGCAGGCGCACACGCTGGACCTGGCGCAGACGGGCGCGGCGCAGCGCCTGACCGAGATGGCCGGAGACGTCGACATCCTGGTGAACAACGCCGGCGCGGTGCCGGGCGGCGCGCTGGAACAGGTGCAGGACGAGCGCTGGCGCGCCGGCTGGGACCTGAAAGTGCACGGCTACATCGACCTGGCGCGCCACTACTATCCGCGCATGCGCGCGGCCGGCGCGGGCGTCATCGCCAACATCATCGGCATGGCCGGCTCGGCGCCGCGCGCCGACTACATCTGCGGCGCGGCGGCCAATGCCTCGCTGATCGCCTTCACCCGTGCGCTGGGCGGCGAGGCGCCGCGCCACGGCGTGCGGGTCTTCGGCGTGAATCCCTCGCGCACCCGCACCGACCGCGTGCTGACGCTGGCGCAGCAGCGCGCGCAGGCCCGCTGGGGCGATGAAAGCCGCTGGCAGGAAACGCTGACGGACCTGCCCTTCGGCCGTCTGATGGAGCCCGCGGAAGTGGCCGACATGATCGTCTTCGGGGCCTCGCCCCGCGCCGGCTACCTAAGCGGCACGGTGATCGACCTGGACGGCGGCGGGCAGTACGCCAACCAGGCGCGCTGAGCGCTCAGGCCGCGCGCCGGCCCCAGTCGGCCAGCAGCGCCGGCAGCTGCGCCATGTCGGTGAACACCTGCGCCACGCCCACGCCGCGCAGCGCCTCGGCGCCGCTATGGCCGTTGGCGCTCGGGCTGTAGCCGAACACCGTGGCGCCGGCGGCCACCCCGGCGGTCGCGCCGGTCACCGTGTCTTCCACGACCGCGCAGCGCCGCGGGTCCACGCCGAGCGCCTCGGCGGCGGCCAGGTACACGTCCGGATGCGGCTTGCTGCGCGGCATTTCGTGGCCGCTGAACACGCGTCCGTCGAAGCAGTCGGCGATGCCCACCTTGGCCAGCTGCAGCTCCACCTTGCGGCGGTCGGCGCCCGAGGCGACCGCGATGCGTCCGCCCAGCGCCCCGTGCAGGGCGCGCACGGCGTCCGGCGCGCCGGGGATTTCCAGCAATTCCAGGTCCAGCGCGTCGTTGCGCCGCTGGCGGAATTCGGCGAACCATTCCGGGCCGAGCGCGGCGCCGGTGCGCGCCTGGATCAGCGGCAGTTCGTCCTTCACGGCCTTGCCGGTGAAGATGCGCATGGTTTCGTCGTGCGCGATGTCCCAGCCCAGCTCGTTGAGCATCTGGGTCAGCACGCGGCAGGTAATGGGTTCGGAATCGACCAGGACGCCGTCGCAGTCGAACAGCACGGCGTCAAAGGGAAAATCAGTCATCGGGGCCAGCCGGAAATAAGCGGAACAAGCGCGTAAGCATACTTCAGCCGCGGCGCGCGGCCGGCCCTAGTAGTCCATCGGCACGTGGCATTGCGCGGCCCGCAACGCCTCGATGTGCCTTTCGGCCTCCTGCCGCTCGGCCTCCGGCGGCAGCGCGCGCCAGCTGATCATGGTGCCGCTGGCCTTGGCCGGCATCCAGCCCAGCACGCTGTACAGCGTGATCGCGGTGTATCCGGTGTCGAACCGCGTTTCGTAATAGCCGTGACGGTCCGGCAGCGTATCGCCGGGCGTCCATTCCATTTGAGACATCCCCGTCTCCTTGTTGCTGAAGCTTATCGACCCCGCGGGATCGTGGCTATCGTATCGCCGCCCACGGCGGCTCGTGACACCACGATGCGCCGGCTTTGCCATTCTTGACAGAGGGATATCCCCTAGCTTGGGGACGGCCGCGGGAGAACCCCGCGGCCGGTGTGGCGAAAATCGGACGGAAACGCCCGACGCCGATGCTTACTTGATGCCGATGAACGGCAGGGCCGCGCCCGGAACCTGCGTGGCCGGCAGCACGCCGTCCCACTTTTCCACGGCGTTCAGGCTCACCAGATTGGTGTTGGCGGCCAGCGCCTCGGCCTTGGCGCGGATCGCGGCGGCCTCGGCCTCGCCGCGCATGCGGATGCCGTCGGCCTCCGCGGTGAACTGCTGGCGGCGCGCGTCGGCCTCGGCCTTGGCCTTGACCACCTGGATCTCGGCGTTGATGGTCGCCGTTTCCTTTTGCTGGCGGGTCGTCTCGATCTGCACCTGGGCCAGCATGCGCTGCTCGATGGAATGTTCATAGGCCTGCGAAAAGCCCACTTCCTCGATCTGCACGCCCACTACCTGCACCGGCGCGCCTTCCATGGTCTTGCGCACGGACTCGTTCACGTCCAGGCCCAGCTTCTGGCGTTCCTGGATGGCGCGCACGGCCGTGTACTGGCCGAACACGTTCTTCACCGAGTCCGGCGTCTTGCGTTCCAGCACCCGCATCTGCAGATTGCTGATGGTGCCGTACTCCGAATACAGCTCGGCCACGTGCTCGGGCGGCACGCGATAGGTCACCGACACCCGCAGCGTCGCCGGCTGCTGGTCATAGCTGTAGGCCTCCAGCTTTTCGAACACGAACGTGTGGTCGCGCACCGACACCATCATCACGTTGTCGATGAACGGCGTCTTGAAATCCAGGCCGGGTTCGGAAACGCGCACCAGCTTGCCGTTGCGCAGCACCACGCCGCGCTCGCCCTGGTCCACCTGGAACCACGAATCGAAGGCCAGGAACAGGATCAGCAGGAACAGCACCGCCGCGATCGCCGCCACCTTGAGGCTGCGCGGCTTGACCGCGCCTATCGATTTGACCACTTGCATGTCTGTCGGCTTCACTTCGAATCCCTTTCTGTTTTTGAACGTTTACGGTCCGAGAGCACGGCGGCTATGCCCCGCGCCAGCAAGTAAGCGACGACAGCCGCTCCCACCAAGATCAGGAAATACCTCATCGAGCGTCCCCCCCGGAAAAGAAGCACCGGATTCTAGCGGAAGTCCGCGCCGCGCCGAATTGTGACGATTGTTGCGCCGCGCCCCTTCTACGCCCGGTAAAGTTCCTAGCATCAGGCCGCAACCTGTTACGTCCCTGCGGCCGGCCCATCTGCTACCGTTGTCTGGCTTAGACCCTGACCTACGCGCCGCGGCCCCGGTCCGGCGCTCAAGACGGAGACCGCGCATGCCACGACCTTCCCAGTCCGCGCCCCTGATCGGTGTGATTCCCCCCTTCATGCTGGACCGCCTGGCGCAGCACGCCGACGCCCGGGTCAGCATGCCCGCCGTGAAGACGCTGATCATCGACCAGCAACAGCGCAGCCTGCGCGAAATGGCGGTGCAGCCGCCCCGCGCCAAGCCGGCGCCGGGCGCGCGCGCGGGCCCCGCCGGCAAGCCGCAGCGGTCCGTGCACGACGCCGGCAACAGCACCACCCTGCCCGGCAAGCTGGTGCGCGCCGAGGGCCGCCCCGCCACCGGCGACGCGGCGGTGGACGAAGCCTACGAGTACCTGGGCGCGACCTACAAATTCTTCTGGGAGGTCTACCAGCGCCATTCCATCGACGGCCAGGGGCTGCCGCTGATCGGCACCGTGCATTACGGCGAGGACTACGACAACGCCTTCTGGAACGGCGCGCAGATGGTGTTCGGCGACGGCGACGGCGAAGTGTTCAACCGCTTCACGCTGGCGCCCGACATCATCGGCCACGAACTCACCCATGGCGTGATCGACGCCGAGGCCGCCCTGCTCTACCAGGGCCAGTCGGGCGCGCTGAACGAATCGCTGTGCGACGTCTTCGGTTCGCTGGTCAAGCAATACGCCCTGGGCCAGGACGCGCGCCAGGCCGACTGGCTGATCGGCGCCGGCCTCTTCACCGACAAGGTGCGCGCAAAAGCGCTGCGCTCCATGGCCGAGCCCGGCAGCGCCTACGACGATCCGGCGCTGGGCAAGGACCCGCAGCCCGCCCACATGGACAACTACGTGGACACGCCCGACGACAACGGCGGCGTGCACATCAATTCCGGCATCCCGAACCGCGCCTTTTACCTCGCCGCCACGGCCCTGGACGGCCCCGCCTGGGCCGGCGCGGGCCGCGTCTGGTACGACGCGCTGCGCGACGAGCGGCTGCGCCACGACGCCGACTTCAAGCAGTTCGCCGCGCTGACGCTGCAGGTCGCGCAGAACCACGACGCCGCGGTGCGCAATGCCGTCGCTCAGGCCTGGCAGGCCGTGGGAGTCCGGACATGATCGAACTGCCGCCGCTGGACCTGGCCCACCTGGTGCGCCTCACGCGCCAGGGCGGCCTGGCATATCTGCCGGGCCTGGCGCGGCCGCGCACCATAGACCTCGCCACCTGCCCGCCCGACGTGCGCCAGGAAGCCTGCGACGCGCTGGAACGCGCCGCGCCCGTGGCCGTCGCGCGCGACGCCGGCGGTGGCGGCGACCAGCGCTATTTCCATGTGGAAGTGCTTTACCGCGGCGCCGAGGTCGCGGACGTCAGCTTCGACGTGCCGGAAAGCGAGGCGCCCGACACGCTGGTGCGGCTGTGGAAGGACAAGGCGCGCCAGGAATGAAGGGCTGGCCCGCGCTCAGCCTTCGCGCGCCGTCGCCACGATGAACAGCCGCGGGAACGGCAGCAGCACCGTGCCATCGGCCAGCGCCGGGTAGGCCTCTTCGATCAGCGATTGATAGCGGGCCAGAAAGCCGGCCTGCCCGGCGTCGTCCAGCCTGTCCAGGTAGGGGCGCAGCGCCGTGCCCTTGAACCACTCCACCACGGCCGCCGCGCCCGCCAGCGGGTGGTGGTAGGTGGTGCGCCACACGTCCAGCCGGCCGCAATGCGGCTTGAGCAGTTCGTAGTACCAGGCCGCGCTATGCCGCGGGGGATGCTTGAAGCCTCCGATGCTGGCCGCCCACGGAGCTTCGCCGGCGACCTGGCGCGCCAGGCGATGGGCCGGCTCTTCCATGTTGTCCGGCGTCTGCACCGCCAGGCTGCCGCCCGGGGCCAGCTTGGCGAGCAGGCGCGGATACAGTGTGGCGTGGTCCGGCACCCACTGCAGCGAAGCGTTGGCCAGGATCACGTCGTAGGCCTGCGGCGGGTCCCAGGTGGCGATGTCGGCCAGTTCGAACTGCAGCGCGGGCAGGCGCTTGCGGGCGGCCTGCAGCATGTCCTCGGAATTGTCCATGCCGCTCAGCTCGGCGTCGGGGTAGCGCGCGGCCAGCACCTCGGTGGAGTTGCCCGGGCCGCAGCCCAGGTCCACCGCCCGCTGCGCCTGCAGGTTGGGCAAGGCGGCGACCAGGTCGCGCACCGGACGGGTGCGCTCGTTCTCGAAGGCGGAGTATTGCTTTGCTGACCAGGTGTTCATGGCGGTTCCCGACGGTGGAAAGACTCCTGGCCACTCTACGCCTGCCGCCTGCCGCCGACAAATCCCGGATGGGCGAGGCCGCCATATCCGGCGGATATGGCGGCCTCGCCGCGCCCGGGTTTACTCGGCCGCCAGTTCGGCCTTGCCGCGTTCGCCGCGCGTCTTCCACAGCGAGAACAGCACGCCGCCCGCGATCAGGCCGAAGGTCACCGACAGGGACACCACGGCCGGCACCTTGCCGATGAAGCCGACCAGGAAGATCTTGGTCCCGATGAACACCAGCACCAGGGCCAGCGCGTACTTCAGGTAGTGAAAGCGGTGGATCATCGCCGCCAGCGCGAAGTACAGCGCGCGCAGGCCCAGGATGGCGAAGATGTTGCTGGTGTACACGATGAACGGATCGGTCGTGATCGCGAAGATCGCCGGCACCGAGTCCACCGCGAACAGCAGGTCCACGAACTCGATCAGCACCAGCGCCAGCAGGAGCGGCGTGGCCCAGCGCACCGGCCTGGAAGTCGCCGGGTCCACTTCGCGCACCCAGAACGCGTTGCCGCGCAGGCCGTCGGTCACGCGCATGTGGCGCTTGAGGAACTTGAGGATGGGGTTGGACGCGATGTCCGGCGTCTGGTCGGCGATCATCCACATCTTGATGCCGGTGAACACCAGGAAAGCGCCGAACAGGTACAGCAGCCAGCCGAAGTTGCTGACCAGCGCGGCGCCCAGGCCGATCATGGTGGCGCGCAGCACGATCACGCCCAGGATGCCCCAGAACAGCACGCGATGCTGGTACTGGCGCGGGATCGCGAAAAAGCTGAAGATCAGCGCGATGACGAAGACGTTGTCCATGGACAGCGACTTCTCGATCATGAAGCCGGTGTAGTAGGCCATGCCGCTGGCCGCGCCCATCTGCCACCAGACCCAGGCGCCGAAAAGCAGCGCCGCGCTGATGTAGCCGGCCGACAGCAGCAGGCTCTCGCGCACGCCGATCTCGCGGTCTTCCTTGTGCAGCACGCCGAGGTCGAAGGCCAGGAGCGACACCACGATGCCGATGAAGAGCAGCCAGCTCCAGGTGGGGGTGCCGAGGAAATCGGCGGCCAGAAAGGTCAGTAGGGTTTCCATAATGTCCCGCTCGTGTTCGAAGGCCCTCATGATCCGGATCGTGCGCTTCCGTAAAAATCAGCCTGAAATTGAGTTATGGTTCGAAAAAACCGAAGCGAGCCCGACCTCATGCTGAACTACCGCCACCTTTATTACTTCTGGATGGTCGCCAAGGAAGGCGGCTTTTCGCGCGCGGCCGAAAGGCTGGACATGGCCATACAGACCATCAGCGCGCAGGTCCGGGAACTGGAGAAAAGCCTGGGCCACCAGCTGCTCAAGCCGGCCGGGCGCGGCGTGGCGCTGACCGACGCCGGCCAGGCCGCCTTCGCGCGCGCCGAAGAGATCTTCCAGATCGGCCACGCCCTGCCGCAGGAAGTGCGCGCCGCCGCCACCAAGCCGGTGATGCGGCTGGCGGTCGGCCTGTCGGACGGCATTTCCAAGCTGGCCGCACACGCGCTGCTGGGACCGGTGCTGCACACGCCGGACCTGCGCCTGACCTGCCACGAGGGCGAGGTCCAGGAATTGCTGGGAGAACTGGCCCAGCACCACCTGGACCTGGTGCTGGCGGGCCAGGGTGCGCCGGCCAACCCCAACCTGCGCCTGACCAGCGACCGGCTGGTGTCCTCGCCGGTGGACTGGTATGGGCCGGCCAAATGGGTGCGCAAGGCCGATGCGCGCGATTTCCCGCGCTGCCTGGAGCGCCTGCCGGTGCTGCTGCCGACCGGGCATTCGGTGCTGCGCCAGACGCTGGACCGCTGGTTCGGCGAACAGGGCGTCCACCCCAACGTGGTCGGGGAGTTCGAGGACAGCGCGCTCATGTCGGTATTCGCCGCCCGCGGCCTGGGGGTGTTTCCGCTCAGCCGGCTGGGCGGCGGCGATATCGGACTGCTGCGCGGCCTGCGGCCGCTGGCCCGCTGCGACGACGTGCACGAGGAAATCCACGCCATCCGCAACCGCCGGGGCCAGCACCATCCGCTGGTGCAGGCCGTGCTGACGCATGCCCGAACTTCGGTTTTTTCTTAACGTTTGTCACATAGACGCTGGTTTTTTAGAAATAGAATCGGCTTTATCGTGGCTTTCCCTTGAAATATCGGAGTACCACTTCAATGAAAAAAATCATCTGGCTCGCCTTTGCCGTGCTCGCCGCACTCTGGACCGGGCTGGTGGCGCTGACCCTGCAGCTGACCGACTGGGTGCTGGCCTCGGTGGCCTCGGCGCAGGTGCCGGGCGCCGCGCTCGACACCTCGCAATGGGTCGCGCCCGCGTGGGCGGCCGCCTGGGTCGACCCGGCCTGGCTGCAAGGCCTGCAATCCACCCTGGTCTGGGCCGCGCAGGGCCTGAACCAGGTGCTGCCCATGGCCGGCAGCCTGGGCACGCTGATCTCGGTCCTGGGCTGGATCTTCTGGGGCTTCATCATGGCCGGCCTGCTGGTGGTGGCGCTGATCCTGCATTGGCTGGCGGGCAAGCGCGAACAGGCCGCGCCCGCCGGCCGTCAAGTGGTGTAATAGGGCAGGCAACGCGGCCGCCCCGGCGCGCTGCCCCGCAAAGGAGCCCGCCGTGTTCGCAGTCCGCACCCCCACCCTGTTCCCGTTTCTGGCGGCGCTGTGCGCCGTCGCCGCGGCCGGCGCCGCCCGGGCCGCGCCGGCCTACGGCGTGGCGGTGTGCACGGTGGCCGGCGTCGCCGGGGAATACAGCGTGCGGGTGCGCAACACGGGCAGCGCCGCGCTGCCGCGCGCCGACGTCGCCGGCGTGCGCCTGAACGCCAGCGGACAGGCCGGCGACACCATCGGCGCCACGCTCGATGACATCCCGGCCGGCAAATACAAGACCGCCGTGCTGGGCCGCCGCGGGGATTCCGTCGCGCTGGCCAGCATCTCGACCTATGTTTCCGAACAGGGCGCCGAAACGCGCCGCGAAACCCTGTACGCGGGCAAGGTGGCGCACGTTTCCCCCGGCTCCGCCCTGCCCTATACGCTGGCGCCGCTGGCCGTGCGCGGCTGGACCGTGGCCTATGGCGCCAAGTCCGGCCCCGCGCTGGAGGCGGGCAGCGCCGTCCTGCTGGTCTATCCCGCGCGGCCGGGCAAGAAGCCCGATCCCTTGCAGCCCGAAGCCGGCCGCGCGCCGGCGGAGGTGGTGCCGCTGGAGGTGTGCCGGTAGCGGGGAAGATGGCGGCCCTGGCCACCTCTCAAGCGCCGTGCAACAGATCCCGCTCGTTCAACAACGCATAAACGATTTCAGGACGGGTGTCGAAGCTGCGGCGGATGGCCGCCGGGATGGCGGCGCGCGTCTTGCGGCACAGGCCCGGCTGGTCGTCGAGCTGGATGGCGATGCCGCGCGAGGTGCGCACTTCGTTGTCGCTGGGGATGATCGTGACCACGATGCCCAGCTGCGCCTGCATGCGTCCCTGCATGGCCCGCAGGTCCTCCAGGCTGGCCAGGTTTTCCAGCCGCGCCACCAGGCGCTTTTCCTCTTCCCGGGTCAGGCGCAGCACGCGGATGTCCGCGACCGGATCGGCCAGCAGCCGCTCGCGGTCGCACACACAGGCGCCCGGCGGGCATTCTTGGCGGATGGGAAACGGAAAATTCATGGCGCGGGCGCGCTCCGTGTCTGGCCTTTCCGGAATTCTACCCACGATCGCGCGCGGCTCGTAAACCCTCGGCCGCCTGCGGCATAATGCCCGGCACGCCTGCCGGCGCCGAGGATAGCCACATGAAAACCATATTGCTGGGAGCCGTGCTGGCCGCGATCGCCCAGAACGCCTGCGCCCGCGACTACCCGTACGAGATCGCCCCCGGCCTGCCCGCGGTGGTGAGCATCGCCGACCTGCCGCGGCAGCAACTGAGCGTGCGCGCCGGCAAGGGCCCGCGGCAGGCGCTGGCGGACTTCGGCGGCGACGAGGAAGTCGACCAGTTCCAGGACGTGGACGTGGACCACGACGGCTACCGCGATTTCGTCGTCGGCCAGAGCGGCGGCAGCGGCCAGGTCCACGCCCGCATCTTCCTGTACCGGCCCGGCGAGGGAGGATTCCGCGAGCTGCGGCATCCCGGCAGCGCCGCCAGCCCCTGCCGCGGCTTCGTCAATCCGGTTTTCGACCCGGCCCGCCCCGCCTTCGCCGTGGCCTGCCGCTACGCCGCGGACAATTTCGGTTTCGAGGAATACACGGTGTGCTCCGACGGCACGGCGCGCGCGACCTCGTGGTCGCGGCGCAGCGGCGAGGACGAAACGCCCCTGCCGCTGCCGCCCAGGCCCGGCGCCCGCTATAGTGGCGCATCGCCATCGAACAGGACCGCCTCGCCGTGCTGATTTTCCATAACCCCGTCCACCACAAACATGCAGGCCGCCACGAAATGTTCCGCGGCAGGCTGGTGCCCTGCCATGAAACCCCGGCGCGCCAGGAGTACGTGCTGCAGGCGCTGCGCCAGCGGGGCATCGGCGAGCTGCGCGCGCCGTCGGCGCCGGACATGGACCTGATCGGGCGCGTGCACGCCCCGCGCTACCTGGATTTCCTGGCCGGCGCCTGGCAGGAATGGATTGCGCTGGACCCGGCCAACGCCGAATTCGACGTGCTGCCGTCGATCTGGCCGGTGCGGGGTTTCCGCCACGATGTGTCGCCCACCAACTTCGCGGCCCGGGTCGGCCTGTTTTCGTTCGACAGCGGCTGTCCGCTGACCGCCGGCACCTGGGAGGCCGCGCTGGCCGGCGCCGCCTGCGCCATCGACGCCGCGCGCGCGGTGACGGCCGCCGGCGGGCCGCGCGCGGCCATGGCGCTCACGCGGCCGCCCGGCCACCACGCCGGCCCGGATTTCTTCGGCGGCTACTGCTTCCTGAACAACGCGGCGCTGGCCGCGCAGGCGCTGCGCGAGGCCGGCGCCGCGCGCGTCGCCGTGGTGGACGTGGACTACCACCACGGCAACGGCACCCAGACCATTTTCTACGAACGCGGCGACGTGCTGACCGTGTCGGTGCATGGCGATCCGACCACGGAATATCCGTTCTACCTGGGCTACGCCGACGAGCGCGGCCAGGGCGCGGGCGCGCAATGCAACCTGAACCTGCCGCTGCCCGCCGGCACCGGCTTCGCCGGCTGGACGCAGGCGCTGCAACAGGGCCTGGACGCGGTCCGCGCCTTCGGGGCGGACGCCCTGGTGGTGGCCCTGGGCGTGGACACCTATGAAGGCGACCCGATCTCGCGCTTCAAGCTGCGCAGCGAGGACTACCTGGAAGTCGGCCGCCTGCTGGCCGGCCTGGGCCTGCCGGCCGTATTCACGCTGGAAGGCGGCTACGCCGTGGCCGAAGTGGGCGTGAACGTGGCCAACGTGCTGCAGGGCTACGCCGGCTGAGCCGAGGCCCGCATGCGGTCCCATAACTGCTGCGCCGCCGCGCGCGTGTCGGCGCGGTCCTTGTAGGCCAGGATGGACACCTCGATGTCCCAGCCGCGGTTGGGCAGGGGCACGAGGTCGGCGCCGGCCAGGCGCTGCAGCGCGCTGTCGGCCAGCCAGGCCACGCCCAGCTCCTGGGCGGCCATGTCGCCCAGCACGTCCGACATCTCGGCCTCGAACACCCGCACGCCGTGCAGCGGCTGCGCGGCCGCCTCGATGGCGGCATCGATCAGGCGCGCGAAATACACATTGGCCGAATACATCAGCAGCGGCACCGGACTGGCCGCGGCGCCGGGCAAGTCCAGCCCGGTGCGCTCGACCAGCGCGCGGGCGGCGTACGGCCGGATCAGCTCGCGGCCCAGCGTCAGGCAGTCGTAGCGCGCCGGGTCCAGCGGCAGCGGCTGGGCCACCTGGTGAAAGCAGATGAGGAAGTCCGCCGCGCCCGAGGTGAAGGCGGAGACGGTGTCGTGCACGTTGCCGGTCTGCAGGCTGCAGCTGAGCACGCGGCCGTCGCTCCAGGCACGCCACCATTTCGGCAGGTGGGTGGTGGCCAGCGCGTAGGAAGTCGCCAGCCGCAGCTGGTTCTGGGCCGGCACGCCGGCGATGCCGGCGCGGGCCTCGGCCAGCTGGTTGACCAGCTCTATCGCCGCGTCGCGAAAGCGCTCGCCGGCCTCGGTGAGCTGGGTCGGGAAGGCGGAGCGGTCGATCAGGCGCGCGCCCACCCAGTTCTCCAGGCTCTGGATGCGGCGGCTGAACGCGGCCTGCGAAAGATTGCGCGCCTCCGCGGCGCGCGTGAAATTGCGCACCTCGGAAAGCGTGATGAAGTCCTGCAGCCATCGGGTGTCCATGAGGCTCCTTGCATATCGCACATGGGCCATGCGCGCGACGCATCGCCGCGCATGCTTACTTCGCATTGGACGGTCTGGGCGTCCTGCCGGACACTGCCTCCGTCGGTTCCGCATTGGAGCCCACCCGCCACGGAGTGTAAACATGGATAAAACCCTGCGCGACGCCGCCCGCGAGTACCTGGTCCGGTACGGCGGCGACACCTTCCCCAACCTGTTCACCTCGGCCAAGGGCACTGTGGTGCGCGACGATACCGGGCGCGAGATCCTGGATTTCACATCGGGCCAGATGTGCGCCACCATCGGCCACAACCACCCCGACATCGTCGCCGCCGTGCACCGCGCGGGCGAAACCGCCTTCCATTTCTTCAGCGGCATGATTCCGGAAACCGTGGCCCGGCTGGCCGCCACGGTGGCGCGCGACTGGATGCCCGCCGGGCTGACCAAGTCCATCTTCGTCAACACCGGTTCGGAGAGCAATGAAATCGCCTTGCGCATGGCCAAGATGCACAAGAACGGCTTCGAGATCCTGGCCATCGGCGGGTCATGGCACGGCGTGACCAGCGGCGCGGGCTCGGTGTCGTACGCCAGCGACCGCAAGGGCTACGGCGTGCCGCCGGCCGGCGTGTTCGTCATGCCCGAGCCCAACGCCTACCGTCCGTACATCGCGGGCCTGGACCCGGAGCAGTCGGCGCTGGCCTGCCTGGAGATCGGCCTGAAAATGTTCGACATGGCTTCGGCCGGCAGGCCCGCGGCCATCATCGTCGAGCCGGTCATCAGCGCCGGCGGCGTGCTGGTTCCGCCCAAGTCCTACATGCAGGCGCTGCGCCAGGCCGCCGACGCGCGCGGCATGCTGCTGATCTTCGACGAGGCGCAGACCGCGTTCGGACGCATCGGCTACCGCAGCGGCGCGGAATACTTCGGCGTCACGCCGGACATCATGAGCGTGTCCAAGACGCTGGGCGGAGGCCTGCCGCTGGCGGCCACCATCACCACGCCCGCCATCGAGCAGGACGTGCACGAAAAGGGTTTCACCTTCTACACCAGCCACGTATCGGACCCGCTGCCTGCCACCGTGGGCCTGGCGGTGCTGGAGGTCATCCAGCGCGAAAACCTGATCGAACGCGCCCGCACGCAGGGCGACTACCTGCGCCGCGGCCTGCTGGAACTGCAACAGCGCCACGAGGCCATCGGCGACGTGCGCGGCCTGGGCCTGCTGCTGGGCGTGGAGCTGGTGCAGGACCGCGGCACGCGCCAGCCCTTCCACGAACTGGGCGCGCTGACCACCCAGCGCTGTTTCGAGCTGGGCCTGTCCATGAACATCCGGCGCCGCCCCGAACGCGGCTCGGTCTGGCGCATCGCCCCGCCCCTGACGGTGAGCAACGCGGAAATCGACCGCGCCATCGCCATCCTGGACCAGGCGCTGACCGAGAGCCTGAAAAAAGTGTCCCGGCCCGCGGCCCGCGCCGCCTGAGGCGCGCTTTTCCAACCCCCCGGCGCCGGGCCGGTCCCGGCAGGAGAACGACATGTCGCAACGCAAACTCGCCGCCTGCGCCCTGGCGCTGGCCGCCGTGTCCGGCCAGGCCCTCGCCGGCCCCACGCTCGACGCCGTCAAGAAACGGGGATACCTGCAATGCGGGGTATCGACCGGCATCCAGGGCTTTTCCGCCCCGGACAGCAAGGGCGTCTGGCATGGGCTGGACGTGGACATGTGCCGCGCCATCGCGGCCACCGTGTTCAACGATGCGTCCAAGTTCCGCCTGACGCCGCTCACCACCCAGGCCCGCTTCACCGCGCTGCAGTCCGGCGAGGTGGACGTGCTGACCCGCAACGTCACGCCCACCATGGCGCGCGACAACACGCTGGGCCTGTTGAGCGTGGCCGTCAATTTCTACGACAGCCAGGGCGTGATGGTGTCGCGCAAGCTGGGCGTCAAGAAGCTGACGGAACTGGAAGGCGCCACCATCTGCGTGCAGCCGGGCACCGTGACCGAACTGGACCTGGCCGACTGGTTCCGTTCGCGCTCGCTGAGCTTCAGGCCCGTGGTGATCGAAAAGTACGATGAAATCGTGCGCGCGTTCGCGGCCGGGCGCTGCGACGCCTTCACCTCCGACAAGTCGCAGCTGGCCGCCACCCGCATGACGCTGGAGAACCCCGACGGCTACGAGATCCTGCAGGAGAACATCTCGAAAAGCCCGCTGGGCCCGATGGTGCGCCAGGGCGACGACAACTGGGTCAACGTGGTGCGCTGGTCGTTCTACGCCATGCTGGAAGCCGAGGAGTTCGGCATTTCGTCGGCCAACGTGGAAGCGCAGCTCAAGGCCGTCAACCCCAACGTGCAGCGCATCCTGGGCGTGACGCCCGGCATGGGCCGCAACATGGGCGTGGACGACCGCTGGGCCTACAACATCATCAAGCAGGTGGGCAATTACGGCGAGAGCTACGAGCGCAACCTGGGGATGAGCAGCCCGATGAAACTGCCGCGCGGCCTGAACGCGCAGTGGCGCGACGGCGGGTTGATGTATGGGTGGCCGGTGCGGTGATGGCGCGCGGCCGATGGGTGCAGCGCGAGACATTCGACGCGGAAAATCAGCGGTAAAGCGCGCGAAACCCATCGGGCGGCCCCGGCCGCCACATTTCAATCCCGCGTTTCCAGCACCCGGTTGATGCGCAGCGCCAGCAGCGTGCAGGCCGCCCCCGACAGCAGATAGATGCTGACCGCCACCAGCCCGAAGCGCGCCGACAGCCCCAGGGCCACCAGCGGCGCAAAGGCCGCGCCGATCAGCCAGGCCATGTCGGAGGTCAGCGCCGCGCCGGTATAGCGGAAGCGCCGCGCGAAGTTGGCCGTGACCGTGCCCGAGGCCTGGCCATACGACAGTCCCAGCAGCGCGAAACCCACCAGGATGAAGGCGTCCTGCGCCTTCGGCCCGCCGCCCAGCAGCCACGGCGTGAACAGCGCGAACACCGCGATCAGCGCGGCCAGCAGGCCCAGCGTGGTGCGCCGGCCGATGCGGTCGGCCAGCCAGCCGGAGGCGATGGTGCCCAGGATCGCGAGCGCCGCGCCGGCGATCTGCACCACCAGCACGTCGGGAATCTGCTGCGTGGCGCTGACCGCGATCCATGACAGCGGAAACACCGTGACCAGGTGGAACAAGGCATAGCTGGTCAGCGCGGCGAACGCGCCGATGAACAGGTTGTAGCCCTGCTCGCGCACCATCTGGGCGGTGCTGATGGGTTCGAGCTCGCCCTCTTCGAGCAGCTGGGTGTATTCCTCGGTGACCACCAGGCGCAGCCGCGCGAACAGCGCCACCACGTTGATGGCGAAGGCCACGAAGAACGGATAGCGCCAGCCCCATTCGAGGAAGTCGGCCTGGGTCAGCGTGACCAGCAGGAACAGGAACAGCGCGCTGGCCACCATGAAGCCGACCGGCGCGCCGAGCTGGCCCAGCATCGAATACCAGCCGCGCCGGTGCGGCGGCGCGTTCAGCGCCAACAGCGACGGCAGCCCGTCCCACGAACCGCCCAGCGCCAGGCCCTGCAGGCATCGGAACACCGCCAGCAGCACGATGGCATGCCCGCCGATGGCGTTATAGCCCGGCAGAAACGCCATGCCCACCGTGGCCGTGCCCAGCAGGAACAGCGCGATGGTCAGTTTCGTTGCGCGGCCCCAACGCCGCTGCGCGGCCATCGACAGCGCGGTGCCGATGGGCCGCATGATGAACGCGAAGGAGAAGATGACGAAGGACCACAGCATGCCTTCGAGCGGCGCTTCGAACGGGAAGAAAACCTGCGGAAACACCAGCACGCAGGCGATGCCGAAGACGAAGAAATCGAAGTACTCGGAGGCGCGTCCCACCACCACGCCCACCGCGATTTCGCCTGGCGCCACCTTGGCGTGGCTGCCTGCGCCGGCGGGCGCGGCCGGCTGCGGAAACGGGGATGCGTGGCCCGGATATTGCGTGGTGCTCGCCATGTGACTGCTCGCTGAAAGGAGGTTTGGAATACGCCTTGTCTACGATCCTGCATCACACCCGGATGCGGCTTGCGCGCCGCGTTCAGCGCTGCTTCCATACCAGAATGCAGCCCTTTCCCGCATGCGCTTTCCGCATACTTTTGTTCTTTTTACCCTAGATTTTTCGCGCCTTCCAGCGTAGTGTTGCGTTTACTTCCCACGGTTACGTTTCGGGGTGTGGTCATGCCGTTCTTCCAAAGGCTGCGCGGATTGATCCTGGTTCCTGCCCTGCTATTGCTCGCCGGATGCAATGCAGTGCTGCTGTCGCCATCGGGCGACGTGGCCTTGCAGCAGCGGAACCTGATCCTGATCTCGACGGGCTTGATGCTGCTCATCATCGTCCCGGTCATCATCCTCACACTGCTGTTCGCGTGGCGCTACCGCGCCAGCAACAAGACCGCCCGCTACGACCCGGAATGGAACCACTCCACGGTGCTGGAGCTTCTGATCTGGGCCGCGCCGCTGCTCATCATCATCGCGCTGGGCGCGCTGACCTGGGTGAGCACGCACCAGCTCGACCCCTACCGTCCGCTGGCGCGCCTGTCCGAAGGCCGCGAAGTGCCGCCTGACACCAAGCCGCTGGTGGTCGAGGTCGTGGCGCTGGACTGGAAATGGCTGTTCGTCTATCCCGAGCAGGGGGTGGCGGCGGTCAACGAAATGGCCGCGCCGGTGGACCGCCCGATCCAGTTCAGGATCACCTCGTCGACGGTGATGAACTCCTTCTTCATCCCGGCGCTGGCCGGGCAGATCTACGCCATGCCGGGCATGCAGACGACGCTGCACGCCGTCATCAACCACCCCGGCGAATACGAAGGCCTGTCGGCCAACTACAGCGGCTCGGGATTCTCCGGCATGCGCTTCAAGTTCCACGGCGTGGACCAGCAGGGCTTCGACAAGTGGATTGCCGAGGCGCGCGCCGCCGGCGCCACGCTCAGCCGCGAGACCTATCTGCAGCTGGAGCAGCCCAGCGAACGCAATCCGGTGCAGCGCTACGCCTCGGTCGCGCCCGGCCTGTTCGAGGCCATCGTCAACCGCTGCGTGGAGCCCAACCGCATGTGCATGCGCGACGCGATGGCCATCGACGCGCAGGGCGGCATGGGCATACCGGGCGCGCTCAACGTCACGACCCTGGACCCGCAGACGCGGGAGCGCCTGGGGCTGACCGGCACGCCGCCGCGCAAGTACGTGGGCGCGATGTGCACGGCCACGCAGGGGCTGGTGCTGTAGCGCCGCGGCGCGGAATTCATCAACTCCGGTCTTTATGGTGGAATCGAGATGCCCGATCAAGCTGAGCTCACCAAACTGATCTTCGGTCGACTGACCTGGGAAGCCATTCCGTACCACGAGCCGATCCTGCTGGCCACCTTCGTCGTGGTGGCCATCATCGGCATCGCGCTGCTGGGCGCAATCACGTACTACGGCAAGTGGGGCTATCTGTGGCGCGAGTGGTTCACCAGCATCGACCACAAGAAGATCGGCATCATGTACGTGATCCTGGGCATCGTGATGCTGCTGCGCGGCTTCGCCGACGCCATCATGATGCGCCTGCAGCAGGCGGTGGCCTTCGGCGACTCCGCCGGCTACCTGCCGCCCCACCACTACGACCAGATCTTCACCGCGCACGGCGTGATCATGATCTTCTTCGTGGCCATGCCGCTGGTCACGGGCCTGATGAACTACATCGTGCCGCTGCAGATCGGCGCGCGCGACGTGGCTTTCCCGTTTCTGAACAACTTCAGCTTCTGGATGACCACCGGCGGCGTGATCCTGGTGATGATGTCGCTGTTCGTGGGCGAATTCGCGCGCACCGGCTGGCTGGCCTATCCACCGCTTTCAGGCATCGCGCACAGTCCGGACGTGGGGGTCGACTACTACATATGGGCCTTGCAGATAGCGGGGGTGGGAACGCTGCTTTCAGGCGTCAACCTGCTGGTCACCATCGTCAAGATGCGCGCCCCCGGCATGAGCATGATGCGCATGCCCATCTTCACCTGGACCGCGCTGTGCACCAACGTGCTGATCGTGGCGGCCTTTCCGGTGCTGACCGCGGTGCTGGCCCTGTTGTCGATGGACCGCTACGTGGGCACCAACTTCTTCACCGCGGACTTCGGCGGCAACGCCATGATGTACGTGAACCTGATCTGGATCTGGGGCCACCCCGAGGTCTACATCCTGATCCTGCCGGCCTTCGGCATCTTTTCCGAAGTGGTCGCCACGTTCTGCCGCAAGCGCCTGTTCGGCTACGCCTCGATGGTGTACGCCACCGTCGTGATCACGGTGCTGTCCTACCTGGTGTGGCTGCACCACTTCTTCACCATGGGATCGGGAGCCAGCGTGAACTCGTTCTTCGGGATCACGACCATGATCATCTCGATCCCGACCGGCGCCAAGATCTTCAACTGGCTGTTCACCATGTACCGCGGCCGCATCCGCTTCGAGGTCCCGATGCTGTGGACGGTGGGCTTCATGGTCACCTTCGTGATAGGCGGCATGACCGGCGTGCTGCTGGCCGTGCCGCCGGCCGATTTCGCGCTGCACAACAGCCTCTTCCTGATCGCGCACTTCCACAACGTGATCATCGGCGGCGTGCTGTTCGGCCTGATGGCCGGCATCACCTACTGGTTCCCCAAGGCCTTCGGCTACAAGCTCGATCCGTTCTGGGGCAAGTGCTCGTTCTGGTTCTGGCTGGTGGGCTTTTACGTCGCCTTCATGCCGCTGTACGTGCTGGGCCTGATGGGCGTGACCCGCCGGGTCAACCACTTCGAGGACATGTCGCTGCAGATCTGGTTCCAGGTGGCGGCCTTCGGCGCGCTGCTGATCGCCTGCGGCATCGCCAGCTTCCTGATCCAGCTGGTGGTGAGCTACCGGCGCCGCGAATCGCTGCGCGACGACACCGGCGACCCCTGGGACGGGCGCACGCTGGAATGGTCCACCTCGTCCCCGCCGCCCAACTACAACTTCGCCTTCACCCCGCGCGTGCATGACCAGGACGCGTGGTGGCAGATGAAGCAGCACGGCTACGAGCGGCCGCGCCAGGGCTTCATTCCCATCCACATGCCGAAGAACACCTGGGCCGGCATCGTGCTGGCCGGCATCAGCGTGGTGATGGGCTTTGCGCTGATCTGGCACATGTGGCCGCTGACGGTGCTGTCGTTCGCGGCGCTGATCCTGGTATCCATCGTTCACACCTTCAACTACAAGCGCGACTACTACGTGCCGGCCGACGAGGTCGTGCGCACGGAGGATGCGCGCACGCAATTGCTGGCGAAAAACCATGTCTGATACCGTCGCTACCTCCCTGCCCGGCGGCGCCGCGCCGCCCGCGCAGCCCGTGTTCTACGTTCCGGTCGAACACCATCCCAAGAACGGCACGCTGCTGGGCTTCTGGGTCTACCTGATGAGCGACTGCCTCATCTTCGCCTGCCTGTTCGCCACCTACGGCGTGCTCGGCCGAAGCTATGCGGCGGGCCCCTCGGGCGCGGACCTGTTCGACCTGCCGCTGGTGGCGGTCAACACCTCGCTGCTGCTGCTGTCGTCCATCACCTACGGCTTCGCCATGCTGGAGATGCGGCGCAACCGCATCGGCGGCACGCAGCTGTGGCTGGCCGTCACCGGCATTCTCGGCCTGGGCTTCCTGTCGCTGGAACTCTACGAATTCGCGCACCTGATCCACCAGGGCGCGGGACCGCAGCGCAGCGCCTTCCTGTCGTCCTTCTTCACCCTGGTCGGCACCCACGGCCTGCACGTGACCTTCGGCATCGTGTGGCTGGTGACCATGATGATCCAGGTGCAGATGCACGGCCTGATCCCCGAAAACCGCCGGCGCCTGATGTGCCTGTCCATGTTCTGGCACTTCCTGGACCTGATCTGGGTGGGCGTCTTCACCTTTGTCTATCTCATGGGAGTGCTGCCATGACCGCGCATACGGACCACCTGGCCCATCCGGGCGGCGACCACGGGCACCATGACGACGACGACGGCGCCGCCCACGGCACGCTAAAAAGTTACGCCACCGGCTTCGTGCTGGCCGCCATCCTGACCGCCATTCCGTTCTGGCTGGTCATGGACCGGGTGTTCGAAGATTCGCGCACCACCGCGCTCATCATCCTGGGCTTCGCCGTGGTGCAGATCGTGGTGCACATCGTGTACTTCCTGCACATGGACACCAAGTCCGAAAGCGGCTGGAACATGTTGGCGTTAATATTCACGCTGGTGCTGGTCGTCATCACGCTCAGCGGATCCATCTGGATCATGTATCACCTGAACTCCAATATGATGCCCATGTCGACGCACGACATGCGCAAAATGCCCTGATGCCCGCAGTAACAGACTCTTCTTCCGGCGACACCCCCCGTAATCCGCGCAGCGCAACCACCCTGGTCATCCTGGGGCTGGTTGCCGCCGCCATTTTCGCGGGCCTGTGCGCGCTGGGCACCTGGCAGGTGCACCGCCTGGCCTGGAAACGCGCCCTGATCTCCCAGGTCGAATCGCGCGCCCACGCGCCCGCCGCGCCCGCCCCGGGCCGCGCCGAATGGCCCGCGCTGACTTCCGACAACGCCGAATACCGCCGCGTCTTTGCTTCCGGCACGTTCCAGTACGACCGCCAGACGCTGGTGCAGGCCGCCACCGAGCTGGGCAGCGGCTACTGGGTCATGACGCCGCTGCAGCTGGACGGCGGCGGCACCGTGCTGGTCAACCGCGGCTTCGTGCTGCCCGAATGGCGCAAGGCCCAGGCGGGCGCGGCGCAGCCGCCGGCGCAGGCCAGGGTCAGCGGCTTGCTGCGCATGGGCGAACCGGGCAGCGGCTTTCTGCGCAACAACGATCCCGCGGCCAATCTCTGGTATTCGCGCGACCTGCCCGCCATCGCCGCCGCGCGCGGCCTGACCGACGTGGCGCCGTATTTCATCGACGCCGACGCCGCGGGCGGCGCGGCCGATGCCCGCAAGGCGCCGGTGGGCGGCCTGACGGTGCTGTCCTTCCCCAACAACCACCTCATGTACGCCATCACCTGGTACGCGCTGGCGGCCATGGTGCTGGTCGGGGTGTTCATCTTCGTGCGCGAAGAAAAGCGCGCGCGCCGCAAGGGCTGAACCCCGCGCCGCACCGCGATCACCACCGGGAACACCGTCGGGCGCCTGCGCCGCGTGGTGTTCCCTTTGTTTTTTCCAACCCCCAAAAAGGAGTCCCCAAGGATGAAAAAGACGCTGCTCGCAGCCGCAATGCTCACTACTTTTGCAGGCCTCGCTCAGGCAGAAACGTCGGTAACTCTCTATGGTGTCATCGACACCGGCATCGGCTACAACAAGATCAAGGGCGATGGATACGACGGCAGCAAGCTCGGCATGATCAACGGCATCCAGGCCGGCTCGCGCTGGGGCCTGCGCGGCTCCGACGACCTGGGCGACGGGCTGCGCGCCGTGTTCACGCTTGAAAGCGGCTTCGATTCCGCCAACGGGCAGCGCGGGCAGTCCGGCCGCCTGTTCGGCCGCCAGGCCACCATCGGGCTGGCCAACGACGCCTGGGGCAAGCTGGAATTCGGCCGCCAAGCCACGGTCGGCTCGAACTACCTCGCCGACATCGACCCCTTCTACACCAGCTACACCCAATCCAACCTGGGCCTGGGCTTCAGCGCCGCCAACACCATGCGCTGGGACAACATGGTCATGTACCGCACGCCCTCGGTGAACGGCTTCGAGCTGGGCGTGGGCTATTCCTTCAACGTCGACGACACCGACGCCGGCCAGAGCGGCTTTCGCACCGCCGACAACGCGCGCGGCATCACCGCCGGCCTGCGCTACGTGCAGGGCCCGCTGAACGTCGCGCTGACCTACGACCAGCTCAACGGCTCGAACCGCGCCGCCATCGACCACGACGCCACCCCGCGCCAGTACGCGCTGGGCGTGTCCTACGACCTGCAGATCGTCAAGCTGGCGGCCGCCTACGGCCGCACCACCGACGGCTGGTTCGTGGGCCAGGACCTGCCCGCGGGCACCCCGTTCAGCGACGAGTTCGGCACCTACCGCTACGTCGACGGCTTCAAGGCCAACGCCTACATGCTGGGCGCCACCGTGCCCGTCGGCGCCACCGGCAGCCTGTTCGCCTCGTGGCAGCACGTCTCGCCCAACAACGACAGCCTGACCGGCGGCGACGCCAACATGAACGTCTGGAGCGTGGGCTACACCTACGACCTGTCCAAGCGCACCAACCTGTACGCCTATGCCTCCTACGGCAAGGACTATGCCTTCATCGACGGCCTGAAGAGCACGGCCGCCGGGGTGGGCGTGCGGCATACGTTCTAAGCGTCTCCGCGTCCCGACCGGTCGCGGCCGGGACGCGGCGCATGGGCGGTGCAATCTGCGCGCAACAAGCGTCGGCCATCATCGGCTACCTTTGAACGCACGGACCCGTAACCGCCACCATGCACTCGACCTTCCCGACTTCGCCGTCCCCCACTCTGCTGCGCCTGCTGGCCGCGGCCCTGCTGCCGCTGGCCCTGGCCGCCTGCAACGGCGGCGACGACGATGATGGCGACGCAGGCGGCGGCGAGCCTCCCGCGGCGATCGCGCCGCTTCCCACCGAACCGGAGACGCCCGAACCCGAAACGCCTGCGCGCAACAGCGCCTACCTCGACACCAGGCCCGGCCAGGTGATCCAGGTGCGCATCGAAGAATTGCGCCCGACCCAGGCCGCCGTCGGCTACGACCAGATCTACTACAAGCTGGGCCGCTGGCAGGGCGACTTCGACCGTCCCACCTGGGCGGCCGATCCCACGCGCCAGCTCGACTACCTGAACCGCACCGTCGGCAAGAAGTTCGACGACTACTGCGAGGACATGGGCGGCGCCGAACGCGCCCGGGATTTCCAGAGCATCGCCGAGGCGCGCGCCGCCCGCCTCGACCAGCCCGACACCTACGCCTGCAAGGACGCCCCCGGCACGCATACCGCCAACCTCAAGACCGTGGTGGTGGGCTGGGACGGCAACCTCTACCTGACCGACGGCCACCATACCTTCTCCTCGCTGCGCGAGATCGCCGACGGCGGCCCCAAGCTGCCGGTGTGGGTCAAGGTGGACGCCAACTACAGCGACGTGCCCAACGCCGCGGCCTTCTGGCAGCGCATGATCGACGAGCGGCGCACCTGGCTGCGCGACGGCGCCAACCAGCCCATCACCGTCGACCAGCTGCCCACGCGCCTGGGACTGGCCAGCGCCGACGAAGCCGGCGGCATGCAGGAAGACCGCTACCGCTCGCTGGTGTACTTCACCCGCGACATCGCCTACCAGAACGGCGGCCTGCCTGAATTCGCAAAATTCCTGTGGGGCGACTGGCTGCGCCGCGAGGCCGCCGGCGGCCGTCTTCCGGGTCTGGACGCCTACCGCATGGCCCCGCCCGCGGCTACGACGCAGATTCTTGCGCCCAGCACCCCGGGCAAGGACCTGGCGCCGGCCGGCGCCGACGACAGCTACGCCGCCGCGGTGCGCGACGCCGCGCTGAAGATGAGCGCGCTGGCCGACACCGACATCGTGTACGGCGACCGCGACGCCGCCAGCCTGGGCCGCATCGCGCTGGTGCCCGACGCGGCCGGCGACTCGCCCACCAAGAAGGCGCGCGACACGCTGGAAGAGCTGACGCGCGACGACGTGAAGAAGGACGGCAGCCCGCGCGGAGCGGGCAAGCTGTGGTTCGCTGTCAATTACCGCAGTTGCGGCCGGCCGGCGGCGGGAAGCTGCTGGGGGTGGTAGTTGTTGCTTGCTGTCTGATGGGTTGCGCGCGTCGAGCGGTCGATTTCTTTTATCGAGTCTCTCGCGCTGCACCCATCCTACGAGCCGCAACCGCCATCACCCCGGCCGCCTGAACCCGGCCCGGGCGCGCTCGACCTCGCCGCGGCACGCGCAGCCGTGCAGATGGTCGTTGACCATGCCCACCGCCTGCATGAAGGCGTACATGGTGGTCGGCCCGACGAAGGTCCAGCCGCGCTGCTTCAGCGCGCGCGACAAGGCCTTGGACGCGGCCGAGCTGGGATTGTTGTTCCAGTAGTCCAGGTCCACCGTGGCCGGGCGCTCGCGCGGCGGCGGTTCGTGGCGCCACAGCCAGCCCGCCAGCGTGCCGGTTTCGTCGGCCAGGTCGCGCGCGCGGCGCGCATTGTTGATGGCCGACACGATCTTGCTGCGGTTGCGCACGATGCCCGGATTGCCCATAAGCCGCTCCACGTCGCGTTCGGTATAGCGCGCCACGCGCTCGAAATCGAAGTCGTCGAACGCTTCGCGGAACGCCTCGCGCTTGCGCAGGATGGTGATCCAGGCCATGCCGGCCTGGAAGCCTTCCAGGCAGATTTTCTCGTACAGCCGGCGGTCGTCGGCCACCGGGCGGCCCCATTCGCGGTCGTGGTAGTCCGGCATGGACGGCTGCCAGAAGCAGCGCGCCACGCCGGCGGCATCCGTGATCAGGCCCGATGCCTTGTCGTCCATGCCCCGGCCGCCGTCATGGTCTGCCCGGCACCGGGCAGGTCAGGTCGCCCTCTTCGCATTCGAGGTAGGCGCGCAGTTCCTTGGTGCGGGCCTGGGTCAGCTTGTCCAGGCAGGCGCTCTGCGCCATCGGGTAGGCGCTGCTGCCCGAGGTGCCGCCCGCCGCGAACGCGCATTCGGCGTCGCGGAAAGACAGCCAGGCGCGCTGCGCGGCATGGAACTGGGTGGCGGCGGTCTTGTCGTCCTTCAGGCGCGCGTTGATTTCCTTGTAGGCGGCGTTCAGGTCCGCATCGGACTTGCGGTAGGCCTGGTCGGCGCACATGCTCATGTCGGTTTGCGTGGCCGCCTTGCTGCAGTCGAGCGGGCGCGACTGCGGCTGCGGCTGCGCATGGGCGCCGGCCGCCAGCGCCAGAATGGCCGCCGCCGTGATCGCGATACGCATGGGGTTTCTCCTGTTGGTTCTATGCGGTCGGGGCGCGCGTGCGCGCGTCCCGGCTCATAGGAGAAAGTGTCTCATGGAACGACAGGCCCCGCCGCACTCGCCTAAGATTACGGGTATGAAAATCCAACTGCTGTCCGACCTGCACCTGGAAACCGACCCCGACTTCGTGGAACGGCCCGCGCCCGGCGCCGAACTGCTGGTGCTGGCCGGGGACATCGGCTCGTACCAGCGCGGCTCCCGGCTGGAGCGCGACGACTTCGGGCTGGGCAGTTATTCGCCGCGCAACGGCTGGCCCACGCCGGTGGTGTACGTGCCGGGCAACCACGAATACGACAACCTGGATTTCGACGAGACCCACGAACGCCTGCGCGGCCTGTGCCGGGAACTGGACATCCACTGGCTGGAGCGCGAGACGCTGGTGATCGGCGGCATGCGCCTGGTCGGCACCACGCTCTGGAGCGATTTCGACGCGCTGGCCAGCGACGCCGACACCCTGGGCGCGGCGCTGAAAAAGCGCGCCAAGGCATTCCGGGCCGCCGACTTCTACCTGGAAAAGGCGGCCATGCGCCGCCACGGCGAGCCCTTCCTGGCCGAGCAGATGCGCGAGCAGGGGCTGCTCTGCCAGCAGTGGCTGGAAGCCGCGCTGCGCGTACCGTTCGACGGCCCGACGGTGGCCATCACCCATTTCGCGCCCACCCTGGCCAGCGCCGATCCGCGCTACGGCATCACCCCCGGCACCGCGGGGTTCTGCAACGCGCTCGACCGCCTGCTGCCGCTGGCCGACTACTGGCTGCACGGCCACCTGCACTGTCCGCAGGACTACGTCAAGGACGGCTGCCGCGTGATCGCCAACCCGCTGGGCTACGCGCGCAAGGGCGAACAGCAGGGTTTCGAGCCGGCGCGCGTGTGGGACCTGGGCGCGCCCGCCGGCTGACAATCCGCGCCGGCGCCGCGCTCATGCTGCGCCGCATCAGGGCGCGGGCTTGCCCGCCATCTGTTCGCGCAGCCGCTCCTCCTGCTCGCGCAGTTCGGGGGTGAACGCTGCACCGAAATCGTCCGCCTCGAAAATCTGGCGGATTTCTATCTCGGAGTCGCCCGGCATCGGGTTGGGGCAGCGCTTGACCCAGGCAATCGCCTCGTCCAGGGACGCGCACTGCCAGATCCAGAAACCCGCGACCAGCTCCTTGGTCTCGGCGAACGGCCCGTCGATCACGCGCCGGCCACTGCCCGAAAACGCCACGCGCACGCCCTTCGAGCTGGGATGCAGGCCTTCGCCGGCCAGCATCACCCCCGCCTTCACCAGTTCCTCGTTGTACCGGCCCATGTCCGCCAGCAGCTGCTCGCTGGGCATGAGCCCCGCCTCGCTGTCGGCCGTCGCCTTCACTAGCACCATGAATCGCATATCCGTCTCCTTGAGTGTTTGTCGGAACATTCTCGCTCCAACAGGACGACGAACGACAGGGCGCCGGATCGACAATGGCCTTCAAACAAAATGTATCGGCGAACGGCGCTCAGGGCGCCGGGTTGGGCTGGCGCGCGTGGATGCGCTCGATTTCCTCCAGCACCTCGGCCGGCAGCGCCACGTCCACGCTGTCGATGTTTTCCTTCAGCTGTTCCAGCGTGGTGGCCCCGATCAGGTTGCTGGTGACGAAGGGACGCTGGTTGACCCAGGCCAGGGCCAGGTGGGTCGGCGGGATGCCGTGCGCGCGCGCCAGCTCCACATACGCCCGGGTGGCGGCCTCGGCCTGCGGGTTGCTGTAGCGGGTGAAGCGCGTATAGAGCGTCAGGCGGGCGCCGGCCGGGCGCGCGCCGTCCAGATACTTGCCGCACAGCATGCCCATCGCCAGCGGCGAATAGGCCAGCAGCCCCACGTCTTCGCGGTGGGCGAATTCGGACAGCCCGCTCTCGAAGACCCGGTTCAGCAGGCTGTACGGGTTCTGGATGGAGGCGATGCGCGGCAGGTCCCGGCTCTCGGCATGGCGCAGGAACTGCGCCACGCCCCACGGGGTCTCGTTGGAGACGCCGACGTGGCGCACCTTGCCGGCGCGCACGAAGTCCTGCAGCACTTCCAGCGTTTCTTCGATGGGCACGGTGTGCTCGTCCTGCACCCAGGGATAGGCCAGCTTGCCGAAGGTGGCCGTGCTGCGGTCCGGCCAATGCAGCTGGTACAGGTCCAGGTAGTCGGTCTGCAGGCGCTTGAGGCTGGCGTCCAGCGCTTCGGTCAGGTTCTTGCGGTCCAGGAAGGTCTTGCCGTCGCGGATGTGGCCCGGGCGCTTGGCGTCGCGCACGGGGCCGGCCACCTTGCTGGCCAGCACGATCTCGTGGCGGCGCTTGCTGCGCGCCAGCCAGGTGCCGATATAGGTCTCGGTCAGGCCCTGCGTTTCCGGCTTGGGCGGCACCGGGTACATCTCGGCGGTGTCGACCAGGTTGACGCCGCGCTCCAGGGCGTAGTCCAGCTGCTCGTGGGCCTGGGCTTCGGTGTTCTGCTCGCCCCAGGTCATGGTGCCCAGGCCGATCGGGCTGACGTCCAGGCCGGTGCGGCCGAGTTTGCGGTATTTCAAATTCTGCTCCGTTCGGGGTCGCTTACAGGAAAGACGAACCTTACTCCCGGGCGGCCCGCGGGTAAATCGCTCTTGCCCGCGGCGTCCGAATCGGCATACGCTTGATGCCCCACCGACAGCCAAGAACAACGACGTGCTCCAGCAAATCGATGAGGTCTACATCTTTTTCATTTGCGTGGCCGTCTTCCTGACGGTCATCGAGCTGGGATATCGCCTGGGGCGCAAGCTGCGCCGCGCTTCCGACGAGTCGGCCAAGGCCCATATCGGCGCGCTGCAGACCGCCCTGCTGGGCCTGCTGGCGCTGCTGCTGGGCTTTACCTTCGCAATGTCGGTCACCCGCTTCGAGACGCGCAAGAACCTGGTGCCCGAAGAGGCCAACGCCATCGGCAACGCCTACTGGCGCTCGCAGCTGCTGCCGCCCGCGGCGCGCGAGCCGATCGCGGCGCTGCTGCGGGAATACGCCGACACCGCGCTGGAGTTCCACGACGCCGACAACGACAGCGCACGGCTGGCGCTGGCCGGCGCCGCCTCGCGGCGCATCGAACGCCAGATCCGCTCCACCGCGGCCGGCGTGCTGGAATCGCCGCCGTCCATGGCTTCGGTCCTGTTCATCCAGGCCATCAACGACATGGCGCAGGTCAACGAAAAACGCCGCGTCGCGCTGGAGAACCACGTGCCCGAGCCGGTGTTCTACCTGCTCTTCATCGTGACCACCGGCGCGATGGCGTTCATCGCCTATGGAACCGGCCTGCAGAAACGCAGGCGGCTCATCTCGACCGGCCTGTTCGCCACCTTGATATCGCTGGTCCTGACCTTCATCCTGGACATAGATCAGCCGGCCTCCGGTCTCATTCAGGTCAACCAGGACAGCATGCTGCGGATCAAGGCGACGCTGGAGCAGGAGCGCTAGGAGCGGCGGCCTCGCTCGCGGCCGGGGCGCGCTCGGCCAGCGCTTCCAGCAGGTCGGCCGACGGCACGAAGAACAACCCGCCCGTGACCGCGTGGCTGAAATCCAGCAGGCGGTCGTAGTTGCCGACGGGCCGTCCGACGAACATGTTCTCAAGCATCTGCTCGATGGGCGCCGGCGAGCGCGCGTAGCCGATGAAGTAGGTGCCGAACTCGCCCGAGCCGGCCCGGCCGAAAGGCATGTTGTCGCGCAGGATCTTCACTTCCTGGCCGTTCTCTTCGAGGGTGGTCAGGGAACTGTGCGACGAAGACGGCTTGATGTCGTCGTCCAGCTCCACGTTGGACAGCTTGTGGCGGCCGATGATGCCTTCCTGGTTTTCCACCGTCAGGGCGTTCCAGCCGTCCATGTCGTGCAGGTATTTCTGCACCAGCACATAGCTGCCGCCGGCGAACTCCGGGTCCTCGTCGCCGATCACCGTGAAGTCCACGGCCTCGCGTCCTTGCGGATTCTCGGTGCCGTCGACGAAGCCGATGATGGCGCGCCGGTCGAAATAGCGGAAACCGTGGACTTCGTCGACGACCGTCACGGCATCGCCCAGGTCGTTGAGCAGCAGGGTCGCGAGCTCGAAGCACAGGTCCATGGAATCGGCGCGGATGTGCAGCAGCAGGTCGCCGGGGGTCGCGACGGCGACGCGTCCGGGCGGCCCGAATTCGCGGAACGGATGCAGGGCCGCCGGGCGCGGCGCGCCGAAGACGCGGTCCCAGACGGCGGAGCCGAACGCACAGACACAGGAGAGGTTTTGCTGCGGCGCGCGGGTCGCCACGGTGCGCACGCGGGCGGCGACGTCTTCGCACCAGCCCCGCAGCGTTTCGGCGGAGCCGGCGCCCTCGTTCAGGGTGGCGACCAGGAAGATCGCGTGGCGGGTGGCCGGGTCGTGGACGGCTTGGGGAAGAGGCGGAATTTCGGGCATGGGATCGGGCACCTGGTAAACGGACATGGCCCGGAAACGCCGGGCCAGTCCGATTCTAAGCACGGATCGCGGCGCTGTGAACCGCGCCGCCGCCCTTTACGAGCCCGGATTGAAGCGGGTGCGGCCGATATCGCTCTTGAGCTTGTCGGTCTGGCCGGCGATGAAGGCGGAGAACTGCGCCAGGGTCTGGGGCGGCGCGACCTCCACGCCCATCTTGCGGTAGCCCTCGATCACTTCCGGCGATTGCAGGATGGCCTGGATCTCCTGGTGCAGGCGCTGGCGCACCGGCTCCGGCGTGCCCTTGGGCGCGAACACGCCGGTCCAGATGTCGTAGTCGATGCCTTCCAGGCCCGCGGTTTCCGAGGCCGACGGAATGTTCTTGTCGCCCACGTCCCGGTTCCTGCTCATCACGGCCAGCGCCTTCATCTTGTGGTTGGCGATGTGCGGCAGCATGGCCGGCAGCCCCAGCAGGGCCAGGTCGATCTGCCCGCCCATCAGATCGATGCTGGCCTGCCCCGCGCCCTTGTAAGGCACAGCCACGATATCGGTTCCCGTGTCGGACTTGAGCGCCTCCATCGCCAGGTGGTAGAGCGAGCCCGTGCCCGGAATGCCGTAGGACAGGCTGCCGGGCTTCTGCCTGGCCAGCGCCAGCGCGCCCGCCAGGTCCGAGACCGGCAGGTCGGGCCGGGCCACCAGCACCAGGCCGCTGGTGCCGACCATGGAGATCGCGTCGAAATCCGCGGCCTGGTATTGCGCCTGCGGCGTGACCAGCGGCGCCAGCGACACGTTGGAGGTGATGCCGATCAGCAGCGTATAGCCGTCGGGATTGGCCTTGGCCACGCGGTTGGCGCCCAGCATGCCGCTCGCCCCGGCCACGTTCTCCACCACCACCGGCTGCTGCAGGCGGCGCGACAGTTCCTCGCCCAGCACGCG
The DNA here is from genome assembly GCF_003267925.1 of Achromobacter sp. HZ01. Lineage (NCBI taxonomy): Bacteria > Pseudomonadati > Pseudomonadota > Betaproteobacteria > Burkholderiales > Alcaligenaceae > Achromobacter > Achromobacter sp. HZ01. The sequence continues at coordinate 389,317 of NZ_LWKV01000002.1, forward strand.
CCCGATCGGATCGAGCGAGCCACCCGGCGCGTAAGGGATGATCATGCGGATCGGACGGTCGGGATAGGCGGCTTCGGCGTGCGCGGCGGCGGCGCCGGCCAGCAGGGCGGCCGCGGCCATCAGCCTGGCGATTGCGGAAATTTTCATGGTGGGTCTCCTGTTCATATGGAATCGTTGTGGGTGTCCTGGATCCACGCGTCCAGCATGGCGGCGAGTTCGGCGTTGTTGCGGTCCATCATCGGCAGGTGCGAATTGCCGGCGATGCCCAGGGCCGGCAGGTCCATCCGGGTGACGCTGCCGCCGGCCCGCGCCAGGCCGTCGAGCCAGGCGTCGGTCTGCTCGCGGTAGCGCCGCCACAGCGGGCTGCGGTCGAAGTAGTCGCCCCACAGCACGCATACCGGCACCGCCGCCATGCGCGCGAACGCCGCGGCGTCGGCCTGCACGCCGCCGGCCGGTTCCACCAGCACCAGCGCCTTGATGCGGTCCGGCACGGCCTGCAGCACGCTTTGCGCGAGCCGCCCGCCCTCGCTGTGAGCGATCACCACGCCCGGCCCGGCGCGGCCCAGCAGCTCGGCATACGCGGCGATGGCGCGCTCGCGGTTGCTCACCCAGCGGCCGACGAACTGGCGCGCCAGCTGCGGCATGCAATCGGCCGGAAACTGCTGGCCCGGATAGCCCTGCGCCGCGCCGGGTTCGCCGATGCGGAACAGATCCCAGGCCTGCTCGATGCTGCGGTGCTCGGCCTGCCCGCCGGCCACGAGCTCCGGCGCCGGCCAGGAAGCGCGCCCGCGCTCGACCGCGTCGCTGACGTAGGTGTCGTAGCCCGCGCGCATGAAGTAGTCGTGCCAGCCGGGGCGGCCGTCCGGCGTCTGCTCCCAGGTGCAGCCGGTCATGCCGCCGCCGTGCCAGAGGAACACCGGATAGGGATGGGCCGGCCGCGCCAGCGCGAAATGCTGCACGTACAGCTGGCCGACCGCGTGGCGGCCGTTGGGGTCGGAGGCGCGCGCCTCCAGGCCGGGCACGGATTGCAGCGTCCTCGCGGGCGCGTCGCTCAGTTCGACGATCGACCCGCCGACATGGAAGCCGCGTATCGACTTGAGCGGCGGCAGTTCGGCCCCGGACTGCGGGGCCAGGCTTGCTTGGGACATGGGGATTTCTTCCGGGCGACAACGTATCGGACCGCAGTTTGCCGCCGCGTCCCCTATCCGTAAAATATCTTTACCCTATACCGCCATATTGCTGAATTATGGCCATCCTCCACCCTGCCGCCCCATGCACAACGCCCGCCAGCTCGACATCCCCCGCCTGATCGCCTTTATCGCGGTCTGCGAAGAAGGCAGCATCTCGGCCGCCTCGCGCCGGCTGCACATCGCGCAGCCGGCCCTGACCGTGACCATGGCGAAGCTGGAGGCGGCGCTGGACGCGCAACTGCTGGAACGCGACATACGCGGGGTCGCGCCCACGCCGGCCGGCGTCGAGCTGCTGGCGCGCGCCTACGACATCGTGGGCCGCACGCAGGCCGCGTTCGAGGACATCCGCGGCAGCGCCCAGGAACCGCAGGGCGAAGTCTCCATCGGGCTGCCGGCTTCCGCGGCGGCGGTGCTGGCCCTGCCGCTGATCGCGCGGCTGTCGCAGGACTATCCGCGCATCCGGCTGCGGGTGGTGGACGGGTTCTCGGGCTATCTCTGGAGCTGGCTGCTGGCCGGCGAGCTGGACCTGGCGCTGGTGTTCGACCGGCCTTCCACGTCCGGCGTGCACAGCGAGCCCATCGCGCACGAGGACATGCACCTGGTGGGCGTGCCGCAGCGCCTGAAGGCCGGCAAGACCGTGTCCGTGGCGGCGCTGGCGGACTATCCGCTGGCCATCTCGTCGCGCCGCCACGGCATCCGCGCCGCGCTCGACGACTACGCGCTGCGCCACGGAACCGCGCTCAACGTGGGCATAGAAATCGACGCCGGCGCCTACCTGATCCAGCTGCTCAGGACCGGCGCCTGGTTCAGCCTGCTGGCGCCCTGCGCCGTGGCCCGCGAGGTGCGCGAAGGCGCGCTGGCCACGCGCCGGCTGTCGCCCACCTTCACCCGCTCAATCTGCCTGGCGCAGCGCCGCAGCGTGCTGGGCGACGCCGCCGCGCGCAGCGTGGCCGGCACGCTGCGGCAGGTGGTGCGCGGCCTGATCGACGACCGGACCTGGGACGCGCGGCCGGCCTAGGCCTTCAGCCACTGGCCGACCAGGTCCAGCACGATGCGGCTCTGTTCGCGGTGCGGCACGTGGCCGCAGTTCTCCAGCAGCACGCTGCGCCCGCCGGTCAGTTCCGCGATGCGCTCGGGATGCCGGCGCGAGCCGTATTCGTCCAGCTCGCCATGCAGCGCCAGCACCGGGCAGCGGACCTGGCGCAGGCGCGCGTCGAGATTCCAGTCGGCGAACGCCGGCGACAGCCAGGTATCGACCCAGGCGCGCAGCACCCAGGCGGCCTTTTCGCCGTGGTACTTCTTCAGGCGGTCCAGCTGGCCGGGTTCGGCGAAGTTGCGGCTGGCGGCGCTGATGCCGGACAGCGTGAGGTCTTCGGCGAAGGTCTGCGCCGACTCGGTGATCAGGGCCCGGCAATCGGCGGCGTACTCGCCCGCGCTGCAGATCGCCATGCCGCCGCCCACGCTGTGGCCGAAGGCCACGAACGGCCCGATGCCCAGCGCCTCGCGCAGCAGGCGGAAACCGTCGCGCGCCTCGGCCTCGACGAAGCCGGGGTCGAAGACGGCGTCGTTCGGGTCCGAGCGGCCGAAGCCGAGCCGGTCGTAGGCGATGACGCTGCGCCCGGTCTCCTGTGCCAGCTGTTCGGGAAAGTCGCGCCACAGCTCCACGCAGCCCAGCGAGTCGTGCATCAGCACGATGGGCGCGCCGGCGTCCTGCGCGCCGGCCGGGTCCCAGCGCCGCGCAAACAGGCGGCCCTGGCTGGTGGGCACGTAGACATCCTGAGGGGTGATGGAATGCATGTATCCGTCCTGGAAGGAAAAAGGCGCCCGGGGATTATAGGAAAACCGGCCGCGCCGGCCTTCAGCGCAGGCCGAACAGCACGCCGGCCGCGATGATGAGCAGCACCAGCGCGGAGATCGCGCTGTAGGCGTAATCGCGCTCGCGCAGGAAGATCGCCAGCATCAGCGCCACCCGCGCCACCGGCAGCAGGATGAAGAGCGCCACGCCGGCCTGCACCAGCCGGTAGCCGCCGGCCGGCAGCAGCAGGTCCAGCGCCATGCCGATGGCGATGCAGGCCGAGGCCGCCCAGGTGCCGTACCAGAGCAGCGCCGCGATGCGGCGGTCGCGCCGCGCCTGAAGGTCCGTCGCAGCGCTCATGCCGCGCCTCCCGGAAAAGACACGCCCAGCGCGCTCAGCAGCATCTGCACCGCCAGCAGCGCCAGCACGATGACGAAGAACAGGCGCAGCTTGTCCGCCGGCAGCCCGAGCAGCACGCGCGCGCCCGCCAGCGCGCCGGCCACCGAGCCCAGCGCCACCGGGCCGGCGATGCCGATGTCGATGTCGCCGCGCACGAAATACGCGCCCGCGCTGGCCGCGGCGGTCACCCCTATCATGAAGTTCGACGTGGCCGAGGACACCTTGATGGGCAGCCGCAGCGCGGCGTCCATCGCCGGAATCTTGAGCACGCCCGAGCCGATGCCCAGCAGCGCCGAGACCAGCCCGGCCGCGTACATCAGCGACAGCCCCAGCGGCACGCGGCCGACCTGGTAATGCACCTCGCGGCCCAGCGCCCTGTCGGGGAAGCTGGAATGCAGGCGCAGCGCGGTGGCCCAGCTCGCGGCCCCGGGCGCGGCGACCGCGGCGACCTCGCGGCGGCGCGCCAGCATCTGCTGCGCCGACAGCGCCAGGATGACGGCGAACAGGCCGTACAGGAACGCCGTGGGCACGATGCCGATCAGGAACACGCCGGTCAGCGCGCCCAGCGTGGTCGCGGTTTCGAGCACGATGGCCAGCCGCACGTTGGTCAGCCTTCCCTTCAGAAACGGCGCGGCGCTGCCGCAGGAACAGGCGATCACCGAGACGATGCTGGCGCCGATGGCCACGTGGATGTCCACGCCGAACAGCAGCGTCAGGATGGGCACGATGAAAATGCCGCTGGCCATGCCCAGCACGCCGCCCAGCGCGCTGGCGCCGAAGGCCGCGGCGAACAGCCAGAGGATCTGCGCGCTGTCCGTCATGGCCGGCGGGGCGCGCGCGCCAGGCGGGTGGAGAACCGGATCAGGTCGCCGCGGTAATAGAGTTTTTCGTAGTCGACGGGCCGCTGGCCCTCGGTGTAGGACGTGCGCTCGATCAGGAAGATCGGGCTGCCGGGCGGCACGCCCAGCGCCTGCGCCACGTGCGCGTCGGCGGTGACGGCTTCGAGCTGGTACTGCGCCTCGATCAGCGGCAGCGCGTAGCGCAGCTCCAGCAGGTCGAAAATCGGCTCGGCTTCCAGGTCGTTGCTGGCCACCTGCTCGCCGATCTCCAGCGGCAGATAGGTTTCGTCGAACGACATGGCCACGCCGTCGGCCAGGCGCACGCGCTCGATGCGGTAGACCTGCGTGCCCTGCGCCACGCCGAGCTGGCGGGCGACGGCCTCGGAGGCCGGCACCGGCCGCTTGTCCAGCAGGCGCGCGGTGGCGTGGCGGCCCAGCGCCGCCATGTCCTCCACGAAGCCGCTCAGCCCCGTCAGCGGCTGGGTCAGCTTGGGTTCGGCCACGAACGTGCCCCTGCCCCGCCGGATCTCGACCAGCCCGCGGGCCACCAGGTGTTCGATCGCCTTGCGCACCGTGGTGCGGCTGACGCCGAAGCGGGCGATCAGGCCGTCTTCGGGTGGAAGCTGGCTGCCGGGCGGCAGGCCGCCGGCCGCGATTTCCGCGGCCAGCGCGTTCTCGACCCGGGCGTAGAGCGGGGCGTAGTCGGTTTCATTGGGCATGCCGGCATCATAACATCAAGACATCATGATGTCGTGATGTCGTAATGACGTCCCGCCGCCCTACTCCGCGTAGCCGGGGTTGCGGCGGTCCAGCCGGCGCAGCAGCCCGGGCCAGGCCAGCGCCGCCTTGTGGGCGCGGTCGGCCGGCGATTCGACCGCGGCGCGCGCCAGCACCTCGGGCGGGATGTGGGTCAGTTCGCCGCCGCCGGCCTGGGCCCGCACCTGCACCATGCAGGCCGCCTCCAGGCGGTGCATGGCCTGGAACGCCTCCGCCATGCTCTGCCCCACGGTCAGCAGGCCGTGGTTGCGCAGGATGAGGTAGTTGTTGCTGCCCAGGTCGCGCACCAGGCGCGGCTGCTCGTCGGGGTTGAGCGCCAGGCCCTCGTAATCGTGATAGCTGAGCGAGCGCAGCACGATGAAGGCGAACTGCGACAGCGGCAGCAGCCCTTCTTTCTGCGCCGAGACCGCCACGCCGTTGATCGAGTGCGTGTGCAGCACGCACATCGCGTCCTTGCGGGCCGCGTGGATACAGCTGTGGATGGTGAAGCCGGCGGGATTGATGTCGTACTCCGACTCCATCACCTTGCGGCCGTGCAGGTCGATCTTGACCAGGCTGGACGCCGTGATCTCGTCGAACATCATGCCGTAGGGATTGATGAGAAAGTGCTCGGTGCCGGGCACCTTGGCGGTGATGTGCGTGAAGATCAGGTCGTCCCAGCCGAACAGCGCCACCAGCCGGTACAGCGCCGCCAGATCCTTGCGCACCTGCCATTCCGCCTCGCCGACGCGCTCGCGCACGCTGTTTGTCTTGCCTACCGTATCCATGCCGTCTCCTGATCTGTGCTGTGAAATGCCGCCCGCGGCAACCGCGCCCGGGCCTGCCCAGCACTGTATTCGGTTTGCGCGCAAACGGCGCGTCCGGCGTCCGCCGGCCGGTCATCGCCGCCGCCGCGGCCAGGCAATGCTATGGTTGGCCGCTGCCACCTCCCCATCGCTCCCCATGAACCGCGCCCCCGACTCCCTCGCCGTCCATTACCTGAGCGGCGCAGCCATGCGCAGCCGCGGCGTGGCCGCCGCGGCGCTGACGGCCACGCTGGACGTGCCGCCCGCGCCGGCGCGGGCGGCGGCGGACTGGGAGCGCGAGATCGCGACGCGGCTGTGCCTGGAGCCCGGCGACGTCGAGCAGATGCCGCTGGCCCGCACGCGGGCGCGCTGGCCCGGCTTCGGGCTGTGCCTGGATGCGATGCGCGGCTGGACCGCCGCGCTGGGACTGGCGGCGGCGCTGGACGAGGCCGACATGGCGCTGATGGCGTGCCGCGGCGCGCGCTTTCATCACGACGCCGGGCAGTACGGCGACGCGGTCTTCTGCAATCTGTTCCTGAGCGAGGACAAGGGGCTGGACGTGGTCTTTCCGGGCAGCGGCCAGCGGATCGCGCTGGCGCGCGGCACGGCCATGATTTTCGACACCGCGCAGCCGCACGCCGTGGTGCCGCGCGGCCGCGACCGGTTCCGCGAGTCGGACTTCGCCGGCGGCGCGGACCTGTCGCAGCTGTTCCTGACCTGGGAGCTGCCGGTCGAGGCGCCCGGCGTCGCGCAGGCGCTGGGCATTGTTTTCGACGTCGATGCGCCGCAGGACGAGGAACAGGTGCGCCGGGGCGGCGCGCGCGTGGAAGTCGACCCGGCATCGGGGCGCTGGCGCGCCCCGGCCTGAACGCTTACTGCCTTTCCGTGTTCTGCACGAAGTAGGCCGGCATTTCCGGCCCCCACATGTAGAGCGCGTCTTCCGGCGGGTAATCGCCCGCGGGCCAGTCGAAACCTGCCGGCACGTAGTCGATGTGGGCCGAGTACTCCCAGAACGAGCCCCAGGGATCGCGCACGTAATAGAAGTAGTTCGAGCCCAGCGTATGACGGGCCACGCCCCAGCCTTCCTTGTAGCCCGCGTCGCGCATCTGCTCGGCGCCGCAGCCCACGTCCTCCAGGCCGGGCACGTCCCAGGCGCTGTGGTGCCAGCCGCGGGCCGCGTCCTTGACGAAGGCGACCAGGTGATGGTCCGAGCCGTGGCGCGCGTGCATGAAGGCCACGATGTCGCGCGAGCGGTCGGACAGGTACAGCCCCAGCGCGTCGCTGTAGAAGCGCAGCGAGCGCTCCATGTCGGTGGTGAACATCAGCACGTGCGACAGGCGCGCCGGCCGCGCGCGCGGCCGCTTGCCGCGCCCGGCCGAGCCGCGCTGGCCCGGCGCCACCTGCACGCTGGCATTGCGGCTCTTGGTGTCCGGGCTGGTCTTGGGGCCGGGCTTGAGCTGCAGCAGGTTGCCGTCCGGGTCCAGGAACCAGAATCCCCCGGACTCGCCATGCGCGCCGGGCGCGGCGGGACGCGCGCCGGCGGCCAGCGCCTGCTCGCGGATGGCGTCGAACTCGTCCTCATAGCAGTTCAGGCTCAGATAGGCCAGCTGCTTGGGGCCGCCGCCGACGATGCGCGACCAGCAATGGTCGTCGCCCGCGCAGCGCAGCTCCAGCGCGCCGCCGGCGTGCGCGACCTCCAGGCCGAAGGCGCGCAGGAAGCGTTCGGCCTGCTCCAGGTCGGGGACCTGGAGCGCGAAATGATCGATCGAGTGCACGCCGTAGCGGGCTGAGTCAGGCTTGTTGAACGACATTCTTGTCTCCTCGGGACCGACTGGTTTCGATTATGCGAGCGCCGGCTGCGGGACGGAAGCCCGGTCCACGACGCGCGCGAACACCTCCAGCAATTGCGCGCGGGCGGCTTCGGCCGTGGGCGCGGAATCGGCGCGCCAGGCGACGTGGCGGTCCGGGCGGACCAGCACGCAACCCGACTCGGAGACTTCGCGCAGGCGCGCCCAGGCGCCGTAGACGTCGGCCACTTCGCAGCCGGCGCCGATGGTGTGGACCGCGAGGTCCAGCCCCAGGGTTTGCCGGACCGCCTCGGCGGCTTCGCGCCACACGGCGTCGGAACGGCCCAGCAGCAGGGTAAAGCGGCCGTGGCCGACCAGGTCCAGGGTGGAGACGCGGCGCCGGTCCAGCTCGACCCAGGCATGCGGCAACGAGGCGCCGGGGAAGGTGGTGGGCTGGTGGTACAGCTCGGCGTCGCGCTCGAAGGGCTTGCGCTTGCTGCCGTCGGCCACCACCGCGGACGAGGCGTAGACCTGGCCCAGTTCGACGCCGTGGCAATTGAACTGATAGTTCTGCAATTCCACCGCCGCATCCAGCTGGGCGCGGCGTTCGCGCCCGCGCGGCGTGTCGCCGAACAGTTCGTCGATATTGGCCCAGCCCTCTTGCGCGCTCTGGCCGGGAATGAAGCCCAGCGCGTCGGCGATAGCCTTCATGTCCTGCACCGATTTCATGGCGCGGTCGACCACGCCGCGCGCCACCGGCTGGCGTTCCTGGGAATAGGTTTCCAGCAGTTGCGGGCCGGCCTGGCCCTTGAGCACCATCGCCAGTTTCCAGGCCAGGTTGAAGCCATCCTGGATCGAGGTATTGGTGCCCAGCCCGTTGGCCGGCGGATGGCGATGCGCCGCGTCGCCGGCCAGGAACACCCGGCCCTTGCTCATCTGGCGCGCGGCGATATGGTTGATCTGCCACTTGTTGGCCGACTTGACCCTGACCTGGATGTCGGGCACGCCGATCACGCTGCGGGCATGGGCGATGATGGCCGCTTCGCTCAGGTCCGGCTCGCCCTTTTCCTTGTCGTACATGTAGAGCATGATCCATTCGTTCCACGGCTTGACGCAGACGAAGGTGCCGCTGCCGAACCAGTAGGTGTTGCCGGGTTCGGTCATCCAGTACAGCACGCCGGGGCGGTGCTGCACGTAGGGCGTGAGGTCCACCTCCAGCCAGCAGCTGACTGCCGCGCCCAGGCCCATCTGGCCGTCGAACTCGAAGCCCAGCTGCCGGGCCACGATGCTGTTGCCGCCGTCGGCGCCCACCGCGTATTGCGCGATCACGCGGATTTCCTCGCCGCTGAGCTTGTCGACCAGGTGCGCCACGACTTCGTCGCCCTGCTGCGCGATCGAGGTCAGTTCGGTGTTGAACAGGAAATGCGCGCCATGCTCGCGCGCCGCGCCCAGGATGATGGGCTCCAGGATGTGCTGCGGGATGTTGCACATCTCGCAGGGGCTCGCTTTTTCGTAGTCCGCCTTGCGCTCCCCGCCCGTGCCCCAGGTCTGCAGGCGGGCCAGTTCCTTGCCGGCGAAACTGGTGGCCCAGACGTTGTTCGACATCTGGAAGTTGGGCGTGGCCTGGGCGCGCACGCGGTCCTCGATGCCGAGGTCGCGCATCACTTCGATGGTGCGCTGGTTGGTGATGTGCGCGCGCGGCGAATTGGCGGTGCCGGGATAGCGCGTGACCGTCAGCGTTTCAATGCCGTACTTGGCCAGCAGCGCCGTCACGCTCAGGCCCGCCGGACCTGCGCCCACGACCAGCACGGGGGTTCTGAGTTCTTTCATTGGAATGTCTCCGTCCTTTTTTCGTCGGCCCGGCGCGCCGGGCCCGCGCGCGGCTCAGCGCTCCAGCCGAACCGGATTGGTCAGCGTGCCGATGCCTTCGATGGACACCTCGCACACATCGCCGTCCTGCATCAGCAGGCGCGGTTGGCGCGCCCAGCCCACGCCCGAGGGCGTGCCCGAGACGATCACGTCGCCGGCTTCCAGCGAGAACGATTCGCTCAGGACCGAGATCAGCGTGGCCACGTCGAACACCATGTCGCGGGTGTTGGCCGACTGCACCACCTTGCCGTTGAGGCGGGTCTCCAGCGCCAGGCCGCTGCCGCCGGCGGGCAGTTCGTCGGGCGTGACCAGCACGGGGCCGAAGCCGCCGGTGCCGTCGAAGTTCTTGCCCACGGTCCATTGCGGCGACTTGAACTGGTATTCGCGCACCGAGCCGTCGTTGAAGACCGAGTAGCCGGCCACGTACTTCAGCGCCTCGGCCTTGGAAATGTAGCGGCCGCCGCCGTTCAGCACCACCGCCATCTCGCCTTCGTAGTCCAGCGAGTCCGAGGCCTTGGGCCGGATCATGGGGTCGCCGTGCGCGATCAGGCTGCTGTTGAAGCGGTTGAACACGGTCGGATAGTCGGGCTGCTCGAACTTGCTTTCGGCCGTGTGGTCGCGGTAATTCAGGCCGATGCAGATGATCTTGCCGGCGTTGTCCAGCGGCGGCAGGTAGCCGATTTCGGCCAGCGGGATCGGACGCCCGCCCGCGGCGCGTTCCTTGGCGAAGGCGGCCAGGTCCACGCCCTGGCGCAGCAGGTCCAGCACCTCGTGCCGGCCCAGGCTGACCACTTCGTCGCCCCGCAGAATGCCGAGGTGACGCTCGTTGTTGTGGGTAAAGCGTATGAGTTTCATGATGTCCTTGATGACCGCAAGAGCGCCGCGCAAAAAGCGCCGCGGCAGGGCGGCGCCGCACGGGATGGGCTACGCAGCGTCGGGCTCCATCCTTGCAGGCCAGTATAGGCAGTTTTATCTACAAAGCAAGAAAAATATATATTTTTTGGTTTGTCTACTTTCATGGCCGAGCGTAGAATCCCCCTAACCCAATCCGGATACCCCTAACCAATGAGCCACCCGACAGGCGGCGAGCCCGCCCGTGCCGCAACCCAGCAGCGTACGCAGGCCTCGCTGCTGACCGATACCGTCCTCGACGACATCATCGCCGGGCGCCTGCTGCCCGGCGCCAAGCTCAAGCTCAAAGAGCTCGCCGAACGCTACGACACCGGCGTCAATCCGCTGCGCGAGGCGCTGTCGCGCCTGGCGACCAGCGGCTTCGTCAACGCCGAAGACCAGCGCGGCTTCAGCGTGGCCAAGACCTCGCGCGAGGAACTGCTGGACATCACGCAGACGCGCCAGCGCATCGAATGCGATGCGCTGCGGGCCTCCATCGCGCACGGCGACATCGAATGGGAAGGCCGCGTCATGGCGGCGCTGCACCGCCTCAAGCGCCAGTCCATGATGGCGGCCAGCGGCGTGGGACTGGACCCGCAATGGGAAGCCGAGCACGACGCCTTCCACGAGGCGCTGCTGTCGGCCTGCCCGTCCAAATGGAGCCTGCGGTTCTCGCTCATCCTGCGCGACCAGACCTCGCGCTACCGCAACCTGTCCGTGATGGGACAGAACGAAGCCGGCGCGCGCGACGTGCATGCCGAGCACGAGGCCATCGCCAAGGCGGCGCTGGCCAAGAACGCCGACCTGGCCTGCGCGCTCCTGGCCGAGCACCTGCGCATCACCACCGCGCTGGTGCTGGAACACAGCCGGTTCGGCCGCGGCGCGGCCTGATCCGCGGCCTACCGGCCGCCCCGCCACTGGCCCGCGCTCAGCGCCAGCCGGAAGCCGACGTTGGCGGCGCTGCTGTACGGGTCCTGCCCCTGCCGCGCGCTGACGCGGTAGCCTTCGCAATAGGTTTCGCTGCACAGGAACGATCCCCCACGGATGACGCGCTGCGGCGCGTCCGGCCGGACCAGGGTGGCGTCGAACGAGGCCTGCGGACCGGCAGGGTCGAAAATCGCCCCGCCCTTGGCCGCCTGGCGCGCGAACGCATCGGGGCGGTACCAGTCGGCCACCCACTGCCAGGCGTTGCCGGCCATGTCCTGGATGTTGTAGCCGTTGGGCGGATACGCGCCCACCCGCTCGGTGCCCGGCATGATCTTCGGCGATTGCATTGGGAAAGGCTGGGCCGAATCCCAGGTGCGGGCCATGCTTTTGCCCTCGGGCTGCAGCACCCCGCCCCAGGCGTAGCTGGCCTGGTCCAGCCCGCCGCGCGCCGCATATTCCCATTCCGCTTCGGTCGGCAGGCGCTTGCCGGCCCAGGCCGCGTAGGCCTGGGCGTCCTCGTACGAAACCTGCACCACCGGGTGGTCTTCCTTGCCCGTGAGATCGGACGCGGGGCCTTGCGGATGGCGCCAGCTCGCGCCCGGCGCGTAACGCCACCAGCGCGCATATTCGCGCAGATCCACCGGTTTGTCGGCGCCGACGAACACCAGCGCGCCCGGCACCAGCGCCGAAGCCGGCGGACGCGGCGTGCCGGGCGGCAGCTGGGCGCGTAGCGTCTCCCAGTCGGGCGCCCGCTCCGCGGTGGTGACGTAGCCGGTGGCCGCCACGAAGCGGGCGAAGTCGCGGTTGGTGACGTGGTGGCGGTCGATCCAGTATCCCGGCAGCCGCACCTTGTGGGCCGGCCGCTCGTTGGCCTGCGCGCGGCTGCTGTCCGAACCCATCAGGAATTCGCCCGGCGGCACCCACACCATGTCGGGCGGGGCGTTGCGCCCGTCGCCGGGCTGCCCGGGCTGGGGGCCGGCCGCAATGGCCAGCCAGCCCGCCGCCACCGCCGCCGCGCCGATCGCGCCGGCCGCCGCCAGGCGCATGGACATCTTCATCGCGTGGCTCCGTCTAGCGCTCGGCGGGAATGACGACCTGCCGGGGCATGTTCTTGCGCCAGTCGAAGTAGCCGAACAGCTCCCTGTCCAGGTAATCGGTATCCCAGCGGATCACCCTGTTGGCCTGGGCCCAGGCCTCGTACTTGGCGGCCATTTCCTTGACGCGCTGCGGCTGCCGCGAGGCAAGGTCCGTGGTTTCGCCGCGATCGGCCTCGGTATCGAAAAGCTGCCACTGGCCGGCGCCGAACGGCTTGGGTATCCAGCTCAGCTTCCACTTGCCCTGGCGGTATTCCTTGTTGCCGAACAGCTCGCCGCCGCGTTCGAAATCCGCAGGCCGGGCCGACGTGGCCGTGCCTTCGAGCACATCCAGGAACGACACCCCCTTGAGCGGCGCCAGCGGCACCCCGTCGCGCTCCTGTCCGCGCGCCGCGCCGGTGATGGCCGTGATGGTGGGGAAGATGTCCTCGACCGCCAGGTAGCCGTCGTTGATCGAACCGCGCTTGGCCACCATCGAGCCCTTCACGATCAGCGGGGAAATCGTCCCGCCTTCGCTCATGAACAGCTTGAACAGCCGGAACGGCGCCGAACTCGCATAGGCCCATCCCGGTCCGAGGCCGGCGAACGAACCCGGCGCGCCCATGTTGTCGAACGAGGTGTCGAACTCCTTCGCGATCCAGCTGCCGTCCTTGTTGCCCGGATAGAAATCCATGTAGGCGCCGGAAGGCCCGTTGTCGGAGAAGAAGATGATCACGGTATTGTCGTACTGGCCGCTGCGCTTTAACTGGTCGATCACGCGGCCGATGTTGCTGTCCAGGTTGCTCACCATGCCCGCGTAGATCTCCATCAGGCGCTCCTGGTGCGCCCGCTCCTGCGCCGTCAGCTGGTCCCAGGGCTTGAAGAGCGGCGTGGTCTCGGACATCTTGGTGCCCGCGGGCACCACGCCCGCGCGCAGCATGTTCTTGTACATGGTCTCGCGGTGCTCGTCATAGCCGCGGGCGAACTTGCCGCGGTACTTGGCCACGTCGGCCGCCGGCGCGTGCAGCGGATCGTGCACGGCCTGGAACGCCAGATAGCCGAAGAAAGGCTTGCCCGCATCCTCGGCCGACTTCATGTAGCCCAGGAATTTGTCGGTATAGAGATTGGAGGAAAACTCCCCCGTGTCGCGCGGCACCGTCTTCTCGTTCTCGACGAAGCGCGTGCGCGGCTGGACCGCGAGCAGGCCCTTGTTGTCCCAATGGCTGCCGCCCGGGTTGATCAGCGCGAACGAATTCTCGAAACCGCGCGCCGCCGGCAGTTGTTCGGGCTTGCCGCCCAGATGCCACTTGCCGGCCATGAAGGTCGCATAACCCCGGTCCTTGAGCACTTCGGCGATGGTCTTGACCCGGTCATTGAGGGAACCGATGTAGTTGCCCGGGTACTTGTCCATCTCGGGTGCGTAGTACTCGCCCATCGAGCCCATGCCGGCCAGGTGGTTGTCCACGCCGGTCAGCAGCTGGGCGCGGGTCGGCGAGCAGGTGGGATTGACGTGGTAGTTGGTGAAGCGCATGCCCTCGGCGGCCAGCTGGTTCAGCGCCGGGGTCTGGATGATGTCCTGCCCGAAGGGCTGGATGTCGTTGTAGCCCAGGTCGTCGGCCAGGATGACGAGCACGTTGGGCGGGCGCTGCGGGGCGGCCTGGGCGAACGGCGCGACTGCCAGCGACGCGGCCATGGCCATGATGGAAAGGCATTTCACATTCATCTCCTCGATGTACGGGCGACGGCCGGTCGCCATCAGGGATCGTCTGCGCGATCATTGCAGCGGCAGCATAGCAAATATATATATTTTTAAAAAGAAAATATTTTATTTGCGATCGGACAGCAGGCGGGCGGACGCGCGCCGCCGCGCGCGGGGCTCGGCCCGGGCGCGGCAAGCGAGGAGGACGGGGAGACGAGAAGGAGGATCAGGAGCCGGGCAGCGCCGCGCCCATGGCGGCGAACAGGCCGCCGCAGACCTTGTTGAAGCGCCGGCCGGCGCGTTCCAGCCAGGGGCGCACACGGTGCGCCAGGCGCGCCAGCACGTATTCGACCAGGAACTCCACCAGCGCGAAGGTGGCCGCCATGATGGCGAACTGCGTCAGCAGGCTGCGGGCCGGGTCGATGAACTGCGGCAGGAAGGCGCCGTAGAACAGCAGCGCCTTGGGATTGGAGATGGCCGACAGGAAGCCCTGGCCGAACATGCGCGCGCCGCGGGCCTTCGGCATGTCGGGCGGCGGCTGCAATTGCACGCCGGGCGAGCGCCACAGCTGGATGCCGAGCCAGATCAGGTAGGCCCCGCCGCCCCACTTCAGCACGGTGAGCGCCGGGCCCCAGGCCTTGAGCAGGGCGCTGATGCCCAGCATCGACAGCGCGATCAGCGCCACGAAGCCGACCGCGCCGCCGGCGATGGTGCACAGCGCCTTGCGGTGGCCGTGCAGCGCGCCGTGGGTGAGCGCGAGCAGCGTGTTGGGCCCGGGCGTCACCGACAGGCCGATGACCGCAACCAGATAGATGAGCCAGCTATGCAGGGCCATGGCGTAAGGCAGGAAAGAAATGGGGAAGCAGGCAGTCTAGCGCCCGGCGCGGGCGCGGCGCAAACGGCCGCCCCCGCGCGCAGGAGCGTGTCTCAGCGGCGGAACCCGCCGCGGAATCCGCCGAAGCCGCCGCCCCAGCCGCCGCGTCCGCCCATGCGGTCGCGCCAGCCGCCGCCGCCTTCCATGCCCCGGTCGCGCCAGCCGCCGCCGGAATCGCCGCCGCCCATGCGGTCCTGCCAGCCGCCGCCCTGGAAATCGCTGCGCTGGCTGGAATAGTCCCGCGCCTGGCGCTGGCCGTTCAGGTAGCTGGAGTCGCCGCCTTGCACCGGCTGCCAGCCCGACGAGGTGTGCTGCTGCCAGCCGTTGTCGTTGTGCTCGTAGACGTTGCCGTTGTGGTCGGCGTAGACGTTGCCGTTGTTCCAGGCCATGCCGCTGTTGGTGTTGCGGTTGTAGGTCGCGCCGCGCCGGTCCACGTTGTCCACGCCCTGCCCGGCCGTGCCGGAGGCGGTGGCCGAGGACACCGTCGTGCGGCCGGTGCGGGCGTTGGTGCGGGCGTCCTGGCGGCCTGCGGCCCATTGGCCGTCGTCGTTCTCGACCACGCCGGCGCGCCCCGCGCCGGACGCGCCGGTGACCGGATTGGTGTAGGCGCCGCGCCGGCCGGCGGCGGCATTGCCGGTGTATTGGTTATAGGCCGCGCCGCGCGTGCCCTCGAACGCGGCGCCGGTCTGCGGGTTGTAGCCCTCGGCGTGCGCGCCCTGCCATTGCGTGCCGGTCCAGCCGTTCCAGCCGGCCGCGTGCGTGACCACGCCGGACCCGCCCCAGGCGCCATAGACGTCGACCCGGTTGACGTCCACGCCGCGCCAGTACGGCGCGCAGCAATAGGGTCCCCAGTACGGCGCGGCGCCGCCCCAGGCTTCGGCCGCGGCGAATCCGAAGGCGAAGCCGGCCGCGGTGTCGAAGGCCGCGTCGTAGCCGTAGCTGGGCGGATAGCCGACCCAGGTGTCCTGCACGATCACGGGCGGATATGCGTAGCCGGTGCCGTAGACCACCGTGCCGTCGGGCGCGACCACCACGCCCATGTAGCCGGGCGTGTAGCCGAACACCACGTTTTGCGCCGTGGAGCCGTAGACCTGCACGTAGGTCACGTAATGCAGCGGCGAATTGGCGGGAATGGCGTAGATGGCCGCCGGCACGCGGTCGGCCACGCGCCACGGGCCGAAGGCCGAGTCGGACACGAACCAGACCGCGTGCGACAGCGCGTAGTAGCGCCCTTCGGCCTGGATCACCGGCACCTGCGAATTGGCGGCGTAGTACAGCGCGGTGCCGGCGATGGGGCGCAGGGTCGGCGAGCCGCCGCCGTACTCGACCTTCAGGGTCGCGCCGCGCGATACGGTCGCGGTCTGGGGAATGGTGGAAGCGATGACCGCCTCCTTGGCCTGCGGCGTGCCCGGCACCGAGGCCAGCACGCCGGATTGCGGGTCCCGCGCCGGAATGCGCGCGAAATCGCGCGGCAGGCTCTTGCCCGGCACGTAGGTCCAGGGCCCTTCCAGCCCCGCCCCGCGGAACCAGCGTCCCGACACCAGCAGGTAATAGCGGTTGTCGCCGGGGTTCATGAACAGGGCGTGGTCGGCGTTGGCCACCGACAGCAGCGAGGTGCCCGGCACCGGCCGCAGTTCGGGCTGGCCCACGGTCACCAGCAGCTCGGCCGGGACGGTGGACACCACGACGGCCGGCGCGCGGTACGGCGCCTTGCCGTCATGCGGCAGCAGCGGGTCGGGCGCGGCCTTGCGCCGCGCCGCGTCGGCGGCGGCCTGCAGCGCGGCGGCGGGATGCTCGACCGCGGTCCAGGGGCCGTCGATGCCGCCGGCCTCGTACCAGTGCCCCGCGGCCTGCAGGAAATGGCGGCCGGCGCCGTCGCGCAGGATCAGCGCGCGCGTGTTGACCACGCGGCGCCAGCCCGAGGCTTCAGGCACGTCGGCCCATGCCGGCGCGCCGTCGACCAGCACCAGCACGGTCGGCACGGTGCGGTAGACGATGCGCGGCGGCGCGTTGTCCACGGCCACCGGCCTGGCGGCCGGGTTGTCGCGCGACAGCGTGTAGCTGAGCTGCAGCGCGTCAAGCGGCGTGACCACGCCCTCGGCCGGCAGCCGCGCCTGCAGCGCGGCGCGCAGCCTGTCGGCCTCTTGCGGCGCGGTCGGCACCTGCACTTTTTCGATCCGGATGTCCGACAGATGCACCAGCCCCGCCGGCTTGTTGACCTCGGCGCGCGCCGAGAAATCCACCGTGCCGTAGGTCGGGTTGCCCTTGGCGGGGCCGACCGCCACCGCCATGCGCCCGCCCAGGCGGTCCGCCGTCCAGGTGTCGATCTGCGGCTGGTAAAGCTCGATGCGCGAGCCGTCGGGCGCATCGAAACTGCGCGGCCATTGCAGCGCGCGCGCCGCGTCGGCATGCGCCGCCTGCGGCGCCGATGCGCCAGGGTCCTGCGCCTGCGCCGCGCCGGCCAGCGCCAGGCTGGCGCCGATCGCCAGGGCCAACGGCCGGGAACGAAGACGCCACCATCCGAACAAGCCTTCCATCATGTCGAGCTCCTTAAGGGATGCGCCGGCCGGACGGGTGTCGGATGGGCGTCGCTACGCTTTATACGCCAGCTGCCCTGGCGATTCAATCGCGCGTGCGGCCGGGGGGCTGGGCGTGCAGATCGCGGGCCGCGCCGCCGCCGTACGGCGCCAGCGGGCGCGGCGTGGGCGGCGAGGTGGAAATCTGGCGGGCGGTTTCCTGCATCATCGGAATGAAGCGCGACAGCGCGCGCTTGACCGTCCACTTGGCCGCGGACACCGAAAGCTGCAGGCCGGCCACCACGCGCCCGTTCAGGTCGTGGACCGGCACGGCCAGCGCCAGGTCGCCGCGGTAGTACTCCTCCTTGCAATAGGCGTAGCCCTGCTCGCGCGCTTCGCGCACCTGCGCCATCAGCGCATCCACGTCGGTCAGCGTGTTGGCGGTGTACTTCACGCGGTCGCTGGCCGCCAGCGCCTCGTAGGCCTCGTCGTCGCTCAGGCCGGCCAGGTAGACGCGCCCGGTGGACGAGCAGTACATGGGAATGCGCCGGCCCACCGGCATGTGCACCAGCAGCCGCAAGGGGCTGGGAAAACGGCCGATGTAGATCATGTCCTGCCCCGCCGGCTCGGCCAGGTTGACGGTTTCGCCGGCGTTGCGGTTGAGTTCGAGCAGGAAGGGATTGGCGCGGTCCAGCAGCGCGTGCGACTCCAGGTAGCGGCAGCCGCTGTCCAGCGTGCGCGAGGACAGCGAGTAGCGCTTGCTGACCGGGTCCTTGTTGAGCAGGCCCAGCGCCTCAAGCGTGAAGGCGAAACGCTGGGCGGCGCTGCGCGTGATGCCGGCGGCCGCGGCGATCTCCGGCAGGCTCATGGAGGCGCGCTCGGCGGTGAAGGCGTCGAGCACGGCGATGCCGGTCGCAAGCGACTGGACGTACAGGGTGGAGGATTCCGGGTTCATGGTCGGTCGGGCGGGGCTGGCCGCCCCGCATTCTTATTCGATACGCACAGATTGCATTCCAATGGAAATGAATGCAAGAAAAAGTACGTGATTCTTCGGGATATGCCTGCGTAATCGCAAACATGCATTTCGGGAAAACCCCTAATTAAAAAAGCACTTAGGAGACAAGCCTGCTTGTTGACAGGTTTTCCTGGGCCAGATTATAAAATCTACCTGCGATATAAGCGTATCGCTATTCGATACGATAATGCACGCCAGAGCGGGACGAAATTGCACGTCCGCCAGCCATCCAGGCGCGCGATTCTGGCCTCCCAGGGGATTCCGATGCTGCATAAAACCGTGAAATCGTTGTTGGCTGCGGCGCTGTGCGCCGCCGCGCTGTCGGGCGCGCACGCCCAGACCGTGAAGGTCGGCTCCACGCCGACCGCGGTGCCGTTCAACTTCCTGGACCCGAAGACCAACACCCTGCAGGGCGTGATGATCGACATCGCCAACGCCGTGGGCAAGCAGGCAGGCTTCGCGGTCGAAGTCACGCCGATTCCGTTCGCCTCGCTGGTGCCGGCGCTGCAGACCGGCAAGATCGACATCATCGCCTCGGCCTTCGCCAAGACGCCGCAGCGCGCCGAGGTGGTGGGCTTCACCCAGCTGGTGGTGGAGTACGGCGAGGCGCTGATCGTGCCCGCCAAGGACCAGACCGACTACAAGAGCATCGCCGACCTCAAGGGCAAGACCGTCGGGGTCCAGATCGGCACGCTGTACGTGGAGCCGCTGAAGTCCGCGCCCGGCCTGAAGGAAGTGAAGATGTACGAAACCATGTCCGACCTGGTGCGCGACGTGGCGCTGGGACGGCTGGACGCCGCCTTCGGCGACGGCCCGGTGATTTCGTACCAGGTGCGCACCCAGGGCGTGCGCAACGTGCGCTACGTCGAAAGCTACCAGCCGTCCATGCCGACCAACATCGCGCTGGCCGTGCGCAAGGGCGACGCCGAACGCGCCCGCCAGCTCGACGCCGCCATCGACGCGCTGCGCCAGGACGGCACCATCGCCGCCATCATGAAGAAATGGGGCGTTTCGCGCTGAGCGCCATGGATCCGCGCGCCGCGCGCCGGCGCGCCCTAACGGATAAGCAAGATGTTCCAGTCTTTTTTCAGTGACGCCTCGGAGTTCTTCCCTGTGCTGATGCAGGGGGTGCTGACCACCGTCTCCATCACCGCCGCGGCCCTGGTGATCGCCACCGTGCTCGGGCTGTTCTGGGCGCTGCTGCGGGTCAGCGGCATCGCGCCGCTCTCGCACGCCAGCCGCATCCTGACCAACATCATCCGCGGCGTGCCCATCATCGTCGTGCTGTTCTACATGTACTTCGTGCTGCCCGAGATCGGCGTCGGCCTGACGGCCTTCCAGGCCGGCGCGCTGGGACTGGGCGTAGCGTATTCCTCGTATATGTCGGAGGTGTTCCGCTCGGGCATCGACGCGGTCGATCCCGGCCAGTTCGAGGCCGCCCAGTCGCTGGGCATGTCGCGCGCAAAGCTGATGCGCCGCGTGGTGCTGCCGCAGGCCTTCAAGGTGGCCCTACCGCCCTACGGCAACAACGTGGTCATGATGCTCAAGGACTCGTCGCAGACCGCGGTGATCACCGTGGTCGAACTGTCCATGCAGAGCAAGCTGATCGCCTCGTCCACCTTCAAGAGCGCCACCATCTACACGCTGGTCGCCCTGATGTACCTGGCCATGAGCCTGCCCATGATGTATTGCATCGGCAAACTTGAACGCCGCCTGGGACGCCGCCAATGATCAAGATCGAAAACCTCAGCAAGTCGTTCGGCGCGCACCGCGTGCTCGATGGCATAGACGCCGAAGTGCGGCCGGGCGAAGTGGTCTGCCTGATCGGGCCGTCCGGCTCGGGCAAGTCCACGCTGCTGCGCTGCATCAACGGGCTCGAACGCTACGACGGCGGACGCATCACGGTGGACGGCGTGACCGTGGACGCGAGCAGCAGGGAGATCCAGGCGATCCGCCAGCGCGTGGCCATGGTGTTCCAGCGCTTCAATCTGTTCCCGCACCGCAGCGCGCTGGAAAACGTCATCGAAGGCCCGGTGCACGTCAAGGGCGAAAGCGTGGCGTCGGCCACCGAGCGCGCCCGCGAGATCCTGGCCTCGGTGGGCCTGGCCGAGAAAATGAACCACTATCCGCAGCAGCTTTCCGGCGGGCAGCAGCAGCGCGTGGCCATCGCCCGCGCGCTGGCCATGGAGCCCGAGGCCATCCTGTTCGACGAGCCCACCTCCGCGCTCGATCCCGAACTGGTGGGCGAGGTGCTGTCGGTGATGCGCACGCTGGCCGAGAAAGGCATGACGATGGTGATCGTCACGCACGAAATGGACTTCGCCCGCAACGTGTCCGACCGCGTGCTGTTCCTGGAAGGCGGCCGCATCGCCGAACAGGGGCCGTCGCGCGAAGTGCTTACCTCTCCCCGCAACGAACGCATGCGCGATTTCCTCAAGCGCGTCACCCACGCCCAATAACGCCCCGCCATGAACAACCCTGTGCTTACGCCCGCAGCCACGCTGTGGGCCGCGACCGCGCCTGCGCGCGCGGCCGCGCCGGCGCTTGCCGCGCCGCTGGAGATCGACGCCGCCGTGGTCGGCGGCGGTTTCACCGGCCTGTCGGCCGCGCTGCACCTGGCCGAGGCCGGCCTGCGCGTGGCGCTGTTCGAGACCCATGAAGTCGCCCACCGCGCCTCCGGCCGCAACGGCGGCCAGGTGGTGCCCGGCTTCAAGCCCGGCCCCGCCGCGCTTGCGCGCCGCTTCGGCGCCGAGACGGCCGCGCGCATGACGCGCTTCGCCTACGGCAACGCGGACTACCTGTTCGAGCTGGTGGAACGCCTGCGCATCGATTGCGCCCCCACCCGCAACGGCTGGATACAGGGCGCCTTCTCGGCCGCGTCCGCCGATTATCTGCGACGGCGCGCGCAGGAACTGAACGCGCACGGCGGCGACGTGGAATACCTGGACGCCGAGGCCATGCGGGCCGCCACCGGTTCGTCGTTCTGGCCCGCCGGGCTGCGCGAGAAACGCGCCGGCGCGGTGCAGCCGCTGGCCCTGGCGCGCGGCCTGGCGCGCGCGGCCGCGCAGGCCGGCGCCACGCTGTACGAGCGCTCGCCGGTGGCCGCCATCGTCCCGCGCGACGGCGGCGGCGCCACGCTCAGCGTCAACGGCCATGCCGTGCAGGCGCGCCACGTGGTGCTGGCCACCGACGCCTACACCGACCGGCTGTGGCCCGCGGTGGCGCAGTCCTACGTCAACGTGGCCAGCGCCCAGATCGCCACCGAGCCCCTGCCCCCCGCGCTGCAGGCGCGCCTGATGCCGCTGCGCGCCGGCATTTCCGAAACCCGCAAGATCACCTACTACTGCCGCATCGACCCCGAAGGCCGCTTCGTGATCGGCGGGCGCGGACATTCCAGCGAACAGCTCGATCCGTCCACGCGCGAGCAGTTGCGGCGCGCGGCGGTGGCGCGCTTTCCCGAACTGGCCGACGCCGCCTGGCGTTACGGCTGGGCCTGCCGGGTAGGCATGACGCTGGACGACCTGCCGCGCCTGCATCGATTGGCGCCTGGCGTCTGGACCGCCTACGGCTATTGCGGGCGCGGCGTGGCCATGGGCACGGCCCTGGGGCGCGTGCTGCGCGATGCGATCCGCGGCGTGCCGGCGGAAAGGCTCGATTTCCCGGTCACGCCGATTTCCCGCATGCCCGGCTATCCGGCCCGGCAGTTCGGCGCTACGCTGGCCATCAACTGGTATCGCCTGCGCGACGCGCTGGGCTTTCCCGCCTGAACACCGCCGTCCGGCCGACACGCACTTATCGTCATGAACACTCAAACGCAGTTTCCCGCCACCGTGGACGTGGCGATCATCGGCGGCGGCATCATCGGCGCGAGCACCGCGCTCGCGCTGGCGCGCGCCGGCGTGCGCACCGCCCTGTTCGAAAAAGGCACGCTGGGCTGCGAACAGTCCTCGCGCAACTGGGGCTGGGTGCGCACCCTGGGCCGCGACCAGCCCGAAGTGCCGCTGGCGCTGCGCGCCAACCAGCTGTGGAGCGAGATCCAGGCCCAGGTCGACGTCGGCTACCGCCGCAACGGCCTGGTCTACCTGCAGGAAAACGAGGCCGACGCCGCCGGCCACGAGACCTGGCTGCGCGAGGCCCGCGCCCACGGCGTGCGCGCCGAGATGCTGGGACGCGAGGCGGCGCTGCGCCTGCTGCCGCGCACCGAACGCCCCTGGACCGGGGCGCTGTACAGCGCGGCCGACGGCGTGGCCGAACCGCAGCTTGCGACCCTCGGCGTCGCGTCGCTGGCGCGCCAGGCCGGCGCGCAGATCTTCGAGCACTGCGCCGTGCGCGGCCTGGAGACCAGCGCCGGCCGCGTCGACACCGTCGTCACCGAGCGCGGCACGCTGCGCGCGCAGGCCGTGCTGGTGGCCGCCGGCGGCTGGTCGCGGCTGTTCTGCGGCAACCTGGGCGTGGAATTCCCGCAGCTCAAGGTGCGCGGCTCGGTGCTGCGCACCGAGCCCTTCGACGCCGGCATGGCGCTGGCCGTCAATGGCAAGGACTTCACCTGCCGCAAGCGCGCCGACGGCGGCTATACCGTGTCGCAGTTCTCCGCCTCGCTGGCCGAGATCGTGCCCGACAGCTTCCGCCTGATGGGCAAGTTCATGCGCGCCTGGATCGAGAACAACGCGCTGGTGCGCGTGCGCTTCGGCAAACGCTTTTTCGAGGAACTGGCCACGCCGCGCCGCTTCCCGGCCGACCGCCCGACGCCGTACGAACGCTGCCGCGTGCTCGACCCCGCGCCCTACGCGCGCGGCATAGACCAGGCCTGGACGCGCCTGCTGCACGCATTCCCGGCCTTCCGCCAGGCCCGCATCGCGCAATCCTGGGGCGGCTATATCGACGTGACGCCGGACGCGATGCCCGTCATCGCGCCGGTGGCGCAGGCGCCCGGCCTCTACCTGGCCTCGGGATTCTCCGGCCACGGCTTCGGCATTGGCCCGGCCGTGGGCGAAACCGTGGCCGCCCTCATCCGGGGCGCGCCCACGCCGGTGGACATCCGCCCCTTCCGGCTCGAACGCTACGCCTGAGCCGCGGGCCGGCGCAGCGCGGCCGCCAGCCCGCGCACTTCTTCCAGCGCGGCCTTCACGCCGCCTTGCGCCAGCACCTCGGCCAGCCGCGAGCCCACCGCCACCAGGTCCGCGTGGCGGCCGATGCGCCGCGCGTCTTCCGGGGAGCGCACGCCGAAGCCGGCGGCCACCGGCAGCCGCGTATGCGCGCGCACCCGCGCCAGGTCCTGCGCGATGCGGCGCTCGTCGGGCAGCGACGCGCCCGTGGTGCCGGCCAGCATGACGTGATACACGAAGCCGCTGGCCTCGCGCAGCGACCGCGCCAGCCGCTCCTCGTCGGTGGTGGGCGCGGACATGCGGATCAGGTCGATGCCGTGCGCGCGCGCGTGCCGCTCCAGCTCGCCGGCGTGTTGCGGCGGCAGGTCGACCACGATCAGCCCGTCCACGCCCGCGGCCGCGGCATCCGCCGCGAAGGCCGCCGCGCCGTAGCGGAGTATGGGATTCAGGTAGCCCATCAGCACCACCGGCGTGGCCTCGTGGCCGGATCGGAATTCCCGCAGCAACGCCAGCGTGCCCGCCAGCGTCTGGCCGGCCGCCAGCGCGCGGCGGTTGGCCTGCTGCAGCACGGGGCCGTCGGCGACCGGGTCGCTGAACGGCATGCCCAGTTCGATCACGTCGGCGCCCGCGGCCGGCAGGCCGCGCAGCAGTTCCAGGCATGCGCCGGGGTCGGGGTCGCCCGCCGCGAAGTAGGTCGCCAGGCCGCAGCGGCCCGACCGGCGCAGCGCCGCGAAAGTGTGTTGCAGCCGTGTCATGTCGTCGCCTCGTCGAATTGCGTCACCGTGTCCATGTCCTTGTCGCCGCGTCCGCTCAGGCACACGACGAGGATCTCGCCGCGCCCCATGCGCGGCGCGAGTTCGCGCGCCCAGGCCAGCGCGTGCGCGCTTTCCAGCGCCGGCAGGATGCCTTCGGCCCGCGTCAACCAATGAAAGGCGGACACCGCCTGCGCGTCCGTCACGGACACATAGGCCACCCGCCCGCTGTCGTGCAGCAACGCATGCTCCGGTCCCACGCCGGGATAGTCGAGCCCGGCCGAGATGGAGTGCGCGTCCAGGATCTGCCCGTCGCCGTCCTGCAGGTAGTAGCTGCGGCAGCCATGCAGCACGCCGGCGCGGCCCGCGCCGAGGCTGGCGGCGTGCGCGCCGCTGGCCAGTCCGCGCCCGCCGGCCTCCACGCCATAGAGGCGCACGCCGGGCTGGTCCAGGAACGGGTGGAAGAACCCCATCGCGTTGGAGCCGCCGCCGACGCAGGCGACCATCGCGTCCGGCATGCGTCCGGCCTTGGCGGCGATCTGCTGGCGCGTCTCCATGCCTATCACCTTCTGGAACTCGCGCACCAGCCAGGGATAGGGATGCGGACCGGCGCAGGTGCCCAGCAGGTAATAGGTGTCGGCCGGATGCGCGATCCAGTCGCGCAAGGCCTGGTTCATCGCGTCCTTCAGCGTGCCGGTTCCGTCCGTCACGGCGCGCACCTCGGCCCCCAGCATGCGCATGCGGCGCACGTTGACCGACTGGCGCGCCATGTCCTGCGCCCCCATGTAGACCACGCAGTCCAGGCCCTGCTGCGCGCAGACCGTGGCGGTGGCCACGCCGTGCTGCCCGGCGCCGGTCTCGGCGATCACGCGGCGCTTGCCCATGCGCCGGGCCAGCAGCGCCTGGCCCAGGCAGTTGTTGATCTTGTGCGCGCCGGTGTGGTTGAGGTCTTCGCGCTTGAGGTAGATCTGCGCGCCGCCCAGTTCCTCGGTGATGCCGCGCGCCAGGAACAGCGGGCTGGGGCGGCCGACGTAGTCGGCCAGCAGGCCGCGGAAGTCCTGCCAGAAGCCCTTATCCGACAGCAGCGCCCTGAAGGCGCGCTCCAGCTCGTCCAGCGCGGGGATGAGTGTTTCGGGCATGTAGCGCCCGCCGTATGGGCCGAACTGGCCCAGGCTGTCGGGCGTGGCCGGATGGATGGCGGATGGCATGGCTGGCGGTTTCCGTATTGCAGTGTATCGGGATGTTTTGCTTATGCTATCTTCGATAAAAACTTATTTGAATCAATGATTTGTTTAGCACTAATGTAAGTACAGCTAACATCAAGCCATGCGACGACTCCCCTCTCTCAATGCGCTGCGCTTTTTCGACAGCGCCGCCCGCCACGCCAGTTTCAGCCTGGCGGCCAGGGAGCTGTGCGTGACGCACAGCGCCGTCAGCCAGCAGGTGCGCCAGCTGGAAGACTGGCTGGGCTGCGCGCTGTTCGAACGCCGCGCCGGCGGCGTGCGCCTGACCGCGGCGGGCCTGGACCTGCAGCGCGCCGCCCAGGAGGCATTCGACACGCTGGAGCGCCGCTGCGACGAATTGCGGCGTAGCACGCAGCCGGCGGAACTGACGCTGGGCGCGCCCGCCAGCTTTCTGTCCAACTGGCTCATCGCGCGGCTCGAACGCTTCGAGGCCCTGCATCCGGATATCCGCATCCGGCTGCAGACGGCCGCCGACGCGTCCCTGCTGGACACGCAGCGCGTGGACGCGCTGATTCTTGCCGGCCGCGACTGGCCGCGGGACTGGGACGTCACCCCGTTGTTCGCCGAAACCATCGGCCCGGTCTGCGCCCCGGCCCATGCCGCGCAGATCCGCGCGCCGGCCGACGTGGCCGGCGCGCCGCTGCTGCACACCAGTTCCAGGCCCGATGCGTGGCGCGACTGGGCGGCGCGCCAGGGCATTGCGCTGGTCCCGCGCCTGCCCGGCCGCGAGTTCGACCACCTGGGCCACATGCTGGAAGCCGCGGCGGCCGGCCTGGGCGTGGCCATCGCGCCCGCGGTGCTGGTCGAAGCCGAACTGCACCGCGCCCGCCTGGCCGCGCCGCTGGGTTTCGTCGCCAGCGGCGCCTCGTTCTGCCTGTGCACGCGCAAGGACGCCAGGCGCGCCGACGAGGCGCTGTCGCATCTGCGCGAGTGGCTGCTGGCGAGCGCGGCCTAATCCGGCCCTATATCTTGCCGACAACGCGCGGCGGCTCGCCGCTATACTTTTCGCACTCTTCAACCCCTGCCGTGCGACGCCTTTTCTGCCGCGCCCCGCTATGTTCGTTCCGACGGCCTTGTTGCGCCCCCTAGGCCAGGCGCTATTGTTCGCGTTCGCCGCGCTCTTCTCCCTCCAGGCCCACGCCGCCCCGCCCACGCTGGCGCAGTGCCACGGCATCAAGGATCTCGCCTTCGTCGCCCACCTGGACGACGACCTGCTGTTCATGAATCCGGACATCGCCTCCAACATCGAGGCCGGCGGCTGCGTGCGCGTGGTCTACCTGACCGCCAGCGACGCCGGCGAAGGCGAAGGCTACATGCTCGGCCGCGAGCGCGGCGTGCGCGCCGCCTACGCCTACATGGCGCACCAGCCCGACGTGTGGAAAGAAGACGCCGGCACCGCCGGCGGCCGCCATTTCGCGCGCTTCACGCTGCAGGGCAACCCGCGCGTGCAGCTCTGGCACATGCGGCTGAAGGACCCGTGGCTGGGCAAGGGCTGGGGCAGCCTGACGCCGCTCAGCCGCACCGAGTCCGAGCCGGGCCAGAGCGTGGACACGCTGGGCCAGTACGCCGAGGTCTACACCCGCGAGCAGCTGATCGACACGCTGGCCGACGTGATCCGCCAGTACGCCCCGACCACCGTGCGCCACCTGGACGACACCATCGCCGTGCCCTACACGCAGCTGTGCTGGCGCTGCGCCGGCCACGGGCACCCGGACCACATCGCCAGCGCGCGGCTGGTGCGCGAGGCCATGGTGCGCGTGCCCGGCAATTACGCCGAAACCGGCTATATCGACTATCCCAGCCAGGAGCGCGCCAGCAACCTGACCGAAGCCGAGATCGCCAGCAAGTCGGTGATCTTCCAGCACTACGCCTGGAACGACTACCACTACTGCGCCGGCCCCACCGGCTGCAAGGAGCCCGCCGGCCCCGCCGCGGCCTGGGTGCAGCGCGCCTATTACGTGTCGCGCCAGGACATGGCGCCGCAGCTGTACCCCGACGGGCGCGGCGGGCTGGTGGTGTTCGCCGCCGGCGAAACCAACGCCGCCGTCAACCGCTGGGACTCCGGTCATCGCAAATGGCAGAGCCTGGGCGGACGCACCAGCGGCCCGCTGGTTTCCTTCACCCATGCGGACGGCACCGCCGGCCTGATGGCGCGCGATCCGCTGGGCGGCGTATGGGCCAACAAGCAGCGCCACGACGGCACCTGGCAGGGCTGGCAGGCGCTGGGCGGCGTGCGCGTGACGCAGATTCCGGCGGTGGCGCCGCGCGGCGAAGCGGCCGCCGTGGCGCTGGGCTACGACGGCCGGCTGCACTGGATCGCGCCGACCGGCATCGACGGCGGCTGGAGCACCTGGCAGGAACTTCCCATGCTGGAAGACGCCACCGGCGCGCCCGCCGCCGCGCGCGGCGCCGACGGGCGCTACGTGGTGTTCGCCCTCACCTCGGCGGGCAAGCTTTTCTATACGCGCCAGCTGCCGGCCGCCCAGGGCCATCGCCCCGAATGGCAGGGCTGGCGCCCTGTGCCGGCGCCCACCGCCGCCGGCGGCCTGGCCGCCATCCGCAACCGCGACGACCGCATCGAACTCTATTTCCGCCAGCGCGGCGACAACCACCTGACCCGCCTGCTGGAAACCGGCGACACCACCGACCTGAACATCGACTGGAGCGCGCCGGACGACCTGGGCGTGCCCTACATCGGACGTCCGGCGGTCCACGCCGACGCGCAGGGCAAGGTGGTGCTCGCCATCCTGGAACGCGCCGGCGGAAAACTATGGCTGGTCGAAGACGGCAAGCCCGCGCGCCTGGACGCCGCGGCGGCCTCGCCGCCGGCCATCAACATCATCGACGGCACGCTGTATGTGGTCGCGCGCGCCGCCGGCGGCCCGCAGCGCTACGAAGTGCTGTCGCGCCGCGACGGCGTGTGGGCCGCCAACCTGACGCTGGACGGCGTGCCGGCCATCGGCGGCAGCGCATTCACGGCCGTGGCCGCGCGTCCGTCGGACCTGCCCAACCTGGGCGCCAACAGCGCCAACACGGCCGCCGTCGTGCGCCCTTCGGCCGAACAGCCGGGCAAGCTGAGCGTGGGCCGCATGCCGGCCCAGGCAACGCAGACGGCCGCGCCGACTGCGTTGCAGTAAGCGGCGCGCGACGGCGGACGGCCTGCCCGGCCGTGGTTTAAGCTCGACGCCATGAAACCGTTTGACCGACTCGTCGCCGAAGCCGAAGCCGCCGACGTCACCGGCTGGGGATTCGACTGGCTGGCCGGACGCGCCACCGAGGAACGCCCGCCCTGGGGCTATGCGCGCCTGCTGGCGCAGCGCCTGGCCCAGGCGCGCTCCGCGCTCGACCTGGACACGGGCGGCGGCGAAGTCCTGGCCGAAGCGCCGCGCTTTCCGCTGCGCATGTGCGCGACCGAAGCCTGGCCTCCCAATGCGCGCCAGGCGCATGCGCGGCTCGCGCCGCGCGGCGTCGACGTCGTGCAGGTGGCCGCGGGCGCGCCGCTGCCGTTTGCCGACGCCTCGTTCGACCTCGTCAGCGCGCGGCACCCGGTAAGTCCCGACTGGCGCGAGATCCATCGCGTGCTGGCGCCGGGCGGCCGCTATTTCGCGCAGCACGTGGGCCCGGCCTCGGCGTTCGAGCTGATCGAATATTTCCTGGGGCCGCTGCCGCGCGAACGCGCGCTGCGCGATCCGGCGGACGAAGCGGCCGCCGCGCGGGAGGCCGGGCTGTCCATCGTCGAGCTGCGCAGCGCGCGTTGCCGCATGGCGTTCCACGACGTGGGCGCGGTCATCTGGATCCTGCGCAAATGCGTGTGGTGGGTGCCCGATTTTTCGGTGGCCAAATACCTCGACCGGCTGCGCGAAATGGACCGCCGCATGCGCCGGGGCGCGCCGTTCGTCGCCCATTCCACGCGCCATCTGATCGAAGCCGCGCGGGTGCAGGGAAAACCCTAGGGAAGCGTCGCGCCGCGGCGCTTGGACTTGCCTGGCTTGAGCGGCATCATGCAGGGATGCGGCGCGTCGCTGCACACTGCGCCCTCTGCTAAGATGGGTCGTCCAGGTCACCCTTTATATATATATAGAAGCCCGATGGTTGCCTCAGATATCCTGCTCAATACGCTGCAAGCCTGCCTGGACTCCAATACCCGCAAGGACTTCGGTTCGTCGCGCGCGATCAAGAACCTCGAGATCGGCGCCGACGGCGATGTCTCGTTCGACGTGGAATTGGGCTACCCGGCCAAGAGCCAGATCCCGGCGCTGCGCCGCGAACTGATCGGCGCGGCCAAGTCGGTGCCCGGCGTGCAGAACGTCTCGGTCAACGTTCATAGCGTGATCGAAGCGCACGCGGTGCAGCGCGGCGTCGCGCTGCTGCCCAACGTGAAGAACGTGATCGCCGTGGCCTCCGGCAAGGGCGGCGTGGGCAAGAGCACCACGGCCGTCAACCTGGCGCTGGCGCTGGCCGCCGAGGGCGCGCGGGTCGGCCTGCTGGACGCCGACATCTACGGCCCCAGCCAGTCCCTCATGATGGGCATCGAAGGCCGCCCCCAGAGCGAAGACGGCGACACCATGGAGCCGCTGGAGAACTATGGCGTGCAGGTCATGTCGATCGGCTTTCTGGTCGACCCCGACGAAGCCATGATCTGGCGCGGACCCATGGCGGTGCAGGCGCTGGAACAGCTACTACGCAAGACCAACTGGAAGAACCTCGATTACCTGGTCGTCGACCTGCCGCCCGGCACCGGCGACATCCACCTCACGCTGAGCCAGAAAGTGCCGGTCACCGGCGCGGTGGTGGTCACCACCCCGCAGGACATCGCGCTGCTGGACGCGCGCAAGGGCGTGAAGATGTTCGAGAAGGTCGGCGTGCCCATCCTGGGCGTGGTCGAGAACATGGCGGTGCACGTCTGTAGCCAGTGCGGCCACGTCGAGCACGTGTTCGGCTCGGGCGGCGGCCAGAAAATGGCGGCCGACTACGATCTGGCCTACCTGGGCGCGCTGCCGCTGGACATCAACATCCGGCTGCAGGCCGACAGCGGGCGGCCCTCGGTGGTGTTCGATCCCGACGGCGAGGTGGCCGGGCTGTACAAATCGCTGGCGCGGCAGGTGGCCGTCGCCGTGGCCGACATGGACAAGGACTATTCCTCCAGGTTCTCGTCCATCGCCATCAAGCGGGCCTGAGGCGGGGCGCGCCATGGAAACCGACTCCCTGCCCCTGACGCTGGAGACCGCCGTGGTGATGCGCAAGGAACGCATCACCGGCGCCATGAGCCGCTGGCAGGATTGGCGCTGGGTGCTCGAAGATGTGGTCGCCAACGAGCCGGGCTTCGGCGCGGCGCCGCGCCTGCTGTACCGCGACGAAACCCAGGAACGCTGGCTGCATCCCGGCTTCACCGTGCGCCTGTTCAAGGACGACGCCGAGGGCTATCTGCTCAACGCGTCGGCGCCCGCGCCGTGCTGGTTCGTGCTGTGGCGCATGGAGGAAAGCCCCAGCGTGGCCGCGGAGCCGCTGGCGCGCCCCGAAATCGTCACCCTGAGCTACCACGACGCCGGGCGCTGGCTGGACGCGCAGGAAACCGTGGAGCAGGTGCCGGCGCCGCCGGCCATCGTGGCCTGGCTGCAGGCCTTCGTGGCCGCCCATTACGTGCCGGAGCCCAAGCGCCGCCGCCGCCCCGTCAGTTTCCAGTCCCTGCAGGACCGCTTCGGCAATCCTGCCTCCGTGAGCACCGTCAAGAAATTCGGCGGCGATCCGTCATGAGCGAAACGCGTCATCAGGGCTTTCTGCAGCGCTGGTCGCGCCGCAAGATCGAGGCTCGCGAAGGCGGCCCCGAGGAACCCGCGCCCGCCGCTGAAGCGCCCGCGCCCGTCCCGGCGCAGGAAGCCGCGACGCCGCCGGCCGGACTTTCCGAGGCCGCGCCGGCCGAGCCGGAACTGCCCACCATGGACGACGTGCTGAAGCTCACCGCCGATTCCGATTTCAGCCGCTTCGTCACGCAGGGCGTGGCGCCCGACATCAAGAACGCGGCGCTGAAGAAGCTGTTCGCCGATCCGCACTACAACGTGATGGACGGGCTGGACGTGTATATAGACGACTATTCGCAGCTGGCGCCGCTGCCGCAATCCGCGCTGCGCAAGATGGCGGTCTCGCGGGTGCTGGGCTTTTTCGAGGAAGAAGCGCGCTGCGCCGCCTCGGCCCTGACCGACGCCGTCACTGAAAGCCCCGCGCCCGAAGCCGCGCCCGCCCTGCCCGCCGATTCCGGCGCCGCCGATCCCACCGCCGAAGCGCCGGCCGCCGTGCCGGCGCCGGCCGCAGGAACCAAGCCATGACGACACTCATCTGCGACTGCAACCGCACCATGCCGCTGGCCACCGATGCGCTCGGCCAGGCGCTGGGCGAGAACCTGCACCTGCATTCCACGCTGTGCCGCCGCGAGGCCGGCGCCTTCCAGCAAGCCATCCGCGGCGGCGACGACGTGGTGGTGGCCTGTACCCAGGAACAGCGCCTGTTCGGCGAACTGGGCGCGGCCACCGAAGGCGCCGTCGCGCCAGTGAAGTTCGTCAACATCCGCGAGACCGGCGGCTGGAGCCGCGACGCCGCCCAGGCCATGCCCAAGCTGGCCGCGCTGCTGGCGGCCGCGCACCTGCCCGATCCCGATCCGGTGCCGACCGTCACCTACAAAAGCGCGGGCCGGCTGCTGATCGTCGGGCCGCTGGACCGGGCCGAACAGGCCGGCGCCCTGCTCGACGATGTGCTGAACGTCACCCTCTTCGCCCAGGGTCAAGGCGAACGCGGCGGCGCGCAGGGCCGGCGCTTTCCGGTCCTGTCGGGCCGGCTGGACGCGGTGAACGGCTGGCTGGGCGCGTTCGAAGTGCAATGGACGCAGCACAACCCCATCGACCTGGATCTCTGCACCCGCTGCAACGCCTGCCTGGCCTCCTGTCCGGAAGGCGCGATCGGGCTGGACTACCAGATCGACGCCGGCCTGTGCCGCTCGCACCGCGATTGCGTGGCGGCCTGTACGGTGGCGGGCGCGATCGACTTCGACCGCCCGCCCCAGACCGGCGCCGAGACCTTCGACCTGGTGCTGAACCTGGGCGCGCAGCCCCTGTTCACGCGCCATGCCCCGCCCCAGGGCTATTTCACCTGGGACGGCGTCGACCCCTCGGTGCTGCTGCGGCTGCGCGACATGGTCGGCGAATTCGAAAAGCCCAAGTTCTTCGACTACAAGCAGAAGCTCTGCGCCCATAGCCGCAACGCCACCGTGGGCTGCGACGCCTGCGTGCAGATCTGCTCGGCCGAGGCCATCTCCAGCGACATCCGCAACCAGCAGGTCAAGGTCAATCCCAACCTCTGCGTGGGCTGCGGCGCCTGCACCACCGTCTGTCCCACCGGCGCGATGAGCTACAGCTATCCGCGCATCACCGACCAGGGCGCGCGCCTGCGCACCCTGCTGTCGACCTACGCGCAGGCCGGCGGACGCGACGCCATCGTGCTGCTGCACAGCCAGGACCGCGGCCAGGCCATGATCGAGCGCCTGGGCCGCGCGGCCGGCCTGGGGCTGGCCCACGGCGTGCCGGCCAACGTGATTCCGCTGGCGCTGTGGCACACCGCCAGCCTGGGGCTGGACCTGTGGCTATCGGCCGTGGCCTACGGCGCCAGCCAGATCGCCGTGATGACCACCGGCGAAGAGGCGCCGCAATACCTGGACGGGCTGGAGGCGCAGATGGAAACGGCCCAGGCCCTGCTCAACGGCCTGGGCTACGAAGGCCGGCACCTGCACCTGCTGCGCGTGTCCGAGGCCGCCGAACCGGCCGACCTGGACCGCAGCCTGCAGGCCCTGGCCGCGGGCAAGCCCGCCGCGCCGGCCGCGCGCGCCCGCCACGCGCTCGCGCCCGAAAAACGCAGCACCCTGGACCTGGCGCTGGACCACCTGATCGCGCACGCCCCCGCGCCGCTGCCACAGGCCATCGCGCTGCCGGCCGGCGCGCCCGGCGCGGGCGCCCCGCTGGGCGGGCTGGAGGTCGACAGCGCACGCTGCACGCTGTGCATGAGCTGCGTCAGCGCCTGTCCGTCCAGCGCGCTGATGGACAATCCGCAGGCGCCGCAGCTGCGCTTCCTGGAAAAGAACTGCGTGCAGTGCGGGCTGTGCGTCACCACCTGTCCCGAGCAGGCCATCACGCTGACGCCGCGCCTGCTGCTGACCCCGCAGCGCAAGGAAGCCGTGGTGGTCAATGAGACCCAGCCCTTCCATTGCGTGCGCTGCAACAAGCCCTTCGGCACGCTCAAGGGGGTCGAGACCATGATAGGCAGGCTGGCGGGCCACGCCATGTTCCAGGGCGCGGCGCTGGAACGCCTGAAGATGTGCGGCGACTGCCGCGTCATCGAGCTGTACTCGTCCGAAAACGAAACCAAGATCACCCAACTATGACCGGTCCCGCATCCGCCGCCATCATGCCCCCGTCGGATTTCGACGAGGAAGTCGCCCGCGCCGAACTGTACGGCCTGCTGGCCCAGCTGTTCTACGCGCCCCCGCCGCCCGAACTGCTGCAGGCGCTGCGCCAGGCCGAAACGCACGCGCCGGACGCCGGCGGTTTCCTGGAGGCGCCTTGGCAGGAACTGGTGGCCGAGGCCCGCGCGATGGGCGACGACGCCATCGCGGCCGAGTACGACGCCTTGTTCGGCGGCATGGGCAAACCCGAGGTCTATCTGTTCGGCTCGCATTACCTGACCGGCTTTCTCAACGAAAAGCCGCTGGTCGGCCTGCGCAACGACCTGCAGGCGCTGGGCCTGGCGCGCGGCTCGGCGGTGTCCGAAACCGAGGACCACATCGCCGTGCTGTTCGAGGTCATGCGCTACCTGATCGCCGGCGAGGACGCCGGCGTGTCGAACCTGAGCCGCCAGCGCGAGTTCTTCGCCGCGCACGTGCAGCCCTGGATCGATGATATGTGCGCCGCCATCGCCGCGCATCCGGCGGCGCGCTTCTATGCACGGGCGGCCGCCTTTTGCCAGGCCTACGCCAGCGTCGAGGCCCAGGGTTTCGACATGCTGGGCTAGCCGCGCACGCAACATAGGACGCGCCGATGCTGCGGCGCAATCGGGCCCGGGCCGTACGGCGGTTGTCCTGCCTGGGGTCACGGGGTACATTATGCAAAGAATTTCATACCTAGAAGCCAGGAGACGAGCCATGTCGCAAAGCCCGACCAATCGTTCGCGCCGCAAATTCTTCGCGGGTTCGGCGACGCTAGGCGCCGCCGCAGTCGGCGTCGCCGTTCTCCCCGGCGCACAGGCCAAACCCGCCGCCGCGCAGCCCCAGGCCGCGCCCGAGAAGGGCGGCGGCTACAGGCTGAGCGAACACGTCAAGCGTTACTACAAGACCACCCTCGTTTGATAGGGAGCCCGGCATGTTGCTGACCAAGAAAACCAGCGGAGCCGCCGGCGGCTCCGAGTCCAGATTCGTCCAGAGCCTGCGCCGCGGCATGGCCCAGGCCCTGCCCACCATGGACCGGCGCGCCTTCCTGCGCCGTTCCGGCCTGGGCGTGGGCGCCGGCCTGGCCGCCGGCCAGTTGACGCTGCTCACGCGCGCGCAGGCCGCCGAGGGCAAGAACGGCGTGGCCGTCGGCAACACCAAGATCGAAGTGCGCCGCACCGTCTGTACCCACTGTTCGGTCGGCTGCGCGGTCGACGCCGTGGTCGAGAACGGCGTCTGGGTGCGCCAGGAGCCGGTGTTCGATTCGCCCATCAACCTGGGCGCGCACTGCGCCAAGGGCGCCTCGGTGCGCGAGCACGGGCACGGCGAGCACCGCCTGCGCTATCCCATGAAGCTGGTCAACGGCAAGTACCAGCGCATCAGCTGGGACACCGCCTACCAGGAAATCACCGCCAAGCTGATGCAGCTGCGCAAGGAAAGCGGCCCGGATTCGGTGTACTGGATCGGCTCTTCCAAGCACAACAACGAGCAGTCGTACCTGCTGCGCAAGTTCGTCAGCTTCTGGGGCAGCAACAACTGCGACCACCAGGCGCGCATCTGCCACTCGACCACCGTGGCCGGCGTTGCGAATACATGGGGCTACGGCGCCATGACCAATTCGTACAACGACATGCAGAACGCCAAGGTGGCGCTGTACATCGGCTCGAACGCGGCCGAGGCCCACCCGGTGTCGATGCTGCACATGCTGCACGCCAAGGAAACCGGCTGCAAGATGATCGTGGTCGATCCGCGCTTCACCCGGACCGCGGCCAAGGCCGACCAGTACGTGCGCATCCGCTCGGGCACCGACATCCCCTTCCTGTTCGGCCTGCTGTACCACATCTTCAAGAACGGCTGGGAAGACCAGGCCTACATCGATGCGCGCGTCTACGGCATGGACAAGGTCAAGGCCGAAGTCCTGGCCAAATGGACGCCCGACAAGGTCCAGGACGCCTGCGGCGTAGACGAGGCGACCATGTACAAGGTGGCCAAGACCATGCACGAGAACCGCCCCGGCACGCTGGTGTGGTGCATGGGCCAGACCCAGCACTCGATCGGCAACGCCATGGTGCGCGCCTCCTGTATCGTGCAGCTGGCGCTGGGCAACGTCGGCAAGTCCGGCGGCGGCGCCAACATCTTCCGCGGCCACGACAACGTGCAGGGCGCCACCGACGTGGGCCCCAACCCGGATTCGCTGCCGGGCTACTACGGCCTGGCCGAAGGCTCCTGGAAGCACTTCGCCCATACCTGGGGCGTGGATTACGACTGGATCAAGAGCCGCTACGCCTCGCCGGGCATGATGACCAAGCCCGGCATCACCGTGTCGCGCTGGATCGACGGGGTTCTCGAAAACCCCGATCTGATCGACCAGGAAACCAACCTGCGCGCGGTGTTCTACTGGGGCCACGCGCCCAACTCGCAGACCCGCGGGCTGGAAATGAAGCGCGCGATGGACAAGCTGGACCTGCTGGTGGTGGTCGATCCCTATCCGTCGGCCACCGCCGCCATGGCCGCCATGCCCGGCAAGCCGGAAGACCTCAATCCCAACCGCGCCGTGTACCTGCTGCCGGCGGCGACCCAGTTCGAGACCAACGGCAGCTGCACCGCCTCGAACCGCTCGCTGCAATGGCGCGAGAAAGTCATCGAGCCGCTGTGGGAAAGCCGCACCGACCACATGATCATGTACCAGCTTGCCGAGAAACTCGGGTTCGCCAAGGAACTCTGCAAGAACTACAAGATGCAGAAGGTCAAGGACATGGACGAGCCGGTAGTCGAGGACATCCTGCGCGAGATCAACGCCACCTGCTGGACCATCGGCTACACCGGCCAGAGCCCCGAACGCCTGAAGGCGCACATGCGCAACATGCAGATGTTCGACGTGAAGACGCTGCGCGCCAAGGGCGGCAAGGACGCCGAGACCGGCTACGACCTGACCGGCGATTACTTCGGCCTGCCCTGGCCCTGCTGGGGCAATCCCAGCCTGAAGCACCCGGGCACGGCCAACCTGTACGACACCAGCCTGCACGTCATGAACGGCGGCGGCAACTTCCGCGCCAACTTCGGCGTGGAGCGCGACGGCGTGAACCTGCTGGCCGAGGACGGCTCGCACTCCAAGGGCGCGGAGCTGACCACCGGCTATCCGGAATTCGACCACGTGCTGCTCAAGAAGCTGGGCTGGTGGGACGACCTCACCGCCGAGGAAAAAACCGCGGCCGAAGGCAAGAACTGGAAGACCGACCCGTCCGGCGGCATCATCCGCGTGGTCATGCAGGTGCACGGCTGCTACCCGTTCGG
This sequence comes from Achromobacter sp. HZ01, assembly GCF_003267925.1. Classification (NCBI taxonomy): domain Bacteria; kingdom Pseudomonadati; phylum Pseudomonadota; class Betaproteobacteria; order Burkholderiales; family Alcaligenaceae; genus Achromobacter; species Achromobacter sp. HZ01. The sequence goes on from NZ_LWKV01000002.1 coordinate 426,612, forward strand.
CAACGCCAAGGCGCGCGCCGTGGTCTGGAACTTCCCCGACGCCATCCCGCAGCACCGCGAGCCCATCTACGGCACGCGGCCCGACCTGGTCGAGAAATACCCGGCCCAGGCTGACCTCAAGACCTTCTGGCGCCTGCCCACGCTGTACACCTCGCTGCAGCAGAAGAACGTGGCCGAGAAGCTGTACGAGAAATTCCCGCTCATCCTCACCTCGGGCCGCCTGGTCGAATACGAGGGCGGCGGCGAGGAAACGCGTTCCAATCCATGGCTGGCCGAGCTGCAGCAGGAAATGTTCGTCGAGCTCAATCCCAAGGCGGCCGCCGACCGCGGCATCCGCAACGGCGACCGCTGCTGGGTCCACACGCCCACCGGCGCGCGCCTGAACGTGCAGGCCCTGGTCACCGAGCGCGTGGGCCCCGACACCGCCTTCATGCCGTTCCACTTCTCGGGCCGCTGGCAGGGCCAGGACATGCTGGCCCACTACCCGGAAGGCGCCGCGCCCATCGTGCGCGGCGAGGCGGTCAATACCGGCACCACCTACGGCTACGACTCCGTGACGATGATGCAGGAAACCAAGACCACCATCTGCAACATAGAAAAGGCTTAAGGAGAGCGCCATGGCCCGTATGAAATTCGTCTGTGATGCGGAACGGTGTATCGAGTGCAACAGCTGCGTCACCGCCTGCAAGAACGAGCATGAAGTGCCCTGGGGGGTCAACCGGCGCCGCGTGGTCACGCTCAACGACGGCGTGCCCGGCGAGAAGTCGATCTCGGTGGCCTGCATGCACTGCAGCGACGCGCCCTGTATGGCGGTGTGCCCGGTGAACTGCTTCTACCGCACCGACGAAGGCGTGGTGCTGCACAACAAGGACACCTGTATCGGCTGCGGCTACTGCTCCTACGCCTGTCCTTTCGGCGCGCCGCAGTTCCCTTCCGAGGGCAATTTCGGCGTGCGCGGCAAGATGGACAAGTGCACCTTCTGCGCCGGCGGCCCGGAAGAACACGGCAGCGCGGCCGAGTTCGAGAAGTACGGGCGCAACCGCCTGGCCGAAGGCAAGCTGCCGGCCTGCGCCGAAATGTGCTCGACCAAGGCGCTGCTGGCCGGCGACGGCGACGTGGTGGCCGACATCTTCCGCAACCGCGTGGTGCAGCGCGGCAAGGGCGCCGAAGTCTGGGGCTGGGGCACCGCCTACGGCTCGCAGCAGGCCGGCCAGCCGTCCCAGCAACAGCAGCAGCAACCTGCAAAGGCCAAGCCATGATGATTGCGCGCATATCCCTGCTGGCCGCCGTCGCGCTGCTCGCGGCCTGCAGCGAACCGTCGCAGGCGCTGATGACCGGCAAGAACAATAATGCCGGCAAGCCCTACTACGACGGCACGGGCAGCAATTTCGTGGCTTCCGGCTGGAAGCCCGGCGACAAGAACAGTTGGCAGCAAGAGCTGAAGACCCGCACGCAGCGTGGCCAGAACGAATACACGCGCGTGCATTGATCGGGAGCTTGCCATGATACGGTCACTACTCGCGGCACTGGTGATAGGCCTGGCGGCGCTGGCGCCGGCGGCCGCCCAGAATGCGGCGCCCGCCGGCGGCGGCCTGGGCAACATCCAGAGCGCCAACATCTTCGAGGTCAAGCCCGACGCCAACGAGTTGCCGGGCTATGCCGAGCAGACCAACGCCGAACGCGCCAAGGTGCAGCCGGGCAACAACGCGCCGATGTGGCGCCAGGTCAATTCCGGCGAACCCGGCTATTCCAGCCTGCCGCGCAGCCAGGCGCCCGAGGCCGGCGTGCTGATCCAGCGCTTCGTGCAGTACCCCGGTTCGGACTACACCACCGCCGGCGAGGCCTGGCGCCAGGTGCGCAACAACTGGATCATTCCGTACGGCGGCGGCCTGCTGCTCATCATGCTGGTCGCCATCGTGCTGTTCTACCTGGCCAAGGGCAGCATCAAGGTGCACGAGGCCCCCACCGGCCGGCGCATCGAACGCTTCACGTATTTCGAGCGCGCCGCGCACTGGGTCAACGCCACCGCCTTCGTGATACTGGCGCTGTCCGGCATCGTGATGGCCTTCGGCAAGTTCTTCCTGCTGCCCATCATGGGCAGCGCGCTGTACGGCTGGATGACCTGGGTGCTGAAGACCGTCCACAACTTCGTCGGGCCGGTGTTCGCGGTGTCGCTGGTGGTGGTGCTGCTGACCTTCATCAAGGACAACATCCCGCGCCGCTACGACCTGATCTGGCTCAAGAAGGGCGGCGGCCTGCTGCGCGCCACGCACGTGCCTTCGCACCGCTTCAACGCCGGCGAGAAGATCATGTTCTGGGGCGGCATGCTGTTCCTGGGTCTGATCGCGGTGGTGTCGGGCCTGTTCCTGGACAAGGTGGTGCCCGACCTGGACTATTCGCGCGGCAACATGCAGATCGCCCACATGGTCCATGCGGTGTCCGTCGTCCTCATGACCTGCATGATCATGGGCCATATCTACCTCGGCACCATAGGCATGCAGGGCGCGTTCAAGGCCATGAAGACCGGCTACGTCGACGAAACCTGGGCGCGCGAGCACCATCAGCTCTGGTACGACGACATCGAGGCCGGCAAGATCCCCGCGCAGCGCACGCCGGACAAAGGCGCTAAGACGCGCCCCACCCGCCCGGCCGGCGTCTGACGGCCCGCCACCAGGAGCCCGCATGAAAAAGCTCGCCGCAATACTGATCGCGCTGGCCGCCGTGCCGGCGGCCTACGCCAAGCTGCCTCCGCCCAGCGCCGAGGCCAAGGCCCGCGCCGACGAGACCGCGGCCAAGGCCGCCTGGTCGGCCAAGATGGACGCCTACCGGCTTTGCCAGGCGCAGGACCGTGTGGCCGCCGCGTATTACGCGCAGGCCAAGGCCGCCGGCAAGACTCCGCGTCCGCCCGTGGCCACCGCCGGCTGCCAGGACCCGGGGCCTTTCGCCTACGTGCGCCCCGAGGAAAAACCGCGCGAGACCTCCGGCGCGCATTCGCCCGCCGGCACGGCCACCCAGCCGCCCAGCACCGCCACGCCCGCCGCCGACAGCAAGCCCAAGCCTTGATTCCGTACCGATGACCGCGCCGTTGCCCCGCATGACCGCCGCCCGCGCCCCGCTGACCCGCGAGGTGTGGGTGATAGACGAACACGGCCGGCGCGAGGCGCTGTCGATCCCGGCCGAACGGCCGCTGACCGTCTACGTGGACCGCCGCGAAATCGTCACCCTGATGACGCTGGGCGCCCTGCCCGAGCTGCTGGTGCTGGGCTACCTGCGCAACCAGCGCCTGGTGCGCGGGCTGGACGAAGTCGTCAGCGTGACCGTGGACTGGGAGGTCAACGCGGCCGCCGTCGAAACCCGCAACGGCATCGCCGACATCGAGGCCCGCACCAAAAAGCGCGTGGTCACCACCGGCTGCGGCCAGGGCAGCGTGTTCGGCGACCTGATGGAAGAGATCGACAGCATCCGCCTGGCGCCCGAGGCGCGCCTGGGCCAGGACGAGCTCTACGGCCTGCTCAACGCCATCCGGCTGCAGGAGACCACCTACAAATCGGCCGGCTCGGTGCATGGCTGCGCGCTGTTTCGCGGCGCCGACATGCTGATGTTCGTCGAGGACGTCGGCCGCCACAACGCCATCGACACCATCGCCGGCTGGATGTGGCTGCAGGGCGCGCAGGGCCAGGACGGCGCCGACAAGGTGTTCTACACCACCGGGCGGCTGACGAGCGAAATGGTGATGAAGTCCGCGCAGATGGGCGTGCCCATCGTGGTCTCGCGCAGCGGCATCACCCAGATGGGTTATGAAATCGCCCAGCAGCTGGGGCTGTGCGCGATCGGACGGGCGATCAACAAGCGCTTCATCTGCTATACGGCGCCGGAGCGGCTGCGGTTGCAGCCGGAATTGGCGGGGGAGCGGGTCGGCGTTGTGTGATGGGTTTCGCGCGCTCGAGATTCGGGTTCTTGCACAAGAGATCTCGCGCTGCACCCATCCTACGGCCATCGACTCGTAGGATGGGTGCAGCGCGAGATACTCGACATAGGAAATCAACCGCCGAGCGCGCGAAACCCATCACACCCCCCCACCAAATCACCGCCGCTTCGGCTTCCCCCCGAAATCCCACCAAGGCAGGCTCCGCCGCAGCGACAACACCTGCCCGCTATCCGTAGGCGTATACCCCGGCATTCCCGCCAGCAGCGCCTGCCACTGCGCGCTGCGCAGGATTGCCATCAAGGCCAGCGTGGACGGCTGCTCCAGCGTGGACTTCAGGCACACCAGGAAATAGTTCTCCCGCACCAGCGGCACGAAATCCAGCCGTTCGCGCACGGCAGCCGAGGCGATGCCCAGGCCGGCGTCGGCGCTGCCCGAGGCCACCGCATGCGCCACCGCCTTGTGCGAAGGCTCGGTGCGCTGGTAGCCGTCGACGGCGCGGGGGTCTATTCCGGCCTCTTCGAGCAGCTCGTCGAACAGCACCCGGGTGCCCGTGCCCAGCGCCCGGTTCACGTAGCGCAGGCCCGGCTGCGCCAGGTCCGCGACGCCGTGCAGCCGGCGCGGATTGCCGCGCGCCACGATCAGGCCCTGGTCGCGCTGGGCGAAACCGATGATCTTGTGCAGCCCCGGCCGCAGCAGCGGCTTGTAGGCCCGCTCGCTGCGCGAGCCGGGCGGCGGCTGCTGCCGGGCATGGAAGCCGGCCATCACGCAGCGCCCTTCGTTGAGCGCGCTGATCGCGTCCAGGCTGCCGGCGTAGCGCACGTCCAGGTGCAGCTTGGCCGAGGCGACCGCGTATTCCTGCAGCGCCGCCAGCGCGTCGTCGTGGCTGGCGTACAGCGGCACCACGTGGGCGGCGTTGTCGAAAGCCACCGCGAAGGTGCGCTCCAGCTCGGCGCGCAGCGCGCTGATCTGCGGCGCCAGCCTGGCCTGCGCCTGGCGCTCGGCCCACAGCAGCTTTTCGCCGAATTCGTTCAGGCGCGCGGGCTGGCCCTTGTCCCAGACGATGAGGGTGCGGCCCAGCGTCTGCTCCCAGCGCTTCAGTTCGCCCCAGACATGACGGTACGACAGGCCCAGGGCCTTGGCCGCGGCCGAGATCGACCCGTGCTCGCGCACCGCGAACAACAGGTCCATGAGGGCGTTGCGGATCTGGGCTGGTTGCGCGCCTTGGGCGCCCAGCAGATAGGTGAGTTCTATGCTGTGCACGGCGGCGTAGTATGCCTTAAAACTGCCTCGAAAACCCGGGAACGGGTTGCAGGAAAGCGTAGCGCAAAGCCGCGTGCGGCGCTATGCAATTCCCTTCATATGGCTCGCCGCCTGGGCATGCGATACCCTCGTCCGGGGAGACAGGGACAACACGCATGAATACTCTTACGGAGAGCGTGCAGACTGCGCTGCGGCTCATCGTTTCGCTCGACGCTACGCTGCTGGCCATCGTCGGGCGCTCGCTCGCCGTCAGCGTGACGGCCTGTATCCTTGCCTGTACGCTGGGCATGGCCGCCGGCGCGTGGCTGAGCGTGGTGAACTTCCGCGCCAAGCCGGCCGTGCTGACCCTGCTCAACACCTCGCTGGCCCTGCCCTCGGTGGTGGTCGGCCTGATCGTCTACCTGCTGCTGTCGCACTCCGGCCCGCTGGGTTTCCTGGGCTGGCTGTTTTCCTTCAAGGCCATGGTGCTGGCCCAGACCATACTCGTGCTGCCCTTCGTCACCGCGCTGGTGCGCCAGACCGTGGGCGACGCCGAAGCCGACCACGGCGAACAGCTGCGTTCGCTGGGCGCGCCGCCGCTGCTGCGCGGCCTGCTGCTGCTGTGGGACGAACGCTTCGCCCTGGTCACCATCGTGATCGCGGCCTTCGGGCGCGCGATCTCCGAGGTCGGCGCGGTCATGGTGGTGGGCGGCAATATCGACGGCTATACCCGCGTCATGACCACCGCCATCGCGCTGGAAACCAGCAAGGGCGACCTGCCGATGGCGATGGCGCTGGGCCTGGTGCTGCTGGCCGTGGTGCTCGCGCTCAACGTCCTGGGCGCCATGGCGCGGCGCTGGCACGAGCAGCGCGACGCCGGCGTCGCCGCCGCGCTGGCGCGCGAGGCGCTATGAACGCGCTGTTCGAACTGGACGGCGTGGACCTGCGCTACGGCGCCGTGCAGGCCCTGCGCGGCGTGCGCCTGAGCATCGCCGCCGGCGAACGCGTGGCGCTGGTTGGAGCCAACGGCAGCGGCAAGAGCACGCTGCTGCGCGTGCTGCACGGCCTGGCCCGCCCCAGCGCCGGAAGCGCGCGCTGCCTGCCCACGACGCGCCAGGCCATGCTGTTCCAGCACCCCTACATGCTGCGCGCCTCGGCCCTGAACAACGTCGCGCTCGGGCTGTGGCTGCGCGGCACGCGCTGGGGCCAGGCGCGCGAGCGCGCCGCCCAGGCGCTGCGCCAGGTCGAGATGAGCGAGCTGGCCGAGCGCAACGCGCGCAGCCTGTCCGGCGGGCAGAAACAGCGCCTGGCGCTGGCGCGCGCCTGGGCGCAAGCCCCCGAAGCCCTGCTGCTGGACGAACCCACCGCCAGCCTGGACCCGCACTCCAAGCGCGAGGTCGAGAACCTGATGCAGCGGTTCAGCGCCGGCGAATCGGCTACCGGAAAAGCAGCCACCATGATCTTCGCCAGCCACAACCTGGGCCAGGTGCAGCGCCTGGCCGACCGCGTCATCTACCTGGACCACGGCCGGGTGCTCGTCGACCTACCCGTGCACGATTTCTTCAACGGCCCCCTGCCCGAAACCGCAAGCCTGTTCCTCAAAGGAGAACGCATCCTATGAATCCGCTTACTCCCTTGCGCCGCGGCGTCGCCCTCACCGGCCTGGCGGCCGCGCTCGCCGTGCTTCCCGTGCGGGCCGAGACCATCACCATGGCCTCGACCACCTCGACCGAACAGTCGGGCCTGTTCGGGCAGCTGCTGCCGGCGTTCAAGGCGGCCAGCGGCATCGACGTCAAGGTGGTGGCGCAAGGCACCGGCCAGGCCCTGGACACCGCGCGCCGCGGCGACGCCGACGTGGTGTTCGTGCACGACCAGGCGGCCGAAGAGAAATTCGTGGCCGACGGCTACGCGGCCAAGCGCTATCCGGTGATGTACAACGACTTCGTGCTGATCGGCCCCGCGCCGGACCCGGCGGGCGCCAGGGGCAAGGACATCGTCGCCGCGCTCGGCAAGCTGGCGGCCGCCAACGCGCCCTTTATCTCACGCGGCGACAAGAGCGGCACGCACGCGGCCGAGCTGCGCTACTGGAAACAGGCCGGCCTGGACGACAAGGGCGGCGGCTACAAGGAATGCGGCTGCGGCATGGGCCCGGCCCTGAACATGGCCTCGTCGATGAACGCCTATGTGCTGTCCGACCGCGGCACCTGGCTCAGCTTCAAGAACCCCGGCGACCTCAAGGTGCTGGTCGAGGGCGACAAACGGCTCTTCAACCAGTACGGCGTGATGGTGGTGAACCCGGCCAGACATGCGCACGTGAAGGCGGCGGCAGCCCAGAAGTTCGCCGACTGGGTCACCTCCAAGGCCGGCCAGGACACCATCGCCAGCTACAAGATCAACGGCCAGCAGCTGTTCTTCCCCAACGCAAATCAATAGGCGCCGGCGGTGGCCGCCAGCACCTTTTCCAGGGGCCAGGCATGCGCCTGGACCAGGTCGGCCACGGCTTCGTAGTCGTCCAGGCCGACCCAGGGCAAGCCGGTTTCGGCAGGCGGCGGCGCATCGCTGGCGATGGCGCCGATGCTGGGGTCGTCCGGATACAGCCAGGGCTTGGCGTTGGCGGCCCGGTGCACTTCGATCTTCAGGTGCGGGCTGCGCTTGAAGCCCTCGACCAGCACCAGGTCCACCGCGCGCATATGGCCCAGAAGCTCGCCCAGCCCCGGCTCGGGCGCTCCGCGCAATTCGTGCATCAGCGCCCAGCGCGTCGAAGACGCCACCAGCACCTCGCAGGCGCCCGCCTCGCGATGCTGGTAGGAGTCCTTGCCCGGGTGGTCGATATCGAAGGCGTGATGGGCATGCTTGAGCGTGGACACACTCAGGCCGCGCGCCTTCAGCACGGGAATCAGGCGCGTGAGCAGCTGGGTCTTGCCCGCGCCGCTCCATCCGGCGAAACCTATCACTCGGGTCATGCGGCGCCTCAGATCAAGCCGTCGAAAGGCAGCACGTCCACGTAGGCGCCCGCGGCGATGTCGCCCTGCTCGTGCCCCAGCACCAGCAGACCGTTGGCCTGGCTCATGCTGCGCAGAATGCCCGAGCCCTGCGAACCGGTGATGTGCGCCTGCCAGCCGCCGTCCTCGGCGCGCGTGACGATGGCGCGCTGGTATTCGGTGCGGCCGGGCTTTTTGCGGATGGCCTTGGGCGTCACGCAGCGCAGCAGCGGCAGGGCCTGCGGCGCGGCCCCGCCCATGGCCAGGATCGCGTCGCGCACCAGGGCGTAGAAAGTGACCATCACGGCCACCGGATTGCCCGGCAGGCCGAACAGGATCGCCTGCCCGATGCGGCCGATGGCCAGCGGCCGCCCCGGCCGCATGGCGATGCGCCAGAACAGCACGTCGCCCAGGCGCGCCATGACTTTCTTGGTGTAGTCGGCCTCGCCCACGCTCACGCCGCCGGACGTGATGACCACGTCCGCGTTGGCGGCCGCGGCGGCGAAGGCGGCTTCGAGCGAGGCCTCGTCGTCGCGCACCACGCCCATGTCCAGCACTTCCACGCCCAGGCGCTGCAGCATGCACCACAGCGTGTAGCGGTTGCTGTCGTAGACGCAGCCTTCGTCCAGCGGCTGGCCGACGGAGCGCAGTTCGCTGCCCGTGGAAAAGAACGCCACGCGCACGCGGCGGCGCACGGCCACCTCGCCGCGGCCCAGCGAGGCCAGCATGCCGATGTCGGCGGGCCGCAATATGCGCCCTGCCGCCAGCGCCGGCTCGCCGCGCGCCAGGTCCTCGCCGGCCAGGCGGCGGTTGTCGCCGGCGCGCAGCATGCCCGCGGGCACGGCGATGGCGCCGTCTTGCACCTGCACGAATTCCTGCGGCACCACGGTGTCCAGCCCGGCGGGCATCACCGCGCCGGTCATGATGCGCACGCATTCGCCCGGCCCGGCCTGGCCCGTGAAATTCTCGCCCGCGCGTCCGCTGCCGGCGATGCGCAGCACGGTGTCGCCGTCGGCGCGCAGGTCGGCGCCGCGCAGCGCGTAGCCGTCCATGGCGGAGTTGTCGTGCGCCGGCACGTCGATGTCGGAGATGATGTCGGCGGCCAGCGTGCGGCCCAGCGCGGCGCGCAGCGGCAGCACCTCGGTGGCGCTCAGGCGCGGCACCAGCCGGTCGATGAATTCGCGCGCCTGCCCGATGGGCAGGGCGTTCGGGTCATAGCCATCGACACAGGAAGCGATGGCCGCGAGGGTCGCGGGACGATCGGTGCTCATGATTGAAGCTGCTGCAGTTCGGTTAGGGTGTTGGCGCCGGCGAACGCATGCGCGTCCTCGAACAGCACCTCGACACAGACATGGCTGGCGGTCCAGACGTCGATCTTGCGCTGGCCGCTATCGAGAAACGCCAGCAGGCTGCCCAGCAGCGAGGTCTTGAGCAGGCAGAACACCGGCTGCGCGCGGACCGCTCCGCCCTCGCGCGTGGCCACCATGGCGATGTCGGCCCCGGCGTGCTCGAGCCCGGCCGCCAGCCGCTCCACCATGTCCGGCGGAAACAGCGGCGAATCGCAGGGCACGGTGACCAGGTATTCGGTTTCGCAGCGCTCCAGCCCGGCGGCGAAGCCCGCCAGCGGCCCGGCGAAATCGGCGCTGGCGTCGGGCCATACCGGCGCGCCCAGCGATTCGTAGGCCGCCAGGTTGCGGTTCGCGTTGATCATGATCTCGCCGACCTGCGGCCCCAGGCGCAGCAAGGCGTGCATGGCCAGGGGGATGCCCTGGAAATTCTGCAAGCCCTTGTCCACGCCTCCCATGCGGCTGCCTCGTCCGCCGGCCAGGATCAACCCAGTGATTTGGCTTTTATTTATCATCGTACTCACGAGTTCCGGCCGCTGAGCGAGCGGCCTTGCGGTCATGGCGCCAGTATAGCGGCTGGCGTCCGTCTACAGGCGCAGCCAGCCGCGCCGCACCGCGTAGTGCAGCGCACAGCCCAGCACAAAGCCGGCGGCCACGTTCCAGATGCAGACGGCGGCGCCGGCCAGCACCACGGCGCGTTCCTCGCGCGCCTCGGGCAGCGCGCCGTTGCCCACCGCCAGCTGCAGGCCGGTGATGAACAGCAGCACCCCCAGCACCGCCGGCGGAAACAGCTCGAACAGCGTCGCCACCGCGCCGCTGAAAAACAGCGCCAGCGTCAGCAGCAGCCCGCCCAGTATCACCACCGAGCCGCCGGTGCGCGCGCCGAACGCGACGTGGCCGGCCATGCCACCGGCGCCGTGGCACATCGGCACGCCGCCGCTCAGGCCGGAAAACAGGTTCATCAGCCCCGTGGAAAAAGCCATCGTGCCCTCGGACACCGGGCGTTCGGGAAAAAGCCGGTTGTTCTCGTGGCTGATGGCCAGGATGGCGTTGCCCAGCGTCAGCGGAATCTGCGGCAGGACCAGCAGCACGATGGCCACGAACACCTGATCCCAGCCCACCTCCGACAGCGTCCATTGCGGCAGGCGCAGGGCCGGCGGCGTCGCCAGCAGGCGGTCCAGCAGCTCGGGCTGGCGCCACAGCCCCAGCACCGCGCCGAACAGCAGCAGACAGAACATGGCGGGCATGCGCCGGCTGCGCAGCAGCGCCAGCGTCATCGCCCCCGCGGCCAGGGCCACCAGCAGGTCGCCGTGCATCATCTTCACGCCCTGCAGCATGAAGCCCACGCCCAGCCCCAGCAGGATCGCGTAGACCACCGTGGCCGGCACCCAGCGCGCCACGTGGCGCATGACGCCGCTGAGCGCCAGCGCCAGCCACACCAGCCCGGTCACCAGCGCGGCCACCTGCACCGCGCCCGGCGTGACCACCGCCGTCTGCACCGCCTGGATCGAGGCCGCGGCGCCGATGGCCTTCATGGGCTGCACCGGAATGGGCGTGCGGTAATACAGGCCGCAAGCCAGCATCGACACCCCGAAGGCGAACAGAATGCCGAACGGGTCCATGCCCAGCACACCGATATAGGCCGCGATGAACGGAATCAGGGTGCCCAGGTCGCCGAAGGCGCCCGCCCACTCCATCTTGTCGTAGCGATTGGACGGCGAAACCGCCCGCGTAGCATCTGAATCGGTCATGTGAACAGGTTACGGCAGATTTTCCGGCCCGTCTCCGCGTCCGATCTGCGCGTAATGATGCAGCGCGTCGCGGTCCAGGATGGTCAGCCCGCCGTAACGCGTCTGCAGCACGCCGGCGCGCGCCAGGCGCGTCAGGGCGGCGTTGCAGCGCTGGCGCGACACGCCGCACAGGCTGGCGATTTCTTCCTGCGAGATCTTCAGGCGCCCGCCGGTGTCCGAGTGCGATTCCGCCGCGAGCTGCGCCGCCACCGCGCGCGCCACCATCGTGTCCACGTCCAGCAGCACATTGCCGCAATAGCTGGCCATCAGCCAGTCCACGCGCTGCGCCAGATGCAGCATCAGCGCCTGGGTGAACGCGATGTTCTGCTTCCACAGCCGTTCGCACAGGTCGCGCGGCAGCACCACCACGCGGCTCGGCCGCAAGGCCATCACTTCGTACTCGAAGCGCGCGCCGCGGATCATGGTGGCCTCGCCGAACCAGCTTCCGGTGCTGAAGCCAGCCAGCGACAGCGTCTTTCCCTGCGCGCCGCTGGACGACCACTTCACCAGGCCGTCCACCACGCCGTACCAGCCCGGCGAGCGCGAACCCGCGCGAAACAGGTATTCGCCCTTCCTTAGCGACACCACGCGCAGCGCGGCGCGGATCTCCTGGCGCTCGGCCGGCGGCAGGCCGTTATACCAGGGCACCACCTCCAGCATCCTGTCCACCGCCGCCTGCGCCTGACGTGGCCCGGCGCGCAACGGCTGGTCCCTCTTGTCCGCAGACGCCATGCCCATTGTTTCCTCATCAGGCTGTGGCGCCCGCCCAGGTAAACCCTAGGCTTCTTTGTCACCATGGTGACTGTCCGCGCGGCGGGTCCGACCACAGAATAAGAATGCTCATCGGCCAAAAAACATAAGAGGAGACATGAATGTTGTCAATGTCGCACGCGATGTCCGCCGCAGCCGCCTGCGGCGCCCTCCTGCTGGCCGCGCCCGGCGGCGCGCAGGCGCAGTTCTCGGATGACGTCATCCGCATCGGCTTCATCACCGATCTTTCCGGCGTGTATTCGGGCCCGGACGGCCCCGGCGGCGCCCAGGCCATCAGGATGGCCATAGAGGAAATGGGCGGCGCGATCGACGGCAAGAAAATAGAGCTGCTGGTGGCCGACCACCAGAACAAGCCCGACATCGCCTCGGCCAAGGCGCGCGAATGGTTCGACCAGCGCGGCCTGGACATGCTGATAGGCGGCACGAATTCCAGCACGGCGCTGGCCATGTCCAAGGTCGCCGCCGACAAGAAAAAGCCCATCATCGTGGTGGGAGCGGGCTCGCCCGCGCTGACCAACGAGCAGTGCACGCCCTACACCCTGAACTACGCCTACGACACGGTCGCCCAGGCGCGCGGCACCGGCGGCGCGGTGGTCAAGGCCGGCGGCAAGTCCTGGTACTTCCTGACTGCGGACTACGCCTTCGGCCACGCGCTGCAGGCCGATACCACCACCGTGATCGAGGCCGGCGGCGGCACCGTACTGGGCGCGGTCAAGCATCCGCTGTCGTCGGCCGACTTCTCCTCGTTCCTGCTGCAGGCGCAAAGCAGCAAGGCCGAAATCCTGGCCCTGGCCAACGCCGGCGCCGACACCATCAACGCGATCAAGGCGGCCAACGAATTCGGCGTCACCCAGACGATGAAACTCGCCGGCATGATGATGTTCATCAACGACGTCCACGCCATGGGCCTGCCCACCGCCCAGGGCATGTACCTGACCGACAGCTGGTACTGGAACGCCTCGGACGACGCCCGCGCCTGGGGCCGGGAGTTCTACAAGCGCCAGCAGGCCATGCCCTCCTCGCTGCAGGCGGCCGACTACTCGGCCGCGCTGCAGTACCTGCGCGCGGTCAAGGCCACCGGCACCGACGACGCGGACAAGGTGCTTGCCCACCTGCGCGCGAACAAGCTGAACGACATGTATATCAAGAACGGCGTGGTGCGGCCCGACGGCCGTGTCGTGCACGACATGTATCTGTTGCAGGTCAAGACGCCGGAACAGTCCAAGGAACCCTGGGACTATTTCAAGGTCGTCCGCACCATCGACGGCAACGAAGCCTTCACCAAGCAGTCGGAAAGCCGCTGCGCCCTGTGGAAATAGCGAGCACGCCATGGCAAAACGCAAAGTGATCGTGACCATCGCCCCGACCGGCGGCATGGCGTTCAAGAGCCAGAATCCCCATCTTCCCACCCAGCCCCGCGAAATCGCCGAGGACGTCTACCGCTGCTACAACGCCGGCGCCAGCGTGGCGGCCCTGCACGCCCGCCGGCCCGACGACCAGGCCACCTGCGACGCCTCGATCTACCGCGAGATGAACCGGCTCATCCGCGACCGCTGCGATATCGTGCTGAACAACTCCACCGGCGGCGGCGTGCACGGCGACATGGTCAGGGAGACCACGCCCGGCACCTGGGAGATCCTCTGGGAGGAGCGGCTCAAGGGCATGGACGCGGGCGCGGAAATGTGCACGCTGGACGCCACCACGCTGAACCTGGCCTTCGACGGCCGCGAGTACCTGATGAACACGCCGCTGAGCCGTGCGCGCGAACTGGCCGCCGGCATGAAGGCGCGCGGCATCAAGCCGGAATGGGAGGTTTTCAGCCCCACGCACATCATCCAGGACGCCGCCACGCTGATCGGCGAAGGCCTGGACGACGGCCCGCCTTTCATCAACCTGGTCATGAACGTGCACCGCAACTTCCAGAACGCCATGCCGTTCTCGCCGCGCCACCTGCAGATGATGGTGGACCTGCTGCCCAAAAACAGCGTGTTCTGCGTCAGCGGCATCGGCCCCTCGCAGCTGGAGGCCAACATCAGCGCGCTGCTGCTGGGCGGCCATGCGCGGGTCGGGCTGGAAGACAACCTGTACTACCGCCACGGCGAGCTGGCCACCAACGTACAGCTGACCGAGAGAATCGTGCGCATCATCCGCGAACTCGACATGGAGCCGGCCACGCCCGCCGAAGCGCGGGAGATCATGGGACTGCCGCGCGCCGGCGGCGTGCGGCCCGAGTTCGCGGCATGACGGAGACCCCCACCATGAATGCATCGCTCAAGGGCAAGCGCGTCCTGGTCACCGCAGGCGCGAACGGCATCGGGCTGGCGATCGCGCGCCGGTTCCTGCAGGCCGGCGCCGAGGTGCACGCCTGCGACGTGGACGAGGCCGCCTGCCGCGCCGCCGCCGACGGCCATCCTGGGCTGGGCATGAGCGTGACGGACGTGTCTTCCGAAGCGCAGGTCCAGGCCCTGTTCGGCGTGCTGAAGGACAAGTGGGACGGGCTCGACGTGCTGGTCAACAACGCCGGCGTCTCCGGCCCCACCAGCCGGCTCGAAGACACCACGCTGGAGGCCTGGCGCAACACGCTGGACGTGAATCTGACCGGCACCTTCCTGTGCGCGCGCAGCGCGGTGCCGATGCTGCGCGCGGCCGGCGGCGGCTCCATCGTCAACATCTCTTCGGTGGCCGGCCGTCTTGGATTTTCGCTGCGCACGCCCTACAGCGCCAGCAAGTTCGGGCTGGCCGGCCTGACCCAGACCTGGGCCATGGAGCTCGGCCCGTCCAACATCCGCGTCAATTCGGTGCTGCCCGGCGTGGTGGCGGGCGAACGGGTCGAACGCATCATCGCCGCGCGCGCCGCCGCCGGCGGCGTCAGCAACGACGAGATGCGCGCGCAGCTGCTGTCCGGCGTATCGCTGCGGCGCATGACCCGTCCCGAGGACATCGCGAACCAGGTGGCCTTTCTGTGCTCGGACGAAGGCGCGATGATCAGCGGCCAGAGCATATCGGTCTGCGGCAACGTCGAGCACCTGGGCTGAAGCCGGAGCCTCATCGTTATCTAGGACAAATCCTGTCATTGGCGCGTCACTCCGCACGAATATAAATGCGGCCTTTCACGTGCACTCAGGATTTGCGATGTCCACCTTCGATGACGAAACCGGCCTGCCGGCGCCCACGCGCCGCAACTTCCTCCGCGGCGGCCTGGCCGCGGCGCTGATCCCCGGCGCGGGACTGCTGACCGCTTGCGGCGGCGACGACGACGATGACGATTCCGCCGCCGGCGGCGGCGAGAGCGGCGGCGAAACGCCGCAGCCCCAGCCCGAACCCGGCCCCGACGCCACCCAGGGTTCGCGCTTCGCGCTGGCGGTGCTGCCCGACACCCAGTTCTACGCCCGCTACGCCACGCTGGCGGAAAGCAGCCAGTACAGCCGCAAGTTCGGCAGCGAACCCTACATGGCGCAGACCTACTGGATCGCCGCCAACGCGGCCGCGCTGAACATTCCCTTCGTGACCCATCTGGGCGACGTGGTGGACCAGGCCGGCAAGCCCGACCAGTGGAAAGTGGCCGACCAGGCCATGCGGGTGCTGGAAACGGCCAAGGTTCCGTACTCGGTGCTGGCCGGCAACCACGACGTGCTCCGTTCGCTGGAATACGTGGACGCCTCCAGCCAGGCCAGCGGCACCGAAGCCCAGCGCGTGCTGGCCGACGAGCCCTATCTGCAATGGTTCAACCCCGCCCGCGCCAAGCGCATGAGCACCTTCCGCGGCCGCGACGCCAGCGGCTTCCACGAATACCACGTGTTCGAAGCCGAGGGGCAGCAGTTCATGGTGCTGTCGCTGTCGTGGCGCATCTCGGACGACGGCATCGCGTGGGCGCGCCGCGTCATCCAGGAAAATCCCGGCCTGCCCGTCATCCTGGTCAACCATCAGTTGCTGAACATCGACCGCGACGGCGTCAGCCCGCTGGAGACGGCCTACGGCAACATGCTGTGGGAGCGCCTGATCCGCGACAACGACCAGATCTTCATGACGCTCAACGGCCACCATCACGGCGCGGCGCACCAGACCCGCGTCAACGATTTCGGCAACAAAGTCGAAATCATGGTGGTCGACTACCAGATGGCCTACCAGGGCGGCAACGGCCTGATGCGCCTGTATGAATTCGACCTGACCCACAACCAAATCCACGTGCTGTCGTTCTCGCCGTGGGTGGTGCAGAAGCCGCGCGACACCCTGACGCAGTTCGACCAGGCCGTGCTGAAGACGGCCAACGAGCAGTTCACCATCGAGATGGACTTCGCCGCCCGCTTCTCCGGATTCAACAAGCAGTTCAAGCCCGGCGCGCAGCTGCGCGGCTCGCTGGTGGAGGCCGCCAGCGCGATGATACTGGCCGGCTACACCGAGCCCGAGGTCGAGGTCGCCCGCGCCCCGGCCGATCCCGAGGACTATCCCAAGGTGGCCAGCACCGTGGCGCACTGGCGCTTCACCGGCGGCGCGGCCGGACAGGCCGTGGCGGCCGGCCAGGTCATCGAGGACCGCGCCGGCCAGAACCCGCTGCGGCGCGCGGCCCTGAACGCCGAACCCGGCGTGCGCACGGCGCAGCTCGAAGACGTGCGCTGGAGCGACGACAAGCACTTCCTGTCCGCCGCCCCCGGCTCGGTGCAATTCGCCAACACCGACAAGAACGCCCAGCGCCTGAGCTACTTCCTGACCGACGCCGCCGCGCCGCTCAACGCCATGGACTTCGCCGCCACCGGCTACACGGTCGAAGCGTTCGTGAAGATCGACAAGAACTGGCGTTCCGACCTGCACGCATGGATGAACATCATGACCCGCGACGGCCGGCGCGACGCGGTGCCGGGCTTCTCCGGCGGCGATGGCGAATCGCCGCCGCTGCTGTTCGCGGTCTCCAGCCTGCGCGAAATCCAGTGGGAAGTGGTCACGCCGCAGGCGGGCGTGCGCGCCCCGCAGGCCAGCTGGTCCGGCGAGATCATGGCCGACAGCTGGGTGCACATCGCCGTGGTGGCCGACCCGGCCGCGAAGGAAAGCATCATGTACATCGAAGGCGCGCCGGCGCTGCGCAACTCCGGCAACGCCACCGGCCTGGCCCCGGTGTCGGCCGCCATGCCGTGGGTGGTGGGCGCCGGCTCCTGGGACGGCGAACGCTGCGACGGCTTCTTCGGCAGCATCGGTGAAATCCGCATCGCCGCCGAGCCGCTGCCCTCGCAGCAGTGGCTGACCGCAAGACGCGGCTAGGCCACGGCGCGATCATCCGCAAGGCCGGCGCCGTGGCGCCGGCCTTGCTGCTTTTAAGGGCCACATCGACCGCAGTAGCATGAAAAACGTCGACAGGAGGCACCATGGAACAAGCAAAGTGGGATTTCCAGATCGAACATCCGGTCAACCAGGACGGCGCCTGGAGCATAGGCTACATGCTGATTCCGCCGCCCGGCGCGGCCGCCGAAGAGCGGATCGCCATCGACGAGCGCTTTCCGTCCGCGCAGATCGCGATCGAAGAGGCGACGCGGCTCGCGCAGATCCACGTCGCCGACCTCAACGGCGATACCGCCACCTTCGAAAAACCGACGGACGACGAGGTCCCGTTCGGCAAGAATCCGCGTTTCTAGCGCGCCCGCGGCCGCCCGCCTAGGCCGGCAACAACCTGGCTCGCAGCCGCGCCGGCGCGTCTTCCTGGCCGCGGCCGGCGTCGTCCGTCAGCCGGAACACGCCCACCGCGCCCACCAGTTCGCGCGCCTGGTCCTGCATCGACCCGGCCGCCGCCGCGGCCTGCTCGACCAGCGCGGCGTTCTGCTGCGTGACTTCGTCCATCTGCGCGACGGCGCGGTTCACCTGCTCGATGCCGCTGGCCTGTTCGCGCGAAGCCGCCGCGATCTCTCCCATGATGTCGGTCACGCGCTGCACCGAAGCCACCACTTCCTGCATCGTGGCGCCGGCCTCCTGCGCCTGGCGCGAGCCGTCGGCGACCTTGCCGGCGGAATCCTCGATCAGCGCCTTGACTTCGCGCGCGGCCTGCGCGCTGCGCTGCGCCAGCGAACGCACCTCGCCCGCCACCACCGCGAAGCCCTTGCCCTGCTCGCCCGCGCGCGCGGCCTCGACCGCGGCGTTGAGCGCCAGGATGTTGGTCTGGAACGCGATCGCGTCGATCACCGACACGATCTCGGAGATCTTGCGCGAACTGGCGGAAATCTCTTGCATGGTGCCGACCACCGCCGACACGGCGCTGCCGCCGCGCTCGGCGATGGCGCAGGCGCCGGCCGCGAGGCGGTCGGCCTGGCTGGCGTTGTCGGCGTTCTGCTTGACGGTCGAGGCCAGCTCCTCCATCGATGCGGCGGTCTCTTCCAGCGAAGCCGCCTGCTCCTCGGTGCGGCTGGACAGGTCGGCATTGCCCGCCGCGATCTGGCCCGAGGCGCTGGAGATGGTTTCCGCCCCGCCGCGGATGGCGCGCACGGCGCCGGCCAGTCTGTCCTGCATGTCCTGCAGCGCGTGCAGCAGGCGTCCGGTTTCGTCGCCCGCGCCCGCTTCGATGCGCTGGCTCAGGTCGCCGCCCGCCACCGACTCGGCCGCCTTGACGGCGCGCGCCAGCGGCCGCGTGACGGACCGCGCGACCCGCCATGCGAAAAGCGCGCCCAACGCCAGCGCGATGCCCGCCAGGGCCAGGTTCAGCCGCTCCGCCTGCCGCGTGATCTCCTGGCTGGCCTCGCCGGCCTGCCGCATCTCGGCGGCCTGCAGCCGCGACAGTTCGACGATGTGGTTCTGCAGGCTGTCGAGCAGGGGCAGCGTTTCTTCCAGCAACCGCTGCCGGGCCGCATCGCGCTCGCCATTCTTCAATTGCGCGCCCACCGCCTGGAACGACCGCACGTAGCGCCCGCGCACCTCTTCCAGCGCGCGCAGCCGCGCGCTGTCCTGCGCCGACGCGTACAAGGGCCGCAACGCGGCCAGCGCCTGGTCTATGGTGCGGCGGTTCTGGTCGATCTGGACAAAGCGCTTTTCAGAAGCGGCCGGATCGGCGTCGACGATCAATTCCAGATTGGCGCGCGCGTTGGCGCGCGTCGTGACGTCGATGACCGATACCGCGCTGGCGCCCGCCCAGGTCTGCTGGATGATCGCCTGATTGATGCGCTCGATCTGCGCGAGCTTGTACTGCGCCGTGCCGGCCAGGGCCAGCAGCAGGGCGAGCACCGCGCCAAAGCCCAGGGCCAGGCGGGCGCCGATGGAGAGATTGCCGAAATTGATGCGAAAAACAGTCATGGGGTTCCAAGGTTGAACCAAGGGAAAACCCCAGTCTAAGTTTTGTGAAATATTTCACAATGTTTTTATCGCGTGGATTTGCGCGTCATCAAGGACGGCCGATACGACTCGGAATGCTTCAATACCGCAACGCCGCGTCGCGCCCGGCGCTGGCGGCCTGCGCCAGCGCGCGCGTGATGATGCTGGTCGACACATTGGCGAAATAGCGCGCGCCGAGCGCCCCGTATTTTTCCTCGTCGGCCGGCGTCAGCGCGATGATGCCGGCGCACTTGCCGGCCGCCGCGATGGCCCGCAGCCCCTGCTCGATGGCGCGCTGCACCGGCTCGGCGTTCCAGTCGCTGCCGTGGCCCATCGCGTGCGCCAGGTCGTTGGGGCCGATGAACACAGCGTCCACGCCGTCGACCGCCGCGATCTCCGCCGCCGCGGCGATCGCCTCGGGAGTTTCGATCATGGCGATGAAGGCTATGCCCTCGTTGCTGCGCTGCGTATGCCCGGCGCCGCCGAACGCGCCGTAGCCGGCCGCGCGCGTGCTGAAGGCGCTGCCGCGCCGGCCCAGCGGCGGATAGTGGATCAGGTCCGCCAGGCGGCGCGCCTGCGCGGCGCTTTCCACCATGGGCACCTGCACCGCGCTGGCGCCCATGTCGAGCACGCGCGGCAGGTCGTGTTCGAAGCAGCGCACCACCGGCACGATGCCGGCGGCCCGCGCCGCGCGCAGCATGTGCTCGGTGGTCCCGAAATCGGCGCTGCCGTGCTCGTTGTCCAGGATGATGAAATCGAATCCCGCATACGCGCACATTTCGACGATGGCCGGGCTGGGCAGGCCGTTGAACAGGCCGCGCAAGGGCTTGCCGCTGCGCAGCATGGCCGGCAGGCGGCCATCCAGAGGGTATCGGGGTTCGTTCATGTCAGTCTCCTGGATGCGGTTGGGGAATCAATCGGCCTGGATGCCGGCGTCCTTGATCACTTTGCCCCATTTTTCGATTTCGCTGCGCTGGAACTGCGCGAACGCGGCCGAGCCGCGGCCGTCCGGCGCCACACCCAGCATCAGCAGCTTGGCGCGGACCTCCGGCGTTTCGACCACGGCCGCGATCTCGCGCGCCAGCCGGTCCACCACCGGCGCCGGCGTGCCGGCCGGCGCGAAGATGCCCTGCCACGACTGCATCTGGAATCCCGGCAGCCCCAGCTCGGCCAGCGGCCTGGCCTGCGGCAGGTCGGCCAGCGGCGCGGCCGACGTCACGCCCAGCACCTTGACCCGCTTCGAATCGATCATCGGGCGCGCCGCGGCCACGGTTTCGAACACCATGTCGATCTGTCCGCCGATCAGGTCCACCATGGACTGCGAACCGCCCTTGTAGACAATCTGGCGCAGCCGCGTGCCGGAGATCGATTGGAACAGCTGGCCCGACAGATGCTGCGAGGTGCCCGCGCCGGCGGTGCCGTAGGTCAGGCCGTCCGGCTGCGCGCGCGCCGCGTCTATCACCTGCTGCACCGTGTCGAACGGGCTGTCGGCGCGCACCACCAGGGCGTTGCTGACCATGCCCACCAGCGCCACCGGCGTGAAATCCTTGACCGGGTCGTAGCCCAGCGACTTGATGAAGAACGGGTTGACGGCGTGCGTGGTGATGGTGCCGCCGACCACCGTATAGCCGTCCGGCTCGGCGCGCGCCACCTGCTGGGTGCCGATGATGCCGGAGACGCCCGGCTTGTTCTCGACCACGACGGGCTGGCCCAGGCGGGCCGACAACTGCTCGGCCATCAGGCGCGCCACGCCGTCGGACACCCCGCCCGGCGAGAACGGCACGATGTAGCGGATGGTCTTGGCCGGCCAGTCGGCCGTGGCCTGCTGGGCGTGGGCCAGCGTGGCCGTCAAACCGAACGCCGCGGCGGCGGCCAGGGTGCGTATGAAGGTGCTGCGCATTCGAAAGTCTCCTGTCGATGATGTCTGGACGGAATCTGCGTCCGCCTTGCTGAGTTGCCGGTATGAAAGAAATTCAGGGGCCGGCGCGGACGGTGCCGCGCTCGACCAGGGTGCAGGGCACGACGATGTCGCGCGGCCGCAGTTCGGAATGCATCTGTTCGCGCAGCAGGCTCACGGTGGCCTCGACCATGGGCTCGACCTGCTGGCGCACCGTGGTCAGGCGGTAGGCGCCCCAGGCGGCCTGCGGCACGTCGTCGAAGCCCACCACGGCCACGTCCTGCGGCACGCGCAGGCCCAGCTCCAGGCGCAGCACGTCCAGCGCCGCGATCGCCATATGGTCGTTGCCGGCGAACAGCGCATCCGGCGCGTCGCGTTCGAACATCCGCCGCACCGCCTCCTGGGCCTGGTCGAAGTTGTAATGGCCCACCGCGCGGCTGTGCAGCGCGTGGCCCAGCTCGCCCAGCGCGTCGCGGTAGCCGCGTTCGCGCTCGATGCTGGTGGACGAATCCTCCAGGCCCGCCAGATAGCCGAAGCGCCGGTAGCCGCGCTGCGCCAGCAACTGCGCCACCAGCCGGCCGCCCTCGTAATTGTCGGAAGTGACCGAGCTGCTGGCATGGCGCGCCAGCCCGCCCAGGATGGACACGCGGTTGAACTGCACCACCGGCACGCCCACTTCGGCGCAGCTGCGCGCCACGTTGGACGACAGCATGGCCGAGGCCATGACGATGCCGTCCACCTGGTATTGCAGGATCTCGGCCAGCACGCCGTCGGCCGCCTCGTCCACCTCGGCGATGAACATCAGCACGTGGTAGCCCTCTTTCTGCAGCTTCTGCGACAGCCGCTCTATCACCAGCGGATAGAACTGGTTTTCCAGATAGCTCATCACCAGCGCCACGATGCGGCTGCGGCGGGTGATCAGGCTGCGGGCCAGCGCGTTGGGCCGATAGCCCAGCTTCTGCGCCGCGGCCAGCACCTTGCGCCGGGTCTGCTCCGACACGCTGGCGCCGGGCGTGAAGGTGCGGCTGACGGCGGACTGCGAGACCTCCGCCAGATCCGCCACGTCCTGGGCGCGCGGCGTGGTCCTCATGCGGCGGTCCATCCCGCGTCCAGCATCAGCGCGCTGCCGGTCACAAGGCTGGAGGCGTCGCTGGCCAGGAACACGATGGCGCCCATGACCTCCTCGACCTGCCCGACCCGGCCCAGCGCGTTGCGCGCGCAGACCCAGGCGCGGAATTCCGGGTCGGCCAGCATGCCGGCCGTCATGGGCGTTTCGATGAAGGTGGGGCACACCGTATTGACGCGGATGCCGGCCGCGCCCAGCTCCCAGGCCAGCGCCTTGGTCATGCCTTCGAGCGCATGCTTGCTGGCGCAGTACAGGGTGCGGCGCAGGCCGCCCACGTGGCCCATCTGCGACGACACGTTGATGATGGACCCGCCCTGCCCGGCCTGCAGCAGCCGGCGCGCGACCGCGCGGCAGACGTAGAAAGCCGCCTTCACGTTCAGGTCCATCACCGCGTCGATGTCCTCGTCGGACTGCTCCACCAGCGGCTTGGGGCGGTTCATCCCGGCGTTGTTCACCAGAATGTCGAAGGGCGCGCCTTGCGCCAGCGCGGCGTCGACCGCGGCCGAGTCCGTCACGTCCAGCACCAGCGCCGCGCACTGCACGCCCTCGGCCCGCAAGGCCTCGCAGGCCTGTTCCAGTTCGGGCGCGCGGCGCGCGGCCAGCGTCACGTGCGCGCCGGCGCGGCCCAGCGCCGTCGCCGCCGCCAGCCCGATGCCGCCGGAGCCGCCGGTCACCAGCGCGCGGCGCCCGTCCAGCCGAAAATCCGGTCCCTTGGGCAGCGCGATCATGACCGGGCCTCCACCGGCTGGTACCAGGGCAGTTCGGGCCGGCCGCCGTAGCGGCGCACGCGGATATTGGCCTGCTCGCCGTGGCCGGCGAAGTTCTCCATGTGGCACAGGCGCGAGCAATATTCGCCCATGGTCGCGCTGGCGGCGTCGGTCAGCACGCGCTGGTAGGTGCAGGTCTTGAGGAACTTGCCCACCCACAGCCCGCCCGTGTAGCGCGCATTGCGGTTGGTCGGCAGCGTGTGGTTGGTGCCGATCACTTTGTCGCCGAAGCTGACGTTGGTGCGCGGCCCCAGGAACAGCGCGCCGTAGTTCGTCATGTTGTTCAGAAAGTAGTCGGGATCGCGGGTCATGACCTGCACGTGCTCGAACGCCAGTTCGTCGGCCACCTGCAGCATTTCCTCCAGGCTGTCGCAGACGATGACCTCGCCGCAATCGGCCCAGGCCTGGGC
The DNA here is from genome assembly GCF_003267925.1 of Achromobacter sp. HZ01. Taxonomy (NCBI): domain Bacteria; kingdom Pseudomonadati; phylum Pseudomonadota; class Betaproteobacteria; order Burkholderiales; family Alcaligenaceae; genus Achromobacter; species Achromobacter sp. HZ01. Next base: position 450,151 of record NZ_LWKV01000002.1, read on the forward strand.
CGCGATGGCGGCGGTCGGCAGGATGGCGAGCTGGCGCTCGACCTCGGCCAGCGTGTCGCGCGCCAACTGTTCGCTATTGGTCAGCAGCACCGCGGGCGAGGTCGGGCCGTGCTCGGCCTGGCCCAGCAGATCGACGGCGCACAGTTCGCCGTCCACGCTGTCGTCGGCGATCACCAGGGTTTCCGTGGGACCGGCGAACAGGTCGATGCCGACCCGGCCGTACAGTTGCCGCTTGGCTTCGGCCACGTACATATTGCCCGGGCCCACCAGCATGTCCACGGGCGCCACGCTGGGCGTGCCCACGGCCATCGCCACCACCGCCTGCACGCCGCCCAGCACCAGGATCTCGTCGGCGCCGGCCATGTCCATCGCGGTCACGATGGCCGGATGCGGCTTGCCCTGATAAGGCGGCGCCGTCGACACGATGCGCTTGACGCCCGCCACCTTGGCCGTCAGCACGCTCATGTGCGCCGAGGCCAGCAGCGGATACTTGCCGCCCGGGATATAGCAGCCCACCGCGTTCATGGGCACGTGGCGGTGGCCCAGCACCACGCCGGGATAGGTTTCCACCTCGACCTCGCGCATGGAATCGCGCTGGATCTGCGCGAAATTGCGCACCTGGCTCTGCGCGAACGCGATGTCCTCGATCTCGCGCGCCGACAGCTGCTTGCGGGCGGCTTCGATCTCCGCGCGCGACAGCCGGAAGTCCTGCGGGTCCCAGTTGTCGAACTTGCGGCTGTAGTCGCGCACCGCCGCGTCGCCGCGCGTCTCGATGTCGCGGATGATGTCTTCGACGGTGGCGCGCACCTTGGCGTCGTGGTCGGTTTTAACGGCGGCCGTGCGGCCGCGCTTCAGATACCGGATCATGGTTTTTCCTGCCCTGCAAACGTAGGTGAGTCGATGAAGTGCAGCCACTTTCAAGCGCTTGCATACGTATGCAAATCAGGGAAAACCCGTGGAATCCGGACTGGGACGTGCCGGCCGTCGATCCGGGACCGGCCCTCGCCGACGCTCACTTCGGCCGCGGCTGCTCGATCCCCCGGTCCAGCCCGGCCATCTCGCCGCGCCGCAGCCGCGGCAGCACATTGAGCACGGCCCGCGCCACGTTGCGCACCTCCTGCTGCACGGCCGTGTCGCGGTCCAGCTCGTCGTGGCTGGTGGCATAGGGGCGGTAATAGCCGATGTAGCGGTCCAGCCGCGAGGCCGCGCCGGCGTCGATCAGGCCCATCCAGTCCAGCCAGTCGCTCAGCGCGCGCCGCTGCGCCTCGATGCCGGCCACGTCGCCATGCACCACCAGCCCATAGGCGCGGCCGGCCAGGTGCTTGGGATACGGCCAGCCGGCAAGCTCAACCTCCTTGGCCTTGAGCGGGTCCTTGCCGCCGGTCAGCGTCGGATCGGGGTTGCCGCCGTCGGCGCACACCAGCCGGTCGATCATCAGCTTCAGCGGGCAAGGCGATTGATACCAGTAGGTGGGCGCCACCAGGATCACGGCGTGGGCCGCGACCCATTGTTCGTAGATGCCGGCCATGGCGTCGTTGACCTGCCCCAGCGCATGGTTCGGATAACAGCTGCAGGGCCAGTGGCACAAGGGCATGGCGGTCGAAACACAGCCCTTGCACGGATGGATCTGGTACTGGTATTCGGAGGCCAGGCGGCTGAGGTCCAGCATGTCGGTCTGCACGCCGCCGGCGCGCAGCTCGTCCAGCACGATGCGCGCCAGCCGCCAGGTCTTGGAGACTTCGCCCGGACAGGTGCCGTCGTTGCGCGACGCGCCGGCGATCACCAGCACGCGCGAGGGCGTGCCCGGATCGCGCTGCACTTTTTCGGCGACGGCCAGCCGGTCGCGCGTCTGCTTCCACTCGGCCGCCAGCTCGTAATCGGGATCGGCGAACTCGGGGCCAGCCTTGACGGTCACGGGCGATTTGCGGCCCGCTTCGTAGGCCTGCCAGGCGATGGTCTCCAGCCGCTCCAGGGCGTCGTTTTCGGCCTGGAAAGCCGGATCGTAGAAGCGCTGCATGAAGCGTTCACGGAACGCCTCGCGCGCCAGCGCGCCGGGATACTGTCCCTTGCGCACGGTGGGTTTGGGATGGTTCATTGCCGCCTCCGGCTGCGTGCGCGCTGGCGGTGTTGCTTCCTGGCGCGCGCCGTGCAGGCCGCCGCCAGCGCCAGCAGCTTGTCCTCGTCCAGGCTCTCGGCGTCGACCAGGCCTTCGTCGGCGCCCTTGAGCGCGATCAGCAGTTCATCGAGCTTCAGGTGCAGCGCCTCGCTGTCCTTGTTCTGGCTTTGCTGGATCAGGAACACCATGAGAAAGGTCACGATGGTGGTGCCGGTATTGATCACCAGTTGCCAGGTTTCGGAGTAACCGAACACCGGGCCGGTCAGCGCCCATGCGAGCACCGCCATCAGCGCCAGGCCGAACGTCACCGGCGTTGCGGTCCATCGCTTCACGCGCGTGGCGAAACGGTCGAAGGCCCTGAACAGCGCGCCGCCGCGCTCGGCCTGTTCCTTGGACGGCGATCGCTTCGGGCGCGGACGCCGCGCCGGTATGCTGGTGCTCGGCATGACTTCTTCCTGTCCTGCGCGCGCGCTCATAACCCTGCCCGCCCGACTCCCATGCGCGCGCCCATGACCATTTCGGTCACCCAGTTCACCAGGATCGAGGTGTAGGCGCGCTGCGCCGGCTTCTCGGTCAGGGCGTGGTCGGCGCCGTCGATGATGCGGTGCGTCAGGGAATGCGAGCGTCGAAACGCCCCCCGGTAGCTCATGATGGTGGAATGCGGGATGTAGATATCGTGCTCGGCCTCCACCAGCAGCACGTCGCCGGCGAAGTCGGTGCACGCCTGCAGCGCGCGGTTCTCCTCGGGCGGCACATAGGCGCTGCGGTAGGCGCGCAGCGTGTCGCGGTTGAGCTGATTCTTGGGCACCAGCCACTCGTCGTCGCGGTACAGCGCCGGCACGTGCAGCGCCAGCCAGCGCACCGGCCGCAGCGTGCACAGCAAGGCCGCCAGATAGCCGCCGTAGCTGCTGCCCACCACCGCGACCGAGCCGGAATCCAGGGAGGGATGGGCGGCCAGCCTGTCATAGGCCGCCACCACGTCGCGCAGATTGTCTTCGCGCGTCACCTCGCGCTGCCGTTGCAGGGTGGCGGCATGGCCGCGCAGGTCGAACGTCAGGCAGACGCAGCCCAGCGCGGCGATGCCCTTGGCGCGCGACAGGTCGAACTCCTGGCTGCCGCCCCAACCGTGGATGAAAAGTACGCCAGGCACTTTGTCCTCCGGGGTAAGAAAGGTCGCGTCCAGCGAGACGTCGTCCACTTCCAGCGCAAACGGTTTGCTATGCGTCGCCATCGTCCGCCTCCACGATTCCTCCCGATTTGCTGATCGGGCCGACCGCCCGGTCGTGCCCGTGGAACACCAGCCGTTGCGCGATCGGCACCGGCTCGTCGGCGCCGTAGCGCTCGCGCGTCTCGGCGCGCACCTCGCACAGCGCGGGCGACAGTGCGAACGCCTGCATGGCGGCAAGCTCGGCGATGCTGGCGCCGCCGGCGCGCCACGACTGTTCCAGCACGCCGGCGCGCGCGCCCCCGTCGGCCCCGCGCCCGAACGCCACGTCGTAATTGCGACGCGAGGCGATCAGGTCCGGATATGCCGTGGAAATCGCCGTGTCGTAATGGCAGGCCATGTCGATGGCATGGCGCTCTTTCGCGCCCAGGCGCAGCGCGCGCAAGGCGTCGAAGCCACCGCGCACCACGCGCAGTTCGGAGCCGCCATACACCTGGCTGCCGTCGTTGGACGGGGTCAGCGACTGGGTGCCGACATAGGAGATCTCCAGCTTGCCCACCTTCGACCAGCCCACGCTGTAGGTCTCGACGTCTTCCAGGTCTTCCTCCAGCACCAGGCCCAGGTGCGCCATCGCCGCCGGCGACTGCGCGGCCAGCGCGGCGCGCAGCGCATCCAGGTCGCGCACCACCTGCTGCCCGCGCCCGCCGGTTCCGTCCGCCGGCTTCAGCCGCAGCGGACCGCGGGCCAGCAGCAGCCGGCCCGCGACCAGCGCGTCTTCGCGGCAGAAAGCCGTATAGCCCGACAGCACCACCGCGCGCAGCGCGGCCGGCAGGGACGCGACCCAGCCCGCCGGCGCGCGGGCCTGCGGCCCGGCGAGCTGGTGGCTGATGGATTTCGTCGCCACGAAGGCATGGGGCACCACGCCGCCGTACAAGTCCGCCGCCCTGCTGATGCCGAGCACGGCGGCGCGCGCCATGCCGGTGATGGTGCGATCCGGCACGTAATACGGCGCGGGGCTGCCGCGATGGCGGCTGGGCCGGTAATCCGGCACATACGTCAGGCCGAGCAGCGCTGCCAGGCGCAGGGCCAGCGCTTCCTGGGAGGCCGCTTCGTGCTCGGACGCCTGCAGGCGCCGCGGATAGGCCGCCACGATGCCGTCGGAGTGATTCGGTGTGGATGTCATGGGGGCTGCAGCAGCAAGTGGCGTGCCCATGGCACAGCCACCTCCGATGCCCTGGGAAATTGACGATTCCTTACGTATAACCCCTATAGATTTGTGTCATTTAATTTCAATACCGCCTTATAGGTGGTTTGAGAACGTCATCCATCTTTGCCTTACCGCCTGTATTTGCTGGAATTTCCCTGCATATCCCCAATGGTCAGCAATCGAATCTCAAAGAAATTATCCGTAATAAATCGACCGCCCCATCCCTACTAAGGTGGTCGCTACCCACGCCCAGAGGAGAAAGAAGCAATGAAAACCATTGGTTTTGTCGCGGTGCTGTCTGCAACCCTGGGCGCGGCCCTGCCAATCGCAACCCAGGCCCAGACTTATCAAAACGGGACGGCCACGTCGACTTTCACGGTTTCCCTGACCGTGCAGGCGAATTGCACGATCAAGGCCGACCCGCTCGTGTTTCCCTCGACCGGCCTGCTAAGCGCGCCGGTGAACCAGGAAACCAGGCTCAATGTCACCTGCACCAATACCACGCCCTATAACGTCGGCCTGGATGCCGGCTCGGTGACGGGCTCGACGGTCGCCAACCGGCGGCTTGCAGGCACGGCGGCGGGCAACACCGGCACCACCGTCGGCTATCAGCTCTATCAGAACGCCGGCCGCACGACGGTCTGGGGCAACACCCAGGGCACCGACACCGTGGGCGGCACCGGCACCGGCGCGGTCCAGACGCTCACTGTCTACGGGCAGGTGCCGGCCCAGAACGCGCCCAAGCCGGACACCTACCAGTCCACCGTCACGGCCACCGTTTATTTCTGAACATGACGATGCCCGGATTGATGCGCCAGGCGGCGGCAGTCTGCCTGATCGGCGTGGCCTCGCATGCGCACGCCGCCAATCTGCAGATCTCGCCGGTCCTGCTGAATCTGGACGGCGCCGAGCGCGCGGCGACCATGACGCTGCGCAATGAGGGCGCCGCGCCCATCTACGGCCAGGTGCGCGTGTATGCATGGAGCCAGACCCCCACCGAAGACGTGCTTCGGGAAACCGAGGCGCTGGTGGCCAGTCCGCCCATGATCCAGATCGCCCCAGGAGGAACCCAGGTGATCCGCCTGTTGCAGCATGAACCCGCGGCCCGCTCCGGCGAAACACCGTATCGCCTGATCATCGATGAAATCGCGCCGTCCGACTCCATGAGCGCAACCGGCGTCCAGGTCCGGCTGCGTTATTCGGTGCCGGTATTCGTAGGCGCCGCCCCGCAGGCTCCAGTGGAGCGGCAACTGACATGGTCGCTGGTGCGCGAGGGTCCGGACTGGGCCTTGCAGGTAAGCAATAGCGGCGCGCATCGCGCCCAGCTCAGCGACGTGACCCTGGTCGTCGGCGGCCGGAAGCATCGCGTGCGCGACGGGCTGCTGGGATACGTGCTGGGAAACAGCGTGCGGCAGTGGCGCCTGCCGTTCCGGCCAGAATTGGGCGGCCCCATTTCGGTGTCCGCGCGGATCAATAGCGTTCCGGGTCAGGCTGCGGTGCAATCCGGCACAGGGAAGTGAAGTATTGCGCCCGCGCCATCCCGTTGACCTTGATGATCGCGGCCGCGGCCGTCCCCTGGGCGGCGCGGGCGCAAGCCGCCGCCACACACGAAGAAGCGACCTTCGAGGTCTATCTGAATGTCAGTTTCGACGGCCAGCCCAGCCGCTACATCGCCCGATTCCAGGAAACGCGCGGCCACCTGTCGGCGCGCGGCATCGACCTGCGCAACATGGGTATCGACACCACTGCGCTGGGCGTGGCCGACGACGAACAGATCCCGCTGGACCGCATCGCCGGCCTGAAGTATCGCTACGACGCGGCCGCGCAAACAGTGGATCTTGATATGCCGGAGCGTCTGCGCATCCCGAACCGTATCGACGCCCGCGGGTTGACGCCGCCCGGCGCCGCCACCGCCGACCGCGGCTTTCTCGTCAACTACGACCTGTATGCCCGCACCGAGAGCGCCAGTCCGCTCGCGGTCTGGAGCGAACAACGCTATTTCGACAGGAACGGCGTCTTCAGCAATACCGGCTCCGCCTATCTTTACCGCGATCTGCGGCGCTATGTCCGGTACGACACGAGCTGGACGCACTCCGACCCCGCCACACTGACCGCCAGCCAGATCGGCGACACGATTTCCGGCTCGCTGACATGGTCGCGCTCCATCCGCATGGCCGGCCTGCAATGGCGGCGCAATTTTGCGCTGCGGCCCGACCTGGTGACCTTCCCCATGCCGGATTTCGCCGGCAGCGCCGTGGTGCCGTCCTCCGTCGACGTCTACATCAACAACATCCGCCGCTATTCCGGCGACGTGCCCAGCGGGCCGTTCGTGGTGGACAACGTGGCCGGCATCACGGGTTTCGGACAGGCCAACGTCGTCACCCGCGACGCCCTGGGCAGACCGGTATCGCAATCGCTGCCCATCTACATCGATACGCGGCTGCTGGCGCGGGGCATGTCGAGCTATTCGGTGGAGGCGGGCTTTCTGCGCCGCGCCTACGGGTGGAAATCGTTCGACTACAAGGACGACCCCGCGCTCAGCGCGACCTGGCAATACGGCGTATCCAACGCCCTCACGGTCGAGGCCCACGGCGAGACCACGCCGGGGCTGTACAACGCCGGCGCCGGCATGCTGGCGAAGCTGGGCACGGCGGGCGTGGTCAACGCCTCGCTGGCCGCCAGCACCGGACACGACAGCGGTCTGCAGGTCGGCCTGGGCTACCAGTACGTGGACCAGCGCTATTCCATCGATCTGCAGACCCTGCGCGCAGTCTCGGACTACGCCGACCTGGCGGCCAACGACGGCATCCCGACGGCCCGCGTCAGCGACCGCGCCACGCTGGCCGTTCCGTTGAACGGCGGCCAGACCGTATCGCTCAGCTATATCGGACAGCGCTATCCCGGCGTCAAAGCCGCCCATATCGGTTCTCTTTCCTACAGCACGCGCCTGGGCAGCCGCGCCACCCTGTCCATCAGCGCCTACCAGGACTTCAACGACAGCAACGGCCGCGGCGCCTTCCTGAGCCTGGGCATCGCGATGGACGACCTGTCCGTCAACGCCACGGCGGGGCGGCAGGACGGCGACGCCTATACCAACGTCAGCGCGATCCGCAGCCCCGACTACGGCGGCGGATTCGGCTGGGGCGTGCAGGCCGGCACCTACGCCGCCGGCCGCTACGAGCAGGGCTGGGTCCGCTACCTGGGCGACGCCGGCGAAATCACCGTCGGCGCGCAGCGCTATGACGGACGCACCGTCGGCGAACTCGACCTGAACGGCGCCCTGGTGTTCATGGACGGCGTGGCGCAGCCCTCGCGGCGCATCGACGATGGCTTCGCGCTGGTTTCCGCCGGCGAGCCCGACCTGCCCATCCTGCACCAGAACCGCGTCATCGGCCATACCGGCGCCAGCGGCCACCTGGTGGTGCCGGACCTGAACAGCTATCAGGCCAATACGCTGGAAATCGACGGCCTGAACCTGCCGCCCAATGCGCAGGTGACGTCCTACTCGCAGGACGTGGTGCCCCAGGCGCAATCCGGCGTGCTGGCGAAATTCGGCATCACCCGGGAGGCCGCGGCCACGGTGGACCTGCGCGACGATAACGGCAAACCGCTGCCGGTGGGCGCGCGAGTGGTGCACCGCGAAAGCGGCACGGAGGGCGTGGTGGGCTACGGCAGCCAGACCTTCGTGCGCGGGCTCGGGCCGCTCAATCATCTGGACGTGCGCGGGCGAGACCTGGCCTGCACCGCGCAGTTCCCATTCCAACAGCCGGACGACGGCAGCCTGCCCCGCCTCGGGCCGGTAACCTGTGCGAGAACGCCATGAAAGCCATCATCGCGGCGCTGCTCCTGGCGGCCTGCTGCCTGGCCGGAAACAGTGCGCAAGCGCAGACCTGCAGCGGCTCCATAAGCCCGATGACGTTTCCCAACGTGAACCCGCTGCTCGGCTCGGCGATCACGCAGTCGGGCACGCTGACAGTGACCTGCAACTGGGGCTTGCTCACGTCGGCCTATGCCCTCGTCTGCGTGAACCTGGGCATAGGCAGCGGGTCGACCGCCGCGGATCCCCGGCAAATGGCCAACGGCGCCAACCGACTGCAATACCGCCTTTCGCCGAATTCGTCCATGTCGCCCCTGTGGGGTTCGACCGCCAACGGCACCACGCCCATTTCCATTCAGTTCTCGCGGCCCCTGCTGGGCGGCCAGGTCACGTTCAACCAGCCCATCACCGGCCAGATCCTGGCCGGCCAGTACACCGTGCCCACGGCCAACAACGCCACCACCACCTACTCCGAAACCTTTGCCGGGGTCGCGACGGTCGACTACGGGTTCTATATGGTGGCGCGCCCTTCGTGCGCAAGTCTGAGCTCTCGCACCAGCTTCAACTTCACGGTGAACGCCAACGTAACCAACAACTGCACGATTTCGGCCACGCCGCTCAATTTCGGCGCGGTGTCCGATTTCAGCGTGGCGCATTCGGCCGACACGGCCCTGGCGGTGCGCTGCACCAACAACGACGCCTACCGGATACGTCTGAACGGTGGCCAGAACGGCACAGTAAGCCAGCGGTACATGCGTTCCAGCACCGGAAACCAGCTGGTGCGTTACGAGTTGCATACAACCGCGGCGCGCACGGTGCCGTGGGGCGACGGCACCGCAGGCACGGCGTTCGTCACCGGCACGGGCACCGGCAATGTCCAGCAGGTTCGGGTCTATGGCAGGGTCCCCGCCCAGACGGCGCCGCTTCCGGGCCAGTACAGCGACGTGGTGACGGCCACCGTCGAGTTCTGAGGATCAGAACTCGACCGTCCAGTACGCCTGGCCAGCCACGCGTCGCATGTGCCAGGGCGTCTGGTGCGCGCAGCGCACGGACGGACGGCCCGAGGCGCCGGTAACGGAGCAGACGCTGGGAACGGTGAAGCGCACGCTCATGGGCGCGACCGGCGAGGACTGCGCCTGCTGCGCGGCCAGCCCCAATCCGCCCGCGCACAGCAGCCCCAGCGCCGGCAACACGAATTTGGAGGCCATGAAAACTCCAGGCTAAAGTTGAACGTTCCGTATTAACGGCGAAAAAACGGCGCTTCTTAAACCCCGCGTTCGTTGCTTTCGCCCCCTTTGCCCGCAAAGGAGATTGACTAGTGGTTCGATCCGCGACGACAGCACCCATCGCCCCCCTGCCCCGCAAACCAGCCGCCCATCCCTGGCGGCGCCTGACGCACTGGCTGCTGGCGGCGATGCTGTGCTGGCTGTCGCTGGCCTGGCAATCCGCGGCCCAGGCCGCCAGCCCGCTGCTGCCGCAGCAACCGGCCGCCGCCTCCACCGAACTGACCCCGGCCGCCCTGGCCGACCTGCTGGAAAACGCCGAGGCACGCAAAGCCCTGGTGGACCAGTTGCGCGCGCAGGCGTCCGGCGCCAAGCCCGCCGCGCCCGCCGCCGCCGAGGCGCCGGCGGAGCCCGGCCTGCGGGAACGCATGGCCGACGGGGTGCAGCGCTTCCTGACCGGCCTGGCCGCCGATATGGGACAGGGCGTGGACGACATGCGCAGCCTGGCCTCGGGGCGCAGCCTGCGCATGGACGGCGACGCGGCCAGCAGCGCGCTGCTGCCGCTGGCGCTGGCCGCCGCGGCCACGATCATCGCCTTTCTGCTGCTGCGCGCGATCGCCATGCTCGTCTACACGCGCATCGACCGCTGGGTGGCCGAACACGGCTGCGAGGCCGAGGCCTCGCGCAAGCCGGGCGCGCCGCTGACCATGCGCGTGCTGTCGCGGCGCGCCGGCGCCATCGTGGGCGCGGTGGCCATAGACGCGGCGGTGGTGCTGCTGGCGGCGATGGCCGGCGCGGCCGCCGCCCTGTGGAGCACGCCCGGCCGCGGCACGCTGGACCCGCTGGCGACCGTGTTCCTGCAGGCCTTCGTCTACGTGGAGATCGTCAAGGTGCTGGTGCGCACGGTGTTCGCGGTGCGCCATCCGCACCTGCGCCTGCTGCCCATGACCGACGAGCTGGCCCGGTACTGGGCCGCGTGGCTGCAGCGCATCGTCACGGCAGCCGGCTACGGCACGCTGCTGATCGACCCGGTGATGTCGGCCGCGCTGTCGCCCGCGCTGGGCCGGCTGGCCAGCATGGTCATCATGCTGGCCGTGTACGTCTACGCGGTGCGCGTGATCTGGCAGAACCGCCAGCCGGTGCGCGAACGCCTGGAACGCCGCGCCGCCAACGCCGCCACCTTCATGGGCTCGCGCCTGCGCATCCTGGCGCGCGTGTGGCACGTGCTGGGCATCGGCTACTTCACCATCCTGCTGGTGGTCAGCCAGATCGACCCGATCAACGCCCTCCCCTTCATGGCGCACGCCACCGCCCAGACCCTGCTGGTCATCGGCGTGGGCAGCCTGCTGATCCTGCTGCTGAACACCATGCTGGCCAAGCCCATCCGGCTGGCCGACGACCTGCGCCGGCGCCTGCCGCTGCTGGAGGCGCGGGTCAACGCCTACGTGCCGGCGGCCCTGAAACTGCTGGGCTGGATCATCCGCATCGTGATCCTGCTGCTGATCCTGGACGCGTGGCACGCATTCGACCTGTCGCGCTGGCTGGCCTCGGACGCCGGCGCCGCCGCCATCAAGGTGGTGCTCAACATCGTCATCGTTCTGCTGATCGCGGCGCTGGCCTGGACCGTGATCGCCAGCATCATCGAGCACCGTCTCAGCCAGCGCGAGGGGCGCGGCATGCCCAGCGCGCGCGAGCGCACGCTGCTGGCGCTGTTTCGCAACGCCGCGCTGATCGTGATCGTGGCCATGACGCTGATGGTGCTGCTGTCGCAGATCGGCATCGACGTGGGGCCGCTGATCGCCGGCGCCGGCGTGGTGGGCCTGGCCATCGGCTTCGGCGCGCAGAAGCTGGTGCAGGACATCATCACCGGGGTTTTCATCCAGCTTGAAAACGGCATGAACGAGAACGACGTGGTGCAGGTGGCCGGCGTGTTCGGCACGGTCGAGAAAATGACCATACGCTCGGTCGGCATCCGCACGCTGGACGGCGGCTACCACCTGGTGCCGTTCTCCTCGGTGGACGTGGTGGCCAACCACATGCGCGACTTCTCCTACCACCTGGGCGAATACACCATCGCCCACCGCGAAAGCGTGGACGACGCCATCGAGCATCTGCGCGCGGCCTTCGCCGAACTGATGACCGACACCGTGCTGGGGCCGGAAATCCTGGAGGAAATGACCGTGGCCGGCGTCACCGCCGTGAACGAAAAGGGCGTGACCATCCGCATCCTGATCAAGACCACTCCGGGCATGCAATGGGCGGTGCAGCGCGGCTACAACCGGCTGCTGAAAAAGCATTTCGACGCCGCCGGCATCGAGCTGCCCTACCCGCACACCGTGGTGTACTTCGGCCAGGACAAGCGCGGCTACGCGCCCCCGGCCAACGTGTTCATGCAGACCGAACGCCCCGACGAGGGCGACAACGCCCGCGCCGCCGGCCACACGCGCCGCCGCCTGGAACCGGAAACCCCGGGCGGGGACGCGGCCGAGGTGCTGGGCAACGAACTGGAGGCCCGCGCCGAACCCGAGGACGACACGCCGCGCGCCTAGCGGCGGCCTGGCGGGCCCGTCAGCCCGACAGGCCCGAGACCCAGGCCTTGAACACGTTGTCGGCCATGGCCTGGTTGCGCTCGCCCAGGCGATGCGCGCGGGCGCCGGACAGCGCGTCGGCCCGCAGCTCGCTGGGCGAGCAGCCGAAGCGCTGCTTGAACGCGCGGCTGAAATAGGCGTCGCTGGAGAAGCCGCAGCGATGGGCCGTCATGGCGATGGTCGAGGTGTTCGACGGGTTCGACAGCATGGCGAACGCGCGCACCAGCCGCCTTTCCTGCACATATCCGGCCACGCCGCCGTGGTCGGCGAAAAGCCGGTACAGGCTGGAACGCGAGATCGAGCACGCCCCCGCGATCCCTTCGGGATTCAGCGCCGGGTCGGCCAGATGCGCCTCGACATGGCGCCGCGCCCGCATCAAGGCCGTGGCCTTGCCCCCCGCGCGGGCCTTGGCCGGGCCGCCTTGCAGGCCGCCCACGCAGGCCGCGATCAGGCCCTCGGTCGCCGACAGGATGCCGCTCACCTGGCCGGCGTCGATCGAGCCAATGGAAGTGGACAGCGCGCGCAGGTATTCGTACAGCAGCGTGATGCTGCCGCCCTCCACGAACTGGCCATGCAGCCGTTCGGGCTGGCGGACCAGCCCGGCCATCGTGGCGCGCGGCAGGATGACCGATAGATTGCGCGTGGAGATGGGCGCGCGTTCCAGCGGCTGGCCCAGGTCCATGGTCAGCATCCGGGGCTTCTGGCCGGCGTGCGCGGGCGCATCGAACCGCAGCATCACGTGGTCCAGCATGTCGGCCCGGACCTTGCGGGCGGAACGCTCGAACACGAAGGGGTCCACCTCCATGTTGCTGAAGATCATGCCGCCCAGATTGAAGCTGCGGACGTCGACGCGGAGATCCCGCCGGCCGTCGATCGTATCGATGTCGAACATCGCGCCCATGCGATCGCGCCAGATCTCGAACCTGGCCTCTACGGGCAGTGCCGAGGTCTGAAAATGCCGCTGAGGAATGCCCACCACGCTCCTCCGTTTCATTTTGTATCAGACGGAATGTAGCACGCAGGGTTGCGCCCGCATGGCATTTTGGGACGCCGGGACAACAACCCGGCCGTCGATTGGGATGGACGTGCTAACGGCCCGCTTTTCATCCGGCCTAGACTCGTCCCGCCTGCTCGACCTACGCGCCGGCGACGCCCGGCTTTCGCCTTCCTGTCCGATTCCGCTTATGTCCCGCACATCCAGATTCACCCGCCCCCTGCTTGCCGCCTCGATCGCCGCCCTGCCGCTGTCCGGCCACGCGCTCGACATCGTGCCCATCAAGAACAAGAACGGGCAGACTGCCTTCGAAGCCCGCTTCTTCGGGCCGGGCGACGGCCCCTTCGCCGTATTCGACGAAGGCCCGGGCGAATACTCCACCTTCACGCTGTCGCCCGAACAGAAACGCAAGATCGTCTCCGGCCTGGAGTTGTGGGCCGAGATCGTCACGCTGCGGCCCGGCCACGTGCCGCCGGTCCTGCACATCGGCACCTACGACGAAGCCAACGCCGGCGCCATGAGCCCCGACGCGCCGGTCGCCGGCCGCGATACGCTCACGACCAGGCTGCTTGCCGCCATGGCGCGCGACGGCGGCCCCGAACCCAACGGCCATGCCAACATCGCCGTGGGCCGCCTCGACTTCGACGAGCTGGAACACGTGCCTTCGCAGCTGCCGCGCGACCCGTCCCGGCTCGATTTCTCCGGCGTCATGTTCCATGAGCTCGGGCATGCCCTGGGCATCCACAGCGGCGTGCAGGACGACCTCGAAGGCTCGCCCACGCCGCGTTTCGGCGAGCGCCTGAACCAATGGTCCGAGCACCTGCGCGACGACAACGGCAACCCGGCGCGCGCGGGCCAGGCCATCATGTGCAGCCAGTGCGACCACCCCTATAGCGCCGATGCCTTCGACGTGCGCAAGGACCAGGGCTATTTCTCGGGCCGGCACGTCGACGACGTGCTGGCCGGCGCCATGCCGGGCCTGCCGGTGCGCATGCTGTCGGCCGGCGTACTGGACGAGGACTACATGAGCCACATCGAGCTGCGCAACAGCCTGATGAGCCACCAGGACTACCGCAACTACACGAACTTCATGGAGGCCGAACTGGCCGCCATGCAGGACATGGGGCTGCAGCTGGACCGCCGCAACTTCTTCGGGTTCTCGATCTACGGCGACGGCCTGACGCTGGACAACCGCAACCCGTACGCCGCCCGCAACGCGGCCGGCACCGCGTACGTTCCCGGCGCGTACAACACCGCCACGCTCGGCCTGGGCCTGCACATCTACGGCGAACGCAACCGCGTGACCCAGTCGGCCGACCTGCTCAGCGCCGGCGACGGCGGCGCCGGCATCCGCGTGGACGGCAGCGCCAACACGCTGGCCATCGCGCCCGGCGTCCGCGTGCACGGCAACGGCTGGAACGGGCGCGGCATCATGTTCAGCTACGGCAGGGACCAGGTGCTGATCCAGCGCGGCGACGTGCAGGCGCTGGGCCGCGACGGCATCGCGCTGGCCTTCGACTTCGGCAACAACAGCATGGGCTCGGCGTCGGAATACCGCGGCTCCTACATCCGCGAAACCGAGGACGGGCCGCTGCCCCTGCTGCCCGAACTGGAAGGCCCGCTGGCCAGGCGGGTCGACATCAGCGGATCGGTCGCCGGCCGCCGCGCCGCCATCTACATGTCCGACAACGCCCTGGTCGGCGAAATCAACGTGCTGCGCGGCGCCTCCATCCAAGGCGACATCGTTTCCCTGTACGGGCGCGTCGACGAACAGGGCCGACAACGCCTGACCTCGCTCAACTTCGGCAGGCTGGCCGATGCGCAGGGCCGCGCGCTGGACGCGCCGGACGCCGGCTTTACGTTCCGCTACGACGGCAATATCCAGGGCATCCGCAACCTGCGCGTCGGGCTCGCGGGCGGCCAGACTTCCCTGAACGGCGAACACCGGCTTTATTCGCTGGACATCGCGCCGGGCGCCACGCTGTCCGGCAACAGCCGCTACACCATGAACGACGCCGGCGCGTTCCGCAACCGCGGCACGCTCAGCCCCGGCAACTCGTTCGGCAGCATCGCCATCGCCGGCAACTACGTGCAGGAATCCACCGGCCGGCTGGTGCTGGAAACCAACGCCAGCGGCGGGCGCGACACGCTTACCGTCAGCGGCCTGGCCTCCGTCGCGGGCGAACTGCACGTGGCCTTGCAGCCCGACTGGTACGCCGACGGCTGGACGGTGCGCTCCGCCGAGCTGTTCCAGCCCGCGCGCCAGGAAGGCGATTTCGACGTGCTGGTCGCCAGCATCGCGTCGCCCACGCTGCTGGTCGACACCCGCGACGACGCCGGCTCGCCGCAAGGCTACGCCTGGTCAGTCATGCGCAGCAGCGACGCCTACTCGCAATTCGCCCGCTCCGGCAACGGCGCGGCGCTGGGCCGGGCCCTGGGCCAGGCCTCCTCCGGACAACAGCTGCCCCTGCGCGACCTGTACCGCTCGCTGGACTTCTCCCGCATGGACGGCGCCGACGTCGCCACCGCGCTGGAACAGCTCGGCCCCGGCGCCTATGGCGCGCTGACGGCCGACGCCATCCAGCGCGACCACCGCGTGGGCGCGCTGCTGGGCACGCGCGGCCTGTTCACCGCCTTGCCGGCCACGCGCCCGTCCGGCTGGCAGGCCTTCGTGCAGCCCTACGGATACCACGCCACGCAGGACCGCCGCGAGGGTCTGGCCAGCCATCGCACCAGCGAAACCGGCGTGCTCGTCGGGCTCGAACGCAACACGCGCCAGGACTGGACCTACGGCCTGAACCTCAGCATCTCCGAACTCGACAGCACCAGCCGCTCGCCCCACAACGGCAAGGGTTCCAGCACGGCCTTCCAGCTGGGCGTGCACACGCGCTACCAGGCCGCGCAAGATCCGCGCCTGCATTTCGCCGCCTACGCCAGGGCGGGCGCCGAACAGGGCAGGATGAAACGCGGCGTCGGCTTCTCCGACTACCAGGCCAGCCACGATAGCGACTGGAACGGCGCCAGCTTCAACGCCGGCCTGGCCACCGCCTACGCCTGGCCGCTGAACCGGGCCGTTTCCGTCGGTCCCGTGCTGGGCCTGGACTACGTGCACGCCTATCGCCCGGGCGTGGACGAATCGGGTCCCGCGGCCAGCAGGCTGAACCTGTCCTCGCTCAAGGCCGACAGCCTGCAAAGCAGCCTGGGCCTCATGGCGCGCAGCGATTGGCAGCTGAAAAACGCCCGGCGCCTGCAAGGCTACATGGCCGTCACCTGGGAGCATGAATGGCTCTCCCGCTACGCCACGCAACAGGCCCGCTTCGCGGCCTCGCCCGGCATCGCCTTCGGGCAGCGGATCGCCGTCGGCGCGCCGGACGCCATGGGCCTGCGCGCCGGCCTGGATTTCGCGCCGCAGCCCAACGTCGCGGTGCGCGCCAGCGTGGCGACCCGGCTGTTCAGCCCGGGCCAGCAGGACGTCGGGGCGGACGTGTCGGTGTCGTGGGCGTTTTGAAGCGGTTCGGCAAAGGCAGGCGCAGCGTCGGGCTACGCCTGCCCTTGCGCTGCCTTTGGGCCGGCCGCTGCCCACTCAATTGGCCAGCAGCCTCACCGTCTGCGGGTTGTAGCCGGCATACGCGCCCCCGCAAGCCGAATACGGCTGCACCGCCGCGGGCATGCCCGTGGCGCGGATCGCCAGGTCTTTGCCGCCGGCGCGGATTTCCTTGTAGCGCTCGGCGGCCACGGCCCCGTCGGGCAGGAAGTAAAGAAGCACGCGGGTCAGGCCGCCGTCCGGATCGTTCCTGCCGGCGGCGCCGAAGGCCGGCACCGACACCGCCGCCTCGCGCCAGGCCTGCGGCGCTTCCTGGGTCTGCCAGCGCACGCGCAGCGGCTGCTCCAGGTCGAGCAGCACCGGGCTGCCGCCGCGCCCCGGGTCGCATGGCTGCGACAACAGGCTGCCCGCGGCATACGGCCCCATGTCGTAGGCCAGGCCATTGATCTCCACCCGGGCGATGGTCTCCGGCGTGTAGTTCTCCATCCCGACGATCGCCAGGCCCGGAATGCGAGCCGCCGCCATCCGGTCCTCGGTCATGCCCGAAAAGCGCGCCAGGGTCGGCGCCACCTCGACATGGTCGGCATAGTGGTAGTACTGGTACACCAGCAGCCCGGCCTCGCCGTATCCGTACGCGGGCAGCAGCTTGTCCAGTTGCGGATACGGCAGGCGGCGCAGCGGCAGCGAGGCGCCGCGCTTGCCGTCCGCGTCGGCGTATTGGTAGCGCTCGACTGTCTGCTTCAGGCGCGAACCCTCATACGGAAACGCCGCGCCGGAGGACGGCCCCGGATAACGGCGGAAACTGGAAAACGCCCGGTTCCCGGCCGAGGCCGGCTCCAGGTACGGCGACGCGCCCATCGACGTGGAAGCCTGGCGCATATCCAGCCAGACCGTGTCCCCGCTCAGATTCACGTGCGTCTCGGCGATCGCGGGATGCGCCTCGCTGAAGCGGTCGCGCCGGCCCTGCTCGATGGCGTCGCCGACCGGCACGATCAGGAGCGCCAGCAGCGTCGGCAGGAAAAGCAGCGCGTGCACGCGCCCGGGCACATCGCCCCGGCCGCGCACCATGTACACGATCCAGGTCAGCGCCAGCACCAGCGCCAGGGGACCGCCGAACAACACGCCATAGCTGAGCAACGCCGCCATGCCCCAGCCCAGGTTGTCGCTGGACACGGCCACCACGCCCAGGAAGGCCACCAGGCCCGCCAGGAGCAAGGAAACCGCGATGCCAAACCAATAGCCCCGAATGTTCTTCAACTGGACAGTCCTCTTCAATAGGCCCGGCCGCGCGCCATCGCGCCGCGCATCCGTTTCCAGGCTTTTCGGGGACAGTTTAAGCTCAGGCGGCAGCCGACACGACTGCCCGCTACTTTTGCGCCGGGGTCGCGCACGCAACCCTGCGTGGTATTGACGTCGCTCTCCTCCTCCATTCCCATGGGCAGTCACGGGCTGCCTGATGGACGTGCGCGGCGGGCTGTGACTCCCGCCGGCGTTCACGCCGCCGATGCCCGGAGACGATGCACGGCCTGAGGGTCCTTGCCCTGGTCCAGCGCGTTCAACACGAAGTCGAATGACGATAGCCGCGAGCTGAGGCAGTTTCTGGCGCTGGTGGACGAAGCGCAGGAGGACACAAACGCGTTCCGGGCCCGCTCAGGCGCGACCGGCTTTAAAAGTCCATTGAAGCAGACAGCATGAACGTGCGCGGCGCGCCGAGCGCCAGGCTCGACAGCTGAGGCATCGCCCAATAGGTCTTGTTCGTCAGATTGGTAATGCTGGCTCGCAGCGTGACGGGATGGTCGGCCACCCTGGTCGCGTAACGCGCGCCCACGTCGTAGGTCGTGTGCCCGGCGACCGACAGGGAATTGTCGGCGCTGATGTATTGCTTGGACACGGACGTCGCATTGGCCGTCAATGTCAGGCCCTGCACCGCCGGCACGTCCCACTCCACGCCCAGCTTGCCCTGAAGCCTGGGAATGCCTGTGGCCTGCCTGCCTTCGTTGGCGGCAATAGCGGCTTTCGTGACCTTGGCGTCGATGTACGCGACGCCGCCCATGAGGCGCACGCCCGGCATCGGCTCGCCGAAGAAGCCCCATTCCACGCCTTGATTGCGTTGTTTGCCGCCGAACGAAAATACGTTGGTGACGGGATCCACATAGCTGTTCGGCCTGTTTATCTCGAACAGCGCCAGCGTATGGGTGAAGTCGCCCAGGTCGACCTTGAGGCCGACTTCCTTCTGCTTGGTCTTGTACGGCGGAAAGAGCTGCCCCGCATTGGCGGCGGTTATCGGCGCGGTCTGGCCCTTGCTCAGGCCCTCGATATAGTTCGCGTAGAAGGAGACATTGTCCGTCGCCCTGATCAGCAGCGCGGCGGCCGGCGAGTTGGCGCCCGCGTCATAGCGGCCGGTCAACGCCCCGGTCGTCGGATTCAGGGTATCGCTGCGGACTTCCTGCCGACGCACGCCCAGGGTGAGCTGCACGCGGTCTTCGGCGAAGGACAGGGTGTCGGCCAGGCCGTAGCTGACCAGGCGCGTCTTGCTGCGCAATATCGGCGGCCAGAAGCCGGCGGGAGCCGGCCCCCAGTCCGGGTCATAGATATTGGTGACCCAATCCGCCCCGGGCACCGAGCGGCGGCCATAGTCCCGCTGGTCGTCAGAGTAGTACGTGGCGTTTAGAACCCACTGGTGCCCGATCGCGCCGGTCTGCAGCTTGCCGCGCAACCCGGCTTCGCCCGACGTCTTTTTCAGGTTCATGTTCAACTGGCCCATCGAAGTGCGCAAGTCGCCCGCGTCGTTGAACACCTGCGCCGACATGGCGCCGCTGTAGGTGTACTCCGTTCTGCTGGTGCCGATCGCCGCGTAGGCCATCAGGTTGTCGCCGACGTCGAACTCGCCGCGGATCATGGCCCCCCTGTCCTGGTTCTTCGCGTAACCCCAGTTTGGATTCAGCAGGGTGTCGGCCTTGGGCGGCCTGGGCACGCCGATGCCGGGCGCCAGGTTGATGCCGCGCGTCACGCCGTCTATGCGCTCATCGCTGTCGTACAGGTCGGCGGAAACGCGCACGCGCTCGCCGCGCCAGTCCAGCCCCAGCGCCGCCAACTGCGCGCGTCTCTTTTGATGGTCGATGGGGCCGTCTCCATTCCGGTACACGCCGTTAAAGCGCAGGCCGAACTGCTGGTTCTCGCCGAAGCGCCGGCCCAGGTCCACGTGTCCGCCGAACTGCGCGTCCGACATATAGGTCGCGCTCAGGCGCGTCAGCGGCTCCGCGCCGGCGCGCTTGGGCACCAGGTTGACGGTCCCGCCCACCGAGCCCCCGGGAGGCATGCCGTTCAGCAGGGCGGACGGCCCCTTCAGGACCTCGATGCGTTCGAACATGTCGGGCATGGTCCGGTAGTACGGGGCCATGCCGAACAGCCCATTGAACGACGTATCCGTCGTGCTGGCGTTGAAGCCGCGTATCGAGTAGGCCTCGCTCCATGCGCCCGCCACGCCATTGGTGAAAACCGACGGATCGGTCCTGGCGATTACGTCGGTGATGTCCCTGGCCTGCAGGTCCTCGATGTATTTTTCCGTATAGCTGATGACGGAAAACGGCGTCTCCATGAAATCCTTGTCGCCGAGAAAGCCCACGCGGCCGCCATACGTGACCTGTCCGCCCGCGTATGGCGTCGCCGACGCCTCGGCCTGCCCCGAGACCGTCACCGCCGGAAGCGTCTTCACCCCCGTCTCGGCGGCCTCCTGGGCCAGCGTCGCCGGCGCGACGGCGCCCAGCATCAGGCCGGACAGGGCCGCGGTGAGACGGTTGAAGAAAAGTACGGGGTCTGCCCGCCGTGCTTGCGGCGAAGGCAGTGCGACGCGGCCGCTATGGCGACGTTTGCTCATGGAATGCTCCGTTCGGTTGAGCTTGGATCGCCTGGAAACATCAGGCGACTGGGAATCATTTACATCTGGACCGGCAAAGACGCGCGCGGCGTCGAACGAATCAGTTCCGGTAGGCCTGCATCACGTCGTCGATCATGAGTTCGAGCGATTTCACGCTGGCGGCCGTGACGTACCACGCCTGCGCGTCCGCAAAGACCACGCGGCCGTTGCGCCACGCGGCGGTGTGGCGCAGCAGCGGGTTGCCCAGCGTCTCGGCGTCCATGACCGGACGGCGCTCCATCACGGCGCTGCGATCGACCACATAGACGATGCCGGGGTTCGCCTGCTGGATGAATTCGCTGGATATCGGCTGGCCATGCAGGCCGGCCTCGGCCGACGGGCTGGCGGGCTTGACGCCCAGCGCCTTGAAGATGAAGCCATAGCGCGACTGCGTCCCGAACGAACTGAACGCGCCGTTGTTGTGCAGCACGATGAGCGCCGTCTCCGGCCGGCCGCGGATGAGGTTTCTCGCCTGCTCGACCTTGGCGTCGAGTTCGGCGGCCCGCTGGCGCGCGAGGCCTTCCTTCTGGAAGATCCGACCCAGAGTCACGAGGTGATTCTTGACGATCTCGATGTGATCGGCCTGGCTGTCACGATAATCCACGTCGAAATGGATGGTCGGCGCGATCTTGCTCAGCTCTTTGTAGTGGTTCGCCTGCAATGACGTGATCAGGATCAGGTCCGGCTTGGCCGCATGCACGCGCTCCAGGTTGGGCTGGACGATCGCGCCCATGTCCTGCACCTGCGCATTCTTGTAGCGGGCAAGAAAGTGCGGCACGAAGTCCTTCGGCATGCCGGCGACCGGCACGCCCAGTTCGTCCAGAAAGTCGACCTCGTTCATATCCAGGGCGACCACGCGCTGCGGCAGCTTTTCGATGACGGTCGTGCCCAGCTTGTGCTGGACCGTGATGCTTGCGTAGGCCGGGGACGCCGGCTGGCCGGCGGCGGCCGGCGGCTGCGCCTGGGTCGACCCCGAGGCCTCCTGGCCGCAACCCTGCAGCGCGGCCATCGCGCTCATCGATAGCGCGAGCGATACGGCCAGCGCCCGCGGCCTTTGCGTGAGGATCATGTCAATTCTCCCGGTGGATTGAAGTAGTTGCACAGGCGTCCCCGTTCGCCCTGCGCGATCTCGAAATCCAGTCCATACAGCTCGCGCAGGCGGTCCTCGGTCACCACCTCGGGGACCGGGCCGGCGCAATGCACCGCGCCATGCTTCATCGCCACGATGTGATCGGAGTAGCTGGCAGCGAAATTGATGTCATGCACCACGAGAATCACGGTGCGGCCCTCCTCATCGCACAGCCGGCGCAGCGCTCGCATGATCTGAACGGCGTGCCTGATGTCGAGGTTGTTCAGCGGTTCGTCGAGCAGCAGGCAATCCGTCTGCTGCGCGATGGTCATGGCCAGGAAGGCCATCTGGCGCTGGCCGCCGCTCAGCTCGTCGAGATACGAGCCTCGCAGGCGATCCAGCGAGAGAAACGCGATGGCCTCGTCGATCTCCCGCAGATCGAGTGGCGTCAGTGCCCCGCGGCTGTAGGGAAAGCGGCCGAAGGCAACGAGTTCTTCCACCGTTAGGCGCAGATTGAATTCCGGGGCCTGGCGCAAGGTGGCGACACGCCTGGCGTATTCCGCGTTGCTCATGCCCGCGACGCTGGCGCCATCCAGCAGGATGTCGCCGCCGGTCGGCTCCAGCAACCGGGCGATCATCATCAGCAACGTGGTCTTGCCCGCGCCGTTCGGACCGATAAGCGAAGTCAGCGCGCCCGCGGGAAACTGCAGGCTCACATCGCGCAGGACGGACTTCGCGCCGTAGGTTTTCGAGAGGTGTCGGGTGGTGATCATGCCGTGCCCCGCGTGCGCGCCATCAGCGCGAGAAACCATCCGCCGCATACCAGGTTGACCAGGATGCCGACGGTGGTCTTGTAGTTGAAGAGATGCTCGACCGCGAGCTGGGCCAGGATGAAGATGCCCACGGCGATGGCGCAGCCCGTGGGCAGGGTGATCCGGTGCCTGCGCGTGCGCGCCAGCGCATAAGCGGTATTGGCGACGAAGATTCCCATGAAGGCGGTGGGCCCGAGCAGGCTGGTCGAGACAGCGACCAGCACGGCGATCAATGCGAGATGCAGGCGGACGCTGCGGTAGTGGTCCACCCCGAGCGAAATTGCCTGGTCGCGCCCCAGCGAAATCACGTCCAGCGTCGGCAGGTGTCTTTGGCCCGCCAGGCACACCGCCGCGACGACGGCGGCGGACACGAGCAGCAGCCCGGGCTGCGCCCGGCCGAACGACGCCTGGGTGAACCCGAGCAGAATCGAGAACTCGCCGGGGCTGGTTTTAAGCTGCACGAACTGCGTGAACGTGCCGATCACCATCGTCAGCACGAGCCCCACCAGCAGCAGGAAGTACACATTCTGGCCGCCGCGGCGGAACAGCCAGCGATGGAGAGCCCACGAGTAGCCCAGCATCAGCAGCACGGACAGGAAAAAATTGCCGTTCGCGCCCAGCGCCACCAGGCTCTGCGTTCCCATGGTCAGGACCATCAGGGACTGCAGGAACAGGTAGACCGCCTCATAGCCCATGATGGCCGGCGTGAGGATCCGATTGCCGGTAAGCGTCTGGAACACGATCGACGACCACGCGATGCAGACGCCGCCGATGATCATCGCCGCCAGCCGGCCGAGCCGCTTCGGGATGACGTAATCGAAGTCCAGGCCGGAGCGGAAGAACAGAAAAGCCGCCGCCAGCGCGAGGACCGCGGGCCAGATCATTTTCAGGGAAACGGCGCGCATCATCTGCGCTTCCACAAGATGAGCCCGAGAAACAGGGCGCCGCCGATGCCGCCGGCCGTCAGGCCGATGGGCACTTCGAACGGGTGCATCAACACGCGGCCGAGGATGTCGCACAAGAGCAGCAGCGACGCCCCCGCCAGGGCCACGACGGGCAAGGTCCGGCCGAGGTTGTCGCCATAATGGAGCGCGACCAGATTGGGAACGACCAGCCCGACGAACGGAATCGCCCCCACGGTGATGACGGTGACCGACACGGTGACCGCCACCAGCATCAAGCCCAGCGCGACGGTGGCCGCATAGTTCAGTCCCAGGCTGGACGCCATGCCCTCGCCCATGCCCGCCACGGTGAAGCGGTGGGCATACAGATAGGCCAGCGCGACGACCGGCAGAATCAGGTAGATGACTTCGTAGTTGCCCTGCACGATCCTGGAGAAGTCGCCCAGCAGCCAGCCCTGCATGCTCTGCAGGATGTTGTGGCGATAGGCGTGGAATTCCGCCAGCGCGCTCAGCACGCCGCCGTACATCAGGCCGATGACGGGGATGAGAATCGTGTTCTTGAATCTCACGCGGCGCACGATCGCCACGAAGCCCAGGCTGGCCGCGAAGCAGAAGCCCAGGGCGAACAGCATCCGCCCCGGCGTTCCGGTGGACGGCGCCAGCGTCATCGCCGCCAGGATGCCGAGCTTGGCGGCGTCCAGCCCGCCCGACGTGGCCGGTTCGACGAATTTGTTGCGGACGATGTGCTGCAGGATCACGCCGCAGACCGACAGCCCGATGCCGGTGAGCACCAGCGCCGCCAGCCGCGGCAGCCGGCTCGCGGTCAGCGTCAGCCACGCGTCGCCGGACAGCGAGAACAGATGCGACCAGGCCATCTGCCGGGCGCCGACCAGCAGCGATATGCCGCAGAGCGCGACGAACAGCGCCGACAGCCCCGCACGCATCAAACGCGCTCCCCGGCGATGCGCCAGCCCTTGGCGGCCTGACGCTGGCTGAGGAAGCGCGCATACCGTCCCTGGCTCTCGCGCAGCGCCGCGGGCGCGCCCTCTTCCACGATCCGGCCGCGCTCCATCACCGCGATGCGATCGGCCATCGCCACCGTGGAAAGCTGGTGCGCGATCACCACCAGCGTGCGCCTGCCGCGCAGGCGCGCCAACGTATCGGCGATGACGGCCTGGTTCTCCGCGTCCAGGGCCGCGGTGGCCTCGTCCACCAGCAGGATGGGCGCATCGCTGAGCAGCGCCCGCGCGATGGCGACGCGCTGCCGCTCGCCGCCGGACAGGCTTGCGCCGCCCTCGCCCACGGGCGTTTCGAGGCCCTGCGGCAGGCGCGAGGCGATTTCGGCCAAGCCAGCCTGGCGCGCGGCCTGCAGGAGTTCGGCTTCGGTGCAAGCGGGTTTGCCGGCGCGGATGTTGTCGGCGATGGTCCCGGTGAACAGATAGTTGTCCTGGAAAATCTGGCTGATCTGACCGACCAGCCGCGCGCTGGAGATCTGCCGCACGTCCACGCCGCCGACCCGCACGCTGCCTTCGTCCGCATCGAAAAAGCGCGCGATCAGCCGCGCCAGCGTGGTCTTGCCGGAGCCCGATTCGCCGATCAGGGCGATCATGCTGCCCGGTTCGACGCGCAGGTTCACGCCATCCAGCACATAGGGTTCGTCCGGGGCATAACGGAAACGGACATCGCGCAGTTCGACCGACGCATCGCGGGGCGCCTGCGGCGCATCCGGCTCCGGCAGGGGAGCGACCGCAAGCAATGCCGCTATCGCATCGAGCTGGGCGCGCGCGCCGCGCAGGACCTCGCCATAGCCCGCCACCTCCAGCAGCGCGTCGACGTAACGGCTTGCCAGCAGCATCGCGACGACGGCCGCCACCAGTTCCGCGGCCCCCGCGCCGCCGCCCAGCAACGCGTTGATCCACCAGGCCGCCGCGATCAGCAACGCGGCGAAGGCGGCCTGGACGGCCCAGACGTTCACGACGGCTGCGCCCGCCGACAGCCAGATCAGCCGCGCGCCCGAGCGGCGCTGCCGTTCGACGGCCTGCTCGAAGTGGCGCATCGCGCCGCCCTCCGCGCTGAAGGCGCGCAGCACCGATTGCGCCTGGGCGAACTCCACCACCCGCTGGCTGGCGTCGGCAAAGTGTTGGTGAAAAGCGTTGTCGGCGCGCCGCGCCAGCCGCGCCGTAAGCAGCAGGACGCCCGCCAGCAGCGGCAGCGCCGCCAGGGCGATGGCGCCCAGAACCCAATGCTGCGCGAACAAGGCGAACGCCAGCGCCACGGGCGTCGTGACGCCGGCGATGACGGGCGTGAACACGTGCGCGGGAAGCTGGGCCACGGACATCATGCCCTGCGTGACGATATGCCCGAGGCGGGCCGTGTTCCGCGGCGTGAACCAGCCCACGGGCAGGCGCGCCACATGGTCGCCGAGCCGGTGGCGGCCGCCTTGCAGAAGGGCCACGCCCACGCGCACGCCGGCGCGCTCGACGCGGCCTCGCAGCGCCCAGCACAGCCCCGTCCCGGCCAGCAGCGCGGCCAGCCACGGAGCGGCCGCCCCTGCATTTCCCCCCAGCAGGTGGGTGAGCGCCGGCGCGACGCAGGCGATCGTCAGGCCGCACAGCACGCCATAGGCGACGGCCAGCCAGGCGTAGCGGCGCAGGACAGCGGCGTTCCCGCCCAGCAACGATATCAAGGACTTCAGCATGACGGCTCCTCCTGCGCCACGGCGTTTTCATGGCCGCCCAGCTTCCAAAGCCGCGCGTAGCTGCCGCCCTGCGCCAGCAGATGCTCATGCCGGCCTTGCTCGGAGATGACGCCATCGTCCAGGACGAGGATGCGGTCGGCGTGCATCACCGTGTCCAGCCGGTGCGCGATCACCATCAGCGTGCGTCCCTGGGCGAAGCGCGACAACGCGGCCTGGATCGCCGCCTCGTTGCCGGCGTCGGCCGATGCCGTGGCTTCGTCCAGCACCAGCACGGGCGGGTCCAGCAGCACGGCGCGCGCGATGCTCAGGCGCTGCCGCTCGCCGCCGGACAGCTGCGCGTCCTCGCCGATCACCGAGTCATAGCCGCGCGGCAAGGCCAGGATGCGCTCATGGATGTTGGCCGCGCGCGCGGCGGCCTCGATCTCATGCTGGCTTGCGCCGGGCCGGCCCAGCGCGATGTTGTCGCGCACGCTGGCATGGATCAGGCGCACCTCCTGCAGTACGAAGCCCACCCGCCGGTAGAGCTGCGCGCTTTCGATCTGGCGCAAGTCGGCGCCGCCGAGCGTGATGCGGCCCTCGTCCGGATCGAAGAATCTGAGCAGCAGCCGCGCCAGCGTGGATTTTCCCGCGCCGGACGGGCCGACGATGGCGGTAACGGTGCCGGGCTCCAGGGTGAAACTGATATTCGACAGGGCCGCGCGCCCGGCGTCGTAGGAGTAGCTCACGTTCTCGAATCGGACTTCATGCCCCGCGGGCGTCTGCTGGCGTCCAGGCGCCGGCGCTTCCAGCACCGGGGTTTCCAGCAACGCCAGCACGCGCTGCGCGGCTCCCGTGGCGCTGCCCAGGTCGTGCACCAGCGTATGCAGCAGCAGCAGCGGGCCGCAAATGCCCGGGGCCACCAGGGCGAATGCCAGCACGTCCACCGGCGCCATCCATTCCAGGCCCACGAACAGCGCGCCGAACCCCAGCACCACGCCCAGCACGGTGACCGGCGAAATCATTGCGTGGGCATGGGCCATGGCCGCGACCAGCGGACGCGTGAACTCGGCGAAAGCCTCGGCGAATCCGTCGACCGCCTCGCGGTAGCCGCGATGCGCCCGGCCGGGGTCGCCGAACGCCTTGGCCACGGCGATCCCGTTGACGAACTCGACCGTCGCGCCATTGAGGCGCCCAAGCTGGGCGACGAAGGCCTGCATATTCGTTCCGCTGGCCTTCATCGCCCGGCGCAGGAACAGGAAGAAGCCGGAGAACGGCGCCAGCACCACGAGGGCGAGGCGCCAGTCCTGCCAGAACAGGTAGATGGCGGAGACCCCGATGACGCCGGCCGCGCGCGCCACCGCCGTGAAGAAGTGCGCCGTCAGACTGTGCAGGGTTCCCATATCGTCCTGCAGCGCCTGCTTCACCTCGCCGGACGCCTTGCCCGTGAACCAGCCCAGCGGCGCCAGCGCCAGCCGCCGCGCGCCGGCCAGCCGCAGGCGATGGGTGATGCGGTTGTCGGCCAGGTGGACCGTCAATTCACCGGCGGAAATCAACAGCATGCCGGCGAACATGGCGGCGATGCCGACGACGAGGGTCCGCCAGATCTCGGGCCAGGCGTCGGCCGCGCTGCCGGCGCTGGCAAGAACGATGCGCGCGATGTGCGCGATGGCCGCCAGTGGCGCCAGCGTAAGCATGGCGCCCGCCGCGGCCAGCATGCACGCGACGATGAGTTGCCCGCGGATGGGGGTCAACACCAGACTGAGCGGGCCGGCATGGCGAGGGGTGGCCGGCGCGGCTCCGGAAGGACTCATGAACGAAATACCAAGACGTTGGTGATAATTATTTGCATTACTATAAACTAAATTTTCTAATTAGTTTCATGACTACAAACTAAATATTCGCCAGGCAGGTTAAAGTGCCGGGTACGCGACATCACGAACCGGGAACAGACATGCAGCAGCCAGCGCGCCGCGCCACGCGGGGACGCCCTCCCACCATCACCCGCGAGCGGATCGCCGATGCCGGCATCGCGCTGGGCCTGCCCAACATCACCTTCGTCGGCCTGGCGGCGGCCATGGGCGTGAGCCACATGGCGCTCTACAAGCACGTGGCCGGTCTCGAGGAGCTCAAGCGCCTGGTGGCCGACGAGATCTTCCGCCGCTGGCAGATCCCGCAAGCCTGTAGCAACGACGTCGGCGAGCTGAAGCAATACCTGACCCTGTTCGCCGCGTCGGTGCGGGAGTTCGTGAAGTCCCACCCGGGCGTGACGCCCTACGTGATCCGCAGATTGGCGGCGACGCCGGCCATGGTCGCGAAAATCGAGGGACACCAGCGCCATATCGCCGGCGCGTACGGAATTTCGATGGAACAGTCCCGGATTCTGCTGGCGACCGTGGCCTTCCACGGCATGGCGGTGGCCGATACCGTATATTCCGTCGCCGGCCGGGAACCTGCCGTGGAGGCCGCGCGCGCGGCTGAAGAATCAGAGATGGAAACGGAACTCGATCAAGGCATGCAGGCCCTGATCATCGGTTTGCTCGATATGCTGGAGAACGACTCGCCACGAAAGGCGGCGGCCCGCCGAAAGACGGAATCGAGCGGAACGGACTCCGACCGCCGTGACGAGGCCGCGCTCGACGGCTAGCCGCCGGACGCCTTGGCGGGACGCGCGGCCCCGCACTGCCAGCAGGTAGAGAACTGCGGCTCCAGCCATTCGCCGCAGGCATCGCAGTACCAGTGCGGCAGGTCGCGCGCCGCGGCGCCGTACCCCTCGATGAGACGCATGGCGGCGGCGCGATCGTCCTCGCTCTCGATCCACAGGTCGGGGCCGCACTGGTCGACCGGGATCTCCCCCGCCGCCCCCTGCAGGTAGCGGCCGCTCACGTGGCAGGCGATGCCCGCCTGCTGCAACAGGTTGGCCCAATGCTGGCCGAGGAGCAAGTCTGGCGCGCGGATCAATCGGATCATGAGTGCCACCACTGGAAGAAGGACTACTTGCATCATAAAAGCAGATGTAAGCTGGTGTCCCGCGCTGGCGCCGCCGGCCTTCCAACTCTCTTCAGATCGAATCTGCATGTCCGCTGGGAAGAATTTCGCTGGAATCATTGCGTTCATGAAGGTCGCCACCCATGGCGGTTTCAACGCGGCGGCCCGCGAGCTGGGCATTTCGGCGCCGGCGGTCAGCCGTAGCGTGGCCCGGCTTGAGTCCCGCCTCAACGTGCGCCTGCTGGATCGCTCCACGCATCACGTTTCACTGACGCCCGAGGGGCTGCAGTTCTTCGAAGAATGCCTGCCCAGCGTCGACCACCTGACGCGCGCGGTGGAAAACATGAAGGACGCCGGCGACGTGCCGGCGGGGCTGCTGCGCGTCAGCGCAACCGTAGGATTCGGACGCAAGTGCGTGGCGCCGCTGTTGCCGGCCTTCTGCCAGCGGTACCCCCGGATCCGCCTCGAGTTCGACCTGGACGATCGCCACACGAATTTCGCCGGCGACCAGGTGGACGTGGCCATACGCAACGGGCGCATCCAGGAGGCGGACATCGTCGCGAAGAAAATCGCGCCGATGCGGCTGATCGTATGCGCGGCGCCCGGCTACCTGGAGCAGGCCGGCGCGCCTGCCGCCATCGACGACCTGAAATCGCACCGGATCATCGCCTTCCGGCTGAAGGACTCCGGCAAGCCGCACGAATGGGAGTTCAAGGTCGACGGCAAGCTGGTCAAACTGGCGCTGCCCGGGCACCAGGTCTTCAATGACCCGGAACTGGTGGCGCAAGCGGCGCTGGCAGGCAACGGCCTGGCCCAGCTCGCCAACTACCAGGCCGATTCGCATATTGCCAGCGGACGCTTGATCCCCCTTCTGGCCGACCTCGTGGCCGATGGGCGCGGGCATTACGCGTGCTATCGCAACCGCAGGCAAATGCCGTTGCGGATCAGGCTGTTCATCGATTACCTGCAAACGGCGCTGGGCGGCGCGACGCCGGCGTGATCCGATGGACAGCGCGGTAATAACCCGATGGCAGCTTCCGCCAGGCAGCCCGGTGCGCCAACATGCGGTACCGCATTCCATCGAGGTTCACCATGCAGGAAATCATCACCCCTCCGCTGCCGGCCCGGGCGCCGCTGCCCGCCGGGCGCGCCCAGGCGTCCACGGCCAGGCTTGAATGGCTATGGCTGCTGCCGTTCGCCGCGGCGCTCTATTACCCCTGGGCGCTACGGTGGGCCCATGCGGGATTCGTGGCCCGGGACGGCTCGGGCGTCGCGCCCCTGCTCAGCCTGTCGACCGCCTACCTGGCGCCGCTGGCGGGATTCCTCGCCCTGTACGCCTTGGGACGGCAGGCGGCGCCGACCGATCGCCTGGTGCTGGCAAGACGGTTGGCCCATTTGGCTGTCGCCGCGCCGCCCGCCTATACCTTGCTGGGCGTGCTGCTCTACCTGATGAAAATCAACGGTCACGATATCGCCGTATGGACCGGGCTGTGGATCGCGCTGGCGGCCCTGTCGGCCATGACGATGCGCACCACGTTGCCGCGTCCGGCCGTGCTTGACGACCCCGCTGTCTATTCCAGGCTGAGAGTCGGCCACGGCATCGCATCGCTGGCGCTTCTGCTCGCCTTTCTTGCGCCGCACCTTTTCAACCACATGCTGGGCGTCTTGGGCAACGACGTGCATATGGCGGTCATGGACGTGTTGCGGGCCGTCTACCGCCACGGCGCCGTCGAGCCCGTCCTCATCACGCTGTTCTTCCTGCAGATTCTCAGCGGGCTGGTGCTGCTCAAGCCGAAAACCGCGCGGCGCGCCGACATGCTGGATTCCCTGCAGACCGCCTCGGGCATCTACCTGGCGTTCTTCATTGCTTCGCACATCAACTCGGTATTCGTCCTGGCGCGCTACTTCGGCACCGACACCAACTACGCATGGGCCATCGGCGAGCCCGTCGGGCTGGTCGGAGACGCCTGGAACATCCGGCTGCTGCCGCACTATTCGATCGCAGTCTGGCTGCTCATCGTCCATCTCGCCTGCGGGCTGCGGGTCGTCATGCGCGGCCATGGCGCATCCGAATCACGGTCGGCCGCGGCGGCCTGGGGCGTCATTGGCGTGGGCAGCCTGGTGACCATGGTCATCACGGCCGGCATGACCGGCCTGCGCCTGGCATAGGCCGGCCGCGCGCCGCGTGCTCAGAGCGTCATGGCCGGCTGGTCCTCGATCCGGAAGAACAAGGGCCTCGGCCCCATGATCCCCGCCCGTCCACATACTCGAAAGACCGCGAAACCCGCCATCGCGACGGCGCCCAACAGGACCAGCACGCCGCCGCGGCTGCGCCGCAGCAGCAGGATGTCTTCATCGGCCAGGGGTTCTTCCGTGACTTGCAGGGTTGCGCTCATCTTGCGTCGCCGGTTCCAGCGTCATGCGGTGCCGTGATGATGCCGGGCGCGGGAAAACATAGTCCCGCAGCCATTCGCGCAGTATGCAATGCAACCCTGCGGGTGCTTCCAGCGGCACGAAGTGGCCCACGTTCTGCAGGCTGACCCATCGCCCCTGCCGCATCCGGACGCGCATCTCCAACTGGCGGTCCTCCGGATTCAACGCATCCTGCCCGCCGCTTACCACCAGTGCAGGACCACGCCACGCCGACAGGCGCGCCAGCCCATCGGCGCGCGTGGCCGCAATCGCGGCCTGCCGCCGGAATACCTCCGGGCCGAGCCGCTCGGCCATCGCGACGATGGCGTCCTGCAGTGGGTCGTCCGACAGCCTGCCCGGCGCCACGTAGGCCGGCCATAGCTGCTGGCGGATGGCCGCGCCCAGCCCCAGCGTGTCCGCCAGATCCATCATGCGCTGGCGCGCCTGCGCGCCGCCCGGCGCATCTGCGCGGGCGTTGGTTGCCACCAATACCAGCCCGGACAGGCGCTCGGGCGCCAGCGCGGCCATTTCCTGGGCGACGAAGCCGCCCAGGGAAAAGCCTACCGGCACCAGGCGGCCCGGATACCGTTCAAGCAGATCGGCGGCCGCCTCGCGGGCCGATTCGTAGCGGCGGTAATCCGCCACATGTATGCATTCAGCCAATGGCGGCGCCACGTCCAGCAGCGGCGCCCACAGAGCGTCGTCGCACAGCGTTCCGCCGATCAGCAGCAAGGCGGGCGCCATCGTCAGAAGCGCGCTTCGCCGACACCGAGAGCGGTGTCAGGCAGCAGACTGCGGCGCGCCAGATAGCCGTCCGGATCCAAGGCCACGTCACGCGCGGCGGCCTGCGCCAGCGTGTCGGCCGGCCATTCGATGCGCTTGCGCTGGTCGCCCGCGCACACCGAGATCACCGTGGCCGGTTCGCCCCCGGCCTGGCGCAATTCGCGCCAGACTCCGGCCGGCACCGAATAGACGGCTTGTTCGCGCAACCGCAGCACCACTTCCCGGCCCGGGCCGTTGAGCACCAGGTCGGCTTCGCCCTGCATCACGATCAACACCTGCTTTTCCCGCAGTCGCATCCGGCCGGTGGCGCCGCCAGGCGCGAGCCGGAGCCAGTCGACCGAGAAGCCGTGCGGATTGGAGATCGGCGCGGCCTGCGCCCGGTCTTCACTCATGCCATGGCCGATGACCGGGGCCAGTTCGCATGCGCGGGCGCCCAACAGCGCGCCAGCCGACCAGTCGCGCTCCTGCGCTGCGACTACGCGCCGGCGCATCTGCGCCGGCGCGTAGCGCGGCAGCGCGGCCATGTCGGCGGGATTCAAGGGCTCGATGAGTTCACCCGCGGGCGGCTGGCCCGGCGCGCCATGCACCAGGGTGTTGTCGCGCCCCAGGAACAGCCCATGCCCGGCCGCCGCGCTCAGTACGTCGGGATGCCAGATGATGCCGCCCGTGTCGTCGCCGCCCAGGGCGGTGAAGATCCAGCCGTGCTCATCGCCGACGTTGGAGAAACCGCGGAAGATCCAGGTCGGGATGCTGAGCACGTCGCCTGGCCCGGCTTGCAGTTCGCCGGCAAGCTCGTCCGAGCCCCAGCGGAATTTCCATAGACCCGAGTGAATGAAGAACACTTCGGCGCTGAAGTGCAGGTGCAGGTTGTTGGTAACGCCTCCCGGCATGGCTGCGGCGCCGATATTGAATCCGTGGGGTTCGCGCAGGTTCACCACTTGTTCGTCGGATTGCGTCACGCCCGGACCGATCATAGAGTAGTTCTCCTTCAGGTCGGACCCGGGCAGCTTGCAATCGATGAACGCCAGCCGGCAAGCCACCATGTCCTCACGGGCGATGGCGCGAGCCTGGGCACTGGCGTGATCCAGAACGATTTCATTCATTGCTTGACTCCTGTGGCGGCGCGATGGCGCCGGAAAGGGAAAATGCGAAAAGGCAATCCACGCTTTGAAGCGCAGGCATTCGAATGCATAATCGGTCGAAAAAATCGGTCCCATGCCCATGCCAACGAACTCCCGCCCGCGCACCGCCCGCGCCACCTCGTACGACGTGGCCCAGGCGGCCGGCGTCGCCCAATCGACCGTGTCGCGCTGCTTCCAGCCGGGCAGCCATATTTCGGAGGAAACGCGCGAACACGTACTGGCCGTCGCCGCCCGGCTGGGCTATGCGCCCAACGCCCTGGCGCGCTCGCTGATCACGCGTCGTTCGCATGCGGTCGGCGTGCTGATCACCCGCTATACCCTGCGCAGCGCGCCCGCCCTGCTCTACTCGCTGGGCGATGCCCTGGCGTGCGCCGGCCAGCACATGATCCTGCTGGCGGTCGATGACGACGCCTCCGCCAGGCCGGTGCTGCTGCGCCTGCGGGGTTACCCGCTGGACGGCCTGATCGCCTGCGCCGCGCTGGACCCGACCGATGTGCAGCCGTTCACGGCCCAAGGCGTGCCCGTGCTGTTTTTCAACCGCAGCCCCGGCAAGACCGGCGCGGATGCGGTGTCCACCGATCATGAAGCCGGCGCGCGGGCGCTGGCCGACGGCATGCTGGCCGCGGGCCGTCGACGCTTTCTTTGCCTGGGCGGTCCGGCGGCCGCGCCGGTCGGCCGGCGGCGGATCGACGGCTTCCAGGCCGGCCTGCGCGCCGCCGGCCTGCCCGAGGCCGCGGTGCTCGACGGCGGCTTTTCCTACGATCAGGCGCACGCGGCCTTTCTGGATGCGGTCGCCCAGGGCGCCCGGCCGGACGCGGTGTTCTGCGCCAACGACCAGATGGCCATGGGCGTCATCGATGCGTGCCGCCACGTGCTGGGCTGGCGGATTCCCGACCACGTGATGGTGGCCGGCTTCGACGACGTGCCGGAAGGCGCGCGCGCCCCCTACGGGCTGACCACCGTGCGCCAGCCCATCGACGCCATGGCGCGCCACGCCGTGGAACTGCTGCGCCAGCGCCGCGCGGCGCCCGACCGGCGCGCGCGCCGCGAACGCCTGCCGGGCGAAATCATCATGCGCGGCTCGGCGGTATGGCCGGTTTGAGCGGACGGCCATGATTCAGGCGGACAGCCGCGCCTCGGTGGCGGCGTCGAACAGGTGGCAATGTTCCCGCGGCAGACGCAGCCCGACGCGCTCGCCGATGGCGTAGCGCAGGTGGCGGTCGCCCCGCACGCAAACCCGCGAAGCCCCCACGTCCAGCGTGACGAGCACCGCGTCGCCCGTCAGCTCGAACATGTAGACCACGCCGTCCAGGTCTGCTGCGCCCGCCGCCGTCAGCACCACGTCTTCGGGCCGCACGCCCAGCACCAGGGCCTTGTCCGGCGGGCCGGCAAAGCCGGCCAGGCGTACGCCTTCGACCTCCAGGCCGCCCTCCAGCGCCCGCGCCGGCAGCAGGTTCATCGACGGCGATCCCACGAAGCCTGCAACGAACAGATTGGCGGGCCGGTTGTAGACGTCGGCGGGCGTGCCGACCTGCTGGATCAGGCCGCCGCGCATGACCACCACGCGGTCGGCCAGCGTCATGGCCTCGATCTGGTCATGGGTGACGTAGATCGTGGTCACGCCCAGCTCGCATTGCAGACGGCGGATTTCCGCGCGCATGCTGACGCGCAGCTTGGCATCCAGGTTGGACAGCGGCTCGTCCATCAGGAAGACTTGCGGGCGACGCACGATGGCGCGAGCCAGAGCCACGCGCTGGCGCTGCCCGCCGGACAGGTCGCGCGGACGACGGTCCAGCAGGTGGGCCAGCTCCACCTTCTCGGCCACCGCGCGAGCCCGCTCCCGCCGCTCCGACGCCGCCACGCCGCGCACCTTGAGCGGATAAGCGATGTTCTCACCCACCGTCATGTGCGGGTACAGGCCGTAGTTCTGGAACACCATCGCCACGTCGCGGTCCTTGGGCAGCGCGTCGGTAACGTCCTGCCCGCCGATCCAGATCTCGCCGGCGCTGGGGGCCTCCAGTCCCGCCACCATGCGCATGGTGGTGGTCTTGCCGCAGCCCGATGGCCCCAGGAAGACGACGAATTCGCCGTCGGCGATCTCCAGCGACTGGCGGGCCACCCCGACCACGCCGCCCCAGCGTTTCTCGATATCGATCAGTTTTACGGAAGCCATTGTTTTCCTCAGCGAATCGCGCCTGCGACCAGGCCCTTGACGAAATACCGTTGGACGAAGCGCGAAATGAGCAGCATGGGCGCGATGATGAACAGGCCCATGCTGGCCATGATTTCCCAGGCGTCTCCCTGTTCCGTGCGCGCGCTCATCAGCGCCACCGGCAACGTCACCGCCTGCTCGCGCGTGAGCACCAGCGCGTAGAAGAATTCATTCCACGACACCACGAACGAGAAGATGGCCGCGGTGGCGATGCCAGGCAGCGCCACGGGCACCACCACTTCCCACAACGCGCGCAATCGCGAGGCGCCGTCGATCTGGGCGGCCTCTTCCATGTCGGGCGGCAAGGCGTCGAAGAACGCCTTGATCATCCAGGTCGCGTAAGGCACGACGAACGACAGATTGGCCACCATCAACGCCCATGGCGTGTCCAGCAGATCCAGGTTGCGGAACACCACGAACAGCGGGATCACGATGATGACGGGCGGCAGGAACTGCGTGGCCAGAAGCAGCAGCGGCCCCAACTGTCCGCCCGGGAAGCGAAAGCGCGAAAACGCATAGGCCGCCATCGTGGCCACCGGAATCGCCATCAGCAGAGTGCCCGCGGTGACGAACACGCTGTTGAACAGGCGCTGGCCCAGCAGGTAGGGCGAACCGAAGGCCGCGACGATGCTGTCGAGCGTGGGGCGAAACCATAGCGCCAGGCTGTAGACGTCGAGCCTGGGCTTGAAGGCCGTGGCGACGATCCAGACGACGGGCGCGAACCAGGCCAGCGTGACCAGACAGATGGCCACGCGCCGCGCCAGGCCGCGGCGGGCCCGGCGGCGAGTGGCGGTGGCGGGATTGAGAACGGCGGTCTGGGTCATGATGAGCGTCCCATGGCAAAACGGGAATAGACGAGCGCCAGCCCCATCATCACGACAGCCAGCAGCCAGGCCATGGCCGAGGCGTAGCCGATGTCGTAGAAGCGGAAGGCGGTGCTGTAGATTGCGTGCGGCAACGTATCGGTGGCCGCGCCCGGCCCGCCGGCCGTCATCGTCACGACCTGGTCCAGCGCCTTGAGCGAGAAGATGGTCTTGAGCAGGATGGCGATGGTCAGCACCGGCCGCAGCTGCGGCAGCACGATTTCGAAGAAGATGCGGCCGCGCCCGGCCCCGTCGACCTGGGCGGCGTCCAGCGTGTCCTGCGGCAACGCGGCCAGTGCGCCGATGAAGGTCAGCATGAAGTACGGCGCCCAATGCCACACGTCGACCAGGACCAGGGCCGTCATGGCCAGCGCCGGGTCCGCCAGCACGGGCGCGCCGCTCCATCCCGGCAGCAACGCCTTGAGCAGCGCGTCGACCGCGCCGAATTCCGGATTCAGCATGAAGCGCCAGGAAATCCCGATCAGGGCCGGCGACATGGCGAACGGGATCACCAGCAGCGTGCGCGCATTGACCTGCAGCCGGCCGTCGCCCGCCAGCAGCATGGCCAGGCCCAGCGCCACCGCCATCGTCAGCGCCACCGAAGGCACGGTGAACACCAGCGTGACCCAGGCGCTGTCCAGGAAGACAGGATCGTGCCAGAGCAGGTCGGCGTAGTTCAGCCAGCCCACGTAGCCCTCGGGCGAAGGCGAACGCCCCAGGTTCCAGTCGTGCAGCGAATACCACAGCGACTGGCACAGCGGATACAGCAGGGTCGCCGCACAAATGACCAGGGCCGGCGCCAGCAACGCATACTTCAGGGTACGGTCTTTCATGTCCCTACCCTCGCGCGCGGGCGCGGCGATTCATTCGGGCCACCTGCGCGGCCGCGTCGTCCAGCGCCGCCTGTACCGGCTTGCCGCTGGAGACGATCTCGGACACCGCCGATTCCAGCGCGGTGGCGATCTGCGGCCAGTTCGCCAGTTGCGGCACGGTGCGGGCGCCTTGCAGGCTCGTCAGCGCGGCGCGATGCAGGCCATGGTTGATCCGGTTGACCTCGTCGTCCAGGTAGGTCGCCGTGTGGGTCGCGACGATATCTGCGCTCTGGGGGTCGCTTTTGTCGCAGACGATGGCTTTCTCCAGCGCCGGGTCGGACACCCACTTCAGGAATTCCCAGGCCGCATCCTTCTGGCGCGACTGCTTGGCGATGCCGAACGGCATGACAATTGCCACGGTCGGCGACTGCGGCGAGCCGACCCGCAGCATGGGAGCGAAACCCACCTGCTCGGGCTTCAGCCGCGAACGCTCCCCGGTCAGCACGGAGTAGGTCCACCACCACACCATCATGGTCGCGCCGTTGCCCTGCGCCATGGCGTTGACCATGTCGTACTCGTTGAACTGGCTGGACCCGGGATTGGCGATGCGGTGCTTGAGCAGCACGTCCACATAGGCCTGCGTGGCCTGCACGCCCGCCGGCAGCTGAAAGGACGGCTTTCCGTCTGCGTCGAGCACGTCGGCGCCGTGGCCCCACAGGCAGTTCAGCCATATCCACAGATTCTGGAACCCGCTGCCCTTGACGTAGTCCATCACCACGCCCGGCACGCCGCTGGCGGCCTGCACGGCCGTCGCCGCGGCCAGCATCTGGTCCCACGTCTGCGGCGGCGCCACGCCGGCCTGTTCGTACAGGTCGCGCCGATAGAACAGCAATTGGGGATGCGCCCGCACCGGCAAGCCATAGGTGGCGCCGCCGTACTGGCAGGCCTTGCGGTAGACCTCGGGATAACGCCCCAGATCCACCGCGCCATCCGCCAGGTGCGCGTCCAGCGGGCTGAGGTAGCCCGACAGCGAAGCCAGCCAGCTGTCCTGGTAGGCCATCAGATCATAGGCATTGCCACCGCCGACCGCTTCGGTGGTCAGCTTTTCCAGCAGCTGGCCGTAAGGCACGTACTGGTAGGCGACCTTGATGCCCGTGGCCGCCTCGAACTCGCCCAGGCGCTTTTCCTGCGCCCGGAACTGCGACGACGGCGGCAACATGATCGCCAGCCGGGTGCCCGCATACGGCTTGCCCGGCTTCAGGCCCGGCGCGCCTTGCGCCCAGGACGGCATGGCGCTCCAGCCGGAGCAGGCGGCCGCAGCCGCCAGGAACTGTCTTCTTCTCATGCTTGTCTCCTCTCGCGGCGTGCCGAATCATGGCCGCCGTCACTGGTGCATTCGAATGCATAAATGGGCGACGATATCCGGGCCTTCCTCGCCAAGGCCCGGTTCAACGAGAGCCGCATGCCATACTGTTCGAGCAATGCATACGTATGCAAATAGGGGTTTTCACTATTTGCGCGTCCGCGGCCTCGAAAAAATCCAGCCCTGGAGCGATTTTTATGGACCGGCGTCGGCCCGCACCACGGTCGCCGCCTCGCGCCGCGCGTTCGGCGAGACGATGGTCAGAATGGCGCTGGATTCGATGGCGACTTGCGGGAAGCCGGCACCGCGCGCAGAACGCGCGCCCCTACGGTCTTAACGCGGTTTTTCCCGCGAGTCGTCGACGCATAGCGGGACCGAGATTTCGGCGATGAGCCCGCCGCCCGGCCGTGGGCCCAGTTTCAGTCGGGCGCCGAACCGGTCGGAAATCGCACGCACGATTGAAATGCCGAGTCCCGATCCATCGCCCTGCTTGCGGCCCTGGTCACCGCGCCAGAACCGTCGTCCGACCTGGGCGATCTGCTCCTGGCCCAACCCAGGGCCGCGATCGGCCACGGTAATCCGGCAACGGGCGGCTTCCTGGTCGAAGACGACGGCGACATCGACGCGCCGTTCCCGCGGAGAATAGAGAACGGCATTCTCGGCGAGGTTGCGCACGGCCGTTTCCAGCATCGATTTCGGCATCGCCGCCCGCCGGTCGTCGCCCTCTATGGTCAGGTCCACGCGATCGCACGCGCCGTCGCCAAGGCGGCCCAGTGCGGTTTGGACCGCTGATACGATGGAAGTGCAGTTTCCTTCGACTTGGGTGACGTCCGCCTCGGTGCGGGCCAGGATCATCATCTGGTCCAGCGTTCGCCGCAAGCGCCGCACGCCCTCCTCTGCGCTCCGAAGTGAAAACTCCGCGTCTTCGCGGTCGGTGATCCGAATCACCTGCAGGTGCGTGTCGATCACGGTCAGCGGCGTTCGCAGTTCGTGCGCGGCCGCGTCCGTAAATGCCCGCTGACTGGAGAGCGCGGACGCAAGCCGCCCCAGCAGCCCGTTCATGGCGTCGAGCACCGGCCGCAGCTCAGAAGGCGAGCGATGGACCGCAATCGGAGACGTGTCCTCGGTCTGCCTCGCCCTGAGTTGATGCCGCAAGTTCTTTAGCGGAGCGAGCCCCCTGCCGATGCCTATCCATAGCGCGCCGAGCCCGCCAAGCACCGCGATGAGAAACGGGATGCCAGCGGCCCGCAAGAGATCCTCGATCAACAGATTCCGTTGATCGATGCGGTCGGCGGTGGTGATCTGGTAACCGTTAGCGTTCAGCACGTAGACACGCCATTTCTGCCCGCGCTCCTCGTGCACGCTGTATCCGGTGGCGACACTGTCTATGCCTGTCGGGCTGTCGTTGGTCCGCGCCAGCACCTCTCCATGCAGCCCTCGGATCAGGCAGCTGATTCCTACTCCGCCATCTACGCGCACCGCCTCGGCCAGGTCGCCGTCCGGCTTCGCGGGCTCCAGGGCGCCGCGCTCCAGCAGCCCGGCGACCATCCGGGCGGACATCGCGAGGCGGCCATCGAGCGTTCGATCGAGATCGGCGCGCACGCCCTGCATCATCCAGGCGGCCGCCGCGGCCCAAAGCACCGCGATGGAAATCCCGGCGATCAGGACCGCGCGAAACCTCAAGCTCATGATTCCGATCTCCAGCCCAACCGATATCCCAGGCCGCGAGCCGTCTCTATCGCAGCGGCTCCCAGCTTGCGCCGTATGTTGTGAATATGCACGTTCAAGGCGTTGCTGTTGATCTCCTCGCACCCTCCGTACAGTCTTTCGTTGAGGACATCCGGCATCACCCATCGGCCGTCTGCAGCCGCCAGGTGCGTCAGCAGATCGACTTCCCGGCGCGAAAGCAGAATCGGAGCGCCGTCGAACCACGCAAGCCCGCTATCCGGCTCAAGCCGCAACGGGCCGGCGTTGATGACCTGGGTCGTCCGGCCCTGCGTGCGCCGCACGAGCGCATGCAGGCGGGCGGCCAGCTCACGCAGGTCGAAGGGCTTCGTCATGTAATCGTCCGCCCCGCCATGCAGGCCCGCAAGCCGATGCTCCATGGCGTCTCGCGCCGTCAGAACCAGGACGGGCATGTTTGGATCCACGGCCCTGGCAATAGACAGCAACTCCATG
Source organism: Achromobacter sp. HZ01 (assembly GCF_003267925.1). Lineage (NCBI taxonomy): Bacteria > Pseudomonadati > Pseudomonadota > Betaproteobacteria > Burkholderiales > Alcaligenaceae > Achromobacter > Achromobacter sp. HZ01. Next base: position 490,931 of record NZ_LWKV01000002.1, read on the forward strand.
CCGTCGCGATCGGGAAGGCCCAGGTCCAGTATCAGGGCATGGTAGGCGGCCTCGGCCTGCGCGGCCTCCGCTTCGGCGGCCGTGCATACGTGATGCGCGGTAATGCCGTGCGGCCTGAGGCCGGCCACAATTCCTTTACCGATCAGATCATCGTCCTCGACCAAAAGTACCCGCACAGCAGTCTCGATTCCTGTAAACAACAGGGAATATGTTAGGCGAGTTTCCCGACACACATGGCGCATGGCTGCAACCCGCCAGCCGCCTCGCGCGCCCTTTAGTCTCGCTTAATCGGGATGTTGCAACATGGCGGAATAGCGGTTGAAGGAGCGGGATTTGATTCGGTTTGGGCGGCTCATTGCAGTGTTCCTGGTGTGCTGGTTCGCCATCGGTGGCGCACGGGCGGACAGCGGCTGGCTTTCATCGTCGGAAGACGTGGAATTCCTGGAGCCGGACGAGGTCTTCAAGGTCGAGCCGGTTTATCGGGAAGGGGACTTCCTGTCGGTTCAAGGCCACATCGCGAAAGGCTACTACGTCTATCGGCAGTCGCTGAAGATCGTCGGCGGCGATGGCAGCGAAGCCGCCGTCACCCTACCTGAAGGCGTCACCAAGCACGACGAATTTTTCGGCGAAACAGAGGTCTACACCGGAGACGCCCTGCGCCTGCGCTGGCAGGGCGCCGGCGCGCAGGCCACGCTGCACTGGCAAGGTTGTGCCGAGGCGGGCATTTGCTACCCTCCCCAAACGGTGGCGCTGAGCTTGCCGGCCGCCAGCGCCGATGCCACGGCAAAGGGCGGATCGCCGGCAGCGGCAGGCACTTCCGCCGCGCAGGACCAGAGCGCCGCCCAGCGCCTGGCGGACCTCGGACCGATTTGGGGACCCGTGCTGTTTTTTGGATTTGGCCTGCTATTGGCGTTCACGCCCTGCACGCTCCCCATGATCCCGATCGTTTCCTCTATCGTCGTAGGCAGCCAGGCGAAGTCGAGGCGCGCCTTCGCCCTGTCCGTGTCGTATGTCCTGGCGATGGCCGCAACGTACGCCGTCGTCGGCGTGGCGGCCGGGCTCGCCGGCGCCAATGTGCAGGCCACGCTGCAGTCCCCCTTGCTGCTTGGGGCATTTGCCGTCCTGTTCCTCGTTCTCGCCAGTTCCTTGTTCGGCATGTTCGAACTGCGCCTGCCTTCAGCGCTGGTCAGCCGCGTCGAGTCCGCAGGCAGAAAAAGCGGCGGCGGCAGCCTGCCCGGGGCCGCAGCCCTGGGATTCCTGTCGGCGCTGCTCGTCGGGCCTTGCATGACGGCGCCATTGGCCGGGGCGCTGCTGTACATCGGACAGACAGGCAGCGCGCTGCAGGGAGGAATCGCCTTGTTTGCCCTGGGAATGGGCATGGGCCTGCCCCTGTTGGCGATCGCGGTGTTCGGCGCCCGCGTGCTCCCCAAGCCCGGAGCATGGATGGACCGCGTCAAAGTGGCATTCGGCTATGTCATGCTGGGAATGGCCGCGCTGATGCTGGACCGCTTCGTGCCGGCCACCATCGGTCTCGTGATCTGGGCAATTTGGGGGCTGTCCGTCACCCTCGGTCTATTGGCGTGGGCGAACGCCGTGGCGGCCCGGCACCGCCTGCTGTGGACCCTCCGGACCACGGCGGCGGTATCCGGCCTGTGGTCGATTCTCATGCTGGTCGGCGGCGCGTCCGGCGGAACCTCAACCCTTCAGCCGCTGAATCATTTGCGCGGCCTGCCGGAGAATTCCGCCGCCGGAAATTCCAGGCCAGCATACGTTGCCGCCAAGTCGGTCGCCGATGTGGACAGGCTGTTGGCCCAGGCCGGCGAGCAAGGCAAATGGACCTTGATCGACTTCTATGCCGACTGGTGCATCAGTTGCCACGTGATCGAGCGCAACGTCTTCGGCGACCCGACCGTGGCGGCCAGGCTCGGGCGCATGCAGGTCGTACGCCCAGACGTCACGCATAACGACGCAACCGACCAGGCATTGCTCAAGCATTGGAAAGTGCTGGGGCCGCCCACGCTCATTCTCATAGGGCCCGACGGCAACGAGCGTCGGGAACTGCGCATGATCGGCGAGATCGACGCGGATCGGTTCCTGGCCCACTTGGACCGGGCGGGCGCGCCATGATCGGCCTGGGACCGTTTTCGATTCACCTGGTGGCGATCGCCATTGGCGCGATCGTTTCCCTGGGGGTAGCAAGCGCCCTGGCGCGCAGGCTTGCGCAGCGCCCGTCCGCATCGGCAGGCTGGGCGCTGCTGGATGCGTTTTTCTGGGGGCTGCTCGCGGCGCGATTCGGATACATCGTCCGAAACTGGGAGGACTACGCAACGACGCCCAAGGCGGTTCTGGCCATCGGGGACGGCGGATTCACCTGGTGGGTTGGCTTGTTCGCCGCGGCGATTGCCCTGTGGTTGAAAACCCGTTCGGCGCCCGCGCTGCGCAAGCCGGCATTTGGCGGCATGCTGGCCGGGATAGCCATCTGGCTGGCTGCGATGGGCGCGGTGGATTCGATGTATCGCCACGCCCCGCCCCTGCCCGATTCCTCGCTGATGACGATGGCAAACGAACCCATTTCTCTGAAGGCGTATACAGGCCGGCCTGTCGTTCTCAACCTGTGGGCCAGCTGGTGTCCTCCGTGCAGGCGCGAAATGCCCGTTTTCGAGATGGCGCAAAAGACCTACCCCGACATTGCCTTCGTCGCCGTCAACCAGGGCGAGTCCCAGCAACAGGTGAAAGCGTTCATCGAACATAACGGCCTGACGCTGGACCACGTCCTCTTGGACCCGTTCTCGACAATCACGCGAACCATGAGCGCCCGCGGCCTTCCCACCACCTTGTTCTTCGATCCCGAGGGAAGGATGGTGGACTCGCACGTCGGCGAACTGACATCCGCGACGCTCAGAGACAAGCTATCCCGCCATGACTTCATCAACAGAAAGGAGGACTGATATGCGCACCAAGCCTTTGGCGCGTCCGCTCGTCGTCGCGGCCTGTGCCGCACTGCTGGCCGCGCCGGTCCATGCCGGGGAACCGGCCCGGCCGCCCGTGCTCAAGGCCTTGGAAACCCAGGGACTTACCGTTATTCAGGAATTCAACGTGGCGGACGGACTGCGCGGTTTCGCCGGCGCCATCCAGGAACGCCCCGTCGCCATTTATGTCACCCCGGATGGCACGGCGATCGTCGGCACGCGAGTGGACGTGGAAGGCCGCCCCATTGACGCAGCCACGCTCCAAGACCTGGTGGCCAAGCCAATGGGAAAGAAAGTCTGGTCGCAGCTGAGCGAATCCTCTTGGGTGCTGGACGGCCGCTCCGAAGCGCCGCGCATCGTCTACACGTTTTCGGACGCCAACTGCCCCTATTGCCATCAGTTCTGGGAAGCGTCGCGCCCCTGGGTTGAGGCCGGCAAAGTGCAGCTCCGGCACATACTCGTGGGGGTCATCCGCGACGACAGCCCCGCCAAGGCGGCAGCGATATTGCGGGCTCCGGACCCCTCGGCCGCCCTGCAGAAGAATGAGCAGCGCTTCGACCAGGGCGGCATCGAACCCGCCTCCGAAGTTCCTGATGACGTACTGGAAGTGCTGGCGCGCAACCAGATGCTGATGGTGTCGACGGGCTTCCGGGGAACACCGGGAATCGTCGTACGCGAGGAAGACGGCACCGTGAAAAAGTTCAGGGGCATGCCCCAGGGCGATCAGTTGAACGAAGTACTGGGGCCTCGTTGACCTGCTGACAAATAGACCAATAGCGAGACCCACATGGAACCGGAACTGAAAGTCATCCTGCACGCCCCCTCGCCGGCTGCCCTTCAACGGGCACGAAACAACGCACTGAACTTGAGAAATGGCATGCCTGCCGCCGAAGTGCGCATCATCGCCAATGCGCAGGCTGTCGAAGCCGCGTTGGACGTGGCGCATGAGCGCCTGGATGCCTCGACGTGGATCTGCCCCGTCAGTCTGGAACGACTGGGCAGGGGCAACAGGGAACCACTGCAAGTCCTGGGTGGCCCGGCTGTTCTTGAGATCGCAAGAATGCAAGTGGCGGGATGGGTGTACATACGCGCTTGAATGCGCCTGCGGCCCGGAGGAGACATCCGGCCACAGCTTTCGCTTACGCTGCATTTGACCGGCTTGGAACGGTCTCGAGTTGAACGGGCTGCGGCGCCCGGCCCATATGTCGAAGCTCAACCGATTTGGAATTCAAAATCCAAAAATATCAATGACCTAGAGAAATTTCGTCATTAAGATTGGTACCGCCGAGTCATCCAACTTGGAATTTTTCGTACGAAATTTCATTTAGTCTGAAATTTTGCAAAGGAGCCCTGCTAAGCGCGCAACCTGTAACTGCAATCAGTGGTTGAGTGTCGCTGCTTCACCGGCGCGATCATGAATCGCTAGCCATCCGACGCTGCATGAGAAAGAACGCGTTTGGGCTTGCCGGCCGATAGATCGATCACAACGACGTCGATCAGCGTGCGGCGCGCCTCGGGAATCCGATCGATTAGCATCGTACGCATGGCTTCCGCTGTCGTCGGTGCAGGAAGCCCATCGGGGTGCGCCTTCAACCGCCGCCTCGTCGACGGCGGTAAATCACCGAACCACAAAACGCAGTAGATACCGCGTTGCCCGCAACTCCAGTCGATCATATACTGCATGTCGAGCTGGCCGTTCGCGGCATCCCAAACCTCGCTATGCCACTGGCCTTTGACCTCAACCGGCAACTGCATCGACCCACGCGCAAAAGCCAGGTCCGCGCGCTTGGTCTGAGGCATGTCCGCCTCGGTAATCCGCTGAATATCGTAGCGGTCGACCTCAGGGCCAATCATTCCGGCGAGACGGTCGCGGCATCGATTCTCGTCGCGAGGCATGCCATCATCGGTCCAGAAATCTACGACCGAATCGAGATCGTCGCCGATGAGCTTAAGCTGCGCGACGGACATCTCTTCGCACACTAGCGCCTTCAAATCATCAATATTGGTGGGAGGGCCATCGTCGAGAAGCGAAGTTAGATCGGCCGGCGAAAGCGCTGAAAAATCCTCCTCGACACGCTTCTGCCGCTGCTCGGCAGCCATGTGACGAATCAACTCCGCATAGCTGTCCCTGGGGCCGGTTACAAGCCTCGCGATCGCCTCAGCAGCCTCAATGCTCGTATCGTCAGCGATCCGACTGATTAGCGAGCGGAGAAAATCGGTCGCGTCATAGCCGTTCGTGTTGCCCGATCCTGTTCCCCTAAGCTCCGTATATGGCCAATGCTCGCGGAACTCGGTGATGATCCATTCTGCCTGGGAAACTGTCAGCGGCAGCTTCTCGTCTCTCCGTTCGAACTGTAGGCGGTTCCGTAGGAACCAGATAAAGTCAGGATGGTACGTACCTATCTTGGCCAGATCGGGTCGCACAGCATCGAAACGGACTACAACATCGATCGCTAGCCACGACAGCAGATGGTCCACATTGCGGAACACCATCTCGGCGCGGGCTTTGGCAACATCCCGAAGCGCAGCTAGCGCACCGCCATAGGTTAGGCAGTCGACTAATTCTGCTTCAACCGAAGCCGGTACGTTGGGAAACCTCGTTAGCCATTCGGCACCAAGCGCCGCCCCTGTCGCCTGCCATTCTGGATCGTGGGCGAGTTTTCTGAGCCCTGCAACATGCTCTTTGCCTATATCGAGCGCAGGCTCGATCCAAAGCCTTGCGAACGCCTGTCGAGTGTTCAGGCAGGAAATGACTTCGACTTCCAGCGCCGCCCGCAGCGCGTCCTTTTCCTCGTCGAGGCCCCAACCATGACCTTCATAACTGAGCAGTAACGCCGATTGCTTAAGCTGTGTGGATAGTTCGGCAAAGCTCTTGCCAAGTCGCATGCGCTCGTATAGCCCAGCCATGATAGGGAAGCCGAAATTGTAAATCGAACGGCTAGCAAAACCGTTGGAAAACTCAACCGGCGCGGGTAGGTCCGAGCGGTGCAATACGGCCTCAAATCCGATCAGCGCATCGCTGCATAGGTCCGGCCCGATCCAGCTCGACAGCCGCTCAACTGGGGGCAATTCGCTGGGAAGGTCGCGGAACAGACCCAAATAGGCCTGAGCCGGCCGCAGAATCGCGCCCAGCTCGCCAGCGCGCAGATCATCGCGTGCCATGCCAAATGAGCGACGCGCCTCCTCAATCGCCACCTTGCGTTTGCGCTCCCGCTTTGCCCGCTCCTTCTCCTGACGGACCTCCCACGCTGGCTTTTTGGGGTTCTCAAGCTTACTCAGAAAATCACCGAGCGCTTTGTCGCCTCGACGGAATCGCTCTGCAGCTTCGCGCACGACCGGTTCGAGTCCATCATGTCGCCACGCGACCTGTACCAAATCTTGCCAGTCTTGGCGCGCCGCGGGATCTTTGTTGTTACCTTGGGCTAGCCGGTCGAACAAGATAATGATGTCGTCTTGCCGCCAATCCTGCCGTAGAAGGCGACGCTGCAAAAAGATGGCGGTGGCCCATAGACTATCCCGACGGCGATCGTGAGCCAGCACATGCGCCTGAATTGCACGACGCAAGGCGTCCTGCGACGACAGTTGCGCCGCGAGCCTCTGCCGAGCGTGGCGGTCATAGTAATGCTCGTGCTCGAGTGCTTCTAGCCAGCGCCACAACGACGGCGCCTCGACGACACCGATAGCACCCTCATCAATACCGCGAACAATGAGATTGGTGACGATATCGGCCACCTCGCCGGCGCTTCGCCAATCGTCATCGTGCAACAGCTGGGCATAATCGACTATCAAGTCGAGTATCCCGACGAGCCGCACCGACGAAATCACGGCAAATAGTTCCTCATAGCTGCGAATGGTGTGGACGCGCTGCGGTTTCGAGCGGCGTAGCGGAGAACGGCTCATCCCCATTTCGGCGAAAAGCGTTGCGACCAGAAGCTCATCTGATACGTCGGCATCTATCAGCTGGATCAGTCGAAGCGCAAGTCTCGGCGCATCCTCTCCACCCTGGTCGATCAGCGCTGCAATCGTCGTGCGCCACCATGCCCGGTCGCGGTGTGGCAGCAAGGCCTCTGCGGCATCTTCGCGCTCGCGATAAAAGCGTTCACGGGAGAGGACAATCGCCTCCAAAGTATCTGCAAGCTCAATTGCGAGCGCTGTTGCCTTGAGTCCTTCTATCAGCAGCGCGCGCAAGTGCGCGCTACTGGCTGCCGAGGAGATGATTTTCTGAATCTTGTGCTTGAGCGGAGTAATCATCAGTCCAGCAGCAGTCTTGCGGTCCCAGTCTGCTGCCCGGAAATAAGGATCGTCCTCAGCGAGCTCGCTCAGTGCCTCGAATAGACAGTCCGCAAGATGCGGCGTTAACAAGGTGTCCTCGCCGTAACGCAGCACGCCATACGGGTCTGCGGTGATGATGCGCTCAGCCATCGCCGGGCTGTGATAGGCGAGCCAGGCATGGAGTCCACGTAGACTTGCCGGAACGCCGCCACTGCCATGCAATTGGGCGAGCAAGCGCCGCTGCGCGCGCGGCGTCGCCGCTTGACGTGCAAGCCAGCGTGCACCGAGATACTCGGCGATGACTCTATGAATCGGCTTCGCGCGCAACGGCCCGACACTGAGAAACAGCTTCGACGAAAAAATCGCGCGTGAGGCCTCGCCCTTCGGCAGGGCCTCGAGATCGGCGAGTCGCACATCGCCCTGCAGCACCTGCGCAGCGCCTGCCGCGCTGGCGGCTTCGGCACCACTAAATAGCAGTGCGGCGGCGATCGCACCGGCGGCGTCAAGCGCTTCGTCTTGCGTCAGCTGGGCCAGCCCCTCATCCTGCCGATCTCCATCATGTTCTGGCCAGATAAGGGTGCAGACGCGCTCGAACAATGTCGCGCGCGTCGCCGGCAATTGCGTGTCAGTCTCCGCGACACGTCGGATCAAGCCAAGCGTCAGCGGGTTACGGTAAAGATCTTGGAGGCTGTAGGCCTCGAGGTGATCGAGCACATGATCAACATCCAAGCTCGGGCTCTGTGCAAACAGAACCGCCCGCGCGTCACTACGATCGAAAGGTTCGAGCGTCAAGACTCGAGGCTCAGCACCGTAGAGCCGACGCAAATTCGTCACGCTACGCGCTTGCCATTCTCGCGATCGACACGAGAGGATGAAAGGCGGTAAGTCCGCCTCTTCGAGCTGGGCCAAGATCGCATCGACTGCGTCGCCCTCGCGTCTCGACATAGCCTCATCAAGACCGTCGATTAGCAAAGGCTTGCCCGCAGACACCAACTTGCCTGGGTTCTTGGAATTGATGAAGCGAATTGCGGTAACTAAATCAACCCCAAGCCGCCGTCCAAGTTCGCGCATGAGTTCGCTCTTGCCCATGCCCGGCTCACCTAGCACGATCTTGTTGCCGACCAGAGCGAGCAGTCCGGCTTCGTCGACGCTGTCGCGCAAGTCTGCCTCGCTGATTACGAGCCCCCGCGGAAAATAGTCGGGAGCAAGCGAGCGAACGACGCCCTCAGCTTGATCGTTCATCGGAGTCCTTGTGGTCAAGGCAGCTAAGTCAGGCATAGACTACAAACTTGAACCTTTTACGTTTTCCTAAAAAGCCATCGCTCGTATGTCCACTATCATCGCTGCAAACAAGGTATTTTATCCATGCGACAACAAGGTTGGTTATCGTGTGAATCCGATAAAAAAGCCGGCCATAGAGGTCCATCTTCGGCCAACCTTGCTGAAATGATCAATCTAAAGCAAACCCGCCTCAAAACGCGAGGATAGTAAGTTCGTGGTGCAAGCACCCCGCTGGAGCAAGCAAGGATTGCCTAGTGCTTCATGGTCAGCCCAATCAGCACACAATCAAGCGGACAATTACCGCACAACCTTCCGTGAGGGAAAAATTGAGCGCAGAGACTAAGCTAGATCGAGTTTATAAGATGGCGCAAATTATCGCGCTGCTGGCAATGCCGATTGTAGTCGGCTTGATTGGATGGTGGACGCAGAAGTCTATAACAGAAACAGCAACACAGAAAGACTATGTCCAGTTAGCAATAGGTTTACTCAAAGAGCCTGCTTCTTCTGAGAATGCAGAATTGCGAAAATGGGCTACTGACATGACGAGAAAATTCTCTCCCGTCCCATTCTCCGATGAAGCAACCGTGCAGTTGAGCCGTGCCGCCGTGGCCATGCTCTCAACGAATCCCTTGCTCAGTCCCGCGCTTCAACGACGACCCGAATGCTCTTCAGTCCCCTTGGACTCAGTCCCTAACGAGCTGCGAGCCTCCATTACGGACCTAGAGTCCGCATGCAGGAAGAATTATCAGGACCTATTCTGGCTTCAGATATATCTCGGCATGGTCTTCAAGCCGGACAAGGTGAATGACGATAGTCCTCGCAGATAGGGTTCATCTTTATGCCCCATGCTCGGTTAGGAAAGCCACACCCATACTCAGTCGGGAATCTCTACTTCTGATCCGGGCCCATTCGGGGTTAGGGTCAAATCTGGTTAATGGTGCCAGCTCTGTTCCGTAGCAGGCTCCCTCGCACCCGGTGCAGCATCGACACGGTCTGCTGAGCCTCATTGCGTGGGCTCACGAACCGCATGTTTGGACAGCACGCCGCCTCGCAAATCGCTTGCGCATCGGCAAAATCGTTCTTGTTGCCTTGGACAAAAGGCCGGACAAACTGTGATCCGCTTGGGTTTCATGGACAGCGATCGATGTTAGTGATCGGGCCATCATGAGCCTCCGGCTTGCTGTCGGAGGCTGTATTTCCGGGCAAATTCGCCCGGTGTTAAGTCGTTCAGGGCCATGTGAGGCCGGGTTTCATTGTAGTCCTGGCGCCAAGCCTCGATCTCTCGTCTGGCTTCGGGTAAGGATTCGAACCAATGCAGATTCAGGCATTCGTCCCTGAATGATCCATTGAAGGTTTCGATGAAGCTGTTGTCGGTTGGTTTGCCCGGCCGGCTGAAGTCGATCTGCACTTTGTAGTGGTAGGCCCACATATCCAACAGCCGTCCAGAGAACTCGCTGCCGTTGTCGGCAAAGAGGAAGCGCGGCGCTTGTCGCTGAGCAACCAACCGGTTAAGTACCGCCACGACGTCTTCGGCGCGCAAGCGCTGTCCGACTTCTGTCGCCAGGGCCTCTCGAGTGAACACGTCGACGACGGTCAGCACGCGCAAGCGCGCGCCGTTGGCCAGTTGATCGGCGACAAAGTCCAGGCTCCACACTTCATTCGGACGAGTAGGCACGCAGCGCTCACGGCGCGAGACCACCATTTTTCGCCGTCGGGGCAACTTGCTACGCAACTGCAATTGCTCGTCGGCATAGAGCCGATAGACCCGGTTGCGGCTGACCTGCCAGCCTTCGCGGCGCAGCAGCACATGGATACGCCGATAACCATAACTGATCCGGGTTTGCGCGATCTCGCGCATGCGCTGACGCAGCGCCGTCTGCGGATCCTTGACGCTGCGATAGTAATGCGTGCTGCGCGCTTGCCTGACCAACCCACACGCCCGCTGCGTGCAAAGGCCGTAGTGATCCTGGATGTAGGTCACTGCTTGCCTCTTCAGCGCGGGCGCGGCCATTTTTTTACGGCAATCTCCTGCAAAATCACCTTGTCCAGGCTGAGCTCGGCGACCAACTTCTTGAGCCGCGCATTCTCATCTTGCAGCTGTTTGAGTTCGCGGACCTGGTTCGACTCCAGGCCCGCGTACAGGCGCTTCCACCGGTAGTACGTCTGCTCGGATACGCCGAGCTGACGCACCAGATCCGCGACCGGCATGCCCAGCTCTGCCTGCTTGAGCGCCGCGACGATCTGCTCGACCGAATATTGCTTGCGTTTCATGGCACACCTCCCACTCTCGCTGGGAAACTTGCCCTAAAACACTAACATTTAATTCTGTCTGGGATTTCGACAGCAGATCACCCTCCGCGTGCCCCAGATATCCTGACATGGTGCACAAGGTCTGCGATCGGCGGCTACCCAGCAAGTACATCTCCACGAACTGGCGGTGACGAGCCCGTGGGGACGCGTGCGCCGCTCACACTCCTTTACGACATCATGCAATGGCTGGTCGATACGAACAGATGGAGAGAGAGCTTTGGTCGATCCACGATCGGCACAAGACTGCCAGAGCGAACATCTCAACGCCCACCGAGGAGCACATCGCGAAAATCATACTTGGGCGCAAGCTGTTCGGGGCTTGGCAGGTCTATGACCCACATAACTACCTGCCGGACCAGGCGAAAGCATTTGGCAACCGGATTTAGCGGCCGGACAACTTGACGGAGAATGTGATAAGGCAATATGTTCCGTTCACGGGGGGACTATGGATTCGTTTTCCAGGCGGCAGCTATGCCGGTACTTGGCGCGTCGTGCGGGTGATTCAAACTGATGAGCGCAGCACGTTACGGCGGGAACGGCATTCATCTCTTTATCGGCGAGCGCATCGAACACGCCTCGGACCGCGAGGTCCTGGTTACCGTTTGCGACGCTCTAGAGAGGGGCAGCGAATGGGCCTACATATTCGCCAACTTCAACGTTTGCGGGCGTCAGGTTGATGTCGCGGTCTTCTCCGCCACAACTACGCTTGTCATTGAAGCCAAGGGGTACACGCAGCCTGTCAAGGGCGGTGTGAACGGCAGTTGGATTCAGCTTGGACCTTATGGCAGTCGAAAGCTACGCAACGGGTACACCCAGGCCCTAGACGCCAAGAATGCGTTGCGTGATGCTATGGCCGGACTATTCGGCACTCTTTCCGGCTATCCCAACGCCTTGCTCGCCATTGTGCCGACGATTCCGGCCGGATCCTCCTTGCCACCGAGTGATTTCAAAGTGTCTATTGGTGGGCACGATGCGATCGAGGTTGCGCTCAGCGCAATGTCAGGGGCCTTGCTGAGTGAAGAGCGATGCCAAGCGCTAGCAGCTCATTTGGGCCTCGAACGCGTATCAGGAAGAGCTGCGGCAATTTGCGAAACCGTACTCATATCAGAGCGAACACTGTCGGGCTATGAGTCTTCCTTCTTGGAGTTTCACGGGCCAATCGGTAAGCGACTGGCGGAGGATCAATACTACCTTGATGAAAAACTGATTTCGGCGCCTAAGGTTCTGGAGATGGCTTTGTCGTCGCGATCTGCGCTTCTGATTAGGGGGCCGTCAGGATGTGGGAAGTCCTTGCTGAGTGCGCGCATCGCCACGGAATGTATCCAGGCCGGTGTTGTACCCATCCACATCCAAGCCAAAGACTTCGAGGGCAAACTGCAGAGGATCATTGACGTCGAGCTTGGACTACTCGGCACTTCCGCGCGCGATTTCCTAAGAGCGAGCCGCCTCCTGATGAGGCATATTGTTCTGTTTCTCGACGGCTACAACGAGTGTCCGGAGCCTTTGCGAACTGCTTTGACGCGAAGTCTCCAAGCGTTCGCACTGCGCTATGGTGCGGGCATTGTTATCACCTCACAAGGCACCCTAGCTAGGCAAGAGCTTCTGTCAGTCGAAGAGGTTCTTGTCAGTCCGCCGCGATCCGCGCTGAAGTCACTGCTCGCAAAACTTAGCCAGGAAGATGAAAATTTCACGAACTGCCAAGCCCTGCTTGAGATAGCGCGCTCAGGACTCGAAGCGGAACTTATTGGGCAGGCTGCCGCATCTCTGCCCGCCGGGGCAAGTAAGTTCGTTCTATTCGACACGGTCGCCCGGATGCGTCTCGGTGATTCCGCTGCGGCGGGAATTCGGGCGCTTTCCGGGTTCGCAGAAGAACTGATCTCCCAAACTGCGTTTAGTTTGTCCGTTCGAGAATTCGACAGGTTTTGCGATGCTGCAGGCGTGACAGACGTGACACGGCGCGCGGTCCTTGAATCGCAACTTGTATCACAGCGCGGCGACAGACTCAGCTTCTCTCACGAAATGTTTTTCTTCGCCTTCACAGCAGAATCCACGATTCGCGCAGCGCGTACAGATTCGGAGCGGGTGCAAGCTGTGCTGCGATCCCCCCGATTCCATGGCGCCAAGCTATTCATCCTCGGAGCGATCGAGGACGATTCAATGCTAAGGGAGATTCTGGATAAGACTACTGACCAGCGCATTCTAGTGTCTTGCATCCAGGGGGAGTGTGGAGAGTCAGCTGGACGTTTTGTAAGAGCGAAGCTCGATGTGCTCTTCGAACAAATGGTCGCAGAACCTTCTGAACTGCATTTCGTTCTGAATGGCGAGGGGTGGCATAGCAGCTCGATCAAGACCAGTTCATCTCGACCAATCCTCTCAACGTTTCGCGCTTTTCTTCCTGCCATTGGCTGGCTTCTAAAGCAGGGACTTCACTTCGATCAAATCATGACGGCATGTCGCGCGATGGAAGAGAGGATTGTCGAAGCCAATCTTGATCTCTATGAAGAAGCAAGGGTCAAAAAGGTGCCGCTTCGGCATGAGCTCTTTAGCCAAGCGTATGTATTTAATCGCAAGATCGCGCTGTCACAGCTTGTGTACTTTATTCACAGTGGCGGTCTTAACTTACGCCACAATCCGGAGCAGAATTTTTGTGCAGCTCTTAGAAAAGCATGGAACGAAGCGAGCACGCATAGCGAGTTCTACGTGCTACTTGGAATCACCAGACTCACGGAGCAAGCCTCTTGGGCAGCGCCATGTGTCTTAAATCTTCTTGAGCGATTGAAGAGCCTACCCTATCACCTACAGCTAGCCACGCTGGACTTTTGTGTCTACTTGAGAGATGTGGATGATGCCGTCAAGGCAAAGATGATCGCGGCGCTTGAGGATGCCATGGACGAACTGGGCGTGCTTATGAATTCCATGATCTTCGATGCGCTGAAGGCTTTGGGCGGACTAGACGCCGAAGAAGAAAACTTCAGAACGGTGGTCTTAGATGAAATCGAAAGCGTGTTGTCCGAATCGGGACCGCAGGCCGATACGGAAGCATGGAATGTCTTCTCGCGACAATTCGACCACCCGTATGACCGCATCTATTGGGAGGAGGTCGACAACCTCGATGGCGATCAAAAGAGGCAGTTCCTCTTCAAGGCACTAAAAGGAGCGGGCACCGAGTATGTTTCGTTTATCGGCATTCTGATTCGTCAGCTCACAGACTTCGGTGATCCAGCAGTTTCTGAAGCTATTGAGCCATGGCTTCGGTTGCCATCCAAACGGTCGGTCATGCCACAAGATGCGGTCGAGGCATTTTTCGCAGCGCACGAAGCGATGGGACATTTGAGCCTTCCACTTCCTGCTGCTCCGGCATCGCCGGTCGATGTTGATGAAACTATGCGGGCCTGCGGGGAATTAGCTTACTGGGCTTGCCGGTTAAGCGATTCCGAACTCGAATCATCGCCCCAGACTCTTAGTGCGCGAACTACGTTACTGGCTCACTCCGCTTCGGCAAGTGCCGGAGCACTGTGGTCTTCAACATCTCGAATGTTGTCTTCGGATGGTACAAGAACTCACGTTGCAAAGAGCTATCCGAACACGGCCCTGGTCGTCTGTCGCGATGCACTGAACAATCGCGAGTCACAGAAGACGTACCAAGAACACGGGTCCATGGATGATCTGGCGCGCATCGCGTCCTTTTCTATTCAAGTGATTGGGCAGTTTGGGAACGCCGATGACCTTCAAAATTTGCGCAGTCTTTGCGACGACGAGGGGCTAGGTCATGAGGCGCTCGTCGCGATCAAGAAGATCGAAGACCGTATCCGCTACCGGCAGTAAATGCGTCAGCGACGATATCCATCCCCAGCGGAGGCCTCTTGTATCTGGCACTGCGACTCCCGGCCCTGGTAGGCAATATCGCTATTGGCGGTCGGGCGATACGAAATTGTGGACACGGTGTCGCTGCGTCGAAATGTATGACTGCTTCTTACTTTGCAGCGTGAGCACCTAAGTTGCTAACGACCGCAATCGCTGCGCAGCTGCCATTAACTGACGAAGATCGAACGGCAAAAGCGGATCGATAGCTGCCGTTCGGCGTTCTCAACTTTGGGCGGCGACAAAAGACCTGCCGTTAACGAGATCCGATGCTCGCGAAGAGCTGTCCTTGTTGCCACCCGAATTGACTCAAATGTACGTTCGCTCAAGTACATCGTGATGGCTGCAACGCGGGATGAAGCGCCTCGATGCCGCCCAGTATGGAGGGCGTGCAATGCCTGGCATGGCTCCAATAGCAGCCATGCCGTGCCGGAAAGGTCGCACACGCGCATGCGCGACTTAGAAACCGATTCTCTTGCGATGTGGCCCGCGCGAGCACCGGGACGTGCCCGTTCAACCATTGTTCTTGCACAGAACAACGCAGTTTTTAGAGCGTCATCTAGCCACACATCCCCGCCGCCCGACCCCATCTCAGGGTTTCGACGTCCTAGTCGAGAGAACCGACATCCTCCCCCCTGAAGCCGACCCAGACTGTGCGCTAGGCACACCATCAGCTATTGGGGACGCACTTACTTGGCCGCGAAACTTTTGAGCCGAAGGAAAGACGACACTTTTCCATAGGACCCACTGCTGGGGCCGACACAGGCAAGTATTGACTCTCAGCCCTTAGAGAATTCCAAACTCAATGAAATTCGACAACAGCGGCGCCCGCCCCCTTCGCCCAAAATGTAACAACCGCCCCCGCCCCCCTTGAAGCCCCGGACATCATCCCTATAATTAGCACTCGACACCGGTGAGTGCTAACAACATTCCCGGGCTCAACTGAACATTCTCTTCTTCTTTTTGTAACAGGAGTTCCACATGGCCTTGCGTCCCCTGGGCGATCGCGTGATCGTCAAACGCCTCGAAAACGAGCGCAAGACTGCCTCGGGCATCGTCATCCCCGACAGCGCCGCCGAAAAGCCTGACCAAGGTGAAGTCGTGGCCGTCGGCCCCGGCAAGAAGACCGAAGACGGCAAGATCCTGCCCGTCGACCTGAAGGCTGGCGACAAGGTTCTGTTCGGCAAGTACGCCGGCCAGTCCGTGAAGGTTGACGGCGAAGAGCTGCTCGTCATCCGCGAGGACGAAATCCTCGCCGTGGTCCAGTAAACCCTGCCTCAAACGAATTTTCGAAGGAAGCTAAGAAATGGCTGCCAAGCAAGTATTGTTCGGTGACGACGCCCGCGTGCGCATCGTCCGCGGCGTGAATGTTCTCGCCAACGCTGTTAAAACCACCCTGGGCCCCAAGGGTCGCAACGTCGTGCTGGAGCGCTCGTTCGGCGCCCCGACGGTGACCAAGGACGGCGTGTCCGTGGCCAAGGAAATCGAACTGAAGGACAAGTTCGAGAACATCGGCGCCCAGCTGGTCAAGGACGTCGCCTCGAAGACCTCCGACAACGCCGGTGACGGCACCACCACCGCCACCGTGCTGGCCCAGGCCATCGTTCAGGAAGGCCTGAAGTACGTTGCCGCCGGTTTCAACCCGATCGACCTGAAGCGCGGCATCGACAAGGCCGTCGCCGCCGCCGTCGCCGAGCTGAAGAAGCAATCCAAGCCGGTCACGACCAGCAAGGAAATCGCCCAGGTCGGCTCGATCTCGGCCAACAGCGACACCTCCATCGGCCAGATCATCGCTGACGCGATGGACAAGGTCGGCAAGGAAGGCGTCATCACCGTCGAAGACGGCAAGTCGCTGGAAAACGAGCTGGACGTCGTCGAAGGCATGCAATTCGACCGCGGCTACCTGTCGCCCTACTTCATCAACAACCCGGACAAGCAAGTCGCCGCTCTGGAAGATCCGTTCGTTCTGATTTTCGACAAGAAGATCAGCAACATCCGTGACCTGCTGCCGGTGCTGGAACAAGTCGCCAAGTCGAGCCGTCCGCTGCTGATCATCGCCGAAGACGTCGAAGGCGAAGCCCTGGCCACCCTGGTCGTGAACAACATCCGTGGCATCCTGAAGACCACCGCCGTCAAGGCGCCGGGCTTCGGCGACCGCCGCAAGGCCATGCTGGAAGACATCGCCATCCTGACGGGCGGCACGGTGATCTCCGAAGAAACCGGCATGTCGCTGGAAAAGGCCACGCTGGCCGAGCTGGGCCAGGCCAAGCGCATCGAAGTGGGCAAGGAAAACACGACCATCATCGACGGCGCTGGCGACAGCAAGTCGATCGAAGCTCGCGTCAAGCAGATCCGCGTCCAGATCGAAGAAGCCACGTCCGACTACGACCGTGAAAAGCTGCAGGAACGCGTGGCCAAGCTGGCCGGCGGCGTTGCCGTGATTCGCGTTGGCGCTGCCACCGAAGTCGAAATGAAGGAAAAGAAGGCCCGCGTCGAAGACGCCCTGCACGCCACCCGCGCTGCAGTGGAAGAAGGCGTGGTGGCTGGCGGCGGCGTTGCGCTGCTGCGCGCCAAGCAGGCCATCGCCGACCTGAAGGGCGACACCGCTGACCAGAACGCCGGCATCAAGCTGATCCTGCGCGCCGTCGAAGAGCCGCTGCGCACGATCGTCACCAACGCCGGCGAAGAAGCCAGCGTGGTGGTCAACACCGTGCTCAACGGCAAGGGCAACTACGGCTACAACGCCGCGACCGGCGAGTACACCGACCTGGTCGAGCAAGGCGTGCTGGATCCCACCAAGGTGACCCGCACCGCCCTGCAGAACGCCGCCTCCGTCGCCAGCCTGCTGCTGACGGCCGAAGCCGCCGTGGTCGAACTGGCCGAAGACAAGCCCGCTGCTCCGGCCATGCCCGGCGGCATGGGCGGCATGGGCGGCATGGACTTCTAAGTCCCGCCATCCGGCCTCCCCGGCTTCGGCCGGGGATTGCAGTACCCCGAAAAACCCCCGGTCCTTCGCCCCGGGGGTTTTTCTTTTTTGCGCGCCCCCCCTGGCGCGGACACGTTTGCCAACAGTCTGGCGGTTTGCCCGTCGCGCATGCGTCCCTACAATAAGGGTTCCCCAGAAAGAGCCCTGCCCATGCGTTTCACGAAGACCCTGCTGCGAGCCCTGCGCCCGTCCGAGATCTACGGACTGCTGGTCGATTCGGCCAAGCAATGGTCCACCCACCGCGCCTCGAGCAAGGGCGCGGCGCTGGCGCTGTACATGGTGTTTTCGCTGGCGCCCATGCTGATCCTGGTGATCGCGGTGGCGGGCGCTTTTTTCGGCGAGGAGGCGGTGCGTTCGGAGCTGTTTTCGCAGCTGACCGACCTGACCGGCGAACGCGGCGCCGAGGTGATACAGACGGTGCTGGCCAGCGCGCACGAGTCCGGCGGCGGCTGGATCGCGGCGCTGATTTCGATATTCGTGCTGATTTTCAGCGCCACCACGGCCTTCGCGGAGCTGAAGGCCAGCCTGGACGATCTGTGGGAAGTGTCGGCCAACAAGGGCGGGCTGCACGGCATGGTGCGCAGCCGCATGCTGTCGTTCGGGCTGGTGCTGGTGCTGGCGCTGTTCCTGCTGATTTCGCTGACGGTGAACGCGGCGCTGGGCGCGGCCCGCGGCTATTACGGCGAACTGTGGACGGCCTCGTCGTTCGCGCTGGTGGCCGAGTGGATTTCCAGCCTGTTTTCGTTTTCGGTGGTGGCGGCGCTGTTCGCGGTGATTTTCAAGCTGCTGCCCAGCGCCAGGATTTCCTGGCCGGACGTGATTCCCGGCGCCATCGTGACGGCGGCGCTGTTCCTGGTGGGCAAGTGGGGCATCGGGCTGTACCTGAGCCGCGGCGCGGCGGTGTCGGCCTATGGCGCCGCCGGCTCGCTGATCGCGCTGCTGCTGTGGATCTACTATTCGGCGCAGATCTTCTTTTTCGGCGCCGTGTTCACGCGCCAGTTCGCCCTGCGCTTCGGACGCGAGCAGGCGGCTGACGCCCCCGCCGAATCCGATACCTGAGCCCGGCGCGGCTCAGGCCGCTTCCTTCTCCAGCCCGGCCATCAGGCGCAGGCATTTCAGGAACACCGGCCGCAGGTCCTCGGGTATCGGGGCCAGCACCTGCGCCTCCACCTCGGCGTCGCCGGGCAGGATGCGCGCCAGGACCGCGACGCCCTCTTCCGTGATTTCCAAGGCATAGGCGCGGCCGTCCGCGGCCGAGCGCGTGCGCCGCACGTAGCCCTTGCGGGTCATGCGCGCGATCATTTCGGCGAATGAATTGCGGTCCAGCGCGATCAGCTCGGCGATGCGGTTCTGGGTGGCGCCCGGGTTCTGGTAGACGGTGATCAGCAGGGCCTTCTGGCGCGGCGTCAGGTCCTCGTCGGGAAAGGCCTGGGCGAACAGGGCCTCGGCCCGGAAGTGGGCGCGGCGCAACAGGTGCGAGGCGACCTGGCTCAGGTCGAATTCCTCCAGGGCGCGCAGCTTGGCCTGGCTGGCGCGGGCAGGTCTGGCTTTGGCGGTCATCGGGCTTCCATGAAGTCGGCCTGGCGATTGTAGGCCTGCATTGACTTGGCGCGTGCGGCTGCCTATGATGCGCCAATATAGTACGTATACGTATTTATTTATCGGCGATTATTCATTGGCGACTACCGGAGACAGGGACATGACGATCCGCCAGCTACGCAATTACATCGACGGCCGTTTCGAGGATGGCGCATCGACTTTCGACAAGCACAGCCCGGTGGACGGGCGCCGGGTGGCCCAGGTCCACGAGGCCGGCCGCGATCAGGTCGAGCGCGCCCTGCGGGCGGCGCAGCGGGCGCTGCCGGCCTGGGCCGCGCTGCCGGTGGCCGAGCGCACCGACTACCTGCTGGCGCTGGCCGACGGCATCGAGCGGCGCTTCGACGACTTCCTGCAGGCCGAGATCGGCGACACCGGCAAGCCGGTCGGCTGGGCCGGCAAAATCGACATCCCGCGCGGCGCGGCCAATTTCCGGACCTTCGCCGAACTGGCGCGCACGCTGGACATGGAAAGCTACATGACCGATACGCCGGACGGCGGGCAGGCGCTGAACTACGCCTACCGCAAGCCGCTGGGCGTGGTGGGCGTGATCTCGCCCTGGAACCTGCCGCTGCTGCTGCTGACCTGGAAGGTGGCGCCGGCGCTGGCCTTCGGCAATACCGTCATCATGAAGCCTTCCGAGGTCACCCCCTCGACGGCCACGCTGCTGGCAGAGGTGGCGGGCGAGGCCGGGCTGCCGGCCGGCGTGCTGAACCTGGTCCACGGGTTCGGGCCGGGCTCGGCGGGCGAGCTCATCACCACCCATCCGGACATAGACGGCATCACCTTCACCGGCGAGTCGGCCACGGGCGCGGCCATCATGCGGGCGGTGGCGCCGGGGGTGAAGCCGGTGTCGTTCGAGCTGGGCGGCAAGAACGCGGCGCTGGTGTTCGCGGACGCGGACTTCGAGGCCGCGGTCGACGGCGTGACGCTCTCGGTCTTCGCCAATTGCGGGCAGGTCTGCCTGTGCACCGAGCGCGTGTACGTCGAGCGCCCCATCTATGAACGCTTCGTGCAGGCGCTGGCCGAACGCGCGCGCAGCCTGCGCATCGGCTGGCCGCTGGAGCCGGACACCGAAATGGGGCCGCTGGTGTCGCGCGAACATCGCGAGAAGGTGCTGTCCTATTTCGAGCTGGCGCGCCAGGAAGGCGCGACCGTGGTGGCCGGCGGCGGCGTGCCGGAATTCGGCGACGCGCGCGACCAGGGGGCCTATGTGCAGCCCACCATCTGGACCGGCCTGCCCGAGCACGCGCGCTGCATCAAGGAGGAGGTGTTCGGGCCGGTGTGCCACGTGGCGCCCTTCGACACCGAGGAAGAAGCGATCCGGCTGGCCAACGACACGCGCTACGGCCTGGCGGCGGCCGTGTGGACCCAGAACCTCAGCCGCGGCCACCGGGTGGCGCAGGCCATGAAGGCCGGGCTGGCCTGGGTCAATTGCTGGTTCCTGCGCGACCTGCGCACGCCCTTCGGCGGCAGCGGCCTGTCGGGCATCGGCCGCGAAGGCGGCCGCCATTCGCTGCATTTTTATACCGAACCGACCAATGTTTGCGTCAAACTCTGATTTCCCGCACCAGGAGCCCAAGATGAACCCTACCCAGACAGGCCAGTCCGCAACCACCGGCGCCACCGTGGTGGCCGGCAAGGCCACGCCCCGCGGCAAGTATCCGCACATCAAGCGCGCCGGAGACCTGCTGTTCGTCTCCGGCACCAGCTCGCGCCTGCCCGACAACCGCATCGCGGGCGCCGAGGTCGACGCCATGGGCACCGCGACGCTGGACATCCGGGTGCAGACGCGCGCGGTCATCGAGAACATCCGCGACATCCTGGCCACCGCCGGCGCCACGCTGGCCGACGTGGTCGAGATCAGCACGTTTCTCGTGAACATGAACGATTTCGGCGGCTACAACCAGGTCTACGGCGAATTCTTCGACGCCGACGGCCCGGCCCGCACCACGGTCGCGGTGCACCAGTTGCCGCACCCCCAGCTGCTGATCGAGATCAAGGCCGTCGCCTACAAGCCGCTGGCGCGCTAGGGCATGGCGAACTTCCGCATCACGCCGCACGCGCTCAGCCACAAGCTGAAGCTGCACCAGCTGCAGATTTTCGAGCGCGTGCTGGCGCGCCGTTCGCTGTCGCGCGCGGCCAGCGAACTGCACCTGACCCAGCCCACCGTCACCCGCGCCATCCACGACCTGGAGGCCTTTTTCGGCGCCACGCTGTTCGACCGCTCCAACCGGGGCGTGGCGCCGACCGAGCTGGCCCTGGTGCTGGGCCGGCGCGTGCACGCCATGATGGCCGAGATCCGCTACATGGCCGACGACATCGACGCGGTGCTGGGCGGCGCGAGCGGCCACGTGGTGGTGGGCACGCTGATCGCCGCCTCGGCCAAGCTGCTGCCCGAGGCCATCGCCCGGCTGATGAGCGAACACCCCGGCATCCAGGTCACGGTGCGCGAGGGCCCCACCGCCCAGCTGCTGCCGGCCCTGGCCACGGGCGACCTGGACATCGTGGTCGGCCGCCTGCCCGGCACCGACATGGCCTCGATTTCCGGGGTGGCGGTGGACCACCACAAGCTGTACCGCGAGGAGCTGTGCCTGGTGGCCCGCGCCGGCCATCCGCTGGCCGGCGAGCGCCAGGTGGCGCTGGCCGACCTGACCGACTGCATCTGGATCCTGCCCGCGCCGTCCTCGCCCTTGCGCGCCTCGATCGAGCGCATCTTCTTCGACGCCGGCCTGCGCCTGCCCATGCGCCACATGGAATCGCTATCGCTGTTGACCAATATCGGCGTGCTCATGCACAGCGAGGCGCTGGCGCTGATGCCCTACGACGCGGCGGCGCAATTCCTGTCCATGGGCCTGCTGGCGCGCCTGCCCACCGACGCCTTCGGCGCGTTCGGCGACGTGGGCTATTCGGTGCGCGCCGACCGGCCGCTGACGCCGGCCTGCCAGCGCCTGGTGGAGTATCTGAAGCGCAGCGCGGCACAGCGCGAAACGGCGCGATAGCGCCCCCAGGGTTATCCCGCGATAGATGGACGGTATGGCCGGCCGCACAATTTCTATTGTGCAGTCCCTGCCCGAGCCGCCTAGACTCCTGGGGAGAGCGCAGTTCCCCCAAATCCTGGAGGTCTCCATGCTGGCCTACGGCCCCCCCTTCAATTTCCAGCGCTGGATCGACGACAACGCCCACCTGCTCAAGCCGCCGGTGGGCAACAAGCAGATCTGGCAGGACGCGGATTTCATCGTCACCGTGGTCGGCGGCCCCAATGTGCGCACCGACTACCACGACGATCCGCTCGAAGAGTTCTTCTACCAGTTGCGCGGCAACGCCTGGCTGTCGCTGTGGATAGACGGCAAGCCCGAGCGCGTCGACCTCAAGGAGGGCGACGTCTTCCTGATGCCCCCGCACGTGCGCCACTCGCCGCAGCGCCCCGAAGCCGGCAGCGTCTGCCTGGTGATCGAACGCCAGCGCCCGGTCGGGCTGCTCGACGGCTTCGAATGGTATTGCCCGCAATGCCATCACCTGGTGCACCGCGCCGAGGTCCAGTTGCAAAGCATCGTCACCGACCTGCCGCCGCTGTTCCAGGCCTTCTATTCCAGCCCGGAAAAGCGCCGCTGTCCGAGCTGCGGCGCGATCCATCCGGGCAAGGACCCCGTGCCCGCGACCGCCCCCGCCTAGCATCCCCGACAAGCTCCCTGAAGATGATCCAGAAAATCGATATGCACGCGCACTTCTTCCCGCCGATCACGCGGGAGGAAGCGGCAGCGCTAGACCCCGTCAACGCGCCCTGGCTGCGGCCCGAAGGCGACGGCTCCACCGGCCAGATCATGGCCGGCGACCGGCCGTTCCGCCCGGTGGACGCCACGCTCTGGGACCCGGCGCTGCGCCTGCGGCAGATGGACCGCCACGGCGTGGACGTGCAGATCCTGTGCGCCACCCCGATCATGTTCGGCTACAGCTATCCGGCGCGCGCCGCGGCCGACTGGGCGGCGCGCATGAACGACCTCGCGCTGGAGCATTGCGCCCATGCGCCGGCGCGCCTGAAGGCGCTGGCGCAGGTGCCGCTGCAGGACCTGGAGCTGGCCTGCCGCGAGGCGTCGCGCGCCCGCGCCGCCGGCCACCTGGGCGTGCAGATCGGCAACCACGTCGGCGAGCGCGACCTGGATGACGAAACGCTGGTGCAGTTCCTGATCCATTGCGCCGGGAACGACATACCGGTGCTGGTGCATCCGTGGGACATGATGACCGACGGCCGCATGAAGCGCTGGATGCTGCCGTGGCTGGTGTCCATGCCGGCCGAGACCCAGCTCGGCATCCTGTCACTGATCCTGTCGGGCGCGTTCGAGCGCATTCCGCGCAGCCTGAAGCTGTGCTTCGCGCATGGCGGCGGCAGCTTCGCCTATCTGCTGGGACGGGTGGACAACGCCTGGCGGCACCGCGACATCATCCGCCAGGACTGCCCGCAGCTGCCCTCTTCCTACACCGACCGCTTCTATACCGACAGCGCGGTGTTCGATCCGGCCGCGCTGCGCCTGCTGATCGACGTGATGGGCGAGGACCGCGTGCTGCTGGGCTCGGACTACCCGTACCCGCTGGGTGAGCAGGAAGTGGGCCGGCTGGTGACCCACGCCGGGCTGTCGCCCGAGGTGCAGCGCAAGATCCTGGCGCGCAACACCATGACGTTCTTCGGCCTGGACCGCTGAACGCGGCGGGGGCACATCCCGCCTACACCGCTTCCTGGCGCGTCCTGAACGGCGGCAGGAACAGGCCCAGCCTGCCGCTCCATTCGGCCATCTCGGCCTTCAGCGCCGGCGGCACCGGGACGCCGCCGGCCTCGCGTTCGGCCTGGGCGGCCAGTTCCGGATCGCCCGGCGCGCGCGGCGAACCCGGCTGCGCCGCCAGTTCGGCCGCCATGGCCGCGGCCACCGCGGCCAGCGCCGCCCCGCCGGCGAACCGCGCGGGATCGATGACGATGAAGAAGGCGCCCAGCTCGCGCGCGCGGCCCAGTTCTTCGTACATGGGGCCGATGTGCGGGCCGTAGGGATTGCCGTTGAGCGGCCCGCACAGCAGTTCGACCATCATCGCCAGGCCGTAGCCCTTGTGTCCGTATTCGCCGCCCAGCGGGGCCAATGCCCGCACGCGCGCGGCGTCGGTTTCGCCGCGGCCGTCGGCGTCCAGCGCCACGCCCCCGGGTAGCGCCGCGCCGTCGCGCCGCGCGTTCATGACCCGGTTCCACGGGATGGCCGTGGTCGCCATGTCCAGGCATAGCGGCGCCCCGCCCTGCCGCGGAAAGGCGAAGGATAGCGGGTTGGTGCCGAAGAACGGCCGGCGCCCGCCGAAGGGCGCGGCGATCGCGTCGGAATGCGTGAACGCGATGCCGATCAGTCCCGCGTCGGCGGCCGCGCGCGTGTACAGGCCGATCGCGCCGCAGTGCGAGGAATCGCTGACGCCCACGGCGCCCACGCCGGCCTCGCGCGCCAGTTCCATGGCCACCGCGTTGGCGCAATGCGCCACCACGATGCCGTGGCCGCGCCCGCCGTGCACCTGCGCGGTGGCCGGTCCGCTGCGTTCGATACGGATGTCCGGACGCGCCAGGATGGAGCCGTGGGCTACGCGGTTCAGGTAGTGCGGCAGCCGGGCGATGCCGTGGGAATCGATGCCCCACAGGCTGGTCTGGGCCAGGCTCGCTGCCACGCAGCGGGCATCGGCCTGGCTGAATTCCAGGGCTTGCAGGCAGGCTTCGCCCCATTGCCGCCACTGCGCCGCGTCCACGGTTTGCCAACTTGCCATGCTGCGCTCCTCATCTGTCGTGGCGGCGCGCCGCCGGGTTCAGTCCGCGGGCGCGGGCTGTTCCGCCGCGTCCCGCTCCAGTGCCGCCAGCGTCCCCAGCACGCCCAGCGTGCGCAGCCGTTCCAGGTGCTCGGCCAGCGCGTCGACGAAGGCGGGCTGGCCGGCCAGGTTCCCGAACACGGGCTTGTAACCGGCCAGCACCAGGGCGCGCCGGTGCGCCGCCCGGCCCGGAGAAGCCGACGCGGCGGCCGCGTCGGCGCGCGCCAGCAGTTCTTCCAGGGCGCCGGCCAGCGGGTCCTGGATGGCGTAGGCCTGGCCTTGCTCGTCGCGGCCGCGCAGGTAATGCAGCCAGGCGGCCACGGCCAGGGCCAGCCGGCTGAAATCCTCGCCGCGCCGCAGCCGGTCGCGTATGACGGCGAGCAGGCGCTGCGGCACTTTCTGCGAGCCGTCCATGGCGATCTGCTGCGTCAGATGCGGCAGCGCCGGATTGGCCACGCGCGCCAGGAAGCGCTGGCGATACTCGTCCAGCGTCGCTTGCGGCACACCGCGCAGCGTGGGCGCGACTTCCAGCCGCAGCATGTCGTCGACGTAGCCGCGCAGCGCCGGCGTGGCGGCGGCCTCGCTGTTGGTGCGCAGGCCCAGCATCGCGCCCAGGTACGCAAAGGCGGAATGCGGGCCGTTGACCATGCGCAGCTTGAGGCGCTCGTACGGCGCGGCGCGGCGCACGAAGCTGACGCCGGCGGCGGCGTCCCACGCGGGCCGGCCGGCCGCGAAGCGGTCCTCGATGACCCAGTTCAGGTAGGACTCGCCCACCACCGGCCAGGCGTCGTCCACGCCCAGCCGCTCGGACACGCGCGCGCAATCCTCTTCGCGGGTGCGCGGCACGATGCGGTCCACCATGGAATTCGGGAAGGTGCAGTTGCCGTCTATCCAGGCGGCCAGGCCGGCGTCCTGCAGCAGCGCGTAGGCCAGCACCAGGCGGCGCAGCGTGTCGCCGTTGGCGTGCAGGTTGTCGCAGGACAGCAGCGTGAGCGGCCCCAGGCCGCGCTCGCGCCGCAGGGCCAGCCCGCGCGCCAGCATGCCTATGGCGCTGCGCGGACGCGCCGGATGCGCGAGGTCGTGCCTGATGTCGGGATCGTCCCAGCGCAGCTGGCCGGTGGCCGGTTCCAGGCTGTAGCCTTTTTCGGTGACGGTCAGGCTGACGATGCGGATCTGCGGATGGGCGATGCGCTCCAGCACCGCGCCCGGGTTTTCCGGGGCCACCAGCACTTCCAGCAGCGAACCTATCACCCGCAGCTGCTCGCGCGGCTGCCCGTCGGCGCCGGCGTCGCGCAGCGCCAGTGTGTACAGGCCGTGCTGCGGCGCCAGCGCGTCGCGCGTGTCGGGGCTGCGCAGCGAGACGCCGACGATGCCCCAGCTCAGGTCCCCGCTTACGGCCATGGCCAGGTCCGTCACCGCCGCCTGGTGGGCGCGGTGGAACGCGCCTATGCCCAGGTGCACGATGCCGGGCGTGACGCGGCCGCGCTCATAGGCGGGCCGCGCCACCGCGTCGGGCAGGCGCGGCAGGGATTGCGGGTTCAGGCGCGCGCGCATGGCTCACCAGTGCCAGAGCGTGCCGTCATGCGCCTGCCGGTTGACCGGCAGGTAGGCGCGCTGGTAGGGATAGCGGGCGGCCAGGTCTTCGTCTATGTCCACGCCGTGGCCCGGCGCGTCGCCGGGATACAGCATGCCCTGGTCGAAGGTGTAGGCGTGGGGGAACACCGCGTCGGTCTCGTCGGTGTGCCGCATGTATTCCTGGATGCCGAAGTTCGGCACCCACAGGTCGAAATGCAGGGCCGCGCCCATGCACACCGGCGACAGGTCGGTGGCGCCGTGGCAGCCGGTACGCACCTGGTAGAGCGCGGCCAGGTCGGCGATGCGGCGCAGGTGCGTGATGCCGCCGGCATGGACCACGGTGGCGCGGATGTAGTCGATCAGCTGGTGTTCGATCAGGTCCTTGCAATCCCAGACGGTGTTGAAGATCTCGCCCACGGCCAGCGGCGTGACCGTGTGCTGGCGGATCAGGCGGAACGCCTCCTGGTTTTCGGCCGGAGTGGCGTCCTCCATCCAGAACAGCCGGAACGGCTCCAGCGCCTTGCCCAGCCGGCCGGCCTCGATCGGCGTGAGCCGGTGATGCACGTCATGCAGCAGGTGGGTCTCCCAGCCCACGGCGTCGCGCACGCGCTGGAACAGGCGCGGGGCATGGTCCAGGTATTTTTCGGTGGACCAGTCGTGCTCCGACGGCAGCGAAGCGTCGGCCGGTTCGTAGAACATGCGGCCGCGGCCCACGCCGTACACCGCGTTCAGGCCCGGCACCCCGCTTTGCGCGCGGATCGCCCGGTAGCCCATTTCGCGGTAGCGCAGCACCTCGTCCACGGTTTCATCGATGTCGCGGCCGTTGGCGTGGCCGTAGACCAGGACGCCCGTGCGGCTCTTGCCGCCCAGCAGCTGGTACAGCGGCATGCCGGCGGCCTTGGCCTTGATGTCCCACAGCGCCGTGTCCACGGCGGCGATGGCCGCCATGGTGACCGGCCCGCGGCGCCAGTACGCGCCGCGATACAGGTATTGCCAGATGTCCTCGATCTGATGCGGGTCGCGGCCGATCAGGCAGGGAATGACGTGCTCGGTCAGGTAGGCGGCCACGGCCAGCTCGCGGCCGTTGAGCGTGGCGTCGCCGATGCCGTGCAGACCCTCGTCGGTTTCGATCTTGAGGGTGACGAAGTTGCGGCCGGGGCTGCAGACGATAACGCGCGCTTGGGTGATCTTCATGGATGGTCCTGTGGAATGCCGGAAAACCCTGGCCGCGGCCGGGCGCCTACATCACCGCGCCCAGCTGCCAGGGAACGAATTCGTTCTGGCCGTAGCCATGCTCCTCGCTGCGCGTGCGCCGTCCCGACGCCGTCTCCAGCATCAGGGCGAAGATGCGCTCGCCCATCTGGGCCACGCTTTGCGCGCCGTCGACCACTTCGCCGCAATTGATGTCGATGTCGTCGGACTGCCGCTGCCATAGCGCCGTGTTGGTCGACAGCTTCAGCGAGGGCGCGGGCGCACAGCCGTAGGCCGAGCCGCGGCCCGTGGTGAAACAGATGAGGTTGGCGCCGCCCGCGACCTGGCCGGTGGCCGACACCGGGTCGTAGCCCGGCGTGTCCATGAACACCAGCCCGCGCTCGCGCACGGTCTCGGCGTATTCGTACACGTCGGCCAGGCGCGTGGTGCCGCTCTTGGCGATGGCGCCCAGGGACTTCTCCAGGATGGTGGTGAGCCCGCCGGCCTTGTTGCCGGCCGAGGGGTTGTTGTCCATCTCGGCGTCGTTGCGGGCGCAGTAGTCCTCCCACCAGCGCAGCCGCGCCAGCAGCTTGGCCGCGACCTCGGGCGTGGCCGCGCGCCGCGTCAGCAGGTGCTCGCCGCCGTAGATCTCGGGCGTCTCCGACAGAATGGCGGTGCCGCCGTGGCGCACCAGCAGGTCCACCGCCGCGCCCAGCGCGGGATTGGCGCTGATGCCGGAATAGCCGTCGGAGCCGCCGCACTGCAGGCCCACGGTGAGATGGCTGGCCGGCACGGGCTGGCGGCGCACGCGGTCGGCCTGCGCCAGCATGGCGCGCACCAGCTCGATGCCGTGCGCCACCGTCTTGCGCGTGCCGCCGGTTTCCTGGATGTTGAAGGTGTGCAGCAGCCCGCTTTCGCGCAGGCCTTCCTGCTCCATCAGGCCGCCGATCTGGTTGGTCTCGCAGCCCAGCCCCAGCACCAGCAGGCCGGCGAAGTTGGGATGCCTGGCGTAGCCGCCCAGCGTGCGGCGCAGCAGGCGCAGCGGCTCGCCTTCGCTGCCGGTGGCGCAGCCCGCGCCATGCGTCAGCGCCACCACGCCGTCCACGTTGGGATAGGCGGCCAGCGCTTCGGGGTGGATGTCGCGGCGGAAATGGTCGGCGATGGCGCGGGCCGCCGTGGCCGAGCAGTTCACGCTGGTGAGGATGCCGATGTAGTTGCGGGTGGCGACGCGGCCGTCGGCGCGCACGATGCCGTCGAACTGCGCCGGCGCGTCCACGTAGTCGGTGGGCCGCGCGTCGGCGCCCACCGCGTAGTCGCGCTCGAAGTCGGAGAACTCCAGGTTCTGCGTGTGCACGTGCGCGCCGGCGGCGATGTCGCAGCGCGCCACGCCGATGATCTGGTTGTAGCGCCGCACCGGCTCGCCGGCGGCGATGGCACGCGTGGCGATCTTGTGGCCGGGCGGCACCAGTCCGCGCACGACGATGTTCTCGCCGGCCAACGGCGTGCCGCCGGCCAGCTGGCGGCGGGCGATCACCACGTTGTCGGCCGGGTGGATGCGTATGAACGCGGTATCGGTCTCAGGCATGAATGGCTCCTGGCGGGCGCGACTAGGCCCTAGGCGTCGATCAGCTCGGGGTCCCAGGCATGGACGGACTGTTGCTGCTCGCCCAGGCCGGCGATGCCCAGGCGCATCCGGTCTCCCGCCTTCAGGTACACGGGCGCCGGCTTCTGGCCCATGCCCACGCCCGGCGGCGTGCCGGTGCTGATCAGGTCGCCCGGGTACAGGGTCATGAAGCGGCTGACGTAGGACACCAGCTGCGCCACGCCGAACACCATGGTGCGGGTGCTGCCGTTCTGGTAGCGCTTGCCGTTGACTTCCAGCCACATGTCCAGCGCCTGCGGGTCGGCGATTTCGTCGGCCGTCACCAGCCAGGGGCCGACCGGGCCGAAGGTGTCGCAACCCTTGCCCTTGTCCCAGGTGCCGCCGCGCTCGATCTGGTATTCGCGCTCGGACACGTCGTTGACCACGCAGTAGCCGGCCACGTGCTTCATGGCGTCGGCTTCGCTGACGTAGCGGGCGCGCTCGCCGATCACCACGCCCAGCTCGACTTCCCAGTCGGTCTTGACGGATTCCCGGGGCAGCACCACCGGATCGTTGCAGCCGACCACGGCCGAGGTCGGCTTCATGAAGATCACCGGCTCGGCCGGCACCGGCAGCCCGGACTCGGCCGCGTGGTCGGCGTAGTTCAGGCCGATGCAGATGAATTTGCCCATGCCGCTCCAGGGCGGGGCCATCCGGCCCGGGCGGTCGACCCGCGGCAGGCTGTCGGGGTCCAGCGCGCGCAGTTTCGCCAGCCCGGCCTGCGTGAGCGTGGCAGCGGTGATGTCGGGCAGCGCCGCGGACAGGTCCCGCAGCTGTCCGCGGGCGTCGATCATGCCGGGTTTTTCCGCGCCTTTCGCGCCATAGCGCACCAGTTTCATCTTGGTTTCCTTGGGAGGTGTGTGTAGGTTCAGTTGGACCAGCCGCCGTCGATGACCTGGGCGGTGCCGGTGGTAAAGGCGGATTCGTCGCTGGCCAGGTACAGCGCCAGCGCCGCGATTTCGGCGGTGGTGCCGATGCGGCCCATGGGCTGGCGGGCGACGAAGGCGGCCTCGACGGCGGCCAGCGTCTGGCCGCTCGCGGCGGCCTGGGCCTCGATGCGCTGGCGCAGCGAAGGCGATTCCACCGTGCCCGGGCAGATGGCGTTGCAGCGTATGCCCTGGCCGATGTAGTCGGCGGCCACGGACTTGGTCAGGCCGATCACCGCCGCCTTGGTGGCGCCGTAGACGCAGCGGTTGGGCGCGCCCTTGATGCTGGAGGCCACCGAGGCCATGTTGACGATGGAGCCGCCGCCGCGCGCCAGCATGCCCGGCAGGCAGGCCCGGATCATGCGGTACATGGTTTTCACGTTCAGCTCGAACGAGAAATCCCAGGCCTGTTCGTCGCAGTCCAGGATAGTGCCGGCGTGCACGAAGCCCGCGCCATTAAAGAGCACGTCCACCGGCCCGGCCTCGGCGGCCAGTTCGGCCGCGGCCGAGGCGCCGGTCAGGTCCAGCGTGCGGCGCCGGCACCCGGCCAGCGTTTCCAGCGCCGCGCCGTTGATGTCCACGGCCAGCACGTCGGCGCCTTCGCGCGCATAGGCCTCGGCCACGGCGCGGCCTATGCCCTGCCCGGCGGCGGTGACGATGGCGGTCTTGCCTTGCAGTCTTCCGGTCATTGCGGGGGTCTCCTTATTTGGCCATGCCCAGGAAGGTGGGCAGCCAGAGCGTGATCTGCGGGATGTAGGTGATGGCGATCAGCGCCACGAAGAGCGGGGCCAGCCACGGCAGGATGGCCATCGTGGTGCGTTCGACCGACAGCTTGGACACGCGCGCCAGCACGAACAGCACCATGCCCAGTGGCGGATGCAGCAGGCCTATCATCAGGTTCAGCGTCATGATGAGCCCGAAGTGGATGGGGTCGATGCCGAGCTTGAGCACGATGGGCAGCAGGATGGGCACGAGGATGGTGATGGCGGCGATGGTGTCGATGAAGCAGCCCACGATCAGGATCAGCACGTTGGCCATCAGCAGGAACACCCACTTGTTCTGCGTCACGCTGAGGATGCCGTCGGTCAGCGCCTGCGCGGCCTGCGAGGTGGTCAGCAGCCACGCGAACACCGACGCGGCGGTGACGATGAACAGCACCGAAGCCGTGGTCTCGATGGTGTCGAAAGTGGCCTTGGCCAGCGTGCGCAACGTCATGGAGCGGTAGCGCACCAGCCCCAGGAACAGCGCCCAGATCACGGCGGCCACGGCGGCCTCGGTGGGCGTGAACCATCCCAGGGTCATGCCGCCGATCAGGATGACGGGCGCCATCAGCGCCATCACCGCCGAGAAGTTGTAGCGCCAGTCCAGCAGCAGCAAGGCCGCGAAGGCGATGCCGGTGGCCATGTTGGACGACAGGCCGGCCTCGGTCATGGCCCAGATCGCCAGCGGAAAGGCCAGCACCACGGCCACTTCCAGCGTGGCGCCGCCCAGCCGCTTCCAGTCGAACGACACGTCGCCGCCCCAGTTGTTGCGCCGCGCGAAATAGGCCACGGTCAGCATCATCAGCACGATCAGCACGGCGCCGGGGACCAGGCCGGCCAGGAACAGCGAGCCGATGGACACGTTGGCCATCATGCCGTAGATGACGAAGGGCAGCGACGGCGGGATGATGGGGCCGAGCGTGGCCGAGGCGGCGGTCACGCCCACCGCGAACTCGGTGCCGTAGCCGTGGTCCTTCATGGCCTTGATCTCGATGGTGCCCAGGCCCGCGGCGTCGGCGATGGCGGTGCCCGACATGCCGGCGAACACCACCGAGCCGATGATGTTCACCTGCCCCAGCCCGCCGCGCATCCAGCCCACCAGCGCCACGGCGAAGTTGTAGATGCGCCCGGTGATGCCGGCGATGTTCATCAGGTTGCCGGCCAGGATGAAGAACGGCACGGCCAGCAGCGGGAAGGATTCCACGCCCGCGATCATGCGCTGCGCCACCACCACGTCGGGCACGCTGCCCGAGATCAGCACGAACAGCAGCGACGCGCCCGCCATGGCCACCGCCACCGGCAGGCCGAAGATCATCAACAGCAGAAAGGTTCCGATCAGTATGCCCATGTCTCGTTTCCGGTTGTGGTTGTCGGATCAGTCCAGCGACGTGTAGGCCTCGGGGTTTTCGAGGATGGAATAGCCCTGGCGCCAGTTGGCGACGGACACCTGCGCCGAGCGCAGGAACATCAGGGCGAAGCCGGCCAGCGCCACCCAGTAGACATAGGCCTTGTTCCAGAACAGCGTGGTCATGGGCTCGTCGCCCACCAGCGTGATGTAGCGGTAGGTGAGCCATACGGCGTAGCCGAAGAACACGGTGCGCAGCAGGTCGATGACGGTGGCCAGCACGCGGCCCGCGGGGCGCGGCAGGTAGCGGTATAGAAAATCCACCTGGATGTGGCGGCAGGCCCGCACGCACATGGCCGAGCCCAGGAACACCACGCCGATCAGGCAATAGACGGCGAGCTCCTCGGTCCAGGCATAGGAATCGTTGAGCACGTAGCGCGAAAAGAACTGCAGGAAAACCAGCAGCGCCATGATCCAGAATATGGCCAGGCAGATCCAGTCTTCGGGCTGGTAGCCCGCCAGGCTGACCTCATGGTGGTCGGCCTCTTCGAAGCTGTGGACGATTTCTTCGGCGGTGGCCAGCGGCGGCGGCTGCGTGCCGGGCCGGACAGGGTCGTGGCTGGCCGCCGCCATGACGGCGGCCTTGGCATCGGAATGCATGGCGTTCCCCTAGTGCGAAGTCGGGAGGGTCGGGACCGCCGGCGGCGGCCCCGCGGGCGCGTTCACTTCACGGCCTGGATCCGTTCCCAATCCGATTTTTCGTAGCCGTACTGCTTGAACGGCACTTTCTCCAGCACGGTGTCGCGGAAGTCCTGGACGTTGACCTCCGCCACGTTCAGGCCGCGCTTGCGGAACACCTCGACCATTTTCTTTTCGCTCTCGGCGACTTCGCCCGAGGCCTTCTCGGCCGCCTGCTGCGCGACCTCGGTGAAGATCTTCTTGTCCTCGTCGGACAGGCTCTTCCAGAGCTTGCCCGAGATCACCGTGTTCAGGTGGTCGACGATGTGGCCGGTGAGGATGATGTTCTTCTGGACCTCATAGAACTTCTTGGCCTCGATGGTGGTGAGCGGGTTCTCCTGCGCCTCGACGGTGCCGTTCTGCAAGGCCAGGTAGACCTCGGCGAAGGCGATCGGCGCGGTATTGGCGCCGCAGGCGCGCGGCATGGCCAGGTAGGCCGCCACGTCCGGCACGCGGATCTTCAGGCCCTTCATTTCGGCGCACTTGGTGAAGGGGCGGTTGGAGGTGGTCTGGCGCGTGCCGTAGTAAGTGGTGGCGACGATGTGGTTGCCGCTTTTCTCGTCGTAGCCGCGGGTGAGCTCTTTGTAGATGTCGCTCTTGGTGTAGGCGATCAGGTGCTCGGGGTTGCGGAAAATGTAGGGGTAATAGGTGACGCCGATGCGCGGGAAGGTTTTCGCGGCGAAGCTGGAGCCGGAGATGATGATGTCCACCGTGCCCAGCGTCAGGCCCTGGTTGATGTCGTTTTCCTTGCCCAGCTGCGAGGCCGGATACACGTCGATCTGGTAGCGGCCGTTGGTGCGCTTGCCGATTTCCTGCGCCGCCCAGACGGATGCGGTATGGAAGGGTTCGGACGTCTCGTATACGTGGGCCCACTTGAGCTTGGTCTGCGCCAGCGCGCTGCTGCTGGCGGCCAGCGCCAGGGCGGCGATCAGCGCCTTGAGGGCGTTGCCTGGGTTCATGTCGTCTCCTCGTTGTTTTGAATGATCCGCCTGGCGGCCCTGCTGTGCCGCCCGGAGGTCATGCTTCGACTACAAGTTGCACCTTGGTACTGCGACTGCGATCCGCTGCCAGTTCGAAGGCCTCGAATGCGCGCGACAACGGCAGTTGCGCGCTCATCAGGGGCCGCACGTCCACCTTGCGCGTGCGCAGGTAGGAAACGGCCCAATCGAACTCCACGTCCGCGCGGAACGCGCCGACGTAGTCGAGCTCCCGCGCCATGATGTTGTTGGCCGGAAACGCGATGCCTTCGGCCGGCAGCGTTCCCACTTGCACGATGCGCCCGCCGCGGCGCGTGGCCGCCAGGCAGGTGGCCAGCGCGGCCGGGCTGCCGGCCGCCTCGATGCTGACGTCGGCGATGTCGGCCAGGTCGGCGGGCGCGGCCCGGTCGCCGCGCACGGTTTCGTCGGCGCCGACGGCCAGCGCCATTTGCAGCGGGCGGTCGGCGACGTCGGCGACGATCACGCGCGCCGCGCCGGCCAGCCTGGCGGCCAGCACCGTCATGCAGCCGATGGTGCCGCCGCCCGTCACGAGCACGGTACGGCCCATCAGGGGGCCGGCGCGGTTCACGCCGTGCAGGCCGATGGACAGCGGCTCGGCGCAGGCGATCTCGCCCAGCGAGACGTCTTCTTCGGGCACCGGCGTGAGCTGGCGCTCGGCCATGACGAAGCGTTCGCGGAACATGCCCTGCACGTGCGGATACACGCTGGCGCTGCCCAGAAAGCGCATGTTGCGGCACAGATTGGCGCGGCCGGCGCGGCAGTAGTCGCACCTGCCGCAGGGATGCGAGGGATTGATGGCGACCTTCATGCCGGGCGCCACCGAGGCCACGGCCACGCCGGTGCGCAGCACCACGCCGGAGGCCTCGTGGCCGGGTATGAGGGGTTCGCGGATGACGAAGGCGCCGACGCGGCCATGCTGGAAATAATGCAGGTCGGAACCGCAGATTCCGGCGGCGCCCAGCCTGAGTTCGACTTCGTGCGGCGCCAGCGGCGCGGTTTCGTCGGGTTCGAGGCGCA
Organism: Achromobacter sp. HZ01; assembly: GCF_003267925.1. Taxonomy (NCBI): domain Bacteria; kingdom Pseudomonadati; phylum Pseudomonadota; class Betaproteobacteria; order Burkholderiales; family Alcaligenaceae; genus Achromobacter; species Achromobacter sp. HZ01. The sequence goes on from NZ_LWKV01000002.1 coordinate 526,225, forward strand.
GGTCGCGCGCGCCGTGGATGCGGCAGGCCAGCGTCATGGTTCGGTCTGCTCCCGGTTGGCGGCCGGCGCGGCCTCGGCATGCTGGCCGGGCGCGTCGGCGCCGGGCCAGCTTGCGGTGAGGCGGTCGTGCGAGCAGGCCAGATGATGGTGCATGGCGGCGCGCGCGCCGCGGTCGTCGCCGGCGCGGATGGCGTCGATCACCTTGCGGTGCTCGGCGATGGCCGAGGCCCAGCTGGCGGGATTCTCGAAGTAGTCGCCCAGCTTCACGGACAGGGGGTTGTGGCGCTCGTCGAAGAGTTCGCTGACCACGCGCACCAGCACCGCGTTGTTCGCCATTTCGGCGATGCGCGTGTGGAACAGGCGGTCGCCGCGGATGGGCACGTGGCCGGCGAGCGCCTCGTCTTCCATGGTTGCCACCGCTTCGACCAGGCCGTCGACCAGCGCGGGCGCGTTGCGCAGCGCGGCCTGCGCGGCCAGTTCGCCTTCGATCACCTGGCGCGCGCGTATGGTTTCCAGCGGGCTTTCCGCCGTGAGGCTGGCGCGCGGCGCGCCGGTCAGGCTTTGCACGTAGACGCCGGAGCCCATGCGGACCTCGACCCAGCCTTCGACCTCCAGCGCGATCAGCGCCTCGCGCACCGAGGGGCGCGACACGCCCAGCTTGAGCGCCAGGTCGCGCTCGGGCGGCAGGCGCGCGCCGACCGGGAACTCGCCCGCCTCGATCAGCAGCCGGAGCTGGTCGGCGATCTGGCGGTACAGGCGGCGGGGTTCGATGGTCTGGATGGGCATGGACTGCGTAGCTGGAGGAAGTGCCGGGGAAATTCGGGCCAGAAGGTAAAGTGGCCTTACCAATTGACCGGAATCTTGCGCCCGCCCCGGATGAGTCACAATTAGGGTTTGCCCGCCGCGGGTAGCCCATATCTGTTAAAAAGCCGCCACCCGGTCCACTATTCACGCCCATGTCCCCGAATCCGCACCACTCGCCCTACAAGAGCACCGGCGGCCTGCGTCGCATCCTGAACGCGCTGCGCTACTCGCTGCAGGGCCTGCAGGCCGCGATCAAGTACGAGGCGGCCTTCCGCCAGGAACTGGCGCTGGCCGTGCTGATGATTCCGGCCGCGTTCTTCCTGGGCCGCACCACGGTGGAGGTGTTCTTCCTGGTGGGCACGGTGATCATGGTGCTGGCCGCGGAGCTGCTGAATTCCGCCATCGAGGCGCTGGCCGACGCGCTGTCGGTCGAATCGCATCCGCTGCTGGGACGGGCCAAGGACCTCGGCAGCGCGGCGGTGATGCTGTTGCTGATCTTCGCCGGCACGGTGTGGGTGGGCGTGGCCATCAGCCGTTTCGTCATGCATTGACACGGCTGGTCATGCCGCCGCCCCGGCGCGGCTATTTATACTGGGAGCCATGATGCCTAGATCGACGTCGGACCCCTCGCAGCGCATCGTCATCGTCGGCGGCGGCGCCGGCGGCCTGGAACTGGCTTCCAAGCTGGGCCGGATCCACGGACGCCAGCACATCACGCTGGTCGACAGCCGCCCTTTCCACATCTGGAAGCCCTCGCTGCACGAGGCCGCGGCCGGCACGCTGGACATCCACCAGGAAGGCCTTTCATACCTGATGCTGGCGCACCTGAACGGGTTTTCGTTCGCGCAGGGCCGCCTCGAACAGGTCGACCGCGAGCACCGCAGCATCACGCTGGACGCGGTCAGCGACGCGCAGGGCATGGAAGTGCTGCCGCGCCGCGAACTGGCCTACGACACGCTGGTGCTGGCCCTGGGCAGCACGTCCAACTTCTTCAACACCCCCGGCGCGGCCGAACACGCCGTCACGCTGGACACCACCGAAAACGCGGAACAGTTCCGCCTGACCATGCTCAAGGCCATGGCGCAGGTGGACCTGGCCAAGGTGCGCAATCCTTCGGCGCGACTGGATCTGGTGATCGTGGGCGGCGGCGCCACCGGCGTCGAACTGGCGGTGGAGCTGGTCGAGGCCAGCCACGTGGTCAGCGCCTACGGCCTGCCGAACTTCCGCGCCGAACGCGACCTGGCGATCACGCTGGTCGAAGGCGCGCCGCGCATCCTGTCGGCGCTGCCCGAGAAGATTTCGGTGGCGGCCACCCGGCGGCTCACCGAACTGGGCATCCGCGTGGAAACCTCGTGCCGGGTATCCGAAGTCACCGACAGCACCGTGCGCACCGCGGACGGCCGCGAAATCCCCGCCCAGCTCTGCATGTGGGCCGCCGGCATCCAGGGTCCCGCCCTGCTGGCCGACCTGGGGCTGCCGCTGAACAAGCTGGGGCAACTGGAGGTCAACGACAGGCTGGAAACCCCGGACCCGCACATCCTGGCGCTGGGCGACTGCTGCGCCGCGCCGTGGCGCGAGGGCCGCACCGTGCCCGCCCGCGCCCAGGCCGCCCACCAGCAGGCCGACTACCTGGCCAGGAAGCTCACCGCCCGCCTGCGCCACGCGGCCGAGCCCGCCGAACCCTATGTCTACCAGGACCACGGCTCGCTGGTCTCGCTGGGCCAGGACGCCGGCGTGGGCAGCCTGATGGGCAAGCTGGCCGGACGCGGCCTGTTCGTAAGCGGTACACTGGCGCGCCTGATGTACATGAGCCTGCACCTGATGCACCACAAAGCCGTGCTGGGCATCTCGCGCACCGCCTCCCTGGCCCTCGCCCGCCTGCTCATGCGGCGCACGCGTCCACGGGTCAAACTGCACTGAATCCCATGAACTTCATCCAAAAACTCGAACACGCCTGGACCGCCAGCAACTCGCTCCTGCAAGTCGGGCTGGACCCCGACCCGCAGCGCTTTCCGCGCGAATTGCAGGGCAAGCCGGACGCCATCTTCCAGTTCTGCCGCGACATCGTCGACGCGACCGCGCCGTACGCATGCAGCTTCAAGCCGCAGATCGCCTACTTCGCCGCCCACCGCGCCGAGGACCAGCTCGAAGCGCTGTGCCAGCACATCCGCGACAAGCATCCCGACCTGCCCATCGTGCTGGACGCCAAGCGCGGCGACATCGGCTCGACCGCCGAGAACTACGCGCGCGAAGCCTATGAGCGCTACCAGGCGCATGCGCTGACCGTCAGCCCCTACATGGGCCTGGACTCGGTCGAGCCCTACCTGGCCTGGCGCGACCGCGGCGTGATCGTGCTGTGCCGCACCTCGAACCCGGGCGGTTCGGACCTGCAATTCCTGAAGATGGATAACGGCGAGCCGCTGTACCTGCATGTCGCGGGCCTGGTGGCCGACAAGTGGAACGCCGACGGCCAGTGCGGCCTGGTGGTGGGCGCCACCTTCCCCAACGAGCTGGCCGCCGTGCGCCAGCGCATCGGCGACGCCCTGCCCCTGCTGGTGCCGGGCATCGGCGCCCAGGGCGGCGACATCACCGCCACCGTCAACGCCGGCGCCAACGCGGCGCGCAGCGGCATGATGATCAATTCCTCGCGCGCCATCATCTACGCCAGCGGCGGCGACGACTGGCGCGAGGCCGCCGGCGCCGCGGCCGAGGGCCTGCGCGACGCGATCAACGCGGTGCGCTGAACGCCGCGCCGGGGTTCAGCCCCGGCCGGCGGGCGCGCCCACGAATTCCAGCAATCCCCGCAGCGCGAATTCCACCGCGGCCTGACGCACCTGCGTCCGGTCGCCGGGGAACACGTGCGTCATCGCGCGGCTGGTGATGCCGTCGCCGGTGCGCATGGCGAAACCGAAGCACACCATCCCCACCGGCTTGCCGGGCGTGGCCCCGCCCGGGCCGGCGATGCCGGTGGTGGACGCCGCCACCCGCGCGGCGCCGGAGGCCAGCAGCACGCCGTTGGCCATTTCCAGCGCGACCGGCTCGCTTACCGCGCCGAAGTGGTGCAAGGCGTCGGGCGAGACGTCCAGCTCGGCCACCTTGGCGTCGTTGCTGTAGGTGACGAAGCCGCGCTCGAACCACTCGCTGGACCCCGCCACCGCCGTGATCGCGCCGGCCAGCAGGCCGCCGGTGCACGATTCGGCCGTGCCCAGCATCCAGCCCTTGCGGCGCAGGGCCTCGCCCAGCGTTGCGGCCAGCGCTTCCGTGCCGGACCCGATATTGCGTTGTGCTTCGCTCATCCCAAGACTCCTGTGCGCACGACCAGCGCCATGACCAGCAAGGCGTATCCGGCCGCCACGATATCGTCCCACATTACGCCGAAACCGCCCTTGATGTGGGCGTCGAAGAACTTGATGGGAGGCGGCTTGACGATGTCGAAGGTGCGAAACAGCACGAACGCCAGCGCCTGCGCCAGCCAGCCCGACGGCGTGAGCCACAGCACCAGCCAGAACGCCACCATCTCGTCCCAGACCATTCCGACATGATCGGGTTGCTGGAGTTCGCGCCCGACGCGATGACAGGCCCAGCAGCCGTACAGGAACGCCAGCGCCAGGAACACGCCGATGGCCAGATCCGTGGCGGCCGGCGCGGCGGCGACCCAGATCGCCCAGGCCAGCAGCGTGCCCCAGGTGCCGGAGGCCGGCCGGATCAGCCCGCTGCCGAATCCGAAGGCGATCAGCCGGCCGGGATCGCGGCACACCCAGGACAGGGCGGGATAGGCAGCCCGGCTGCGGTCGCGCATGGAAGGGGAGCGGGTGTCGGCGGGAGGCATGGCGTCCAGGAGGATGAGGCAAAAACGCGGCGCTCAGGCCGCGGGAAAGTGGTCGAAGCCGGCGGGCAGCGCGTCCAGCGGCCGGCCCTGCGCGTCCAGCACGTCCAGGCCGGTACGCTCGCGGATCCGGCCGATGCGGGTGGCGCGCGCGCCGGCCTCGCCGGCGGCGGCCAGCACGGCTTCGCGGCGGGACGCCGGGGCGGTGAAACACAGCTGGTAGACGTCGCCCCCGCCCAGCACGGCGCGGCGGCGCCGCGCCGGGTCCAGGCCGGCCAGCGCGGCGGCCACGGGCATTTGCGGGTAATGCAGATCGGCGCCCACGCCGCTGGCGGCCAGGATATGGCCCAGGTCCTGCAACAGGCCGTCGGAGACGTCGATGGCGGCATGGGCCACGCCGCGCAGCGCCAGGCCGAGCGCCACCTGGGGCCGCGGCCATTCCAGGGCCTCGCGGGTCGCGGACAGCAGCGCGGGGTCGGCCGGATACTGGCCGTCGAGCAGCCGGTAGGCCACGTCGGCCGCGCCCAGCTCGCCCGATACCCAGACGTCGTCGCCCGGCCGGGCGCCGTCGCGGCGCAGGGCCTGCCCCGGCGCGACCGCGCCGAACACCGTAACGCTGATGGCCAGGTCGTGCGCGCTGCGCGTGGTGTCGCCGCCGATCAACGGGCAGCCGTGGACGGCCGCCAGATCGTGGAAGCCCTCGGCGAAAGCGGCCAGCCACGCCTCGTCCAGCCGCGGCAAGGCGAGGCCCAACACGCAGCCGATCGGGCGCGCGCCCATCGCGGCCAAGTCCGACAGATTCACCGCCAGGGCCTTGTGCCCCAGCGCCCTGGGGTCCACATCGGGAAAGAAATGGCGCCCTTCCAGCAGCAGATCCGTGCTGGTGGCCACCTGCTCGCCGGGCGGCACCGGAAACAACGCGCAATCGTCGCCCACGCCCAGCAGCCCTGCCGGCGCAGCGCGATTGAAATAGCGCGCGATCAAATCAAATTCGGACGCCAACGCAACTCCGCAATCCGGCAAGAACAAGCGTAAGAAACAGGAAACAGCTGCCCGCACATAACGGGTGCCCCCCAATCCGGGCCGCACGGATCCGGCTCCGCCGGTCCGTAGCGGCGCCCCCCGGGGGGGAAGCGCCAAAGGCGCTTCGGGGGGGAGCCTACTTCCGCATTTCGTGCGGACGCACGTCCGCGGCCAGCTTGTCGAGCACGCCGTTGACGAACTTGAAGCCGTCCGTGCCGCCAAACGACTTGGCGAGTTCGACGGCCTCGTTGATGGCGACCTTGTACGGCACTTCGACGTGATGGATCAGTTCGAAGCTGCCGATCAGCAGGATGCCATGCTCGACGGGCGACAGCTCGGCCAGCGGGCGGTCGATGTAGGGCGTGAAACGCTCACGCAACGCGGGCGCTTCGCGCAGCACGCCATGCAGCAAGGTCTTGAACCATTGCGCGTCGGCCTCGGAGAAATCCTCGGTGTCGCGCAGATGGGCGTCGATCTCGCCGGCGTCCTGCGTGCCTTCGCCGCCGCGCAGCAGCCACGCGTACACGCCCTGCAACGCGAATTCGCGTGCACGGCGCCGCGCGCTGCGCGCGTTGGCGCGGGCCTGCGCCGCGCTATCAGCGCTGGTCGTCGTCTTCTTCGTCGTCAAAATCTTCGTCCTCGTCGTCTTCGTCGTCTTCCTCGGGTTCCAGCGCCGCCACCAGGTTGGCCATTTCAACGGCCACCTGGGCGCAGTCGCGGCCCTTGCCGGCGGCGCGGGCCTGGGCCTGCTCGTCGGTGTCCACGGTCAGCACGCCGTTGGCGACGGGGATGCCGGTTTCCAGGGAAATACGGGTGATTGCCGTGGCCATTTCATTGCTGACCACTTCAAAGTGATAGGTTTCGCCGCGGATGACGGCGCCCAGCGCGATCAGTGCGTCGAATTCGAACGTTTCGGCCATGTGGGACAGGGCCACGCCCAGTTCCAGGGCGCCGGGCACGGTGGCGACCATCACGTCGCGCTCGTCCACGCCCAGTTCGGCCAGTTCCTTCAGGCACGCTTCGAGCTCGGCCTGGCCGATTTCCTCATTGAAGCGGGCGCGTACGATGCCGATGTGCAGCCCTTCGCCGTTCAGGTCGGGGGTAAGGATATAAGGGTTCATTTGTCGGCCTTCAGTGTGTTGCGGGAGTGTTCGGAGGGTCGCAATCGTAACCCGTAATGGTGAGCGAGAAGCCCGCCATGCTGGGCATCTTGCGCGGACGGGCCAGCAACTTCATCTGGCCCACGTTCAGGTCGCGCAGGATCTGGGCGCCGATCCCGTAGGTACGCAGCCCGAAGCGGTCGGCGTTGGCGGGATTGGCGGGGGTTTTCGGATCGGACCAGGCGGCGATCTGGCCGAACAGATGCTCGGTGGAGGACTGGCAGTTCATCAGCACCAGCACGCCGGCCGGGGCGGCCGCGATGGCCGCGAGCGCCTGCGCCACGCCCCAGCTGTGCGGGCTGGCGCCGGTATCGAGCACGTCCAGCACCGAGGCCGGCTCGTGCACGCGCACCAGCGTTTCGGCGTCGGGCCGCACGTCGCCATGCACCAGCGCCAGGTGGGCCGAGCCGGTGGCGGCGTCTTCGTAGGCCACGGCCTCGAACTCGCCCCAGGCGGTCTGCATGGTGCGCTTGCCGACGCGCTTGACGATGGATTCGTGTTCGCTGCGGTACTGGATGAGGTCGGCGATGGTGCCGATCTTCAGGCCGTGCTGGCGGGCGAATTCCACCAGGTCGGGCAGGCGCGCCATGGTGCCGTCGGGCTTGAGGATCTCGCAGATCACCGCGGCCGGCGTCAGCCCGGCCATGGCGGTCAGGTCGCAGCCGGCCTCGGTGTGGCCGGCGCGCACCAGCACGCCGCCGGGCACCGCGCGCACCGGGAAGATGTGGCCGGGCTGGACCAGGTCGGAGGGCTTGGCGTCGCGCGCCACCGCCACCTGGATGGTGCGGGCGCGGTCGGCGGCCGAGATGCCGGTTTCGACGCCTTCGGCGGCCTCGATGGACTGGGTGAAGTTGGTGCCGTAGCGCGTGCCGTTGCGCGCCGCCATCAGGGGCAGGTCGAGCTGGCGGCAGCGGTCCTCGGTCAGCGTCAGGCACACCAGGCCGCGGCCGTGCGTGACCATGAAGTTGATGGCCTCGGGCGTGACGAATTCGGCCGCCATGACCAGGTCGCCTTCGTTTTCACGGTCTTCTTCGTCGACCAGGATGACGATACGGCCGGCGCGCAGCTCGGCGATGATCTCGGAGACCGAAGCGATACCGAAGGATTCCGGCTCGGAGCCGGGCAGGGAGGACAACTGGACGGACATGGCGGACACGCAAACCAGGCAGGAAAGCCCGGATTTTACCGCCCCTGGCGTCCGAATCCCTATCCGGGCCGCCCGGCCCCGCCAAAAGGGGGCCGTCCGGTTAAACTTCCCGCCAAAAACTCCCCCTGGAAACGAGGAAAAGCCCCCATGCAAGCCCTTGCGGCCATGCCCCCGAGCGTCGCGGCTGCCGTCCGCGTCGTGCTGACCGATATCGACGACACGCTGACCACCGAGGGCCGCCTGCCGGCCGACGCCTACGCGGCGCTGGAACGCCTGGAACAGGCCGGCATCCAGGTGGTGCCCATCACCGGCCGCCCGGCCGGCTGGTGCGACCACATCGCCCGCATGTGGCCGGTGCGCGCCGTGGTCGGCGAGAACGGCGCGTTCTATTATGCCTACGACCGCCAGGCCCGCCGCATGCGGACGCATTACTGGACCGACGCCGCCTCGCGCCAGGCCAGCCGCCGCAAGCTCGACGCGATCCGCGACCGCGTGCTGGCCGAAGTGCCGGGCGCGGCGGTGGCCAGCGACCAGGACTACCGCGTGGCCGACCTGGCCATCGATTTCTGCGAGGACGTGCCCGCCCTGCCCGACTCGGCCGTCAGCCGCATCGTCTCGATCTTCGAAGCGGCCGGCGCCCAGGCCAAGGTCAGCTCCATCCACGTCAACGGCTGGTTCGGCGACTACGACAAGCTCACCATGACCCGCACCATGTTCGAACGCGAGTTCGGCGCGGACGTGGCCGGCGCGCTGGACAGCACGCTGTTCATCGGCGACTCGCCCAACGACGAGCCCATGTTCGCGTACTTCCCGGTCTCGGTCGGCGTGGCCAACATCCAGGCCCAGCTGCACCGCCTGACGCACCGTCCGGCCTATGTGGCCGCCTTCCACGGCGGCGCGGGCTTCGTGGAAATGGCCGAGCGGCTGCTGGCCGCGCGCCAGCCCTGAGGAGCCCCGCCGTGGCCACGTCCAAGACCCCCGCCTCCGCCGCCGCCAACGACGGCCGCCGCAGCATCCAGTCCATCGAAGTGGGCGTGCCGCTCCTGGCCGCCCTGGTCGACGCCGCCAAGCCCCTGACCCTGCGCGACCTGGCCGCGGGCGCCGGCATGACCTCGGCCAAGGCCCACCCCTACCTGGTCAGCTTCATCCGCGTCGGCCTGGTGCAGCAGGACGCCATCACCGGCCAGTACGAACTCGGCCCCTTCGCCCTGCAGATGGGGCTGGTCAGCCTGCAGCGGCTGGACCCGGTGCGCATCGCCATGCCGGAGATCGCCCGGCTGCAGTCGGAAATCGGCCATACCCTGGGCATCGCCGTGCTCGGTTCGCACGGCCCCACCATGATCCACATGACCGAGGCGAGCTACCCGGTGCACGTCAACATGCGCAAGGGCACGGTGATGTCCATGCTGCACACGGCCACCGGCCTGGTGTTCGCCGCCTGGCTGCCGCCCAAGGTCAGCGAGCACTACATCGAGCGCGAAGAAGGCGACACGGCCGTGGTGCCCGGCAAGCCGCCGGCGCGCAAGGCCACGCGCGCGCACATCGAGGCCCAGCTGGCCGACATCCGCGTGCATGGCATGGCGCGGGCGCTGGGCAACCCGCTGCCCGGCGTGGACGCGCTGTCGGTGCCGGTGTTCGACAACACCGGCAATATCGTGCTGGCCCTGACCAGCCTGGGCCCCACGGGCCTGTTCGACGTGTCCTGGGACGGCGCGATCGCGCGTCCGCTGCTGGCATGCGCGCAAGAAATCTCCCGCAAGCTGGGATACCGCGCCTAGGCGATCGCGCAAAAACGAACACAAAGCGAACATTTCGAACAAAAGGCGAAAAAAAAGACAGGGACTTTCCCGAGGTGTGCCTCCCGCGCTTGTATGTTTGAATTCAGTTACTAGTCATATTCAGACCTACAAGAGGAGACATACGATGCGCGCCTTGCGTCTACTGCAAGCGGCCGCCGTTGCCGCATTCGCATTCGGGGGGGCTTCCGCCCAGGCCGCAGACAGCTGTTCGAACCGGGGCGACCTGGACCAGATGTACTGCGACGCCAACAAGGACCTGGTGGCGGACACGCCCGCCGACGCGTCCAAGCTCAAGACCCCGTCCACGCTGGTGTTCACCTATACCCCGGTGGAAGATCCGGCGGTCTACGAAGACATCTTCAAACCCTTCACCAAGCACCTGTCCGAGTGCACCGGCAAGCGCGTGGTGTTCTACCAGGTGCAGAGCAACGCCGCCGAAATCGAGGCGATGCGCTCGGGCCGCCTGCACGTGGGCGGCTTCTCCACCGGTCCCACCGCCTTCGCGGTGAACATCGCCGGCGCCGTGCCGTTCGCGGTCAAGGGCTACGCCGACGGCTTCCAGGGCTACAACCTGATCGTCATCGTCAAAAAGGACAGCCCCTACCAGAAGCTGACCGACCTGAAGGGCAAGAAGCTGGCGCACACCGCGCCCTCGTCGAACTCCGGCCACATGGCGCCGGTGGCGCTGTTCCCCAAGGAAGGCCTGACGCCGGACAAGGACTACAAGGTCATCTTCTCGGGCAAGCACGACCAGTCCGTGATGGGCGTGAACTCCGGCGACTACGACGCCGCCGCCGTGGCCTCGGACGTCTTCAAGCGCATGGCCGAACGCGGCCAGATCAAGGAATCCGACTTCCGCGTGATCTACCGCAGCGAGAAGTTCCCGACCTCGTCGTTCGCCTACGCCCACGACCTGGAGCCGAAGTTCCGCGACCAGATGCTGAAGTGCTTCTACGACTACCGCTTCCCGGCGGAAATGTCCAAGGCCTTCGACGGCGCCGACCGCTTCTATCCGGTGACCTACCAGAAGGACTGGGCCATCGTCCGCCAGGTCGCCGAATCCGGCGGCGAAAGCTTCAACCGCGCCGCCTACGACCGCGAAACCGCCAAGAGCAAGAAGTAAGTCCAGTATGACGACGTCGCTACGCATTTCCGGCCTGGTGAAGGAATACCGGGCCGGCCAGCCTGTACTCAATGGCATCGACCTGCAGATCGCGGGACAGGGGCTGACCGCCATCATCGGCCCCTCGGGCACCGGCAAGAGCACGCTGCTGCGCTGCATCAACCGGCTGATAGAACCCACCCGCGGCGAGATCGTGCTGCAGTCGCAAGACGGTTCGGTGGACCTGGCGCGGGTGCGCGGCGCGTCGCTGCGCCGCGCGCGCCGCCGCATCGGCATGGTGTTCCAGGAATACAACCTGGTCGAACGCCTGACCGTGATGGAAAACCTGCTGACCGGACGGCTGGGCTATACCTCGGCCGTCAAGGCCTGGATGCGGCGCTTCGAGGCCGAGGACATCGAGCATGCCTACAAGCTGCTCGACACCGTCGGCCTGGCGGGATATGCCGACCAGCGCGCCGACGCGCTGTCGGGCGGCCAGCGCCAGCGCGTGGGCATCGCCCGCGCGCTGATGCAGCGCCCGCAGCTGCTGCTGGCCGACGAGCCCACTTCGTCGCTGGACCCCAAGACCTCGGTCGAGATCATGGAACTGCTGTCGGCGCAGGGCAGCGCCACCGGCATACCGGTGATCGTGAACATCCATGACGTGGATCTGGCGCGCCGCTACGCCAGCCGCATCGTCGGCATGTCCGGCGGGCACGTGGTCTACGACGGCGACGGGCAGGGCCTGGACGCCGCCATGCTCAAGACGATTTACGGAGGCGAGTCTTGGCTGGAATGATTCCCCCCGGCGGCCGCACCCGGCCGTTCGCCATGTCCGGGCGCGCCAAGGCCGGCGTGCTGTTGCTGCTGGCCTACACAATCTACGCCGGCGCGCAGCTGGATTTCAGCTGGGCGCGCTTCGAAAGCGGCATGGGACACGCGTCCACTTTTCTTTCGCGCATGTTTCCGCCCAATTTCGAAAAGCCGGACACCTTGTGGAAAGGCATCGCGGAAAGCCTGGAGATCGCGGTGCTGGCCTCCATGCTGGGCGTGCTGATCGCGCTGCCCATCGGCCTGCTGGGCGCGCGCAACATGATGCCGGCCTGGGTCTCGTGGCCGGCGCGCGCCGTCGTGGCGCTGTGCCGCGCCCTGCACCCGGTCATCGTCGCCATTCTGTTCGTCAAGGCGGTGGGCTTCGGCGCGCTGGCCGGCATCCTGGCGCTGACGGTGGCGTCCATCGGCTTCATCGGCAAGCTCTTCACCGAGGCCATCGAGGAGATCTCGCTCAAGCAGGTGGAAGCCGTCAGGGCCTCGGGCGCCTCGTTCGCCAACGTCATCATCTTCGGCGTGCTGCCGCAGGTGTTCGCGCGCTTCATCGGCTTCGCCACCTACCAGTTCGACTCCAACCTGCGCAACTCCACCATGGTGGGGATCGTGGGCGCGGGCGGCGTGGGCGGCACGCTGTTCTCGGCGTTCCAGCGCTTCGACTACGACTTCGTCAGCGCCATCCTGCTGACCCTGATCGCCATCATCATGCTGGGTGAAATCCTGGCCGGCTTCGTGCGCGCCGTGTTCCTGGACAATCTGGGCTTCGAGCGCATCCTGCAGGGCCGCATGGCCGGCGCCCGCGGCGTGGGCTCGACCCGCGCCCCGGTCGCGCGCAAGGCGGAGGTGGAAGAATGAACGCCACCGCTTCCACCCTGAACCCGGCCGGCGCCCCGCGCGTCTGGCAGCGCTACAGCATGGGCCAGCGCCTGCTGCGCTTCGCGCTGTACCTGCTGGTGGTCGCCGCCATCGTGCAGGCCATTCGCGGCGTGGAGATCATTCCGGAGTTCCTGTATGACGCGCCCGAGCAGATGGCCGATCTGTTCCGCCGCATGTGGCCGATCGACTGGGCCTACTACCCGGAAGGCGTGCACGCCGCGCTGATCGAAACCCTGCACATCGCCACCCTCGGCACCATCCTGTCGGTGGTGATGGCGGTGCCGGTGGGCCTGCTGGCGGCCAACAACCTCACGCCCAGCAAGACCGTCAACATGCTGGCCCGGCTGATCCTGGTGTCCAGCCGCTCGGTCAACTCGCTGGTGTGGGCGCTGCTGTTCATCGCCATCTTCGGGCCGGGCGCCCTGGCCGGCACGCTGGCCATCGCGTTCCGCTCCATCGGCTTCGTCGGCAAGCTGGTGGGCGAGGCCATCGAAGAGGCGCAGCGCGGCCCCATCGAAGCCGTCGCCGCCACCGGCGCCAGCAAGGCCTCGGTGATCTGGTACGCCTACTGGCCGCAGATCCGCCCCGCGTTCTGGTCCATCGTGCTGCTGCGCTGGGACATCAACGTGCGCGAATCCGCCGTGCTCGGCCTGGTCGGCGCCGGCGGCATCGGCATGGCCCTGGACACCGCGCTGAACCTCTTCCAGTGGGACCGCGTATCGCTGGTCTTGGCCGCCATCTTCGGCGTCGTGGTGCTGGCCGAGATCATCATCACCCAGGCCCGCAAACGCATACTCTGACCGCGCCTGCGCCGTACCGTGTTCCTTTGCGCCGCCCGGCAACGGGCGGTTTTTTTTGGAGGGCGATCTTGCGGCCCGCATGGGACGTAGGATGGGTGCAGCGCGAGAGTCCTTGAGCAAGAACTCATATCTCAAACGCGCGAAACCCATCAGGCGGCGCCAGCCGCCGTTTTTCGTGGCAAGAACCAAAACAACCGGCTCCCGCCGCCCGATGCATTACGCCCCATCTCCCCATCAGAACCGGATATTCAACCCCGCCCTCACCCCGTGGTCCTGCGCCGAACCGGCAAGCTGCCCCTGGTATGACAGGCCGAACGACGCCCTGCGGTTGATCCGCACTTCCAGCCCGGCCTCGACCACCGCGCTGTTCTTCGCGATGGGCACGCCCGCCACGGTGAACGACTCGCCGGCCGAGAACGCCTGGACGGCCACCGGCTTCACGTCGCCGAAGGCGTGGCGCCAGCCCAGCGAACCGCGCGCCGCGGCCTGCGCGCCGCCCAGCTCGAAATCGGTGGAGGCGCGCGCGCCCAGCGTGGTGTAGGTGGTTTCGTTGGTCTGGCTCTTGCCGCGCAGCGCGGCCGCGCCGCCGCTTTCGCGATAGCCGTCCGTCTTGAGGTTGACGTAGGCCGCGTTGGCGAAAGGCTCGATCGCCGCGGCCGGCGTATCGATGCGGTAGCTCAGGTCGGCGTAGACCTGGGCCGTGCGGCCGTCGTAATCGGCCTTGAGGCGCTCGGACATGCCGGACATGGAAACCGATCGACGGGTCGTGATGTCGTGCCAGCTGTAGGCAAGTCCGCCGCGCAGGCCCAGCTTGCCCCACTGTCCGCCGCCATAGGCGCCCAGGTGGTAGTTGTCGCTGTCGCCCGAGGACGAACGCTGCTGCACGTCGAAGTCGGTGCGGCTGTAGCCGGCCATCAGGCCCAGGCGCCAGGCCTCCGACACCGGCGTATCCACGCCCATCACGAAGCCGCCGCTGGAACTCTTGGCGCGGGCCGCGTTGCCGTCGCCGTCGATATGGCTCCACGACCCCGTGGCCTGCAACCAGGTCGCCGGCCCGCGCGCATCGGCCGGCGCCAGGCGCGCGCCGTCTCCGGCCGAGGCCAGCACCGGCGCGGACACGGCGCCCACGCCGCCGGCCGCCGCGCGCAGGCGCTCGGCCACCGCGTCGCGCACGTAGCGGCTGTCCTGCAGCAGCACCGTCCTGGCCGAGGCATGGATCTCGCCGGACAACTGGTCGAAGGCGCCGCGCAGCAGCGGCGCGTCGTCGGGCAACTGGGCCACCGCGTCGTAGACGCGATGGCCGCCGGCCATGCCGATGCTGTCGATGGCGCCGGCGGCGGCGCGCTGGTTGCGCGTGGCCGCGGCCGAGATCATGGGCGTATCGTTGCGCGCCAGTTCCAGCGACACGCGGCGCGCGTCGTAGTCATAGGCCAGACTGGGCGTGAGGAAAGCGAAATCGGAGGTGACCGCGTCGAACTGGCCGGAAAGCGCGCCGTCCGCCGACAGGATGGTATAGCGCGAGCGCAGCCCGTAATTGCCGTTGGCGCCGATATGGGCCACCGATCCGCCGTCCAGCGCGGCGTTGCCGGTGACGTGCACGAGGTCGGCCTCGGGCCCCGCGGGGTTGGTTTCGACGGCGAAGCGCGCGCCGCGCTGCACCGCCAGATCGCCGTCTATGGTCAGGGCGCCGATGGAGTTGCCCGGCGACAGCACGCCGCCGGCGGCCACCGTAATGGTCGACCCCGCGCCGGAACCGACGGTGCCGTTGCCGCCCAGCACCCCGCCCGCGCCGATGCTGATCGAACCGCCCAGCCGGCCCTGCATGGCCAGCCGGCCGCCGTTGACCGTGGTGGTTCCGCGGTAGCCAGAACTGTCGCCGGTCAGGCCCAGCGTGCCCGCGCCGTTCTTGACGAACGAGCCGGTCCCCGACATCGCGCCGCCATAGGACGCGTCGGCCGCCTGCTCGAACACCAGCGTCCCGGCGTTGTCGATGTCGCCGCGGATGGTGGCCGCATTGCCGACCAGCGTGCCCGCCAGGATGTGCGTATTGCGATAGGCGTTGCCGGCGTTGTCCAGCCGCAGGATGCCCGCGCCGGACTTGACCAGATCGCCGGCGCCCGTCACCTCGCCGGTCAGTCCCAGTTCGGTGCCGCCGGCCACCTCGAAGCGGCCGGCCTGGGCCAGCGTGATCGAACGCGCGATGTCGAACGAGCCCATCGTCGCCAGCGTGCCGCCGCTGAATCTCAGCGCGCCGGCCGCCGCGCCCAGGTTCGCGTCGCGGTCGATCTGCAGGGTGCCTCCGGCGATATTCGTGCCGCCGGTATAGCGGTTCTCGCCGCTCAGCACCAGCGTGCCCGCGCCGGCCTTGGTCAGCGTCTTGCCGTTCCAGCCGGTGGCGGCGTTGGGTGCCTGGTCGGCCAGCGCGGTCGCGACGACGAAACGGTCGCCGGCGTTGGCCAGCGTGAACGTACCATGCGCCAGATTGTTGCCGGCGCTCCATGCCAGGCTGTGGCTGGCAAGGTATTGCCGGCCATCGGCCGACTTGCGGGTCTTGACGGACAAATAGTCCACCGCGCCGGCGAATCCGCCCACGCTGACCGATGCGAAGTCGCCCCTGATGCCGCCAAGCGTATCGATCAGCACCTGGTCGAGCTGGCTGGCGTCCGAGATGCCGCTCAGGTTGAACGCCACGCCCACGCCCAGCGTGACACTGCCGGCCGTCAGCGACGGCGCGGCCGCGCCAACCCCGATATCCAGCGCGGTCCCGTCGCCCATGGCGACCTCGCCCGCCACGTCCAGCGTCGCCGGGCCTTGCACCGACAGGCCGCCGCCAGCCACCTTCAGATTGCCGGCCAGGCGGTTGGCCGCGCCCGCCACGCCGTTGCCGTACTGCAGGACGCCGCCGGCCACTTCCGCCAATCCGCCCAGCACGCCCTGCACCACCAGCCGGCCTTGATCGACCGTAGTCTTGCCCGCGAAGCCGGCATGATTGCCGCCCAGGTCCAGCGTGCCCGCGCCGCGCTTGAACAGGTCGCCGGTGCCGGCGATGGAGCCGCCGAAGAGGCCGTCGACCGACTGCTCGAACACGAGCGCGCCGGCATTGTCGACGTTGCCCGAGATCGAATTCGCATCGCCGATCAGCGTGCCCGACTGAATCCAGGTGTTGCCATAGGCGTTGCCGGCATTGCTCAGGCGCAGCGCGCCCGCGCCCGCCTTGACCAGATCGCCGCTGCCCGTAATACCGCCGGTCAGGCCCAGGGAAGTGCCGGCCGCCACGTCGAAACGCCCCGCCTGCGCCAGCGTAAACGTGCGCGACGTATCGAAGCTGCCAGCCGTGGCCAGCGTACCGCCGCCGAACGCCACGCCCCCCGCGATATCGCCCAGGTTGGCGTCGCGTTCGATCCGCAGGACGCCGCCGTCGATGCGCGTGCCGCCGCCATACGTGTTGCCGCCGGCAAGCGCCAGCGTGCCGCCCCCGTCCTTGACGAAGGCGCCGGTTCCGGACACCGCGCCGTTCAAGTCCAGCGCGGTGCCGGCCACCACGTCGAAGCGGCCCGATTGTGCCAGCGCCACCGCGCGCAACGTGGAGAACGTTCCCGTCGTCGCGAGCGTGCCGCCGTTGAAACTCAAGCCGCCCGCCGCGTCGCCCAGGTTCGCGTCGCGCGCGACCTGCAAGATGCCGCCTTCGAGGCGCGTGCCGCCGCCATACGTGTTGCTGCCGGCAAGCACCAGCGTGCCGGCCCCTTCCTTGACGAAGGCGCCGGTCCCGGACACCGTGCCGTTCAGGCCCAGCGTCGTGGCCGCGGCCACGTCGAAGCGCCCGGCCTGCGCCAGCGTCACGCTGCGTGCGATGTCGAACGTGCCGGTGGTGGCCAGCGCGCCGCCGTTGAAGGTCAGGCCGCCCGCGGCCGCGCCCAGGTTCGCGTCGCGGCCGATTTGCACCGTCCCTTGCTCTATGGCCGTGCCGCCGCCATGGCGGTTGCTGCCGCGCAGGACCAGCGTGCCCGCGCCCTGCTTGACGAGCGCGCCGCTGCCCGCCACCGTGCCGTCCAGGCCCAGCGCAGTGCCGGCGGCGACGTCGAAGCGGCCGGCCTGGGCCAGCGTCACACTGCGCGCCGTGTCGAACGAGCCGGTCGTCGCCAGCGTGCCGCCGCTGAAGTTCAGGCCGCCCGCGGCCGCGCCCAGGTTCGCATCGCGGTCGATCTGCAAAGTGCCCCCGGCGAGCTGAGTGCCGCCGGTGTAGCGGTTCTCGCCGCTCAGCACCAGCGTGCCCGCGCCGGCCTTGGTCAGCGTCTTGCCGTCCCAGCCGGTGGCGGCATTCGCGGCCTGGTCGGCCAGCGCCGCCCCTATCGTGAAATGCTCGGCAGCACCGGCCAGCGTAAAGTTGCCGTGCGCCAGGTTGTTGCCGCTCGTCCACGACAGTCCGTAGCTGGCAAGGTATTGCAGCCCGCCGGCCGCCTTGCGCGTGTTGACGGACAGGTAATCGACCGCGCCGGCGAACCCGCCCACGCTGACCGACGCGAAGTCGCCGTTGATGCCGCCCAGGGTACCGATCAGCACGCGGTCGAGCTGGCTGGCGTCCGAGATGCCGCTCAAGTTGAACGCCACGCCCGTGCCCAGCGTGACGCTGCCGGCCGTCAGCGACGGCGCGGCCGCGCCAACCCCGATATCCAGCGCGGTCCCGTCGCCCATGGCGACCTCGCCCGCCACGTCCAGCGTCGCCGGGCCTTGCACCGACAGGCCGCCGCCAGCCACCTTCAGATTACCGGCCAGGCGGTTGGCCGCGCCCGCCACGCCGTTGCCGTATTGCAGGACGCCGCCAGCCACTTCCGCCAATCCGCCCAGCACGCCCTGCACCACCAGCCGGCCTTCCGAAACCGTGGCCTTGCCCGCGAAGCCGGCATGATTGCCGCTCAGATCCAGCGTGCCCGCGCCGCGCTTGAACAGGTCGCCGGTCCCCGAGATGGAGCCGTTGAAGACGCCATCGGCCGACTGCTCGAACACGAGCGCGCCGGCATTGTCGACGTTGCCCGAGATCGAATTCGCATCGCCGATCAGCGTGCCCGACTGAATCCAGGTGTTGCCATAGGCGTTGCCGGCATTGCTCAGGCGCAGCGCGCCCGCGCCCGCCTTGACCAGATCGCCGCTGCCCGTAATACCGCCGGTCAGGCCCAGGGAAGTGCCGGCCGCCACGTCGAAACGCCCCGCCTGCGCCAGCGTAAACGTGCGCGACGTATCGAAGCTGCCAGCCGTGGCCAGCGTACCGCCGCCGAACGCCACGCCCCCCGCGATATCGCCCAGGTTGGCGTCGCGTTCGATCCGCAGGACGCCGCCGTCGATGCGCGTGCCGCCGCCATACGTGTTGCCGCCGGCAAGCGCCAGCGTGCCGCCCCCGTCCTTGACGAAGGCGCCGGTTCCGGACACCGCGCCGTTCAGGCCCAGCGTGGTGCCGGTCGCCACGTCGAAGCGGCCCGACTGCGCCAGCGCCACCGCGCGCGACGTGGAGAACGTTCCCGTCGTCGCGAGCGTACCGTCGTTGAAACTCAAGCCGCCCGCCGCATCGCCCAGGTTGGTGTCGCGCGAGACCTGCAAGACCCCGCCCTCGATGCGCGTGCCGCCGCCATACGTGTTGCTGCCGGCAAGCGCGAGCGTGCCGGCCCCGTCCTTGATGAAGGCGCCGCTTCCGGACACCGTGCCGTTCAGGCCCAGCGCCGTGGCCGCGGCCACGTCGAAACGCCCGGCCTGCGCCAGCGTCACGCCGCGTGCGGTGTCGAACGTGCCGGTGGTGGCCAGCGTGCCGCCGTCGAAGCTCAGGCCGCCAATGGCGTCGCCCAGGTTCGCGTCGCGCGCGACCTGCAGCGTGCCGCCGGCCAGCGTCGTGCCGCCCTCGTAACTGTTGCTGCCGGCAAGCACCAGCGTGCCCGCGCCGTTCTTGACCAGCCCGCCCTCGTATGACACTGTGCCACTCAGGCCCAGCGCGGTATCCGCGGCCACGTCGATGCCGGCCGTCTGCATCAGGATGACAGCGCGCGACATATCGAACGTGGCCGTGGTCGCCAGCGCTCCGCCGAAGAACACCAGCTCGCCCGAGCCCAGGTTGGCGTCGCGGCCGATGCGCAGGACGCCGTTGTCGATATAGGTGCCGCCGTAGTCGTTGGCGCCGCTCAAGGCCAGCGTGCCGCCGCCTTGCTTGAGCAGCACGCCGTTGCCCGACACCCTGCCGTTCAGGCCCAGCGTCGTGCCGCCCTGGACGTCGATGATGCCGAATTGCTCCAGCCGGACCGTGCGCGAGGTGTCGAAGGCGCCGGCGGTCGCCAGCGTGCCGCGGTCCAGGGTCAGGCCGCCGGCCGCCGCACCCAGATTGGCGTCGCGCGTGACCCGCAGCGTGCCGTCTGTGACCGTCATGCCGCCGCCGAAGGTATTGGTTCCCGTCAGCTCCAGCGTGCCCCAGCCGCTCTTGACCACCCTGCCGGCGCCGGATATGGCGCCGCCGAAGATGGCGCTCGGACTCTGTTCGAATTCCAGCGTGCCGGCGTTGTCGACATTGCCCGAGATCGAATTCGCATTGCCCGCCAGCGTGCCCGCCAGGATCGAGGTATTGCCGTAGGCGTTGCCGGTATGGCTCAGGCGCAGCGTGCCGGCGCCGGACTTGATCAGATCGCCGCTGCCCGAAACGATGCCGCCCAGCCCCAGCGTGACGCCCGCGGCCACGTCGAAACGCCCTGCCTGGGCCAGCGTGACGGCGCGCGAGGTGTCGAACCTGCCCGTCGCGGCCAGCGCGCCGCCGTCGAGTTTCAGTGCGCCGGACGGATAGCCCAGATTCCGGTCGTGATCGACTTGCAGGACGCCGTCCAGAATCGTCGTGCCGCCGCCATAGTAATTGTCGCCGCGCAGCGCCAGCGTGCCGGCGCCGGCCTTGACCAGCATACCTGCGCCCGAGATCTGGCCGTTCAGGCCCAGCGTCGTACCGCCAGCCACATCGAAGCCCGCCATCGCTGTCGCATCGAGGACGACCCTGCGCGAGATGTCGAAGGTCGACGTGGTCGCCAGCGCGCCGCCGCCGAGCAGCAGGGAGCCGGCTCCCGTGCCGAGGTTGGCGTCCGGATCGATTCGCAGCGTGCCACCGGTAAGCACCAGCAAGCCGGCGTAGCTGTTGACGCCGCGCAGGGCCAGGGTGCCGGCGCCGTTCTTGAAAAACGGGCCGGCGCCCAGCAGCGGACCGTCCAGCCCCAGTGTGGAGCCGGCCGCCACGTCGATGCTGCCGCCAGTATCCATCAGGACGGCGCGCGAGGTGTCGAAGGAACCCGTGGCCGCCAGGGTGCCGCCATTGAATGTCAGCCCGCCCATTGGCGCGCCCAGATTCGCATCGCGGTCCACCTGCACCGTGCCGCCGTCCAGCACCGTGCCGCCGGTGTAGCGGTTGTCGCCGCTCAGCACCAGCGTGCCGGCGCCGCGCTTGGTCAGCGTCCTGCCGTTCCAGCCCAAGGCGGCGTTGGCCGCCTGGTCGGCCAGCGCCGCGTTCACCTCGAACCTGTCGGCCGCGCCGCTCAGCGTGAACGTACCGTGCGCCAGACTATTGTTGGCCATCCATCTCAGGCCGTAAGACGCCAGATAACGCCGGCCGTCCTCGGACTTGCCGGCATTGACGCCCAGATAATCCACGCCGCCGCCGTTGCCGCCCACGCTCACCCGGCCGAAGTCGCCACTGATGCCCGAGCGGGTGTCGATCAGCACTTGCTCGGCCGGCCCCGCGCCGTCGATGCCGTTGATGGCAAGCGCCACGTCCGCGCCCAGCGTGACGCTGCCGGCCGTGATGGCGGGTCCGCCCGCGCCCGCCCCGATATCCAGGGTAGTGCGATCGGCCATGCCGATGTCGCCGTCCACCGTCAGGGTCGCGGGGCCCTGCACCGACAGCGAGCCGCTGTAGACCGGCAAATTGCCGGTCAGCTTGCTGGCCGCGCCGCTCGCGCCATTGCCGAACTGCAATACGCCGCCGTTGACTACGGCCGAGCCGCCCAGCGCCCCCAGCACCAGCAGCCGGCCCTCCGACGCCACGGTGCTGCCGGCATACGCGGCGTGGTTGCCGGTCAGGCTCAGCGTGCCGGCGCCGGTCTTGACCATTGTTCCGAATCCGGTGATGGAACCGCCGAAAACCCCGTCGGCGACCTGCTCGAACACCAGGATGCCGCCATTGTCGACGTTGCCGCGGATCGAACTCGCGTTGCCGAGCAGCGCGCCCGACTTGATCCAGGTATTGCCATAGGTGTTGCCGGGATTGCTCAGGCTCAGCATGCCCCGGCCGGTCTTGACGAGGTCGCCGCCGCCCGATATCTCGCCGGTCAGGTCCAGCGTCCGGCTTTGCTCCACGTCGACACTGCCGGTCTGCAGCAACGTGATGGCGCGCGAACTCGTAAAGGACTCCAGCGCCCGCAGCGCGCCGCCGTCGAACACCACCTTGCCGTTGGCGTCGCCCAGGTTCGCGTCGCGGCTGACCTGCAGCATGCCCCCCGCGAGCACGGTGCCGCCGGTATAGCTGTTGTTGCCGTCCAGGGTCAGCGTGCCTTCGCCCGCCTTGGTCAGCGTCCTGCCGTTCCAGCCCTTGGCAGGATTGGACGCCTGGTCGGAAAGCCCCAGGCCCAGGGCGAAGAAATCCTGCGCATTCTCCAGCGTGAACGTGCCGTGGGCCAGGTTGTTGCCGGCCGTCCAGCTCAGGTCGTAGGTGGCGCGGTACTGCCGATTGTCCGCCGACTTGCCGGTATTGACGGTGAGATAATCCACCGGCCCCGAAAACCCACCTACATTCACCGTGGCGAAATCGCCGCTGATGCCGCTGGCAGTGTCGATCAGCAGCGCATTGAGCTGGCTCTCGTCGGCGATGCCGCTGAGCTTGAACGCCACGCCCTGGCCCAGGGTCACGGAATCGGCCCACAAGACGGGGCCGCCTGCGCCGGCCATCACGTCCAGGACGGCGCCGTCGCCCAGGCCGATGTCGCCGCCCACCGCCAGCGTCGCGGGGCCTTGCACCGACAGCGTGCTGCCGGCCCCCGACACTTTCAGATCGCCGCTGAGGCGGCTTGCCGCGCCGGACACGCCGTCGCCGTACTGCAAAGTCCCGCCGGTCACTTCGGCCGAGCCGCCGAGCGATCCCAGCACCAGCAGCTTGCCGCCCGACACCGTGGTCTTGCCATTGAACCCGCCGTTGGCGCCCGTCAGGACCGTCGTACCCGCGATCTGGTTCAAGCGGTGGACGCCCGAGCCGGTGCTCTTCAGGCCCGCGGAAAACGGGTGGAGCGTCTCGGTGTGATTGAAGTTCAGTGTGGCGTCGCCGCCGCCGAAGCGGATTTCGTTCGCAAGCAGGGCGCCGCCGGTCTCGGCCGCGAAGCCGAGCAGCCCGCCGATATTGATCGTGCCCATCCCGCCCGCGACGGGCGCCAGCATGACGGTTCCCGTACCGCCGCCTACCTCGACATACCCGCCATTGACGAGGCTCAGCGTGCCGGCGCCGCCCGCACCGATGGACAGGCCGCCGTGCAACAGCCAGTTAGAACCCGGGTCCTGAACGGTCACCATGCCGAAGCTGCCGGGTGCGTTGCCGATGACGCCCTGTGCATTCTCCATGCCCGAGCCGTCGGTGATGGACAAGGTGCCGGCGCGGGTATTGCCCACGATCAGAGCGACGGCGGGATCGTTCCAGGCGAGCGGATCGTTCGGGAAGACATCACCGAAGCGGATCCACGCCGCTCGCGATTCGCCAGCCAGCAAGCCTGCCGCCACGGCAAGCGCGGCAACCAGCAGCAAGGGCCGCGCACCGCCCTTGCCCCGCCCTCGGGCATGTTCGCTCGCCACCTGCCACACGCCTGCACTGCGGTTGAAAACGATACGAAACGTACGGTTCATGGGGCTCTTCTAATTTGTAGCGCGGCCTCCGGGCGCGGAGCCGGAAGACGCGGAGATGATCGGCGCCGCGCGCGGGGTCGTCCGGCCGGCTTATTACAATTAGAAAAGCTATTCGTAACATTGCATATCACTGAAACTGGGTAATTGCCGGGTCCGCGTTACGCGGCCGTTTGCCCTCCCGGTTGCGGCTCGCGCCGGTTGTTGATGCGCCGCAAACACGTCTATGCTCCGTGTGAAATAAATATGACCGGTCATCAAATCAACGCCCCCGTTTAATTAAGATCTCGGCTTTTGCCGTTGGACAGCCGCCGCCATGTCGGAACAGGAACTGAAACTGCACGTGCCCGCGGCGTCCCGCCCGGCCGTATTGCGAGAGATCAAGCAACGCGAGGCGACCCGCATCCGCCTGCATGCGATGTATTTCGACACGCCCGAGCGCGAACTCGCGCGGGCCCGCATCGCGATCCGGCTGCGCCAGGAAGGCCGCGACTGGGTCCAGACCCTGAAGATGCCCGGCATCAACGCCATCACCCGGATCGAACTCAACCATCCGCGCCCCGGCCCGGTGCTGGACCTGTCGGTGTACGCGGGCACAGAGGTCGAGGCCGCGCTGGTCGCGGTCAAGGGCGAACTGGGCCTGCGCTACGAAACCGACGTGCAGCGCCTGCTGCGCAAGGTGCGCACGCGCTACGGCACGGTCGAGCTGGCCTACGACACCGGCATCCTGCGCGCCGGCGCGCTGGAACTGCCGATCTCCGAACTGGAATTCGAACTGGTTTCGGGCCGCCCCGCGGCCATCTTCGCGGCCGCGCGCGGCTGGCAGCAGCGCCACGCGCTGGTGCTGGACCCGCGCAGCAAGTCCGAACGCGGCGACGCGCTGGCCCAGCTGGCGCAGCGGCTGGCCGACGCCGACGCCATCCCGGGCGATGACCTGGAGACACGCCGCGCGCAGGCCATCGCCCAGTTCTGGGCGCCGCGCGGCGCGGCCGCGGTCAAGCTGCGCGAGGACATGACGGCCCCGCAGGCCATGGCCCGCATCGCCGCCGAATGCCTGGACCAGATCGCGCGCAACGCCTCGGTCCTGGCCGAGGTGGACACCGAGGACGTCTACCGCGCCGGCAATTCCGAACACGTGCACCAGCTGCGCGTGGGCGTGCGCCGGCTGCGTTCGGCATGGAAACTTTTCGACGGCTGGATCGCGCCGATCCCGGCCTCCCTGCTGGAAGGCGTGCGCACGCATTTCGGCGCCTTCGGCGCCAACCGCGACCAGGACGTGCTGAACGAAACCGTGGCGCCGGCGCTGATGCGCGCGGGCATGCCGGTGATCCCCATGGAAGCCGCGCCGCCCGAGCAGGACGCGCGCAGCATCGCCGGCGGCAAGGCCTTCCAGGGCTGGCTGCTGGATCTGCTGGAATGGAGCCTGGACGTGCCGGCCGCGCCGCCCGCCTCGGACGGGCAGCCCGTCGCCAACGGCACGCCCAGCGACGCCGCGCCCGAACCCGCCATCCGCCTCGAAGGCGGCGTGGCCGGTCCCAGCGTACGCCCCACCATCATCCCCATGCTCGCGCCCGAGCCCGATCCGCAGCGCCTGCGCAAGCAATTGGCGCGGCGCCTGCATCGCTGGCACAGCAAGGTGGCCGACCAGGGCACGCAGTTCGCGGCGCTGGACATTCCCGCCCGCCACGAATTGCGCAAACGCGGCAAGCGCCTGCGCTACAGCCTGGCCTTCGCCGAATCGCTGCTGCCCGCGGCCAGGCTGCGCGGCTATCGCAAGCTGCTGTCGCGGGTCCAGGACATTCTTGGGGAAATCAACGACCTGGCGGTCGCCAAGGACTACTACGAGTCGTGCACCGCCACCCATCCACAGGCGTGGTTCGCGCTGGGCTGGATCAGCGCCCGGCTGCAGGAGCTGGCCGAGGACGCGCAGCGCGCGTTCGACGACCTGGCCGCCAGCAAGCCGTTCTGGAAGTAGCGGGGCCGCGGGGCCGGAATCACTCCGCCAGCAAGGCGCCGGCGAACTCGTCCGCGACGAAGGGCTGCAGGTCTTCCAGGGCTTCGCCCACGCCGATCCAGTACACCGGAATCGGGCGCACGCCCTGGCTGCCCGCGGCCACCGCCGCCAGCGTGCCGCCCTTGGCGGTGCCGTCCAGCTTGGTCACGACCAGCCCCGTCAGGTTGATGGCCGCGTCGAAGGCGCGGATCTGCGCCAGCGCGTTCTGGCCGGTATTGCCGTCGACCACCAGCAGCACCTCGTGCGGCGCGGCGGCGTCGGCCTTGCCGATCACGCGGCGGATCTTCTTCAGCTCTTCCATCAGGTGCAGCTGCGTCGGCAGGCGGCCGGCGGTATCCACCATCACCACGCCCATGCCGCGCGCGCGGCCCGCGTTGACGGCGTCGAACGCCACCGCCGCCGGATCGCCGCCGTCCTGGGAAATCACCGTGACGTTGTTGCGGCTGCCCCATTCGATCAGCTGTTCGCGGGCGGCGGCGCGGAAGGTGTCGCCCGCCGCCAGCAGCACGCTGGCGCCCTGGCGCTGGAAGGTGTGCGCCAGCTTGCCGATGGAAGTGGTCTTGCCCGCGCCGTTGACGCCGGCGATCATGACGACCAGCGGCTGGGTGCGCTTGAGGTCGAACGCCCGCTCCAGCGGACGCAGGTGGTCGGCCAGCAGCTGGCGCAGGGCCGCCTTGACCTTGGCGGGGTCCTCGATGCGTTCTTTCTTGACGCGCGCGCGCAGCGCGGTCAGCAGCTTCTCGGTGGCCTCCAGGCCCGCATCGGCCATAATGAGCGCCGATTCGAGTTCCTCGAACAGGTTTTCGTCGACCTTGACGCCGACGAAAATGCCGCCAATGCTTTGGCCGGTGCGCGACAGGCCCTGCTTGAGCCGGGCCAGCCAGGACGCCTTCTTGGGCGCTTCGGCGGCCGGCGCGGGCTCGGCCACGGGCTCGGCGACAGGCTCGGGGTCAGGCTGGGGCGCGGGCGCGGCGACCGGCGCGGGTTCCGGCACGGGCGCCGCGGCGACCGGCTCGACCGGCGCTGCGGGCGGCGCCGGGATCGGCTCGACCTCGGGCGCGGCAGCCGGTTCGACGGCCGGCGCGGGAGCCGGCGGGGCGACCGGCGCGGGCGCGGATTGCGGCGCCGATGGCGCGGGCGCGGCCGGCTCGGCCGGCGCGGGAACGGGATCTGCAACCTCCGGCGGCGGCGCGGGCTGGGCCGGCGCGGCGGGCGGAGGGGATTTTTTCTTGAAGAAGCGGCTGAACATGGGTAACAAGTATATTCGTATCGTAGGGGGCCAATACCGGCGCACCCCCATCGCCGTGCCCGACGTGGAAACCTTGCGTCCCACGCCCGACCGGGTGCGCGAAACGCTGTTCAACTGGCTCAATCACCTGTGGGGCGGCGAATTCGCCGACAAGCAGGTGCTGGACCTGTTCGCCGGCAGCGGCGCGCTGGGCTTCGAGGCGGCCTCGCGCGGCGTGGCGCACGTGCAGATGGTCGAGCGCGATCGGACCGCAGCGGCCGCCCTGCGGACGCTGCGCGATAAACTCAAAGCCGACATGATACGCATCCACGTGGGCGATGCCATGCAGGTCACCGAAAGAATGGATGCGTCGCGGTTCGACCTCATCCTGTTGGATCCGCCTTTCGGCCAGGGTTGGCTGCCGCGCCTGTGGCCGCTGCTGCCGGGCATCCTGACCGAGCGCGGACTGGTCTACGTGGAAGCGGAAAACCCCATCGAAGCGCCCGAAGGATTCACGATTTTGCGGCAGGACAAAGCCGGCGCCGTCCACTATCACCTGCTGGAATTTGCTGCATTGCGCAAATAGATCAATAATCCGGGATTCGGAGGATGGTGTACACCACTAATAACGGTACGGAGCTCGCATGATCACCGCTGTATATCCCGGCACTTTCGACCCGCTGACCCGAGGCCATGAAGACCTGGTCCGCCGTGCCGCCACGCTTTTCGACAGAGTCGTGGTCGGGATCGCCATTAGCCGCAACAAGAAGCCTTTCTTCAACATCGACGAGCGCGTGGAAATCGCGCGCGAGGTGCTGGGGCACTATCCCAACGTGGAAGTGCAAAGCTTCGGCGGCCTGCTCAAGGACTTCGTGCGCGACCAGGGCGGACGCGTGATCGTGCGCGGCCTGCGCGCGGTGTCCGACTTCGAGTACGAATTCCAGATGGCCGGCATGAACCGCCACCTGCTGCCCGACGTCGAGACCCTGTTCATGACGCCCTCGGACCAGTATCAGTTCATTTCGGGCACCATCGTGCGCGAGATCGCCCAGCTGGGCGGCGACGTGAGCAAGTTCGTGTTCCCGTCGGTCGAGCGCTGGCTGCAGGAAAAGGCCAAGGAACGCCGCGAACAGTCCTGGCCGGGCTGAACCGCCGGTCCGATTTCTTTACCGCAGGGGCGTCCACGGCGCCCCTGCGTCGCGCCGCCCATCCGGGCGGCGGCGGTACAATGACGGTCGCCCCACCGCTCTTACCGTAGCCCGCCATGGCCCTGACCATCACCGAAGAATGCATCAATTGCGACGTTTGCGAGCCCCAGTGCCCGAACGAAGCAATTTCCATGGGCGAAGACTATTACGTGATCGACCCCGACCGCTGCACCGAATGCGTCGGCCATCACGACGAACCGCAATGCAAGGTGGTGTGCCCCGTGGAATGCATCGAACTGCATCCGCAATGGCATGAGGGCCAGGAACAGCTCATGGCCAAGTACCGTCGCCTGACCGGTGCAGCATGAGCAATGCAGCCCAGTCCAGCATAGACCTGCCCCCGCCCCGCCACCGCGCCCGCCGCGACCTTTCCGCCTCCGCCGTCGCGGCAGGCCTGGTCGCCGTGCTGGTCAGCTTCGGCGGCACCGCCGTGCTGATGGTGCAGGCCGGCCACACCGCTGGCCTGGACGCGGCCCGCATCGGTTCCTGGATCGGCTCGCTGAGCCTGGCGTTCGGCCTGGGCGGCGCGCTCTACAGCCTGCGCACCGGCCTGCCCATCGTCATGGCCTGGTCCACGCCCGGGGCCGCCCTGCTGGTGACCGCGCTGGCCGGCGTGCCGTTCGACCAGGCCATCGGGGCCTTCGTGCTGGCGGCGGCGCTGACGTTGGCCTGCGGCCTGTTCGGCTGGATCGATCCCATCCTGCGCCGCATCCCCGGCGAAATCGCCGCGGCCATGCTGGCCGGCGTGCTGCTCAATTTCGGCATGGGCGTCTTCAGCAGCATCAACCAGCAGCCCGCGCTGGTGCTGGCGATGTGCGCCGCCTACCTGGTGTGCCGGCGCCTGGCGCCGCGCTACGCGGTGCTGGTGGTGATGCTGGTGGCCATCGCCATCGCCTACGCGCTGGACCTGATGCAGCTCGATCTGCTGGACTGGCGCCTCACGGAATTCGTCTGGACCACGCCCGCCTTCAGCGCGCAGGCGGCGGTCAGCCTGGGCATTCCGCTGTTCGTGGTGGCCATGGCTTCGCAGAACCTGCCGGGCCTGGCCATTCTGCAGGCCGCCGGCTACCGCCCGCCCGCGTCCCGCCTGGTGGCGGCCACCGGCCTGCTGGGCCTGCTGGCCGCGCCCTTCGGCGCCCACAGCGTCACCATGGGCGCGATCAGCGCGGCCATCTGCACGGGCCCCGAAGCCCATCCTGACGCTGGCAAACGCTATATCGCCGCCGCCACCTACGGCCTGGGCTATGTCGCGCTGAGCGTGGTGGCCGGCGCCGTCGCGGTGTTCTTCCAGGCCCTGCCGCCGGCCCTGCTGGCGGCCCTGGCCGGCCTGGCGCTGCTGGGCACCATCATGGGCGGCATGGCCGCGGCCATGGCCAATCCGCAACGCCGCGAAGCGGCGCTCATCACGCTGCTGGCCACGGCGTCGGGCTTCAGTTTCTGGGGTATCGGATCGGCCTTCTGGGGCCTGGTGGCCGGCCTCGCGGCGCACGCGGCGTTCGAATACCGCCGCGCCTCCGCGTCGTAGAAAACGCTCAGGCCGGCCAGACCGCCACCGGCGTGTCGGGGTGCACCTTCATGATGCGGCAGGGCACCTGCACGAAATTCGAGATCCAGGCCGCGGCCAGCTCGCCTTCGTCGACCACGTCCACGACCTGCTCGCCGACCCGCATGCTGTAGCGCACGCTGTCGTCGTCCTCGATCACGTCCAGCGGAATGTCCAAGCGCAGCATGCCGGGCGCCTTCAGCGCCAGGTAGTCCATGCGCAGCTCGACGGCGACTTCAGCCAGGCGCGGGCACAGCTCGCGGTTGAGCCACTGCCCGGAATCGTTGGCGACCAGCCATTGGCGATGGTAGCCGGCGGCCTCAGGCTGCGCCGTGACGCCGCATTCGGCGATGGGTTGGAATGATTCCGCGCTCATTTGCCCAGCAGCCCCTTCAGTGCCTTGTCGATGCTTTCGCCGTTCTTGCCCTTGCCGCTGACCGCATCGCGCAGCTTGTTTTCAAGGCTGCGCTTGAGGATGGCGCCGACGGCGTCCTTCCACAGCAGCGTATAGCTCGGCTTGTCGAACGGCCCCTGGATGCGCACTGGAATGGTCACGTCCTTCAGGTCGATCAATTCCTTGCCTTCGGGATCGGCGGCCGGATTGACCACGCGCGCGCGCGCCACCAGGTCCAGCTCGCTCTTGACGAAGTCTATGGTGGCCGGCTCGCCCTGCGTCACGCGCAGCAGCGGCGACACGACGTTCAGGCGCTTCACGCTGGCCACGCCCTTGGCGAACGCCAGGTCCGCTTCCATTTCGGAGAATTCGGTCTGCTTGCTGGTGTCGGCCGGCACGGTCTCGTCCTGCGACTCCGGCTTGAAGGCCGCCTTCAGTTCGCGCAGCGTCTGCGTCAGGTTGATGCCCTTGACCGCGCCGTCGCGCAGGCGCAGCTGCATGGTGCCGCCCAGGCCCGCCTTCATGGCGTAGGCGTTGGCGCCGGCCGTCTTCAGGTCCAGCGCCAGGCTGCCCGTGCCGCTGAGCACGTTGCGCTTGGCCAGGTCCATCAGGAAGGGTTCGATCGCGATGCCCGCCAGCGACATCTTGCTGGCCAGCTGGTTGCCCTGCGCGGCGTCGACCGTCACGGCGCCGGCCAGCTTGCCGCCGTACAGGCCGGCCGTCAGGCTGGTGATTTCCAGCTTGCCCTTGTCCAGTTTCACCGTGGCGCCGACTTCGTCGGCCTTCAGGCCGCGCACCACCAGCTTGCCGACCTTCAGCGTGCCGTTGACGCTGGGGCCGACCAGCGCCGACAGGTCGATCGTATCGTCGACGGGCGCAGGCGCCGGCGCGGGCTGCGCCGGCTTGCTTTCGTCCTTCTTGCCTTCGGCCGGCTTGGCCGCCGGCGGCGTCACGGGCGGCACCAGCTTGTCCAGGTCCAGGGTGTCCACCACCAGCGCGAAATTGACGCGCGGCGCGTCGCTCAGGCGGGTGATGTCGGCGCTGAGATCGAACTTGCCGCCCTCCAGCACCGCGTTGATCTTGCTGGTGGCCTGGTCCTTCAGCAGGTCGGCGGTGACGCTGCCGATCACCGGAATCTGCAGGCTGCCCTTGGGCAGGCCCGGATCGGTGATGTTCACGTCGCCGCGCAGCGCCGACAGCGCGCCGCTGCGCATCAGCAGATTCAGCGACAGCGGCGAGGCGAAGTTCAGCTTGACCACCCGTTCGCCGCTCTTGGACGTGCTATCCAGCTTGGCTTCCTTGATGTCGAGTTCGCCGGCGTTGCCGCTGATGCCATTCAGGCCGAAGCTGGCGTCCAGGCCGCTGACCCGCACGCGGCCGGTCAGGGCCTCGCCGGTGGCCGAGGCGGGCGAGATATTGAGCGCAGGCGCGTCCACGGCGAACTCGAACGGGCCGTCGGCCACGCCGCCCTTGGCGCGAATGGCGAGCTTCTCGATCTGCAGCTGGCGCTTGTGCGGATCGATGGACAGCTTGGGCATGGCCACGCTGGCGTCCACGTTGGTCGCGGCGGCGGCCGGATCGGTCACGTCGCCCTGGAACACGACTTCCAGGCCGGCCACGTCCAGCGCCGACTTGCGGCCGTCGAACGCCAGGTTGCCGCGCATGGCCAGGCTCTTGGCTTCCGCGCCCGGCAGCTTGCCGTCCATGCGCAGGTCCAGCTTCTGCGCCGCGTAGCGCTTGGCCGAGGGGTCCAGCGTCAGCAGGGCCTGGCCGGTCAGGTTGGCGTCGACCCGCGGGTTGCCGCCTTCCACCCGCGCGGTCAGGCGCACGTCGAAAGGCTGGTTGAACGTGACGCGGCCGGTGTTGGCGTTGATCTTGGTGACGGCCACGGCCATGCCGCTGATCGCGTCCTGCAGCTGCACGGAGCCATCCTTCAGGTCCAGGCCGGCGATGTCGATCTGCATATTGCTGCGCCGCGGCGGCAGGCTGCCGTTGGTGATGGCCTGCGCCGCGGTCTCGGCCGCGCCCACCAGCGCCTCGGCCGGGTTGGCCGGCACTTCGGTGACCGGCGCCGTGCCGCCCACCAGATTGCTGAAATTGAATTGGCCGTCCTTGCCCCGGATCACGCGGGCCTTCAGGCCGCTGATGGCCACGTGGTCCACCACGAAGCTGTTCGACAGCAGCGGCCAGACGGCAACCGCCAGCCGCGTGCTGTCGATGGAGGCGAAGATCTCGGAGCTATTGGGCTCGGACAGCGACACGCCCTGCACCGACAGGCCGATGCGGGGAAAGAGCGACAGCTCGATCTCGCCGTCTATCGTCAGCGTGCGCTGGTAGCGTTGCTGGACAAGCTCTTCGAGCTTGTACTTGTACGCGTTGGGGTCGAATGTCAGCAAAAAGATGGCCAGGCCAACGACGGCCACGACAACCAACACAACCAGGCCTATCAAAATGCGCTTGAACCACGTTTTCATTGCTGCCCCGTCGGTACCTCGACTGGAAATCTTCGAATGCCGCCCGCCGCGCCGCAACGCGGGGATGGTGCTTTACCGGTGGAAAAGGCCTGCCGGCAAGTCGCGCCGCAGGCCTGTCGAGAGGTGAAGACGCTGGCCAGGCCAGCGTACAGATATCGCTATCGTAACAAATCGGACCGCCGGCCGCCCAAAGCTGACGGCTTCCTGTCTGGCGGATTGTAGGGCTAGAATGTTTGATATATCAATCATTGATCCATCCAGTAATGCCCGCCCCCGCCTCATCCCCCCCGCATTCGCCCGGCCAGGTACTGCCCTTCCGGCAGACCCTGCTCGCCATGCTCGGCATGTGCTTCGTCATGATGATGGTCGCCATCGACCAGACCGTGGTGGGCACGGCGTTGCCGACCATTGTGGCCGAACTGAAGGGATTCGAACTGTATGCATGGGTAGCGACGTCTTACCTGCTGACCTCGGTTATCACCATTCCCATCTTCGGCCGCCTGGGCGACTACTACGGACGCAAGCCCTTCGTCGTGACCGCGATCGTGCTGTTCACGCTGGCCTCGGCGCTGTGCGGCGCGGCCGACAGCATGTTCGCCCTGGTGCTGGCCCGCGCGCTGCAAGGCATAGGCGGCGGCATGCTGGTGGGCACCGCGTTCGCCTCGATTCCCGACCTGTTCCCCGATCCGCACGTGCGGCTGCGCTGGCAGGTCATGGTCAGCGCGGCCTTCGGCATCGCCAACGCCGTGGGTCCGTCGCTGGGCGGCATGCTGACCGAACACTACGGCTGGCGTTCGGTCTTCTACGTCAACCTGCCCATCGGCGTGCTGGGGCTGTGGTTCGTCACACGCTACCTGCCGCGCCTGCGCAGCCACACCGACGGCCCGGTGCGGCTGGACTGGCAGGGCGCGCTGCTCATCGCGCTGGCGCTGGGCTCGCTGCAGCTGCTGGTCGAACTGCTGCCGCAGCAGGGCCTGAGCGCCGGCCTGCTGCTGCTGGGCGCGGTCAGCCTCGCCGCCTTCGCGCTGCTGTACTGGTGGGAAAAGCGCTGCCCGCATCCCCTGCTGCCGCTGGACATGTTCCGCAACCAGGGCCTGGCCATGCTGTTCACGCTGTCCCTGCTGGTAGGCGTGACCATGTATTCGCTGATGTTCTACGCGCCGCTGCTGCTGCAGGGCGGCTTCGGCCTGTCGCCGCAGCTGGCCGGCCTGCTGATCACGCCGATGGTGGTCTTCATCACCGTGGGCAGCATCGTCAACGGCCGCGTCATCGTGCGCATGCGCAATCCCAACTTCATGCTGTATTCGGGTTTCCTGCTGATGGCGCTCTCGTGCCTGGGCATCGTCACCACCCATAACTACACCTCGCACGCGCTCATCGCCGCCTACATGATGCTGGCCGGCGTGGGCATGGGCTTCATCATGCCCAACCTCACCGTCTTCGCGCAGCAGACCGCCGGCCGCAGCCACCTCGGCATCGCCACCGCCCTGCTGCAATCGCTGCGCATGGTGGGCGGCATGCTGGGCACGGCCATCGTCGGCACCATGGTCAGCCACCGCTATTTCAACGGCGTCGAGTCCACGCTGCGCGGATCGTCCGCGCAATGGCTGCCCCAGCTGCGCGATCCCCAGATGCTGGTCAACCCCGAAGCGCAGACGCAGTTCCTGGCACAATTGGCGCACCAGGGGCAGGACGGAACCTCGCTGATCGAGATCGCGCGCGTCGCGCTCGTCGGCGCCATCCATGAAGGGCAGCTCATCGCCCTGGTCGTCGCCGTCTTCGCGCTATGGTGCGTGCGGCGCGTGCCCCCGGTTCAATTGGTCCGCCCCGCCAAGGCGGAACCGGCCAGCGTCGGAGATTAGCTTTTGTCCAAACAGCAACAAGGCCTGCAGGTCATCCAGCACATGGGGCAAACCTACCGCGTCATGCAAAGCGCCTTCAGCGGCCGGGTCGGCCACGCCCTGCCGCGCTGGCGCATCCTCCTGGCCCTGCACGAACGCGGCCCGTGCTCGCAGAAGCACCTGGCCGAACGCTGCCGCCTGGACCCCGCCTCGCTCACGCGCCAACTGCAGGCCATGCAGAAGCTGGGCTGGATCTCGCGCGCCGTGGACCCGCAGGACAACCGCCTGACCAACGCCAGCCTCACCGCGGCGGGCCAGGCGGTGGTGGACGCCGCCCTGCCCAAGCGCGCGGCCTTCTTCGAAGAATCCCTCAAGGGCCTGTCCACGGCCGACATCGACGCGCTCAACCGCGTCCTGAGCCAGCTGGAACAGAACTTCCTGCGCGCCGCGGCCGACAAGCCCGCGCAGCGCTGAACAGGCATCGCGGCTCAGGCCGGCTGCTGCGCCTCTTCCTCAAGCCAGGCCGCGAACGCCGCCGCTTCCGGACGCCGCGCGACATCCGGCAGCATCACCACGTAATACGCGAAGCGCGCCGGCCACGGCCGGTCCAGCGCCAGCGCCAGCCGCCCGGCGGCGATCTCCTCGCGCGCATATGCCTGCGGCACCAGCGCCAGCCCCTGGCCTGCCGCCGCCGCGCGGATCAGCAGATAGTCCTCGCCGAACGCCGTGCCGCGCTCGGCGCGCGGGTCCGCGGCCACGCCGTGCGCGGCCAGCCACAAGCCCCAG
This sequence comes from Achromobacter sp. HZ01, assembly GCF_003267925.1. Classification (NCBI taxonomy): domain Bacteria; kingdom Pseudomonadati; phylum Pseudomonadota; class Betaproteobacteria; order Burkholderiales; family Alcaligenaceae; genus Achromobacter; species Achromobacter sp. HZ01. Next base: position 560,972 of record NZ_LWKV01000002.1, read on the forward strand.
TCCGCGCGGCAGCCGTCCTGCAATAGCGGATAGGCCAGGCAGTCGGCCGGCTCGCGTATCGGCGGCCCGTCGGCCAGCAGCGCCGGACTGGCCACCGGCAGCAGCACCGGCGCCATCAGCGGCCGCGACTGCAGGCCGGGATAGCTGCCCAGGCCGTGGCGGATCGCGATGTCGACCCGGTCCCGATGCAGATCGACCAGATCGGCCACGGCCTCCACGCGGACCTCGATATCCGGATGCCGGCTGGTGAAGCGCCCCAGCCGCGGCACCAGCCACGACGCGGCGAACGAGGCCATGGTGCTGACGGTAAGCGTCTTGCGCGCGCGAGCGGCCTCCAGCGTGCGCAGCGCCGATTCGATCTGGTCGAACGCCGTCAGCAGGCCGGGATGCACGCGCGCCCCGGCCTCGGTCAAGGCCATGCTTTGCCGGCCGCGCGTGAACAGGGGCAACCCGACCCGCTCTTCCAGCAGCCGGACCTGCTGGCTGACGGCGCCCGACGTCACCCCCAGCGCGGCGGCGGCCCGCTTGATGCTGCCGTGGCGGCCGACCTCGGTGAAAGCGCGCAGCGCCAGAAGCGGAAAAACAGGATTCATGATTTAGCCTAGCTAAATACAGCATGCAGATCAAATCGTTTTATTTCCCGGCATTCCACGTTCAGAATTTCCACCAGGAAATGCCTCCGAGTTTAGCCGAGCTTCTTGCAGAAAGAACCCTCGGCCCCTGAACGGACCCGCCATGATCGATCTCTACACCGATAGCTCCCCCAACGGCTTCAAGGCCACGATCGCCCTCGAGGAACTGGCGCTGCCCTACCGCCTGCACCACGTCCGCATCGGGGCCGGCGAGCACCGCAGCCCCGAGTTCCTGGCGCTCAACCCGCATGGCCGCATCCCGGTCATCACCGACGACGAAACCGGCGTCACCCTGTTCGAGTCCGCCGCGATCCTGCTCTACCTGGCCGAAAAGGCCGGCCGCCTGCTGCCCGCGTCCGCCGCCGCGCGCTGGGAAGCCATCAAGTGGCTGCAATTCCATGCGTCCAGCGTCGGCCCCATCATCGGCCAGCGCGTGCATTTCGAGCGCTTCGCCGACGCCCCCATCCCCGCCGCCATCGAACGCTACCGGCGGCTGACGGAAGACGTATTCGGCGTGCTCGACCGCCGGCTAGCCGAGCATCCCTACCTCGCCGGCGACGACTACTCCATCGCCGACATCGCCCACTTCGGCTGGAGCCACATCGCCCGCATCATCGAGTTCGACTTCAGCCGCCACCGCCACCTGAGCGCCTGGCACGAACGCATCGCGGCCCGGCCCGCCGTAGCCCGCGGCATCACGCTGCCGGCGCCGGCGACCGACGCCTGAAGGAGCGGACGCCACATGGATAATCCGCTATCCGCGGCGGGCGCCTCGCACGCCGCGTTCCAGTCGCATCCCGGCTACCGCCGCATGTTCGCGCCCGAACGGCTCACGCTGGGCGTGTTCCTGCCGCTGCGCTTCTATGCCGGCGACATGCAGGCCTTGGCCGGGCAGGCCGACCTGGTGGCCGAGATCGACCGGCGCGGCTTCGCCGCCGTCTGGGTGCGCGACGTGCCGCTGTTCGACCCCGCCTTCGGCGACGCCGGCCAACTCTTCGATCCCTTCACCTACCTGGGCTTTCTGGCGGCGCGCACCCGCAGCATCGCGCTGGCCACGGGCAGCGCCATCTTCACGCTGCGCCATCCCATCGACCTGGCCAAGGCCGCGGCCTCGCTCGACCGGCTGTCGGGCGGCCGCCTGGTGCTGGGCATCGCTTCGGGCGACCGTCCCATCGAGTTTCCCGCGTATGGGCTGGAACATGGCGAACGCGCCGAGCGCTTCGCGCAGGCGGTGGCCTACTTCCGCCAGCTCATGCGGCCCGGCCTGCTGGCGGTGGATTCGCCGCTGGGCCGGTTCCAGCGCGCCGCGCTGCTGCCGCAGCCCGCCGCCGGCGCGATCCCCCTGATCGTCACCGGCGCCAGCGGCCAATCGCCGGCCTGGATCGCCGAACATGCGGACGGCTGGCTGACCTACCCCGACGCCACCCACACCCCCGAAGGCCCGCAGCGCCTGGCCAACAAGATCCGCGCCTGGCGCCAGCGCATCGCCGACGGCGGCTTCCGGCCGCACATGACCAACGAATGGCTGGACCTGGCCGACGACCCCGACCACCCGCGCACGCCGCTGCAGGGCGGCTACGTGCTGCGCACCGGACGCAAAGGCCTCATCGACCTGCTGCACGCCTGGCAGGCCGCGGGCGTCAACCATGCCGCGCTCGGCATCCAGTTCTCGCAACGGCCCGCGGCCGAAGTCATCCAGGAACTGGCCGAGGACGTGCTGCCGCATTTCCCCTCGCACCCCGGGCCGGCGCCGCTGCCGGCCGCGTGGTGAACACAAGGATATCGACATGAATGCCGACGCAATCACTATCCGGAATCTCGACCCGGGCGACGAGGCCCAATGGGCGGCGCTCTACCGCCGCTACGCCGCGTTCTACGAAGTGGACATCGACGACGCGGCGCTGCGGCGCACCTGGTCATGGCTGATGCGCCCCGAACATCCCGAGGAAGGCGTCGTCGCCGAAACCGCCAGCGGCGAACTGGTGGGGCTTGCGCACTACCGCCCCTTCCCCAAGCCGCTGCTGGGGCGCGACGCGGGGTACCTGGACGACTTGTACGTCGCCGCCGGGCACCGTGGCCTGGGCATCGGCCGAGGCCTGATCGCCGCGGTGGCGTCCATCGCGCACGCCCGCGGCTGGCCGCTGCTGCGCTGGATCACCGCGCGCGACAACCACGACGCCCGGCGGCTTTACGACGGCGTGGCGCGGGCGACGGACTGGGTCAGTTATGACTTGAAGCCGGGCGGGTATGGGGGGGTGGCCAGGTCGTAGCGCCACGACAGCCAGTCGGGGGCTTGCCAGATATGCGGAAAATCGCCGCTGTTCATGCGGTGATTATGGACAGATTCGCCGCAGCGGCAACGCCTGGTCCGCAATTCAGGCCCTCTCGTACAAGGTCACCACGCAGGCCCCGCCCAGCCCCAGGTTGTGCTGCAGCGCCAGCCGCGCGTCGGGCGCCTGGCGGGCGTCGGCGGTCTGGCGCAGTTGCTGGACCAGCTCGGCGCATTGCGCCAGGCCCGTCGCCCCCAGCGGATGCCCCTTCGACAGCAGGCCGCCCGAGGGATTCGTGACGACCCTGCCGCCATAGGTGTTGTCGCCGTCCACGACGAACTTCTCGGCCTCGCCCAGGCCGCACAGGCCCAGCGCCTCGTAGCTCACCAGCTCGTTGTGCGCGAAACAGTCGTGCAGCTCGACCACGTCGATATCCTGCGGGCCGACGCCGGCGGCTTCGTACACGCGGTCCGCCGCCTCTTTCGCCATGCTGAAGCCCACCACCTCGCGCATGTCGCGGGCCTCGAAGGTGACGGCCCGGTCGGTGGTCATGGCCTGCGCCCGGATGCGCACGCTGCGGTCCAGCCCGTGCCGCCGCGCGTATTCCCCGGAGCACACGACGGCGGCGGCCGCGCCGCAGGTCGGCGGGCACGCCATCAGCCTCGTCATCACGCCAGGCCACAAGACAGGCGCTGCCATCACCTCTTCCTCCGTCACGACGGTGCGGAACAAGGCCATCGGATTATTGGCGGCGTGCCGGCTGGCCTTGGCGCGGATTTTCGCGAAAGTCGACATGCTGGTGCCGTACTGGTCCATGTGCGCCTTGCCCGCGCCGCCGAAATAACGCAAGGCGAACGGAATCCCGTCCTGGCCGACCAGTTCCTGGGTGGCCGCGTCGAAGCGCTCGAACGGACTCGGCCTGTCCTGGAACACCGTGCCCAGCGCGCCGGGATTCATATGCTCGAAACCCAGGGCCAGCGCGCAGTCCGCCGCGCCGCCGGCCACCGCCTGGCGCGCCAGGAACAGCGCCGTGGAGCCGGTGGAGCAGTTGTTGTTCACGTTGAAGACCGGGATGCCGCTCATGCCGACTTCGTACAAGGCCCGCTGCCCCGCCGTGGAATCGCCATAGACGTAGCCCACATAGGCCTGCTGCACCTGCTCATAGGCAAGCCCCGCATCCGTCAGCGCGGCGCGCGCCGCCTGCGCCGCCATCTCGTGGTAAGGCGCATGCCGGCCGGGCTTGGCGAAAGGGACCATGCCCACGCCGACGACGTATACATGACTCATTGCAGTCTCCTCTTATTCGATTCGCAGGCCGTCCCAGATTACTAGGATTGGGGGTACATTAACGCCCGTTACGAATAATCGAGAATAGAAACATGTTGAAAGCCTGCCGCGGACTGCTGTTGCTCGGAATCGTCGCGTCACTTGCCGGATGCGACAAAGGCGTGGACCTGCGGCTGTCCACGCAGAACGCGCAGGCCTACCGCGCATCGCTGGACAAGGCCTGGCCCGACATGACGGCTGCGCAGCAGGACGCGTACAACTGGGCCGTCGGCAGCTGGGTGGCCAACGGCTTCAGCCTGGAACAGCTCGCCGAAAAATATCCCGGCCTCACGCCGCGTTCCGTCATCGTCGGCGAAAGCGAGGAATACATCCGCGGCAAGACCCAGGAGGCGGCCAACGCCCAGGCCGCCATCACGCACAACGCCGACAGGTTCGCCAAGGAAGAAAAACTGGTGCAGCAGGCCGAAGCCGAGCTCGCGAAAGTCACCGCCAAAGCCCTGGACCTGAAAACCGACCGGTCGCTCTTCTCCGAAGTCAACTTCAGCTACGAAGTGGCCAACGCCAGCCGCTACAACATCGCATCGGCCGACTGGGACGCGTGGCTGTTCATCAACGACGAACAGACCTCGGACCGGCATTGCCGCGTCCATGGCTACTACCAATCCAAGGGCGGCGTGCCGGCCGGCTCCACCAGGACCGCGAACTTTTCCGCCGGCTTCATGGATTGCCGCAACTGGGCCACTCTGGAAGTGCAGAACGCCAAGGCCAGGTACGTGCAGATCAAGCTGGTCAACGATTCGGTCAAGAACTTCGACGAACGCAAAGTGCTGCCCGTTTTTTCGCCGACCCGCGCGTACTACGAAAAGGTGGCCGCGGATGCGAACAAGGCGATCAAGATCGCGGCCCGGCACAGAAGCGCCATCGAGTGACGGCCACGCGCCGGGCTGCTGCGCCGATCCCGCTACAGGTCCAGCACCAGGCGCGAACTCGTCGCGCGCGAGCAGCAGACGGTGAGGCAGTGGCTTTTTTCCTCGTCGCTCAGGATGTAGTCCCTGTGGTCGACTTCCCCTTCCAGGTACTCGACCTTGCAGGCGCCGCACAAGCCGGACAGGCATGAAGTCGGCACGCGGTGGCCGGCCAGTTCGATGGCGCGCACGATCGTCTGGTCCGGCTCGACCATCACGGAAATGCCGGCCCTGGCCAGCCTGACTTCGAAGCCGCCGCTGGGCGGCGCCTCGGACGCGGGACGCTCGGGCGCCTTGAAGTGTTCGCTATGCACCGTGCCGGGCGGCCAATGCTGCGTCGCGTCGGCGCATGCCTGCATGAAACCGCCGGGGCCGCAGTAATAGACGTGGTGGCCTGCGCCGGGATGCGCCAGCAGGGCCTTGATGTCCAATCCGCGCGTGAAGTCGCCGCCATCGAAATGCAGGTGCAGCGCGCGCTCGGGAACCAGTTGGCGCAGCTCGTCGACGAAGGCCGCGTGCTGCGCGGTGCGCGCGCAATAGTGGAACTCGAACGACCGCCCGGCCCGGGCCAGCACGTGCGCCATGGCCTTGAGCGGCGTCACGCCTATCCCGCCGGCCAGCAGGATGGCGTGACCGGAATCCGGCGCCAGCGCAAACGCATTGCGCGGCATTCCCACGGGCAGCAGGTCCCCGACCCGCAGCGATTCATGCATGGCCCGCGACCCGCCGCGCCCTTTGGGTTCGCGCAGCACGCCCAGAATCCAGCGCGACCTGTCCTGCGGATCGCCGGCCAGGGAATAGGAACGCATCAGTCCCCCGGCCAGGTGCACGTCGACGTGCGCGCCCGCCTCCACCGCCGGCAGCGGCAGGCCTTCGGGGTGGACCAGCTCGAAGGCGTGGATGCCTTCGGCCTGCATCCGTATTCCGCGGACCCGCAATTGCAGCAGCTCCGTCCCGGCGCGGCCGTCCATCACCACGCCTTGCGGCAGCGGCGCGTTCACGCCTGCCTCCGCGCGAGTACGTCCTGCTGCAATGCCTCCATTTTCTGCATGACGAAGCCGGCCCGTTCATCGCCCTTCATGCCGTCGGCTTCGGTCAGGATCTGCACCACCTGGCGGGCCAGGTGGCGGCGCAGCGTCACTTCCTCCTGCGTCGTGCGTCCCACGGGCAGGTCGAACACATTGCCCGAGCAATAGCTGTTGGGATGCCCCGCGCACTCGCGCAGCCATTGGGCGAATTGCTCGGGACCGGCATTGGGGTTGGATCCCCGGATCGCATCGCGCAGCAGCTTGCGGAACACATACAGGCCCGCATCGAACTTCGTGGGGTTCTCCAGCGCGTGGATCGCGATGGGCCGCTGGCTGATGATCGCCTCGTAGTCGCCCGGCGCGTACTGGGCGTCCTTGTAGTTTTCCCGGGCGCGGTGATCCGAGGGAATGGGCGGCATGTCCTCCAGCTTGTATTTGCCGAACCGCTCGGGGCGGCGCATCGCCACCTGCCCTTCCAGAAAGTCGATCGTCTCGTAGCCGACCAGGCTCTTGTCGCCGATGCCGCGCGTGTCGATACCCGGCCCCATCACGCGCCAGCCGATCATCTTGCTGTTGTGGTCGTCGACGGGAACGGTCCAGCGGATCATGTGGAAGCGGCTGAACAGCTTTTTCTTCTTGCCGTCTTCCGAGGTGTAGGCGTGCAGGCTGAAGTTGGGCAGCACCTGGTGCTGCACGCGGATGTGCATATGGCCGTCGTCGGCCCGGCGCGCGCCCGCGCAGGCCAGGCCGCGGCCGCCGTGCACGGGCACGAACTGCATGTCGGGCGGCACTTCCATCGTCGCCGCGCCCACTTCGTCGAACGTGGTGCCCTGATAGTGTTCGCCGGTGACCTGACGTTTCGCGTGCAGCGCCATGGTGTGATAGTTGTCGGCCGCGTTGTCCTGGACCTGCAGCCAGTTGCAGTGCTGGAAATTGCTGTAGGGCACCAGTTCGTCGCCCTCGGCGACGGTGAAGTCGCCTTCCCACTGCGGAAACGGCGGTTCCTGTTCGGGCGGGCCCATGTAGGCGAAGACCAGGCCATTGCGCTCGAAGGCCTTGTAGGCGCCCTGCCTGATCGAGCAGCGATAGCGCTCGCCCTCTTCCTCCTCGCCTTCCGGGAACGGCACGCGCAGACAGGTTCCGTCCACGTCGAAGACCATGCCGTGATAGCAGCAGGAAATGCCGTGCTGTTCGATCTTGCCGTATTCCAGCGAAGCGCCGCGATGCACGCAATGCGCATGCAGCACCCCGATGCGGCCGCTGCCGTCGCGGAACGCCACCAGTTCCTCGCCCATGATCTTCAGGAAGCGCGGCGTGTCGGTCAGCTCCATCGACATGCAGATCGGATGCCAGAAGCGGCGCAGGTACTCGCCGGCCGGCGTGCCCGGCCCCACTTCGGTCAGCTCCGGATCATGCCCCGGGATCCTGTTGGTGTAGTACCCGCCGAAAGGGACCAGCTTCTTCTCTGTCGTCCCGCCCGCGCTGGTGTGAGGGTCGCGGCCAAACTGTTCCTGGATCTTGGGGCTCATTTGATGTCTCTCTGGAAAAGCGCGGAAATGCGCATTATTTTTGAACTCTGAACTCTGTATTCAGAGTTCGGTATTCGAAGAATATAGTAAATTGCGGTATGGCAGATCCAGGGTTTTCCCTGCGCCGCGGTGTCCGGATGTAAACCGGCGGCCGCGTCCGCGCCCGGCCCACTGCCGTTTCAGCCACCCCTTGCAAGGTAGAATCGCCCCCATGCGCCTGCCCCTCGAGAAAATCCCGTCGCGAACCGATTTCGTCGATACCGTCTACCGTGTGCTGCTCGACGCCATCACGGACGGCTCCATCGGCCCGGGCCAGCGGATCACCCAGGAAGAAATCGCCGACCAGCTCCATGTGTCGCGCTCGCCCGTGCTGCAGGCGCTGCTGCTGCTCAAGAAAGACGGCTTCATCGAAGACGCGCCGGGCCGGGGCGTGCAAGTCGCGCAACTGAAGCCCGAATGGGTCGGCCACCTCTACCAGGTCCGCGGCGCCCTGGACGCCCTGGCGGTCCGGCTGGCCGCCGAGGCCCGCTGGCAACTGGATCCCGAACTGATCGAGGCCGGCCGCCGCGCGGTCCTGAAACAGGACCTGAAAGCCATCATCGACACGGACCTGGCGTTTCACTCCGCCATTTATGCCGCCTCCGGCAACCCGCTGATCGCGCAAAGCGCCGACCACTACTGGGTGCATCTGCGCCGCGTCATGGGCGCCGTGCACCGGGTATCGCCGCACCGCGACACGATCTGGGACGAACATGCCGCGATCGCGCAGGCCATCGGCCAGGGCGACGCGGCGCGCGCAGTCCAGCTCAGCGACCGGCATATCGAACTCGCCCGCTCCAACCTGCTCGCCAAACTGGACGAGCTCTTTGCGCAAAGTCCGGAACCGGAAGCGCGAGCCCGCCCAGGCCTGTCGCCGCTACGCTGAGCGGCGCACGTTCACCAGCTTGGCCGGCACCGCGAACACCAGCAGGCTGCCGAACACCAGGCAGGCCACCAGGGCAAGCACGCCCGCGCCGGTGCTGGCGGTCGCGGTCTGCGCCCAGCCGATCAGGTAAGGGCTGACCACACCCGAGACGCTGCCCACCGAATTGACCAGCGCGATGCCGGCCGCGGCCGCCCCGCCGCTCAGGATGGCCGGCGGCAACACCCAGAACTGCGAAATCGAGGCCATCACGCCGACCGTGCCTATCGTCAGGGCGATCAGCGCGAAGGTCGTGTTATGGGCGTACACCACGCTGCCGTACAGGCCGATCGCGGCAAGCCCGCCCGCCGCAAACAAATGCCAGCGCCGCTCGCCCGTCGCATCGGAACTCCGGCTGAACAGAATCATGCCTATCGTGGCCGCCAGATAAGGCACGGCCGACAGCAGTCCGACGTCGAAGTTGTCCGTCACGCCGCTGGCCTTCACCAGGCTGGGCAGCCAGAAGCTGATGCCGTACAGCCCCATCGTGAAGAAAAAGTAGAGACAGCTCAGCAGCAGCACCTTGGGATTGGTCAGCCCGTCGCGGATCGAATGCAGATGCTGGCCCTGCTGTTCGGCCGCCAGGTCGCGCTGGATGCGCGCCTTCTCGGCCTCGGTGAGCCACTTCGCATCGGCGACCTTGTCGTCCAGATAGAACCACGCCATCGCCCCGACCAGCAGCGTGGGCAATCCTTCCAGCAGGAACAGCCACTGCCAGCCGGCCCAGCCGGCCGCGCCATCGAACCGGTGCATGATCCATCCCGACAACGGCCCGCCGATGACGCCGGACATCGGAATACCGGTAAGGAACAGGGCCGTCACCTTGCTGCGGCGCTTGTTCGGGAACCAGTAGGTCAGGTACAGCAGGATCGCGGGAATGAAACCCGCCTCCGCCACGCCCAGCAGGAAGCGCAGGATATAAAAGCTGACCGGCCCCGACACGAACATCATCCCGGCGGAAATAATGCCCCACGTGACCATGATGCGCGCGATCCAGCGCCGCGCGCCGACCTTCAACAGGATGATGTTGCTCGGCACCTCGAACAGCAGATAGCCGACGAAAAAAATCCCCGCGCCCAATCCATAGACGGCGTCGCTGAAACCCAGATCGCTCGACATCTGCAGCTTGGCGAAGCTGACGTTGATTCGATCGAGATACGCGCAGACATAGCATAGGAACAGAAACGGAAGCAGCCGCCACGCAACCTTGGAATAGGTCGCGCCTTCGTCATCGGTACGGGCGAGGCTGGGCCCAGCGATATCGCTGTACATAGGTTGTCTCCAAGTATTCTTTTTGAACCGGCGCGAACGAGCGCCGCGCCGGCGTCCGACCGCGGCCTTGCTCAGTCGAACATGTCGGGCTGGGATAGCGCCAGATGGTCGTAAATCGGCTGGAAGTGCAGCCAGCCGATGTATTCGGAGCCCACGTGCTCCCGGCTGTAGCGCGAACGTTCTGCGCTGACCAGCGCCGGCTTGATGCCCGTCGCCTCGACCAACAGCTGCTGGCGGCAGCACCGCTCCAGCGCAATGAACCAGAACGCGGCCGATTCGATGCTGTGCCGGCTGGCCGTCAACAAGCCGTGGTTCTGATGGATGGCCGCTTTCACGCCCTTGAACCAGTCGCAGACCGCCAGTCCGGCGCGCTCTTCCACCGCAACCTGGCCCGCCTCGCTCTTGATGACCACGTGGTCCTCGAAGAACGCCGCGGCATCCTGGGATATGGGTTCCAGCGGCCGGCCCAGCGCCGCGAAGGCGGTTCCATATACGGTATGCGCGTGGCACATCGCCACGATGTCCGGATGCGCCTCGTGCACGGCGGCATGCAGCACGAAGCCGGCCCGGTTGATGGCGTGCCTGCCCTCCACGACCTTGCCCTTGTGGTCGGCCAGGATCAGGTTCGACACCTTCACCTGGCTGAAATGCACGCACATGGGATTGGTCCAGTACAGCTCCGGATGCTCGGGATCGCGCACCGTCAGGTGGCCGGCGAAACCGTAATCGAAGCCCTCCAGCGCGAACGCGCGGCACGCCGCCACCAGCCGCTGCTTGAGATGCAGCCGCTCTTCGGCCGCGCTGGAGAACGAGGGCAGCTCAGGGTAGATCAGCCCCTGCTGCTCGGGCTGGTAAATCGAAACACGGCCATCGGCCAGCAGCGGCTGGCTGGATCGAGGCGGCATGGCGCGGTCTGGTATGGCTGACATGATGAATCCTCTTCTGAAGTAAACCCGATGCGGCGCACAAGATGGGCGCGCCCATCCGTCGCCGGACCTCAGAATGTTCGATCAGCGCTAACATGATGACAACCGATAGATGTTCACGTTTGGATGAATGGCATTCACATGAAAATCCGGCTGCCGCCAAAGGCCCTATGAGAAAAATCCCGAACTTCGTCCTGCTGCGCGCGTTCGAAGCCGCCGCCCGGCTGGAGAGCTTCACCCTCGCGGCGCACGAACTGCATCTGACGCCCTCGGCAATCAGCCACCAGATACGTGAGCTGGAAGAAAACTTCGGCACATCCCTGTTCAGGCGCAGCCACCGGCGCGTCGAACCGACGCCCGAAGGGCATCGCCTGCTTCAGAGCCTGACGCGCATCATGGACGCTCTGGAAGCCTGTTGCGCGGAGGTCAGCCTGGCGCCCAGCGGCCAGGTTCTTTCCGTCTATTGCGCCCCCAGCCTCGCGGTGAAATGGCTGGGGCCGCGCCTGCCGGGCTTCATGACCGACAACCCCGACATCACGATCCGCCTGTCCAGCGGCGCCGAACCCATGGACCTGACGCAGGCCCGCGAGCTGGATATCGCAATCTCTTATGGCGTGGCGCTGCAGCGTCCCGGCATCGAAATCACGCCCCTGGGATGCGAGACCATCGTGCCGATGTGCGCGCCCTCGCTCAAGGGCCGCAGGCGCAACTGGCGGCAGCTCATGACCGAACTGCCGCTCATCGATTCATCCTTGAGCCAGGTCAGCTGGCACGACTGGTTTTCACTGAACGGACTGAACCTGCCGCAGCGCAACCGGCCGTCCTTCGACCGCGGCGCATTGTCGGTATCCGCGGCGGTGGACGGCATGGGCGTCATCCTGGAGACGACCCGCTTCGCCGAACGCGAACTGGCCCGCGGCGAACTGGTCGAGGCCGGCCGCAACGAGTTCGAGCGGATTCTGCGTGAAACGCATTTTTTCTCGCAACGGATCAACGAGCGCCGTTCGGAGAAGATCGTGCGATTCAAGGATTGGTTGTTTGAAGAGTTGCGGGCTTCGGATGGGGGGTAGGGAAACGGTGGTTTCCGTTGAGGTCCTGGCCCGCAACGTCTGCGTTGGGGATTCGGTCAGACGTTAAACAAGAAATTCATCACATCCCCATCCTGGACGATGTATTCCTTGCCTTCCGCGCGCATCTTGCCCGCTTCCTTGGCGCCCTGCTCGCCCTTGTAGGCGATGTAATCCTCATACGAAATCGTCTGGGCGCGGATGAAGCCGCGTTCGAAGTCCGTGTGGATGACGCCGGCGGCCTGGGGCGCGGTGGCGCCGATCGGCACGGTCCAGGCGCGCACTTCCTTCACGCCGGCGGTGAAGTAGGTTTGCAGGCCCAGCAGCTTGAAGGCGGCGCGGATGAGGCGGTTCAGGCCCGGTTCTTCCATGCCCATGTCGGACAGGAAGGCCTGGCGATCGGCGTCGTCGAGGTCGACGATTTCGGACTCGATGGCGGCGCAGATGGCGACCACGGGCGCGTTGCGCGCGGCGGCGAATTCGGTAAGGCGGTCGAGCAGCGGATTGTTCTCGAAGCCGTCGTCGGCGACGTTGCCCACGTACATGGCGCGCTTGGCGGTGATGAAGCAGAGCTGGGCGATGTCGGCCTTTTCTTCGGTGGACAGGTCGAGCGCGCGGATGGGCTTGGCTTCGTTCAGCTGGGCCACGCACTTTTCCAGCACGGCGACGATGCGCTGCGATTCCTTGTCGCCGGAGCGGGCGGTCTTCTGGTGGCGCTGCAGGGCCTTTTCGGCGGTCTGCAGGTCGGCCAGGGCCAGTTCGGTTTCGATGACTTCGATGTCGGCGATGGGGTCGACCTTGCCGGCGACGTGGATCACGTTGGGATCTTCGAAGCAGCGCACGACATTGACGATGGCGTCGGTTTCGCGGATGTGCGAGAGGAACTGGTTGCCCAGGCCTTCGCCCTTGCTGGCGCCGGCGACCAGGCCGGCGATGTCGACGAATTCGACGGTGGCCGACAGGATGCGCTCGGGCTTGACGATTTCAGCCAGCTTCTGCAGGCGCGGATCCGGCACTTCCACCACGCCGACGTTGGGCTCGATGGTGCAGAACGGGTAGTTCTCGGCGGCGATGCCGGCGCGGGTCAGAGCGTTGAAGAGTGTCGATTTGCCGACGTTGGGCAGGCCGACGATGCCGCATTGCAGAGCCATGGGAATCCTGTGTGAGTACGGTATTGATCGTTAACGTTCTAGTTTACCCCGTCAGCTTGCCGCCGCCGGGAGCCAGCGCATGATGAGCCAGATCATCAAAATGGGGCCGGCATTGAAGACCGAGTGCAGCAGGATGGCCGCGCCGATGCCGCGGCGCACGCGCATCCAGCCCAGCACCAGGCCGGTCAGCCATTGCGGCAGCACCAGCAGGGGCAGCAGCCAGTACGGCGTCTTGGCGTAGACGAAGTTGGTCAGGTGCACGGCCGCGAAGCTCAGCGCGACCAGGTGGAACACCAGGCCGAAGTGCTTCAGGTAGTAGCGCCGCCAGGTGGTGTCCCAGCCCGCGATCAGCCCGGGCCGGCGCCGCAGGCTCCAGGCCGCCAGGATCAGGAAGGCGGCGCACAAGAGGCCGGTCCAGACCTTGGGGCCCCACAGCACGACGGGCAGCATGGCGGGAACCAGCCACAAGGCCTGTTTCGGGCGGCGCAGGCCGTAGCGGAACAGCATTTCCTCGACCAGCGGCGCCCACAGGATGGCGGTGAGCCAGGGGATGTTGGCCGGGTCGAGGCGATGGGTCACGCCGCCCAGGCCGGCCGCCGTGACGGCCAGCGGCCCCAGCGCGAAGAGGTTCACGGCCCACAGCAGCGCGGCCCAGGCCAGCAGCCTGCCGGGCGTGATGCCAGGCAGCCAGTCCGCCGCCAGCCCGCTGGCCGCCGCGCGCCCGGGCAGGCGCGACACCGGCTGCGGATGGCGCAGGAAGCGCCAGAAGTCCGCGACTTCGCTGCGAAAGCGCATGCTTTTTGCGCGCAGCGCGCCAGAGCGGGCCATCAGGCGTCGTTGCCGCTGTGAAGCTGGCGCGTGGCCAGCGGGAAGTCGCCGGCCAGCATGGCCGGCACCACGGCGCGGCAGCGGTCGATGACGGCTTCGATCTGTGTCTGTTCTTCGCGGCGCGGAGGATGCAGGACGAAGTCCGCGACCTGCTGCGCCAGGCCGAGCGTGCGCGGATGGCCGATGCCGATGCGCAGGCGCCAGAAATTGGGGCTGCCCAGCGCGGCCTGGATGTCTTTCAGGCCGTTGTGGCCGGCGTGGCCGCCTCCCTGCTTCAGTTTCACCTGGCCGGGCATGAGGTCGAGTTCGTCGTGCAGCACCAGCACCTGTTCCGGCGTCAGCTTGTAGAAGCGGGCCAGCGCGCCCACGGCCTGGCCGGAGCGGTTCATGTAGGTGTTGGGCTTGAGCAGCAGCACGTTGTCGGCGCCCAGCCTGGCCTTGGCCACCATGCCGAAGAAGGACTTCTCCAGCGCGAAGCTCGCGCGCAGATCGTCCGCCAGATGGTCGGCGAGCCAGAAGCCGGCGTTGTGCCGGGTGGTTTCGTATTCGGGACCGGGATTACCCAATCCCACGATGAGGCGTATGGGAGTAGACATGATGGGGGTGTTTAAACCAAAAAACCCTGCGCATGCAAATGCACACGCAGGGTTTCGCACGCAAACCGGCTGCGGGCCTGTGGGCCCGCGGCGGGCTTAGGCGGCCGGGGCTTCGGCTTCGCCGCCTTCTTCGGCAGCGGCAGCGCCGCCGGCCTTGACCACGGCCGAGGCGATCAGCGGGTTGGCGTCGCCGCCGTGGGCGACGTAGGTCACGCCCTTGGGCAGCTTGATGTCGGCCAGGTGGACCGACGCGCCGGGCAGCAGGTCCTTCAGGTCGACTTCGATGAACTGGGGCAGCGCGGCCGGCAGGCAGGTCACTTCCAGTTCGGTCAGGACGTGGCTGACGATGGCGCCGCCCAGCTTCACGGCCGGCGAGACTTCAGCGTTGATGAAGTGGAACGGGACCTTGGTGTGCAGGGCCTGGTTGGCGTCCACGCGCTGGAAGTCCACGTGCAGGACTTGCGGCTTGTAGGCGTGCCATTGAACCGAACGCAGCAGGACTTGTTCTTCCTTGGCCGCGCCTTCCAGCGCCATTTGCAGGATCGACGCGTGGAATTCTTCCTTGCGCAGGGCGTGGTAGATCTCGTTGTGGTCGAGTTCGATGTTCAGCGGGGCAGCCGTACCGCCATAAACGATGGCGGGAACGCGGCCCGCGCGGCGCAGGCGGCGGCTCGCACTCGAACCCTGGACGCTACGCGCAGTGGCATTGAATTTCATGGAAAACTCCAAAAACAATAAATGGCGAAGAGGCTTCGCCGTTAAATTCAC
The DNA here is from genome assembly GCF_003267925.1 of Achromobacter sp. HZ01. NCBI lineage: Bacteria > Pseudomonadati > Pseudomonadota > Betaproteobacteria > Burkholderiales > Alcaligenaceae > Achromobacter > Achromobacter sp. HZ01. The sequence goes on from NZ_LWKV01000002.1 coordinate 576,252, forward strand.
GGCGCGCAAAACGCGCGCCGTGTCGATTGCGTCTTGCCGCGACCAGCAAGACGCAAAAAAGGGGTGCTTAGTCGACGAACAGCGAGCTGACCGATTCCGCGTTGGAAATGCGCAGGATGGTCTCGCCCAGCAGCGCGGCGCACGACAGCTGGCGGATCTTGCCGCTGGCCTGGCCTTGTTCGGACAGCGGGATGGTGTCGGTGACGACCAGTTCGTCCAGTTCCGACGCTTCGATGCGGTCGATGGCGCCGCCCGACAGCACGGGGTGCGTGCAATAGGCGTAGACGGCGCCGGCGCCGCGGTCCTTCAGGGCCTGGGCCGCCTTGCACAGCGTGCCGGCGGTGTCGACCATGTCGTCCATGATGATGCAGGTGCGGCCGTCGACTTCACCGATGATGTTCATCACTTCGGACACGTTGGCGCGCGGACGGCGCTTGTCGATGATGGCCAGGTCGGCTTCGAGCTGCTTGGCCAGCGCGCGGGCCCGCACCACGCCGCCGATGTCCGGGGACACGACGACCAGGTTCGAGAAGTTGCGGCGCCAGATGTCGCCCAGCAGGATCGGGCCCGCGTAGATGTTGTCCACGGGGATGTCGAAGAAGCCCTGGATCTGGTCGGCGTGCAGGTCCATGGTCAGCACGCGGTCGACGCCGGCCACTTGCAGCATGTTGGCCACGACCTTGGCCGAGATGGCCACGCGCGCCGAGCGCGGGCGGCGGTCCTGGCGGGCATAGCCGAAATAGGGAATCGCGGCGGTGATGCGGCCGGCGGAAGCGCGGCGCAGCGCATCGACCATCACCATGATTTCCATCAGGTTGTCATTGGTAGGGGCACAGGTGGGCTGCAGGACGAAGACGTCCTTGCCGCGCACGTTCTCGTTGATCTCGACCATCACCTCGCCGTCCGAGAAGCGACCGACGGTCATCTTGCCCAGGGACATATCGAGATGGTTGACTACGTCCACGGCCAGCCGCGTATTGGCGGTGCCCGTGAAAATCATGAAGCTATCGTTTGCCATGATGGATGATGCGATGGTCGTTTAAGACACTGACGAGTGATGCGGGGTGATATGGAACACCAGCCGATCCGGAAAATAAAAAAGCTGCTGAACCAGGGCCAGTGTCTTACGGGCTTGTTCAACAGCTTTGTTATGTATTCGGTTGGCTGGGGAGGAAGGATTCGAACCTTCGCATGCCGGAATCAAAATCCGGTGCCTTAACCAGCTTGGCGACTCCCCAACTATCTTGCAATCCAATTCCGCAACGGATGTTCAGCTAATCCAGTACATGCCTGCACTAACCGAAACCGTGGATGCGTTTGACTGATTTTTTTATCAGCGCCGCGCATTATAGCGGTAATTTCTGTTTTCGCCAAAACGGCCTGCGGTAGTTCGGAAAACTCGGCGTATAAACACGCGCCAGATCCCGACATGCGAACCGCGATGCCCTGAGGCTTCAGCTGTTCAGCAAGCCACCGCGACGCCCCAAGCACTTCTGGGTAAAGGCGGTAGACCACCTGCTCCAAATCGTTCCTGCCGAAGCAGAACGTTGGCGAAGCAAGAAAGTCCGCTATTGTGATGTAAGAAGAATCTCTTGTCAAATCCGGTGCGGAAAAAATTTCAGCGGTCGGCACGCTGGCGTCCGGCTGCGCCACCAGATAGGCGCGTTCCGGCAGTTCGACGGCGCTGAGTTCGTCGCCCACGCCCTGCGCGAACGCGGACTGGCCGAACACGAAGACCGGCACGTCGGCGCCCAGCGGCAAGGCCAGCTTCATCAGTTCCTCGCGCGACAGGCCCGTGTTCCACAGGCGGTTCAGCGCGATCAGCACGCTGGCGGCGTCGCTCGAACCGCCGCCCAGGCCGCCGCCTTGCGGTATGCGCTTCTCCAGCGCGATCTGCGCGCCCATGCGGGTGCCGGTCGCCCGTTGCAGCGCATGCGCGGCGCGCAGGGTCAGGTCCTGTTCCGGCGGCACGCCGGGCAGGTCCGCGGCGCGGCTGATGACGCCGTCTGCGCGCACGTCGAAATGCAGCGTATCGCACAGGTCGATGAAGCGGAAGACGGTCTGCAGCAGGTGATAGCCGTCGGCCCGCCGGCCCACGACATGCAGGAACAGATTGAGCTTGGCGGGTGCGGGTACGTCGTAAAGCGTCACGGCGAAACGGGGCCGTCGGCCCCTACGAGGATTGGTTGACGACCAGCCGCAGCATGATGCGGCGGCCCGGCTCCTGGCGTTCCAGGACCAGCAGTTGCGGGCCGAGCGCGTCGTAGCGCGACAGGCGCGCGCGCCAGCCGCCCTGTTCGAAGGCCACGGGGCGGCCCAGCTCGTCGCTGGTGACGTCGGAGGCCTGCGGTTGCGCGGCCAGCTTGCCGCGCAGCCAATCGCGCAGGCCCGACACCGGCACGCTGCTGCCCAGGACTTCCGCGGCCAGGCCGTCGGGATTGTCGGCCACGTAGCGCGTGCCGTCGGCCTTGGTGAGTGTGGCCGCGCCGGGGCGGCCTTCGACGCGGGCTTCGGTGGAGCCCAGCGGATTGGTCAGGTCGAGCACGTAGCGGCGGCCGTCGTCGGACCACGAGAAACCGCCCTGCACCGCGTTCTGCTGGCCGCCGGCCTCGTTGACCGTGAGCGCGAAACGGCCGACGCGGGAAAACGCGTCGGCGCCGGCGCCTTCGATGGGCTTGGGCGTGGTGCAGGCGGCAAGCAGGGCCGCCAGCAGCGCCATCAAGGCCCAGCGCAACAGCGCCGCGGCCCGGCGCGCATGCAGGATCGCCGGCGTCACAACCCGACCCCCAGGCGCTTGATCACGTCCTGGACGGTCTTGTTCTTCGGGTCCTTCTGCTTGGCGGCGCGCAGCAGTTCCACGGCCTGGTCGCGCTTGCCCTGGCTCCAGAGCACTTCGGCCAGGTGGGCCGCGATATCGGCCTCGGGACGCACGCTGTAGGCGCGGCGCAGGTAGTCGGCGGCGGCGGTGGAGTCGCCCATCCGGTACTTGACCCAGCCCATGCTGTCCAGGATGAAAGGATCGTTGGGCGCCAGCTCCAGCGCCTGGGTGATCAGGTCCAGGGCCTCGGACAGGCGCTGGTTGTGGTCGGCCAGCGTGTAGCCCAGCGCGTTGTAGGCGTGCGCGTGGTCGGGGTCCAGCGCGATGACCTGGCGCAGCATGCGCTCCAGGTCGGCGAGGCGGTTCTGGCGCTCGTAGAGCATGGCCAGTTCGTATTTGATCTCGACCGTGTCCGGCATGGCCTGGTCGGCCTCTTCGAGCACCGAGACGGCCTGCGATACGCGATCGGCGTCGCGCAGGATCTGGGCCTTGGTCAGCACGCCCAGCGTGCGTTCCTCGTCGTCCTGGGGGCCGGCGGCGTCGATCATGGAGAGCGCGCCGTCGACGTTGCCGCTCTTGGCGCGCAGCACCGCCTGGCGCATGCGCACGGAATAGCGCAGGGTCGGATCGTCGATGCGGCCGAGTTCGGCGATGGCGTCGTCGTACTGGCCCTGGTCCTCGGCGATGCGGGCCAGCAGCACGTGGGCGTCGGCGGCGGCCGCGCCGGCGTCGGTGGCGCCCGGCACGGTGGCGCGCTGGCGCTGGTTCTGCACGTCCAGGTACTGCTGCAGCAGCGATTTGGCCTGCGGCAGCTGGCCGGCCTTGTAGGCGAGCTGGGCCTGCATGAAGAGCAGGTCGAAATCTTCCGGGGCGCGGCGCGACATGGCCTGCAGTTCGGCCAGCGCGCCGTTGTAGTCGCCGCCGTCGGCCAGTTGGCCGGCCAGCATCAGGCGCACCTTGCGGGCGTTGGGATTGCGGGCGATGTAGGCGCGGGCCTCGGCCTGCGCGCGCTGCGGATCGATCTTGGCGCCGTATTCCAGCACGCGCAGCGCGGCCGCCTCGGAGCGGGGCTCGCCGGCCAGCGCGGCGCGCGCCTCCTGGGCGGCGCGCGGGTAGTCGCCGGCGGCGGAGGCCACGTCGGCCAGCGCCAGGTGCGCGGCGGGCAGCTTGCGCACGCTGTCGCTGAAGGATTCGTCGAGGATGCGCAGGGCCAGGCGGCGGTCGTTGAGGCGGCTGAGCACGGCCAGGGCCTGCCCGATGGCGGCGGTCTTGTCGCGCGAGGCGTCGATGCGGTTGCGCAGCGCCTGCGACAGGCCTTTGGTCTGGCCGTTGGCCGCGGCCAGCGCCAGCTCGGTCGAACTGGCCTCCACGTCGTTGGGCGACAGGCGCGCCCAGACCCGCGCGGCTTCAAGCGCGCCGGGCAGGTTGCCGCCGGCGAGCTGGAACTCCAGGGCGCGGCGCGCCAGGCGCGGATCACTGGTGTCTCGGGCCAGGGACAGCATGGTGGCGGCCGCCGAACCGTACATGCCGCGCTGCGCGGCGATCTCGGAGGCCAGCACGCGATAAAAGATGTCGGCGGTCAGCGATACATAGGGTAACTGGCCTGGACGCAGGCGGATCACCTCGGTTTCAGGCTGACGGCTCTGGGGCGCCATGCGGGGGCCGGTCGCATCGCGGGTCCGGCTGTCGGCGGCCTGCGCCGGCGGGGTCAGTATTGCTGCCAGCGCAACGGCCAGCGCGGCAATCCCGAGGTTCATTGGTTTGAAAGACGACTTCACGCGGCCCGTCCGGTTGATGGCACAATCTTCGTACACGCAATTGATGATCTTACACTGGCTCATGCCGGAACTGCCTGAAGTCGAAACCACGCGTCGGGGAATCGACGCCGTCATCACCGGCCGCACCCTGCAGCGGCTGGTCATCCATGAATCCCGCATGCGCTGGCCGATACCGCCCGATTTGCCGGCGCTGGTCGGCGGGCGCGCGGTGCTGGAATGCGCGCGCCGCGGCAAGTATCTGCTGCTGCGCTTCGAGCATGGCACCCAGATAGTGCATCTGGGCATGTCGGGGTCGCTGCGCAGCGTGCCCCCGGGGGAATTCCTGCGCAAGCACGACCACGTCGAGTGGGTTTTCGACCAGGCGGTGCTGCGGCTGCACGATCCGCGGCGCTTCGGCGCGGTGCTGTGGCATCCGCAGGCCGACGGCCCCATCGAAGCCCATCCGCTGCTGGCCAAGCTGGGCATCGAACCCTTCGATCCGCGTTTCGACGGCGCCTGGCTGCACCGCCACTTCAAGAACCACGGCGCGGCCGTCAAGCAGGTGCTGCTGGCCGGCATGGCGGTGGTGGGCGTGGGCAATATCTATGCGTCGGAAAGCCTGTTCCGCGCCCGCATCAACCCCAAGACGCCGGCCAACAAGCTGTCGGCGGCCCGCTGCGAGCGGCTGGCCGACATGGTGCGCGCCACCCTGGCCGACGCCCTGACCTCGGGCGGCAGCACGCTGCGCGACTATGTCGGGGCCACCGGCGAGCCGGGCGCCTACTTCCAGATCCACGCCGCGGTCTACGAACGCGAGGGCCAGCCGTGCCGGGTCTGCGCCACGCCGATCCGGCGCTTCGTGCAGGGCCAGCGCGCCACGTACTACTGTCCGAAATGCCAGAGAAACTGAGCCGGCGCCGCCACGCAATCCACGGGAAATCCCTGTAAAAACAGGGATATTTGTTTATAGCAAACGTATTGCACAAACACTAACGCCGGGCTATATTCCTTCCACACCCCTATTCCTATAAAAGCGGAAGGAGCCTCCATGAGCAAGCAATTCGCCTCGCACGCCGACCTGGCAGACAAGGTCGTCTCGTTCGAAAAACTGTCCGACAACGCCTATGCCTACACCGCCGAAGGCGACCCCAACACGGGCGTGATCATCGGCGACGAGGCCGTCATGGTGGTCGACACCCAGGCCACGCCGGTCATGGCCCAGGACGTGATCCGCCGCATCCGCGAAGTCACCGACAAGCCCATCAAGTACATCCTGCTGTCGCACTACCACGCGGTGCGCGTGTTCGGCGCGTCGGCCTACAACGCCCAGGAAATCCTGGCCAGCCGCGACACCTACGACCTGATCGCCGAGCGCGGCGAGCAGGACAAGGCCAGCGAGATCGGCCGCTTCCCGCGCCTGTTCCGCAACGCCGAATCGATTCCGCCCGGCCTGGTCTGGCCGACCATGACGTTCAAGGGCGAAATGACCGTCAACCTGGGCAATCTGGAAGTCAAGCTGCTGCAGGTGGGCCGCGGCCACACCAAGGGCGACACCATTGCCTGGCTGCCCGAGCAGAAGATCCTGTTCGCCGGCGACCTGGTCGAATACCAGTCCACGCCCTACTGCGGCGACGCCTATTTCCGCGACTGGCCGACCACGCTGGACACGCTGGCCGGCTTCGAGGCCGAAAAGATGGTGCCCGGCCGCGGCCCGGCGCTGAAGAACGCCACCGAGGTCCGCCAGGGCCTGGCCGGCACGCGCGCCTTCCTGACCGACCTGTACGGCGCGGTCAACCGCGGCGTGGCCGAGGGCAAGGACCTGAAGACGATCTACCGCGAGGTCTACGACTTCATGAAGCCGCGCTACAGCGACTGGGTGATCTTCGACCACTGCATGCCGTTCGACGTGTCGCGCGCCTACGACGAGGCCACCGGCTACAACGATCCGCGCATCTGGACCGACAAGCGCGACCTGGAGATGTGGGCGCAGCTGGAGGGCTGAGCCCGCGGGCCGCGAGCCGCGGCCCCGCCATCGCAGGAACCGGTACAGCGCGCCGCAGCGCGGCGCGCCGATGCCGCGCATAAAAGCAAAACGACCCACACAGGAGACAACCGTGGGAGACATCGATTTCCAGGCGATGGAGTTCGCCTATGAAAAGCACGCCGACCAGGAAGCCAGCGAATTGGCGCGGCACCGGGTCGTCATCGTGGGCGCCGGCCCGGTCGGGCTGACCACGGCGCTGGACCTGGCCCGCCAGGGCGTGCGCGTGGTGCTGCTGGACGACGACTACCGCCTGTCCACCGGCTCGCGCGCCATCTGTTTTTCCAAGCGCACGCTGGAGATCTGGGACCGCCTGGGCGTGGGCCAGCGCATGATGGACAAAGGCGTGTCGTGGAACGTGGGCAAGGTCTTCTTCCGCGAGCAGGAAGTCTGGCGCTTCGACCTGCTGCCCGAACCCGGCCACCGCCGCCCGGCCTTCATCAACCTGCAGCAGTATTACGCCGAAGGCTATCTGTACGAGCAGGCGAGCCAGGAACCGAACATCGAGCTGCGCTGGAAAAACAAGGTCGTGGCCGTGGAGCACGGCGAGGACGGCGTGACGCTGAGCGTGGAGACGCCCGACGGCGCCTACCGGCTGCACGCGGACTGGCTGGTGGCCTGCGACGGCGCGCGTTCGCCGGTGCGCAAGCTGATCGGCCAGGAAAGCCACGGCCGCATCTTCCGCGACCGCTTCCTGATCGCCGACGTCAAGATGCAGGCCGACTTCCCGACCGAACGCTGGTTCTGGTTCGACCCGCCCTTCCATCCCAACCAGTCCGTGCTGCTGCACCGCCAGCCCGACAACGTCTGGCGCATCGACTTCCAGCTGGGCTGGAACGCCGACCCGGTCGAGGCCGTCAAGCCGGAGAACGTGCTGCCGCGCATCCGCGCCCTGCTCGGCCCGGACACGGGTTTCGAGCTGGAATGGGTCAGCGTCTACACCTTCGCCTGTGAGCGCATGGACAAGTTCCGCCACGGCCGCATCGTGTTCGCCGGCGACTCGGCGCACCGCGTTTCGCCGTTCGGCGCGCGCGGCGCCAACAGCGGCGTGCAGGACGCGGAAAACCTGGCGTGGAAGCTGAAGCTGGTGCTGGCCGGCCGGGCGCCCGAAACGCTGATCGACAGCTACGCCGTCGAACGCGAATACGCCGCCGACGAGAACATCCTGAACTCCTCGCGCGCCACCGATTTCATCACGCCCAAGAGCGACGTCAGCCGCAGCTTCCGCAACGCGGTGCTGAACCTGGCCAAGACCCATCCCTTCGCGCGCTCGCTGGTCAACAGCGGCCGCCTGTCGCTGCCGGCCACGTACGCCGGCTCGCCGCTGAACACGCCGGACGCCGACGCCTTCTCCGGCCGCATGGTGCCGGGCGCGGTGGCGCTGGACGCGCCGATCGAGTCGCGCGGCGCGCCGGACTGGTGGCTGGGACAACTGGACGGCGAGTTCGTGCTGGCGCTCTTCTGCGGCGACGCCCTGCCCGGCCGCGACACGCTGCAGGCCCTGCAGGCGCTGCGCCTGGCGCCGGTGCCGGTCAAGGCCGTGCTGGTGGCCGGCCCGCAATGCGACCTGTCGGCGCTGCCCGGCGAGCTGCCGGCGGTGATCGACCGCGAGGGTTGCCTGGGCCAGCGCTACGACGCGCAGCCCGGCACCGCCTACCTGATCCGACCCGACCAGCACATCGCGGCGCGCTGGCGCGCCTTCGATGCCGCCGCCATCGCCGCGGCCGTCAACCGCGCCACCGGCCGCGCCTGAACTCCTGGGGCCACACATCATGCTGATTACCGAAACCAACCTGCCCGCGCCGGACGACTTCTACGAAGCGCTGATCGACACGCACCGCGACCTCAGCAACGAGCAAAGCCAGGAACTGAACGCCGCGCTGATCCTGCTGCTGGCCAACCACCTGGGCGACATGGCCGTGCTGCGCGAAGCGCTACAACACGCCCGCGCATCCGTCGCCCCGTAGGATGGGTGCAGCGCGAGAATCCATAGCCAAGAACCCAATCATCGAACGCGCGAAACCCATCAGGCGGCGCCAGCCGCCGCCTTTCGTGGCAAGAGACACCCCCCTCACCGCCCCACCGCGAACGTATCCACGATCACCCCCCTCAGCCACTGGTTCCCGCTGTCCCGGTCCACCCTGCGCTGCCAGTACATATTGGTCTGCAGCGCGGGCACTTTTATCGGCGGCGTCATGAAGCGCAACCCGAAAGGCGGCGCGGCGCTGGCGGCGAGTTTTTCGGGCACGGTGGCCAGCAGGTCGGTGGCGCTGACGATGTACGGCACCGCGGAGAAGTGCGGGACGCTGAAATGCTCGGCCAGGTCCACGCCCGCGCGCTCCATGGACTGGTTGACCTGCCCATAGGGCGCGGCGCGCGAGACGATCAGGTGGCGCTCGGCGCGGAACGCCTTGATGCCCATGCCGGCGTGCGCGGTCGGGTGCGCCTGGCGGAACAGCGTGGCGTAGCCCTGGCGAAACAGCATGCGCTGCAGCGTGCCGGCGCCCATTTCGTCGAAGGCGCCGATGGCCAGGTCGACGCGGCCGGATTCCATTTCGCGCGGCAGGTCCGGGCCCTGCACGCGCACCGAATCGATGCGCACGTGCGGCGCGACCTGCACGCAGACCTCCATCAGCCTGGGCATGAAATGGATCTCGCCCACGTCCGTCATCGCGACCCGGAAGCGGCGCGTGCTGGTGGCGGCGTCGAACACTTCCTGGTCGCGCAGCGCCTGCGACAGCACGGTCAGCGCCTCGCTGACCGGCCCGGCCAGGCGCTGCGCGCGCGGCGTGGGCAGCATGCCCTGTCCGGTGCGCACGAACAGATCGTCGCCAAAGGCTTCGCGCAGGCGCCGCAGGCCGTTGCTGACCGCCGGCTGCGACAGGTCCATGCGGCGCGCCACGGCCGACAGGTTGCGGTCCTCCAGCAGGTGCTGGAACAGCAGCAGCAGGTTCAGATCGACGTCGCGCAGCTCGGCCATGAGGGTTCCTGTTATTCACAAAATTTATAGTCTCTATTTTTACATTCCCGTAGCCGCAAGAGGGTTTTTTTCCGACAATAAGGTATCGCCCCTCGGCCGCGCCGCGGGGCTTGTCTCTGAAACAGGCCGCGCGGCCATGCACCGCGCCGCCGCCCAGGAGGATTCAATGGAACTGCAATACCAGACCGGCTTCGGCAACGATTGCGCCACCGAGGCCCTGCCCGGCGCGCTGCCGCTGGGCCGCAATTCGCCCCAGCAATGCCCTTACGGCCTGTACGCCGAGCAGCTGTCGGGCACCGCCTTCACCGCGCCGCGCAGCGAGAACCGCCGCTCCTGGCTCTACCGCATCCGTCCTGGCGCGCAGCACAAACCCTTCGAGCCCTACGCCGGCGCCGCGGGCTGGCTCAGCGCCTTCGGCCACGGTCCGGTGACGCCGAACCAGCTGCGCTGGAGCCCGATGCCCATTCCCGAAGCCCCCACCGACTTCCTGGAAGGCATCAAGACCTGGGGCGGCAACGGCGGCCCCGACGAAAAGGGCGGCGTGGGCATTCACCTGTACGCGGCCAACCGCTCTATGCAGGGCCGCTATTTCTACGACGCCGACGGCGAGCTGCTGCTGGTGCCGCAGCAGGGCCGCCTGCGCCTGGCCACGGAACTCGGCCTGATCGACCTGGAGCCGCTGGAAATCGCGGTCATCCCGCGCGGCGTGCGCTTCCGCGTCGAACTGCTGGACGGCTCGGCGCGCGGCTACATGCTGGAGAACTTCGGCGCGGCGCTGCGCCTGCCCGAACTGGGCCCCATCGGTTCGAACTGCCTGGCCAATTCGCGCGACTTCAAGACGCCGGTGGCCTGGTACGAGGACGTGGAAGGCGATTTCGAGCTGATCGCCAAGTTCACCGGCGGCTTCTGGCGCGCCGCCATCGACCATTCGCCCCTGAACGTGGTGGCCTGGCACGGCACGCATGCGCCGTACAAGTACGACCTGCGCAACTTCAACACCATCGGCTCGATCAGCTACGACCATCCGGACCCGTCGATCTTCACGGTGCTGACCGCGCCCTCGGACACCCCGGGCACGGCCAACATGGACTTCGCGATCTTCCCGCCGCGCATCCTGGCCATGGAGAACACCTTCCGTCCGCCCTGGTTCCACCGCAACGTCGCCAGCGAATTCATGGGCCTGATCCAGGGCGTCTACGACGCCAAGGCCGACGGCTTCGCCCCCGGCGGCGCCAGCCTGCACAATTGCATGAGCGGCCACGGGCCGGACGCGGAAACCTTCGAGAAGGCCTCGCACGCCGACACCGGCAAGGCGCACTACATCCGCGACACGATGGCGTTCATGTTCGAGACGCGCCGCGTGATCCGCCCGACGGAACAGGCGCTGGCCTCGGTAGAATTGCAGGGCGACTATTACCGCTGCTGGCAGGGCCTGGCCAAGCACTTCGACCCCAGCAAGGCGTGACGGGAAAGCTCCGGTTTTCCCCGTATGCGGCGATGCGCGCAAGCGCATCGCCGTTTGGCATTTGTCCGGCCACGGCCACCCCATCACTACACAGAGAGACACGCAGCCATGACTACCCCCATCAATGAAACCCACGACCCGTCCTTGAAGAGCTGGGTCGCCAGCGCCAACACGGGCGTCTCGGATTTCCCGGTGCAGAACCTGCCCTACGCGTCGTTCCGCCGCAAGGGCTCGGCCGAGCCGTTCCGCGTGGGCGTCGCCATCGGCGACCAGATCCTGGACCTGTCGGCGCTGGCCGCCAAGCAGCCCTTCGAAGGCCAGGCCGCGCAAGCGCTGGCCGCCTGCGCCTGCGACAGCCTGAACGGGCTGATGGCGCTGGGCCAGGCCCACTGGAGCGCGCTGCGCCTGGCGCTGTCGCGCGCGCTGCGCGAAGGCGCGGCGCTGCGCGCCACCGTCGAGCCGCTGCTGGTGGCCCAGGCCGACGCGGAATACGCCACGCCGGCGCGCATCGGCGACTACACCGACTTCTACATCTCGGTGCACCACGCCACCGCGGTGGGCAAGCAGTTCCGCCCCGACAATCCCCTGCTGCCGAACTACAAGTGGGTGCCCATCGGCTACCACGGCCGCGCCTCCAGCATCGGCGTGGACCAGAAGTTCCCGCGCCCGGTCGGCCAGACCCGCCCGGCCAACGAAGGCGAAACGCCGCAGTTCGGCCCCTGCGCCCGCCTGGACTACGAGCTGGAGCTGGGCATCTTCGTGGGCACCGGCAATCCCCAGGGCGAGCGTATCGGCCTGGCCGACGCCGAATCGCACGTGTTCGGCCTGTGCATCCTGAACGACTGGTCGGCGCGCGACATCCAGGCCTGGGAATACCAGCCGCTGGGGCCCTTCCTGTCCAAGAATTTCGCCTCCACGATTTCGCCCTGGGTCGTCACCATGGAAGCGCTGGAGCCGTTCCGCACCCAATGGGTGCGCGGCCCGTCCGAACCGCAGCCGCTGCCCTACCTGTCGTCCGACGCCAACCGCGCCAAGGGCGCTTTCGACGTGCAGATGCACGTGCTGATGGCCACCGACAAGTCGCGCGCCGAACAACTGCCGCCCGCCGAACTGTCGAGCAGCAACTTCCGCGACGCCTACTGGAACGTGGCGCAGCTGGTCACGCACCACACGGTCAACGGCTGCAACCTGCAGCCGGGCGACCTGCTGGGCACGGGCACCCTGTCGGGTCCGCAGCCGTCCGAGGCCGGTTCGCTGCTGGAGCTGAGCAACGGCGGCAAGACGCCGATCGAGCTGCCCTGGGGCGAAAAGCGCACCTTCCTGCAGGACGGCGACCAGATCATCATCCGCGCCGAATGCGTGAAGGCGGGCTATCCGCGCATCGGCTTTGGCGAAAGCTCGGGCACCGTGCTGCCGGCGCGCATGTAATCGAAGGCGGCGGCGCGCGCGCTCAGTCGGGGCGGCGCGCCATCAGCCGCTCGATCTCGTCGTCCTTGGCCTGCCACTGCTCCCCCAGCCAATGGTGGAAGGTGGCGCGAAAGGCCTTGTCGCGGGAATAGTCGGCCTCGCAGAAGGCCGGCGGCACCGGCAGCTGCCTCATGCGCACGGCCACGGGGCCCGCGCGGCCGCAGGCGAAATCCCAGAAGCTGGGTATGCCCTCGGGATAAACGATGGTGGCGTCTATCATCGAGCGGAAGCGCGCGCCCATGGCGTTCAGCGCCACCGCCAGCCCGCCCGCCTTGGGCTTGAGCAGATGGCGGTACGGCGAGGACTGCGCGACGCGCTTGGCTTCGCTGAAGCGCGTGCCTTCGGCAAATACCATCACGCTGGTCGGCACCAGCGAAAACTTGGCGCAGGCGCGCCTCGCGGCTTCCTGGTCCTCGCGCCCCAGCGCCGGATTGCGGCGTAGTTCGGCCTTGCCGTGGCGCTTCATGAACGGAAAATCCAGCGCCCACCACGCCAGCCCGATCACCGGCACGTAGATCAGCTGCTGCTTGAGAAAGAACTTCAGAAGCGGAATGCGCCGGTTCAGCGTGCGCTGCAGGACGAAGATGTCGACCCAGGACTGGTGGTTGCAATTGACCAAGTACCAGTCGGCGTAGCGCAGCCCGGCGTTGCCGCGCACGTCCCAGGGCGCGTGCTGTATCCAGGCCAGCCAGCCCGCGTTGCACGACACCCAGGCGGTGGCGATGGCGTTGAGCACCGGATCGACCAGCCGCCTGACCGCGGCGAACGGCAGCAGCAGCTTGAGCAGCGCCACCGGAAACAGCAGCAGGCACCAGAACAGCGTGCTGGCGGCCAGCAGCGCCACGCTGACCACGCCGGTCAGCCAGGCCAGCCGGCCGCGCGGCACGGGCAAGGGACGGCGCCGGGACGTGCGCCGCGGCAGCGCGTCGGCGAGATCGGCCGCGCGGGCCGGGTCCGCGGAGCGGTCCGCTGAGGAATGGTCTGGAATATGCATGGACGCCAGTGTGCGGCCGGCGCGCGAAAAACGGCTTGCGCGCGATCAAGCCGGCCGGCATGGGGCAGCGCCCCGTCCCGGCCGGCCTGGCCTCAGGGCAGACGGTATTTCTCTTCGCGATAGGCCCAGCTGGCCCACAGCGCGTGCGCCAGGGCTTCCCGCGTGAGCTGCGGGTCCGCCGGCAGCACCGGCTCGTAGACCTCGTCGCGGCCCACCGGCGCGGCCTCGTAGCGGAATTCCTTGGGCGACTTGGACGGCTCCAGCACCAGCAGCTTGTCGCCCTGGAGGTAACCGAAGTTGTCCGCGTACTGCATGATGGCCCGGTTCGGATCGCGCTGCGTCAGGTCCGCCCCCAGCATCGGGTTGACGTTGTCCAGCCCGATCAGCGAGAGCAGCGTGGGCGCCATGTCGATCTGGCTGACCAGGCGCTGGTCCTGGCGCGGCGCGATGCCCGCCCCCAGGATCAGCGCCGGGATCTGGAAATGCCGCACCGGCACCGGAATCGAGCCATAGACGCGCGAATCGTGATCGGCGATCACCAGAAACACGGTGTTGTTCCAGTACGGCGCCTGCCTGGCCTTGTCGAAGAACTGCCCCAGCGCCCAGTCCGCGTAGCGCACCGTGTTGTCCACCGTGGCGGGATCGCCCACCGGCGTGATGCGCCCGGCGGGGTATTCCCAGGGCGAGTGGTTGGTGACCGAGAACGCCAGCGTGAACACCGGCTTGTCGCCGTCGGCGCGCAGCAGGCGGTCGACCTGGTTGAACATGTCTTCGTCGGACGCGCCCCACGAGCCTTCGAACACCGGGTCCACGAACTTGGAGCGGTCCACGATTTCATCGAAGCCGTTGCCCAGGAAGAAGGCGCGCATGTTGTCGAAGTGCGATTCGCCGCCGTACACGAAGCGCGAGCGGTAGCCGTGCTTGCCCAGCAGCTGCGCCAGCGTGAAGAAGCCGGTCTGCGAACGCGGCAGCTTCACCACCGCGTCGGCCACGCTGGGCGGAAAGCCCGTGGTCACCGCCTCGATCCCGCGCACCGAGCGCGTGCCGGTGGCGTAGGCGCGGTGGAACATCCAGCCCTCCTTGCCCAGCCGGTCGAGGTTCGGCGTCAGGTCGCGCCCGCCCAGGCTGCCCACGTACTGCGCGCCCAGGCTTTCCTGCAGGATGATGACCACGTTCAGGGGCTTGTCGCGGCGCACCGTGGCCTTTTGTTCGTGCAGGCTGGGATAGCGCGGGTCCAGCGGCGCGCCGGCCATGCCGGCCTTCTCGCGCACGATGGCGTTCATTTCGTCGACCGGCATCCTGGGATACATGGCGGCCGACGAGCGTTCGTCGCGCATGCGGTAGGCGGCGTCGAACACGCTGTAAAGCGAATTCAGCGCCAGCGCGTTGACCATCGCGTCGGAGCTGAACGCGACCTTGGCGGGGTTGATCGGCCGGTGCTCCAGCGTGCCGCGCGCGCCCAGGAACACCAGCGCCAGGATCACGAACGAAGCCAGCGGCCGCTTCCACCACGCCATGAAAGGATCGCGGGCGCGGGTCGGGAACAGCCTGACCGCGATCCACGCGGCCAGCACCAGCACCACCAGCGCGGTGAACAGCACGCCCTTGTAGCCCTGCCAAAGCATGGACCCGACTTCCTTCGGGTTGAGCAGGTAGATGAAGTACAGCCGGTTCGGCCGCGTGTCGTATTCGGCGATGAACTGCGGCGTGGAGACTTCCAGCAGCACATACAGCATCCACCAGACGCGGAACCACCAGGCCGTGATGCGCGCGGCCAGCGGCCGGTGCCCGAACCAGGGCGACAGCACCGCGGGCAGCGCGATCACCATGGACATCAGGCACACGTCGATGCGCAGGCCGCCCAGCAGCAGGGGACCGAGTCCGCCGGCGGCCTGCACCCGGTCCCACATCCAGAAGGCCAGGCCCAGGCGCGACAGCGTCAGCAGCGCCAGGATGGCAATGATGAAACGTAGCGTCAGGCGGCGCATGCAACCGCCTCCCGGCCCTGGAGAGCCTGCCCGATGAAAACGAACTTGATTGATATGCCGAGCAGCACCATGCGGCCTCGTGGTCGAAAAAAGAAGACGGGCAAGATTAACGCGGTTTGGCGCCGCCCTACTGCGCGCGCCGCAACCGTTCGCGGCTGTTGCTCAGGTGCGTGCGCATCGCCGCGCGCGCGCCTTCGGCGTCCTGGCGCAGGACGGCGTTGTAGATGTCCTCGTGCTCGAGGTTCACCCGCGCCAGGTAGGCAGCCCGGTCCTCGTGCGCGAATTTCGCCGAATTGATGCGGGTGCGCGGGATGATGGCCGCCCCCAGGTGGGACATGAGGTCGGCGAAGTAGCGGTTGTCGGTGGCCTGCGCGATCAGCAGGTGGAACTGGAAATCCGGCGTGACCGTGTCGCCGCCGCCGTCGAGCGCGCCCTTGAACGCATCGAGCGCGCGCCGCATCTCCTGCAGCTGGGCGTCGCTGCGCCGCAGCGCGGCCAGGCTGGCGGCCTCGCTTTCCAGGCAGATGCGCAATTCCAGCAGCACCAGCACGTCGCGCACGGTGGCGATGTCGGCCGGGTCCACCCGGAAATCGCCGCCGCCGCTGGGCTCCAGCGCGTATGTGCCCACGCCATGATGGGTCTCGACCAGGCCCGAGGCCTGGAGCCGCGACAGAGCTTCGCGCACCACGGTGCGGCTGACGCCGAATTCGCGCATGATTTCGGCTTCGGTCGGCAGCTTGTCGCCCGGCCGGATCTGGCCGCCGCGGATGCGCTGCCCGATGCTTTCGACCAGGCCCTGGGCCAGGTTGCGCGGGCGGCGCCGCGGCAGGACGGGAGGTTCGACGGGAGCGTTCATCAGAGGAATCCGGAAGCGGTTGCGCAACGCGAGGCGCTGAAAAAACCGCGCCTGTCGATTATACGGTCGGGGAAATAGTTGTACGACAACCGAGGTCAAGCCTGGCCGCCGCCACGGCCGCCCACGATCAGCGGATAGAAGAACAGCGCCGCCAGCAGCCACAGCAGCGCCGCCGACCAGAGCGTCTGGCTCAGGAAATGGGCGCCCTGCAGGATGCGCACCGCGGAAAACCCCAGCCCGGCGGCGATGCCGACGGCCAGCCCCCACCAGCGCAGGGCCGGCCGGCCCAGCGACCAGCCGGCGAAATACAGCACCAGCATCGAATAGCCCGCGCCCGCATGGCCGCTGGGCAGCGCGCCGCCGGCCTTGGCGCGGGCCCAGGTCCACCAGTGCTGCGGATAGGGGGTGTAGCCGCCCAGCGTGTCCAGGTCGTAGGGACGCGGCAGCGTGGTGTGGTGCTTGAGCGCCTGCACCAGCATCTGCCCCGCCAGGCAGGTGGCGGCCACGGCCAGCGCCGGCGCGCGCCAGCGCCGCCATGCGGGGATACGGTAGCTGGCCGCCGCGACCGCCACCGCGGCCAGCGCCACGCCGATCGGCAGCGCCAGCACCATGCGGTGCCCGATCAGTTCCAGCCAGCGGTTGGCGCGCAGCGGGAAGTCGTCCAGCGCCGGATCGAACAGCGCGGCGGCGATGCGCAGGTCCAGCCCCGAGGCGTTGGCCCACCAGGCCAGGCCGGCCAGCGCCAGCGTCACGGCGATGACGTGGGTAAACAGGTATGAGGCGGCCGTCGGCGCGCGCAGCGCGGGCAACGTCAGGGGCGGCATGGTCGAGGACGGAAGGAGCTTCGGGCAAACGAAAAGCGTAAGCCGCCGAAAGTCGAAATTTCGTCAAATTCGGGGCTGCGCGGCCCCCTCGCCCTCGCCGGTGTCCTCGAAGCGCAACATGAAGCGGGTGCCGCGCGCCTGGCCCTCGCGGGCGGACTCGACGCCGAGCGACCAGCCCTGCATGTCACAGACGCGCTTGGCGATCGCCAGGCCCAGCCCGCGCGCCGTCTCCTCGGCCGCGCCCCCGCCCGCATCCCGCATGCGGCCGCTGTAGTAGCGGCGGAACAGGAACGGCAGGTCGTCGGCGGCGATGCCCTTGCCGTCGTCGGCCAATTCCAGCCCGCCGTCGTCGGCCAGGCGCGCGGTCAGCGTGGCCGGCGCGGCATGCTCCATCGCGTTGCGCACCAGGTTGCGCAGCACCGTCAGCAGCGCGTAGCGGTCCAGCGTGCGGACGTGCCCGGCCGCGATCCGGTTGTCGAACCGCAGCCCGGCCTGCGCCGCCTGGGCCTCGTAGCCGCGCCAGGCGTCCTCCATGCAGGCGGCCAGGTCCACGGGCTCCGGCTCGCGCAGCTGGTCGCGCGCCATCGCGCGGGCGCTTTCCAGGCTGACGATGACGTCGTCCACGTTGTTCACCACGCGCGCCAGGCGCTCGCGCTGGTCCGGGGTCAGCGTCTGGGTCAGCAGCATCAGCTCGCTGTCCGAGCGGATCGCGGCCAGCGGCGTGCGCACTTCGTGGCTCAGGTTGCCGGCGAATTCGCGCTCGCGGGCGATGGAGCGGTCGACCTGGTTCTGCACCCGGTTGAAGGCCTCGATCAGGCGGCCGGCCTCGTCGTCGCGCGTGACGGCCATGTCGGGCGCGCCCGGCGCCCAGGTCGCCAGCCGGTCGGTCAGGTCCAGCAGCGGGCTGACCGCGACCGCGGCCACGCGCCGCGACAGCGCATAGGCGCCCACCACGCAGATGGCGCCCACCCCCAGCACGATCAGGCCGAAGTCGTGGACCCGCTCTTCGTTGTCGGTGGCGTCGTACAGCAGGTAGACCTTGCCGCGGCCGGTGTCGGCCACCATGACGTGCCAGGTGTAGGGGCCGGGCTCGATCAGGTGCAGGCCGCTGTCCAGCGCCAGGATTTCCTCGGGAATGCCTTCGGGGCGGTTGCCGTCCACGCTCATCCAGGCGCGCATGGCGCCGCCCAGCTCGCGCACGCCCGTGCGCGGCAGAAAGCCGTCGCTGACCCGCGCATGCTGGACCAGCCGGTCCATTTCGGTGTTGAGGATGTCGTTGACCAGATCGTCTTCCATCTGGTCGAAGGTCAGGTAGGCCAGCAGCGCCAGCGCGGTCACGAACAGCGCCACCGTGCCGGTCAGCGCCCATACCACCCGCTGGGTCAGGGTGCCGCCGGCGGCCGGCGTCATGGCGCCGCCCCGTTGTCCAGCGACAGGCGCCAGCCGGTGCCGTGTATGGTCTCGATGCCGTCGAAGCCCGCGTCGGCCAGCGCCCGGCGCAGCAGGTGCACCTGGCTGCGCAGCGCGTCGGAGGACGGCGGCTCGTTGCCCCACAGCACCGATTCCAGTTCCTCGCGCGAGACCACCCTGCCCGGATCGCGCAGCAATGCTTCGATGATGAGGCCAGCCTTGCGCGTCAGATGCACCGGCTGGCCATGGACCGACACCTCGCGGCTGCGGGTGTCGTATTGCAGCGGGCCGAAGGTGCGCACCGAATCCACGGTCGAGCCCTGGGCGCGCTGGATCAGCGCAAGCAGGCGCGCCTCGACCTCCAGCAGCGCGAAGGGCTTGGTGAGGTAGTCGTCGGCGCCGTGCGAGAAGCCGGCCAGCTTGTCTTCCAGGCTGTCGCGCGCGGTCAGCATCAGCACCGGCAGGGCCAGGCGCCGCTCGTTGCGCAGCGTGTGCAGCACGGCGTTGCCGTCCATGCCGGGCAGGCCGATGTCCAGGATCAGCGCGTCGAAACGCTGTTCCGCCAGCCGCTGCAGCGCCGCCGGCCCGGAATAGGCCGTGTCCGGCAGAAAGCCTCGGGCTTCCAGGAAGGTGTACAGATTGCCGGCGATGACGGGGTCGTCCTCGACGATCAGGACTCTGCAATTCGCGCCCGCTGCGGGACTGGCTGCCATGGTCGGGGTTCTCTTCTAGGCCTGCAGGACCTTGCCTGGATTCATGAGGCCCTGCGGGTCCAGCGCCTGCTTGATCCTGCGCATCAGGGCCAGCTCCACCGGGCTCTTGTAGCGGGGCAGCTCGTCGCGCTTGAGCTGGCCCACGCCGTGCTCGGCGCTGATCGAACCGTGGTGGGCGTGCACGCTGTCGTGCACCACCTCGTAGATCTCGCCCTGCAGGGCCAGCAGTTCGGCTTCGGTCTGGCCCGGCGCATGGGCCACGTTGTAGTGCAGGTTGCCGTCGCCCAGGTGGCCGAAGACCACATGGCGCACGCCGGGAAAGCGCGCCTGCAGCAGGCCGTTGGTCTTGTGCACGAAGCCGGCGATGGCGGAGATGGGGATGGACACGTCGTGCTTGACCGACTTGCCCAGTTCGGCCTCGGCCAGCGGAATGCTTTCGCGCAGGTGCCACAGCGCCCTGCTCTGCGCCACGTTGGCGGCAATGGCCGCGTCCTTGACCAGCCCGTCCTCG
Organism: Achromobacter sp. HZ01; assembly: GCF_003267925.1. Lineage (NCBI taxonomy): Bacteria > Pseudomonadati > Pseudomonadota > Betaproteobacteria > Burkholderiales > Alcaligenaceae > Achromobacter > Achromobacter sp. HZ01. The sequence continues at coordinate 596,076 of NZ_LWKV01000002.1, forward strand.
ATGGCCGCGCCCAGCACCGCTTCGAAGCGTTCGCGCGCATGCGCCTCGCTTTCGCTGTCGGACAGTTCGAGCAGGGCGAACCACGGCGAGGCCGCGGAATCGCCCTCGAACGGCAGGCGCTGCTGCGGGAACAGGCGCACCACCGCCTGCAGGCAGGCGCCGCTCATGAGCTCGAAGCCGGTCAGCGCGGCGCCGAAGCCGGCGCGGGCGCGCGACAGCAGCTCCACGGCGCCGTCTAGGGTGTCCAGCGTCAGCAGCGCGGTGCACGAGGCCACCGGCCGGGGATACAGCTTGAGCGTGGCCGCGGTGATGATGCCCAGCGTGCCCTCGCTGCCGATGTACAGGTCGCGCAGGTCGTAGCCGGTGTTGTCCTTGCGCAGGCCGCGCAGGCCGTTCCAGATCTCGCCGTCCGGCGTCACGACTTCCAGGCCCAGCGTGAGCTCGCGCGTGTTGCCGTAGCGCAGCACCTGCGTGCCGCCGGCGTTGGTGGCGAGATTGCCCCCGATGGTGCAGCTGCCTTCGGCGGCCAGGCTCAGCGGAAACAGCCGGTCGGCCGCGGCCGCGGCCTCTTGCACGGCCTGCAGCACGCAGCCGGCCTCCACGGTGATGGTGTCGTTGTCGGTGTCCAGCGCGCGCACGGCGGTCAGGCGGGCGGTGGAAAGGACGATGCCCGTGCCGGAGGCGTCGGGCGTGGCGCCGCCGCACAGCCCGGTATTGCCGCCCTGCGGCACCAGCGGCACGCCATGCCTGGCGCACAGCTTCACCGCCGCCGCCACTTCCCCGGTGGAACCCGGGCGGATCACCGCCAGCGCCGCGCCCTTGTAGCGGCGGCGCCAGTCCAGCACGTAGGAATCGGCGTCGGCGCCGGTCAGGACGTGGGCAGGGCCCAGCAGGGACTGTAGATCGCTTAGCAAAGTCATACGCGCCGCATGAATGGAATGCGCCGGCACGGTCCGCCGGTCGCGGGATACGGAAATCTGCGAACTATTGTAGGGGCTGACGCGCCGCGCGACCTAGCCTACCGCCTGGTCCAGCCGCGTGCCCGTGAGACCGGAGCAGAAGGCGCGCGAGGCGATGCGGTTCATCAGAAAGGCGCGGTCCACGCCCGCGGGGCCGGGCATCTCGGACAGGGCGCGGTAGGCGCGGCGCAGGGCCTCGCCGCGGGTCGCCCCGCAGACCAGCAGCCGCGTGCACGGAAGGCGCCGGTCGACGCAGCCGTCGATGCGCACTTCCAGCGCGTGGGCGGCGACCGGCTCGCAGTCCGCGACCGCCGCGCCGGCATGCGCCCGGGCTTCGGCGTCGATCACGCGGAACACGCCGCTGCGGTCGTCCAGCGCGAAAGCCACCGTGCCCATGCCCTGCCAGCCGCGGTCGCGCGCCACGTCGGCGGCGACCGCGCGCAAGGCGTTCTCGACCGACACGGGCAGGTGCGGCGCGGGGCACTCGGCGATCAGGACGCGGGCCTCGCGCCAGACGCAGCGCTCCCAGGCGCGGCCCGTGGCCAGGGCACCCGAATCGGCGATGTAGACGTGGACGTCGAGGCGGCGCTCGCGGCCGGGGGCCGGCCCGGCCTGATCCGTGGGAGGGCCCCGCCGGCTGCTGGCGCCTCCCGATGACATGACAGTAGAAACTTTGGCAGCCATGGCCCCTCCCGGTCTTTCTGCTTGCATAGCAAGCGTATCACCTTCGGGCGTCCGGCAATTTCCGCCCCGGACGAACCGGGGGCAAACGCCCTACGGCATTCGTCCGATGAAGGCCGACCTCCAATGGGGGATAATTCGCCCTGGCCAGTCGCCAAGCGCATCTTGCTATACGGGTTTACCATTAACCCATTGAGACTTTGCGCTGTAACCCTATGAAAGGAATCGCCGTGGGCAACAACACGCAATTTCCCGCCGCCGTCTTCAAAGCCTATGACATCCGCGGCACCGTGCCGGACCTGATCGACGCCGGCTTCGCCCGCGCGCTGGGCGCGGCGCTGGCCGCGCGCGCCCGCGAGCAAGGCGTGCAGACCCTGGTCGTCGGCCGCGACGGCCGCCTGAGCAGCGAAATGCTGTCGGTGGCGCTGCAGGAAGGCATGCTGGAAGGCGGCGTGGATACGCTGGATATCGGCATGGTGCCCACGCCGCTGGTGTATTTCGCCGCCAACGTCATGCAGACCGGCTCGGGCGTGGCCATCACCGGCAGCCACAATCCGCCCAAGTACAACGGCTTCAAGATGATGATGGGCGGACGCGCCCTGTACGGCGAAGACGTGCAGGCGCTGGCGGCCAGCATGAACGCCGGCGCGGCCGCGCCCGCCGCGCGCCCCGGCACGCGCCGCCAGCTCGACCTGGTGGCCGCCTACGTCGCGCGCGTGGCCTCGGGCGTCAAGCTCGCCCGCCCCATGAAGATCGCCATCGACTGCGGCAACGGCGTGGCCGGCGCGGTCGCGCCGGCGCTGTTCCGCGCGCTGGGCTGCGAGGTCACCGAGCTGTTCTGCGAGGTCGACGGCAACTTCCCCAACCACCACCCCGACCCGGCCGAACCCAAGAACCTGCAGGACCTGATCAAGTGCGTGGCCGAGACCGACTGTGAACTGGGCCTGGCCTTCGACGGCGACGGCGACCGCCTGGGCGTGGTCACCAAGTCCGGCCAGATCGTCTGGCCCGACCGCCAGCTGGTGCTGTTCGCGCGCGACGTGCTGGAACGCAATCCCGGCGCCACCATCATCTACGACGTGAAGTGCAGCCGCCACGTCGGCCTGTCGGTCGAGGCGGCCGGCGGCGTGCCGCTCATGTGGAAGACCGGCCATTCGCTGGTCAAGGCCAAGCTGGCCGAAACCGGCGCGCCGCTGGCCGGCGAAATGAGCGGCCACATCTTCTTCAAGGAACGCTGGTACGGCTTCGACGACGGGCTCTACACCGGCGCGCGCCTGCTGGAGATCGTGTCGCGCGCCGCCGATCCCTGCGCCATGCTGGAAGCCCTGCCCCAGGACGTCTCCACGCCCGAGCTCAAGCTCGAAATGGAAGAAGGACAGCCTTTCGCACTGGTCCAGGCGCTGCAGGACCAGGGCCAGTTCCCGGGCGCCAAGCGCGTCATCACCATCGACGGCGTGCGCGCCGAGTATCCGGACGGTTTCGGCCTGGCGCGTCCGTCGAACACCACGCCGGTCGTCGTGCTGCGGTTCGAAGCGCAGACGGCCGAGGCGCTGCAACGCATCCAAGCCGACTTCCGCCGCGAATTGAGCAAGCTCGCGCCGCAAGCCCATCTGCCTTTCTAGACTGCTTATGTCGTTATCCCACAGCCCTGCGTGGCAACAGTTCATCGCCGCAACCCGTGCCGCCCCGAAAAGGGGGGAACAGCTGCGGGTGTTCAGCGCCCCGGGGCTGCGCCTGGACCTCAGCGCGCAGGCCTATTCGCCGGCGCTGCAGCAGGCCGAGGCCGCGCTGCTGGCGCAGCAGGGCTTCGAGGCCGCGCGCGCGCGCCTGTTCGACGGCGGCAACGCCAACTGGACCGAAGAACGCGCCGCCTGGCATACCGCGCTGCGCGCCGCCGAGCCGCCGGCCATGGTGGCCAAGGCCGTGCTGGCCGAGCGCGAACGCATGCGCGAATTCGTGCGCAAGGCCGACGCCGCCGACCGCTACGGCTGTGTGCTGCACCTGGGCATAGGCGGCAGCGACTGGGGCCCCCGCATGGTGACGCGGGCCTTGCGCCACGGCGGGGTGCGCCGCGAGGTGCGCTTCGCCTCCAACGTGGACTCGCATTCGGTCGCCGAAGCCATGAGCCACCTGGACCCGCATGACACCCTGGTCATCGTCGCGTCCAAGTCGTTCACCACCACCGAACCGCTGGCCAACGCCGAAGTGGCGATGAACTGGCTGCGCGACGCCGGCGTGGCCGATCCCATCCGGCAGGTCGTGGCCATCACGGCCAACGTCGAGGCCGCGCTCAACCTCGGCATCCTGCCCGACCACATCTTCCAGATCTGGGACTGGGTGGGCGGACGCTATTCGCTGTGGTCGGCCATCGGCCTGCCGATAGCGCTGGCGCTGGGCAACGATGTGTTCGAACAGTTGCTGGCCGGCGCGGCCGCCATGGACGAGCATTTCCGCAACGCGCCCATCGAGGAAAACGCGCCGGTGCAGCTGGCGTTGGCCGGCGTGGTCAATCGCAGCGTGCTGGGCTACGACTCGCTGGTGATCGCGCCGTACGACTCGCGCCTCTACCACCTGGTGCCCTGGGCCCAGCAGCTGGAAATGGAATCGCTGGGCAAGGTCGCCACCGCCGACGGCAGCCCCGCCGGCGTGCCCACCGGCCCGGCCGTGTGGGGCATGCCGGGCACCGACTGCCAGCACACGTTCTTCCAATGGCTGCACCAGGACACCGCCGGCGCGCCGGTCGATTTCATCCTGTGCGAGCAGCCCGCCCACGCCTATGCGCGGCATCACGAACTGCTGATCGCCAACTGCCTGGCGCAGCGCTCGGCGCTGCTGCGCGGCAAGACCTACGAGGAAGCGCTGGCCGAAACCCCGGCGACCGAGCGCGACCCGGCGCGCGCGCGGCGCCTGGCGCGCCATCGCGTGCATCCGGGCGGGCGCCCGTCGTCGCTCATCGTGCTGCCGCGCCTGGAGGCCTACACGCTGGGCGCGCTGCTGGCCCTGTACGAGCACAAGGTGTTCACGCAGGGCGTGATCTGGGGCATCAATCCCTTCGATCAGTGGGGGGTCGAGTTCGGCAAGGTCCTGGCCAAGGGCATCATGCACGAGCTGGACGCGCCGCAGGCGATCGAGCAGGACCCTTCCACCCGCTACTGGATCGACGCCATCGCGCGCCGCCACTGAGGCGGCAAAGGCCTCAGCCGCCCAGCGCGTCGTAGATGCCGACGTGGATGCGGGCGACCCGCTCGATATCGAATTCGCGTTCGGCCAGCGCCCTGCCCGCCGCGCCCATGGACTGGCGCAGCGCCGCGTCGCCGGCCAGGCGGGCAATGGCGTCGGCCAGCCCCCGGGCGTCGCGCACCGGCACCAGCACGCCGGTCTCGCCCGGCTCGATGGCGTCGCGGCAGCCCGGCACGTCGGTGGTCACCACCGCGCGCCCGCAGGCCGCGGCTTCCAGCAGGGACTTGGGCAGCCCCTCGCGGTACGAGGGCAGCACGGCGATGTGCGAGGCCGCGTACAGCCCGGCCACGTCGCTGCGTTCGCCCAGCGCGCGCACGCAGCCTTCGCGCTCCCAGGCCTGCACCTCTTCGGGGGTGGCGGACGTCGGATTGCCGGCGTCCACGCCCCCCACCAGCTGCATCGTCACCGGCACGCCGCGCTCGCGCAGCAGCCGCGCCGCCTGCACGAATTCCTGCACGCCCTTGTCGCGCAGCAGGCGCGCCACCATCGTCACGACCACGGGCGGGGCCGGCGGCTCGGGCACGGCGCGGTAGGCCTGCAGGTCCACGCCCGCGCCGCGGATCAGCACCACCTGGCCGTCGCGCACCGCGCCCAGCGACTTGAGCAGGTCGCGGTCGCTGGCGTTCTGGAAGATCACGCGGCTGTTCGGATGGCCCAGCGCCAGCCGGTACAGGCGCGCCACCACGGCGCGCACCAGCCGCATCTTGAGCGAATTGGACAGGAACACGAAGCCCAGCCCCGAGATCGCCGCGACCATGCCCGGCACGCGGGTCAGGCGCGCGGCGATGCCGCCGTAGAGCACCGGCTTGATGGTGACCAGGTGCACGATGTCCGGACGCAGGCGGCGGAACAGGCGCACCAGCGCCAGCAGCGTGCCCAGCTCCTGCAAGGGGTGCTTGCCGCTGCGCGTCATGGGAATGGCGTGGTGCGTCATGCCCAGCGCCTCGATCTCGGCCACGGCCGGGCCGTCCATGGTGGCGACGTGGATCTCGTAGCCGGCGCGCTGCGCCGCCAGCGCCACCGGCACGCGATGCGACATGAAGAAGGCCGGATTGTTGACGACGAACAGCAGGCGGCGCGGCGCGCTCATTCTTGCACTCCAGAAATGCGGCGCCATACGGCGATGTAGCTTTGCACCATGCGGGCGAGATCGAACCGTTCCAGCACCCGGGCGCGGGCCGGCTGGCCGGCGCGCTCGCGGCCGCGCGCGGCCACCTCGCGCAGCGCGGTCTCGATGCCGCGCGCCAGCGCCTCGGGCTGCTCGGGCGGCACCACCACGCCGGTGTCGCCGACGATATAGGCCGCGTCGCCGACGTCGGTCACCACGCAATAGACGCCGCAGGCCATGGCCTCGGCGACCACGTTGGGAAATCCTTCGGCGCAGCTCGACAGCACGTGCAGATCCAGACCGTTCATGGCCGCGGGCACGTCGTCGCTGGGGCCGGCCAGCACCAGCCGCTCGCGCAGCCCGAGCCGGTCTATCAAAGCGCCCAGCTCGGGGTTGTCGGCCGCCATGCCACGGCCGATCAGCACGCAGCGCAGGCCGCCGTCGCGGCCGTCGCGCACCAGCGCGGCGATGGCGCGCAGCAGGTTGGCGTGATCCTTGAGCGGGTCCCAGCGCGCCACGCAGCCGATCACCGGCGCGTCGTCGGCCAGCCCCCATTGCGCGCGCACGCGGGCGCGCGCGGCCTCGTCGGGCGTATAACGCGACAGGTCGTAGCCGTTGGAGACGACCACCAGCCGGTCGCGCCGGTAGCCTTTGTCGGCGTGGCGCTCGGCCGCTTTCTGGGCGGCGCACACGATGGCCCGGGGCACCCAGCCCGACAGCAGCGCGCAGGCGCGCAGCACCAGCCGCGCCGAGCGGCTGCTGCGCTCCAGGTGCTCGCCCGAGTTGCGGATGCCCCAGGCGATGGCGCGCACGCCGGCCAGGCGCGCGGCCAGGCCGCCGATCAGGTCGGCGTGGTACATCCAGGTCTGCACCGCGTCCGGACGCGTGCGCGCGATCAGCGCGCGCAGGGCGAGAAAACCGCCCAGGCTGACCCGCCCGCGCTTCATGCCCAGCGCATGCACGGCCACGCCGGCGGCGCGCAGGCGCTCGCCGTATATGCCTTCATCGGTGAGCGAGACCACGGTGTGCTCCACCGCCGCCTCCGGACAGGTGGCCAGGCGCAGCAGCACGGACTCCGCGCCGCCCTGCCCCAGGCCGGTGATCACGTGCATGACGCGCAGCTTGCGGGCGCTCATCGCCCCTCCCTGACCGCGTCGAACAGCTCGTCCCAATGCGCCAGCACGTTGGCGAGCGCGTAGCGCTGGCGCACCGCGGCCGAGGCGCGCAGGCCCAGCTGCTCGCGCAGCCCGGCATCGCTCATGATCCGGCGCAGCGCTTCACGCAGCGCATCGCGGTCGCCGGCCGGCACCAGCAGCGCGTCCTGGCCGTCGCGCGTCATTTCGCGCGGACCGCTGGGGCAGTCGAACGCCACGCAGGGCAGGCCCAGCGACATGGCTTCCAGCAGCACGTTGGGAAAGCCCTCGACCAGCGAACTCAGCACGAAGGCCTGTCCGCGCGCCAGTTCCTCCCACGGCGCCTCGGTGCGGCCGGGCAGGCTGACGCGCGACTGCAGGCCCAGGCGGGCGACGCGTTCTTCCAAGGCGCCGCGCTCCGGCCCCTCGCCCCAGATGCGCAGGTTCCAGTCCGGGAAATCGGGCGCCAGCTGCGCATAGACGTCGATCAGCAGGTCGAACTGCTTGTCGCTCACCAGCCGTCCCATCGCCAGCAGTTCGCGCGGGCCGGCTTCGCGCTGGCGCACCAGCGGCGCGTCCAGCAGCGGCGCGGGCAAGGGATTGGGAATGACCGCCAGGCGCTTGATGCCGGGCACCTGGCGCGCGAACGGACCCGCGGTGTCTTCGGCCTGCACCGTCACCATGTCGGCGCGCGGATACAGCAGGCGGCGCAGCCTGCGCCACACCTTGCCGGTGGTGGTTTCGGCCACGGGATTGGTGCGCTCGCAGACGATGAGCGGCACACCCAGGCCGCGCGTGGCCAGGATGGCGGCCACGTTGACGTTGGTCAGGAATGAAACCACGACGTCCGGCCGGGTGTCGCGGATATGCCGGCGCAGCGCCAGCAGGCGCGCGAACGCGGCCTTGGCGCCCCCGGCGCGCGTGCCCGCCAGGTCCGCCAGCCAGGCCAGTTTCACCTTGTCCGACAGCGGATAGAAGCAGCTGCCCTTGGAGGAGAAGGTCGGCGTCAGCGTGACGCTGTCGCCCCGCTCGGCCCAGGCGTTGACCAGCGTCGCGGCGACGCGCTCGGCGCCGCCGGCGTGCATGGAGCTGACCAGCATCAGTATTTTCATGCGTCAAAGACTCCCAACCGATCCTCCCTGGTTCCTGCCGTTGCGATAGCGGTCCAGCCAGGCCTGCATCATCAGCACGCCCCACAGATGGCTGTCCCAGTTGCGATGGCCCGAGGTGTGTTCGCGCCACTTGCGCAGAATGGGCTCGGGCTCGAACCAGCCTTCCTGGCGCAGGCGCGCCGGGTCCAGCAGCGTGTCGGCCCATTCGCGCAAGGGGCCGCGCAGCCACGCGGCCAGCGGCACGGCGAAGCCGCGCTTGGGCCGGTCGACCAGCGCCTGCGGAACGTGGCGGTACAGGACCTGGCGCAGCAGCCATTTGCCGGTGGCGCCGCGCACCTTGTAGTGGTGCGGCAGGCTCCAGGCGAATTCGTAGACGCGATGGTCGATCAGCGGCACGCGCGTCTCCAGGCTGACGGCCATCGCGGCGCGGTCCACCTTGACCAGGATGTCGTCGGGCAGGTAGGTGACCGTGTCCAGCTTCATCATGGATTCGAAGGTCGAGCCCTGCATGGCGCGCGCGAATTCCGACACCGGCTCCACGCCGCCCTTGACCACGCTGGACGGGTCGGCCCAGTACGAAACGAAATGGCGGTAGAACTCGCCGCGCGTGTCGGCGCGCAGCAGCTCGCCCAGCTTGCCGACCTTGCCGCGCCAGGCGCCGCGCCCGGGCAGCAGCGCCGAGGCGCTCAGCAGCGCGCCGGCGGGCTTGCGCAGCACCGCGGGCACGCGCTCGCACTTCTGCCACCAGTTGTTCACGCGGAAATAACGCGAATAGCCGCCGAACAGCTCGTCGCCGCCATCGCCCGACAGCGCCACCGTGACGTGCTGGCGCGCCATGCGCGTGACCAGCGACGTCGGGATCTGCGAGGAATCCGCGAACGGTTCGTCGTACATGTCGGCCAGCGTGGGCACCACGGCCAGCGCGTCCTCCGCCGTCACGTACAGCTCGGTGTGGTCGGTGCCGAGGTGCGCGGCCACGGCCTTGGCGTGCTGCGCCTCGTCGTAGCCTTTCTCATGAAAGCCGATGGCGAAGGTGCGCACCGGCTGCGAGCTCTGCGCCTGCATCAGCGCGACGATGGTGGACGAATCGATGCCGCCCGACAGGAACGCGCCCAGGCTCACGTCGGCCAGCATCTGGCCGCCCACCGCCTTGGACAGCACGCCTTCGAGCGCCTGCGCGGCCTGCGCGTCGTTGTCGAACGACAGTGGCGACTGCGCGGCGACGTCGGCCGCCTCGCGCGCCGACCAGTACACGCGCGGCTGCGGCATGCGGCGGCTGCGGGTGTCGTCGGCGGTGAATTCGACCCAGGTGCCCGGCGGCAGCTTGGCGATGCCCTGGAAGATCGATTGCGGCGCCGGGATGTAGTTGTGGCGCATGAACGAGGCCAGGGCATTGCGGTTCAGTTCGCCGCCGAAGCCGGGGATCGGCATCAGGCCCTTGAGTTCGGAGGCGAACACCAGTTCCGCGCCCGAATAGCCGTAGTACAGGGGCTTTTCGCCCATGCGGTCGCGCGCCAGCACCAGCTTGCGCGAGGCGCGGTCCCACAGCGCAATGGCGAACATGCCCACCGCGGCCTGCAAGGTGGCCTCGATGCCCAGCGCGGTGAAGCCCGCCAGCAGGGTCTCGGTGTCGGAATGGCCGCGCCAGGACGGCGCCAGCGCCGATTGCTCCAGCTGCTTGCGGATGTCCAGGTGGTTGTAGATCTCGCCGTTGAACACCATGACGTAGCGGCCGCAGGCCGAGGTCATGGGCTGGTGGCCCGCTTCGGTCAGGTCCAGGATCGCCAGGCGCACGTGCGCCAGCGCCAGCTCGGCCTCGGGATCTTCCCAGAAGCCATTGCTGTCGGGCCCGCGGTGGCGGATGCGGCGGCAGCTTTCCGCCAGCACTTGCGCCTTGTTCCCGATGGGGCCCCAGATACCGACTATTCCACACATGATGTTGTTCTCGTGGTCACCGTAGCAACGGCATGACGCGCCCGGACCCTAGCGGCCCGGCGCACGCACGCCGTCAAAAAGTTCTTGCCATTTCTGCAGCACGCGCGCGGCCGAAAACCGCTCGCGCACATCGATCGCCGCCTGCGCCATGCGGGCGCGCCCGGCGTCGTCGCGCATGAGCGCATCCAGCGCCGCCACCAGCGCGGGCACGTCGCCGTTGGGCCGCACCAGCACGCCGTCCACCCCGTCGCGCACGATTTCGCGCGGGCCGGTGTCGCAATCGAAGGCGACGGCGGCCAGGCCGCTGGCCATGGATTCGAGCAGGGTGTTGGACAGGCCCTCGAAGCGCGAGGTCAGCACGTACAGGTCGGCGCTTTCGTACCAGTCGCCCACATTGCCCGCGCGTCCCGGCATGAAGACGCGCTCCTGTAATCCGGCTTCGCGCACCTGCGCCTCCAGCGCGCGCCGCTCGTCGCCCTCGCCCAGGATAACCAGATCCCATCCGGGATGCGAGGACGCCAGCCGGGCATAGGCCTGGATCAGCAGGTCGAAACCCTTGTCGGCATGCAGCCGGCCCACGGCCAGCAGGCGCTTGCGGCCCGCGCCGGCAACCGGCGCCAGCACGGGTTCCGCGCGCGGCAGCGGGAAATGCACCGGATTGGGGATGACGGCCAGCCGGCAGCCCGGCACATGCCGGTCCAGCCAGTCCGCGGTGCCGCGGGTCAGCGCCACCACGCGCGCGGCGCGCGGATAGGTCAGGCGCCGCAGGCGCTGCCAGAAGCCCGACAGGGTCTGCGACGGCGGATGCGTGTGCTCGGTCGCGATCACCCGGCACGACAGGCCGGCGCAGGCCAGCACCGACAGCACCGAGGCCGTGGTCATCATGCCCAGCACGATGTCGGGCCGAAACGACCGGACCACGCGGCGCAGCGCGCGCACGCGCTGCACGTTGCTCCAGATCCCACGCAGTCCGCCGCCCTCGCCCGCGGTGTCCAGCACCTCGCGGCGCACCTTGGGATGCAGCGCATAGACGTCGCCCGCGGCGCCGGCCTGGGTCACCACCATGACCTCGCGGCCCATCTCGGCCCAGTGCGCGCTCAGGTCGGCGGCGACCCGCTCGGCCCCGCCGCCGCCCAGCGAATGGATGAACAGCAGGACGCGCAGGGGCCGGCCGGAATCAGTCTCGGACATTCAATCGGCCTCCTTGGTTTCGGCCTTGCGCAGCGCCACCAGCAGGTAGCAGGCGAAGGACAGCAGGTACATGAGGCTGGTGGCCAGCATGATGCCGGCCGCGCCCATGCGGGCCGCCAGCAACGGATTCAGCGCCGCCTTGAGCAGGAAGTTGCCCACGGCGATGGCCGACATGATGCGGTAGCGGTTCTGGCTGGCCAGCAACTGCACCAGGATCAGCACGCCGAAATAGAACGGCAGTTGCAGGAGCCCCCAGCGCAGCACGTGCGCCACGGCCTGGGTGTTCTCGGCCGTGAAGGCGCCGCGCTCGAACAGCACCGACACGCCCCACGGCGCCAGCACCCAGCCCAGCACTACCGCGCCGCCGCCGGCGGCCACCATCAGCACGGACCATTTCAGGGCCATGACGCGCGCGCGGCCGGTATCGCCGCGCGCCTGCACGTCGGCCAGCACGGGCAGCGCCGCGCGTCCCACCGATACCGCGCCTATGCCCAGGAGCAGCGACAGCAGCCGGCTGGCGTAGCCCAGCGTGGCGTTGGCGTTGGCGCCGAGGTTGGCGGCGGCGTACTGGTCCAGCGGGCCGACGAAGCTCATGGCCACCTGGCCGATCAGCATCACGCCGGCCGCGCTCATCAGCTCCGGCCAGTGCGGCGAACGCAGCGACAGGCGCGGCGCGCCCCAGAAACCGCCGTCGGCGCGCGCGGCCAGCCAGGCCAGCCAGACGGTCTGGATGGCGTAGCCCACCAGCGTGCCCCACAGCAGCGGCCCCACGCCGTCGGCGCTGGCCGCCAGCATGACCCAGGCCAGGGTGGCCACGGCAGGCACGCTGTCGAGCAAAGTGTTGACGTGGCGCTCCTGCGCGCGCAGACGGGCGGCGCTGATGCCGGCGACGAGCAACAGCGCCGCCACCGGGGCGAAGGCCGCCAGCAGCTCGCCGGTCATCTCGCGGACCTGGGCCGACAGGCCCTGGCCCAGCATGCCCAGCACCTGCGGCCAGGCGAACCAGGTCAGCAGCGCCAGCGCCACGCCGGCCGCGGCGACCCAGCCTTGCAGCTCGCCGATGAACAGGCGTCTTTCGGTTTCCTCGGCGCGGCGCAGCCGCACCAGCACCGGGATCAGCACCACCGACAGCACGCCCACGATGGTCACGGGCAGCCAGGTGGCCATCGTCATGGTGAATTGATAGGCGTCCACGGCGTCGCTGACGCCGTAGCGGTACGCCACCGCCATCTCCTTGACGGCGCCGGCGGCCTTGCCCAACAGCAGAAACACCGCCACCCGGAACGCGCCCTTGAATATGCGCAGGTGGTCCGGGTGGATGTTGCCGAGTTTTCTGGCTAGTGCTTTCAAATCAACGCAGGAATTGCGTGTACCAGGGCATGGCCACTTCCAGGCCCTGCAGCACCGTGTGCGTGGGCGCGTAGCCCAGCAGGCGGCCGGCCTTGCTGACGTCGGCCTGCGAATGGCGCACGTCGCCGGCGCGGAAATCCGCATACACCGGCTGCTTGGCGTAGTCCACGCCCTGCTTGCCCAGCGCCTGCGCCAGGAAGCCGAACAGCTGGTTCAGGGTGCTGCGGCCGCTGACGGCCACGTTGTAGACCTGGTTGCGGCCTTCGGCCGGCGCCATCGCCGCCAGGATGTTGGCCTGCACCGCGTTGTCCACGAAGCAGAAGTCGCGGCTGGTCTCGCCGTCGCCGTTGATGGTGACGTCGTCGCCCTTGATCATGGCGGCGGTCCACTTGGGGATCACCGCGGCGTAGGCGCCGTCCGGGTCCTGGCGCTTGCCGAACACGTTGAAGTAGCGCAGGCCCACGCTCTCGAAGCCGTAGGAGCGGGCGAACACGTCGGCGTACAGCTCGTTGACGTACTTGGTCACGGCGTACGGCGACAGCGGATTGCCGATGTTCTCCTCGACCTTGGGCAGCGCGGGATGGTCTCCGTAGGTGGAGCTGGAGGCCGCGTACACGAAGGACTTGACCTCGGCGTCGCGCGCCGCGACCAGCATGTTCAGGAAGCCGCCGATGTTCACCTCGTTGGTGGTGATCGGGTCCTTCAGCGAGCGCGGCACCGAGCCCAGCGCCGCCTGGTGCAGCACGAAGTCCACGCCCTGCGCGGCGCGGCGGCAGGCTTCCAGGTCGCGGATGTCGCCTTCGATGAAGGTGAAGCGCGCCCATTGCTCGGGGCTGACCGAGGCGCGCACCTCGTCCAGGTTGCGCTGGTGGCCGGTGGCGAAGTTGTCCAGGCCGGTCACGGTCTGGTCCAGCTTCAGCAGGGTTTCCAGCAGGTTCGAGCCGATGAAGCCGGCGCAGCCGGTCACCAGCCACTTGCGCGGCGCGGCCGCCAGTTCTTGCTTGATGGTGTCGAAACGGGTGGTCATGGGCAATCCTCAGAGACGCAGGTCGGAGTCGGCGGGCGACAGCACGTACTTCAGGTCGTACAGGATGTGCTGCGGCTTGCCCAGCTTGCGGATGCCCTCGGCGCCCAGCGCCTTGAACTGGTTGTGCGCCACCGCCAGGATCACGGCGTCGTACTTGCCTTGCTCGGGCTGCGCCACCGGCGTCAGGCCATATTCGTGCACCGCCTCTTCGGGGTCGACCCAGGGATCGTAGACGTCCACGTCCACGTTGTAGTCGCCCAGTTCCTTGACGATGTCGACCACGCGGGTGTTGCGCAGGTCGGGGCAGTTTTCCTTGAAGGCCAGGCCCATCACCAGCACGCGCGCGCCCTGCACGTGGATGCGGCGCTTGGTCATGGCCTTGACCAGCTGCGACACCACATAGCTGCCCATCGAGTCGTTCAGGCGGCGGCCCGCCAGGATGATCTCGGGGTGGTAGCCGATGGACTGCGCCTTGTGGGTCAGGTAGTACGGGTCCACGCCGATGCAGTGGCCGCCCACCAGGCCCGGACGGAACGGCAGGAAGTTCCACTTGGTGCCGGCGGCCTGCAGCACGGCTTCGGTGTCGATGCCCATCTTGTTGAAGATCAGGGCCAGCTCGTTGATCAGCGCGATGTTCACGTCGCGCTGCGTGTTCTCGATGACCTTGGCGGCCTCGGCCACGCGGATGCTGGAAGCCTTATGCGTGCCGGCGGTGATGATCTCGCGGTACAGCTGGTCGACCAGCTCGGCCACTTCGGGCGTGGAGCCGGAGGTGACCTTCTTGATCGTGTTGACGCGGTGTTCCTTGTCGCCCGGGTTGATGCGCTCGGGGCTGTAGCCGGCGTAGAAATCGACGTTGAACTTCAGGCCCGAGACGCGCTCCAGCACCGGCACGCAGTCTTCTTCGGTGGCGCCCGGATAGACGGTGGATTCGTAGATGACGATGTCGCCGCGCTTGAGCACCGCGCCGATGGTCTCGCTGGCCTTGACCAGCGGCGTCAGGTCGGGCTGCTTGTATTCGTCGATGGGAGTCGGCACGGTCACGATGAACACGTTGGCCTTGCCCAGTTCCGCGCGGTCGGCGGTATAGCTCAGCTGGGCCGCTTCGGCCAGTTCGGCGTCGCTGACTTCCAGCGTATGGTCGTGGCCGGCCTTCAGCGCGTCGATGCGGCGCGCATTGATATCGAAGCCGATGACCGGGCGCTTCTTGCCGAACTCCACCGCCAGCGGCAGGCCCACATAGCCCAGGCCGACGACCGCGAGCTTCACATCCTGGATTTGCAACATAACTCTCCCTTCACCGTAGAACGATTACGGCATCTTAAATATGGTCGGGTGATAGATAAACCTGGCCCGGCGGCGGCCGCCGCCGGGGCGCTCCACGCTAATCGGTGGTCCGCAGGACCGACGGCAGCAGCAGCCAGCCGGGGCGGCGCCAGGACACGAGGCGCGCGTAGAGCCAGATATAGACGCTGGCGAACACCACCAGGCTGGCGCCGAGCGCCCAGGCGTTGTCCCACCAGATGGTGGCCGGCACCAGGCCGATCAGGGCCAGCACCCACATGTAGGGCGACGCCAGCGCGTTGCACAGCGCCGGCACGGCATGGCGGCGGCCGCGGCTGAACGTCACGCGGACCAGGCGGCGGAACACCAGCTGGTGCAGGTGCAGCGCGTCCGGCTGGTCCACCGGCACGCCGCGCTTGAAGCGGCGGCGCCAGATCGAGAAGCCGGTTTCGAATACGGGGTAGAACAGCACGGCCAGGGCGTAGAACGGCGACACCGACGGGTTGCGCACCACCAGCAGCACGGCCAGCTCGGCCAGCATGAAGCCCAGGAAGTACGCGCCGCCGTCGCCCAGGAACACGCGCCCGAACGGGAAATTCCAGACCAGGAAGCCCAGCGTGGCCGAAGCCAGGGCCGCGGCCACCAGGAAGATGGGCACGTCGCCGACCTGCAGCGCCACCAGGCTGATGGAAACCGCCATCAGCGTGGCGACCATGCCGGCCAGGCCGTTCATGCCGTCGACGATATTCAGCGCATGGGTACAGCCGCCCACCGCGAACATGGTGAACAGCAGCGACACCGGCCAGAACGAGAGCACGTAATCCACCGGGGCCATGCCCACGCGGCTGACGCCGCCCAGCAGCCACCACGCAATCGCGGCCGACAGGAACGCGGCCAGCAGGCGCTTGCTGGCGCCGATGTCCTTGGTGATGTCCTCGAGCAGCCCGGCCACGAAAACCGGCAGCGCCGCGACGAACAGCGCGGGCCACAGCCAGGTCAGCGTCATGTTGCTGGGGCCGAGCACCAGCAGTCCGGCCAGCGTGCCGGCCAGCACCGCGAGGCCGCCCACGCGGGGCGTGGCCCGCGAATGGTTGGCCTGAGGCTTGTTGAGGTCGCTGTCGCCAGTAAAAGCGCCATGCCAGCGCTCCGACGCCACGATGAGTCCCCCCACCATGAATGCGACCACGCAAATGTACAGCCAGGTCAAAGCATCACCTTTGGTTGGTCTATCGAGACAGGCCCGCCATTATCGGAGGCAGGTGTAACGCCCATATATGGGAGGAATAAGGAAGTGCAATTCCCCGGCACAGAACGTAACGCCCAGCGCCCGGACGCGCCAAAATACGGATTTCATGCAGATGATTGTAGAACTTTCCGCCCGCGTGTACCCGAAATATCCAAGGGAAAACGCGAAGCCCCGGCGGTTGGGTGAATAAACTGGGGACGGAGCTTGCGCAGGCAAAAAAAAAGCCCGAGATCGTGAGATCTCGGGCTAAATCCACCAAAGGAGGAGGGTGGAGGAGACAACCTTGGCATGTTGGGAGCTGGCTTTCCGCTCGCTGCGCTGTCGGGGTTTTGCACCGCGCCGACTGCGTTTCAACATCCGATGTATGAATAGTACCGAAGCTTTTTGTGCGATGCAAGATTTTTTTTGATCTGCCGCCACGAATCTTTTTTTCGTTGCGTTTTTGCCTCATGGCCTCGGCCCTCCCCCTGGAAAGCCGCGCCAGACAATGATCTTACCGGAAAAAGGGTTTTTGCTGAATGGGTAAACCCGTTTCGGATTAACCCTAGATCGCATCGGGTAATCCCGCCCTAGCTTTTGCACCGGAATAGTGCGTCGCGCACTGTTTTATTGCTTTTTTGCGCATCGCAACATTTCGCAGCAGGCGCCGAAGCGCCCTCGCTTCAGATCCAGTAGGCCGTGCTGGTCATCACCTTGGACATGGCTTTCATGGCGGCCCGCGCGGGCAGCGGCAGGGGCACGCCCCCGGCCTGTTCGGCGCTGGCGCGGTGCTGCGCCTCGTCGTCCTTCATCTTCTGGACAATCTGGCGCGAGCGCTCGTCCTGCACCGGCAAGGTGCGCAGATGGCCGTCGAGATGCGCCTCGACCTGTTTCTCGGTCTCGGCCATGAAACCCAGGTTGCGCGGCACGCCGGCATAGCTGGCCAGCACGCCGAGCGCGAACGAGCCGGCGTACCAGAACGGATTGAGCAGGCTGGGACGGCTGCCCAGCTCGGTCAGGCGCTGGTTGCACCAGACCAGGTGGTCCACCTCCTCGGCGGCGGCGTTGAGCAGCAGCTCGCGCGGCGCCGGCTCGCGGCACACCGAGGCCTGGCCGCGGTACAGCGCCTGGGCGCACACCTCGCCCACGTGGTTCACCCGCATCAGCCCGGCCGCATGGCGTTTTTCCTGGGCCGACAGGGCCTGCGGCGCTTCCTCGGCGGTGGCGGGATAGGACCGCCCGGCGGTGGCGCTGCCGCTCAGCACCCGCAGCGCGCGGTCGGCTTCGGCCAGGAAGGCGTCCAGCGGGTTGGTGCGGCGCAGGAAGGCAGGGCCGGTTCTGGACAGGGCGGTGGACATAGGCGACTCCTAGGCAAGGCAGGCGCCCCTGCCCCTGATGCGGGGCGGGGCTCTCATGCCTCAAATTGTACGCAACAGGTATCATCGACCATTGACTGCGCTCAAGCTCAAGGACTCGACAACATGGAATGCACGATCGACTGGGGCGGCCCCAACGGCATGCTCTTTACCGCCAGCACCGGCAGCGGCCACGTGACCGTGATGGACGGCGCGGTGGACGGCGGCGGCCACAACCTGGCGCCCCGCCCGATGGAAATGCTGCTGGCCGGCACCGGCGGCTGCACCGCCTACGACGTGGTGCTGATCCTCAAGCGCGGCCGTCATGCCGTCACCGGCTGCAGCGTCAAGCTGCAGGCCGAGCGCGCCGACGCCGATCCCAAGGTGTTCACGCGCATCCACTTCGCCTTCACGGTCACCGGCCGCAACCTGCCGCGCGCGGCCGTCGAGCGCGCGGTGCAGCTGTCGCACGAGAAATACTGCTCGGCCTCGGCCATGCTGGAAAAAACGGCCGCCCTGACCTTCTCGGTCGACATCGTCGACACCCACGAAGCCCCCGCCGCCGCCTGAACCACGCCCCCGTGGTGTAATCCCGATATTGCCCATCTTCATCCTCGCCGCCGCGATCCGATCGCGGCGGCCAGTCTGCGTCCCGCCATGAAACAATACCTGGACCTCGTTCAAACCATCCTGGACACCGGCGCGTGGCAGGAAAACCGCACCGGAATCCGCACCCTCAGCATGCCGGGCGCCGCGCTGCGCTTCGACCTGCAGCAGGGCTTTCCGGCGGTCACCACCAAGAAACTGGCGTTCAAGTCCGCCATCGGCGAAATGGTGGGCTTCCTGCGCGCCTCGCGCAGCGCCGCCGAATTCCGCGAGCTGGGCTGCAAGGTCTGGGACCAGAACGCCAACGAAAACAGCCAGTGGCTGGCCAACCCGTACCGCGAAGGCCCCGACGACCTGGGCCCGGTGTACGGCGTGCAATGGCGCCAGTGGCCCGCCTACAAGGTGCTGGACGCAGCCCGGGACAGCCAGATCGCCGACGCGCTGGCGCGCGGCTACGCCAAGGTGGCCGACCTGAACGAGGACGGCCGGCCCAAGGTGCTGCTGTACAAGGCGGTGGACCAGCTGCGGCAATGCCTGGACACCATCCACGAGCGCCCGGGCGACCGCCGCATCCTGTTCCACGGCTGGAACTGGGCGCAGATCGAGGAAATGGCGCTGCCGCCCTGCCACCTGCTCTACCAGTTCCTGCCGAACGCGACCACCCGCGAGATCTCGCTGTGCCTGTACATCCGGTCCAACGACGTGGGCCTGGGCACGCCGTTCAACCTGACCGAAGGCGCGGCCCTGCTGCACCTGGTCGGCCGGCTGACCGGCTACACGCCGCGCTGGTTCTCGTACTTCATCGGCGACGCCCACATCTACGAAAACCACCTGCCCATGCTGCGCGAGCAGCTCACGCGCGAGCCTTACGAAGCGCCGCGGCTGGTGCTGTCGGACCGCATCCCCGACTTCGCGGTCACCGGGCGCTACGAACCCGAATGGCTGGAAAAAGTGGAGCCGGGCGACTTTTCCCTGGCCGGCTACCGCCACCATGCTCCCCTAACCGCGGCCATGGCCGTGTAGCCCGTCGCCGCGCCGGGCGCAGGTGAGGATTGGTGAGCATCTGGCAGCGCGATTTCGGTATAACCCAACCCTTGGCCATGGACGCGCGCCAGCGCCCTTGCGCGTCCAACCCTGACCAGCCCTGACCCGCCGCCCGGCGGCGCCTGCCGCCGGCCTGGCCCGGCCGTCTTCCCTATCCCGACCTGAGAACACGCGCAGCGCCCGAACGGCAGCCAGGGCCAGCCTGCGATCGAATTGCAACCATTGACTACCAATTGATTTGAGTTGAAGCCCGCGCGGCCGCTGTATGCGCTAAGGACAGGACCCACACATGCTCGTTGGAACGTATAACCCTTCGCTCGTCCTCGTATCCCTGGGAGTCGCCATCCTGGCTTCGTATACGGCGTTGGGAATGGCCAACCGGGTGCGGGCCGCCTGCGGCCAGCCGGCGGCCCGCTACTGGCTGGCGGGCGGGGCCTTCGCGATGGGCGTGGGTATCTGGTCCATGCATTTCATCGGCATGCTGGCGTTCAGCCTGCCGATCCCGATGGGCTACGACCTGCCGCTGACGCTGCTGTCGCTGGCCATCGCGATCGGCTGCTCGGCGTTCGCGCTGCGCACCGTGAGCCGCGACGAGCTGCCCGGCCGCCGGCTGGCGGCCGGCGCGCTGCTGATGGGCGCCGGCATCGCGGCGATGCACTACCTCGGCATGGCCGCGATGCGCATGACGCCGGGCATTATCTACGACGCGAAATGGTTCGCGCTGTCCATCCTGATCGCGGTGGGCGCCTCCGGCGCCGCGCTGTGGATCACGTACCGGCTGCGCCACGGCGGGCCGCGGATGCTGTGGTCGCGCCCGCTGGCGGCCGTGGTCATGGGCATCGCCATCGTGGGCATGCACTACACCGGCATGGCCGCCGCCGGTTTTCCCGAAGGCAGCATCTGCATGGCCGCCAACAGCGGCATCTCGGCCGGCTGGCTGGCCATCGCCGTGACCGCGGTGACCCTGAGCGTGCTGGTCATCGCGCTGCTGGTCGCGGTGCTGGACAACCGGATGGAAGAGCGCACCTCGGCGCTGGCCTCGTCGCTGGCCGAGGCCAACGAGGAACTGGTGCAGCTGGCGCTGCACGACACGCTGACCAAGCTGCCCAACCGCATCCTGCTGGAAGACCGACTGGAGCAGGCCATGGAAAGCGCCAGCCGGCGCAAGGGCTATTTCGCGGTGCTGTTCTTCGACCTGGACGGCTTCAAGGCGGTCAACGACGCCTATGGCCACCACACGGGCGACGCGCTGCTGATCGACCTGGCCCAGCGCATCCGCCAGACGCTGCGCACGCAGGACACCGTGGCGCGGCTGGGCGGCGACGAATTCATCGTGCTCAGCGAAGTGGTCGAACCCACCGACGCCGCCAACGTGGCCGACCGCCTGATCGACGCCATCGCGCGCCCGGTCACGGTCTACGGGCACGAAGTGCTGGTGACCTCCAGCGTCGGCATCGCCATCTATCCGAACGACGGCGAGGACATCCACGCGCTCCTGACCAACGCCGACGCCGCGATGTACCACGCCAAGCGCCTGGGCGGCACCGGCTACAGCTTCTTCGAGCCGTCCATGAACGCCGACGCCCACCAGCAGATCGAACTGCTGCACGACCTGCGCATGGCCCTGGAGCGCAACCAGTTCGTGCTGCACTACCAGCCCAAGTACCAGGCCCCGTCCGGTCCGCTGGTCGGCGCCGAGGCGCTGCTGCGCTGGAACCACCCCACGCGCGGGCTGGTCGGTCCGGACCAGTTCATCCCCATCGCGGAAAAGACCGGCCTGATCCTGCCCATCGGCGAATGGGTCATCGACGAGGCCTGCCGCCAGATGCGCGCCTGGATCGACGCCGGCCAGCGCCACTGGAGCATCGCCGTCAACATCTCGGCCCTGCAGTTCGCCCATGCCGGCCTGGTCGAGACGGTGCGCGCGGCTCTGCAGCGGCACGGCGTGCCGCCGGCCTGCCTGACGCTGGAAGTGACCGAATCCACCGCCATGCGCGACGCCGAGGCCAGCCTGGCCGTGCTCAAACGCCTGTCGGCGCTGGGCGTGGCGATTTCCATCGACGATTTCGGCACGGGCTATTCCAGCCTGCTCTACCTGAAGCGGCTGCCGGCGACCGAACTGAAGATCGACCGCGGCTTCGTCAACCAGCTGGAGAACGACGACGAGGACGCGGCCATCGTGTCGGCCATCGTCGCCCTGGCCCAGCAGCTCAACCTGCGCATCGTGGCCGAGGGCGTGGAAACGGCCGCGCAGCAGAACTTCCTGACCGGGCTGGGCTGCGATTCGCTGCAAGGCTTTCTGCTGGGCAAGCCCATGCCGGCCGAGGATTTCCTGGAGCACGCCGCCGACTAGTGGAATTTGCTACGCTAGGGCATCCATCCGAACCCGTCTTCCCATGTCCGCCAGCCTCACCCTGATCGTCGCCTATTCCACCAATCGCGCCATCGGCCGCGACAACGCCCTGCCCTGGAAACTGCCGGGCGACCTGGCGCACTTCAAGCGCAGCACCCTGGGCCATCCCATCATCATGGGCCGCAAGACCTGGGACTCGCTGGGCCGCCCCCTGCCCGGCCGCAGCAACATCGTGATCAGCCGCAATCCCGACCTGCGCGCCGAGGGCGCCATCGTGGTCGCCACGCTGCAGGCCGCCATCGAAGCCTGCGGCGACGCGGCGCAGGCCTACGTCATCGGCGGCGCCCAGATCTACGCGCAGGCCCTGCCGCTGGCGCAGCGCGTGCTGGCCACCGAAGTCCACGCCCAGGTCGAGGGCGACGCCTTCTTCCCGCTGCTGCCGGCCTTCCAGTGGAAGGAAACCGCGCGCGCCCCGCAGCCGGCCGAAAACGGCTACGAATACGATTTCGTCACGTACGAGCGCGCCGCTTAGGGTCACCCGTCCCACGCCCCCGTATTCCGCATGAACCGCCACAACTCGGGCGCGTCCGAATACGCCACGTTGAACCGTATCCACGGGGTATCGGCCTCGTCCACCTCGAAGTAGGACCCCGGCGCCAGCCAGATGCCGTCCTTGAGCGCCAGTTCGGCCAGGCCGCTGGCGCCGCGTTCGCGCCATTGCCCGCCCGGCCGCGCCCACAGGAACAGGCCGCCCTGCGGCCGTCCGTAGACCTCGAAGCCGTGCTGCGCCATCAGCTGCGCCACGCTTGCGTGGGCCTCGGCCAGGCGTTCGCGGGTGCGGGCGATGTGGGCGCGGTAGCGCCCTTCGCGGATGACCTGGTGCACGATGCGTTCCATGATTTCCGGCGAGGTCAGTCCCACCGCCATCTTGGTGCGCGCGATGTCGCGCGCCAGGTCGCGGTGCGCGACCACGTAGCCCACCCGCACCGACGGGCTGATGACCTTGGAATAGCCGCCCAGGTAGACCACCCGGCGCGCCCCGTCCAGCGCGGCCAGCATGGGCGTCACGCCGGGCGCCAGTTCGCGCGAGATGTCGTCCTCGATCACCCATAGCCCGTGGCGCTCGGCCGCCTGCAGGATGCGGAAGGCGTTGGCCATGCCGATGCTGGCGCCCGACGGATTCTGCAGCACGGTATTGATGAACAGCGCGCGCGGCCGGTGGCGCGCCACGGCGGCGTCCAGCGCCTCGCAGTCCAGGCCGTCCAGCGTGCGCGGCACGGCCACCGCGCGCAGCCCCGCCAGCCGCAGCATCTGCAGCAGGTTGGCGTAGGCCGGCTGCTCCACCAGCACGGTGTCGCCCGGACGCAGCAGCGTGCGTATCACCATGTCCAGCCCGTGGGTCACGCCCTGGGTCAGCACCACCTGCGAGGCCTCGACCTCCATGCCCTGCGCGCCCAGGCTGGCGGCGATGGTGTCGCGCAGCGGCGCGTAGCCGTAGGGGTGGCCGTAGTTCGCGATGCGCATGGCCGGCACCCGGCCCATGTGGCGCAGGGCCAGGTGCAGCCCTTCCTCGTTCAGCCATTCGCCGGGCAGCCAGCCGCAGCCGGATTTGATGGGGATGGAGTGGTCGGCGAAGATGTCCGACAGCAGCCAGGCTGCGTTCAGCCGCGGCGGCTCCCATGCCGGGGCCCGGGCCGGACGGGCCGGCGCGTCGGGCGTGGCGACGCGGTAGCCGGCGCCCGGGCGGGCCGCCAGCCAGCCCTGCGACACCAGCCGGCTGTAGGCGCTGGCCACGGTGAACGTGCTGACGCCGTACTGGCGCGCGCACTCGCGCACCGAAGGCAGCGCCATGCCCGGGCGCAGCGTCTGCGCCTCGATGCCTTGCAGGATGGCGGCCGCCAATTGTTCGACCAGGCTCGGGGCCTGGCCGCGGGCGCGGATGGGCTGGAAATCGATCACGGAGATAACTGTACAGTTGTGCCGTTTATAACTATACAGTTAGCGGCAATTGCGCGGATCGTATATTTGCATTCCCCGGCGTACGCACCAGAATCGTCTGCATGCCGCTGGCTGCGCGATCGCCGCGCCGGCCCGGCGTCCACCTATTTCAGGAGCCGCCATGAACGCCCCCGCCCTGCCCGACCTGTCCCATCTCTGGA
Organism: Achromobacter sp. HZ01; assembly: GCF_003267925.1. Taxonomy (NCBI): domain Bacteria; kingdom Pseudomonadati; phylum Pseudomonadota; class Betaproteobacteria; order Burkholderiales; family Alcaligenaceae; genus Achromobacter; species Achromobacter sp. HZ01. Next base: position 619,838 of record NZ_LWKV01000002.1, read on the forward strand.
TGCCCTTCACCGCCAACAAACAGTTCAAGGCGCAGCCGCGCCTGCTGGCCAAGGCCAAGGGCATGTACTACACCTCGGCCGACGGGCGCCAGGTGCTGGACGGCACCGCCGGCCTGTGGTGCGTGAACGCCGGCCACGGCCGCGAGGAAATCGTCGCGGCCATCGCCAGCCAGGCTGCCACGATGGACTACGCGCCGGGCTTCCAGCTCGGCCACCCGCTGGCCTTCGAAGCCGCCACCGCCGTCGCCGGCCTGATGCCCGAGGGCCTGGACCGCGTGTTCTTCACCAACTCGGGCTCGGAATCGGTCGACACCTGCCTGAAGATCGCGCTGGCCTACCACCGCGCCCGCGGCGACGGCCAGCGCACCCGTTTGATCGGCCGCGAGCGCGGCTACCACGGCGTGGGCTTCGGCGGCATCTCGGTCGGCGGCATCTCGGCCAACCGCAAGACCTTCTCCGGCGCGCTGCTGCCGGCCGTGGACCACCTGCCCCACACCCACAACCTGGAGCAGAACGCCTACTCCCAGGGCCAGCCCGCCTGGGGCGCCCACCTGGCCGACGAGCTGGAGCGCATCATCGCGCTGCACGACGCCTCCACCATCGCCGCCGTGATCGTCGAACCCATGGCAGGCTCGACCGGCGTGCTGATCCCGCCCAAGGGCTACCTGGAAAAGCTGCGCGAAATCACCGCCAAGCACGGCATCCTGCTGATTTTCGACGAGGTCATCACCGCCTACGGCCGCCTGGGTGCAGCCACCGCCTCCGAGTACTTCGGCGTGAAACCCGACCTCATCGCCATGGCCAAGGGCGTGAGCAACGCCTCGGTGCCCGCCGGCGCCGTCGCCGTCAAGCGCGAGGTGCATGACGCCATCGTCAACGGCCCGGCCGGCGGCATCGAGTTCTTCCACGGCTATACGTATTCGGCGCACCCGTTGGCCGCCGCCGCCATCCTGGCCACCCTGGACGTGTACCGCCGCGAGGACCTGTTCGCCCGCGCGCGCAAGCTGTCCGGCGCCTTCCAGGAGGCCGCGCATTCGCTCAAGGGCGCGCCCCACGTGATCGACGTGCGCAACCTGGGCCTGGTGGCCGGGGTCGAGCTGGCGCCGCGCGACGGCGCCCCGGGCGCCCGCGCCGCCGAAGTGTTCCAGCGCTGCTTCGACAGCGGCCTGATGGTGCGCTACACCGGCGACATCATCGCCGTCTCGCCCCCGCTGATCATCGACGAGGCCCAGATCGGCCAGATCTTCGAGCAGATCGGCAAGGTCCTGAAGGAAGTGGCCTAAGCCGCGCGGGGCGGACGGCCGCCCCGCTTTTCATCCGTTTCCCGCCTTGAGCTTTGCACCCATGAAGACGATTCCCCATTTCATCAACGGCCAGCGTTACGACGGCAGCAGCAGCCGCTACGCCGACGGCTTCAACCCCGCCACCGGCGAGGTCACTTCTTCCATCCCGCTGGCCTCCAACGAGGACGTGGCGCTGGCCGTGGCCGCCGCCCGCGCGGCCTTCCCGGCCTGGTCCGAAACCCCGGCGCTCAAGCGCGCCCGCATCCTGTTCAATTTCAAGGCGCTGCTCGACCAGCACCAGGACGAACTGGCCGAACTCATCACGCGCGAGCACGGCAAGGTGTTCTCCGACGCCAAGGGCGAAGTCACCCGCGGCATCGAGATCGTGGAGTTCGCCTGCGGCATTCCGCAGCTGCTCAAGGGCCAGTACACCGACCAGATCGGCGGCGGCATCGACAACTGGAGCATGCGCCAGTCGCTCGGCGTGGTGGCCGGCATCACGCCGTTCAACTTTCCCATGATGGTGCCGTGCTGGATGTTCCCGGTGGCCATCGCCTGCGGCAACACCTTCGTGCTCAAGCCTTCCGAACGCGACCCGTCGGCCTCGCTGCGCCTGGCCGAACTGCTGACCGAGGCCGGCCTGCCTCCCGGCGTGTTCAACGTGGTGCAGGGCGACAAGCAGGCGGTGGACGCGCTCATCGCGCACCCCGACGTCGAGGCCCTGTCCTTCGTCGGCTCCACGCCCATCGCCGAATACATCTACGCCGAAGGCACGCGCCGCGGCAAGCGCGTGCAGGCGCTGGGCGGGGCCAAGAACCACCTCGTGGTCATGCCCGACGCCGACCTCGACCAGGTCACCGACGCGCTGATGGGCGCGGCCTACGGCTCGGCCGGCGAACGCTGCATGGCCATCTCGGTGGCGGTGGCCGTGGGCGACGTGGCCGACGAGCTGGTCGAACGCCTGACGCCGCGCGTCAAGGCGCTGGTGGTCAAGGACGGCATGCAGGCCGACGCCGAAATGGGCCCGCTGGTGACGGCGCAGCACCGCGGCAAGGTGCTGGGCTATATCGAGGACGGCATCGCCGCCGGCGCCGACCTGGTGGTCGACGGCCGCGACCTGAAGGTGGCCGGCAACGAGAAGGGCTTTTTCCTGGGCGGCACGCTGTTCGACAACGTCAAGCCCGCCATGAACATCTACCGCGAAGAGATCTTCGGGCCGGTGCTGTGCATCGTGCGCGTGCCGGACTTCGCCACCGCGGTGGACCTGATCAACGCCCACGAGTTCGGCAACGGCGTGGCCTGCTTCACGTCCGACGGCGGCGTGGCGCGCGCCTTCGCCCGCCAGATCAAGGTCGGCATGGTCGGCATCAACGTGCCGATCCCGGTGCCCATGGCCTGGCATTCCTTCGGCGGCTGGAAGCGCTCGCTGTTCGGCGACCACCACGCCTACGGCGAGGAAGGCATCCGCTTCTATACGCGCTACAAGAGCGTGATGCAGCGCTGGCCGGACAGTATTTCCAAGGGCGCTGAATTCACGATGCCTGTAGCCAAGTGATGGTCCCCCCCCCCGAAGCGCTTACGCGCTTCCCCCCCGGGGGGGCGTCGCTGCGGACCGGCGGAGCCGGATCCGCGCGACCCGGCTTGGGGAGGGCCTGGTGGTTTGGGGCGGTTTGCTTTTTGTGTAGGGGTTCGCAGGGAGGCGCGGGTAATTCCCGCGCCTTCCTGCGTTTGGAGACTGGGGGATTTTGATGCGTATCGGGATCGGCGGTTTTCAGCATGAGACGAATACGTTCGCGCCTTCGCGCGCGGCGTGGGAGGACTTTGCCGAGAAGGGCGGCGGCTGGCCGAAGCTGGTCAGCGGGGCGGCGATGTTCCAGGCGGTGGCGGGGGCCAACATACCGGTGGCCGGGTTCATCGAGGCGATGGGCGGGCATGTGCTGGTGCCGACGACCTGGGCGGCGGCCAGTCCGTCGGGGCCGGTCACCAAGGATGCGTTCGAGCGCATCAGCGCCATGATCCTGCAGGGGCTGTCGCAGGCGGGGCCGCTGGACGGGGTCTATCTGGACCTGCACGGCGCGATGGTCACCGAGCACCTGGACGACGGCGAAGGCGAGCTGCTCAGGCGCGTGCGCGAGCTGGTGGGACCGGACGTGCCGGTGGTGGCCAGCCTGGACCTGCACGCCAACGTGACGCGCGCCATGGTGCGCCACGCGGACGCGCTGGTGTGCTATCGCACTTATCCCCACGTCGACATGGCCGAGACCGGGCAGCGCGCCGCGCAGTTGCTGGCGCGCCGCCTGGCCGGCGAGCCGCGGCCCTGCGCGGCGCTGCGCTCGCTGCCCTACCTGATTTCGCTGTGCTGGCAATCGACCGACATCGAGCCCTCGCGCAGCCTGTACCAGCTGGTGGGCGAGATCGAGGCGCGCGGCGCGCTCAGCCTTTCGTTCGCCACCGGCTTTCCGGCGGCCGACTTTCCCGAATGCGCGCCGACGGTGTGGGCCTATGGCCAGACCCAGGCCGAGGCCGACGCCGCGGCCGACGAGATGACGCGCGCCGTGCTCAACGCGGAACGCGATTTCGGCGGGCGCCTCTACACGCCGGACGAAGCCGTGCAGGAAGCCATGCGCATCGCGCGCGAGGCCGCCAAACCGGTGGTCATCGCCGACGCGCAGGACAACCCCGGCGCCGGCGGCAGCTCGGACACCACCGGGCTGCTGCGCGCGCTGATCCGGCACGACGCGCGCGACGCCGCCATCGGCCTGATCGTCGATCCGGCCGCCGCGCTGGCCGCGCACCGCGCGGGCGTCGGGAAGAAGATCCGGATTGCATTGGGTGGACACTCGGGAATACCCGAGGACGAACCGCTGGACACCGAATTCATAGTCGAGAAAACTTCGGATGGGCGCTTCGATACGCACGGCGCGTTCTACCGCGGATTCCACATGGACCTGGGCCCCAGCGCCTGTCTGCGCATCGGCGGCGTACGCATCGTCGTCGCCTCCAACAAGGTGCAGATGGCGGACCAGGAAATGTTCCGTTTCGCGGGCGTGGAACCGCGGCGTGCGGCGATCCTGGTGGTCAAGAGCTCCGCGCACTTCCGCGCGGATTTCACTTCCATCGCGCAGACGATACTGGTGTGCGCAGCGCCCGGCTCCATGCTGATGGACGCCGCGAAACAACCGTGGACACGGTTGCGTCCGGGCATCAGAATGGCGCCTTGCGGACCGGTCTTCGCGGGCCGGCCCGCTACCGCCTGAACCTCGCACGCCGCCTCTCGCGGGGCGGATCAACGACGCAGCGGCGCGAGAGCGCCGCTCATTGACGCATCAAGGGGAAGATTCATGCTGAAGTTCGTCCGAGCCGCCGCGCTGGCCGGCGCAACCCTCATGGCGGCTCACGGCGCCTATGCCGAGACCGTGATCAAAACGGTAATGCACTCGCCGCTGCGCCTGACCGATCCGCACGCCACCACCGCGTACATCACGACGTGGCATGGCTACATGATCTACGACACCCTGCTGGCGACCGACGCCGACAACAAGATCCAGCCCCAGATGCTCGAAAAATGGGAGGTCTCGCCCGACGGCAAGACCTACACCATGACGCTGCGCGACGGCCAGAAATGGCATGACGGCAAGCCCGTGACCTCCGAGGACTGCGTGGCCTCGATCAAGCGCTGGGCCGCCGGCGACGGCATGGGCCGCACGCTGATGAAGTTCACCGACAAGATCGAGGTGGTCGACGACAAGACCTTCCGCATCGTCATGAAGGAGCCCACCGACCTGGCGCTGCGCGCCCTGTCCAAGCCCACCGGCACCGCGCCCTTCATGATGCCCAAGCGCATCGCCGACCTGGCCATCGGCCAGCCCATCACCGACATGACCGGCTCGGGTCCGTTCAAGGTCGTCGAGTTCAAGCCGGGCGTGAAGACCGTCTACGCCAAGAACACCGACTACGTGCCGCGCAAGGAACCCGCCAGCGGCCTGGCCGGCGGCAAGGTGGTCAACGTCGACAAGGTCGAATGGGACGTCATGCCCGACGCCCTGACCACCGCCAACGCGCTGCTGGGCGGTGAAATCGATTTCGTCGAGCAGTTCCCCTACGACCTGCTGCCGATGATCGAAGGCAACCCCGACCTGAAGGAAGAATCCCTCAGCCCGGTCGGCTACTTCACGATGTACCGCTTCAACTTCAAGTACCCGCCGTTCAACAACAAGAAGATCCGCCAGGCCGCCATGTACGCCATCGGCCAGGAAGACGTGATGAAGGCGCTGGTGGGCAATCCCAAGTACTGGAAGACCTGCGCTTCGCTGTGGGGCTGCGGCACGCCGCTGGAAAGCGACATCGGCAAGGACATGGTGGTGCCGTCCAACATCGAGAAGGCCAAGGCCCTGCTGAAGGAAGCGGGCTACGACAACACGCCGGTGCTGCTGATGCACGCCACCGACGTGGGCACGCTGTCGGCCCAGCCCGTGGTGATGGCCCAGGCTCTGCGCAAGGCCGGCTTCAACGTCAACCTGGCGGCGATGGACTGGCAGAGCGTGGCCACGCGCCGCGCCTCCAAGGCCGCGCCCGCCGAAGGCGGCTGGAACATCCACAACACCAACTGGTACGCCACCGACGTAATGGACCCGGTGCGCTCGGCCCCGGCCGCCGCCAACGGCGACAACGCCTGGTTCGGCTGGCCCGACTTCCCCAAGATCGAGGAACTGCGCACCAAGATGGCGCTGACCTCCGATCCGGCCGAGCAGAAGAAGATCGCCGACGAAGTGCAGCGCATCGGCATCGACGAGGGCCTGTACGTGCCGCTGGGCCAGATGTCCGTGCCCACGGTGTATTCGGCCAAGCTCTCGGGCCTGGTGCACGCGCCGGTGTTCGCGTTCTGGAACGTCAAGAAAGCCCCTTGACGGGCAGCGTTGTTGAAGGGGTATTACATGCTGGCATTCGTCTCGCGCCGGCTCCTCGCGACCATCCCCGTTCTGGTGATGGTCGCGGTGGTGGTCTTCGCGATATTGCGCTTCAGCCCGGGGGACCCGGCCATCATCATGGCCGGCGACGGCGCCACGCCTGAACGTATCGAGCAGATACGGCAGACGATGGGCCTGGACCAGCCGGTCGCAAAACAGTTCTTTCTCTGGGGCGGCAGGCTGCTGCAGGGCGACCTGGGCACCTCGCTCATGTCCGGCGTGCCGGTCACCAAGCTCATCGGCCAGCGCCTGGAGCCTTCGCTCAGCCTGGCGGTGCTGACCCTCGTCTTCACGCTGATCGTCGCCATTCCGCTGGGCATACTCGCGGCCTGGCGCCAGGGCCGGCTGCTGGACCGCGCGGTGATGGGCTTCTCGGTGCTGGGCTTTTCCGTACCGGTGTTCGTCACCGGCTACCTGCTGATCTGGCTGTTCGCCATCAAGCTGGGCTGGTTCAACGTGCAGGGCTATACGCCGCTGGCCAAGGGCTTCTGGCCGTACCTGCACCGGCTGATCCTGCCGTCGCTGGCGCTGTCCACGGTCTACGTGGCGCTGATCGCGCGCATCACGCGCACCAGCGTGATCGAAGTGATGGGCGAGGACTTCATCCGCACGGCCCGCTCCAAGGGCCTGGGCGAGACCGGCGTGCTGCTGGGACACGCGCTGCGCAACGCGGCCGTGCCCATCGCCACGGTGGTGGGCCTGGGCATCGCGCTGCTGATCAGCGGCGTGGTCGTGACCGAATCGGTGTTCAACATCCCCGGCCTGGGCCGGCTGGTGGTGGAGGCCGTGCTCGCGCGCGACTATCCGGTCATCCAGGGCCTGACGCTGTTCTTCGCGTTCGTCTACGTGTTCATCAATCTGGTTGTCGATTGCGCCTACACGGTGTTCGACCCGCGCATCAGATACTAGGTAGGGGTCCGAACCATGCAAACGCCAACCGACGTCGCCGACCTGCCCGGCGGCGGCAATCCTCAGACCACGGCCTGGCGGCAGATCCGCCAGGGCCTCAGAAGCTGGCCCGTCATGCTGGCGCTGGCGGTGCTGGCCGCCATCGTCGTCATCGCGCTGTTCGCCCCGCTGCTGGGCACGGTCGATCCCACGCTGATCAATCCGGGCGCGCGCCTGAAGCAGCCCTTCACCGACTACCTGTTCGGCACCGACGCCTTCGGCCGCGACGTCTGGTCGCGCGTGGCCTACGGCGCGCGCGTCTCGCTCATCGCGGGCCTGGGCGCGGCGGTGGTCAGCGTCGCGATCGGGCTGGTCATCGGCGTGATCGCCGGCTGGTTCCGCTCGCTCGACGGGATCATCATGCGCACCATGGACGCCATCATGGCCATCCCCGGCATCCTGCTGGCGATCGCCCTGGTGTCGGTCACGGGCGCCAGCCTGGCCACCGTGCTGGTGGCCATCACCATCCCGGAAATCCCGCGCGTGGTGCGGCTGGTGCGCGGCCAGATCCTGACGGTGCGCGGCGAGCCCTACGTCGAGGCCGCGCTGGCCCTGGGCACGCCGCTGCCGCTGCTGCTGTGGCGCCACATGGTGCCCAGCACCATCGCGCCGCTGACCGTGCAGGGCACCTACGTCTTCGCCTCCGCGATGCTGACCGAGGCCATCCTCAGCTTCCTGGGCGCGGGCATCCCGCCGGAGATCGCCTCGTGGGGCAACATCATGTCCGAAGGCCGCATGTATTTCCGCATGCTGCCCGGGCTGATTCTGTTTCCCGGGCTGTTCCTGTCGCTGACCGTGCTCAGCGTGAACATCCTGGGAGACGCCTTGCGCGACGCGCTGGACCCGAAAATGGTGCGCAGGATCTGATGCCGATGACCTATACCCCCACTCCCCCCGCGGGCGACACCTCGTCCGCCGTGCTGGCCATCCGCAACCTGTCGGTGGAAGTCGCCGGCGCCGGCAACCGCGTGGTGCGCAACCTCAGCCTGGACGTGCACGCCGGCGAAACGGTGTGCGTCGTCGGCGAATCCGGCTCCGGCAAATCGGTCACGTCGCTGGCCGTCATGGGCCTGCTGCCGCCGGGCGTGCTGGCCGTCAGCGCCGGTTCGATCCGGGTCGAGGGCGAAGACGTGGTCGGCGCCACCCAGCGCCGCCTGCGCGAAATGCGCGCCACCCGCATGGCCATGGTGTTCCAGGAACCCATGACCGCGCTCAACCCGGTGCACACGGTCGGCAAGCAGGTCGACGAGGTGCTGCGCCTGCACCGCAAGAACATGTCGGCCGCCGAGCGCCGCGCCAAGGTGCTGGAGATGTTCCAGTCGGTGCACCTGCCGGACGTGGAGCGCATCTACGACTCCTATCCGCACCAGCTGTCGGGCGGCCAGCGCCAGCGCATCGTCATCGCCATGGCGCTGATCCTGGAGCCCAAGCTGCTGATCGCCGACGAGCCCACCACCGCGCTGGACGTCACCACCCAGAAGCAGATCCTGGCGCTCATCAAGGAGCTGCAGGTCAAGCACCGCACGGCCGTGCTGTTCATCACCCACGACTTCGGCGTGGTGGCCGAGATCTCCGACCGCATCGTCGTCATGAACCGCGGCGACCTGGTCGAAAGCGGCACGCGCCACGAGATCCTGGCCGAGCCCAAGCAGTCCTACACGCGGCGCCTGGTGTCGTCGGTGCCCAGCCTGGTGCCGGCGCGCCGCGAGGCCCCCTCCGGCATGCCGGTGCTGCACGTCAAGGGCCTGGGCCGCACCTACGGCGGCAAGCGCGCGCTGCTGTCGCGCAAGTCCGCGCGCGACATCGTCGCCGCCGCCGACGTCAACCTGACGCTGCGCAAGGGCGAGATCCTGGGCATCGTGGGCGAATCCGGCTCGGGCAAGTCCACGGTGGCGCGCTGCATCGTGCGCCTGATCGAGCCCAGCGCCGGCCACATGATGATGGGCGGCGAAGACCTCAGCACCCTGTCGGGCGCGGCGCTGCGACCGGTGCGCCGCCGCATCCAGATCGTGTTCCAGGACCCCTACCGTTCGCTCAACCCGCGCCGCACCATCGGCGAGTCCATCATCGAGGGCCTGCTCAATTTCGGCGTGCCGCGCGAACAGGCCCTCAAGCGCGCCGGCGAGACCCTGGCCGTGGTGGGCCTGAGCCCGGACGCGATGCGGCGCTATCCGCACCAGTTCTCGGGCGGGCAGCGCCAGCGCATCTGCATCGCGCGCGCGCTGGTCATGGACCCGGAAATCCTGGTGGCCGACGAGGCCGTGTCGGCGCTGGACGTGTCGGTGCAGGCCCAGGTGCTGGAGCTGCTGGAGCAGGTGCGCCAGCGCACCGGCGTGGGCGTGCTGTTCATCACCCACGACCTGCGCGTGGCCGCGCAGATCTGCGACACCATCATGGTGATGCAGCGCGGCAAGGTGGTGGAGACCGGCACGGCCGAAACCGTGCTGACCGAACCGCGCCACGAATACACCCGCGCCCTGATCGACGCGGCGCCCGGACGAGACTGGGACTTCCGCAATTTCCGGCCGCTGTCGGCCGGCATGGCGCCCGCGCCATGACGCATTGATACGCTACAGGAACCGAAATGCCGCAACCGCATGAACTGTCCGCCGTCGAGCTTATCCAGGCCTATCGCGACAAGACCCTGTCGCCCGTCGAGGCCACGCGCTCCGTGCTCGAGCACATCGGGCGCTGGGAGCCGCGCCTGAAAGCCACCTATGCGCTGGACCCCGACGCCGCGCTGGAGGCGGCGCGCGCGTCCGAAGCCCGCTGGATGAAGGGCCAGCCGCTGTCGGCCGGCGGCTACTCGCTGGACGGCGTGCCGTCCACGATCAAGGAAAACATCGCCACCCGCGGCGTGCCGGTGCCGCTGGGCACGGCGGCCACCGACCTGACGCCGGCGGCCGCCGACGCGCCGCCGGCCGCGCGCATGCGCGAGGCCGGCGCCGTGCTGCTGGGCAAGACCACCATGCCCGACTACGGCATGCTGTCCTCGGGGCTGTCCAGCTTCCACGAACTGACGCGCAACCCCTGGGACCTGTCCAAGAACCCGGGCGGCTCCAGCGCCGGCGCGGGCGCGGCGGCGGCGGCCGGCTATGGCCCGCTGCACGTCGGCACCGACATCGGCGGCTCGGTGCGGCTGCCGGCGGCATGGTGCGGCGTCGCCACGCTCAAGCCCAGCCTGGGCCGCATTCCCATCGACCCGCCGTTCATGGGCCGCTGCGCCGGCCCCATGACCCGCACGGTCGCCGACGCCGCGCTCATGATGGGCGTGCTGTCGCAGCCCGACGCGCGCGACCACATGAGCCTGCCCTACCAGGCCTTCGACTGGCTCGACCTGGAGCGCGACCTGCGCGGCCTGCGCATCGGCCTGCTGCTGGATGCGGGCTGCGGCCTGCCGGTGGACCCCGAAATCCTCGACGCGGTGCAGGCCGCGGCGCACGCCTTCGAGGCCGCCGGCGCCATCGTCACGCCCATGCAGCCCTGGATGACCCCAGACATGCTGGACGGCGTGGACCGCTTCTGGCGCACCCGTTCGGCGCTGGACCTGGCGGCGCTGCCCGAGGAACGCCGCGCCCGCATCCTGCCTTTCATCCGCGCCTGGGCCGAAAGCGGCGGCGGCCAGTCCGGCGAAGCCGTGTTCCGCAGCTACTACGAGACCCTCAACGTGCGCGCGCGCACCGTCGCGGCCTGCGCGCCGTACGACTACGTGATCTCGCCCGTGGCGCCGGTGGTGGCCTACAACGCCGAATGGCCCTCGCCCACCAACGAGGTCGCCACCACCATGCATCACATCGGCTTCACCCTGCCCTACAACATGAGCGAACAGCCCGCGGCCTCGGTCAATTGCGGCTACACCCGCGCCGGCCTGCCCATCGGCCTGCAGATCGCCGGCCCGCGCTTCGACGACCTGGGCGTGCTGCGCATGGCGCGCGCCTGGGAACGGATGCGCCCGGCGCAGCACCCCTGGCCGCAGCCGCCCGAGGCCTGATTCTTTCCCCCCAACCCGACAGGAATCCCCATGCGCTGGCTTTTGGCAATGATCAAGCACGAGACGAACACGTTCTCGCCCGTGCCCACCCCGCTTGAACGCTTCTTCCGCGGCAATCCCGAAATCCTGGCCGGCGAGCGCGCCATCAAGGCCTACGAGAACACCGACAGCGGCCTGGGCGGCTATATCGAAGTGGCGCGCCGCGAAGGCGCCGAAATCGTGGTGCCGGTGGCGGCGGAATCCTGGCCCAGCGGCCCGGCCAGCGCGCAGACGCACGAGCAGCTGTGCCGGCTGGTGCTGGACGAAGTGGCGCGCGGCGGTTTCGACGCGATCCTGCTGGACCTGCACGGCGCCATGGTCGCGCAGGGCGTGGAGGACGCCGAGGGCGACCTGCTGCGCCGGCTGCGCGAGATCGATCCGGTCACGCCGGTGGGCGTCACGCTGGACATGCATGCCAACATCTATGACGACATCGTGCGCAACGCCACGGTCGTCAGCGGCTTCCATACCTATCCGCACGTGGACATCCGCGAGGCCGGCGTGCGCGCCGCCGACGTGATCGCGCGCACCCTGAAAGGCGAGATCAAGCCCGTCATGGCCTGGGCCAACAAGCCCATGCTGCCGCACATCATGCGCCAGGGCACCCATGCCGCGCCCAACCAGCCGCTGCAGGCGCGCTGCAAGGAGCTGGAAGCCGCCGGCGTGCTGGCCGCCTCGGTCTTCGTCGGCTTTCCGCACGCCGACATCGCGCAGGCCGGCCTGAGCGCCGTGGTCTGTACCGACGGCAAGCTGGACGAAGCCGAACGCCACCGCGACGAGCTGCTCGAACGCGCCTGGGCCGGGCGCGCCGACTGGGTGTTCCATCCCGAGCCGCTGGCGCCCACCATCGCCCGCGCCAAGGCCATCGAACAAGGCCCGGTGGTGCTGCTGGACCATTACGACAACACCGGCTCGGGCGGCACCATGGACACCACCGCGGTGCTGGCCGAAGTGCTGCGCCAGGAGCTGGACAACGTCGTCTTCTACGCGATCTGCGATCCGCAGGCCGCGCAGCAGGCGGCCGCCGCCGGCGTCGGCAGCAACGTCACGCTGCAACTGGGCGGCAAGATGGCCATGCCCGCCATCAAGCAGCCCAGCGAACCGCTGGCGGTCACCGGCCGGGTCAAGCTGGTGTTCGACGGCGTCTATCTGAACCGCGGCCCCATGTACCGCGGCGTGCGCAACGACACCGGCCTGACCGTGGTGATCGACACCGGCCGCGTCGAGATCGTGGTGGTGTCGCGCCACCAGGAACCCTTCGACGTCAACTGCCTGCTGTCGGCCGGCATCGACCCGCTGCAAAAGCGCTACGTGGTGCTCAAGAGCCGCGTGCACTGGCGCGCGGGCTTCTCCGACATGGCCACGGCCGTCATCGAATGCACCGGCGTGGGCGTCACGACCTCGGATTACGGCGAACTCGAATTCAAGAACGTGCGCCGTCCGATCTATCCGCTGGACCCGCTGTAGCCCCCCGAGCTCGCGCTTGAAAGGCCGGCGCCCAGCGCCGGCTTTCATTTTGAAATCTTCTGTAACTGCACGCGCGCTCGGCCGCCCTGCCGCCTCGGTATACTCGCCGCGGGCCTGACAGGCCGATGAATACAACTAGATAATCAACGATATAAGCAGAACGATGAAAAAGAGCGTAGCGATCACCCTCGGCGTGGTCATAGTGGGAGCGGGAAGCTGGGTAGGCGCCACGTGGTACACCGGCAAGCGCATCGAAGAAAGCTCGCAGCGTCATCTGGCCGAGGCCAATGAAAAGCTGGCCAAGATCACGCCGCTGTTCGGCCTGCGCATCGACCAACTGAAGTACGAGCGCGGCCTGTTCTCGACCCAGGCGCGCTACGGCCTGTCCTTCGTCAAGAGCGACAAGGATTCCGACATGCCCGAAGGCATGGTCGAATTCGACACCGCCATCGAGCACGGCCCCTTCCCCAAGAGCGCCGTGGCGCAGGGCGCGATCGCGCCCAAGCTGGCCTTCGTGCGCACCGAAGTGGCCAAGACGGACAACCTCAAGGAACTGTTCGAGCTGACCAAGAACGTGACGCCGGTGGCCGGCGACGCCATCATCAGCTTCGGCGGCCAGGCCACCTCCAGCGCCCGGATCGCGCCGGTGCAGGTCGAGCACGAAGGCACCAAGGCCGAGTTCAGCGGCATGACCATCAACGGCACCTTCGACCGCAAGCTGCAGGCCGTCACCGCCCATGCGCTGATGGAAAAGCTGTCGGTCGACGGCGAGAAGTCCGACGATCCGATCAAGATGACGGTCGCCGGCCTGACCATGGACATCGACAGCCGCATGGGCAAGTTCGGCCTGTCCATCGGCGACTCCAGCCTCAAGGTCAAGCGCCTCGACATCGCCAGGCCCGACGAAGACGTCAAGGTCTCGCTCGACAACCTGGGCTACGGCGTCAAGCTGGCCGAGGACGACAAGACCCTGAGCGCCGAGGCCACCTACCAGACCGGCGACATCGTGCTCAACGACGTGGCGCTGGGCAATGGCCAGGCCGTCATCCGGCTGGCCAAGCTGGACGGCCCGGCCGTCAAGCAGCTGTCGGACACCTATAACCAGATCCTGCGCCAGGTCATGATGGGCGCCAGCGACGAGGGCCTGCAGGACGAGCAGTTCGACGTGCTGCTGGACAACGCCGGCAAGCTGCTCAGCGGCAACCCCTCCTTCAGCATCGACCCGATCAGCTGGAAGACCGCCAAGGGCGAAAGCAAGCTGACCTTCGCGCTGGACCTGGCCAACCCGAAGGACGTGAAGAACCTGACGCCGCAGGAAATCGCGGTCCAGGCCATCAAGAAGATCGACGCCACGCTGGTCATCTCCAAGCCCATGGTGCGCGACCTGATGGTGCAGTACGCCATCAAGCAGGAAGGGCTGGACGAAGTCGCCGCCGGCGGCCAGGCCGACGAGCAGATGCGCTCGGTGTCCGGCATGGCCGAAATGCTCAACGTCGGCAAGAACGACGGCGACAACATCATCGGCAAGTTCACCTTCGCCGACGGCATGGGCGACCTCAACGGCACCAAGATCCCGGCCGAGGAACTGTTCGCCGGCCTGCTGGGCGCCGCCGGCATGAATGGCATGGACGAGGAAGGCGAGCCAGAAGACCCGACGCTGGGCGGCGAGCTGGAGCCCGCCGCGACGGCCAGCCCGGCCGAGCTGATGCAGGACTTCGACCTCGACACCGTCAACGCCATGCTGACCGACATGGCGTACTCGACCCGCAAGGAAGACGGCGAAGAAGGCCCGGTGCTGATCATCGACCCGGCCCAGACGGGCGCCAGCGACCTGCGCATGCAGCTTCTGTGCAACGACTTCACCGAACAGTGCCAGGACCTGGTCGCCACCGCGACCTTCCGCAGCAAGAAGCCGGTCTCGCTCAAGGCCATCAACGCCTGGAACCAGCAATACCGCTGGACCCGCGCCTACCTGGACGACAAGAACCAGGCCGTGCTGCAGATGGACATGAACGCCGAAGGCGGCATCGGCAAGGAGAACCTGCAGATCATGCTGAACACCTACTTCAGCATCGTGGAGGATTTCTCCGCCACCATCGAGGCGACGCCGGCGCGCTAAGCCAGCGCGTCAAGAACAGAAAATCCCCCATCGTTTTGCGATGGGGGATTTTTTTTGCCGGCGTGCGCCGGCGGGCGGGTTACGCGTAGGCCTCGACCGGCAAGCAGGCGCACACCAGATTACGGTCGCCGTAGGCGTTGTCCACGCGCGCCACCGGCGGCCAGTACTTCGCCTCGCGCAGCGACGCCACCGGATAGGCGGCCTGCTGGCGCGGGTAGTCGTGCAGCCATTCTTCGGCCAGCAGCATCTGCGCGGTGTGCGGCGCGTTCTTCAGGACGTTGTCCTCGCGGTCGCGTTCGCCGCGCTCGATCTGGGCGATTTCCTCGCGGATCGAGATCATGGCGTCGATGAAGCGGTCCAGCTCGGCGCGGCCTTCCGATTCGGTCGGCTCGACCATCAGCGTGCCGGCGACCGGGAAGCTCATGGTCGGCGCATGGAAGCCGTAGTCCATCAGGCGCTTGGCGATGTCCTCGGCGCTGATGCCGCTGGTTTCCTTGAGCGGACGCACGTCCAGGATGCACTCGTGCGCGACGCGGCCGTCGCGGCCCGCGTACAGCACCGGGTAGTGGTCGCGCAGGCGCGTGGCGATGTAGTTGGCGTTCAGGATGGCCACTTCGGTGGCGCGGCGCAGGCCGTCGGCGCCCATCAGCGCGATGTACACGTAGGGGATGGGCAGAATGCCGGCCGAGCCGAAGGGCGCGGCCGAGACCGGGCCGACCTTGGCGTCGCCCGACAGCTTGCCCTGCTCGTTGACCACGCCCGGCAGGTACGGCGCCAGGTGCGCGCGCACCGCCACCGGACCCACGCCCGGGCCGCCGCCGCCGTGCGGGATGCAGAAGGTCTTGTGCAGGTTCAGGTGCGACACGTCGGAACCGAACTTGCCCGGCTTGGCCACGCCGACCATGGCGTTCATGTTGGCGCCGTCCAGGTAGACCTGGCCGCCGGCCTGGTGCACCAGGTCGCAGATTTCGGTGACGGCTTCCTCGAACACGCCGTGGGTCGACGGATAGGTGATCATCAGCGCGGCCAGCTTGTCGCCCACCTGGGCGATCTTGGCGCGCAGGTCGGCCAGGTCCACGTTGCCGTTGGCGTCCGAGGCCACCACCACCACATCCATGCCGGCCAGCTGGGCCGAGGCGGGGTTGGTGCCGTGCGCCGAGGCCGGGATCAGGCAGATGTTGCGCTGGTGCTGGCCGTTGGCCTGGTGGTAGCCGCGGATCGCCAGCAGGCCGGCGTATTCGCCCTGCGCGCCGGAGTTCGGCTGCAGGCTGATGTTGTCGTAGCCGGTGATTTCGCACAGCGCGGCCGACAGGCGGTCGATCAGGTCGACGTAACCCTTGCTCTGCTCGGCCGGCGCGAATGGATGGATCAGCGCGAATTCGGGCCAGGTGATGGGGATCATCTCGGCCGTGGCGTTGAGCTTCATGGTGCACGAACCCAGCGGGATCATGGTGCGGTCCAGGGCCAGGTCCTTGTCGGCCAGCTTGCGCAGATAGCGCAGCATGTCGGTCTCGGACTGCACGCTGGAGAACACCGGATGCGCCAGGATCGCGCTTTCGCGCGCCAGGCCGGTCGGGATGCCGCCGGCGGCGGCCGCGTCCAGCGCGTCGAGGTCGAGTTCGACGTCGTCGCGCTGCAGGCCGGCGGCGAAGACGTTGACCAGCGCCTGCAGGTCGGCGGCGGTCACGGTTTCATCCAGCGACACGGCCAGGCGCGCGCCGTCGACGCGGCGCAGGTTGATGCGGGCGCAGTCGGCCGCCGTCACGATGGCGGGCGTGGCCGCGCCGGTTTCGAGCAGCAGCGTGTCGAAGAAGGTATCGTTGGCGACCTTCACGCCCAGCTTGACGAGCTCGGCGCGCAGGATGGCGGTGCTGCGCTGCACGCGCTCGGCGATGCGGCGGATGCCGGCCGGGCCGTGCCAGACGGCGTACATGCCGGCCATCACGGCCAGCAGCACCTGCGCGGTGCAGATGTTGGAAGTGGCTTTCTCGCGGCGAATGTGCTGTTCGCGCGTCTGCAGCGCCAGGCGCATCGCCGGGTTGCCCTGCGCGTCCTTGGACACGCCGACCAGGCGGCCGGCCATGTTGCGCTTGAAGGCGTCCTTGCAGGCCATGAAGCCGGCATGCGGGCCGCCGAAGCCGAACGGCACGCCGAAGCGCTGGGCCGAACCGATGGCGATGTCCGCGCCCCACTCGCCCGGCGCGACCAGCAGGGCCAGCGCCAGCAGGTCGGTGGCCACGGCCACGATCGCGCCCTGCGCGTGCGCGGCCTCGGCCAGTTTGCGGTAGTCGGCCACCGAGCCGGTGCTGTGCGGGTACTGCAGCAGCACGCCGAAGCACTCGGGCAGGCCTTCGGCCTCGTCGCCCACGGCCAGTTCGATGTCCAGGCCCTCGGCGCGCGTGCGCACGACTTCGAGGGTCTGGGGGTGCACATGGCGCGAGACGAAGAACACCTGGCTCTTGGACTTGGCGCTGCGGCGCGCCAGGGTCATGGCTTCGGCCGCGGCCGTGCCTTCGTCCAGCAGCGAGGCGTTGGAGATGTCCAGCCCGGTCAGGTCGGCGACCATGGTCTGGTAGTTCAGCAGGGCTTCGAGGCGGCCCTGCGAGATTTCGGGCTGGTACGGCGTGTAGGCCGTGTACCAGGCGGGATTCTCGAGGATGTTGCGCAGCACCACGTTGGGCGTATGGGTGCCGTAGTACCCCTGGCCGATGTAGCTGCGGTAGACCTGGTTGCGGCCGGCGATCTGCTTGAGCTCGGCCAGCACGTCGGTTTCGCTGCGCGACTGCGGCAGCGCCAGCGGGGCCTGGCTGCGGATCTTGGGCGGCACGACTTCGTCGATCAGGGCGTCCAGGCTGGGGCTGCCGATGACGGCGAGCATGGCGGCCTGGTCGGCGTCGGAAGGGCCGATGTGGCGGGGAATGAAGTCGGTATGGGTGTCTAGGGCGCGCGACATGGGGGGAGATCTCGGGATGGCGGGGACGGACGCGATGGCGGCTTGCGCGGGCGGACGGACCTCCCGCGCAAGAACCGGCTTAGCCGTTGGCGACGGCTTCGTAGCCGGCGGCGTCCAGCAGCTTGTCGGCGTCGGCGGCGTTGACCGGCTTGATCTTGAAGATCCAGGCGGTGAAGGCGGATTCGTTGATCAGGTTGGGGTTGTTTTCGAGTTCTTCGTTGAACGCGACGATTTCGCCGGCCACGGGCGCGTAGATGTCGGAGGCGGCCTTGACCGACTCGACCACGCCGGCGGTCTCGCCGGCCTTCAGCTGGGCGCCGACCTTCACGTCGCCGACGAAAACCAGGTCGCCCAGCTGGTCCTGGGCGGTATCGGTGATGCCGACGACGAACACGTCGCCCTCGGCTTTGACCCATTCATGGGACTCGGTGTACTTGCGATCGGTGGGCAGACTCATGGGAGCTCCTGGGAATACGGGTAGATGAATGGTGTTGCGCGCCTCGCGCGGGCGGCCATGGCGTCCCGCGCGAAGCTTCGAGTTTACGAGTGTTCGACGGCCTTGCCGTTACGCACGAAGGGCAATTTGCAGGCCAGGGCGGGCACCCATTTGCCGCGGATATCGACCTCGACCGTGTCGCCGGGCTTGACGCTCTGCGGCAGGCGGGCGAAACCGATGGACACGCCCAGCGTGGGCGACATGGTGCCGCTGGTCAGCTCGCCCATGCCGTCCTTGGTGCGCACGGCCATGTGCGCGCGCATGACACCGCGTTCCTGCAGCTTCAGGCCGAGGAAGGCGGCCGGGGTGGCGAACTGTTCCAGCGCCTCGCGGCCGATGAAGCGGCGCTCGGCGTCCTTCAGCGACACCGTCCAGGTCAGGCCGGCCTGGTTCGGCTGGATCAGTTCGTCCATGTCCTGGCCGTAGAGGTTCATGCCGGCTTCCAGGCGCAGCGTATCGCGCGCGCCCAGGCCGCAGGGACGCACGCCCTGGGCGGCCAGGTCGCGCCACAGCTGCACCACTTCGGTGGCGGGCAGCACGATTTCGAAGCCGTCCTCGCCGGTGTAGCCGGTGCGGGCCACCAGCGTGTCGTCGCCGACCACGGCGGCCACGAACGGGGTCAGCGGCTCGGTGGCGGCCTGCCAGGCCGGGCGCGCGGCCCACACCTTGGCGCGGGCGTTGGGGCCCTGCACGGCCACCATGGCGAGGTCGCGGCGGGCCGTGATGGCCACGTCGAAACCGCCGGCCTGCTTGACGCGCTGCATCCAGGCGATGTCCTTGTCGGCGGTGCCGGCGTTGACCACCACACGCCATTCGTCGGCAGCGAAGAAATAGATGATGAGATCGTCGATCACGCCGCCCTGCGGGTTCAGCATGCAGCTGTACAGCGCCTTGCCGGGCACGGTCAGCTTGGCCACGTCGTTGGCGACCAGGCGCTGCAGGAAGGCGAACGCGTCCGGGCCGGCGATGTCCACGTTCAGCATGTGCGAGACGTCGAACATGCCCGCGTCCTGGCGCACGGCGTGGTGCTCTTCCAGTTGCGAGCCGTAGGCCAGCGGCATGTCCCAGCCGCCGAAATCGACCATTCGGGCGCCGGCGGCGACGTGTTCTTCGGCTAGCGGGGTGCGTTTGAGGGTTGCGGACATGCGCGGAAACTCCGGGGCGGCTTGGTTGCCAGGGTTACGGAATGCCGGTGGTGCCAGGCGGGCTGCGCCCTGCACTACGGCTGAATCTTCCGCCCCTCTGTCCTTTTGCCTGAGAGTTGCCCCGCTAGGCGGGTTTGCACCTTCGGCGCCTGGGCTGCTCGACATGTCCCTTGTTTCAGGGGCGGCGCCAGGTCTCTCCAGAGTACTGTTTTGCCGTGTCCACGCGGTGATAAACCGGGACGGGGCAAGCATGGGCGGTATGGGTTACCTGAGCGATTCCGGGCGAATTGCGCCTTCGGCGGCGGCCGGATGGACAGGCCGCTCTCTCCCGCAACATGCGTGACAGCGGCGAAAGCATACAACGAAAGCCATCGGCAGGGAATGGGAACCGCGGCCCGTGCTAACCCAACGCGGTATCCAGCAGCATCATCAGCACGAAGCCCAGCATCAGCCCGCAGGTGGCGTAGACCTCGTGCCCCTTGCGGTGCGACTCGGGGATGATCTCGTGGCTGATGACGAACAGCATGGCGCCGGCGGCGAAGCCCAGGCCCCAGGGCAGCATCGGCGCCGACCAGCCGACCACGGCCGCGCCCAGCACCGCGCCCAGGGGCTCGACCATGCCCGACAGCATGCCCAGCGCCGCCGCGAAGGCCCGCGGATAGCCCGCGGCCAGCAGCGCCACGGCCACCACCAGCCCCTCGGGGATGTCCTGGATCGCGATGCCGGTGGCCAGCGCGGTGCCGCGCAAGGGATCGTTGCCGGCGTAGCCCACGCCGATGGCCAGGCCTTCGGGCAGGTTGTGCAGCGTGATGGCGAACACGAACAGCCAGGTGCGGCGCAGCCGGTGCGCCTCGATGCCTTCGCGTCCCTTGATGAAATGCTCGTGCGGCAGCGTGCGGTCCATGAGCAGCAGCACCGCGGCCCCCAGCAGCACGGCGCCCGCCACCGTAAGCCCCGCCCCCCAGGGGCCGTAGCCCAGCCCGCGCGCCGCGGCGATGCCGGGCGCCACCAGCGAGAAGGCGCTGGCCGCCAGCATCACGCCGGCGCCGAAGCCGAACATGCTGTCCTGCAGTTTCTGCGGGATGCTGCGGGCGAACAGGATGGGCACGGTGCCTAGCGCCGTCGCGGCGGCCGCCACCAGCCCGCCCAGCAGGGCGTCGGCCACGTGCGGCGCGCGCACGTCCAGGTACGCCCACAACTGGTGCAGGGCCAGGCAGGAAACCAGCACGGCCAGCGTCCAGACGCTGATGCTGGTGGCGGCGGGCCGCACACGATGGCGGCTGAAGGTATTCATACGGCGCTGCCCTCCTTCAGAGAGTCGCGTTCAGCGCTGCGCCGCGGCGTAGCGGCGCGCCACTTCAGGCCAGTTGACGACATTGTAGAAGGCCGCGATGTATTCCGGCCTGCGGTTCTGGTACTTCAGGTAATAGGCATGCTCCCAGACGTCCAGCCCCAGGATGGGCGTATTGCCGTGCATCAGCGGGCTGTCCTGGTTGGCGCTGCTCTCGACCGTCAGCCGGCCCTCGGGCGTGACCGAGAGCCAGGCCCAGCCGCTGCCGAAACGGGTCAGCGCGGCCTTGGTGAACGCCTCGCGGAACGCGTCCATGCCGCCCAGCTCGGACGCGATGGCGGCGGCCAGCGCGCCGTCGGGCGCGCCGCCGCCGGCCGGCGACATCACGGCCCAGAACAGGCTGTGGTTGGCGTGGCCGCCGCCGTGGTTGCGCACCGCGCCGCGCACGGCCTCGGGCAGCTGCTCCAGGCGCGCCACCAGCGCTTCGACCGGCTCGTCGGCGGCGATGCCCGCCCCTTCCAGCGCGGCGTTCAGGCTGTTGACGTAGGTCTGGTGATGCTTGCTGTAGTGGATCTCCATCGTCATCGCGTCGATGTGCGGCTCCAGCGCGTCGTAGGCGTACGGCAAGGGGGGCAGTGTGTAGGCCATGTGTATCTCCGTGGGTGCCGCGCCCAAAATAGGACGGGCGAACTCAATCCTTGAAATACAAATGATATTTATTTTTATTTAACGTCGCAACGCCGATATTTCCATCCCGGCCATAGCCGCGCGCTATCGGCGCCGCCGCCCTACAGCGCGCGCCCGCAGGCCACGCCCGAGGCCCAGGCCCACTGGAAGTTGTAGCCGCCCAGCCAGCCCGTGACGTCCACGGTTTCGCCGATGAAATAAAGGCCGGGCACGGCCTTGGCCTGCATGGATTTCTGGTCCAGGCCGCGCGTGTCCACGCCGCCGCGCATGACTTCGGCCTTCTTGTAGCCGGCCGTGCCGCTGGGCACCAGCGTCCATTGGTGGATGTCCTGGGCCAGCGCGCGCAGGGTCTTGTCGGGCGCGTCGGCCAGGCGCAGCGCCGCCAGCCCGGGCTTGCCGGCCTGCTCGGCCAGGTGCAGCCAGCGGTCGGCCAGGCGCTTGGGCCACAGCCCGCCCAGCACGGTGTGCAGCTGCTGGCGGTTGCCGGACTTCGAGGCCAGCAGCTCCGCGGCCAGGTCGCGGCCCGGCGCCAGGTCCACCACGATGGGTTCGCCCGGCTTCCAGAAACTGGATATCTGCAGGATGGCCGGCCCCGACAGGCCGCGATGGGTGAACAGCAGGTCTTCCAGGAATTCGCCGCGCGCCTTGCCCTGCCCCGTGTGCAGGCCGACTTCCAGCGCCACGCCGGACAACTCCGACAGCGGCTGCCATTGCGCGGCATCGAAGGTCAGCGGCACCAGGGCGGGCCGCGGCTCGACCACTTTCAGGCCGAACTGGCGCGCGATCTTCAGGCCGAAGTCGGTGGCGCCCAGCTGCGGAATCGCCATGCCGCCGGTGGCCACCACCAGCTTGGCCGCGCGGATCGTTCCCTGGCCGGTGTGCAGCGTGTAGCCCTGTTCGCCGTGGCCGATCTCGGCCACCGGACAGTTCATGCGCCACTGCACCGAGCCGGCGTCGCATTCGGCGCGCAGCATGTCGATGATGGATTCGCTGGAATCGTCGCAGAACAGCTGGCCGCGGTGCTTCTCGTGCCAGGCGATGCGGTGACGCTTGAGCAGCGCCAGGAAGTCCTGCGGCGTGTAGCCCGCCAGGGCCGAGCGGCAGAAATGCGGGTTCTCGGACAGGAAGTTGGCCGGCCCGGCGCCGATGTTGGTGAAGTTGCAGCGTCCGCCGCCGGAGATGCGGATTTTTTCGGCCAGGCGCTGCGCGTGGTCGACCAGCACCACGCGCAGGCCGCGCTGGCCGGCCACCGCTGCGCACATCATGCCGGCGGCGCCGGCGCCGATCACGGCTACATCGAACATCGACACGCGCGACCCGTCACTCTTCCTTCAGGCAGTCGACGTAGTAGCGCTTCTCGCCGTCCTCGCCCACTTCGTCGGCCAGGCCGTGGATGTAGGTCTCGAAGCCGGGGAAGCGTTCGTTGAACTCGCGCGCGAACTGCAGGTACTGGACGATGGTGCGGTTGAAGCGCTCGCCCGGGATCAGCAGCGGGATGCCCGGCGGGTACGGCGTCAGCAGCACGCCGGTGACGCGGCCTTCCAGCTTGTCGATCTCGACGCGCTCGACCTCGCGGTGCGCCATGCGGGCGAACGCGTCCGAGGGCTTGAGCGCCGGAACCATATCGCTCAGGTACATCTCGGTGGTCAGGCGGGCCACGTCGCGCTCGCGGTAGGCCTCGTGGATCTGCTGGCACAGGTCGCGCAGGCCCATGCGCTCGTAGCGGCGATGGTCGCGGCAGAATTCCGGCAGGATGCGCCACAGCGGCTGATTGCGGTCGTAGTCGTCCTTGAACTGCTGCAGGGCGGTCAGCAGCGTGTTCCAGCGGCCCTTGGTGATGCCGATGGTGAACAGGATGAAGAACGAATACAGGCCGGTCTTCTCGACCACCACGCCGTGCTCGGTCAGGTACTTGGAGACCAGGGCGGCCGGGATGCCGGTTTCGCCGAAGCTGCCGGACATGTCCAGGCCCGGGGTGATGACCGTGGCCTTGATCGGGTCCAGCATGTTGAAGCCTTCGGCCAGGTCGCCGAAGCCGTGCCAGTGGTCGTTGGACTCCAGGATCCATTCGTCGCGGTTGCCGATGCCTTCGGACACCAGGCGGTTCGGGCCCCAGACCTTGAACCACCAGTCGTTCTTGCCGAACTCGGATTCCACCTTGCGCATGGCGCGGCGGAAGTCCATGGCCTCGCGGATGCTTTCCTCGACCAGCGCGGTGCCGCCCGGCGGCTCCATCATGGCCGCGGCCACGTCGCAGGACGCGATGATCGCGTACTGCGGCGAGGTGGACGTGTGCATCAGGTAGGCTTCGTTGAAGACGTTGCGGTCCAGCTTGCGGGTCTCGGATTCCTGCACGATGATCTGAGAGGCCTGCGAGATGCCGGCCAGCAGCTTGTGCGTGGAGTGCGTGGCGAACACCATCGCGTCCTGGCTGCGCGGGCGGTCCTGGCCGATGGCGTGCATGTCCTGGTAGAACTCGTGGAAGGACGCATGCGGCAGCCAGGCCTCGTCGAAGTGCAGCGTGTCGACGTAGCTGCCGAGCTGCTTCTTGATCATTTCGACGTTGTAGATGACGCCGTCGTAGGTGCTCTGCGTCAGCGTCAGGATGCGCGGGTTCTTGTTCACCGCCTCGCGCGCGAAGGGGTTGGCCTCGATCTTCTTGCGGATGTTGTCCGGGTGGAATTCTTCCAGCGGGATCGGGCCGATGATGCCCAGGTGGTTGCGCGTGGGGCGCAGGAACACCGGGATCGCGCCCGTCATCGTGATGGCGTGCAGGATGGACTTGTGGCAGTTGCGGTCCACCACCACCACGTCGCCGGCGGCGACGTTGGCGTGCCACACCACCTTGTTGGAGGTGGAGGTGCCGTTGGTCACGAAGAAGCAGTGGTCGGCGTGGAAGATGCGCGCCGCGTTCAGTTCGGATTCGGCCACGGGACCGGTGTGGTCCAGCAGCTGGCCCAGTTCGTCGACCGCGTTGCAGACGTCGGCGCGCAGCATGTTCTCGCCGAAGAACTGGTGGAACATCTGGCCGACCGGGCTTTTCAGGAAGGCCACGCCGCCGGAGTGGCCGGGGCAGTGCCACGAGTACGAGCCGTCCTGCGCGTACTTGACCAGTTCGCGGAAGAACGGCGGCGGCAGGCCGTCGACGTAGCTGCGCGCTTCGCGGATGATGTGGCGCGCCACGAATTCGGGGGTGTCCTCGAACATGTGGATGAAGCCGTGCAGCTCGCGCAGGATGTCGTTCGGAATGTGCTCCGAGGTGCGGGTCTCGCCGTACAGGTAGATGGGGATGTCGGCGTTGCGGAAGCGCAGCTCGCCGATGAAGGCGCGCAGGTTCTTGATCGCGCTGGCCACGTCCTCGGGCGAGTCCTCGTCGAATTCCTCGTCGTCGATCGACAGGATGAAGGCGCTGGCGCGGCTCTGCTGCTGGGCAAAGGAACTCAGATCGCCATAACTGGTCACCCCGATCACCTCGACGCCCTCGGCCTCGATCGCGGCGGAAAGGGCGCGGATGCCCAGGCCGGACGCGTTCTCGGAACGGTAGTCCTCGTCGATGATGAAGATGGGGAAGCGGAATTTCATGCGGGCGCTCCTGGGGGCAAGGCGGAATCGGTCGCGTACGGCGACACGAATGTACAGCTGGTAAAAATCCGCCTGATGACAGACGGCGCGAGCACCCGCCGGGGCGGCGGGAATGGGCGAATTGTAGGGCGGTTTTTCCTGCAGACCTAAGGGAAATCCCGAAATACCCCGAACGCCGTTGTGATCACGCTAAAACCCGCCCCGGCCGCGCCGGCCCGAACGCCCCTGCTCAGCCCCGCAGGCGCCGCCGCACGTCGTCGCGCGGCGCGTAGCCGATGGTCGCGCGCCCGTCCTCCACGTCCCAGGCGCTGCCCTGGTTGGCCGACACCCCGTTGACGATGACGCTGCCGTCGGGCCAGCCCGAGGCGTCCGCGGTCAGGGCGGCGACCAGCAGGCGTTCGAAATCGCCGTTGGACAGCCACATGTCGTGGAACCACGCCAGGGCGCGGCGGGCGGGCTCGTCCAGCGCCTGCGGGTCGGGCGCGCGCCGGTGGGCCACGCCGGAATACGTCATGTCGCGCGGATCGTTGTCGCCCGGCAGGATCCAGCCGATGCGCGCGGCCACGGTGGACAGGCGGCCGCCGGTCATGGCCGAGCACGCGCGGCACAGGCGCTCGCCCATCTCCTTCGAGGTGGCGTAGGCCAGCGCATGCACTTCGCGTTCGCCGTCGAACCAGCGCGTGCCCGGCGCCGGTTCGCAGCGCACCGTGAGCCTGCCCGGCCCCATCGAGGCGGCCAGCGGCTCGTCCTTGTAGCCGCCCATGACGTGGTTGGACGAGGAGAAAAACAGCCGCCGCGCGCCGTGCGTGGCGGCGGCCGTCAGCACGTTCAGGGTCATGCCGTAGGACGCCAGCGCCTCTTCCCAGCTGGCGTCGGGCGTGGAGTGGCGGGCCGCCAGGTGCACCACGGCGTCCACGTCGGCGAAATGGCGGGTCCAGGCCGGGTCGGGACGCTCCAGGTCGGCCGCGACCAGCGTCAGGCGCTCGCGCAGCGCCGGATCGAACGCGCCGGCGTCGACCTGCACGTCGATGCCGGTCAGCTGCGCGCACCAGGGCTGGCGCGCCAGGATGGCCAGGGCCTTGCGGCCGAGATGGCCGGCGGCGCCGGTGACGAGGATGCGGGCGGGCGGTGGGGGCATGTCAGTCTCCTGGTGGCGCATCGCGTTCGGGCAGCGATGCAGGCGACCTGGTAGGAGCTGAGGCCAGGCGTGGGCCGATCCAGTGTCTGGAAAACCGGCGGCGCTGTCAATGCGCCGCCCGCCGGCTGCTAACGGATGGTGCGGGCCTCGCCCGCCTGCAGCGCCGCCATGAATTGCTCGAAATAAGGCGGAATCGCTTCGGCGGCGCCGTAGCGGATGCGGCGTTCGACCTTGGCGATCGCGCCGAAGCAGACTTCGGTTCCGGGTTCGCCGCAGACCAGCACCACCGGGTCCTCGTCGTCGCACACTTCGTACAGGCCGCCGTGCGCGCGGCGTCCGACCTCGTAGAGGTAGGCGGCGGCGCCGACGGTCTGCATGGGGGTAAGAGGCAGGTTGCCCAGGTGGGCGGCCTCCAGCGCTTCATCGAGCGCGTGCACGCTGGATGGTGAGTAGTCCAGCACTGCGCCGGTCTGGCCGGCGGCTTGGACAAAGTCCTGCGCGGCATCCGCCACGCGCGCTACGAATTCTTCCTGGACTTCGTTGCGCTTGGCGTCCTGGTTTATCTTGAGGAAACCGAACATCGATGGCTCCTTTGTGAAAACCGCAAGCGGCATTGAACCCATTATAGGCAACCCGACCCTCTATACTGCCCCAAACGCCCTCAAAACGTTACCTATTCCCAACACTCTCTATGTCCCCTCCCCTGGTCCGTCGCCTGGTTCCCGCCGATGCCGCGGCCCTGCGCCAATTGCGCCTGGACGCGCTGGTCGAAACGCCCGAATCGTTCGGATCGAGTTACGAAGAGGAACACACCCTGACACTGGAAGACATACGCGCCTGGATCGCGCCGGCCAACGACGGCGCGATGTTCGGCGCGTTCGACGGACCGGCGCTGGCGGGCATCGTGGGGGTGTCGCGGCAGGGCAAGCTGAAGATGCGCCACAAAGCGCACATCTGGAGCGTCTACGTCGCGCCCGAGCGCCGCGGCCGCGGCCTGGCGCGGCTGCTGATGCAGGCCGCCATCGCGCACGCCGCGACCATGCGCGGCATCCGCCACGTGCAATTGAGCGTGACCTCCAACAACGCCGCCGCGGCCGCGTTGTATCTCGGCCTGGGCTTCGTCGAATACGGGCGCGAGCGCGAGGCCCTGTGCGTGGACGGCCGCTACTACGACGAAACCCTGATGACGCTGGCGCTGCCGGCCCGCTGAGCGCCCCCGACAACCACAGAAGCGACTCCCATGCGTATCCTCGTCAATATCGACGTGCCCGAGCTGGAACCCGCCATCGATTTCTACCGCCGCGCCTTCGGGCTGCGGCTGCAACGCAGGCTGGGCTCCAAGGTGGCCGAAATGCGCGGCGCCGAAGCGCCCATCTACCTGCTCGAAAAAGCCGCCGGCACGCCCGCCGCGGGCGCCACGCGCCAGCCGCGCGACTATGCGCGGCACTGGACGCCGGTGCATCTGGACGTGGTGGTGGACGACGCCGATCTCGCGGTCGAGCGCGCCGTCGCGGCCGGCGCGCGGCTGGAAGACCCCGCGGTGTCGCATGACTGGGGCCGCATCGCGCACCTGAGCGATCCGTACGGGCACGGCATCTGCATCCTGCAGTTCCTGGGACAGGGCTATGACGCGCTGGCGCGGCCGGCGCTGCGCTACGAGCCGGTCGGCGAAGCCGATTTCGAAGCCCTGCTGGCGCTGCGCATCGAGGCCATGCGGCCCAGCCTGGAGCGCCTGGGGCGCTTCGACCCGCAGCGCGCGCGCTCGCGCCTGCGCGCCACGTTCCGGCCGGAACATACCTGGTCCATCGAGCTGGACGGGCAACGGGTGGGGTTTTATGCGCTGCGCCCGGACGGCGACGGCCTGCGCCTGGACCATCTGTACCTGCGGCCCGACGCCTCGGGCCAGGGCCTGGGCGGCCAGGTGCTGCGGCGGATACTGGACGAGGCCGACCGCCTCGGGCTGCCGGTGCGCGTGGGCGCGCTGCGCGGCAGCGACTCGAACCGCTTCTACCGCCGGCATGGATTCGTCCAGACCGGCGAAGGCGAATGGGATATCGATTACCTGCGGCCGGCGCCCGCGCCGGCCGGCTGAGGCATCAGGTGCGCGGCAGCGTCACGCCGCGCTGGCCCTGGTACTTGCCGCCGCGGTCGCGGTACGAGGTTTCGCAGATCTCGTCGCTTTCCAGGAACAGCATCTGCGCGCAGCCTTCGCCGGCGTAGATCTTGGCCGGCAGCGGCGTGGTGTTGGAGAACTCCAGCGTCACGTGGCCTTCCCATTCGGGTTCCAGCGGCGTGACGTTGACGATGATGCCGCAGCGCGCATAGGTGCTCTTGCCCAGGCAGACCGTCAGGACGCTGCGCGGGATGCGGAAGTACTCGACGGTGCGCGCCAGCGCGAACGAATTGGGCGGGATGATGCAGACATCGCCCTTGAAATCCACGAACGAGCCTTCGTCGAAATTCTTGGGATCGACGATGGTGGAATTGATGTTGGTGAAGATCTTGAACTCGTCGGCGCAACGCACGTCGTAGCCGTAGCTGCTGGTGCCGTAGCTGACGATGCGCCCGCCATTGGCCGTGCGGACCTGCCCCGGCTCGAAGGGTTCGATCATGCCGGCTTCGGCCTGGCGGCGGATCCAGCGGTCGCTTTTGATGCTCATGGTGGCAATGGTGCTAGGGGATGGAATGGCCGTCATTTTATCCCGAGCGGACGGCCCCCGCCCGAGGCGGGGGAACGGCGCCGTCCCCCTCAGTTGCCGAAGAAGGTCCGGTACACCAGTTCGATGCCGTTGACCGAGCCGCCTTTCAGGTCCAGCGACAGGCCGCGCGCCAGGCGGTAGCTGGCCCGCCCGACGGTGTCGCTGCCGGCCAGCGCCTGCTCGACGCTGAGCGTGATGCCGTTGGCGAAGGACTTGCTGGCCACCAGGAATTGCGTGGCCAGCTGGCTGTCGCTGTCGCGGTTGACTTCGCCGGCCACGGTGCGGTCGGGCAGCAGGCTGCCCGAACTGCCGATGTTGCCGGTGCGGATGCTGACGTCGTCCAGCCCGAACTGCTTGTAGAACGGCTGCCCGCCGCCCAGCAGCGCCGTGCCCACCGACATCAGCAGCGCGGCGTCGCCGCCGCTTTCGTCGGGGCCGCGGCCCAGCAGCAGCCAGGACAGCTTCTCGACGTCGCTGACGTCCGGATAGGACACCAGATCGATGCGCGGGCGCTGGGCGGTGCCCACCACCTTCACGCCGGCCTCGACCTGCTCGCCGGTGCGCAGGGCCTCGATATCCAGCAGCGGATTGTCCAGCCGCCCCTGGAACGTGAGCGTGCCGCGGCTCAGGCGCAGCTTCTGGCCATAGGCCTCGATGCCGCCGCCGCGCGTGCGCAGCTGGCCCCAGCCGGTCAGCCGGCCCTCGTTGAGCCGGATCTGGATGGCGCCCAGCAGGCCGGCGTCCAGCCCCATGCCGGTGATGTAGAAGCGCGGCCCCATGTCGAACTTGAGGTCCATGCTGGTCTGCAGCGGGGTGGACACCGTGTTGGGGTCGTCGCCGGCGCGGCGCACCTTGACGTCATCGTCCAGCGACGGCACGCCCTGCAGGATCTCCAGGCTGAACCAGCCGGCGTCGGCCTTCAGGTCGCCCACGATCTCCAGGCGCGGCATGGCCGCCTTCAGGTCGATGGTGCCCGACACCATGGCGTAGCGGTCCGAGCGCTGCAGCGCCGGGAACCGGTACAGGGTCAGGCGCACGTTGCCGCCGCCGTCGATGAAGTTCCATTGCCCCTTGGCCTCGGCGTAGCCATCCTTGGCGCCGGGGTTGGTGGTGATCCATTCCTTGGTCCGCCATTCCGCCGGCATGACCCGCAGCGAGGCCGGAAAGCGCAGGCTGTCGAGCACCAGCGTGTCGCCGTTCACGCGCGCGGCCAGCGTGCCGTCGATCAGGCGCACGCCGTCGTCGATCCGCACCACCCGCAGCTTGTCGCCGCGGATATTGCCGCTGGCGCTCCATTTGCCGGCCAGCGTGCCCTGCGCCTCCAGGTTGGCCTTGAGCGTGCCGCCGACTTCCATCGTGTCGCCCACGAACAGGCCGAGCCAGCCCAGGTCGGCGATGTCGGCGTCGAGCTTGGCGCGCAGCGGCTGGCGCGCGTCCAGCGCCATGCCGCCCTTGGCGTCGACCAGCAGCACCGCGCTGCCGGTGCCGCTGACCACGCCCATCTTCTCCGTGACCACGTTGAGCTTGGCGTCCAGCCGGCTGGCGTTGGCCGAGATGGGCGTGGCGTTCAGGTCCAGCACCAGCGTGCGCAGGCCCAGCGGCGTGGGCGGATCGCCCGGGATCAGCAGGTCGCCTTCGCGGCGCGACAGCCGCGCGGCGCCGGCCAGCCGGCCGTCGAACTTCAGGTCCCACAACGCGTCCAGCGCGATGCGGCGCTGGCCCTCGGGAATCATGGCGTTCACGCGCCCCGGGCGCTTGCCCAGCCGCGCCGCGGCCTCGGGATCGAGCGCGGCGGCCACCTGGCGCGCCATGGCGGCGGTGATGACCAGATTGTCGGCCTGCCCGGCCGTCTCCCAGCGCTTGCCGCCGCCGCGCGAGCCCTTGTGCGCCAGCGTCAGGCGTTCCTTGCCCGGCAGGGTCAGGCTGAGCGCGGTCTGGCCGACCCGCCATTGCCACTGCGGCGCAACGGCCGCCGGCAGATAGGCGACGGCGACCGGCCGGTCCACCGTCACCGTGAAGCCGGCGGTATCGGCGCTCAGGCGCGAGAACTCGCCGCGCCAGCCGGTCAGGGCGGCGTCGGCCTCGCCCTGGCGCCCCAGCCCCCAGCCGCCCGTGAACGTGACGCTGGCCTGGGCCTTGGACGCGCCCAGCTGCTTGGGGCGCGGCTTGGCGGGCGTGTAGCTGGCGGTGAGATCGCCGCGGTGCGCGGCCGCCGTTCCGCTCAGCTTGCCTTTGAGCTCCGCGCCGCCGGGCACGTCCGGCCAGAAAGCATCGAGCTGCGGCGCCTGGACGTCCAGCGCCAGCGCGCTGTCGGCCGCGCCCAGCTCGCCGCTGGCGCGCACGCGGTTGCGCCCCAGCTTCAGGTCCACGTCCAGGCCGTGGATGCGCAGGCCGGCCAGGGGATCGGCCGCGGCGCCGGAGGCCTCGGCGGGCGCGCCGGAGCCGGTCACGTCCACCTGGGCCTTGAGCGCGCCGGCCAGGGCCTGGCGGTTCCAGCGGCTGCCTTCCTCGAAGCGCAGGTCCACGCCGGCGTGGCGCAGCTGGCTCAGGTTTTCGATCTCGGCCTGCACGTCGGCGCGCAGGCTCAGCAGCGCCGGGGGAATGGCCTCGCCCAGCCACGGCGTCAGGTCCAGGCGCTGGGCGCTGAGCGAACCGGTCAGGCGGTCGCGCCCCTGCCCCGGCTGCAGGTCGAACTGCGCGGCCAGCGCGGACTTGTCCGGCAGCGCCATGTTGGCACGGGCGCTGCGCAGCACCAGGGCCGTGCGCGGCGCCAGGTCGGCGACCACGTCCAGCACCAGGCCGGAGCCCGAACCGTCGAGCTTGGCCTGGATGCCGTCCAGAGAACCGGCGGCATCCGCGCGCAGCAAGACCTGACAGGACGGCGCGCCCTCGCCCAGCGCCGGCGGCGGCGCCCCCGGGGCCTGGGTCGCGGCGCGGATCGCGGCCTGTTCCCGGGCCTGCCTGGCGGACACGGGGGGCTTTTTGGGTTGATACCGGTCGCGCAGCCTTTCCGGCTCGCACAGCGGAGAATCGGGGCCGGCGCCGTGCGCCGTGACGTCCAGCCGCGCGGTGAACGGCCAGGGGTCGGCCAGCGCCTGGAGATCGGCCTGGCCGCTCAGGTCGGCCGTGCCAACCTCGTGGCCGACTTGCAGGCTCGCGATGCGCAGCTGCGCGCCGCCGGTGCGCCCGGCGGCGAACGTGGCTTCCAGGCCGCCCAGCGTCACCGGCAGCGGCTCGCCGTCCTGCCGCAGTTCGAAGGCGCCCAGCGCCACCCGGTCGACGGCGATGTCCACCGGCAGTTCGGGCAGCGTGAACGGCGCGTCGTCGCCGGCCTCCGCGGGCGTTTCGGGCGTGGAGGTCAGCGCCACCTGCACCGATTCGGCCGCGATCTCGCGCACGTGCAGCCGCCGGTCGCCCAGCGCGCGCCAATGCACGTTCAGGCTCAGGCCATCGATGCCGATGTGCGTGCCGTCGAAATCCAGCTCCAGCCGGCCCACCGTCAGGCCCCGCAGCAGCGAACCGTTCACGTCCAGCGCCTGGCCGTTCAATTGCTGCGCGGCCGTGGTCAGCAGCAGCCGCGTGCCGTTCTGCGAGCCGGCCAGCCAGAATACGAAGCCGCCGGCCAGCACGGCCAGCATCGCCAGGCCCGGCAGCCACCACACCAGCACATGCCGCAGAAACTTGCGCAAGCGCTTCAAAACGCAATCCCCAGGGAAAAATGCAGGCGCAGGTCGCGCTCGCGCTGGCCGTAGGCGACGTCCAGGAACAAGGGGCCGGCCGGCGTGCGCACGCGCGCGCCGACCCCGTAGCCCAGCGCCAGCGACATGTCGCCGAAGGATTCGGCGGCGTCGCCCGCGTCCACGAACACGCCCATGCCCCAGCGCTCATTGAAGTAGTGGTCGTACTCGATGCTGCCGACCAGCAGCGTGGGCGCGCCCACGATCGCGTCGTCGCGCTTCACGCCGATGCTCTGGTACTTGTAGCCGCGGATCGAGCGCGCGCCGCCGGTGCGGAAACCGAAGTCGTCGGGCACCTGCACGTCGCTCTTGGCCCACAGGCGGCCGACCTCGCCGCGCACCGTGAGCACGTCGCGCTTGCCTATCGGCCACCACTTCTGCGCCCGCAGCCGCAGGCGGGTGTAGGGCTCGCCGGTGTCGAGCGTGACGCCGACGCCGCCGCCCACCGCGATCAGGTTGCCTTCGCGCGGATCGTATTTGTTGTCCACGTCGCGGCGCAGCCACTCGGCCGTGCCGGTCAGCGTGGGCAGCGTGTATTCGTCGCCGCCGTCGATCTTGACGCGGTCGTGCGCCAGCAGCATGCCCCAGCGGGTTTCGTATTCGACCCGGCTGTCGCCGGCACCCTTGCGCAGCTGCGTGCGCGTCGCGCCCAGCGCGTAGCGCGTCACGTCCAGGCCCTCGATGTCGGAGTGGTCGGCCAGCAGGCCGATGGAGTCCTTGTAGCCGCGCTCGGTGGGCGGCATGAAGATGTCCAGGTAGGCGCGCTGGCGCAGGCGGTCCACGCCGAAGCCGGTCTCCATGGTGACCGGCTGGCCGAACACCACGTTCTGGCGGTACAGGCTCTCCAGCCTGGCGCCGGCCGTATCGTCCACGCCCACCGAGACCGACAGCCGCTTGGGCGGCGCCTCGACCACGCGCACCTGCACCGGCAGGGTCACGTCGCCGTCGGAATCGTACTTGGCGGGCGGCGGCGGCACGGCGCCGGACACGGTCGGGTCGCCCGCCGGCGCCGAGGTCGCGGCGTCGGCCGCCCCCGGCGCGCGGGCCCGGTCCGAGACGGGATCGGTGGGCTGGGCGCTCTCGTCGCCAGGCTGCTGCAACGACACGAAGGCGCCGCGAAAAAACGCGGTGGACTGCAGGTCCTGCTGCCATTGGTCGAGCCGGTCCTGGTCGTAGGCCGAGCCTTCCGAGTAACGCACGTAGCGGTCGATCAGTTTTTCCGGCACGCGCTTCAAGCCCAGGACGGTGAGTTCGCCCATGCGCACCTGCGGCCCGCTGTCTATCGTGACCCGCAGCGCCGCCGTGGCCTCGTCGGCCTGGATCTCGGCCTCGGAGGCGGTCATGCGCGCCAGCAGGAAATCGCGCGTGGACACCGAATCCAGCAGCGTGGCCTTGGCCTTGTTCCAGTCGCTGTTGATGAACGGCTGGCCGACCTTCAGCTGCCAGTCGTCGCGCAGCTTGCGCACGCGGTCGGCGTACTCCGGACGCGTGATGCGGCCGGTGAATTTCAGGTCCACGGAACCGACGGTCGTGCGCTTGCCCGAGACGATGCCGATGTCCCAGGTTTCGCCGCCGATATCGGTGCCCGCTTCCAGCGTCACCGTGGGCGAGAAATAGCCCTGGGTGGCCAGCGCCGCCAGCGTCGCGTCGCGCGCGCGCCGGCGCAGCCGGTTGATTTCACCGCCGTCCTGGTCTTCGGCCAGGCGCGCGATGGCGTCGACCGCCTCGGTGATGGCCTGCAGCGCGGCCGGCGGCACGCCGCCCGGGTCCACGATGATCTCCGGGCGCTTGGCCAGCGCCTCGCCCGCCATCACACAACATCCTGCCAAGAAGGCGCGCGCTGCCCACCGCATGCTTCAGGTCGGTTGCTGCACGACGATGGACGGGAACTTGCCGGCCATATCGCGGGGAAGCGCGGCCACGCCGGCCGCCAGCTTCCTGGCGATGGCGCGGTACAGCCCCGCGGCTTCGCTGTCTGCGTCGGACACCACGGTGGGCGTGCCGGCGTCGGTCTGCTCGCGGATCGCCAGGGTCAGCGGCAGGCTGCCCAGCCACGGCGTCTCGAACTGCTCGGCCATGCGCTGGCCGCCGCCCGCGCCGAAGATGTGCTCGGCGTGCCCGCACTGCGAGCAGATGTGGATGGCCATGTTCTCGACCACGCCCAAGATGGGCACGTCGACCTTCTGGAACATGCGCAGGCCCTTGCGCGCGTCGGCCAGCGCCACGTCCTGCGGCGTGGTGACGATGACGGCGCCCACCACCGGCACCTTCTGCGCCAGCGTCAGGGCCACGTCGCCCGTGCCCGGCGGCATGTCCACGATCAGGTAGTCCAGATCGCGCCAGTTGGTCTGGCGCAACAGTTGTTCGAGCGCCTGCGTCACCATCGGGCCGCGCCAGATGGCGGGCGAATCGGCGTCGATCAGGAAGCCGATGGAGTTGGCCTGCACGCCGTGGCTGACCAGCGGCTCCATGGTCTTGTTGTCGCGGCTCTCGGGGCGTCCCGAGACGCCCAGCATGGTCGGCACGCTGGGGCCGTAGATATCGGCGTCCAGCAGCCCGACCTTGGCGCCTTCGGCGGCCAGGGCCAGCGCCAGGTTCACCGCCGTGGTGCTCTTGCCCACGCCGCCCTTGCCTGAGGCCACCGCAATAATGTTGCGTACGTTGGGCAGGGGCTTGAGCGTCTTCTGCACCGCGTGCGCCGCGACCTTCCAGGTCACCGAGACCTGGGCGTCGGGCGCGCCGGCGCCGGCCAGCGCGGCTTGCGCAATGCCGCGCACCTGTTCGAGGGTGGCGGCGTCGGCGGGATAGCCCAGTTCCAGCGCCACGGCGACACGCCCGCCGTCCAGTTGAATGTCACGATCTTTTACAGAAACGCCCAGATCCAGACCGGTATTCGGGTCTTGCGCGGCGCGCAGCGCGGCGCGGATGTGTTCTATCGTTATACTCATATCACTGTGGTTCCGTAGACAGCACGGCTTGTGCGGGCCGCCATCCCCTAAAGGATAGCGGATACCCGGGAACCTTTCGCTGCGTTTTCCGTCCGAACTTCATGACCAACACACTTATCCGCTTCTTTCGTGCCGTACTGTTCGCCGCCCTGGCCTTGATCGGCATGGCGATGGCGCTGGTCTTCATGCTTTCCACGGCGATCGCCGTGGCGATCCTGTACGTGGTCGCCAAGGTGCGTGGCAAGCCGTTCGGCGTGCGCGCCTACTGGAGCCAGCGCCAGGGCGCCCGCCCCGGCCCGTTCCAGTCGGCCGCCGCCCCGTTCGCCACGCAGCCGCGCGGCGACGTGATCGACGTCGAAGCCCGCGAGATCCGCTGACGGCGCGGTTCCCGATGCCCGCGGCGCAAACCGCGCGCGGGCATGTTGTGTTTTCGTAACGCCGCGCCCGTAGCGCCGGCCTTACCTCCCCCCGACACCCGATGTCCGCCCGGACCGCCTTGCGCGGCGGGCGGATCGCGCCATTGGGCCGCCCGTCCGGGGCAAGTCTGCGCCGTTGCCCTAAAATGGCCGGCCAACCCCTTTTTCCCCTCAACCTCTATCGACAACCATGTCTCGCACCCTTTTCGTCACCACTGCGCTGCCCTACGCCAACGGATCTTTCCACATCGGCCACATCATGGAGTACATCCAGGCCGATATCTGGGTTCGTTCGATGCGAATGGCGGGCCACACGGTGCACTTCGTGGGTGCGGATGACGCGCACGGCGCGCCCATCATGCTGAAGGCGGAAAAGGAAGGCATCACGCCGCAGGCGCTGGTGGCCCGCTACGCCGCCGAACGCCCCCAGTACCTGAACGGCTTTCACATCCGTTTCGACCACTGGCATTCCACCGACTCGGCCGAGAACGTCGCGCTCTCGCACGACATCTACCGCGCGCTCAAGGCCCAGGACCTGATCGAGACCCGCTCCATCGAGCAGTTCTACGATCCGGTCAAGGGCATGTTCCTGGCCGACCGCTACATCAAGGGCGAATGCCCCAAGTGCCACGCCAAGGACCAGTACGGCGACTCCTGCGAGGTCTGCGGCGCGGTCTACGCGCCCACCGACCTGATCGCGCCGTACTCGGCGCTGACCGGCGCCACGCCGGTGCTGAAGTCTTCCGACCACTTCTTCTTCAAGCTGTCCGATCCGCGCTGCGTCGAGTTCCTGCAGGAATGGACCACCGGCTCGAACGCCGCCGGCGGCAAGCACCTGCAGCCCGAAATGCTGGCCAAGACGCGCGAATGGCTGGGCGCCGACGACGGCGAGGCCAAGCTGGGCGACTGGGACATCTCGCGCGACGCGCCGTACTTCGGCATCGAGATCCCGGACGCGCCGGGCAAGTACTTCTACGTCTGGCTGGACGCGCCGGTGGGCTACCTGGCCTCGCTGAAGTCGTACTGCGCGCTCAAGGGCCTGGACTTCGACGCCCTGCTCGATCCGGCGGGCAACACCGAGCAGGTCCACTTCATCGGCAAGGACATCGTCTACTTCCACGCGCTGTTCTGGCCCGCGATGCTCAAGTTCGCCGGCCGCAAGACGCCGGACGCGGTCAACGTGCACGGCTTCATCACCGTCAGCGGCGAAAAAATGTCCAAGAGCCGCGGCACCGGCATCTCGCCGCTGCGCTACCTCGAACTCGGCATGAACGCCGAGTGGATGCGCTACTACATCGCCGCCAAGCTCAACGCGCGCGTCGAAGACGTGGACTTCAACCCCGACGACTTCATCGCGCGCGTCAACAGCGACCTGGTCGGCAAGTACGTCAACATCGCCAGCCGCGCCGCCAGCTTCATCACCAAGCACTTCGACGGCGTGCTGGCCTACAGCGGCGACACCGCGGCGCTGGCCGCGGAGTACGCCGAGCAGGCGGAATCCATCCGCGCCGCGTTCGAGGCCCGCGAATACAACCGCGCGATCCGCGAGATCATGGCCTACGCCGACCGCATCAACCAGGCGTTCGACACCGCGCAGCCCTGGGTGCTGGCCAAGGGCATCGCCACCGCCGACGACGAACGCAAGGCCGCGCTGCAGGACATCTGCTCGCGCTCGCTGGCGGGCTTCAAGGCCCTGTCGGTGATGCTGGCGCCGGTGCTGCCGGCCCTGGCCGAGCGCGTGGCGCTGGAGCTGTTCGGCGCGCAGGCCCCGTTCACCTGGGCCGACGCCTCGGTGCTGCCGCAGCGCGTGGCGCCGTTCAAGCACCTGATGCAGCGCGTCGAGCCGCAGATGCTGGAAGACCTGTTCGAGCCGCCCGCCGCCCCCGCCGTGGTACCTGGCGGCGAGCCCATCGCCGAGACCATCTCCATCGACGATTTCGCCCGCGTCGACCTGCGCATCGCGCAGATCGTCAACTGCGAGCACGTGGAAGGCTCGACCAAGCTGCTGCGCCTGACGCTGGACGTGGGCGAAGGCCGCCACCGCAACGTGTTCTCCGGCATCAAGTCGGCCTACCAGCCCGAGGACCTGATCGGCAAGCTGACCGTCATGGTGGCCAACCTGGCCCCGCGCAAGATGAAATTCGGCGTCTCGGAAGGCATGGTGCTGGCCGCCAGCCACGCCGACGAGTCGGTCGACGCCGGCATCTACGTGCTGGAACCGTTCCCCGGCGCCAAGCCGGGCATGCGGGTGCGCTAAGCCGAGGGCGCGAGCGCCGGGTCCAGGGCGATGCGTTCGTCGAAGACGAAGCAATTGCCCTGGTAGCCCGGGCCGCCGGTTTCCTCGAAATACTTCAGAATGCCGCCGTCGAGCTGATAGACGTGCTCGATGCCGGCCTCGGCCATGTAGATGGCCGCTTTTTCGCAGCGGATGCCGCCGGTGCAGAAGCTGACCACGGTCTTGCCTTCGAGCTCGGCGCGATGCGCCTGCACGGCGGCGGGAAACTGCGTGAACCGCTCGATGCGCCAGTCGATGGCGTTTTTGAACGTGCCTTCATCCACCTCGAAGGCATTGCGGGTGTCGAGCATGACCACCGGCCGCCCCGCATCGTCCACCCCCTGCTCCAGCCAGCGCGCCAGCGTATGCGCGTCCACGCCGGGCGCGCGCCCCGCCTCGGGGCGGATGGCCGGATGGTTCATGCGGATGATCTCGCGCTTGATCTTCACCAGCATCTTGCGAAACGGCACCGAGGCGCTGCGGCTGAACTTCACTTCCAGGTCGGCGAAGCTTGCGTCGGCCCGCAAGAGGCGCAGGAATCCGTCGATGCCGTCGGCCGAGCCGGCCAGAAACAGGTTGATGCCCTCTTCGGCCAGCAGGATCGTGCCCTTGAGCTGCGCCTGGACGGCGGCGTCCAGCAGGCGCTGGCGCAGCTCGGGCAGGCGGTCGAGGGTGACGAACTTGTAGGCGGCGATATTGACGACGGAAGTCATGGAAAAGCGGGCAAAGGCGGTCGGCGAAACCCGTAATAGTAATCGCTGGCCGCCGGCCCGCTTCAGCGCGGCACGATCTCCTGCTCGACCACGGCGTCCAGCACCCAGCGCACCGACGACGCATCGGCCGGCGGATTCGGGTCGCGCACCTCGACCACGCGCAGGCGGTAGCGGATGCCCGGCTGGAAGCGAAAGCCGGTGATGTCGCCATACCAGAGCTGCCAGGGCTGCGCGGCGCTGTCGCGCACCTGGTAGCACATGGCGCGGCCCGCGCCGGCGCTGCATGGCACGCGCTGCGAGTTCACGTAGACCAGCTTGGTCGGCCCCTGCTGGCCGCCGGCGATGGGATCGGTGCGGCGGCCGAAGTCCAGCGTGTCGCCGGAGCTCAGCACCCAGGTCATGCGCTGCGGATTGTTGACGTTGTCCAGCGAGCTGGCGGTGATGCGCGTCATGCCCGCCAGGAAATCCTGCTCCAGCTTCATGCTGTCGGGCGCGCAGGCCATCTCGGTGGCCACGGGCCGGTCGCGCACGATCAGCAGGCCGTTGGCGACCGTGTAGGAAGCGCTGTACTGGTTGCAGCCGGCGTAGCCCGCCATGCGCGGCGCGCCGCGCTCATGGAAGAAGCTGACCGTCAGCGGCCGCGAACGCGTGGACGCATGCGGCACCGGGCGCAGCGCGCCGCCCGGACGGGTCCAGCGCGCCAGCTCCCAGCCGGTCTGCGCCAGCATGTCGGAAGCCGCGGCCGGCTGGAAGCGCGGGTCCTGCCCGCCGACGGCGCGCTCGGGCGTCGACGAGCAGGCCGCGAGGCCCGCCAGCAGCAGGCAGGGCGCCAGCCGGCGCAGGGAAACGGAATACGGCATGCGGTTCTCTTACGGCGTGGGCGGGTCCTGGCGCCGCGCGAACTCCAGCACGTCGCCGCCGCGCAGGTTGAAGGTCAGGTGGCGCGGCGCGCCGCCGCTGTCCAGGGTGAAGGTGTCGATGGCGCCCAGGCCGCGCAGGTAATCGGCCTCCAGGCGCGCGCGCTCGGGCGTGAGGCAGGCCATGCGGGTGCTGGCGGGCGCGTCGATGTAGAGCTTGCCGCCCTGCAGCTTGTACGTGCCCATGTAGCGGTTGCAGCCCGAAAAGCCGTTGACGCGGTACTGCTTGCCCTGCGCCAGGAAGGTCAGGCGCACGGGTTCGCCGTTGTCGCCGTGCGGGATGTCGCGCAGCGCGCCGCCCCGCTCGGTCCAGCGCACCAGTTCCCAGCTGGTCTGCGCCAGCGAATCGGCGCTGCTGGCGGCGTTGGCCGCGGCCGCGCCCTGCGGCCGCGCGCCGCCGGTGTTGCCGGCGCAGCCCGCCAATGCCGCAACCAGGCCCAGATACAGCAGCCGGCTACGCGTAGACATCAAGATAGACATGAACTGGGCTCCCAGAAATTGACTACCCCTAACTGTAACCGCCCGCCGCCCCATCCGCCCAACAGCCGAAGCCGAATGCACCATCGCCCGTCTTGCGGCCATCGCTCCGATGGCGCGGCCGGATGCATCGTATGCCGCATGGCGGGGCGGGTGGCGCGCGCGCAGAATCCGTAAAGGGTCTCCCTCCGGCGGGGCCTGGCAGCTCCAGGCTGTGCGGAACGGGCCGCAGGGCCAGACAACATTCCAGGGGACACGGCGATGGGCTTCTTGAGAACCTTGTTGGCATTATCCGTGGTGCTGGACCACCTGGGCGGCGGCAAGGCCGACCATCTGGTCGGCGGCCGGCTGGCGGTGCAGCTGTTCTACGTGATCTCGGGCTTTCTGATTTCCTACGTGCTGACGGCCACCGACCACTACCAGGGCGCCGTCGGCAAGTTCTACGCCAATCGCTTCCTGCGGCTGTTTCCGATCTACCTGGGCGTGGCCGCCATGACGCTGGCGGCCCATGCGCTGAGCGGCGGCGAGTTTTTCCAGTTCTATGAAGCCCTGCCTTCGAGCGCGGAACTGTTCCTGGTGCTTTCCAATATTTTCATCCTGGGCCAGGACTGGCTGATGTTCTTCGGCATCAAGGACTCGGCGCTGGCCTTCACCGGCAGCTTCGCCAACAGCGAGGTGCCGCTGTACCAGGGGCTGCTGGTGCCGCAGGCCTGGACCCTGGGCGTGGAAATGAGCTTCTACCTGGTCGCGCCCTTCATACTGGCGTCGCCGCGCCGCCTGCTGACGCTGCTGGCGGCCTCGCTGGCGCTGCGCGGCGTGCTGATCGCCACCGGCATCGGCCTGGGCGACCCCTGGACCTACCGCTTCTTTCCCACCGAACTGGCGCTGTTTCTCATCGGCTCGCTGTCGCACCAGGTGCTGCTGCCGCGCTACAAGGCCTGGACCGTGAAGGCCGCGCGCCTGCCCGAGCTGGGCACGGCGGTACTGTTCGCGTACTGTCTGCTGCACTTTTCCATCGGCGTCAATCCGACCGTGCGCGACGGCCTGGCGGTGCTGCTGTTCGCCGCGCTGCTGCCGGCGGCGTTCCTGTTCCAGTCGCGCTACCGGCTGGACCGGGCGATCGGCGAACTGAGCTATCCGGTCTACATCTGCCATGCGCTGGTGATCATGATCCTGGACTGGCTGTTCGACGAGATCGACGTGCACCAGCCCATGCTGTTCGCGATCGTGGTCATCACCAGCTGCATCGCGTTCTCGGCGCTGCTCAACGCGCTGATCGCCGATCCGGTCGAACGCCTGCGCAACCGCCTGCGGACCAATGCCGGCGAGCCCGACGCGCCGGCGCCGGCCGCGGACGCGCGGCGGCGCCCCGCGGCGGCCCGGCCGTTGGGTTCTATTCGCCGCGCGCCTTGATGTAGGCCGCCAGCACCAGCTCGATCTGGCGCTTTTCCTGCGGGCTCAGGCGGTTGTAGGAAGCGTATGACACGGTCTCGAAGGGCCAGGCGGCGGGCGCCGCCTCGCCCGGCTCCGGACTCAGCATCGGCCCCTCTCCGGCGCTCAGCCACATGGGATTGACGCGCAGCGCGCGGGTCAGCTTGATGAGCGCGTCGCTCGACGGCTGCAGGCGATGCCCGCTTTCATAGTTGCCGATGGCGCTTTGCGACAGCTTGCTGGCGGCCGCCAAGTCCTTTTGTGTCCACCCCTGGAGCATTCTCGCGTTGCGCAGACGATGGCTAAACGTGTCCAATCGATCGACCTGGGCCATTATTAATATGAATTTATATTTTCGATTAAAGCACCCGGATACCGGCAGCAAATAACCGGATTGCGCACCAATTCCGGGGCTAATCCGCAAATCGCGGCGCCGCGCCGATGGCCCGCGGCCAGGCTCCGCTCCCGGCGTCGGCGGGCCTCCCCGTCCGGCAAAAAAACCATACCCATCATCGACTTAGTTCGAGACGGACGCGCCGGCGCAGGACCATGCCGGCATGCGTCGGCGCGCCAGTTTAGGCCGGCGATGTATCAAAAATAGAAAATAATGTATCGGCAATACTTAATATGCCGGCGGCCGGATTTTCAAAACAAACAGTATTTCAAGCGTTTCCGGCCAGGCGCGGATCGGCGTCAGGTTACTCCCGGAAACCATAGAAACTTATCTTCACAAAAAAACACGCTCGTGTTCAAATGAAACACGGACGTGGCGGAGCCGCGCGCCCCTTCAAACAACAACGCCGGACGGCGGCGTCCTGGAAGCATTGATGAACAACACGCTGGATGTCATTTTTCTCGGCCATAACGACGCCAGACATGCCAGACTCGCCGAGGCCCTGAGCCACCTGGGTTTCAGCGTCTGCCGCTGCCACGACCTGGCAGAGGTCTACAGGCGGTACTTCGACCGCCCCAGCCCCCTCATCGTGCTGGAAGCGCCGCTGCCCGACATCCAGAACGCCGCCGTGCGGCTGCGCGCGGCCGACAGCGGCCTGGGCATCGTCGCCATTTCCGCATTTCCCGATGCCGAAAGCCGCATCCGCACCCTGCTGTGCGGCGCCGACGCCTGCCTGCCGGCCGACGTCAGCGGGCTGGAACTGGCGGCGGCGCTGCAGGCGCTGGTGCGCCGCTACAGCGCCCACGAAAACGCCGGCGCCGCGCCCGCCGCGCAGCCGCCCGAGCCAGGCCAGGAAACCTGGCGCCTGGCCAACAAGGGCTGGACCCTGATCAGCCCGGCCGGGCAGCTGCTGGGCCTGACCACCGGCGAGCGCGACTTTCTCTCGCGGCTGGTGCACGCGCCCGACCGCAAGGTCAGCCGCGACGCCTTCCTGGCCGACGAACCGGACGAGGCCGGCGCCGGCATGGCGCGGCGCCGTTTCGTGGACGTGATGATCAGCCGGCTGCGCCGCAAGGCGGCCGCCCGGCAAATGGTGCTGCCGATTCGCACCGTGCACGGCTGGGGCTATATGTTCGCGGCGAACATCCGGTTCGATTCGGATTCGGGAGACAACGCCGGGGAAGCGGGCCGGCCGGAGACGGCGGCGGGAGACTGGCGCGACGCGACGGAAAACGCCTGCGTATAGGGCCGGGGCGAAAAAAACGCGGCGCGGCCCCGAAGAGCCAAGACGCCGCGCTAAAACAACACGTGAACCTGGAGTCATCAGCCGGCACTGATGTCTACTACCCGGCACACGCGATTCCAACATTCGTGCCTCAAACACACCTCATGCACGGCCTGGGCCGTGGACTCTTGCGGGGTCTCTAGTCCCCGCGCGAGCCGCGTTGCGGCCGCCACGAGATGCAAGCGAGTTTAGGACCTTGCGCCCGTTTCCAGTAATTCTTTGTTGATAGCGTTCAATACTTATTTGATATAGCGCCGGCATGGACGGCCAGACGCCGGCGGCCGCCCTAAAATGCCGACTAAGGATTCCTCCATGCCCATCATGCCCTCTTCTCTCAAGCACCGCGTCCGCAAGGTGCTGGCGCTGTTTCCCCCCAACTGGTGCCTGGCCATCCTGGTGGCGCTGGACGGCTACGCCTTCATGCATCCGGTGCTGCGCGAAGTG
Organism: Achromobacter sp. HZ01; assembly: GCF_003267925.1. Classification (NCBI taxonomy): domain Bacteria; kingdom Pseudomonadati; phylum Pseudomonadota; class Betaproteobacteria; order Burkholderiales; family Alcaligenaceae; genus Achromobacter; species Achromobacter sp. HZ01. The sequence goes on from NZ_LWKV01000002.1 coordinate 663,680, forward strand.
CGCGCCCGCGACTACTCGTTCTGGCTGGCCCTGGACAACTGGCAGGACATGATGAAGGTCGTCGGCCTGCTGGAAATCCCGCGCCTGGTGCTGGGGGTGGGACTGCAGGTCATCGCGCTGGGGCTGATCCTCAAGGCCCGCATCGCCTGGGCGTTTTCGCTGGTGCTGCTGGTCGGCACCGGCACCTTCGCCATACTGGGCGATCACGGCCGCGCCGCGCTGGGCGTCTACACGCTGGTGCTGGTCATCGCGCTGATCGTCTACTGGCGGCGCTTCGACCGCGCCAGCGTCACGGCGGGCTCGCTGTTCGCGGCGGTCAGCATGCTGTCGCTGCTGATCTACGCGGTCTTCGGCGCGCTCTACCTGGGCCAGGAATTCAATCCGCCGATCGAGGACACCGGAACGGCCTTCTATTTCTCCATCGTGTCCATGTCCACGGTGGGCTATGGCGACATTACGCCGCACACCGGCACCGCGCGGCTGTTCACCGCGTCGATTATCATCCTGGGCATCACCATTTTCGCCACCTCCATCAGCGCGATCGCCGGGCCGGTGATCGGCGGCAATCTGAAACGGCTGGTCAAAGGCAGGTTTTCCACCGCCATGCGCAAGAACCACATCATCATCGCGGGCGCGACGCCCCTGGCGCTCAGCGTCTACGACGGCCTGCGCCGCCGCGGCGACGAAGTCACCGTCATCGTGCCGACCGGCGTGGCGCAGGAATACCCGGCCGCCACCGACCTGATCGAAGGCGATCCCTCCAGCGTGGAAGTACTGCGCAGCGCGGGCGTGGCGCGGGCGCGCTACGTGCTGGCGCTGCGCGACGACGACGCGGAGAACGCGTTCATCGTGCTGGCCGCGAAAGAAGCCACCGGCGACTCGGGCGCCAAGACGGTGGCGCTGGTCAACACCAGCAAGCACCTGGAGAAGATCCGCCGCGTGCAGCCCGACCTGGTGTTCTCGGTGCAGCTGCTGGGCGCGGAACTGCTGACGCGCGCCATCAGCGGCGAGCCGCTGGACAGCCAGGCCATCACCGACCTGTTCTTCGCCAAGGCCGCGCCCGGCGCCAAGCCGGCCTGAGGCCCGGCAGGGTCACGCCTGCTGGCCGGCGTACCAGCGCGCGAACTCCGTCGCCGACATGGGACGCGCCAGAAAATACCCCTGCAGGAACGTGACCCCGCGCGCCTTCAGGTAATCGAACTGCAGCTGGGTCTCCACGCCTTCGGCCACGACCGCCAGCCCCAGCCGGTGGGCCAGCGCGATGATCGCGTCCAGGATCGGCGCCTCTTCGCCGGCCGGCCCGATGGCCTGCACGAAGCCCTTGTCGATCTTCAGGTAATCGACCGGAAATCGCTGCAGGTACGAAAACGAACAGTGCCCCGTGCCGAAATCGTCGATGGCGACCAGCACGCCCTCGGCGCGCAAGGCGTCGATGTTGCGCCGCGCCTGGCCGTTGTCGTCCGCGATCAGGCTGCGCTCCGTGATCTCCAGCACGACCTGCGGACGGCCCGCCGCGATGCTGGCGACGAAGGCCCGGATGTCGGACAGCAGCTGGTCGCTGGACACGTGCTCGGCCGCGAGGTTCACGCCGACGTGAAAGCCCGGCGGCATGCTCCAGGCGCCCACGTCGCGCTCGACCAGCGTCAGCAGATGCCGGGTCAGTTCGACGATCATGCCCTCGGCCTCGGCCGCCGCGATGAAAATGTCCGGACGCACCGGTCCGACCCCGGGGCAGTCCCAGCGCATCAACGCCTCCACGCCTTCGCAGCGGTCGCTGGCCTGGCCGTACACCGGCTGGTAGTACACGTGGAACTCGCCGGCCCGCATGGCGCGGCGCAGCTGCTCCCTGAACGAGCGCCGGCTGGCCTGCAGCCGGTAGGCGCCCAGCCCGAGCAGCACGCTGGCCAGCAACGCCACCGGCAGGTAGGTCAGCATGCATTGCGTCCATGCCCGCGCCAACGCGTCGGGCGGCACCCTGACGCTGATGCCGATCGACGCGCCGCTGGGCGCGCTGACGGTTTCGCGGTACAGCGGCATGGCCGAACTCGCCACACGCGCCCAGGAATCGCTGCTTATCGGATCGCCGCTGCCGATGACGAGCTTGAGTTGCAGGTCGTCGGCGCTGGCCACGGCATTGAGCAGGTCCTGCAGATAGCGCCCGTCCACCTCGACGATGCCGCCATAGCCGTCCGGCCGGACCTTGCTGAACAGGACCGCGGAACGCTCGGGCGCCAGCGGCGTGCCGGCGACCGTATGCGGCCTGCCTTCGGACGACTCCAGCACGGGCCATCGGCTGAAATCGTCGACCGAGGCGTCGACCTCGCCCAGCGCCGACGAACAGTAAACCAGGCCGTCGCGCACCAGCGCCAGCGAACGGAAATACGGATTGAGCGTGCCCCAGCGCTGCAGCTCGGCCAGCCGTTCGGGACACGGCCCGGTCGCCAGCTCCGCCACGCGGTCCAGCATCTCGCGCGACTGGGCCAGAATGCGCTCGACCTGCACGCGCACGATGCGCGCCGCGGTCGCCGCGTCCTGGCGTTGCGTACTGTTCGCGTACAGCCAGGTCCATCCGACGCAGACCAGGAGGGGGACCACCAGGGCCAGCGCCACCGGCAGATAGCGCCAGGACGGTGCGCCGTCAGTCATTCCCGAAGTAGGCATATCGCCCCGCCGCATTAATTGTCACCGGCTGCAACCGGTCCAGTCTGGATAGGACACTATGACGCCCTTGGCGTCAAGAAGCGGGGCCGGATGAACGTGCGAAAAGTGTGCGCCGCCGACGCGCGCAGCAGGCGGCGCAGGCCGGCCTGCTGTGCTGCTTTTTTTGTAACTTGGAAGCGCAGGACATATTTGCGTCCAAGCCGGTTTTCCCTATGAAGACTGCGGAAAACCCGCTCATCCCATTAAACTGATACGCTTTTTTTAATAGATATTGAATCTGTACTGATTTTGCTGCGGGATCTACTGTTCTGGCGTAGGAAACACCCGTCAGGAACACCGCCATGGACAGCGACGCGCTATTGCTAGCCCGAATACAGTTCGGCTTCACCATCTCGTTTCACATCATCTTCCCCGCCATCACCATCGGGCTGGCCAGCTACCTCGCGGTGCTGGAAGGGCTGTGGCTGCGCACGCGCAACACGGTCTACCGTGACCTCTACCACTTCTGGACCAAGATCTTCGCCGTCAACTTCGGCATGGGCGTGGTCTCCGGCCTGGTGATGGCCTACCAGTTCGGCACCAACTGGAGCTTTTTCTCCGACTTCGCCGGCAGCGTGACCGGCCCGCTGCTGGCCTATGAGGTGCTGACCGCCTTCTTCCTGGAGGCCGGCTTCCTGGGCGTGATGCTGTTCGGGTGGTCGCGCGTGGGACCGGGGCTGCATTTCTTCTCGACCGTCATGGTGGCGCTGGGCACGCTGGTCTCGGCCACCTGGATTCTGGCCTCCAACAGCTGGATGCAGACGCCCGCCGGCTACGAAATCCTGGATGGGCGCGTGGTGCCCACGGACTGGCTGGCGGTGATTTTCAACCCCTCGTTTCCCTACCGCCTGGCGCACATGGGCATCGCGGCTTTCCTGGCCACCGCGCTCATGGTGGGCGCCTCCGGCGCCTGGCACCTGCTGCGCGGCGACCGCAGCCCGGCCGTGAAGAAGATGTACGCGATGGCGATGGGCATGCTGCTGCTGGTGGCGCCGCTGCAGGCCGTGGTGGGCGACCTGCACGGACTGAACACGCTGGAACACCAGCCGGCCAAGATCGCCGCGATCGAGGGCCATTGGGAGAACGAGCCGGGCGCCGGCGTGCCGCTGACGCTGTTCGGCATTCCCGACATGGCGCGCGAGGAAACCCGCTACGCGCTGAACGTCCCGCGCCTGGGCAGCCTGATCCTCACGCATAGCTGGGACGGCCAGTTCCCCGGCCTGAAGTCGTATCCGCCCGAGGACCGGCCCAACGCCACGGCCGTGTTCTGGTCGTTCCGCGTCATGGCGGGGCTGGGCATGCTGATGATCGCGCTGGCCGGCTGGGCGCTGTGGTCGCGCTGGCGCGGCCGCCTCTACGAATCGCGCGGGCTGCAGCGCTTCGCGCTGTGGATGGGACCGTCCGGGCTGATCGCCATCCTGGCCGGCTGGTACGTAACCGAGATCGGCCGCCAGCCCTGGGTGGTGTACGGCGTGATGCGCACCGCCGACGCGGCCACGCCGCACGGGCTGGGCGAGCTGACGCTGACCCTGGCGCTGTTCGTGGCGGTGTACCTGCTGGTGTTCGGCGCCGGCGTCTCGTACATGCTCCGGCTGATCCGCATGGGCCCCGGCCCCGCCCCCGGGCACGCGCCGCTGTCCGGCGGCCCGGGCGAGCCGCGCCAGCCGTCGCGGCCGCTGTCGGCCGCCTCCACCCTGGCGGGCGTCGAGCCCGCGCAACACTCGCATTCGGGAGTCTGAGACCATGGGCATCGACCTTGCACTGGTATGGGCCGTCATCATCCTGTTCGGCGTGATGATGTACGTGATCATGGATGGCTTCGATCTGGGCATCGGCATCCTGTTTCCGCTGATCTCCGACCGCGACGAACGCGACGTGATGGTCAACACCGTGGCGCCCGTGTGGGACGGCAACGAAACCTGGCTGGTGCTGGGCGGCGCCGGCCTGCTGGCGGCGTTCCCGCTGGCCTACTCGGTGATCCTGCACGCGCTGCACCTGCCGCTGGTGTTCATGCTGCTGGGCCTCATCTTCCGCGGCGTGGCGTTCGAGTTCCGCTTCAAGGCCGACGAACACCACCGCCCGCTGTGGGACCGCGCCTTCGTCGCCGGCTCGGTCTGCGCCACCTTCTTCCAGGGCGTGACGCTGGGCGCCTACATCGAAGGCATCCCGGTGACGGACCGCGTCTACAGCGGCGGCCCCTGGGACTGGATCAGCCCGTTTTCGCTGTTCACCGGCGCCGGGCTGGTGGCGGCCTATGCGCTGCTGGGCTGCACCTGGCTCATCATGAAGACCGAGGGCCGCCTGTACCGCCACATGTGCGCCATCGCCCGGCCGCTGACGCTGGCGCTGCTGGCGGTGATCGCCGCGCTCAGCGCCTGGACGCCGCTGGCGCAGCCGCAGATCGCGCAGCGCTGGTTCAGCCTGCCCGGCATGTTCTGGTTCCTGCCCGTGCCGGTGCTGGTCGCGGCCGCCGGCTTCGAGCTGTTGCGCCGCGTGCGCGGCGCGCCCGGCGCCGGCCCCTTCGTGCTGTCGCTGGCCCTGGTGTTCCTGGGCTACAGCGGCCTGGGCATCAGCATCTGGCCCGCCATCATCCCGCCCGACGTGTCCATCTGGACGGCCTCCGCGCCGCCGCAAAGCCAGGGTTTCGCGCTGGTGGGCGCGCTGGCCATCATTCCCGTGATTCTCATGTACACCGCCTGGTCCTACTATGTGTTTCGCGGCAAGGTGCGCACCGGCGAGGAGTTCCATTGATGAACCGTACCCCCCCCACCCTGCCCTCGTGGCGCAGCCGCCTGCTGTGGCTGGCGATAATCTGGACATGCAGCGTCGCGGCGCTGGGCGCGGCCGCCTTTGCGCTGCGCCTGGTCATGAGATCCATCGGCATGTCGACCTGAACCCACGGACCCGCCATGAAACGCTATGAACGGCTGACAGAAGAAATAACCGCCTCGATCCGCTCGGGACTGCTGCAGGCCGGCGACCGCCTGCCCTCGGTGCGGCAGACCAGCGCCAGCCGCGGCGTGAGCCCCTCGACCGTATTCAAGGCCTATTACCTGCTGGAGGCGCGCGGCCTGATCCGCGCGCGCGACCGCTCCGGCTACTACGTGCTGCGCGCGCCGCACGCCGCGCTGCCCGAGCCCGACGGCCTGTCCAGCGCCAGCGCCGGCCGCCATCCGGTGGACGTCAGCGACAACGTGCTGCAGGTGCTCAACGCCACCCTGCGCCGCGACATGCTGCCCTTCGGTTCGGCCTTTCCCAGCCCGTCGCTGCTGCCCTACGGACGGCTGGCGAAGTTCATGGCGGCCTCGGCGCAGCGCCTAGACCCCTGGAGTTCCATCGACGACCTCAGCCCCGGCGACGCCGCGCTGCGCCGCGCCATCGCGCTGCGCTACCTGGCCGACGGCATGTCGGTGCCGGTCGACGACATCATCATCACCAACGGCGCGCTGGACGCGCTGAACCTGAGCCTGGCCGCGGTGACCGAGCCGGGCGATGCCGTCATCGTCGAATCGCCCACCTTCTACGCGGCGCTGCAATCGCTGGAGCGCAACCATTTGCACGCCATCGAGGTCGCCACCCACCCGCGCGAAGGCATAGACCTGCAGGCGCTGGAAGCGGCCATCGTGCAACACCATCCGCGCGCCTGCTGGCTCATGACCACCTTCCAGAACCCGCTGGGCAGCCTGATGCCGGACGAAAAAAAGGAAGCGCTGGTCGCCCTGCTGACCCGCCACGGCGTGGCGCTGATCGAAGACGACGTCTACGGCGAGCTGTACTTCGGCGAGCAGCGCCCGCGCCCCGCCAAGGCCTATGACCGCGAAGGCATCGTGATGCACTGCTCGTCGTTCTCCAAGACCCTTGCGCCGGGCTACCGCGTGGGCTGGGTGGCCGCGGGCCGCTACACGCGCCGGATCATGCGCAACAAGCTGACCACCAGCCTGGCGACGGCCGCGCCCACCCAGGCCGCCATCGCCGCCTACCTGGAGAAAGGCGGCTTCGACCGGCATCTGCGCCAGTTCCGCCAGGCGCTGGCCCAGCAGCAGGGCGAACTGCTGCAGGCCATCGCCCGCTACTTCCCCAAAGGCACGCGCGCCACGCGGCCGGCGGGCGGCTACTTCGTGTGGGTGGAGCTGCCGGCGGGCATCGACACGCTCAAGGTCCATCGCGCCGCGCTGGGGCACGGCATCAGCATCGCGCCGGGCCCGCTGTTCTCGGCCTCGGGGGCCTTCGGCAACTTCCTGCGCCTGAACGCCGGCCATCCCTGGAACCCGGAGATGGAGCAAGGCATGGCCACGCTCGGCAAGCTGCTGGCGTAGGGCCTGTTCACACTAAAAGGAGCCACGCATGAGTACCCAAATGAGGGCCTATCAAGGCGCGAAGCGCAGTCGTGGCAGGTCCCCGGCGAGCATTCGCAACGCGGAGAGGCGCTCATTTGGGTACTCACCCTTCGGGCAGGCCGGTAATCGGGCGCCAGGCGTCGTTGCACTCACCTTGCGTGGCACAGCCACGCGGCGGCGAGCGCGCCTAGCCTGGCGCCCGATTACCGGCCTGTGCGTGGCTCCTTTTAGTGTGAACAGGCCCTAGTTCGCCGTCGCGCCCGAATCCTTGACCGCCTTGGCCCAGGCCGCGATCTCGGCCTGGATGAAGGCGCCGAACTCGGCCGTGCTCAGGCCGGAAGCCTGCGCGCCTTCTTCCATCAGACGCTGCTTGACGGCCGGGGAAGCCTGCGCGCCTTCTTCCATCAGACGCTGCTTGACGGCCGGGGAAGCCAGCGCGCCGCCCAGCGCCTGGTTCAGCCTGGCCACGACCGCGTCGGGCGTACCCGCGGGCGCGACGATGCCGTGCCACGAGACCGCCTTGAAGCCCGTCAGACCGGCCTCGGCCATGGTGGGCGTATCCGGCATGGCCGGCGAACGCTGCGGCGAGGTCACCGCCAGCGCGCGCAGCGCGCCCGCCTTGACCTGCGGCAGCACGCCGGGAATGGTGGTGAACATGAAGTCGATCTGGCCGCCGATCAGATCCGTGATGGCGGGGCTGCCGCCCTTGTAAGGCACGTGCGTGAACTGCAGGCCGGCCGCGCTCTTGAACATCTCGCCGGCCAGGTGGCCGGGCGTGCCCGCGCCGGCCGAACCCATGTTGATCCGGTCGCCCTGCGAGCGGATGAAGGCGATCAGCTCCTGCACGTTGGACGCCTGCACCTGCTTGCCGATCACCAGCACATTGGGCACGGTGGCCAGCAGCGTGACGGGGGTGAAGTCCTTCACCGCGTCGTACGAAATGCGCGAGTACAAGGATGGGTTGATGCCGTGCGTGCTGGCGGTGGCCAGCAGCAGCGTATAGCCGTCCGGCGCGGAAGTGGCCACCTGCTTGGCCGCGATGGTGCCGTTGGCCCCACCCTTGTTCTCGACGACAATGGTCTGCCCCAGGGTCTTGGCGGCCTCGGCCGCCACGGTGCGCGCCAGAATGTCCGAAGTGCCGCCGGCGGAATGCGGCACGACCAGCGTGATCGGCTTTTCGGGAAAGGACTGGGCTTGCGCCGCCGGCAGGGCCGGCAGCAGACAGGCGGCCAGCGCGGCGCGCGCCAGCAAGGAAGTGCGGAACATTGAAGTCTCCTGGTTTCGTTATTGTGGAAAGCGGCGCGGCCGTTCAGTCCGAGCCCAGCTGCAGCTTGTTGGGCTGGCGTTTCTCGATGGCCCACTTCAGCAGCGCGGCCGAACGGTAGATGCCGTGGGCGAACTTGCCGTAGGGCAGCGTCAGGAACAGCGCCATCACCACGCCCAGATGGATCGCCAGCAGCAGTGCCATCGCCCCGCCGTCGCGGCCGGCCAGCAGCGCCAGCCCGGTGGCGCTGGTCAGGAACAGCAGCGCGATGAAGCCGCGGTCCATGGGCTTTTGCGCGGCGTCGCCCTGCTGCGGATGGCGCTTGAGGTTCAGCCACAGCAGGCCGGCCGGCCCGATCAGCAGGCCGATGCCGCCGGCCGTGCCCAGCAGCACCGGCGCGCTCCAGAACGGATACGGCGCCGGCTGCCCCAGCAGGTAGTGGTACAGCGTGGCCACGCTGGTGGCCGCGAAGCACAGCATGAAGCCGTAGAAAGTGCAGTGGTGGAAGCGCCGGCGCCACAGCGTGAAGGCGTCGTCCGCGTTGTTGCAGCCCTTGCCGTGGCCGCCGTCCAGGTAGCGCAGGCGCAGCGCGTCATGCGCGGCCTCGGCCACCGCCGCGCCGGACGCCGCCCCCGGGCTGACGTCGCGCCAGAAGCGCGTCACGCCCACGCCCAGCGCCAGCACGGCCAGGCTGAAGACCACGCCGAACATCAGCGCCAGCGTGTTGTGCGGGAACACGGCGTAGAAATCGCCGGCCAGCGGCTCGTGCAGCAGCCCGCCGCCCATCAGCGCCGCCAGGGCCAGGAACAGCGCCAGGCCGGCGGCCGTGGCCAGCGACAGGGCCAGGCCGTTGCGCTTGTACAGCCGGCCCAGCGCCGGCGGCCAGGCATAGTCGGTATAGGTCTGCACCCGCACGCGCGCCATGGCCTGCGGCACGTTCACCGCGAACTCGTGCGGCGGCGCGTACTGGCACGCGTGCAGACAGGCGCCGCAGTTGTGGCACAGATTGGCCAGGTAATTGATGTCTGCCTTGCCGAACTCCAGGCGGCGCGTCATGGCGGGAAACACCGCGCAAAAGCCTTCGCAATAGCGGCAGGCGTTGCAGATCTGCATGACGCGCGCCACTTCGGTTTCGTCGTCCGTCAGCGCGCCGGCCTGCGGCTTGGCGCCGCCATGCCAGTGTATGGTCTGCTCGGTCATGGCCGGCTTCGATCCCGGGAAAGACTGCGCCTCGCGGGCCAGGGCTTCAAGTTGCTTCATGTCGTGCTTTCCGCGTTGTGCCGGGTGCGCGCCGCCGCGGCGGCGGCCCGGGTGCCGGCGATGCGGCCGAAGGCCGTGCCGATGGACATGCCCACCCCGGCCGTATAGCCCTTGCCCAGCACGTTGCCGGCCATCATTTCGCCCGCGACGAAGAGGTTGTCGCTGGGCACGTCGTTGAAACGGACCGCGGCGGTGTCGTCCACCTTCAGGCCCAGATAGGTGAAAGTGATGCCGGGCCGCAGCGCATAGCCGTAGAACGGCGCCGTGTCGATGGGCCGCGCCCAGTGCGTCTTGGCCGGCGTCAGGCCTTCGGTATGGCAGTCGTCCAGCGCCGTGTGGTCGAACTTGCCGACGCGGCAGGCCTCGTTGTATTGGCGGATGGTCTGCTCGAAAGCGACCGGGTCCAGGCCCAGCCTGGCCGCCAGCTCCGGCAGCGTATCGGCCTTCACGCCCGGAAACACCGGCGGCATGAAGCGGCCCACGGCCTTGGCGTCGATGATGGAATACGCGATCTGGCCCGGCTGCATGGCCGTCAGCCGGCCCCAGATGGCGTAGCGCTTGGGCCAGAAATCCTCGCCCTCGTCATAGAAGCGGCGCGCCTCGCGGTTGACCACCACGCCCAGCGACACGCAGTCGATGCGGGTGCAGATGCCGCCGTCATACAGCGGCGCGCGCGCGTCGATGGCCACGCAGTGCGACTGCGACGGATCGCCGATGCCGTCGGCGCCGGCGTCCAGCATGAACTTCAGCAGCACGCCCATGTTGAAGCGCGTGCCGCGGATGAGGAAGTTGTCGGCCGGCCATTCGCCGCGCTCGTTCTGGCCCCAGGCCTCGCGCAGCCATTCGCGGTTGGACTCGAAGCCGCCCGCCGCCAGCACGCAGGCGCGCGCCTCGATACGCTCGGCGCCGATGCGCGCGGCCACGAAACGGCCGCCGTCCAGCTCCAGCGCATCCACGGGCGCCTCGTAGCGGATCTGCACGCCCAGCGCCTCGGCGCTGCGGTAATAGGCATTGACCAGGGCCTTGCCGCCGCCCATGAAAAACGCGTTGGTGCGCGCCACGTGCAGCGCGCCCGACAGCGGCGGCTGGAAATTCACGCCGTGGCGGCGCATCCAGTCCCTGCAGGTCGAGGACTCGCGGATGACCAGCCGCGCCAGGTGTTCGTTGGTCAGCCCGCCCGTCACCTTGAGCAGGTCCTGCCAGTATTCTTCCTCGGGATAGGCGTCGACCAGCACGTCCTGCGGCGCGTCGTGCATGCAGCGCAGGTTGCGCGTGTGCTGCGAATTGCCGCCGCGCCACTCGCGCGGCGCCGCTTCCAGCAGCAGCACGCTGGCGCCGGCCTCGCGCGCCATCAGGGCCGCGCACAGCGCCGCGTTGCCCCCTCCTATCACCAAGACGTCGACCATGCCGTTGTTCCTCTTTCAAGGAACGCACTGTAGCCAGCGCGGCCGCCGGCCGATATCAGCCAGCCGTCAACGGGTCTTCATGAATCGTGAAGGGTCACCACCGGCCATTTGCCCTCGCGCGCCAACGCGCGCGAGACGTCCGCCAGCACCAGCCGCGCGGCCAGCGCCGCGGGCGACAGCTCGTCCTCGGACAGGCTGGCCAGCAGATTCGGGCGGAACAGGTGGGCATCGTCGATGCGCGCCATGTGCAGCTGGCCCGGCGCGATCCGCGCCATGGCCGAACTGGGCTGGATGGTGGCGACGTGGCCCAGCTGCACCACGTCCATGAGCACCGGCAGGCCATCGACCTCCACCGCCACCAGCGGCGCGTGGCCCGACTGCTGGTAGGCGTGGTTGACCAGCGCCCGCAGCCCGTGGCGCCCGCTGGGCAGCACCAGCGGCAGGTGCGCGATGGCCTCGATGCGCGTGGTTTCGCCCGGCGGCAGCCCCGGCATGCCGGGCCGGGCCAGCAGGAACAGCGGCTCGTCCAGCAGCGGCATCACGCTCCAGCGGCGCGCCGACTCGGCCTGGAACACAATGGCCAGGTCCAGCATGCGGCCGTTGAGCATGTCGCTCAGATGGCCGGACAGCGCCTCCACCAGGTGCAGGCGGATATCCGGATAGCGCTGGTTCATGGCCTGCACGAAGGCCGCGCCGAGGATGGCGGCCGTGGTGGACGGCAGGCCCACGCTGACGTGGCCGGCCAGCCGGGCCTGCTGCGCGGCCTGGACGGCGTCGTCGGCATGGCGCAGCGCCAGCTGCGCCTGCCGGAAAAACGCCAGCCCCGCGTCGGTCGGCTCCACCCCGCTGGCGCTGCGCCGCAGCAGCCGCGTGGCCAGCTCGCCCTCCAGCCGGCTGATCTGCTGGCTGAGCGCCGACGTGACCATGCCGATGGACTGGGCCGCGCGGCCGATGCTGCCGGCCTCCACGACTCGTACGAAATAACGCAGCTGGCGCAGTTCCATGAGCGGCTCAGGCCGGTATCGTCAGGCCCCTGGCCACCGCCGGGCGGGCCACGAAGGCTTCCAGCACCCGGCCGACGTTCTTGTAGCGGGAAAACTCCACCAGCTCGCCCGCGCCGTAAAAGCCCACCAGATTGCGCACCCAGGGCAGGATGGCGATGTCGGCGATGGTGTATTCGTCGCCCATCACCCAGTCGCGCCCTTCCAGCCGCTTGTCCAGCACGCCCAGCAGGCGCTTGGACTCTTCCACGTAGCGGTCGCGCGGACGCTTGTCCTCGAAGTCCTTGCCGGCGAACTTGTGGAAAAAGCCCAGCTGGCCGAACATCGGCCCGATGCCGCCCATCTGGAACATGACCCACTGCAGCGTCTCGTAGCGCCCCGCCGTATCCGCCGGCAGGAACTTGCCCGTCTTGCCGGCCAGATAGATCAGGATGGCGCCCGACTCGAACAGGCCCAGCGGCTTGCCCTCGGGACCATCGGGATCGAGAATCGCCGGAATCTTGTTGTTCGGGCTGAGCGAAAGGAATTCCGGCGAGAACTGGTCCTTGGTATCGAAACTGACCCGGTGGGCCTCATAGGGCAGCCCGGTTTCCTCCAGCATGATCGACACCTTCACCCCATTGGGCGTGGGCAGCGAATACAGCTGGATGCGGTCGGGATGCCGGGCGGGCCACTTCTTGGTGATGGGAAAGGCGCTGAGGTCGGCCATGCGGGGGGCTCCAGAGAGGACGGCGGGAAATTACTGCGGCTAATCCTAGCGCAAAACCCCGCCTGCCGGTGGCCGGCCAGCGCCGGCTCCGCTACTTCCAGCGTTGCCGCTGCCGATGCCGTTCGGCCGCGCGCCGGTAGATTGCCCGGTCCCGCGCGAACTCGTACCGCGCGCACGTGGTTTTCATGGCGCCAGTAATGGCCCACGGTAAACGTCTGCATCACCCGATCGTTCCTGAGCACAGGGCAACGCAGATCGGGAAGATTCCCGTTCTGAGCGCCGCGCCCGATGTGAAAGAACACGGAGGCATCGCCCCAGGGAACCGTGACCGCGCCGCCCGGCCCGTCATGCACGAAAAAGCGCACTTGCCGGGTATTGCGGTCGAAGCCGACGCTTCATCCCTAACGCAGGTCCTCGGGATTCATCGACGCGTCCCGCACGTATTTGTCGCCAGGCTCGGGCTGCAGCGTGGTCTCGATCTCGGGGGGAAACGCCGGGATCTTGCTGGTCTGCATCACCATCCAGCGCATGATGGCGTGCAGGTAGTTGAACGGAATCAAGGTCAGATACATGAAGCCGGGGCCGCGCGCGTCGTTGGCGAACACGCGCTCCTTGGAGAAGGCGAAGCTCTCGCGCTTGCCGTCCACCGGCATGCAGTACAGGACCGCGTCCTGCACCGCCTGCGGGCCTTCCTCCATGTAGCGGCGCAGGAATTCCCAGTGGGCATGGGCGTTCTCGATGCGGCCCGTGGCGATGCTGAAGGCGAAAGTCTCCTCGACCGTGACGCCGTCCCGGGCCAGGATCAGGCCGCGGATATCCCAGTTGAACCAGCCCATCGCGCCCTTTCCCCGGCCCAGGGTGAAATAGATCTTGTCCCAGGGCGCGGTCAGGATACTGCCGTCCAGCCGGAATACGTGCACCAGCCGGCGCTTGCGGTCCAGCGCAATGGGGTACCAGGTCCAGCGGAACATCTCCTTGCACGCGACCCACGCCCCCGCCGCGGCCAGCGCCGCGCACATCGCCATGCTGATGAAGATGCCCTCCCACAGGCCGTTTTCGTTGGGCAGGTCGTGCGCCAGCAGGATCCAGGCCAGCATCAGGATGCCGCCCACGCCGAAGGCCACGCCTATGCCGCCGATCAAGGCGATGAAGCCGCGCCAGCCGTACCAGCGGTCCACCGACAGCAGGGCGTTGGAATTCATCCTGACGACGCAAAGCTCGGCATGCGGCGCCACGTCCAGGCGCTTTTTCTGCGACAGGCGGTGTTCGCGGTCGAATTCCGAAAGCGGACGATTGTCGGGAAACCTGGACATCAGGCCCGTGAAATCCATCACGAGCCTCCAAGCGCCACGCGCAGGCTGTTCATTTCTTGCTGCACCCCGTAGTAATAGTCGGCGCCGGGCTGCCCCTGCAGCTTGCCCCACAGGCAGCGCTTGAGCCACTCGTCGATCTTGTTTCCCTTGAACTTCTCGATCAGCACCGCCACGATGATCAGGAACACCGCCGCGATCAGGCCCACCAGCGTGGCCGACATGGCGAAGGCGCTGATGACGATCAGGCTGAGGATACCCGAGGCGACGTACAGGCCGCCCATCAGGCCGTTCTTCTCGATCACGAACTGGTCGGTGGCCGACTTGAAATCGAACACCGCCATGATGACGCCGGTGACGACCCCGACCCGGCTACCCCAGCGGGCGAGCAATGAGCCGGTGGCGTCCAGAGACACGCCCACGCCCAGGCGCATGCCGCCGGCGGCCCTGGCCTTGAGCGCCGCGCCCAGCACGTCGGCCACCGAGCCGCCGGCCGAAGCGATGCCGACCACGAATTTCCAGCTCGCGTCGCTGCGCTCGTGCGGCATGGCCGATTCCAGGTCGCTCCAGAGCTTGTACACCGCCACCGTCTGGAACACGCAGCCGACCACGCCAAGCCGCACGTCGGTATTGATCGTCGTGCGCCAGCGCGACAACTCCCTGGCCTCGTACTGCTCGATCGTCATGGTCGTCTGCGCCAGCGCCCGGGCCCGGTCGCCGGCCCGCATGTCCGCCGGCACGCTGGCGGCGGCCTGTCTGTCCACGAGCATGAACCAGCGCTTCTTGTCGCTGCCTTCGATCTGTTCGCCGCGCACTTCCAGGCGGCGCAACTCTTCGGCCACCGCGCGCTCCATCTGGCGCAGGTCCACCCTGCCGCCATGCTGGCGCATGATTTCCCGGATCAGCGCGGCGCGGAATGATTTTCGGCCGCCCTCGACCTCGACGATCGCCACGTCCTGGCGCGACAGCAGCCCCATATACATCGCCAGCCTGCGCGCGACGGCGCTATCCACGCCCAGCCTCAGGACGTGCACCAGCGGCCCCATGATCTGTTCGAGCAGGCGTGCGGTCTTGTCCATCTGGCCTTCGCTCAGCACCTTGAGCCCGGTCTTGTAGGCCTCGTGCAGATTGCTCCAGGGAATTCCCTTCCAGTCGACGGCCGCCTCGTGCGCCTCGACGACCTTCTTGACCACGAAGTCCTGGTTGTGGAACATGGCCCGCAGCACGATGTTGCGAGTGTCCTCCGGGTTCCCTTGCAGCCAGTCGGCGTACAACTGGAAGCAGACGCGCTTGTCCTGGGTTCCGTCGATGCACAGGGCGAGAACGGTCTGGTAGACCTCGCCGCTGTCGGCGTTGTTGGCGTCGTAATTGCACTGGAACGACTCCAGCGTGTTTTCGCAGGTCATCCACGCCACGTGCGCCTTGGCCATGGGCACGATGATCCCGGCGTCGAACTTCGCCAGGCGGTCGTCGAAACCGCTTTGCCACGCCCTGCGGGCGTTCTCGTCGTAGTTGTCGAAGTATTTGCTCCAGGCGTCCCAGCGCACCTTGCGACGCTCTTCCTCGGTCGGATGGCGGTAATTGTCGGCCTCGGCCAGGCGGCCCTCGCGGTTCTCCGGCATCAGCCAGTCCAGCAGCAACTGGCCCACCGCCAGGCCCTCGGCCCCGGCGCCGCCCGGGCCGACCGCCATGTGCGGGGTGCTGGTCCCGTAGACGGAATAGTTGGTCGCATCCTGGCCGCGCCGGCGCAGGAAGTCGCTTTCCGCGGACTGCATGACGATCTCGCTGATCGACTCGATGGACTTCGACACGGTCAGCGGCCGCAGGTCCTCCTTGTTCGAGACGAAATCATCGAAACGCATGCGCATCAGCCGCGCGATGTCCTGCAGGATTCCCGTGCCGTCCGGCAAGGCCAGCATCAGCCCGTTGCCCGGCGAGAACGCCTCGGCCGCGTCCTCGATCGGCTCGCCCATCCAACCCTTGACGTTGTAGTAGCCGACGGTGCTCCAGCCCAGCAGCTGCTGCTTGCCGTAAGGGTCCAGTTCGCGCTTGCGGTGGACCACGTAATCGGCCACCGTGTCCTTCAAGGTCTTGATGCTCTTGGCCTGCGGGTGCTTCTTGCCGCTCAGCCAGGCCTGCACGTCGAACTTGAACATGTGGCGCTGGCGCATCTCGGCGCCCTTTCTGCCCTTGTGGGCCTTGCAGACGTCCTTGGTCCATTGCACATCCGAAAACGCGAGCCAGACGAAGGTCGCGTTTCTGGCGTTGGGAATCGTCAGCAACGACGCCTTGGCCTCATGGTCCTGGGAGGCGCACGTGAACGCCCGGTCGCAATCTTCCACCGGCTTGTCGAGGTCGAAGTTGTACAGGGTGGCGTTCTCGTTGACGTAATAGCCTTTCAGCTCGGAGCGCGCTTCGTCATAGACGTACAGATAGCCGGTGCGCAGCAGACGCACGCCATAGCGCGCGCCCTCGCCCAGCGGCCGTTCGCGCAGCTCGGGCATGTCCAGGTCGCCATCGAGCGCGGGGAAGATCGCGTCGTTCTTCAACACCGCGTAGCGCAGCGGCATGATGGGCAGGCCGATACGGTGAAACGGGCAATCCTCGCCGCAATCCAGCGACGAACGCCTTCTTTCGCAGTTCTTTACTTCATCGGCCATCGGGCTCTCCAGTTCGTTCCATATCCGCGCGCACGGCGGCCCAGTCTTCGTCCGACAGATCCTGGACCGCGGCCAGGTATGGATAATCATCTTCCGGCTGCATGGCCGCCAGGCAGGCGCGCACCCGTTCGTGGCGATGGAAGGCCGGATGCACCTCCAGCCCATGCCGCGCGAACGCCTTGCGCTCCTCGAGCGATTTCAGCCCCAGGTCCCGGGCGGCGCGGAAATGCCCCATCACGGCCTGCCCCAGGGCCACGCGCCCGTCCGGCGCCAGCGTTTCCAGGCCGGCCAGCACTTCGTTCAACGCCTGCATATGAATCAGCGCGAACGACTGTTCCGCGCTCAGGCGCAGGCGCGGCGACGGCGCGGCATCCGGCCGGTCCACCGCCTGCCACGCCCCGTCCAGGCGGAACATGCAGCGCTGCACCGGCCCGCAAAGCCAGGCCAGTTGCGCCGCGTCGAGGATCCACGGCAGTTGCGCCAGCACGCGCGGATCGAAGAAACGGAAGAAGCACGGCCCCTGGCCGTCGATGTCGACGATCATGCGCGAGCGGCAATGCGCGGCCACGGCGTCGACTTGCCGGTCCGATTGCAGCAACAGGCCCAGCCAGAAGTCCTCGTCATCGACAACCGCCTGGTTCAGGCCCGCCAGGACCTGCGCCTTGTGCACGGCCTGCATGGCGGACAGGTCCACCAGCCTCGGCATCAGGCCGGGCATCTTCCGCAGCGCCGGCGGCACCAGGACCTCCGGCTGAACGAACGCCGGCACGCCGCGCGCGCGCTCGTCCTGGATCAGACCGAAGCCGAAGGCGTCGAACGCCTGGTAATCGAGCATGCCGCCCTCCTCTCGCAACGCCCGTTCAACTCAGCGGCACCACGGCGCCGCCGCGCTGGGCCGCGCCGCGCACGCGCGCCTCGCACAAGGGGCCGGCTTCGCTGAAGGCCAGATTCGGCTGGCTGCTTTCCGGCCCCACCCAGCTGTGCACCCCCGCCTTCAATTCCACCTTGCCCGGCGCATGCAGCTGGATGCCGCCGCCCTCGACGCGCAGATAGGCGCCGCCCGCGGTGGCCAGCAGGCGCTGTTTGGCCTCGACCGTGACGCTGGCCGCGGACGACGAGACGGTCACCGCCTTCTCCGCGGACAGCGCCATCTTCGCGTCCTGGCTGTGCAGCCGCAGCCTGCCGCCGGCGGCGTGCAGGCGCAGGCCCTGGTCCTTGACCGCGCGCGCGCCCGAAGGCGGGTTGCCCAGCGTGAACAGCACCGCGCCGGCGGCCACGCCCAGCGCCACGTTGGCGCTGCTGACCCAGTTCACGTCCGGCGCCACCTGCGCGAAGGTGCCGCCCGCCGCCAGGAAGGCGTCGGCCGGCGTGTACTGGCCGATGCCGCTGGGCGCGCTGACCTGGACATGAGGTTCGCTGTAGGCCGCCACCGGCTCGCCGGACGAATCGCCCGCGCCTTCCTGCGTCGCTTCCACCACCTCCAGCACGTGTTCGAGCGCGTCCTGCGCCGGCACGGTCTCCGGATCGTCTTCCAGCACGGCCTTCTGCCTGGCCGCCATGTCGGCCAGCTCCCTGGCCGACTCCATGGCGCGTTCGATCTGCCTGGCGGCCTCGGCGCTGTCGAGCAGCGCGCCCTCGGCGTTCTCGCGCAGGTCGGCGCTGATCAGCAGGCCGGCGCCGGCGCGCAGCGCCATGGACTCGCGCGTGGACAGCTCGGCGCCGTGGCCCAGGTCTTCCAGCCGCTCGTTGTCGCGCTGCTGCTTGATGTGCCCCAGGTTCAGGCGCGTATCGGCCTGCGTGGTGGAGGCGGTCAGGCGCGCCTGTCCGGGCGTGTCGTCCTGCACCAGCTGGTTGTAGCCGCCGGTGCCCGCACCGCTGGCCGGCAGGGCCTGGGTCTTGAAGCCGGACATCACCGCGTTGTGCGCGTGGCCGTCGCTGCCGCCGGCGAACCAGGCCGGCGCATTGCCGGTGGCGTTGGCCGCGCCCGCCTGCACCTGGTTGTGCGGCGCGTCCTCGGCGCCTTCGCCGTTGTAGAGCGCGCCCACCACCACGGGCCGGTCGATGTCGCCATGCAGGAATTCCACCAGCACTTCCTGGCCCACGCGCGGCACGAAATGGCCGCCCCAGTCGCCGCCGGCCACCGGTTCGGCCACGCGCACCCAGGCGCCCAGCTCGTCCGCGGCCGGCGCGTTCTCGTCGCCGGACGGATGCGCCAGCCGGCTGCTGGCGGCCTTGCCGCGCTGCCAATGGAATTGCACCTTGACGCGATGGTCGCGGTCGGTATGCACCGGCTCTTGCGCGCCCACCACCAGCGCGGTCTGCGCGCCGAAGACGGTGGGGCGCGGATGCAGCCGTTCGCCATGGCCGTCCCGCGTGGCCGGGCGGAACTCCGTCTCCATGCCGATGCAGGTGAACGTGTTGCGGTAGAAGTCCGCCCGATCGTGTGCGTCCGCGCCGCCGCCCTGCGCCCGGCCCAGGTCGGCGTCGAAGTTGTTGCGGGCCTGGTGGTCGATGGCGATCACCACATAGGCCGACGGCCCGCCCTGCTGGTAATGGCCGGTCAGCTCGAAGCGCTGCCCCGGCGCCAGCGTGCGCACGGTGCCCGCGCCCTCGTAGCTCTGCTCGCGCACGCGGATGGCGGCCAGCGCGTTGTGCGCCAGCCGTTCGCCCTGCGCGCCGTCTTCGTACGCGTACTGCCCGGGGTAGTCGTTGCAGGCCAGCTCGATGGCGCCCGCTTGCGCATCGGCATGCGCCTCCATCTGCGCCTGCGCCGCCACCGGCCGCGCCTGGACGCTGCGGTAGTCCCAGCTGGCCAGGCGCACCGCATTGGTCTGCCAGCGCTTGCGCTGGCTCCATTGCTGGATGCTGTCCTGCGTCTCGGTGACATCGGCGCGCGCGAAACGCACGCTGGCCTGCGGCCCGGGCTGGAACGCGCCGTTGTGGTCGGCGATGACCAGGGTGTGGCCGTCGGCCTGGTGCTCGACCCAGTAGAACAGGCCTTCTTCGGCCAGCAGGCGCTCCACGAAGGCGTAATCGGTTTCACGGTACTGGATGGTCAGGCTGCGCCTGGCGTAGGCGGCGCGGTCCTTCACGTCCCAGCGCCATTGCGGCGCCAGCGTGCCCTGCCCGTTGTAGTCGCCGAAAATGCTCTCGACGATGTCGAACACCGTCTTGTCCTGATAGGCGAAGCTGTCGCGGCGGGCGCGCAGAAAGGCCAGCCAGGGCTCCACGGTCAGGCCGTAGCGCGCCAGGCCGCCGTTGGCGCCGCGGAATTGCGCCGCGGTCACGTGGCCGTGCCAGATGCGCGGCTGCGCGCGGTCCAGCGCGGTCTGCAGGCGCAGCGTCACGGGCTGGCCCAGCAGCGCTTTCAGCGGGATATGGGCGTCGTCGGAGAGCGCCGTGAGATCCAGCCGGCAGGCGCCCGCGCCCAATTGCTCGCGCGCCGACAGCGTCTCGGCCACCAGGCGGTTTTCGCCTAGCGGCGTGCTCAGGTTCAGGAGACGGTTGGCCTGCTCGATACCGGCGGTCGACAGGCGGGAAAGTCCGGAGGAATCCTGGGGCATGGCGGCGGCTCCGGGTTCAGGTCAGGCGGTAGCGGAAGTCGCCGTTCTTGCCGGCGGTGACGCGGATGCGCGCGATGGCCTCGCCCTGCGCCATACGGCTCAGCACCTGCTCGGCGATCTGCGGCAGCAGCGTGCCGTTCAGGATGTGGTCGACGTTGCGCGCGCCCGTGTCCACCTCGGTGCAGCGGGCCAGCACGGCCTCGACCAGCGCCTCGTCCCATTCGAACACGGCGCGGTGATTGGCCTGCACGCGCTCGGCGATGCGGCCGAGCTTCAGGCCGATGATGCGGGCCAGCGCGTCGTCGTCCACGGGGTAGTAGGCGATGGTCTTCATGCGGCCCAGGAAGGCGGGCTTGAAGGCCTTGTACAGCTGCGGCGCCAGCAGTTCCTGCAGCGCCTCGGGGCCGGGCCGTTCCTCGGCGCTCTTGTTCAGGCAGGCCTGCATGATGGCCGACGAGCCGACGTTGGAGGTCAGGATGATGAGCGTGTTGCGGAAGTCGATCTCGCGGCCCTCGGCGTCGTCCATCACGCCCTTGTCGAACACCTGGAAGAACAGCTCCAGCACGTCCGGATGGGCTTTCTCGATCTCGTCGAGCAGCACCACGCTGTAGGGCTGGCGGCGCACCGCCTCGGTCAGCACCCCGCCCTCGCCGTAGCCCACGTAGCCCGGCGGCGAACCCTTCAGGCCGGAAACGCTGTGGGCCTCCTGGTACTCGCTCATGTTGATGGTGATGAGCTTGCGCTCGCCGCCGTAGAGTACGTCGGCGACCGCCAATGCGGTCTCGGTCTTGCCCACGCCCGAGGGGCCGACGAACAGGAACACGCCCTTGGGCTTGTTGGGATCTTCCAGGCCGGCGCGCGCCGTGCGCACGCGCTGGGCGATGGCGTGCAGGGCGTGATCCTGGCCGATGACGCGCTCGGCCAGCAGCGGCTGCAGTTCCAGCACGGTGCGGATCTCGTCGTTGACCATCCGGCCCAGCGGTATGCCGGTCCAGGCCGAGACGATCTCGGCGATGACCTGGGCGTCCACATAGGCCGGCACCAGCGGCGTTTCGCCCTGCAGCGCGCGCAGCTCCTGCTGCAGCGCGGCCAGCTGCGCCTGGGCCGGCGTGGGGTCGGGCGCCTTGGCGGCGCGGCGCTTGGCGGCCGGCTCCGGCGCGGCCTCCTCGCCCGCCGTCTCCAGCTCTACGCGCAGCGCGTGGATCTGGCGCACCAGCTCGCTTTCCTGGGCCAGCCTCGCCTCGGATTCGGCCAGCGTCTTGCGCGTGGCGTCCATTTCCTCGTCCAGCTCGCGCAGGCGCGCGCCCTGGGAGCCGCCGGCGGCGGCCTCCCGGCGCAGCGCGGCGCGCTCGGTTTCCAGGCGCGCCAGGCGGTGGCGCGCCTCGTCGATCAGGGCCGGCGTGGCGCTGCGGCCCAGGGCCACGCGCGCGCAGGCGGTGTCGAGCACGCTGACCGCCTTGTCCGGCAGCTGGCGGCCGCTGATGTAGCGGTGCGACAGGCGCGCCGCCGCCACGATGGCCTCGTCCAGCACCCGCACGCCGAAGTGCGCTTCCATCAGCGGCGCCATGCCGCGCAGCATGCTGGCGGCCAGCGTCTCGCTGGGTTCTTCCACCTTGACCACCTGGAAGCGCCGCGCCAGCGCGGCGTCTTTCTCGAAGTACTTCTTGTATTCGCTCCAGGTGGTGGCGGCGATGGTGCGCAGTTCGCCGCGCGCCAGCGCCGGCTTGAGCAGGTTGGCCGCGTCGTTCTGGCCCGCCTGCCCGCCCGCGCCTATCATGGTGTGGGCCTCGTCGATGAACAGGATGATGGGCGTGGCGCTTTGCTTGACCTCGTCGATGACGTTCTTCAGACGGTTCTCGAATTCGCCCTTGACGCTGGCGCCGGCCTGCAGCAGGCCCATGTCCAGCGTGCGCAGCGCCACGCCGGCCAGCGCCGGCGGCACGTCGCCGGCCACGATGCGCAGCGCCAGGCCTTCGACCACCGCGGTCTTGCCCACGCCGGCCTCGCCGGTCAGGATGGGGTTGTTCTGGCGCCGGCGGGTCAGGATGTCCATCATCTGGCGGATCTCGGCGTCGCGGCCGATGACCGGGTCGATCCTGCCTTCGCGCGCGCGCTCGGTCAGGTTGGCGGTGTACTGGTCCAGCGCCGGCGTCTTGGACAGGCCGGCGGCCGGCGCCGGCTCTTGCTGCGCGCCCTCGCCCAGCGCCACCGACTGCCCGGCCTCTTCCGAGCCGGCCGTCAGCGCGGCGAAATCATGCTTCAGTTCTTCCAGCCGGAACGATTCGAACAGGCGCGAGCCGCGCCGCGCGAGCTGGGCCAGGTCGGGCTCGGTCAGCAGCGCCAGCAGCAGATGGCCGGAGCGGATGCGCGTGGTCTGCGTGTCCAGCGACGCGATCAGCCAGGCATGTTCGAACAAGCGCGGCAGGTGCGGCGAGAACACCGGCGTGCGGGTGTTGCCGTTCTTGAATCCGCGGATTTCCGCGTTCAGGTCGGCCTCCAGCGCCGAGGCGTCGATGCCGCTGCGGCGCGCCACGATGCTGAAGTCGCTGGCGGGCTTTTCCAGCAGCGCCAGAAACAGGTGCTCCAGGTCCACTTCGTAATGGCCTTGCGCCATGCACAGGCTGGCGGCGCGCTCGGCGGCCTGGCGGCAGGTCTGGTTCAGTTTCCCGATCAGGGTTTTCAGGGGTGTGGCCATGGTGCTTGTTCTAGTGAATGGTGTGCAGTTCGTAGCTGGCGTCGTCGCGATCCGACGCCGCGGGTTCGGTGCAGAGAAAAGAGTTCCAGCCCAGGCGCGCGCCGGCGCCGCCGTCGCCGCCGAGCATGCTGCCGGCCACGTCCGCCCTGGCCATCACCAGCCGCACCTCGTATTCGAAGCTCATGCCGCCGAACATGGTCAGCAGCTTCTCCAGCGCCTGCGCGCGCGCCCCGCCCGGCAGGAAATCGCCGAACGCGGCCTTGGACAGCGGGCCGATCCACAGCCGGATGCGCATGTCGCGCTGCCAGATGCGCTCGCCCGCCATGGCGGACACGCCCAGCACCGCGCCCGGCATGCCCAGGCGCGTGCGATGCTCGGGCGGCACGTGGTACCAGCGGCCGACGAACTGCTCGACCCGGATGTCCACCTGGAAGTAATCGGCCAGCACCCGCTGCAGGTAGGCGGCCGACACCGGGCGCTGGCGCGCCGCGGCGGCGTAATGGGCCAGCGATTCGTCGTACACCTGGCCCTGGCCCGCGTGCAGGCGGTCGCGCAGGGCCGGATGGCCGATGCCGCCCAGCGCCAGCAACAGCGGCAGGTAGTGATGGTCCTGCTCGGTCTCGTGGCGCAGCGGCATGCGGTACTTCTTCCAGGCCGCATAGAAAAGCGCCGCGGCGCGGTTCGAGAAGATGTCGAAGAACGCGCGCGCCCCGCGGTCGCGCCGGGCGCTTTCGCGGTGGCTCAGGATCTCGGAATAATGCAGCGGCAAGGCGCCCTGCGCGCCCAGCAGGCCGAAGAAGGCCGGCTCGATCTCCACCCGCCCCAGCTTGCCTTCGGCCAGCGCCGCCAGGCGCGCCTGCGCGTCGTCCAGCGCCTGGCCGTCCTTGTCGTAGGCCGTCAGGCCGGCGATCTCGCTGGCCGGAAAGCCCAGCGAAGACGAATTCAGGAAGCGCAGGTGGGCCGGCACGGCGTTGCGCGCGCGCGTGCCCTCCTGGCGCGCGAACCACAGCTCCAGCACGCGCACGGCCTGGAAGAACTTGAAGCGCTGCGGCTCGGCCAGCAGCGCCTCGATTACGCTAGGATCGCGTCGCCGTTGCATGGGGGACACCGTAGGATTTCTTCCGAGCCGCGGCGCGACAGCACCACCAGCTGCACGAAGCTGTTGGCGTGCACATACAGGCCGAAAAAGCGGTTCAGCACCGCGACGAAGGCATGCAGGCTGGTGCCGACGAAATTGTCTTCATTGATCGTGAGCCGGATCTCGATGCCGCGCACGAAGGTGGCGAACGGCTCGCCCGGCATCCAGTGCGTGGCGGGCTTGTAGTCCAGCCCCACCAGCCCTTCGATCTGGCGGGCCGCCACCGCGGCGTGCGACAGGTCGTACAGGCGCAGCGTTTCCTTTAGCGCCGGCAGGCCGCTTTGCACCAGCGACAGATGGTTCAGCGCCAGGTGCGAGATCAGGCGCCAGTGCGCCGCGCGGCCCTGCTGGAAGCGATGCGTATGGGTGGGACGGCGCAGCATGCGGATTTCGCGCGCGACCGAGCCGCCCTCCAGGAACAGGTCGCCGCCGGGCTGGCCCACCGCCAGGTGCGAGGGCAGGTCCCGGTTGGTGCAGGTCAGCTCCAGGCTCAGGGTTTCGGTCTGCGGCACGGACGGATCGAAATCGATGTCGACGATGGACAGCTCCATCTCGTAGCCCGGGCTGCGCTCGGCCACCATCGCGTCGCGCCGCGCGGTCCAGTAGTGGCTGGCGCCGTCAGGCGTCTCGCCGTGGTGCAGCGAATAGAAGGGCCGGAATTCGACGACCGAATCGCCCCTGGCGTTCTGGCGCACCTGGCGCACGCGGTCGATGGAATAGACCTCGTAGCCATAGGCGCGGCGCGCGTCGGCCACCACCGGATAAGAGGCCGCGGCGTGCGTGACGCGGATGGGGTCGGCGCGCTGGGCGAACAGGTTGACCACCGGCGTGCAGCCCAGCCGGAAATTGTCGGCGGACGCCGATTCCAGCAGCCGCGCCGTATTGGAGTCGGCGCGCAGGCCGGCGACCGGCAGATGCAGCGTGAATTCGCGGACCGCGCCCAGGGCGGGCCGCAAGGCCGCCAGGTCGATGTCCACGAAATTGAATTTCTCGGCGAAGACGAAATACTCGGCCAGCAGCCGGTAGGCCGGATGCGAGCTGGCGGGAAAATCGATCAGCGCGTCCTCTTCGGCCAGGCCCACCTGCGCCAGCGGCGCCTGCGCCAGGCGGTTCCAGCGGCCGGGCTGCGTCTCCGTGTAGGCGGCCGCCGTGCGCAGGAACAGGCAGTCGCGCAGCGCCGCGACGAAGGACGGTTCGCCGTGCAGATAGACGCGCAGCCTGTCCACGGCCAGCGTGGAGAAGTTCTGCGTCTCGGCCAGGCAGGCCAGGGTCAGCGACAGCCGGCCCGTCACGCCCGGCGGCAGCGAGGTGGACGACGGCGCGTTGGCGGTGGACGCGAAGCCCGCCTGGCGGATCGCCACCGGCGCCAGCGTCACGTCGTAGGCCGTGCGGAAACGGCAGGCCACGCCGCGCACGGCATGGGACTTCAGCTCGGTGCCGCGCGGCAGGCGCACCGGCGCGGTCAACTGGGCGGCCACGCCGCCCATGTCGAACTGCGCCACCGAGCACGCAGGAAACGGGCGCAGGTAATGCGGGTACATCACCTCGAACAATGCTTCCGTGAACTCCGGATAGTCGTCGTCGAGCTTCTTGTTGATGCGCGCGCCCAGCAGGGCGAACGACTCGATCATCCGCTCCACGTGCGGATCTTCGCAGGTCTCGCCCGACAGCCCCAGCCGCCCGGCGATCTTGGGATAGCGCTGCGCGAAATCGCGCGACGAACTGCGCAGGAAACCCAGTTCGCGTTCGTAATATGGCAGCAGTTCTTCCATCTTTCCCTTCTCCGCCGGCGGCGTGGCGCCGGCGCCCGCGTGTTCTGTTGTTGGTTCAGGCGGCGGCCGCGGCCTTGGCCCAGCCCTTGCTCACCGAATACTGCAAAGTGGACGGCTGCAGCGTCGCATCGAAGGTCACCGGTTCATGCGCCGGGCCCACGTCCAGCATCGCGGTGATCGCGAAATACAGCACCGACGTGGCGCGGCCATCGACCTGCAGCATGACCCGCACATGCGTCAGCCGCGGCTCGTGGCGGGCGATCGCCTGTTCCAGCGAGCGGCAGATGAATTCGCGGTCGTAATGGCTGGCCAGGCTCAGGCCGGAAAAATCGGACAGTCCATAGGTGAGGATGGAGCGCTGGCAGTTCGGATAGCGCTTGAGCGATTCCTCGGTGAAGACCATGCGCGTATTGAGCAGGGCCTCGATGTCGCGCGCGACGGTTTCCTTGATTTCCTCCACCGACAGGCGCCGCAGCGCATGCGGCGCTTGCCCGTCGCCGTCGAACAGCTTGTCGAACAGGCTCGGTTCGAATCCTTTCATGCGGACCTCATTCAGGAAAGGCAGCGGCCCGCGGCGGGCCGCTGCCTTTACCGTCTTACGCGGTCAGGTTCAGACCGAATACGTCTTGTCGTTCTTGGTCAGGCTCCAGGCGCCCTGGGAGTTGCCGCCCTGGTTGCCGCCGACCTTCTGCTGCGTGTACTTCCACTGCACGGCGGCGTACTTCA
Source organism: Achromobacter sp. HZ01 (assembly GCF_003267925.1). Classification (NCBI taxonomy): domain Bacteria; kingdom Pseudomonadati; phylum Pseudomonadota; class Betaproteobacteria; order Burkholderiales; family Alcaligenaceae; genus Achromobacter; species Achromobacter sp. HZ01. Next base: position 690,221 of record NZ_LWKV01000002.1, read on the forward strand.
GCGAGAACGATTCATGCGGCAGGCCTTCGCTGACGACCTCGGGGGCCACGCGCGAGATGATCACGTACTTGAGCTTGATTTCCAGGTACTTGACGCGGTTGCCCTCGCCGTCGGCGCGCAGGAAGTCGATGGTGACTTCGTCGAAGGTGGTGCCGCCCGAGGCGTGCTGATACAGCAGCGGGCTGACCACGTCCAGGTCCTTGGTGAAGACCATCTCGCCATGCTCGGTGCGCTCGGCCGTGTGGCCGCCCGAGGTCGAGGCGGTAGCCGAACGCGGCTGAATGATCTCGTGGCGCCACGATCCGACTTCGATCCAGTCAGGGTGGTCCTTGTCCTGGGATTCGCCCTTGAGCGCAGGATTGCCGAATTTGACGTAGATGTCCTTCATTAATAGCCTCTCCAGTAAAAAATCATCGAATCCAGCCTAGGCGCTTACGACTTCTGGGCCTGGGCCGGCAGCTCCGCGACCAGGCGCAGCGAAATCGAAAGCTCGTCGAGCTGGAAATGAGGCCGCAAAAACGCCACGGCCCTGAACACGCCGGGGCGACCCGGCACTTCGGCGACTTGCACCGATGCCTCCCGCAGGGGGAACTGCGCCTTCTGCTCCTGATTGGCGTTGTCGTCCAGCAGCACGTACTGCGAGACCCAGCGGTTCAGGAAGCTTTCGACCGATTGCGCGGAGGCGAAACTGCCGATCTTGTCGCGCATCATGGCCTTCAGGTAGTGGGCCACTCGCGATACCGAGAATATGTATTGCAGCTGCGCCGACAGCACCGCATTGGCGTTGGCGCTGTCGGTGTTGTATTTCTTGGCCTTCTGCACCGACTGCGCGCCGAAAAAGGCCGCGTAGTCCGAGTTCTTGCAGTGCACCAGCGGGATCAGGCCCAGGTCGCTCAGTTCCTTTTCGCGGCGATCGGTGATGGCGATCTCCGTGGGGCACTTCAGCGCGATCTCGCCGTCGTCGGTCTTGAAGGTATGGGTGGGCAGGTTCTCCACCAGGCCGCCGCCTTCGACGCCGCGGATCGCCGCGCACCAGCCGAAGTCCGCGAACGCCGCCGTCAGGCGCGCGCCGAAGGCCCAGGCGGCGTTGCACCACAGGTACTTGGCGTGATCGGTGCCGTCGACTTCCTCGACGAAGTTGAAGCCCTCGACCGAGGTGCCCTCCTTCGGGTCATAGGGCAGCCGGCCCAGGAAGCGCGGCATGGTCAGGCCCACGTAGCGCGAGTCTTCCGAATCGCGGAAGCTGCGCCACTTGGTGTATTCCACCGTGTCGAACACCTTGGCCAGGTCGCGCGGGCGGCCCAGGTCGGCGAAGCTGTCCAGGCCCAGCAGCTCGGGCGAGGCCGAGGCGATGAACGGGGCGTGCGAGGCCGCGGCCACGTGCGACATCTGCTCGATGAAGTACATGTCCTCGGGCTGGCGCGTGATCTCGAAATTGCCCAGCAGCGCGCCGAAGGGCGAGCCGCCGAAGGTGCCGAACTCTTCTTCGTAGACCTTCTTGAACATCAGGCTCTGGTCGAAGTCGATCGCGGTCTGGAAGTCGCGCACCAGGTCGCGCTTGGTGACGTTGAGCACCTTGATCTTGAGCATGGGGCCGGTGTTGCTCTCCTGGCACAGGTAGTGCAGGCCGCGCCAGGTGCTTTCCAGCTTCTGGAATTCGGCGCCGTGCATCACCTCGCTCAGCTGGGCCGAGATCAGGCGGTCCAGCTCGGCCACCCGGGCGTCCAGCATCGCCGACAGGTTGTCGGAGACGACCACGGTGCCCTTCATGACTTCGCGCGCCAGTTCGCCGATCAGGTCCTTGGCGCGGTCGTGTTCGGCGCTGGACTTGGCGACGCGGCTCTGCTCGACGATCTGGTCCAGCAGGCCCGATTCGGCCTCGGCGGCCGGCGCGGACGCGTTCTGCGCGGCGGCGGAATTACTCATTGCTGCCTCCCTTGCCGTCCTTGCCGGCTTCGCTGGTCAGTTGCTGCAGTTTCTCGGTGCTGCTGAGCACTTCGCCCAGCAGGTCTTCCAGTTTGTCGTTGCCCGCCAGCTTGTTGCGCAGGTCGGCCAGCTTGGTGCGGATCTCCAGCAGCTCCTTGAGCGGCTCGATCTGCTGCACCACGGCCTCGGGACGGAAATCCTCGATGGAGCGGAACTTCAGGTCCACGCCGAAGGTGCCGCCCTCGTCGGTCAGGCGGTTCTTCACGCGGTAGGCGGCGCGCGGCTCCAGCCCGCGCATCACGTCGTCGAAGTTGTCCACATCGATATTGACGAACTTGCGGTCCTTCAGGCGCGGCAGCTCGGCTTCGGACTGCGCGCTGAAATCGCCCACCACGCCCACGACGAAGGGAAGCTCTTTCTGTTCGATCGCGTCGCCCTTTTCCACGTCGTAGGTCAACTGGACGCGCGGCGGACGGACCTTCTGGAGTCGTTTCTGAACGCTTTCTTTCTTAGCCATGGGGGCTCCAAGCGAAGTGCATAGTGACGGGGCCGGATGCCCGATCAGGGTTTGAGGAGATTGCCGAACGGGTCCGGCGCCCGGCCCGCAGGAGCGGGCGCCGGGGCCGGGGCCGGCGTCGGCGCCGGGCTGGCTGCTGTATTGGTAGCGGGGCTGGCCACCGGCTTGGCGGGCACGGCCGCCGACTGCGCGGCCGCGGGCGCGACGGCGGCGGCCGGCGCGGCGCGCTGCGCGTCATTGCGGCGCGATTGGCGGCGCGGCGGCTTGTAGCCTTCGGGGAACAACACGTCCTGGCCCAGGGTTTCGCGCATGGCGGCGGCCAGCGCCACCGCGTCGGTCTTGGCGTTGCCGGCCAGCAGTGCATCGGCGCGCAGGTCGGCCAGCGACTGCATCGCCACCCGCAGCCCGCCCACGGCGCGCACGGTCTTGGCGGTGAAATCCTCGGGTTCCCGGTTCAGCGCCTCGTCGGCCGCGACGATGGCCTCGCCGTAGCGCTGCTCGTCGAAACGAATCTTCGCGATATAGGACCACGGCTCGCCGCGCGACGGATTGCGCAGCGCGATCTCCTGGAATTCGGCGACCGCCTGGTCGTTGCCCTTGTTGGCCAGCGTCTCGGTGGCGTGCGTCATCGACTGTTTGTATTCGGCCTCGGTCGGCGGTTTGGACGAGGTCGCGCAGCCGGTCGCGAAAGCCAACATGGCGCTGATAAGGAGAACCCTGGATATGTGCATTTTTCTGGCTTGTAGGTGGGTGTAACCAAGGCCGCGTATTTCAACAACCTTTTGTTAGCGCCACACTACAGAGGATTACTTCATGTAACTCACAACGAAACGTCGGCTAACGTGCAGCGATCTGTATGTTGTCGCAGGCTTCCGGTATAAAGAGCCATGTCAAAACATCTCTATTTTTCACGGCGCGTGGCGGCGCTGGCCATGATCGTCGCAAGCCCCGTAATCAGCGGCTGTGCAGCGGTTTCAGCGATTGGAGCGGTGGCGGGAATGACCGGCGGCGTAATGGATATGGCGGGCCTGAAAAAAGACCCGAACGCGCCCGTCGAAGTGAAATTGGCGATACACGCCGGAGAAAATTTGAACTCGAGCAGCGGCCAGTCGATGGCCGTGGTTACGAAAATATACTATTTGAAGAACGCAGAGGCATTTCAGCGCGCACCGCTCACGCAATTGGTTGATACTGACGCCGAAAAGTCGGCGCTTGGAGAAAGCGTCATCGCCTCGCGCGAGGTCACTCTGACACCGGGACAGCGTTACGAACACCTCGAAAAGGTGCCGAAAAACGCCACCTATATCGCGGTCGCGGGCCTGTTTTATGCGCCCGCGCCGCAACGCTGGAAATACGTGTTCGAAGTGGAATCCGCCGAGGACACCGGCATCGTCATGGGCGCACATGCCTGCGCGCTGACCGTCGTGACCGGCAAGATGACCCTGCCGCCGGGCGTGCCCGACTTCGACCCGGCGCGGCTGGGCTCGGTGCAATGTCCGGGCTGAGCGCCCCGGTCCGTCCGCCGTCTCCAATAATATGAACAAGAGCCAGAAAACGTGAGCCATTCCGCGAAGATCCTATGGGGTGAGGGGCTGTTCCTGCGGCCCCAGCATTTTCAAAGACAGGACGCCTACCACGAAGCCCGCCTCGCGGAGATGAGCCGCGCGCTGCATCCCTATTCCTGGGGCCTGCGCGCCGCGCGCTTCGACGCCGCGGCGCTGGCCAACGGCATGCTCCGGGCCACCGAGCTCTCGGCCATCTTTCCCGACGGCGAGATCTACAGCGCCCCGCACAACGACGACCTGCCGCCCGCCGTCGCGCTGGACGGCCTGGACGGCGCCAGTTCGGCCGTGTTCTACCTGGCGCTGCATCCGATGAAGGACATCGGCGGCAACTACCGCGATGCGCAGCAGGGCCAGGGCTTCGACGCGCGCTACGCGCACCAGGACAGCCCCGCGCCCGACCTCTACACCAACGCCAGCACCGCCGAGCTGGCGTTCCTGCGCAAGAATGTGCGCCTGCTGTCGGAGCACGAGCCGCGCGACGCGCTGCTGACGATCCCGGTGGCGCGCGTGCGCCGCACCGCCAGCGCCGGCTATGAACTGGACACGGGCTTCATCGCCCCCAGCCTCACGGTCCAGGCCTGCGGCGCGCTCTTCGAGCAGCTGCGCCGCCTGCTCGACGCGCTGCAGGCCAAGGTCAACGCGCTCTACGGCTTTCACCGCGAGCCCAACAAGAACATCATCGAGTTCCGCTCCGGCGACGTGGCCTCTTTCTGGCTGCTGCACACGGCCAACGAAGCCTACGCGGCGCTCTCGCACCTGTTCCACAACCCGCAGCTGCATCCGGAGCGCCTGTTCCAGGAAATGCTGCGCCTGGCCGGCGCGCTGATGACCTTCTCCAAGGTGCACACGCTGGCCGACCTGCCCGCGTACCGCCACGACCAGCCCGGCGCGGCCTTCGCGCGGCTGGACGAAATCCTGCGCGACCTGCTCGACACCGTCATCTCGACCCGCTACTTCTCCATCGTGCTGGAAGAACTGCGCCCGTCGTTCCACGTGGGCCGCCTCGATTCCGACAAGCTCGACGAGACCACCGCGCTCTATCTGTCGGTCTCGGCCGCCACGCCGGCCAGCGAACTGGCCGAAACCGTGCCGCTGCGCTTCAAGGTCGGCGCGCCCGACGACGTGGAAAAGCTGGTGCTCTCGGCCATGCCGGGCGTGCAGCTGGTTTACACGCCGCAGGTGCCGCCGGCCGTGCCGGTCAAGCCGGGCGCCTGCTATTTCACCTTGCAGACGCGCGGCTCGCTGTACGACCGCATGCTGCAGGCGCGCAGCATCGCCATCTACGCCCCGTCCGGCATCCCCGACCTGAAGCTGGACCTGATCGCCGTCACCCGCTAACCGACGCCTACCGCAAGAGCCCGCCATGACCGCCGACTCTCCTTCCCTGATGCCCGGAGCATCGCTGCCCGCCCGAGCCGCCGAGTTCTACGGAACCCGCCCGGCCAAGTCGCTGCTGGACCTGCTGTACGACGGCTTCCTGATGCTGTTCCTGCTCAAGAGCGGGCAGGAGCCGGCCAGCGCCGCGTCGTTCTCGGCGCGGGTGCAGCAGTTCCTGGCCGACTTCGAGCGCAGCGCCAAGAAAATGGACATCCCGGCCGAGGACGTCTACGCGACCAAGTACGCCTTCTGCGCCGCGGTCGACGAGACCGTGCTGAACTCGCGCTTCGGCATCCGCGACGCCTGGATGCTGCAGCCGCTGCAGCTGACCCTGTTCGGCGAACAGCTGGCGGGCGAGAACTTCTTCGCGCGCCTGGAAGACCTGCGCGCCCAGGGCGCGCCGCGCCTGCAATCGCTGGAAGTGTTCTACATGTGCCTGCTGCTGGGTTTCCAGGGCAAGTACATGATCGAAGGCCAGGAGAAACTCGGCTACCTGACCGCGCGCCTGGGCGACGAGATCGCGCTGCTGCGCGGCAAGCGCGCCGGCTTCGCGCCGCACTGGCCGCTGCCCGACAAGATCGCCCACACCCTCAAGCGCGACGTGCCGCTGTGGAGCATCGGCGCCCTGTTCGCGCTGCTGGGCCTGCTGGCCTACCTGGGCATGAGCCACTTCCTGAACGCCGACATGCAAACCGCCATGGCGCCGTATCACGACATCGTCAAGCTGGGACCGCGCGCGGCCCACCTGACCATCTCGCTGCCCTGAAGGTCCGCCATGACCGACCGCTCCTCCACGCCGGCGGGTTTCAGCCGCCTGGATGCCGCCTCGCTGTCGCAGAACGCCCGCATGCTGCAGGTGCGCACGCCGCTGGGCGACGCGCTCACCGTCGAACGCATGCAGCTGCGCGAGGGCGTGTCCGAACTGTACGCCCTGACCCTGGACTGCCTGGCGCCTTCGGCCGAGCTGGACATGGAGCCGCTGCTGGGCAAGGAGATCAGCGTCGGCCTGCTGCTGGCCGACGGCTCGCGGCGCCTGTGGCACGCGGTGGTCGAAGGCGTGGATGCGCTGGGCGCCGACGGCGGCCTGGCGCGCTACCGGCTGCACGCCGCGCCCTGGCTGGCCACGCTGCGGCTGCGCCGCGACAGCTTTCTCTACCAGGACAAGACGGCCACCGACATCCTGAGCGAGATCTTCGCCGACTATCCGCTGGCCTCGTTCGCGTTCGAGATCGCCGATCCGCCGCCCGCGCGCCCGGTGCGCACCCAGTACCGCGAAACCGACCTGGACTTCGTGCTGCGCCTGATGGCCGAGACCGGCCTGAGCTTTCGCTTCGATCATCAGCAGGAAGAGAAACAGGACGGCGCCGGCGGCGGCGCGCAGCACCGGCTGGTGGTGTTCGACGCGCGCGCCGCGCATCCGGCCAATCCCGCGCCCACGCTGCGCTTTCACCGCAGCGACGCGACCGAAACCGAAGACAGCGTCACGCGCTTCGGCGCGGCGCGCGCCATCCAGCCCAACGCGGTCACGCGCGTGGCCTGGAACGAGCGCAAGCTGGTCGCGCACGGCGCACACGCCCAGTCCGGCCTGGACGCGGGCGCGCTGCCGCCGCTGGAAGACTACGACTATGACGGCCACGGCCGCTACGCCGACGACGCGGGCGCCGAACAGCAGGCCGCCCTCAGCCTGCAGGCCCACGAGGCGCGCATGGTGCGCTTCGACGGCGCCGGCACCGCGCGCCAGATGGCGCCGGGCCACGACTTCACGCTGACGCAGCACGACCGCTACGCCGAGGGCTCGGGCCAGGCCGTGGACGAACTGGGCGGCAACCGCTACACGCTGCTGCACGTGCTGCACGAAGCCGCCAACAACCTGGGCAGCCAGGCCGCCCAGGCGCTGGGCGCGGCCGACCTGGAGCGCGGCACGTATCGCAACAGCTTCAGCGCCCAGCCCGCCGCCGCCGCGCTGGCGCCGCCCTGGATCGCCAAGCCCACCGCCCCCGAAGGCGTGACCGCCATTGTCGTGACGGCCCAGGACGAAGCCATTTCGTCCGGCCGCGACCTGCGCATCAAGGTGCAGTTTCCGTGGCAGCGCGGACGGCGTCCGCTGGCCGGCGGCCTGGCCCACCGCAGCCACGGCGACGAAGCAGGCAACGCGCCGGGCGACCACAGCTCCGGCGCCTGGCTGCGCGTGGCCGGCGCGCAGGCCGGCCCCAACTGGGGCGCGCATCACCTGCCGCGCAAGGGCACCGAAGTGGTGGTGGAATTCCTGGACGGCGACATCGACCAGCCCGTGGTCGCGGCGCAGCTCTACAACGATGCCGACCTGCCGCCCTGGTCCGCCGGCGTGGACGCCGAGGCCAACCACCCCGGCACGATCAGCGGCTGGCACAGCCGGGGCCTGGATGGCCAGGGCCACAACCAGTGGCTGTTCGACGACACCGCGGGGCAAGGCCGCACGCGCCTGTCCAGCTCGGCCGCCGCATCGCAGCTGGGCCTGGGCCATCTGGTCGAGCAGGCGCCCGAGGCGTCCAGCCGCGGCGCATGGCGCGGCACCGGCTTCGAACTGCGCTCGGATGCCTGGACCGTGCTGCGCTCCGGCCAGGGCATGCTGCTCTCGGCCACCGCGCGCGAGGACGCCCGCTCCACCCAGGCCGACGCGCGCGAGGCGCTAACCCTGATGCGCGGCGCGCAGCATGCCGCGCAACGCATCAACGATGCCGCCGCGCGGCGCCAGGCGCGCGCGCTGGCGGCCACCGATCAATACGACGCGCAGATCCAGGCCATCGACCCCAAGGCCGACGGCCGCTATCCGGACAGCGTGGGCGGCCAGCAGGCGATCAAGGCCAGTGGCGGCGAACGGACCGGCGCCGAACCGGTGGAACGCATCGACGGCGCGCGCATGCTGATCGACGCGCCGAACTCGCTCAACCTGTCCACGCCCGCCTCCGCCATCCTGCACGCAAGCGAAAACCTGCACGTCACCACGCAGGCCGACGGCCACGTCGCCGCCCGCCAGACCTTCGCCAGCGCCTCGGGCCGGTCGACCAGCCTGTTCGTGCAGGACGGCGGCATCCGCGCCGTCGCGGCCAACGCGCCCGTATCGCTGCACGCGCACACCGACATGCTGGAAATGCTGGCCGGCCAGGACATCACCGTCACGTCCAGCACCGAAGGCATCGAGATCCTCGCCAACCAGCGCATCACCCTGCAGGCGGCGGGCGCCAGCATCGTCATGGACGGCGGCGACATCGTGTTCAAGGGCCCGGGCATGTTCTCGGTCAAGGGCGCCTCGCACAACCTGATCGGTCCGGCCAGCGACGCGGCCGCGCTGCCGGCGCTGCCCTCGACCCAGGTCGGCGACCCCATGATCGTCAGCGCCGAACTGGTGCACCGGCCCAAGGCCAAGGCGCTGGCGCAGGCGCAGACACCGGCGCAGGCCGGCTCGGCGGCCGCGGATGTCGGCGCGGCGGCCGCCTCCGCCGCGCCGGGCGGCGGCGCGATTCCCGCTTCCGCCGCCGACACCGGGTTGGCGGGCCGGGCGTCCGCGCTTGCCGGGCAGGCCGGCGAACTGGCTTCCGGCGCCGCGCAATCGGCCATGGACGCCGCCAACGCCGCGGCCTCGGCGATCGACGGCGCGAAACAGGCCGGCGCAACGGTGATGGCCCGCGCCGCGGAACAGGCCGGCGCGCTGGCGCGTTCGGCCGTCGACACCGCCACTCCCTCCTTGATGGCCGGGCCCGGCGCAACGGCCGGCAATAGCGCTTCCGCCGCCGGCGGCGGCATGCTGTCCGGCGCGGCCGGCATGCTGGCGGCCGCCGGCGACGCGGCCGGCCGGATCGGCGATTTCGTCAACCCCGCCATGGCGCAGGCCCTGACCGCCAGCGGCGACCGCAATGCGGCGATAGGCGCCGCGGTCAACGGCCTGCTGGGCTCGACCCGCGCCGGGCAATACGGTCTGCCTGCGGTCGCCGGGGCCATCATGCGCGCGCCCAGTCTGGACACCTCCGCGTTGCCGGCCGTGGCGGCCGCGGTGCTGCAGTCGCCGGCCGTCAGCGGCTCGGGCCTGCCGGCGGTGGCCGCCACCGTGCTGCGCACGCCCGGCTTCTCCCCCGACATGCTGCCCTCGCCCGTGGCCAAAGTGCTGCAGATGGCGGGCATGCTGCCGGACGGCGCGGCCCAGGGCGCGGGCACGCCGGGCGCCGCGCCGGCCGGCGTCCCCAGCGGCGCGCCCGCCCAGGACGCCGGCGGCGAACCGGCCGTCTCCAACGCGCTCACCACCTACCGCGGCCGCACCGGCGCGCACCTGCAGTTCGTCAACTTCGCCGAAGAGGACGAATTCTGGAACGACGGCGCCGTGCTCATCAGCGAGGACCGCCAGACCGCCAGGCCCAGGATACGGGTCAAGTTCAGCAAGGCGGACGTGCACAAGTTCAGCATCAAGGTCATCGCCGGCAAGGACAACATCGCCTACACCCAGGCCGAAAAAGGCCGCCACGCCGCCTACCGCGGCCCCGAGGGCAAGACCTTCCAGTACCAGACGGACCCGGACGGCACCAAGGTCGTGGACGACATCGCGCTGCCGGCCGCCGGCCTCAATACCTACACCTTCGAGGTGCGCGACGCGCGCAACCAGCGCATCGCCACCGAAACCGTGGAAACGGCCCGCCGCCTGTACATCCAGGAGCTGGTCCTGCCGGGTCCGGACCCGATGGCGCGGGCGCAGGACAACAGCGCCGCCGTGGCCGAATACCGCCGCCACGGCATCGACGTGGCCCACCTGCCGCCGCGGCAGGGCCGCGGGCAGGCGAACTACGACGTCGACCAGGCCGACGCCGACGTTCTGAAAGGCCACGCCCGGGCAGTCTACGACCAGTCCGAAGGACCGAACCACGAGCCCTACACCATCGTCGTCTGCCACGTCGAACGCCTGGCCTTCAAGGCCCCGCAGCACACCATCTACCGCGACGCCTACGCCGGCCCCGGCGAACTCAAGGTCTACGTGCCGCTGGTCGGCGGCGACGGCGCCGTGCACTACCTCTGGCACGGCATCGACAACGACCCCTGGTTCCTGGACGCCACCTTCGAATACACCGACGCGTCGGGGCAGCGCCGCCGCATTCCCATCCCGCCGGATCGCGTCTTCCCCGTGCCTGAAAAACAGGGCGTGCCCGAGCAATGCCGCGGCGTGGGCGTGATCGTCGACGGCCTGACGCCGCAACGCACGCTGGGCAAGATCCACCTCAACGTGCAGTTGATGGACTCGGCGGCCACCGGCGTGGCCTTCCCCGGCACCAACCTGCTGTGCGTCGCTGCGCGCACCCCGTGGGACCCCGCCGACCCGGCCGGACGCCAGCAGACGCTGGTGCACGAGATCGGCCACCTGCTCTACATGGTGCCCGGCGGACCCGCCTGGGCGCAGGCCAACGGCTACGGCGACGACGACTCGCAACTCGAGCCCGGTCCCTACTTCTATTCCTCCCACGGCCGCCATTGCCACTACGGCCTGCGCAAGCTGGCCAATGTCGAGGACTACGCGTACGAGTCGGGCTCCTGCGTCATGTTCGGCATCAGCGGCGCCCCGATACGTTTCTGCCCGGCCTGCGCCAAGGCCGTGCGCAAAGTAGACTTCTCAGATGGCTGGTATTCCTTCTAACCGCGCGCCGCGCCGGCGCCCGCTGCTGGCCGCGCTGTGCGCGGCCGCCGCCCTCGCGCTCGCGTACGCGCCTTCCGGCGCCGCCTCGCCGCCCCCGCCCATGACTACCGACTGGATCGATCCCCCCGCCTTCGCGACCGCCCCCGTGGGCACGACCCGAGAACATGCCTGCATGCCCGCCAACCGCGACGACAGCGAGCCTCAGCTGCACCTGGCCGGCCCCAGCCGGGTCAGCCTCCGGGCGGCGGACAAGCTCGTCGTGCCGGTCTGCGCCCGCGGCATCATCCCCGTCTCCACCAACATGCCGCCGCCCGCCGTCGTCGCGACCGACAAGGCCACGGGCAAGATTTATCGCGGCATCGCCTACCAGCGCAAGCGGCCCCAGCCGCGCGGCATGGACGTCGACATCGCGCCGGGCTCGGTCCCGCCGCGCGACACGCCCATCGATGCCGGCGTCAGCGTCGGCACGCAGTTCAGCACCGACGTCGCCGCGGCCGCGGGGCTGCCGCAGCGCGAAGCCGTCTACGAGGTCTACGTGGAAGCCAACGGCCTGCGCTCGAACGCCGTCACGATCGAGATCCAGGCCGCCAGGCAGTAAGCGCCTTCAGCCCTGCCCGGCCTTGCCGGGCCGGCCCAGGCGCAGCACGCGGTCGCGGATCGACCGCCCATAGGCCCAGCACGACACCGACAAGGCCAGCATCGCGACCATGAGATAGGCGCGGTACTCCATCGGCACGGGATTGAGCGCCGACAGCGTCAGGAAAGGCTCGAAGCCCATGAAATCGCTGGCGGCCAGCGTGCTGAAGAAGAGGGCCAGGACCGGCCCCGTGAAATGCGGGCGTTCGCCGCGCGCGCCCTTGTCCGCCCACGCGAACCAATGGATGAAACGGATAAGCTGGATCGCCACCGCGCATAGCGGCACCACGACGGCGAGCAACAGGACGAGTAAAGCGACGGCGACTTGAGGAGGAAGCATGGGGGGATTTTAGCGGCTGCGGCCCGCAGCAAGCGCAACCTACACGACGCGCCGGACACGAGCACGCAACACCAGCCCGCACACCGCCATTCCTATGGATGCCATGGAACTTCAGCCATTCTTGTCGCCGGGGGCCGTGCCCGTCGCCTTCAGCCTGGCGATCTTCTCTTCGGACATGGAGCCCACCGCCTTGGCGAAATCACCTGGCTTGCGTTCTGGCTTGGCCAACACCGCCGCGATCTCCGGATCGTCGTCGAAATTCGATGCAACCGTGAAATACAGGTACATGTATTGCCGCATGTCCTGCTTGTCCTCGATGCGGTATTTGATCCAGGCCGTCTTGGCTACCTTGGCTACGACACGCCTGACTTCAGAACTGTCCCGATAATTCTGCAGGGCATCACGATGCTGCGAATACAGCCAGCGGGTGGCGTCGACGATGGGAATGCGAACCTGGCCGAGCAGTTTGCGGCTGAGCGCGATTTCCATGTGCTCATCCGGATAGATGTGCAGTTCGAGATAAAGCGGACCGTCTCCGGGTGGGATAGCCGAAGGGGGAAAGTGCACTGGCGTTTCTTTGTTGAACATCACCTCGTCGAACTTGCCATCGTACATGTGCTTTCTGAGTTCCTCCCCGTCACCGCCTGTCCATCGCACCTTGAAATCGGTGCCTTTTAGGCGGTAGCAGCAGGATACCGACCCCTCCCCACCGCCAGCTCCAATGGAACTCGTTGCAGCAAAATTCCCCTCGCGGTCCGTGATCCGGATCCAGTCCAGATCCCAGGGCGTGTAGTTGTACGTAATGAAGGATAGTCCTCCATAGCTGGGCTCGCCGTTGCAGCCCACCAGCAATCCCAGGCATATCAACCCAGCTATCAGGCGTTTGCGCATCGGCATGCTCCCGGTTCATTTCGTCGATTACGGGCGCACCCACTCGCCGCTGTTCCACACGGACTCCGGCACCGCCATGGGCTCGGGTATTTCGGCGGCGGTGGCGAACCGGGCTTGCACCTGGTCCGGCGCCGTGAAACGCAGCAGCAGCACCGCCGCGTCATTCGGGCGCGGGACTTTCAATTTCGCGCTATGCGGAAAGCCATTCCCCTGGCCGTCCGCCGCCCCCCATCGCAACTCGACCGGCTTGCGGCGGCTGTCCGGCCCATAAAGGCAGCCAGGATCGAGCGGGCCCAGCGGCGCCCCGGAAGCCCTTGCGGTCCAATCGCCCGGAAATGCGCCCGATGCGTCCTCCAGCCGGTAGGCAATGTCGGCATCGGTGTCATTGCGGGCCTCGCACAACAGCAACGGCGGCAACAGCGCCGTGTAGGCCCAGCGGTAGGCCGGCGGGCCCAAAAACGCGGCCGCCACGACCGAAATGAGGGCAATCCAGGCCCAGCCACGTTTCAGCGTCATGCAATCCTCAACCGATCGAATAACCAGACCGCGATTCCTGAGGAACCCGTGTCCTGTCCCACAGGCGACTAGGGCCTGTTCACACTAAAAGGAGCCATGCACAGGCCCTAGGGGCGAACCGGGACGGAACCGGCCAGTTTGGCGTTCATTTCGTCGACCCGCGACGCCACCTCCTTCTGCAATTTCAGATCGGCTTCCTCGGCCTTGAAATCGGTCTTGCCGAATATGTCCTTTTCACGCACCCGGAAATACATCGAGGTGCTGGCCAGCAGGTGATCGGGCCAGCTGCTCAGCATGGCGTCATGCACGAGGAAATCGAACAGCGCCATGACCTTGGGAGGCAGAGGATTCTTTCCCTCGCTCGCCTCGCGCCAGACCTCGAGCAGGCGCCGCTGCATGGCGCGCTTGGCCTTCATTTCGGCGAGGAGATCTTTCGGTGTGTCCGCTTCCGTCGGTTCACCGCCGTTTCGCCTTATTATTTCGTTGCGCATGTTCTGCTGGTCCTGCCCCCAGTTCTCCAAGGCGTTTGCCCGGACGGGATCGGCTCGCCAGTATTCCTCCCTGCGCCGAGCCTCATCCCGCACATCTTTATCGAGTTCACGATATTCGTCTTCCAGGCGCTTCCATAGCGGCTTGAAGCGCTGCGGCGGCCGTTCGCCGCGGCTGGCGACCGCGCGGTTCCAGCGCTCTTCCTTCAGCGCCTTCAGTTCATTCAGGCGAGCCGTGTTCTCCGGCTTTTTCCGCTCCTCCGGAGGCAGGTCCATGACGCGACGGAACTCTTCGTTGTAGGCTGTCTCAGGTGTAAAGAAGTCCCGGTCCTGTATCCATTTTTCGGCCGGATCGGATAATTCCTCCTTGAACACCGGATCCTGGTACCGCACCGCGAGCCAGCGCAGGAATACTTCCATGTGCGGCATGAAGTCGACGCCGGGCTCGTACTTCACGACTCCGCGATAGGCCTCGACCAGATCGGTGATGTAGTAGCTTTGTCCGCCGTCCTTGATCTGGACGTTTAAAGAAAACTTGTCGTAAGTCTGCGGGCGCTTGGCGCGCAGCTGCTCCATGCTGTAGATAGCCACGCCATTCGACAATGCGGCATTCAGCATGTCCCGCAGCGGCACTCGCGACAGTTCCGTGCGCGAGCCCAGCGAGCCCTCGGGGCTGACGCCCATCACGTCGCCGCTGGATCCGGGATAGAGGAATTGTTCCCCACGGGTCTTCTCCAGACTGTCCAGACGCTGATTCGCACGCAGTTCGTGCGCGGCGGCGAAATGAATGCATTTCCCGACAGCGCCTGGCACGGTCAGCGTACGGTCCTTGTGCGTTTGCTTGAGCAGATCCGTAAATGGAACGAACTCGAGGAAGGCGTTCTCTTCCATGATGGACGCCACCGAATCCAGCAGGCCCAGGAAGCGTATCTGAATCTCCGCTGCGCGCGCGCCATTCTGCCCGGGAAAGACCAGATCCCTGTCATGGCGGCGACGGTACTTCTTGACGACGTCGTTGACGAACTGACGGGCGATGACGCCGCCCCGGTCGCCGCCGAACACCGAAATCTCTATCCGCCGCACATTGTTCATATCGGCGCTTACAGCCTCGTGGGCCGCCTTGAGCTGGCGCAGCGCCGCGTCTACCCGTTTGTCCACGCCCGAGCCCAGGTAGTAAGCCACGGTCTCGTTGTCGCGTACGACCGGAACGCCTTCCAGCGCGGTGGACTTGACGATTTCCTTGCCCGCCGTCCACGCGGCCTTCAGGGGATTCTTCTTGAAACCGTTCCAGAATCCCCGGACGGTGCCTTTTGCGCGGTCGGCCATGCGTTCCGGATCCCACGCATTCCAGATCCGGACGACCTTGTCGGGCAGCGTCTTGACGTCTTTCACGACGTCCTTGTAGGCCTTTACCATGGGCTGGAACGAGCCGTCCTTGATCGCTTTCTGCGTGGCGCCTTTCGCCCGCTTCATTACGTCGTGCTCAGGGATCTCGTCGAGCCGCGTAATGTTCATGGCCGCGTTTTTCGCGTTCTTGGCCGCCTCGCTGAGCATCTTTCTGCCGGCTACCGTCGCGCCGTAGATGAAATCGTCGCTCTTCGCATCCTCGTTCAGGTCCGTTCCCAACCCCGAATAGTAGAAACGGAACCAATATTGATTCACCGGCTTGCCTGTGTCATTGTGCGCATAGTGCGCCTCCCAGAGCCGGCAGATATTCGAATAGAACGTAGGATGCTCACTGTCAAAATCCCGATGGCGGCCAAACCCATCGAAGAAAAAGCCAATGCGCAGCACTGCACCACATTCGTTGCAGTCCTGCTTGGGATAAGCCGCCTCGTTCTCCGCCATCTTCTTAAGCACGGAGGCCGGCGTGCGATTCACTTGCGGCAATCCACCGGGCTCCTTGTCAGCCATTCTTGTCTCCTGGGGCCGTACCTGTCGCCTTCAGCCTGGCGATTTTCTCTTCGGACATGGACGCCACCGCCTTAGCGAAATCACCCGGCTTGCGTTCTGGCTTGGCCAACACCGCGGCGATCTCCGGATCGGCGTCGAAATTCGATGCAACCGTGAAATACAAGTACATGAATTGCCGCATGTCCTGCTTGTCCTCGATGCCGTACTTGATCCAGGCTGTCTTCGCCACCTTGGCCAGGACACGCAGGACTTCGTCAATGTCCCGATAATTCTGCAGAACATCGCGATGCTGTGAATACAGCCAGCGGGTGGTATCGACGAGGGGAATGCGAACCTGTCCGAGCAGCTTGCGGCTGAGCGCGATTTCCATGTGCTCATCCGGATAGATGTGCAGTTCGAGATAAAGCGGACCGTCTCCGGCCGGGATGGCCGAAGGGGGGAAGTGCACCGGCGTTTCCTTATTGAAAACCACCTCGTCCAACGTGCCATCGTCCAAGTGCCTTATGGCCTCCTCTCCATCCACGCCTCTCCATCGCACCTTGAAATCGGTGCCTTTCAGGCGGTAGCAGCAACTCACCGAACCCTCTCCGCCACCCACGCCAATCGAGGCCGTTACAGCCGAGTTTCCCTCATTGTCCGTGATCTGGATCCTGTCCAAATCCCAAGGCGTGTAGTTGTACGTAATAAAGGACAGCCCTCCATAGCTGGGCTCGCCGTTGCAGCCCACCAGCATTCCCAGCCAAAGCAACAAGACAATCACGCTTTTACGCATCTTTCTCCTCCGCCCGCGGCAGGCTGTCCCACACCGCGTCAGGCACGTCCGCCAATGCTTGCGACAGGCCCGGGCCGCGGCCCTTGAACGCGCGCAACGCCGGCTGAATCGCCTCGTGTTCATCGAAACGCGGGGAAATGGTGATTCCCCACGCCACATAGTCCAGCATGTCGCGCTCGGTCTCCACGCCATAGGCGCGCGCCCGCGCCATCTGCGCGAGCACGCGCGCATGCAGCTCATCCTGCCGCATATCGCTGCCCAGCACGCCCAGGTAGATTCGTCGGATCTGCTGGGCCAGCTTGTCCGGATAATCGAGATCGAGCAAGGCTTGATGCTGCGCCAGGCTGAAGGCATGCGGACGCGGCAGCCCGGCCGCGCTTGCGCGGACCGCGCCCGGGCCGCTCCATTGCGCGACGGAGCCATCGCGCCGCAAGTAACGCAAGCGACTCAAGGGCGCCAGGAACCGCTCACGTTCTGCGTCGCTCCACACCAGGAACGCCCTGTCCAGAATGCGGCTGTCGTAGAAGTGCAGGTAATACTCGCGGCCGTCCGGCAGGCTGTAGTCGCCGAAATAGGCGCAATGCGCCATCAGTTCGGGCAGGGGCAGGGGCGACAGGATGTACGTCACCGCGAACTGTCCGCCGTCCGTCTCGTGCAGCCTGCGCAGCAGGCGCAGCAGTTCGGAGCCGTGCGTAGCCTCCGTATCGAGCCTCAGCTCGGAACGCGTCAGATCGTCGACTTCGATCAGCAGGGGCTGGATTTCGCCGTAAACGGCCAGTTCGGTGCCCAGCCAGACCGAACCGTAGCTGAGGTCGGCGCTGGCGCGCACGGGTTCGGCCAACTCCGCGCGGCCACGGAAATCGACCAGCAGGTAGGCGTTGACCATCACGCCCGTTTCGGCCGAGAGCGTTTCGGCCTGGCGCAGCATGCCGCCAAGCAGGGCTTTCCAATCCGTCATGCCTCGACCCGCCTCATGCCTTGTCCGTGATGGACTGCACGCCATCCTGCGCATCCAGCACGCATTGCTTGCAGACGGTGAATTGCGGGAAGGCGTAAGGCATGCGGTCCGGGCCGGCGAACTGCTTGTTCCCCGTCTTCACATCGATCTTCCCCGGCGCCGTCACCGTGATGTTGCCGCCTTCGAGCACGATGCTGGCCCCGGCCGCGGTCGCGATGCGGATGCGCTTGGGCGCGGCCCACTCGACGAAGGTCTGGGCGCTGCCTATCCTGATGTCCTGCTGCGCCTTTACGCTGAGCGTGTCGTGCTGGGCCTGCACCTGCACGTCGCCGGTGGCGGAGATCAGGTCCAGTCCGGAGTCGGCCCCGCCCTGCTGCAGCCCGGCGACGATGCCCAGGCCCTGGCCGGTATGCAGGCGCAGCGCGCCCATCACGGCCAGGTTCTGGTCCTTGCCGGAGGACCAGTGCACGGCTTCGCCGGCGGTGTATTGCAGATGCTGGCCGGCGACCTGCGCCAGCCCGGCGCGGGCCGCCATCAGCACCACGGGATCGGTGGGGTGCGGCACTTTGCCGGCCGCGGCTTCGGTGTGCTTGGCCGCGGCGTCGCCGCGCGCGCCGTCCAGGCTGTCGCCGGCGACGGTGCCCGACACGCTGCGGTGCATGGCGGCCAGGGGCGCTTTGCCGTCGTCCAGCGTGCTGGATTCCGGGCCCTTGGTGCCGATCGCGGCCGCCAGGCGCAGGCCCTGGTGGGCGCCGGCCACGCTGTCCAGCGAGCGCGCCATCTGGTCGGTCTGGCCGGCCAGCGCCTGCAGCCCGGCGGCGTCGCCCACCGGGCCGGCGCCGCCGCCCGAAGCGGCGTAGGTGCTGAGCAGCACGCCGGCGCCGCCGCGCACGGCGCCGTAGGCGTCGCTGCGCAGTTCCGCGCCCAGGCCGCGCAGGCCGCCGCGGTAATTGCCGGCCTGGTGGATCAGGTGGCCCAGGTTGAGTTCGCTGGCCGCCTGGCTGCTCTTGATCTGCATGCGCAGCTGGCCGTCGGTGTCGTCGAAGACGATCTGGTTGTAGCCGGAGCCGCCGAATTCCTTGCTCTTGAAGCCCGAGAGCGCCGCGGCGTTGCGATGGTTTTCATCGCCGGAGCCGGCGCCGTGCCAGGCGGGCGCGTTGCCGCCGGCCAGGTTGGCCTGGGCGCTGGGCATGCCGTCGCGCGCGGCGGCATAGACCTGCATGTCGACCTCGCCGCCCTGGCGTCCGCCGGGCGTGGCCGGCGTGCCGCCTTCGCCGCGGCCGTTGTAGAGCGCGCCCACCACGATGGGCTGGTCCACGTCGTCGTCCAGGAATCGCACCAGCACTTCCTGCCCGATGCGCGGCACGAAGCTGATGCCCATGCCGGCGCCGGACTGGCGCTGCGCCACGCGGACCCAGCGGCTGCGGGCCTCGCCCTCCTTCGCTTCGCCCTGCCAGTGAAAGCGCACGCGCACGTCGCCGCGCTTGTTGCGCAGGATCTCGTCCTGCGCCTTGGGCCGGGCGCCGCCGTCGGCGTCCGTCACCACGGCGGTATGCACGCCATGCACCGAGGGCGCGCCGCTCAGGCGCGCGCCGCGCGCCTGCGGCAGCTCGGGGCGCCACGGACGGTCGCAGCGCACGGCTTCGAAGCGGTTGGCGTAGCCGATCTCGCGCGCCTGGGCCAGGACTTCGGCGCCGGCCGACGACGCGGCGTCCGCCGGCGTCGCGCCGCCCGGCGGCAGCGGCGCGTCTTCGTCCAGCGACAGGTGCGCCTCCAGCCCGCCCAGGCGCTGCGCCAGCGAGGCGCGTGTCTCGGGCGGCAGGTTGTTGATGCCCACGTGTTCGACGCGGTCCAGCGCGAACACCGGCTCGAACCCTTCCTCGTCGGCCGGCCCCAGCGACGACATGGCCTGCAGCGTGAACCGCGTGCCCGAGCGGAAGGTGCGCACGCCGCCGCGGCCGACGAAGGTCTCGGCGCTGGCGCGGACGGCTTCCATGGCCAGGGTGGCCTGGCGCCGGGCCTGGGCCTCGTCGGCGAAGCCGCCGTGGCCCACGGGCTCATACCATTCCAGGCCGGCCGCCTCGTCCGCGCCGCCGGCCGGGTTGACCAGCGCCTCGGCCGCCACGGCGCGCTTGGCGCTGTCGTGCCAGCCCAGGACGGTGATGCGGTCAGGCACGCGGCGGCGCCGGCGCGCCAGCGCCTGCACGGTGTCGCGCGATTCGGTGGCCGCGGCGCGATGGAAGCGCACGCCGCCGCCGGCCGACTCCGCGTCTTCCTGCAGGCCGCGGCTGTCGGCAAATATCAGCAGCGCATGCCTGGCGGGCGCCTCGGCGTCTTCCACCACCGTCCAGCCCAGGCCGGCCTCGGCCAGCAGGCGGCTGAGGAATGCGTAGTCGGTCTCGCGGTATTGCGTCACGTAGGGGCGCGGCGCCAGGTCCGCCAGCGCGGGCGCCACGTCGGGCGCGACGCGGTAGACATAGCCTTCGTATTCCGCCAGCACGTGGCGCACGATGTCCAGCACGGCGGTGGATTCGAAGATGCGGCTGGTGCGCCGCTGCGTGGCCAGCCATAGCCACGGCACCACGGTCAGGCGGTAGCGCGCCAGGCCGGCGTCGCCGGACAGCAGTTCGGCTTCGCGCACCACGCCGCTGCGGCCGGCGCGGCTGCCATCGGCGCGCGTGGTCCACAACGTGACCGGGCGCGCGATCATGTCCTGCAGGGACAGGCCGGCGTCGTCCGCCAACGTCACGATGCGCATCTGCGCCACGCCGGACAGGGCTTCGCGACCGATCCAGCCTTCCACCTGCAGCGACGCGAGCGCGCCCTCGCCTTCCAGGCTGTAGAGGCGGGCGTCGGAACTGAACAGGCCAGCGGTCGCGATCGGATCCATTACGGGTAAAAACCTTTTTCCAGGGGCTCAGGGCTCGATGTTGGCTTGCGGATTGGGGCACTCGGGCGCGGTGCCCCAATGGCCCGCGCAGACCCGCAGCCGGCATTGCTCGCTTTCCAGGAACCCCAGCTTGCGGCATTGCTCCAGGCGCGCCGGCAGCGGCGAACCGGGCAGTTCGCGCACGAAGATGCCGTCGCTCTTGTAGACCTTGGTGCCGGGCGGCGAAGCGGGAGGCAGCCCGTAAGACATCAGCGTGGCCAGCAGCGCCGCGTCGGAATCCTTGCTCTGCGGCTGCTTGGCGCGCGGCGCCGGCTGCGGGCCGGCGGCGTTCGCGGCATGCTGCGCGCGCCGCACCGTGGGCCCGGCATCCTTGGGCGCAGACAGCGCGGCCTGCGGCGGCGGCGGCGCGGCGGTGACCGCCAGCGCCGAAAGCGGGTTTTGCGCAACACGGGCGTCGTCGTCCGGGCGCGTCAACTGCGCCAGGGGATGATCGTCGATGATGGCGGCCGCGGCCGGCGGCGCCTCGGCCTCGGCGGGACTGGCGGCGGGCGCCGCGGGGACATCCGGCGCGACCGGCACGACCCGCGCGCTGGGCGCGTCGGCCAGCGCCACCACGGGCGGCTCGGGCACATCGAACACGGCATACAGGCCTGCGCCCACGGCGCCCGCCACAAGCAGCAACAGCAACAGCAACAGCAGCGGCGCGCGCGAACGGCGCCTGGGCGCGAGATGCTTGACCTCGGCGTCCGGCACGCGGCCTTCGAGCGCGGCAAGAATGCGCGACGACCCGCCATCATCCGCAGACGATGCGCGCCCTGCAAGCAAACTAGGAACGGAGGTCGGTGATCGCGATCTTTTTTCGTCTTCTGCCATGCGAAGTCCCGTGTTTTCAGGGAAGCCAGCGCCCTCCCGTAACCAAGGCGTTCGAGAATACCCGATGACATGTTTTCGATCATCGATTCTTGTTACGAGTTCTTAGCCACAGACGCGTTTTGCAACGCCCAGGCGCTTGCCTGAATCCCAAATAGAACAAAAGATTACGCCTTCGTAACTGAGGCGCCTCTTTGCTGCTCCTACTGCCCCTATATTTCGTGCTGGCCATCGGCGTGTCCGCGCTGCTCGTCTTCCCGCCCCTGCGGGAGGCTGCGACGCGCGGTGCGCGCGCGTTCGCCCAGGGCGTACGCCGCAAAATGGCGCGCGGCGCCGGCCAGGCGGGCGTGGTCGTCGGCGGCTCGGCGCAGGCGGTGCGCGCAGGCTTCGGCAAGGCCGGCGGCGCGTTCTCGGCCTATCGCTGGCATATCGCCATCGGGCTGGCCGTGGCGCTGTTTCCGTCGCTTTTTGCTTTCGTCATGCGACACAATCACACATTTGTTTACGAGGATCGGATGGCCGGCCCGGACCCTCGCATCCAGGCCCTGCTGACCGGCGAAAGACTGGTGCCGCCGCCGCCGCTGCCGCCCGAAGCCTTCACCACGCGCGAAGTGGAACTGGTGCGTCCCAATCTGGGCGGCGCCAGCCGCGACTGGAACCTGCTGGACGCCGACTACCGCCAGCGCCTGCTGGCCGCGTATCGCGTCATGCGCGAGGAGCACGGCTACGAGATGGTGCTGATCGAAGGCTATCGCAGCCCCGAGCGCCAGACGCAGCTGGCCGGCATGGGCGCGCACGTGACCAACGCCGGCGCCTACCAGAGCTATCACCAGTTCGGCCTGGCCGCCGACAGCGCTTTCCTGCGCGACGGCAAGGTGGTGGTGTCGGAGAAAGATCCCTGGGCCATGCGCGGCTATGAGTTGTTCGGCGAGACCGCCGAGCGCGTCGGCCTGACCTGGGGCGGACGCTGGAAGATGATGGACTTCGGCCACACCGAGCTGCGCCGCCCCGGCGTCATGCGGCGCGGCAACGGAGCCGCGCAATGATCCGGCCGGTCCGCCACGCCTATCCGATAGAACTCCCATGAGCCGCATCCTCAAAACCGGCCTGCTGGCCGCCCTCGTCTTCGGCCTCGTCTGGCTCGCCGTCATCATCTGGTGGCAGGAGTCGCACACGCTGCCCACGGGCGTGGACATCGGCCTGTACCTGTTCGCGCTGCCGCTGGCGCTGCTCGCCGCCGGCTGGGCCGGCGCCCGCGTGGTCCGCGCGCGCCGCGAGGCCAGGGCCGCGCCCGCCCCCGCCGCGGCCGCCGACGAAACGCAGGCTCCGCCGCCTCCCGCGCTTGTGCGCCTGACCGCGCTGGCCGGCACGGCGCGCGCGGCCCCCGGCGCCGATCCGACCGCCATCCACGCCGCGCTGTCCAGGCAGCAGCGTCCCGAACTGGACCCCGCGCTGAAGAACGCGAAAGGCTTTCCGGTATTCAGCGGCCGCGCCGCCCATCTCGACATCGATGCGCTGCGCGAAGCCGCGAGCGCCGCGGCCGGCCCCGCGGGCAGGCCGGGCGACGACTGCCTGCGCGCCGCCGAGCTGCTGTGCGAAGTGGTCGAAACGCTGTCGCAGGAAGCCCGCGCCCAGGTGCTGGACAACGGCACGCCGCAGCGCGACGAAGACTGGCCGCGGCTGCAGCTGGAGCTGCTCCTGCCCGCCGATTGGCCGCAGGCCGCGCGCGCGCATGCGGCGGACCGCGCCCGCGACGCGGCCGTGTGGCCGGCCGGACGCCTCGAAGCGCGCACGCACGAGGCGCAGGACGCGCTGGCCGGCGACGCGCTGCTGCGCCGGCTCGCGCAGGAATCGCCCGAGCCGGCGCGCGCCGCGCTGCGCCTGGTGGCCGCGGCGGACTCTTATATAGACGCCGCCGTGGTGCAGGCCTGGGACGCCGCGGGCCGGCTGGTCGACACCGCCAATCCGCAAGGCCGCGTGCCGGGCGAAGCGGCCGCCGGCCTGTTGCTGGACCTTGCGCCCGTCGCGCCTGACGCCGCGCCGCCGCGCGAACTGCCGGCCGACGCTTTCACGTTGACGCTGTCGCCGTCGGCGCGCCGCGCCACCGAAGCCGATGCGCGCGGCGCCGCCGCCGAGCCGGCGCTGGCCGAACTGGCCGCCCGCTTCCTGGAACGGCAGGAACAGTCCGCGGACGCGATCGCCGCGCTGGTCAGCGACGCCGACCATCGCGGCAGCCGCCCGCTGGAAACCGCGGGCCTGGCCGGCGCGCTGTTTCCCAGGCTGGACCCGAACCAGGACTGCCTTTCCGTCGGCGCGGCCTGCGGCCATACCGGCGCGGCCGCGCACCTGCTCACGCTGGCCGTGGCCGGCGAAGCCTGCGCGCAGACCGATGCGCCGGTGCTCGCCGTCATGACCCAGGACCCCGCGCTGCGCACGCTGGCGCTGGTGTCCCGCCCTATCCGCCCTTTAGCCTGACCCACAAGAAAACCGTCCAACATCATGCGTAGCCCTTCAGGTTTCTTTTCCAGCATATCCAGCGCCATGAGCGAAGGCCGGCACTGGACGTCGCGCGTGCTGGCCAACCCGCGCACCTTCATGGTGATCGGCCTGATCGCCCTGATGGTGTTCCTGTTCCTGTTCGCCGAAACCGCGGAGATCGGCCTGGCCTGGGCCGGGCTGGCCCTGGGCGCATGCGTGCTGCTGTGGCTGTGCGCCTACCTGTGGCGCCGGCGGCGCACGCGGCGCGCCAACAAGAACCTGGGCGACATGCTGGAGCAGCAGGTGCAGACGGGCGCGGCCGCCAACCGCAACGACGTGGAAGCGCTGCGCTCGCGGCTGACCCAGGCGGTGCGCACCATCAAGACTTCCAAGATCGGGCAGGCCTCGGGCAACGAAGCGCTGTATGAGCTGCCCTGGTACATCGTGATCGGCAACCCGGCGGCGGGCAAGAGCAGCGCGGTCATCAACTCGGGCCTGCAGTTTCCGTTCGCCGACAAGAACGGCGCGGCGGTGCGCGGCGTGGGCGGCACGCGCAACTGCGACTGGTTCTTCACCACCGAAGGCATCCTGCTGGACACCGCGGGCCGCTATTCCGTGCACGAAGAGGACCGCAACGAGTGGATGGGGTTCCTGGACCTGCTCAAGCGCCATCGTCCCAAGGCGCCCATCAACGGCATCATCGTGGCCGCCAGCATCGACGAGCTGACCGGCGCGGGCCCGGAGTTCGCCATCAACCTGGCCAAGAACCTGCGCCAGCGCGTGCAAGAGCTGACCGACCGGCTGGAAGTATTCGCGCCGGTCTACATCATCTTCACCAAGGCCGACCTGATCTCGGGCTTCAGCGAGTTCTTCTCCGACAGCGACCAGCGCGAACGCGACCGGGTGTGGGGCGCCACCCTGCCCTACGGCGCGGAGGAGAACCGCGACGTGCTGGCGCTGTTCGATGAGCGCTTCGACGAGCTGTACGAAGGCCTGAAGGAAATGGGCACGGCGCAGATCTCGCTGCGCGCCAACCGCGAACTGCCGCCCGGCCTTTTGACCTTCCCGCTGGAATTCGCCGGCATCAAGCCGGCCCTGCGCACTTTCCTGTCGACGCTGTTCGAAACCAATCCGTTCCAGTACAAGCCGATGTTCCGCGGCTTCTACTTCACCAGCGCCTTGCAGGAAGGCGTGTCGCAAAGCTCGTCCACCGAGCGCCTGGCCGAGCGTTTCGACCTGCGCCCGGCGCAGCGCGCGCTGTCGCGCAACGTGTCCTCGCACAACGGCTTCTTCCTGCGCGACCTGTTCTCCAGCGTGATCTTCGCCGACAAGAAACTGGTGCGCCAGCATGCCAGCCCGGCCAAGACCCGCATGCGCTACCTGACCTTCTTCGGGCTGGTGCTGGCGCTGGGGCTGGTGCTGGGCGGATGGAGCTGGTCGTACCTGGGCAACCGCCAGCTGGCGCAGAACGTGCAGGCCGACATGGACAAGATCGTGCGCCTGCAAAGCGAGCGCACCGACCTGCAAAGCCGCCTGGAAGCCATGGAGATCCTGCAGGACCGCATCGAGCAGCTGGACCGCTACAGCGCCAGCCGGCCGTGGTCGCTGGGCCTGGGCCTGTACCAGGGCGACGTGCTGAAGGAGCGCCTGCTGGCCGAGTACTACAACGGCGTGCGCCAGTTCATGCTGGCCCCGGTCAAGACCAGCCTGGAAGACTTCCTGGCCAAGGTCGACACGTCGGCGGCCGCCGCCGCCGGCGACGCCGCCCAGCCGGCGCCGCAACAGGTCCGCGCCGCGCACGCCGCCGGCGCCGACACGCTGTTCCAGGACGCCTCGCCCACCAACGCCGACGACGCCTACAACGCGCTCAAGACGTACCTGATGATGGCCAATCACCAGCACGTCGACCCCACGCACCTGTCCGACCAGATCACGCGCTTCTGGCGCGGCTGGCTCGAGACCAACCGCGGCGCCATGCCGCGCGACCAGCTGATCCGCAGCGCCGAGCGCCTGATCTCGTTCTATGTCGGCCGCGCGCAGGACGCCGGCTGGCCGCAGATCGAAACCAACCTGGCGCTGGTGGAGAAGACCCGCGGCAGCCTGCGCGCGGTGATGCAGGGCATGCCCGCGCGCGAACGCGCCTACGCCACGCTCAAGGCGCGCGCCGCCACGCGCTTCCAGGCCATGACGGTGGCGCGCATCGTCGGCGAGAACGACGCCGGCGTGGTGGCGGGCAGCTACGCCATCCCGGGCACCTTCACCCGCGAGGCCTGGGAGCAGTACATCCAGCCGGCCATCAGCGAAGCCGCCAAGCAGGAAGTCCAGACCAGCGACTGGGTGCTGGGCGTGAACGCGCGCGACGACCTGACGCTGGAAGGCAGCCCCGAGCAGATCCAGAAAAGCCTGGCCACCATGTACAAGACCGAGTACGCGGAGGAATGGCAGAAGTTCCTGCGGGGCGTGACCATCAAGCCCTTCACCAGCTTCCAGCAATCGGTCGGCGCGATGAACCGCCTGGGCGATCCGCAGACGTCGCCCATCGCCAAGCTCATCAACACCACCTACGAGCAGACCTCCTGGGACAACCCCTCGCTGATCAACGCCGGGCTGCAGCAGGCGCAAAGCGGCGTGGTCGGCTGGTTCAAGCGCGTGATCCTGCGTCAGACGCCGCCGCCCGCCCCCGGCGCCGCGACCGCCAACGGCGAGACGATTCCGATGGGTCCGGTGGGACGCGAGTTCTCCGACGTGGCGCGCCTGGTGGTCACGCGCGACAACCAGTCGCTGCTGGGCAACTACATGGGCGCGCTGTCGAAGATCCGCACGCGCTTCAACCTGCTGAACAACCAGGGCGACCCCGGCCCCGGCGCGCTGGTGCTGATGCGCCAGACGCTGGAAGGCAAGGATTCCGAACTGGCCGACGCGCTCAAGCTGGTCGACGAACAGATGCTGGCCGGCATGAGCGCGACCCAGCGCGAAACGCTGCGTCCGCTGCTGGTGCGCCCGCTGATCCAGGCCTACGCCGTCACCATGCAACCGGCCGAGTCGGAGCTGAACAAGGTCTGGAACGCGCAGGTGTACCAGCCGTTCACGCAGAACCTAGCCGAGAAGTATCCGTTCGCCGGCAGCGCCAGCGTGGAAGCCAGCAGCGCCGAGATCGGCCAGGTCTTCGGCCCGCAGGGCAGCATCGCGCGCTACGTCAACGAAACCCTGGGCCCGCTGACCGTGCGCCGCGGCGACATCCTGACCGCGCGCACCTGGGGCGACATGGGCGTCAGCCTGCAGCCGACCTTCACCGCCAACTTCGCGCAGTGGGTGGCGCCGCTGTCCGGCGGCGCGGCCGGCAGCGGCGCGGCCAGCCAGCCGCAGACGCTGTTCCAGATCCAGCCGCGGCCGGCCGGCGGCGTGACCGAATACACCATCGAGATCGACGGCCAGCAGCTGCGCTACCGCAACACGCCGCCGCAGTGGGTCAATTTCGTGTGGCCCAACGCGCAGGGCGCGCCGGGCGCGCGCATCACCGCCACCACCTTCGACGGCAGCGTGGTCGAGGTCGTCAACGAGCCGGGCCGCTTCGGCCTGGAGCGCCTGATTTCGACGGCGCAGCGCAGTTCCAACCCCGACGGCAGCTTCAACATGAGCTGGGCCAAGTCCAACGTCACGGTGCCGGTGAAGCTGCGCATCATCAGCAACGCCCAGGCGCCGGGCGCCGGCGGCAGCGAGCCCGGCAGCCAGGGCCTGCGCAACCTGCGCCTGCCCACTTCGGTGGTCGGCGCCTCCCCTGAACCCTCCTCCGCCCAGACGCAACCCGGAGCGCCGCGATGAGCAACGTGCAGTCCCCCTTGTTCCGAACGGCCTACTTCGGCAAGATTCCCACCCGCGGCGACTTCGTCAAGAACACCTCGCATCCGCAGCTGATGGCCACGCTGGACGCGTGGGTCGCCAACACCATGGAGATCCTGGCGCAGGAGCCGCACTGGAAGGCGCTCTACGACGAGGCCGAGCCCATGCCCTTCGCCATCCTGGGTTCGCGCGGCAAGCTCGCCATCGCGGGGCATCTGCAACCCAGCCAGGACCAGTCGGGCCGGCGCTTTCCGTTCCTGTCGGCCACTTCGGTCGAGGTGCAGCGTCCGCTGGAATTCATCGCCCGCAGCCCCATGGCCTTCAGCCGGCTGTGGAACCGCATGGGCGGCGCGGCCGCCATGCTGATGAGCGACAGCGATCCGGCCGCGGCCCTGCAGGCCCTGAACGAGCTGGAAGGCGAAATCCGCACCGCCGCCGACGACGGCTTCGACGCCTTCGTCGACCTGCAGACTGTCGAGCGGCTGGAAGCGATGCTGCGCGGCAACGGCCACCAGGCGCGCGTGCACGACATCATCCTGGCGCTGGGCATCCTGCTGGAGCCGGTGATGTCCAGCGGCTCGTCGCAGCTGGACAAGGGGCTGTCGCTGCCCCTGCCGGACGATCCGCTCTACATCAATCTGGTGGCCGCGTACTGGATGACGCTGATCGCGCCGTTCCTGGCGCGGGCCGACTTCGAGATCACGCTGTTCGTCGGCCGCATCGGCGGCAAGCACCGCCTGGCGGTGGGATTCCGCGGCGCCTCGCCGCAGACCCTGGCCGGCCTGCTGTCCACGCCGCAGACCTACGCCGAGCAGCACATCGTGCTGGAGGACGCGCCCTGGGTGCGCAACCACGTATCGGCCAGCCACGGGCTGGCCAAGCTCTCCAGCTATCTGGACCAACCGCGGCTGTCCCTGCGCATTGCGCTGGACACCTTCCGCGAAGTATTCACCGGAGCCTGACCATGCGCGTCTCTCTCCTGATCCTGGCGGCGTTGTATTCCTGCGCCGCGGCGGCGCAGGACGCCGCCACCGTCGTTCCCGCCAACGTCATTCCCCAGCCCGGCCAGGTGGTGGCCAGCGGCGCCGTGCCCGACGAGGCCACCAAGGCCAACGTGCTGGCCAGACTGCAGCAGGTCTACGGCGTGGGCAACGTGATCGACCGCATCGACGTGGGCGGCGTGGTCGCGCCGCCCAACTGGTCGGAACACGTGGGCAAGCTGATCGGCCAGCCCCTCAAGCAGATCAACCGCGGCCAGCTGGAGATCGACGGCACCCAGATCCGCCTGCGCGGCGAGGTGCAGAACGAAGCCTCGCGCCAGCAGATCGCCAGCAACTTCGCGACCTCGCTCAACCCGACCTACAAGATCGTCAACGGGCTGCGGGTGGCGGCCGGCAAGGACGAGCAGGGCCTGCTCGACAACCTGCTGGCCAACCGCGTGGTGGAATTCGAGACCGGCAGCGCCACGCTGACCGCGCGCGGCCGCGAACTGCTGGACCAGGTGGCCGACGTGGTGCCCAAACTGCGCAGCGAAAAAGTGCAGATCATCGGCCACACCGACAGCTCCGGCAGCCGCAGCACCAACCTGGCGCTGAGCCAGGCGCGCGCCGACGCGGTGCGCAACTATCTGGTGGACAAGGGCCTGCCCGCGGCCCGTTTCGAGACGCTGGGCGCCGGGCCGGACCAGCCGCTGGCCACCAACTCCACCGCCGAAGGCCGCGCCAAGAACCGCCGCATCGAGTTCCGCGCCAGCCGCTAGCCGTTGCCGTCGGGCTGCTTGGGCACGCCCAGCAGCTCTTCCAGCCCCGCCAGCGCGTCGTCGTTCTTGAGCACGGTGCGCAGCCACAGGTGCAGCGACATCTCGCCCCAGTTGGCGGCCTTGTCGGCCAGATAGGCCACCGGGCTGTGCGGCTCGGTGCGGCGGAAGAATTCCGCCACCTCGCGCAACTGCGCCAGCGCCTGGTCGCGGGTTTGCAGCGGGCCGCGCGCGGCGGCGGGCGCCGCGGACTGGGGTTCGGCAGGGCTCAAGGTCGGCTCCAGGCGGGTGGCGGAGGGTTGCGCGGGCGCGGCGGCGGCCGGCGTCGCCGGCGTCTCGGCGCGCGGCAGCAGGCCAGCGTCGCGGGCGAAGCGGTGCGCCAGTTCGGCCACGCTCTTCAAGGCTTCGCGCACCGGCGAGAAAGCCGGGCCTTCGTCGCCCAGGCGCTGCGTCAGCGTCGCCTCGAGCATGTCGAGCGCGGCGAAACAGCTCTGCAGGCTGCCCTCCAGCTCCGAATAAAAGGCCGGCGGCGTATCGCGGCGCGCCGCGTCGAACTGCTCCAGCGTCAGCTTGCCGCGGGTGAGCTCGGCCGCGTTCTGCGGCGCGCGCTTGACCGCGTTGGCCAGCTGCGTGGCGCTTTCCCACAGCGCCGCACCGTAGCGTCCGCCTTCGGACTGCGTCAGCGGCAGCTCGCGGATCAGCTGCTGCGAGCGCGACAGCAGCCAGGCCAGGTTGCCCACGCGCTGCTGCACGTCGCCCTCGTCGGGCACCGGATGCAGGCCGTCCCAGTAGCCGCGGCACAGGCCGTCGACCAGCAGGAACCCGTCGCGCAGGCCGGCGAAGCCGCGCGTCTTGGCCCAGGCCTCGGCCAGCCAGGCCGCCACGCGCACGTCCTTGCTGCGCTCGCGCAGCACGCCGGTGCAGATGGCGATCACCTGCGGCCAGTCGGCTTCCTTGATGTCGATGATCCAGTCGCCCTGGTCCAGGTGCGGATCGTCGTGGCGGCGGGCTTCGCGGATGGCGTCGAACTCGGCCGAAAACACCATGTCCACGCCGCAGGGCGCCTCGCCCGGGATGGGCTGCAGCAGTGTGTCGATATCGCTCATTTTGATTTTGTGGGAAGACGGGTCGGACGGATCTTCCCATATCTGTAACGGCGGGACGTTTGAAGATGACACGTCCTATTACAAAGCGCATCACGCCGCCTCGCTATCATGCGCATTCCCCCCGCCCCGGAGTCGAGATGAACAAGTCATTCCACATGCTGCCCGACGGCCGCTTCATCAACGGCAAGCCGCGCCGCTGCCCCGACGGCACCTATGTCGGCGACGGCGGCCCCATCACGCGCGCCCCGGACGGCACCTACGTGGCCGGCAAGCCCCAGCGCGCGCCCGACGGCAGCTACCTGGGCGGCGGCGGTCCGGTGCGCATGGCGCCCGACGGCAGCTTCGTCGTCGGCACGCCCCGCCTGGCGCCGGACGGCACGTATCTGTAAGCAAACACGACATTTCTGACAACGCAACAGGCAGCCATGGCGCAGCTATCGGTGATACGCAAGGGCGACCGCACCTCGCATGGCGGGGTGGTCGTCACGGGCGACGAAACGGTGATGATCTTCGGCCAGCCCATGGCCCGGCTGGGCGACCGCGTCACCTGCCCCAAATGCAGCGGCACCCACACCATCGTCGAAGGCGCGGCCAGCGTCAGCTCCGACCGGCGCACCGCGCTCGAAGGCATGAAGACCTCCTGCGGCGCCACCCTGATCGCCAGCCAGCAGTTCTACCGCCTGGAACACGGCTAAGCCGCGCGGCGTAGAATGAATCAGGCCCGGGAACATGCGCAGGAGACTTCCATGAAATCCGCTCTGATCCGCCAGCTCTGCCTCGTGGCCGCGGCGCTGCTGCTTGCCGGCTGTGCATCGGGGCCAGGCGGCCCGCCCCACCCCGGCGCCGTCAATCCCTACAGCAGCGGCGGCTTCCATGACGCCGGCCCCAACTATCCCGACACCGGCCCCTGAAGGCCGTGGCGCTCAGGCCTGCCGCAAGGCGCCCGATTGCAGCAGCGGCGCCAGGATGCCGGCGCTGTAGACCCGCGCCAGGTTCACCAGGAAGTCGGTGAAATCGCTCTTGGCGGCATGGTCCGCGCGGTCCGAGATCACGCGCAGCAGCGCGAACGGAACGCCGAATTCATAGCAGACCTGCGCCGTGGCGCCGCCTTCCATCTCCAGGCATAACGCCTCGGGCAGCGTCTGGCGCAGCCGCTGCGCGTACTCGTTGTCGTTGACGAACACGTCGCCGGTGGCGATCAGGCCGTGGTGCACCTTCGGCGGCCTGCGCGCAGCGCCGGCCGCGGGCATGGCCGCGGGGCTGCGCGCGAACAGCGCGGCGCTGTCCTGCAACAGCCTGCCCAGCGCCGGGTCCGCGTCGAAGCGCTCGCGTCCCAGCAAGGGAATCTCGTGGCGCCCGAACAGCGGGCGCGCGTCCATGTCGTACTGCATCACGGCGCTGGCCACGACCACATCGCCCACCTCCACGTCCGCGTGCAGGCCGCCGGCCAGGCCGGTGAAGATCACGCGCGAAGCCTTGAACTCCTGGATCGCGATACAAGCCGTGGCGGCCGCGGCCACCTTGCCGATGCGGCTCAGCGCGATCACGCAGGGCGTGCCCCACAACGTGCCCACATGAAAATCGCGCATGGCGATGCGGAAGGTGGCGGCGCCCGGGTCCATCGCGGCCAGCAGGTCGGCGATTTCCTCGTGCAGGGCGCCCAGAATGGCTAAACGTCCCATGTCTACTCTTACGGTCATGCGCGGCCCCGGCCGCCCAGCCCGCAACATACCCGAAGGGCCGTCCGGCCGCCACGGGATTGAGATAATTCGACTTAATGCGACATAAAAGCAAGCCTGCGGAAATGTTGGCCTAAACCAATGCAGCCGGCGCCGCATTTCAAGTAATCTGCGGCCAGTCATTGTTCCGAGTCCGTGTCTGCCGCATGTTCCGCAATGTCTTTGCCCTTAAATCGCTGGAAAGGTATTTCCTGATACTGGCGGCCGGCGTGGCGTTGCCCGTGTCCATGCTGACCGTGATCGTGGTGCAGCAGAACTGGCGGTCCCTGGCCTCCACCGACGAAGCCATGAGCGGCTTCGTGGTGGTGCGCAGGACCCTGGAAGCGATGGAAGCGGTATCGGCCGAGCGCGGCCCCATGAACGCGGCGCTGGGCGCCGACCTGCCGGTGCCCGACGAAATGCTCCGCGCCCTGGACGAAGCGCGCCAGCGCACCAACGCCCGCATCGCAGACCTGCTGGCCCTGTACCGCGCCCCGCTCAATCCCGACGGCGCCGCCGAATTCACCAATATCCAGCGCATCCGGCAGGCCCTGCTCGACGCCCGCGCCGGCGCCGATCTCGCGATCGCCGCGCCGCGCGCCACCGTTTCGGGCCTGAACCTGTGGAACGTGGTCGGCGACATGGTCGCGCTGGTGCCGCAGCTGCGCGCGGCGATGTCCGACGGCATCGGCCGGATCGCGCGCAACCAGGGCGAGGACTTCGACCTGCTGATGCTGGCGCTGCTGGCCGGCGAACTGCGCGAGCAGGCCGGCCTGCTGGGCTCCGCCTTCGCGCCGGCGCTGAGCAAGCGCCGCATGCTGACCACCGGCGACCAGCTCGAAATCGAGCACGTGCTGGGCCGCATCCACGAACTGCGCGCGCTGATCCGCACCAACATCGCCGGCATGCCGCGCCATGCCCGCTCGCATGCCTATCTGGACCTGCAGCAGCAGTACTTCGGCGCCGGCCTGAGCTACCTGGAAAGCGTGCGCGAAGAAGCCGAACGCGGCATCAGCGGCGCCCCGGTCACCATGTACGAACTGGGCCGGAACTACGTGCCCACCATGGCCTCCATCGTGCGGTTCCGCGACGTCATGCTCGACGAGGTCGAACAGTGCATCGGCGAAAGCCGGGCCGCCGCCATCCGCGTGCTGCTGACCACGCTGGCGGCGGCCGCCATGCTCACCGCCGCGCTCATCGTCGGGCTGACCCTGTTCCGCCGGCGGGTCATCCGCCCTTTCGTGCGCGCCACCGACATCATCGGCGCGATCGCCCGGGGCGGCGAGGCCCCGCGCATCCCCACGGACAAATACCGCGGTGAAGTCAACGGCATGTTCAAGGCGCTCAGCGTGCTCAACGACAACGCCACGGCGCTGCGCAAGCTCGAACTGGAGCGCGACCGCCTCATCCGCGACCTGGCCGTCATGGCCGAAACCGATTTCCTCACCGGCCTGCTCAACCGGCGCGCCTTCGAAAAGCGCCTGCAAGCCACGCTGGCGCGCGTGCGCGGCAGCGACGAGGGGCTGGCCTTCATCCTCTTCGACATCGACCACTTCAAGGCCATCAACGACACCCACGGCCATGCCACCGGCGACGAAGCGCTCAAGGCCGTGGCCGAACTGTGCCGGCGCATCTTCCGCCAATCCGACATCGTCGCCCGCGTCGGCGGCGAGGAATTCGCGGTGCTGTGCCACGGCTGCGATCCGCGACGCGCCCATGGCATCGCACAGCGCATGCGCAAGGCCATCGCCGAGACGCTGATCACCGTCAGCGACGGCAGCCGCTTCAGCATGACCGCCAGCTTCGGCGTCACCTACGCCAGAGGCACGGACGCCGCCGCCCTGGCGCGGCTGTCGCGCCGCGCCGACGAATTGCTGTACGAAGCCAAGCTGAACGGCCGCAACCGGGTGGAGCTGGAAAGCGCGGCTTGAGGTGGGGGTGGGGGGCCGGTGGCACGCCCCCGCCCGCGTAGCGGCAAATCTGTATTGATACGGTATTCACCTGACAGTCGACCACGTTGAGACGTGGTCATCCGGCCTCAAACCGGGCCATGTAACGGGGACGAGCGTGGAAGACCGAAGCCCGGCACAAAATAGTCAACGCCGGCAACACTCAGCTGCCGGACCAAGAAGACTGGCTCGCCGAAGCAGATTGGCCAGACATCCGGCGCGAGACTGGAATCAGGCAAATACTGTACCAGTACGAATTTCGAGATCATTTCCCGGCGAGGATGCGTTTTATTTTTTCATCAATAATGAGTGTTTCCGGCCCCGCAACCGGTTTATCGGAAGTTATGAAAAAAACGCCGTCGCCGATTTCTCTGACAACATAGACGTGGCCTTCAAGTCGGGCTACCACTTCTTTGCTACCAATCCCGAAAGCTCGCCTACATAGAATATCGTCAAAATAATTTACTGACTGAATACGAAACACCCCATCTCTCGACAGAATATCCTTTTTCTCCAGTCGACTTAGTTCGATGATTTTCTCGAAATCATCGACCATTTGATCCTCGTCCGTTTCGGTAGTTGAACGATAGGCCTCAAAAGCCTCCACGACGGCGGGAAAAACGTCAGCTACAAACCAAAGATAATCGATTAAATCCAGATCCAATTCTAATCGGATGAAATCATCAGAGGTGCCGTGATCTCTAATAGCCCCAAGACGTCTGGACGCGTAAGAGATTCCCCCGCGGATTCCCTGTATCAAACATGGTGACAAATTTGCTTCCGCGCTCTCGCCCGTTCCTTGATCAAACACCACTCGACGCGCAACATCATCAACTCTAAAAATTCCATCTATTTTTGAAAGCCTGGAAACTATTGTCGAATTCAACCTTCGTACGTCCTCGTCCGCAACAGCCCTTCTTCTAAAATTCGCATCTACTTTCATATCAACCCCTACTTACGAACCCTGACCGTTATGTTAGTGATACCATTGTAACCATCAAATTTCACATAGGGCATGCCTTCAGGATTATTATTATCGTATAGCAATGCGGGAACATGCCGATTTTCGGTAAGAGCATTACTAAACCCTCCTGTGGCAGCCGACTCGAAGTCTCTGCCCGATATCCTCTTAGGCTTTCTAGGCTCACCAATATCCCATCAGCGAATATCAAGCCTCTACAACCATGCAATCCCGTCGTACCGTCTGAAAATATTCTTGAAGAGAATTTCGTTTCACGGCCTGCTACCACTCCACCTGGAAGTGTTGCAAGACGCCGCCGGCCTGGCGCAGCTGTCGCGCCGTGCCGACGAGTTCCTGTACGAGGCCAAGCTGACGGCCGCAACCGGATCGAGCTGGAAAGCGCGGCTTGAGGTGTGGGTGGGGCGCCAGTGGCACGCTCCCCGCCCGCGTAGCGGCAAAGCTGTATTGATACGGTATTCACCTGACAGTCGACCACGTTGAGACGTGGTCATCCGGCATCAAACCGGACTATGTAACAGGGACCCGGAACCGTTGCGCACTCCGGATAGAGCAAATGCAGGAAGAGTTCGAGATCCGCCGAAACCATTGCAATTGCGAACGGCGGCATCTGGGCACGAGCGTGGGCGACCGAAACCCGGCCCCGGAAGACTGGCTCGCCGAAGCAGCTTGAACAAACATGGGCGT
Organism: Achromobacter sp. HZ01; assembly: GCF_003267925.1. NCBI lineage: Bacteria > Pseudomonadati > Pseudomonadota > Betaproteobacteria > Burkholderiales > Alcaligenaceae > Achromobacter > Achromobacter sp. HZ01. The sequence continues at coordinate 726,047 of NZ_LWKV01000002.1, forward strand.
GAGACTGGGATCAGGTAAATACTGTACCAGTACAAATTTCGAGATCACCTTCCGGCCAGGAGACGCTTTATTTTTTTATCAATAATGAGCGTTTCGGGCCCTGCAACTGGTTTATCTGAAGTGATAAAAAAAACGCCGTCGCCGATTTCTCTAACAACATAGACGTGCTCTTCAAGTCGGGCTGCCACTTCTTTGCTGCCAATCCCGAAGGCCCGCTTACATAAAATATCGTCAAAATAATTCACTGACTGAATACGAAAGACTCCGTCTCTCGACTTAAGGTCCTTTTTCTCCAATCGGCATAGTTCGACAATCTTATTAAAATCATCATCCCTTTGATCCAAGTCCGTGACAACGGTGGAACGATAGGCTCCAAATGCCTCCACGATGACGGGAAAAACAACTGTGACAAACCAATTATAGTTTAGTGATTCTAGGTCCAATTCCAAATAAATGAAATCGTCAGAGGTTCCACGATCTTTAACGGCCCCAGGAGTCCTAGACGCATAGGAAACCCCTCCGCGGATCCCTTCCACCAAAAACGGTGACAAATATGTTCCTGCGCTTTCACCTTTCCCCGGATCAAATACCGCCTGAAGCTGGACATCATCACCTCTAAAAATTCCATCTATTTTTGAAAGCCTGGCAATTATTATCGAATTCAGCTTGCGCACGTCTTCGTCTGCCGCCGCCCTTCTTCTAATATTCACATTTACTTTCATTTCAACCCCGACTTACGAACTCCAACCGTGATGCGATCAACCCCAAGATACTCGAGAACCTCGAATACTTCTCGATGAACGTAGCCAGTTGTAGCCCAGGCTATTACATCTAAAACCGGCCCACACCACCAGCCGAAGTCTAAACGTTCACCACAAACCCTTACCAAGTGATTACCCCCCAACCTACGATTAAAACTTGATTTAAGCGCCCCCTCAAACTCGAAAAATCTGTTTTAATACCAAAAAATTGTAGATCGATGATTATCCACATCGCCGCGGCAGGCCTTTGAGTCGACGATTACGGGCCTGTTTGAACACCCCGCGTCGTAACGAGCGCACATGGGTTCGACCGTCGCCGACCGGGTTTCCCCGCCGCCTCCCCTACACCAACCCAGCCCCCTTGCGCCGCGTGAACTGCGCCAGCGACCGCAACGCCAGTTCATGCAGGGCCGCCACCGACGGCAGCAGCGTCTCTTCCTTGCGGGTCAGGACGCCGACGATGCGCTCCACGGTGGGTTCGGCCAGCGGCACGAAGGCCAGGCCGGTGCTGGCCGCGGGGCGCGCCAGCACCGGCAGCACGGTCACGCCCAGTCCGCTGACCACGCTGGCCAGCAGCGAGGCGCGGTTGGACACCACCATGAACGGGTCTTCGATGGCGCCGCCCAGTTGCCGGTTGCGCAAGGTGTCGAAGGTGGCGTTGCCGATCAGGCGTTCGCCGGCCAGCGCGGACCAGGGCACCGGGCCGCGCCGGCGCGCCAGCGGGTGGCTCTTGCGGCAGACCAGGCCGAAGGCGTCGCGCGCCACCGGCGCGAAGGCGACTTCGGCGGTGCGCGGCACCTGCCCCGCCACGCCGACCTGCACTTCGCCGTTCAGCACCAGCCGGTGCACGTCCTGCGAGGGCTCGTCGATGGCGCGGATGCGGATCGCGGGGTGGCCGCGCGCGTAGCGTTCCAGCAGCCGCGGCAGCCATTCGTCGGCCAGCGAGGGCATGACGGCCAGCGAAACCGGCCCCTGGCTGCCCAGGCTGAGCTGGCGCGCGGCGTCCAGCACCCGGTCGTGGGTGGACAGCAGTTCGCGAAACAGCGGCGCGACCGCCGCGCCCAGCGGGGTGAGCTGCGCGCGCTTGCCGGGTTCGAAGAGCGGCGCGCCCAGCTGCTGTTCCAGGTCCTGCATGGCCGCCGAGACGGCGGCCTGCGAGCGGAAGGTGCCTTCGGCCGCCAGGCGGAAGCTGCCGTGGTCGGCCGCGAGCAGGAACTGGCGCAGGTGCTGGATCTTGAGGGGCTGCGGCATGAGGCACCAAGCAAATTCGGATTTTCCGAAATTAACTTACGTTAATTTGGATTGTCAAAACCGCGTCGGGCGTCCAACAATGGCCCGCCATTCATCCAACAGGTCGTGGAGCCGCGGTATGTCCCTGCAAGTGCGCAAAGTAGTCAGTTATGTCGAGAAAACCCTGATCGAAGGAGGCCGCGCGGCCGAGCGTCCGCTGGTGATGATCGTGGCCGCCGCCGTGATCCGCAATCCGTGGGCGGGCCTGCCGTTCCAGGAAGACCTGCGCCCGCAGATCCTGGCGGCCGCGCCGCCGCTGGGCGAGCTGCTGGTCGGGGAAATCCTGCGGCAGGCCGGGTCGGCCGACCAGGTCGAGGCCTACGGCAAGGCCGCCGTGGTGGGCACGGCCGGCGAAATCGAGCACGCGTCGGCGCTGATCCACACGCTGCGCTTCGGCAACGCCTACCGCAACGCGGTGGGCGGCACCAGCTACCTGAGCTTCACCAATATGCGCGGCGGCCCGGGCTGCGTGATTTCCGTGCCCTTGATGCACAAGCAGGACGAGGGCCTGCGCTCGCACTACCTGACGGTGCAGACCACGATCAACGACGCGCCCGCGCCGGACGAGATCGTGGTCGCGCTGGGCGCGGCCACTTCGGGCCGTCCGCACCATCGCATCGGCAACCGTTATTCGGACATGCAGGAACTCGAGCGCGAGGCCCAGGCGAAATGAGCGCGCACTATAGCCGCAGCGGCCGCGGCGAGCCGCTGGTGCTGCTGCATGGCGTGGGCCTGGACCACACGTTGTGGGACGACCTGGCGCCGCTGCTGGAGCCGGATTTCGAGGTGCTGCGCTACGACCTGCTGGGCCATGGCAACGCCCCCGCCGTGGACGAGACCATAACGGTGCAGGACTACATCGCCCAGCTCGACGCCGAGCTGGACCGCGCCGGCTGGCAGAACGCCAACGTGCTGGGCTATTCCATGGGCGGCCTGATCGCGGGGGCTTATGCCGCCGCGCGGCCGCAGCGGGTGCGGCGCCTGACGCTGCTGAGCACGGTGTTCCGGCGCAGCCCCGATGAAGCGCGCGCCGTGCTGGCGCGGCTGGAAGCGGCCGCGACGCAGGACCCCGCGGCGGCGGCCCAGGTATCGCTGGCGCGCTGGTTCACGCCGGACTTCCAGGCGCGGCGGCCGGAACGGGTCGCCAGCATCGGGCAGCGCCTGCTGCGCAACGACCGCGCGAGCTTTCTGGCCGCCTACCGCGTGTTTGCGCTGGGCGATCCGATTCTGGCGCAGGCCGCGCCCGGCATCGCCTGCCCCGCGCTGGCGATGACCGGCGAGGAGGACGTCGGGTCCACGCCGCGCATGACGCGCGAGCTGGCCGCCGCGCTGCCTTGCGGCCAGGCCCGGGTGGTGGCCGGCCAGCGGCATATGCTGCCGGTGGAGGAACCGGCGGTGGTGGCGGCGGCCCTGCAGCGCTTTTTCCTGGCCCAGGGCGAAACCCGGCACTGCGCCTGAACGGCATAAGAACAGAGACATACGCGGAGACATACGACATGAATCGCAGATCCCTCTTGAAGAACCTGGCGGCGCTGGCCCTGGCGCCGGCCGGCGTCATGGCGGGCCGGTCCGCCGGCGCGCGCGCGGCGCCGCTGCGCGTGGTCGTGCCGTTCCCGCCGGGCGGCGGCACGGACGTGCTGGGCCGGGTCGTCGCCGCGGCGATGGAAGGCGCGATGGACCGCCCCGTGGTGGTCGAGAACAAGCCCGGCGCCAGCGGCATGCTGGGCGCCGACTACACCGCCAACGGCGCCAAGGACGGCAGCGTGCTGCTGTTCGCCGGCCTGGTGCCTTCGGTGCGCTACTACGCCCGGCCGCCCGAGGATGTGCTCAAGCAGCTCACGCCGGTCTGCCCGATCGCGCGTTCGCCCTACATGGTGGCGGTCAACGCCGACGTGCCGGCCAAGACGCTGGCCGAACTGGTGGCCCAGGCCAAGCGCGAACCCAAGGGCCTGACGTTCGGCACGCCCGGCAACGCCACGCCCCAGCATCTGGCGACCGAACTGCTGCAGGCGGCCTGCGGCGTCGAGCTGCTGCACGTGCCGTATCGCGGCACCGGGCCGATGATGACGGACCTGCTGGGCGGACAGATACAGCTGGTGGTGGCCACGGTGGCGGCGGTCGAGCCGTACCTGCAGGGCGGACGCCTGCGCGTGCTGGCCGTGACCAGCCCGGAACGCCTGCCCAAGTATCCGGACATCCCCACGGTGGCCGAAAGCGGCTACCCCGGCTTCTCCGCGCAGATCCAGTTCGGCACGTATTGCGCCGCGGGCACGCCGGAGGCCGCCGTCGCCGCGCTCAACCAGGGCGTCAACCGCGCGCTGCAGACGGAGACGGTGCGCGCCAAGCTGGCCGAACAGGGCTTCCAGCCCACCGGCGGCACGCCGGCACAGCTGCAGCAGGCGCTGCTGGCGGAAATCCGCGACGTGGCCAGGCTGGTGCAGGCGGGCAAGGTCAAGGTCGACCTGTAGCGCCCGCGCCGCACCCGATGCTGGATAACCAGCATTTACAGGCGTGTCGTCCTCTGTGCATGCTGTCCGGCTACTCGACGCAGATCGGGCGCTCCATGGAGACGACATGCCTAGTTCCCAGCACTTCGCCCATATCCGCGAGATCGAACAGGTCGGCCTTGGCCGCCCCACGCAGCGCGACGCGCACGTGGTCAGCAGCTGGCTGCGCTGCCTGGACCAGTACCGGCTCGATCCCGCGCACGCCTGCGAGGCCTATATCGTGCCCGACGGGCGGCTGCGCGAGCATCGCCAGCAATCCGAGGCGCTGATCGCCATCGCGCGCTCCGGCCTGGACCACCTGTTCCGCCAGGTCGCCGGACAGAACTATGTGCTGCTGCTGGCCGACCGGCAGGGCGTCACCGTGGAGTTCCTCGGCGACGCCCAGCAGACGGCGCAATTGCGCAAGGCCGGCCTCTATCTGGGGTCGGAGTGGTCGGAGCGGCGCGCCGGCACCTGCGCCGTGGGCGCCTGCCTGGAAAGCGGCGAAGCGCTCACCATCCATCAGACCGACCATTTCGACAACACCCACACGCCGCTGTCCTGCACCGCCGCCCCGATCTACAGCGCCGACGGCGAGCTGGCCGCGGTGCTGGACATCTCGCTGCTCAGTTCCCCCGTGCTGAAGGCCAGCCAGAACCTGGCGCTGCATCTGGTCACCGGCACCGCGCGGCGCATCGAGATGGCCAACCTGATGGCGCGCACCAGCAGCGAGTGGGTGCTGCGCTTCGCGCGGTCGCCCGAGTTCCTGGACGTGGACCCCGAGGCCGCCGTCTCGCTGGACGGGTCCGGCCGCATCCTGGGCATGACGCACACGGGCGCCAAGCTGCTGGCGCGCGCCGCCGGCCTGGACTGGCGCAACCCCGCCGGCCTCATCGGCCAGCCCGTCACCCGCTTCTTCGACGTGCAGCTCGACGACCTGCCCCGCTACACCCGCGCCCACGCCCCGCAGGACCGCCTGATCGTCGCGCGCGACGGCAACGCGCTGTTCGCGCACGCCATCGAGCCCAACCGGCGCGCGCGCGCCGCCGCCGTCGCCGTGCGCGGCGCGCCGGCCGCCCTCGGCGGGCTGGACGGCGGCGACGCCCGGATGGCCGCGATGCTGGCGCGCGCCGCCAAGCTGGCCAGGCAGCGCCTGCCCATTCTGCTGCAGGGCGAGACCGGCGCGGGCAAGGAGTACCTGGCCCGCGCCATCCATGACGGCAGCGGGCGCACGGGCCGCTTCGTCGCCGTCAACTGCGCGGCCATTCCCGAATCCCTGATCGAAAGCGAGCTGTTCGGCTATCTGCCCGGCGCCTACACCGGCGCGGCGGCCAAGGGCCGCAAGGGCCTGATCGAGGAGTCCGACGGCGGCACCCTGTTCCTGGACGAGATCGGCGACATGCCGCTGGCCCTGCAAAGCCGCCTGCTGCGCGTGCTGGCCGAATCCGAGGTCACGCCCATCGGCGCCAATGCGCCGCGCGCCGTGCGCCTGAGCCTGCTGTCGGCCTCGCACCGCGACCTGGCGGCGCTGGTGCGCGAGGGCCGTTTCCGCGAAGACCTGTATTACCGCATCAACGCGGCCACGCTGACCATCCCGCCGCTGCGCGAACGCGAAGACCTGGAGTGGCTGATCGAACGCCTGCTGGCGCGCCACCAGGACGAATCGGGCGCGCCCGTGCTGTCGCCGGCCGCGCTGATGGCGCTGAAGTCGCACGCCTGGCCCGGCAATATCCGCGAACTGGCCAACGCCATCGCGGTGGCCGCCGCGCTGTGCGAGAACGGCGTGATCGAGGCCGGCGACCTGCCCGATGCGCTGGCGCCGGTGGCGGCGGCCGCCAGCCCCGGCGAAGCTGCCCTGCGTTCCATGCTGGCGCGCTGCGCCGGCAACGTCTCCGAGGCCGCCCGCCGCATGGGCGTGGACCGCTCCACGGTCCATCGCCAGATGCGGCGCTACGGCCTGTCCCCGCGCCACTAAGGCGCGGCGCCACACCCGCGCGCCACAGCTGTGGCGCGCCGCCACGCCCCTTCCCGCCCGCCTGTCGCGCGCGCCGGGCGCCGCGCGCGGCGCGCCGATATGGCATGGCGATTGCTTGTCTACGGTGGGCGGCCACCGGCCGGCACAGGCCGGAACCGCCCACGGACCGCCCCGGTCCGCCAAGACAACGATCGCCCGCCACGGGCAAGGAGACTAGACATGCAGACCGATCAAGCCGGCGCCGCCCTGGAGGCCCTGCTGGGACGCCTGAACACCGCGCTGGGCAACAAGGACGTCGATGCCGTCGCCGCGCTGTTCCAGGACGAATGCTATTGGCGCGACCTGGTGCTGTTCACCTGGAACCTGCGCACCCTGGAGGGGCGCGACCAGATCCGCGACATGCTGCGGCACCAGCTGGAACAGGTCGAGCCGGTGCGGTTCAACCTGGACCCGAAGGAGGCCGTGTCGGACGACGACGGCCTGCTGCAGGGCTGGATCGAGATCGAGACCAACCGCGCCCGCGGCTATGGCCACATCCGCGTGCGCGACGGCCGCATCTGGACGCTGCTGACCACCATGTCGGAGCTGAAGGGGCATGAAGAGCCCAGCGGCGTGCGCCGGCCCAAGGGCGCCGAACACGGCAGCAGCCGGACCCGCCAGACCTGGCTGGAGAAGCGCGAGCAGGAGGCCGCCGAGCTCGGCTACCGGACCCAGCCCTACGTGCTCATCATCGGCGGCGGACAGGGCGGCATCGCGCTGGGCGCGCGCCTGCGCCAGCTCGACGTGCCCACCCTCATCATCGAGAAGAACGAGCGCGCCGGCGACAGCTGGAGAAAGCGCTACAAGTCGCTGTGCCTGCACGACCCGGTCTGGTACGACCATCTGCCCTACATCCCCTTCCCCGAGAACTGGCCGATCTTCGCGCCCAAGGACAAGATCGGCGACTGGCTGGAGATGTACACCAGGATCATGGAGATCAACTACTGGACGTCCAGCACCTGCCAGTCGGCGCGCTATGACGAGGACAAACAGGAATGGGAAGTCACCGTGCTGCGCGACGGCGAGCCCGTGGTGCTGCGGCCCAAGCAGCTGGTGCTGGCCACCGGCATGTCCGGCAAGCCCAATATCCCGCGCTTTCCCGGACAGGATGAGTTCCGGGGCGAACAGCACCATTCCTCGCGCCACCCCGGCCCCGACGCCTACCGCGGCAAGAACGTGGTCGTCATCGGCGCCAACAACTCCGCGCACGATATCTGCGCGGCGTTGTGGGAAGCCGGCGCCCATGTGACGATGGTGCAGCGTTCGTCCACGCACATCGTGCGTTCGGACACGCTGATGGACATCGGCCTGGGCGCGCTTTATTCGGAGCAGGCGCTGGCCAATGGCATGACCACGCGCAAGGCCGACCTGACGTTCGCGTCCCTGCCCTACAAGATCATGGCGCAGTTCCAGATCCCGCTGTATGAGCGGATGCGCGAGCGCGACGCCGAGTTCTACAACAAGCTGGAGGCCGCCGGCTTCATGCTGGACTGGGGCGACGACGGCTCGGGCCTGTTCATGAAGTACCTGCGGCGCGGCTCCGGCTACTACATCGACGTGGGCGCCTGCGACCTGATCATCGACGGCAGCATCAAGCTGCAGTCGCGCACCGACGTCAGCCACCTGACGCGCGACGCCGTGGTGCTGAAGAACGGCGTGAGCCTGCCGGCCGACCTGGTGGTCTACGCCACCGGCTACGGCTCGATGAACGGCTGGGCCGCCGACCTGATCAGCCGCGAGGTCGCGGACAAGGTCGGCAAGTGCTGGGGGCTGGGCTCGGACACGACCAAGGACCCTGGCCCCTGGGAAGGCGAGCAGCGCAACATGTGGAAGCCCACCCAGCAGGAGGCGCTGTGGTTCCACGGCGGCAACCTGCACCAGTCGCGCCACTACTCCCAGTACCTGTCCCTGCAGCTGAAGGCGCGCCAGGCGGGCATTCCCGTGCAGGTCTACGGCCTGCAGGAGGTGCACCACAAGCAGTAGGCGGGGCCCCGGCGGCTTGCGCCCTGCCCGACGCCGGGGTAAATTGTTGACAATCCTGCGCCTTACGGCGCGCCAATCCGATTTTTTTCATTAAATTCGGAAGAATTGTCGACACATGAGCAAAGTACTGACGCTGCCGGGCGCCGCCCCGGGCGATAGCGAGACCCTGGCGGAACACATCTTCCGCCAGATCCAGTCCGCCATCGTCAAGGGCGAGATCGCCCCCGGCAGCAAGATCTCCGAGCCCGAGCTGGCGCGGATCCACGGCGTCAGCCGCGGGCCGCTGCGCGAGGCGCTGCACCGGCTGGAAGGCCAGCGGCTGCTGGTGCGCGTGCCGCACGCCGGCGCGCGCGTGGTGTCGCTGTCGCAGCAGGAACTCTGCGAACTCTACGAAATCCGCGAATCGCTGGAAGGCACGGCCTGCCGCCTGGCGGCCGAGCGCATGCCGCCGGCCGAGATCGCGGAGCTGCGCGGCGTGCTCGAAGCGCACGAGCGCGACGAGGCCTTCCAGGCCGGCCTCGGCTACTACCAGCAGGAGGGCGACTACGATTTCCACTACCGCATCGTCAAGGGCAGCGGCAACCAGATGCTGTTTCGGATGCTGTGCGACGAGCTCTATCAGCTCGCGCGCATGTACCGCATCCAGTACTCCACCACGCCCAACCGCCCGCGGCAGGCCTATGCCGAACACCACCGCATTCTTGACGCCATCGCCGACCGCGATGGCGAGTTGGCTGAAATCCTGATGCGCCGCCACATCCGCGCATCCCGTCTCAACATCGAACAGCAGATCGCGCAGGGCAACCTGCAGCGCACCGAGGCATGAACCAAAACTACCGCAAGCCCCTGGCCGGCACCCGCCTGGACTACTTCGACACCCGCGCCGCCGTCGAGGCGATTTCCCCTGGGGCCTATGACCGCCTGCCCTACACGTCGCGCGTGCTGGCCGAGAACCTGGTGCGCCGCTGCGACCCGGCGCTCCTGACCGACGCGCTCAAGCAGCTGATCGAACGCCGCCGCGACCTGGACTTCCCGTGGTACCCGGCGCGCGTGGTCTGCCACGACATCCTGGGCCAGACCGCGCTGGTGGACCTGGCCGGCCTGCGCGACGCCATCGCCGAAAAGGGCGGCGACCCCGCCAAGGTCAATCCGGTGGTGCCGGTGCAGCTGATCGTGGACCACTCGCTGGCCGTGGAATACGGCGGCGACGATCCCGACGCCTTCGCCAAGAACCGCGCAGTCGAGGACCGCCGCAACGAAGACCGCTTCCATTTCATCGACTGGACCAAGCAGGCCTTCCGCAACATCGAGGTCGTGCCGCCGGGCAACGGCATCATGCACCAGATCAACCTGGAGCGCATGTCGCCGGTCATCTACACCCAGGACGGCGTGGCCTTCCCCGACACGCTGGTGGGCACCGACAGCCATACCCCGCACGTGGACGCGCTGGGCGTGATCGCCATCGGCGTGGGCGGCCTGGAGGCCGAGAACGTGATGCTGGGCCGCGCCTCCTGGATGCGCCTGCCCGACATCGTCGGCGTGGAACTCACCGGCCGCGCCCAGCCGGGCATCACCGCCACCGACATCGTACTGACGCTGACCGAATTCCTGCGCAAGGAAAAAGTGGTGGGCGCCTACCTCGAGTTCTACGGCGAAGGCGCCTCCAGCCTGACGCTGGGCGACCGCGCCACCATCTCCAACATGGCGCCCGAATACGGCGCCACGGCGGCGATGTTCTCGATCGACCAGCAGACCATCGACTACCTGCGCCTGACCGGCCGCGAGGACGAGCAGATCGCGCTGGTGGAAACCTACGCCAAGACCGCCGGCCTGTGGTCCGACAGCCTCAAGACCGCCGAATACGAGCGCGTGCTGCGCTTCGACCTGTCCAGCGTGGTGCGCACGCTGGCCGGCCCGTCCAACCCGCATCGCCGCCTGCCGGTGGCCGACCTGGCCGAGCGCGGCATTTCCGGCGTCGTGGAGAACCAGCCCGGCCTGATGCCGGACGGCGCCGTCATCATCGCCGCCATCACCAGCTGCACCAACACCAGCAACCCGCGCAACGTGATCGCCGCCGGCCTGCTGGCGCGCAACGCCAACCGTGCAGGCCTGACCCGCAAGCCCTGGGTGAAAAGCTCGCTGGCGCCCGGCTCCAAGGCGGTTTCGCTGTACCTGGACGAAGCCGGCCTGACCGGCGAACTGGAAAAGCTGGGCTTCGGCGTGGTGGCCTTCGCCTGTACCACGTGCAACGGCATGTCCGGCGCGCTGGACCCCAAGATTCAGCAGGAAATCATCGACCGCGACCTTTATGCCACCGCCGTGCTGTCGGGCAACCGCAACTTCGACGGCCGCATCCACCCCTACGCCAAGCAGGCCTTCCTGGCTTCGCCGCCGCTGGTCGTGGCCTACGCCATCGCCGGCACCATCCGCTTCGACATCGAGCGCGACGTGCTGGGCCAGGACGCCAGCGGCCGCGACATCCGCCTCAAGGACATCTGGCCCAGCGACGAAGAGATCGACGCCGTGGTCAAGTCCGCGGTCAAGCCCGAGCACTTCCGCAAGGTCTACGCGCCCATGTTCGGCATCCAGGACGAGCGCCGCGCCGCCGTCAGCCCGCTGTACGACTGGCGCCCGATGAGCACCTACATCCGCCGCCCGCCGTACTGGGAAGGCGCGCTGGCCGGCGAGCGCACGCTGCGCGGCATGCTGCCGCTGGCCGTGCTGGGCGACAACATCACCACCGACCACCTGTCGCCGTCCAACGCCATCCTGCTCGACAGCGCCGCCGGCGCCTACCTGCACAAGATGGGCCTGCCCGAAGAGGACTTCAACTCCTACGCCACCCACCGCGGCGACCACCTGACGGCGCAGCGCGCCACCTTCGCCAATCCCAAGCTCTTCAACGAAATGGTGAAGAACGAGGACGGCACGGTGAAGCAGGGCTCGCTGGCGCGCGTGGAGCCCGAGGGCAAGGTCATGCGCATGTGGGAAGCGATCGAGACCTACATGGAACGCAAGCAGCCGCTCATCATCGTGGCCGGCGCCGACTACGGCCAGGGTTCGTCGCGCGACTGGGCCGCCAAGGGCGTGCGCCTGGCCGGCGTGGAAGCCATCGTGGCCGAAGGCTTCGAGCGCATCCACCGCACCAACCTGATCGGCATGGGCGTGCTGCCGCTGGAGTTCAAGCCCGGCGTCAACCGCAAGACGCTGAACCTGGACGGCACCGAAAGCTACGACGTCATCGGCGAGCGCAAGCCGCGCGCCGACCTGACGCTGGTGATCCACCGCCGCGACGGCTCCACCGAGCAGGCCACCGTGACCTGCCGCCTGGACACCGCCGAGGAAGTGTCGATCTACGAGGCCGGCGGCGTGCTGCAGCGCTTCGCCCAGGACTTCCTGGAAGCCGAATCCGCGGCCGGCGCCGACAAGAAAGCCGGCTGATCCTCCACCCAGACGGGCGAACGCCGATGGCGTTCGCCCTGCCCCATCCCAGATCTCAGGACTGCCCCATGGCCCATGCTCCCCAGACCAAGATTGCCGCCACCTACATGCGCGGCGGCACCAGCAAAGGCGTGTTCTTCAAACTCGACGACCTGCCCGAATCGGCGCGCGTGGCCGGCCCCGCGCGCGACGCGCTGCTGCTGCGCGTGATCGGCAGCCCCGACCCGTACGGCAAGCAGATCGACGGCATGGGCGCGGCCACGTCCAGCACCAGCAAGACCGTCATCATCGGCAAGAGCAGCCGTCCCGACCATGACGTGGACTACCTGTTCGGCCAGGTCTCCATCGACCAGCCCTTCGTGGACTGGAGCGGCAATTGCGGCAACCTGTCGGCCGCGGTCGGCCCGTTCGCCATCGCCAACGGCCTGGTCGATCCCGCCCGCATTCCGCAGAACGGCGTGGCCGTGGTGCGCATCTGGCAGGCCAACATCGGCAAGACCATCGTCGCCCACGTGCCCATCACCGACGGCGCCGTGCAGGAAACCGGCGACTTCGAACTGGACGGCGTGACCTTCCCGGCCGCCGAACTGCGCCTGGAGTTCATGGACCCGGCCGAGGAAGGCGACGGCGGCTCCATGTTCCCCACCGGGCAACTGGTGGACGACCTGGAAGTGCCGGGCGTCGGCACCTTCAAGGCCACCATGATCAACTCCGGCATTCCCACCATCTTCCTGGACGCCGAGGCGCTGGGCTACAAGGGCACGGAACTGCAGGACGACATCAATGGCGACCCCGCCGCGCTTGCGCGCTTCGAGACCATCCGCGCCCACGGCGCGCTGCGCATGGGCCTGATCGGCAAGCTCGAAGAGGCCGCCAGCCGCCAGCACACGCCCAAGATCGCTTTCGTCGCCCCGCCCCGCGCCTACGTGTCGTCCAGCGGCAAGCAGATCGGCGCCGGCGACATCGACGTGCTGGTGCGCGCGCTGTCCATGGGCAAGCTGCACCACGCCATGATGGGCACGGCGTCGGTGGCCATCGCCACCGCCGCGGCCGTGCCCGGCACGCTGGTCAACCTGGCCGCCGGCGGCGGCGAGCGCGACAACGTGTGCTTCGGCCATCCGTCGGGCACGCTGCGCGTGGGCGCCGAGGCCAAGCTGGTCGACGGCGAGTGGAAGGTCACCAAGGCCATCATGAGCCGCAGCGCGCGCATCCTGATGGAAGGCCGCGTGCACGTGCCGCGCGAGGGCTTCTGAGGGGCGTCAGCCCCGGGCGCCCGCCGCCTCCAGCATGCGCGCGATCTCGGCCTGGCCGCGCTGGCGCGCATGCGCAAGCGGCGTCACGCCCTTGCCGTCGGCAAGATTGACGTCGGCGCCGGCCTCGATCAGGCGCTTGACGATGGCCTGATGGCGCGGGCCGCCATCGCCCAGGATCACGGCCTCCAGCAGGCCGGTCCATCCCAGGTTGTTCACGTGGTCGGCGTCCACGCCGGCGACCAGCAGCATGTCCACCACTTCGACGTGGCCGCGCTCGCAGGCCGGGATCAGCGCCGTTCCGCCGTAGCGGTTGGTGCTTTTCAGGTCCGCGCCGTGCGCCAGCGTCAGCGCCAGGATCTCGCGGTAGCCGCGCGCCCCGGCCAGCAGGTAGGCGCTGTCGTGGATCGCATTCTTGGCATTGACGTCGGCGCCCGCGTCGATCAGCGCGCGCGCGGCCTCGACGTGGTTGCCCTGGGTGGCGCGCAAGAGCGGCGTATTGCCGGAACCGTCGCGCGCCTCCAGCGCGGCGCCCTGCTGCAGCAGCGCCTTGACGCGGGCCGCGTCGCCGTCGCCCGCGGCGGCCAGCAGCGCCGCGTCCGGCGCGGCCGCCGCGGCCGCCGCGGCCCCGCCGCCCATGCTCAACATAAAAGCCGCCAGCCAGATGCGGCACGCTCCGAAAACACGCATATCCGATACTCCCGGGTTCAAGGTCCAGGACGCTAGTATGGCGTCGCGTCCGGGTATTATGAAATTAATTGACCCAATGGTTTTCAGTGGAAAGCGCAATGCTCGATCCCGTCCTGCTGCGCAGTTTCATCACCGTCGTGGACACAGGCAACTTCACCCGCGCGGCCGAATACCTGCACCTGACCCAGTCCACCGTCAGCCAGCACGTGCTGCGCCTGGAGGACCGGCTCGGCTGCCAGCTGCTGGACCGCGGCCAGCGCCATATCCTGCCCACCGAGGAAGGCGAGCGTCTGCTCGGGTATGCGCGCAGCATCCTGCGCCTGGCCGAGGAAGCCTGCGCCAGCGTGGCCGCCGCGCAGGCCAGCGCGGTGCTGCGCCTGGGCGCTCCCGAAGAATTCATGGGTGCGGCCCTGATGCCCACGCTGGCGGCCGTGCAGGCCGCCCATCCGCTGCTGCGCGTGGAGGTCGAAGGCGGCCTCAGCCACGAGCTGCTGCGGCGCTACCGCGAAGGCGACCTGGACCTGCTGCTGGTCAAGCAATGGGAAGTGGACGCGGACTGCCACGCCCAGTGGGCCGAGCCGCTGTGCTGGATCGCGGCGCGCGACGCCGCGGCGCCCGCCGCCGGCACGGCCGTGCCGCTGGTCGCGTTTCCGGCCGGTGCGCTCTACCGCCAGGAAATGACCGCCATGCTGGAGAACTGCGGCCGGCCCTGGCAGGTGCGCTTTTGCAGCCCCAGCCTGCCCAGCCTGACGGCTGCGGTGGCGGCCGGCCTGGGCGTGAGCCTGCTGCCGGCCGCCTGCGTCGGCCCCGAACACCGCGTGCTGACGGCCGCCGAAGGCTACGCCGCGCCCGCCGGCCTGCGCCTGGCGCTGTATGCGCGCGCCCGGCTCAGCGAGGCCGGCCGCGCCCTGCTGCGCGCGCTGACCGGCTATTGCGAGCAGCGCGCCGCCGAGGTCAGCGCGCGGGCCGGCTGAAGGCGGTCGCGGCCTCTCCCACCGGTTCGCCCTTGCGAAACAGCAGACGCTGCGCCGGCGCCGCGGCCACGGCGGCCGCCGCATTGGGCGCGGGCAGCGCCACGAACGTGGCCTCGTTGCCCGCCAGCAGCCCGTAGCCTTGCAGGCCCAGCACGGCCGCGCCCGCGTGCGAGGCCATGTCCAGCGCCGCCAGCAGCTCGGCGTCGCCGTAAAAGCCCGAGCGGTAGCCGATCAGCATCGCGCGCTGCAGCATGTCGCCGTTGCCGTAAGGCCACCAGCTGTCCTGGATGTTGTCGTTGCCGGCGAACACCCGCACGTCGGCGGCGCGCAGCCGCAGCACCGGCGGAAAAGCGCGGTCGCCGGGCGCGTTGGTCATGATGGCCACGCCGGCGTCCGCGAGCTTGCGCGCCGCCTCGTCCTGCGCGCGCGCATCCACGTCGCCCAGCGCGTAGGCGTGGCTGATCGCGACGCGTCCGGCCAGGCCCAGCGCGCGGGTGCGCGCGGCGATGCGGCCGATCTGCTCGACGCCGGCCATGCCGGGCTCGTGCAAATGGATGTCGAGCCTGGCGCCCAGGCGATCGGCGATGCCGAAGATGCAATCGAGCTGGCCCTCGGCGTCGCCGTCCAGCGTGGACGGATCGATGCCGCCCACCACCTCCGCGCCCTCGCGCACCGCGGCCTCCAGGAGCTGCGCGGTGCCGGGACAGGACATCACGCCGGCCTGCGGAAACGCCGCCAGCTGGATATCCACGATGCCGCGCCACTTCTCGCGCGCGGCCATCACCGCGTGCAGGTTCTCCAGCCCGGTGCTGGCGTCCACGTCGACGTGGCTGCGCATCGCCACGGTGCCGAACGCGGCCGCCTGCGCGATGAGCGCATCGGCGCGCGCCTCGATGGGCGGCGCGGCCGCCAGTTCGCTTTTCTCGATGGCCAGCCGCTCGCGCAGCGTGGCCGCCGGCCGGTGCGGATGCCAGCGGTCGCCGACGAAACTCTTGTCCAGGTGAATGTGGCCGTCGACGAAACCCGGCAGCACCAGGTGGCCGCGCAGGTCCGTCACCTGCGCCTGCGGCAGTTCGGGCGGCTCGGCGCCGATGGCCAGGATGCGTCCGTCGCGCACGGCCAGCGCCAGGGCGTTGCCGTCGGCATCGACGGCGTTGAGGTATATGCGGTCTGTCATGATTCGCGCCAAAGCCTTTACCTTATCGGAGCGCGGCTTTGCCTTCCAATTAAGTGTTGCGATGCGCTCCAATCGGATTCGCGATGGCGCGCGCGGCGCGCGGGCTGGACTCGAAACGGGTATGGTCCTATACTTGCCGTCTGCTGTAGTTCATCACGTTTGCCCGAAAGCGACGCACGTCGCCCACGGCAACCGACACCAAGGCCGCGCACAGCGGTCCGGCGTGCAGCGTAGAACGCCCGCCGAAACACCTTTACCCAGCCGCCAGGCTGCGGAACAAATCCCTGCCCACCAGGCAGGACCATCGCTTACCGCGTTGGGCAACGTCTAAATCAAACCAGCGTTCGTCCCCACGCGGCAGCAAGACACCTACACGGTGTGCCTTGTCGCTGTCCGGCATGGGCTCGCTCGTCGCGCCCGCCCCGGGCAGGCACGCGATCGCGCCTGCGGCCGATCGCCCGGTGTTTCGGCAACGTCACAGGGGTTTGCCGCCCATCGCATCCCGCGGAAACGGCCTCACGCAGCCATGACTGTCCGTCATGACCGAGCTGCCAAGGAGAAAGGACGAAAACGATGCAAGAGACAGAATTCTTTCAGCTATCGGCGACCACCGCCATCCTGCTGCTCGCGGGCTTTTACGGCGCGACATTCCTGATGTCGCTGTTCATCGGCGAAAAGAACGAAAACGTCGACGGCTACATGGTGTCGAACAACGCGGTGGGCTTCGGCCTTTCCACGGCCAGCATGATCGCCACCTGGATCTGGGCCGCATCGTTCTACGCCAGCGCCACCTCGGGCTACAAGTACGGTCTGTCCGGCCCCCTGCACTACGGTTTCTGGGGCGCGCTGATGATTCTGTTCATCTATCCCTTCGGCAAGCGTTTCCGCCAGCTCGCGCCCAAGGCGCACACGCTGGCGGAAGTCATCCACGCGCGCCACGGCACCTCCAGCCAGATGATCATGGCGGTGTCGAACATCGTGGGCAGCTGTATCAGCCTGATGGTCAACTTCACCGCGGCCGGCGCGCTGGTCTCCATCCTCAGCCCGCTGACCTTCATCCAGGGCGTGCTCATCGCCGGCCTGGGCGTGCTGTCCTATACGCTGTGGTCGGGCTTTCGCACTTCGGTGATGACCGACTTCGCGCAGCTCGCGGCCATGATCGTGGCGGCGGTCATCATCATTCCGCTGATCTTCTTCAACGCCGGCGGCCCCGACGTGCTGCAGGCCAATATGTGGCGCCTGAACGCCGAGCAGGCCGACTTCTATTCGACCAAGGCGATTCTTGAACAGGGCGCGCCCTACTTCGTGGCGGTGCTGGCCTACGCCATCGGCAACCA
This sequence comes from Achromobacter sp. HZ01, assembly GCF_003267925.1. Lineage (NCBI taxonomy): Bacteria > Pseudomonadati > Pseudomonadota > Betaproteobacteria > Burkholderiales > Alcaligenaceae > Achromobacter > Achromobacter sp. HZ01. Next base: position 743,450 of record NZ_LWKV01000002.1, read on the forward strand.
GACCATCGCGCAACGTCTTTTCGCCGTGCGCGAAGACCTGATCAAGCCCACCTTCCTGACCGCCACGGTCGGCTACGGCACGGTCGTGATCGGCCTGGGCATGCTGGGCCTGCTGGCGCTGTTCGTGGGCCTGGAGCCCGCCAACGGCGACATGAACAACATCATCCCGCAGATGGCCTCGACCTATCTGCCGCCGTTCGGCATCGCGCTGTTCTTCCTGCTGGTGGTGGGCTCGCTGTCCTCGACCGCCGACTCCGACCTGGCCGCCCTGTCGGCCATCGTCATGACCGACATCTACGGCAAGAACGTCGCGCGCGGCCGTCCGGACCCGCAGCGCATGCTGTGGTGGGGCCGCGCCACCATGATCGTGGCCACCATGATCGGCGTCATCTTCGCCAGCCTGCGCCTGGACATCCTGGTCATGCTGGTCTTCGTCGGCGCGCTGTGGGGCGCCATCGTGTTCCCGGTGATCGCCAGCTTCTACTGGGACCGCGTGGACAACCGCGCCTTCGTCTGGTCGGTGCTCAGCGCCGTGGTGCTGTTCACCATCGTGCGCTTCGAACTGATCCCGATCCAGGGCGCGGTGGCGGTGTTCTTCGAAATCTGCTCGGCCGTCGGCGGCGGCGTGGTGCTGGGACTGATGACGTTCGGCTTCTTCGGCCGCAAGGCCGCGCTGGCCGTGGGCGCGGCGGGCATCGCCATCATGCTGCCCGTCTTCGTCGGCACGCTGCGCGAATACATCGTGCTGATGGGTTCGCTCACCGCCTACGGCGTCAGCGCGGCGGTCTGCACCGCGCTCAGCCTGCGCAACACGCAGCGCTTCGATTTCGGCCTGCTGGCCGACCGCGTGACCTCGTTCCACCGCGAACAGGAAGCGCTGACCCAGGCGCCGGCGCAGCGCCCCGTCGTCCAGCCCGCCAAGGGCTGAACCCCACAACGAACAAGGAGACCGATATGTGGTTGACGTTGTATTTCCTGGTGTGGCCGGCCATCTCGGCCGCGATCCTGGCCATTCTGTGCGTCACGCTGTGGCGCGACATCCGCGCGGCCCGGCGCAGCGGAAAGTCGATGGTCTGACCCCGTTTCAACCCCGCAGGGAGGAACTTTCGTCCGGAACGCTTGACCTTGACATCATTGGAATCTTTATAGTGGTCGCATCCACAGGAAATTCCTAGTTTTCAAGGAGCGGCAATGAGTTCCATCCCTGCAGACAGCATCGCGGTCAGCCTGCCCATCGAGGGCATGACCTGCGCCTCGTGCGTGGGCCGGGTCGAAAAGGCCCTGAAGGCCGTGCCGGGCGTAAGCAAGGCCAGCGTCAACCTGGCGACCGAACGCGCCGACATCTCCTTCGCGGGCGCGCCGGACGTGGCGGCGGCCGTGCAGGCGGTGCAGAAGGCCGGCTACACGGTGGCCGAAACCACCGTGGAACTGTCTGTGACCGGCATGACCTGCGCCTCCTGCGTGGGCCGGGTCGAGAAGGCCTTGAAGGCGGTGCCCGGCGTCAGCGGCGCCACCGTCAACCTGGCGACCGAGCGCGCCAGCGTCACCGCGGCTGGCGGCGTCGCCGCCAGCGCGCTGATCCAGGCCGTGGCCAAGGCCGGCTACGAAGCCCGGCCCATCGCCGAAGCCGCCAGCGACACCGACGCCGTGGCCGAACGCCAGGCCGCCGAGCGCCAGGCGCTCAAGCGCTCGCTGACCATCGCCGCCATCTTCGCGCTGCCCGTGTTCATCCTGGAGATGGGCGGCCACATGGTGCCGGCGTTCCACCATCTGATCGCCGGCACCCTGGGCACGCAAAACAGCTGGTACCTCCAGTTCGCGCTCGCCAGCATCGTGCTATTCGGCCCCGGGCTGCGCTTTTTCCAGAAAGGCGTTCCGGCGCTGCTGCGCGGCGCGCCCGACATGAACTCGCTGGTGGCGGTGGGCACCTCGGCCGCCTATGCCTATTCGGTCGTCGCCACCTTCGCGCCCGGCCTGCTGCCCGCCGGCACGGTCAACGTCTATTACGAGGCCGCCGCGGTCATCGTGGCGCTGATCCTGCTGGGCCGCTACCTGGAGGCGCGCGCCAAGGGCAATACCTCCGAAGCCATCAAGCGCCTGCTCGGCCTGCAGGCCAAGACGGCGCGCGTGGTGCGCGACGGCGCGGTCCTGGAACTGGCCATCGAGGAAGTGGTCGCCGGCGACCTGGTCGAAGTCCGCCCGGGCGAACGCGTGCCGGTGGACGGCGAGGTCGTGGAGGGCAACAGCTTCATCGACGAATCCATGATCAGCGGCGAGCCCGTGCCGGTCGAGAAGCAGCCCGGCTCCGAAGTGGTGGGCGGCACGGTCAACCAGAACGGCGCGCTGACGCTGCGCGCCACCAAGGTCGGCAACGACACGGTGCTGGCGCAGATCATCCGCATGGTGGAGCAGGCGCAGGGCTCCAAGCTGCCGATCCAGGCGCTGGTCGACCGCATCACCATGTGGTTCGTGCCCGCGGTCATGGCGGCCGCCGTGCTGACCTTCATCGTCTGGCTCGCGTTCGGTCCCGAACCCGCGCTGACCTTCGCCCTGGTCAACGCCGTGGCGGTGCTGATCATCGCCTGCCCCTGCGCCATGGGCCTGGCCACGCCGACCTCCATCATGGTGGGTACCGGCCGCGCCGCGCAGATGGGCGTGCTGTTCCGCAAGGGCGAAGCGCTGCAATCGCTGAAGGACGCCAAGGTCGTGGCCGTGGACAAGACCGGCACGCTGACCAAGGGCCGCCCCGAACTGACCGACCTGGTCGTGGCGCAGGGCTTCGAGCGCGACGCCGTGCTGGGCAAGGTCGCGGCCGTCGAAGCCAAGTCCGAACACCCCATCGCCCAGGCCATCGTCGATGCGGCCAAGGCGCAGAACATCGCGCTGGGCGCGGTCTCGCAGTTCGAGTCCATCACCGGCTTCGGCGTGAGCGCCCGCGTCGACGGCGACCTGGTCCAGATCGGCGCCGACCGCTACATGCGCGAACTGGGCCTGGGCGTCGAGACCTTCGGCGCGCAAGCCGCGCGGCTGGGCGACGAAGGCAAGACCCCGCTCTACGCCGCCGTCAACGGCCGGCTCGCCGCCATGATCGCGGTGGCCGACCCGATCAAGGAAACCACGGCCGCGGCCATCCGCGCGCTGCACGAACTGGGCCTGAAGGTCGCCATGATCACGGGCGACAACCGCCGCACCGGCGAGGCCATCGCCCGCCAGCTCGGCATCGACGAAGTCGTCGCCGAAGTGCTGCCGGACGGCAAGGTCGAGGCGGTGCAGCGCCTGAAGCGCCAGTACGGCCCGATCGCCTACGTGGGCGACGGCATCAACGACGCGCCGGCGCTGGCCGAAGCCGACGTGGGCCTGGCCATCGGCACCGGCACCGATATCGCCATCGAGGCCGCCGACGTGGTGCTGATGTCCGGCGACCTGGGCGGCGTGCCCAACGCCATCGGGCTGTCCCAGGCCACGCTGCGCAACATCAAGCAGAACCTGTTCTGGGCCTTCGCCTACAACGTCGCGCTGATCCCGGTGGCCGCCGGCCTGCTGTATCCGGTCAACGGCAGCCTGCTGTCGCCGGTGTTCGCGGCCGGCGCGATGGCCCTGTCCAGCGTGTTCGTGCTGAGCAACGCGCTGCGGCTGCGCCGCTACGCGCCGCCCTTCGCCCCGGCCTGAATCAGCGGGCCTGCTCCTTCGACGCGCTGGCCACCAGCGCGTCGAAGCGTTTGTCCAGCTCGGCCAGCGCGTCGTCGATATGCGCGCGGCGCGCCTTGATCCAGGCGTCCTGCGACGCGAGCTGATCGCGCGCCTGCCTGAGCATGCGCTCCATCTCGGCCGGCTGCGGCCCGCCCAGCGTGGCGCGGTTCTTCACTATGGCCACCGGGTCCAGCGTGGAACGGAACTCCGCCTCGCTCATCGGCAGCTCCGTGCCGTACTTCGAGTCCTTCATCGCGTCGGCGTAGATGCGGCGCGCCTGCTCGTACGGGAAATCCAGCGGCTTGATGTTGTTGGCCTTGGCGTAGCTCACCACTTCGGAGGCGAAATGGTGGCCGTCGCGAAACGGCAGCTTGTACTTGCGCATCAGCACGTCGGCCAGTTCCTGCGAGGCGGTCCAGTCGCTGTTCAGCTCTTCGAGCGCGCGTTCGGGATTGATCACCATGGCCTTGAGCACCCGGTCCCAGCGCTTGAGCGCCGAGATGCCGGCGTCGACCATCGCGGAATTCTGCTTCACGTCCTTGGGATCGCTCATGCCGGGGGTGATGTTGTGGGTCTGGATGACCGGCCCCAGGGCCAGCGTCACGGCGGTCGAGGCGTCGCTGCGGGTGTCGTTGAGCAGGCCGGGATTGCGCTTTTGCGGCATGGCGCTGGACACGTAGGTGTTGCCGCCGCCCTCCTGCAGCAGTATCCAGGGGCGCGGCTGGGCGTACTGCGTCATCACGTCTTCGACGAAGTTGCCGGTGCGCAGCGCGATGCTGGCGACGATGGCGCCCACTTCCACCGGCTGGTCCATGGAGGAAATCTGCGAGGCGTCGTAGGCGTTGTCGACCAGGGCCGTGAAGCCCAGATAGCGCGCCATGCGTTCGCGGTCCAGCGGCCAGCTGGTGCCGTTGAGCACCGTGGTGCCCATCGGCGAGCGGTCGATGCGCGCGTAGGCTTCGCGGATGCGCTGCGCGTCGCGCGCCAGCCCGGCCGCGTGGCCCAGCAGGTAGTGCCCGTAGCTGTTGGGCTGGGCGGCCACGCCGTTGGTGTAGTTCGGCACCACGGTGCCGGCCTGGCGCGCGGCCAGGTCCACCAGCGACGAGGCGGTGACGTTGAGCTGGCCGGCCAGCTCCAGCAGCTTGTCGCGCAGGATCGCGCTGCGGTAGGTGGCGTGCATGTCCTGGCTGGATCGGCCGGCGTGCAGCAGCGTCACGTCCTCGCCGGCGGCCTTGATCAGGAGCGGCTCGAAAGTGATGACGCTGGCCGGGCGCTTGGCCCCGGGCTGGTTGCCATCGCGGATCACCTGGGCCACGCCCGCGGCCAGGCGCGGCGCCATGCTTTTGTCCAGCAGGCCTTCGTCCGTATTGATGACGGCCGTGGCCTTGTTGATCTCGCCCAGCCAGAAGAACGGATCGCGCGGCGGCTGCTGGGCCGGCGCGGCCTGCGCGGCCAGCGACAGCGACAGGGCGGCGCCCAGGGTGGATAGCGGAAGTCTCATGGCGTGCTCGTCGAGGGAAGGGGAAACCCAGTGTATCGGCGCGCCCGGCCGCGGCATATCCCGGATTTCACCGAGCGGCGGGCGATGATGGCGCGCCGGTTTGCCATTAACATACGAGCGAAAATCCCTGCCTGACGCCTATGCCCCGTCCAAACCTGGTCAACGCCGAAACCCTGTGCATGATTGCGAAGCTGGGCAGCTTCCGCGCCGCCGCCGAGCGCCTGTACACCTCGCAGCCCGCCGTATCGGCGCGCATGCGCGAGCTGGAGCAGTCGCTGGGCTTCGCCCTGTTCGAGAAGCGCGGCCGCCGCCTGGAGCTGACGGTGCCGGCGCGCCGCTTCGTCGAACGCGTCGAGCCGCTGCTGCTGGCCGTGGAAGACGCCTTCACCGATGCGGAAGCGGTTACCAACGCCGCCGGCACGGTGCGCATCGGCATGGGCGAGATCTCCATGACCTGGTTTTCGCGCGTGGTGCCCGAGCTGCGCCGCGCGCTGCCGCGCGTCTCGTACGAAATCGAGCTGGACCTGGCGGTCAAGCTGCAGGAACACCTGGCCTCCGGCGCGCTCGATATCGCCATCGTGGCCAACCGGCTGCGCGACGATCAGTTCATCTGCACGCCGCTGGGCACCACGCGCATGTCCTGGATGGTGTCCTCGCGCCTGCTGACCGACGCCCAGGGCCAGCCCCGCTCGATGCAGTCGCTGCTGCGCACGGAACCGCTGTGGTGCGTGTCCCGTCCGTCCGGCTTCTTCGGCCCCGCCCAGGACGAACTGCGCGCCATGGGCGCCAACCTGGACAACGTCTGCAGCTGCAACCGGCTCAACAGCCTGATCGAGGTGGTCGAAGCGGGCGGCGGCATCGCCCAGCTTCCGGAGATGATGGTGACCGAGCAGGTCAAGGCCGGCACGCTGGTGCCGGTGGACCCGGACCTGGAGCCGCTGACGCTGGAATTCACGCTCGCCACGCACCGCAACCAGGGCCAGGCCGTGGTGCGGCAGGTGGTTCAGGCCCTGGCGCGGCTGGGCAAGGCCGCCACCGGCAGGCGGCGGGCGGCGCGGCGGCCGCTCACGCGCCCGACAGCGCCCGCTTGAGCACCTTGCCGCTCGCGTTGCGCGGCAGCTCGGCCATGAATTCCACGTGCTCGGGCACCTTGAAGTAGGCCAGCCGCTCGGCGCAATGCGCCTTGAGCGCCGCGGCGTCTTCGCCGCGGCCGTCGTGCAGCACGATGAACGCCTTGACGGACTGGTCGCGCACCGGGTCGGGCACGCCGACCACCGCCACGTCGCGCACGTCGGGGTGGCCCATCAAGGCCTCTTCCACCTCGGCCGCCGAGATGTTCTCGCCGGCCCGCTTGATCACTTCCTTCTTCCTGCCGAAGAAATAGAAATTGCCCTTCGCGTCCTGGTAGCCGAGGTCGCCGGTATGCAGCCAGCCGCCGTCGAACGCGGCCTGCGTCGCGGCCGGGTCGCGGAAATAGCCCAGCGTCAGCGTGCGCCCGGGATGGCCGCGCACCACGATCTCGCCGATCTGGCCCGGCGCGACCGGCCGGTTGTCGTCATCGACCAGGAACACTTCGCGGTCCGGCGTCGGACGTCCGATGGACGGGTAGGTGGACGGCGCGGCGTGCGACTGCAAGGTGATGTAGAGCATGGACTCGGACTGCCCGTAGCCGTTGCGCAGCGGAATGCGAAAACGCGCCACGAAGGCCTCGATCTCGGCCTCCGAAATATTGATGGCGTAGCCCGCATAGCGCACCTGGTGCGCGGTATCGAACGGCGAGGGCGCCTGGTTCAGCAAGGTGCGGCACAGCATGCCTGACAGGCTGCATATGGTGATGCGGTGCTCGATCAACTGGCGCAGGTAGCGCGATGCGCTGTAGCGTTCGCCGATCACGGCGGTGGCGCCCGCGGTCAGGCAGGACAGCACCGTTTCCTGGCAATTGGCATGGAACAGCGGCTTGTTGTTGAACACGCGGTCGGCGCGCGACAGCCCGCTGTTGGCCGCGCCCGCCTGGCCGCACCACAGCAGGTTGGCCTGCGTCAGCATCACCCCCTTCGGCCGCGCCGACGTGCCTGAGGTATAGAGGATCTGCGCCAGGTCGTCGCTGCCCTGCGGCGGCGCGCGGAACGACTCCGACGGCGCGGCCAGCTCGCACGACAGGCCCTCGGGTTTCAGGCTGCCGCGCGGCACGCAGGCGATGGACGGCGCCTGCGCCATCGCCGCGCAGACCTCGCGCACCAGCGCTTCGTGCGCCGGCTCCACCACCGCCAGCGCGGGCTGGCAATGCTCCAGCTGATAGGCCACCTCGGGAGCCGTCAGGTAGATGTTGCCGGCCACGATGACCGCGCCGGCCAGCATCAACCCCATCCACAGCGGCACGTACTCCGCCGTATTGCCCATGAACACGAACACGCGGTCGCCAGGCCTGACGCCGCGTGCCTGCAGCCCCGCCGCGAAACGCATGGCGGCCTCGCGCAATTGGATGTAGCTGAGCTGGCTGACGTCGCCATTCTGGTACTCATGCACGACCGCTATCCGATGCCCGTGGCACTGCGCCTGTTCATCGAGCAAATCCATGATCGTGCGATTTCCTACAGCGTCCATCCAGCCTCCGGCATGTTCTGATTTTCAATGGCGCACCCGCGCCGCGTGGGAAGAAAACCAGTATAGGAACCGGCCCATGCGCGCACCAGCTAAACGTTTTTATGCGTTTCGATCAAGGTTTTTCATGCATTGCTTTGCCGCCGACGCATTGATGCGATTTATGCGTTTCCATCAAAACGTTTGCTTAGTCGCGGCAGGCCGGAAAACCTATACTGCGCATCAAAGGCGCCGCCAATGCGCCGTCCAGGCAGCAACCATGGAAACCGGAGGGGCAGTCGTGACAGCAGCATCGATCAAGGATCAGGTATCGGCCGAGGAATGGGCGGTGCGCGTCGACCTGGCCGCGGCCTACAACCTGGCGGTGGCCATGCGCATGACCGACCACATCTATACCCACATATCGGCACGGGTTCCGGGCGACGAGCCGCATTTCCTGATCAACGCCTACGGCCTGACCTTCGACGAAATCACCGCGTCGAACCTGGTCAAGGTGAACATCGACGGCGAGATCCTGCTGGACCGGACCGGGCTGGGCATCAACCCGGCCGGTTTCGTCATCCACAGCGCCATCCACCGCGCGCGGCACGACGCCGCCTGCGTGATGCACACCCACACGGCCGCCGGCATCGCGGTCTCGGCGCAGCAGACGGGCCTGCTGATGATCTCGCAACACGCGATGCGCTTTCACAAGCGCCTGGCCTATCACGACTACGAAGGCGTGGCGCTGGACATGGACGAGCAGCAGCGCCTGGTGGCGGACCTGGGGCCGCACAACGCGATGATTCTGCGCAACCACGGCCTGCTGGCCTGCGGCGCCAGCGTGCCCGACGCCTTCGACGCCATGTTCTACCTGGAGCGCGCCTGCCAGGCGCAGGTTGCGGCGCTGGCCGGCGGCCTGCCCCTGGTGGTTCCGCCCGAAGCCGTCGCGGAAAAAGTCGGGCGCCAGTTCGACAAGCTCGACCGCCCTTCGCGCCACAAGCACTGGCCTCCCCTGCTCCGGATGCTGGAAGGCATCCGGCCCGCCTACAAACAGTAGCGGCAACCGCGCCGCCTCCCGGGCGGCCCACTTTCGCAGCGTAGCAATGGAAAATTCTCATCAGTGCCGCATCGCGGTATACGGTGCGGGTGCGATCGGCTGTCTGCTGGCCGCGCGCCTGGCCCAGGCGGGATGCCACGTGTCCGTGGTGGCGCGGGGCGAGACCCTGGACGCCCTGCGCCGGCACGGCGCGGGCCTGGCCGTGGACGGCGCCGTTCACCGCCATCCCGTGCACGCCACGGACGATCCCGCGCAGATACGCGAGGTCGACTATCTGTTCCTGACCGTCAAGCAGCAGGCCCTGCCCGCGATCGCTCCCGGCCTCATGCCCATGCTGGCCGCCGGCGGCGCCATCGTGCCCGCGGTCAACGGCATCCCGTGGTGGTATCTGCCCACGCTGGACTCGCCGCTGGGCCCCGCGCCGCTGGTCTCGGTCGACCCCCAGGGCGTGCTGGCGCGCGCGGTGCCGCTGGAGCGGGTGCTGGGCGCCGTGGTCTATATCGCCGCGCACAGCGCACAGCCCGGCGTCGCGTCGCAGGACGCGCGCAACAACCTCGCCATCGGCGAGCCGGACGGCGCGCTGTCGCCGCGCGCGCTGCGGCTGGCGCGCCTGCTGACGCAGGCCGGCGTGCAATGCGAGGCCAGCCCGCGCATCCACGAGGCCGTCTGGATCAAGGCGGCAGGCAACGCCACCTTCAACCCGCTGAGCGTGCTGGCCCACGCGCGCATGGACGCGCTGGTGTCGGACCCTTACCTGAGCAGGCTGGCCCGCGCCCTGCTGCATGAGTACCTGTCGCTGGGCAAGGCGCTGGGCCTCGCGCTCGACGTGACCGTGGAGCAGCGCATGCAGGCGGCCGCCGGCTCGGGCGCGGCGCAGACCTCGATGCTGCAGGACGCGCTCAAGGGCAAGCCGCTGGAGACCGACGCGCTTATCGGCGCCATGGTCGAGATCGCCGAAAAACTAGACCTGGACATGCCCTGCGCCAACATGGTGTGGGGCCTGATCCGGCATCGGAACCGCAGCGCCGGTTCGCTCTGATACCCAACCGGGACAACAACAGGAGACAAGACATGAAATGGCTATCGCACTGCCTCGCCGCCGCCCTGCTGTGCGCGGGCGCGGCCGCCCAGGCGCAGGACTATCCGGCCAGGCCGGTCAACATCGTGGTGCCGTTCACGCCCGGCGGCGTGACGGACGTCATGACCCGCCAGATCGCCGCCAAGCTGCAGGACGACCTGGGCCAGCCCGTGGTGGTGGTCAACAAGCCCGGCGCCGGCACCATGATCGCATCGGCCTACGTGGCCAAGGCGCCCGCCGACGGCTACACCCTGCTGATGGCGGCCTCGTCGCTGGGGATCGCGCCCAGCCTGTACAAGAACACCGCGAACTACGACCCGGTCAAGGACTTCCAGCCCGTGTCGCTGATTGCCAGCGTGCCGCACATCCTGGTGACCGGCAAGCAGGTCCAGGCGAGCAGCGTGAAGGACCTCATCGCCACGCTCAAGAAGGACGGCCGCGCCGCGACGTTCGCGTCCTCGGGCAACGGCACCTCCAACCATCTGGAGGGCGAGCTCTTCGCTGCGCTCACCGGGTTGAAGATGACGCACATCCCGTACAAGGGCAGCGTGCCCGCGCTGACCTCGGTGGCCGGCGGCGAAGTCGACATGCTGTTCGTGGACATCGCGGCCGCCCAGCCCTTCCTCGACAGCGGCAAGGTGCGCCCGCTGGCCGTCACCACCAAGACCCGCTCCGCCGTGCTGCCCGAACTGCCCACGGTGGAAGAGTCCGGGCTGCCCGGCTACGACGCCATGCCCTGGCTGGGCATCGTGGCGCCCGCCGGCACGCCGCCCGCGGTGGTCGAGCGCCTGCAGGCCTCGCTGCAGAAAATGAAGGCGGCGCCCGACATCCAGCAACAGTTCAGGAAGATGGGCCTGGACGGACAGTTCACCCGGCCCGATGCGTTCGGCGCCTTCATCGTCAGCGACAGCGCCAAATGGGCCGAGCTGATCAGGAAGTCCGGCGCCAGCGCCGAATAGCGCTCCCTCGCGGCCGGACGCGGACACACCGCGCCGCCCGCTTCCCCCCAACCATGCCGACGATCCGTGGCCCGCAACGATGCGCCGCCGCGCGGCCCCGGCTTTTCCGTCTACTCCGAAGGACCCCTATGCAACGCGATATGCAACGCGACACCCCGGCCTCCGATATCCCGCCCAGCGCAGACGCATGGGAGGCCCGGCTGAAGCGCGCGCTGGCCAGCGCCAACATCCCCACCCTGCTGATGGTGCTGGTGCACCTGACCGGCGACACCGGCTGGCTGTCCGAACGCTTCCAGTGTTCGCGCATCAAGGGGCTGGAGGACAACGATCCCGGCGGCCTGCCCGACGCGGTGCAGGACGAGATACGCGCGGCGGCCCATGCGGCCATCGTGCGCGCCCGGCAAGGCCTGGCGCCCGGGCTGCCCGCCCCCACGCACGCGCAGCTGGTGGCCATGCTGCGCACCAGCGTGGGCGAAGAGATCCCCGATTCGTACGGCCCGATGATCGCCGCCTGGCTGGGCCTGGACCCCGACTTCGCGCTCGAACAGCGCGACGCGTTCCCGGTCCCCGAGGGCTATCGGGTGCTGGTCATCGGCGCCGGCGTGGCCGGGCTGTGCGCCGCGATCCGCCTGCAAGGCGCCGGCATTCCCTATGTCGTGATCGAGAAGAACGCCGAGGTCGGCGGCACCTGGTACGAGAACCGCTATCCGGGCGCGGGCGTCGACACGCCCAACCACATCTATTCGTACTCCTTCGCCAAGCACGACTGGTCGCGCTACTTCGCGCTGCAAGGCGAGATCCAGGGCTACTTCGAAGGCGTGGCCGACCAGTACGGCGTGCGCCGGAACATCCGCTTCAACACCAAGGTGGCGTCCGCCCGCTACGACGAGACCGACATGCGCTGGCGCGTGCGCACCGTGGACGGGGACGGCCGCGAGCAGGACTATGTGGCCGACATCCTGATCAGCGCGGTGGGACTGCTGAACGTGCCCAAGCTGCCCGCCATCGCCGGGCTGGACAGCTTCGCCGGCCCTTGCTTTCATACCGCGCACTGGCCGGCGGACATCGATCTGCGCGGCAAGAAGGTGGGCATCATCGGCAATGGCGCAAGTTCGATGCAGGTCGTTCCCGCCATCGCCGACCAGGTCGAATCGCTGACCATTTTCCAACGTTCCAAGCAATGGGCCGCGCCCTTCGAGAAGTTCCAAAAACCGGTGCCGCAGGACGTGCGCTTCCTGTTGCGCGAAGTGCCTTACTACCAGGAGTGGTATCGGCAGCGGCTGGCCTGGATCTTCAACGACAGGGTCCACGCCACCTTGCAGATCGACCCGGACTGGCCGCATCCAGAGCGCTCCATCAACAAGATCAACGACCGGCACCGCGAGCATTTCACCGACTACATCAAGGCCGAACTCGGCGCGCGCCAGGACCTGCTGCCCGACGTGCTGCCCGACTACCCGCCGTTCGGCAAGCGCATGCTGATGGACAACGGCTGGTTCCGCACCGTGGCGCGCGATCACGTCAGGCTGGTCACGGGCGGCATCGAGCGCATCACGCCCAGGGCGGTGGTCAGCGACGACGGCACGGCCCATGAGCTGGACGTGCTGGTGGTGGCCACGGGCTTCGACGCGATCAACCTGCTGTCCTCGTTCAAGCTGTACGGCCGCGGCGGCCGCTCCATCCGCGAGGCCTGGGACGAAAAAGGCGCGGAGGCCTTCATGGGCGTGGCCGCGCCGGGCTTTCCCAACCTCTTCATCCTGGCCGGACCGAACACGGCGCTGGGCCACGGCGGCAGCGTGGTCGCGCTGCTGGAAACCCAGGTCCGCTACGTCATGGGCCTGCTGCAGCAGGGCATGGCGCGCGCCGGCGGCCGCTTCGAGCTGGAGGTCCGCAAGGACCGCCACGACGCCTACAACGCGCGCGTGCAGGCCGCCCATGACCGCATGATCTGGACCCACAAGGGCATGAGCAACTGGTACAGGAACGCGCACGGCAAGGTGGTGGCGCCCACGCCGTTTCGCAACGACGACTACTGGCACATGCTGCGCAAGACCGACATGGGCGACTACCACTACCGCAGCGCGTCGGCGCAGCCCCGGCGCGCCCGCGAGGAGGCGGCCTGAATGGCGCGGCCCGCACATGGACGATGCCTGGTCCTGGGCTGCGGCGGCGTGACCGGGCTGGCATGGGAAATCGGCTTGCTGGCGGGGCTGGAGCGCCAGGGCGTGGACCTGGCCGCGGCCGACCTGTTCATCGGCTGCTCCGCGGGCTCCGTCGTCGGCGCCCAGCTGGCGCGCGGCGTGCCGCTGACGCAGTTGCTGGCGGCGCAACTGAACGGCGACGCGGCCGCCGCCGAACGCGCGCGGCCCTATTCGCAGGAAGCGGCCGATGAAAAGAACCGCGCGCTGTACGAGAAAGTCGGCGGCGACCTGCGCCGGGCGCGCCAGCGCATCGGCGCCTACGCGCTGCGCAGCGCCACGCCGGCGCCGGCCGTGCGGCGCGCCATCATCGCCGCGCGCCTGGGCAGCGCCGGCTGGCCCGCCAAGCCCCTGCGCGTGGTGGCCGTCGACGCGCACACCGGCGAGGCGCGCGGCTTCGGCGCCGGCGATGGCGTGGACTTCATCGACGCCGTCGCCGCCAGCTGCGCGGTGCCGGGAGCCTGGCCCGCCGTGGCCATCGGCGAGTCGGCCTACATAGACGGGGGCATCCGTTCCATGACCAACGCCGACATGGCGGCGGGGTTCCGGCAAGTGGCGGTGCTGGCGCCGCTGGGATACCGCGACGGCAATCCGGTCAGCGGCCATCTGCGCCGCGAACTGCGCGAGCTGCAGGCCGGCGGCAGCGCGGCGCTGGCGCTGCTGCCCGACGAGGCGAGCGCGCAGGCCATCGGCGACAACGTGCTCGATCCCGCCCGCATCGTCGACGCCGCCGCGGCCGGCGTGCGCCAGGCCGCGGTCCTGGCCCGCGCCGTGCGGGCCGTCTGGAATCCGCCCTCAGACGGCTGAGCGGCGCAAAAGCGGTCTGCCCATCCCTGCGAATGTGGCATGAACAGACCTGCCACACCAATCCTAGACTTCGGGTTCGCGCCCGGCTGGCCGTCCAGCCGGGTTTCCAGACGAACGCGGAGTGCTACATGAACGCATCGCCGGCGCGCCTTCGAGCCGCCGATCTCTTTTCCCCCACCGTCGCGGCGCTGATCTCGGTGCTGGTCAACTACGGCGGCACTTTCGTGCTGGTGTTCCAGGCCGCCGAACTGGCCCGGCTCACGCCGGCCCAGACCGCGTCCTGGGTGTGGGCGGTGTCGGTCGGCGTGGGCGTCACCGGCGCGCTCCTGAGCTGGCGCTACAAGGCGCCCATCATCACCGCGTGGTCCACGCCCGGCGTGGCGTTCCTGGCCACCGTGATGCCGTTCACGCCCTACGGCGAAGTCATCGGCGCGTATGTGATCTCGGCGCTGGGCTTCATCGCGCTGGGCCTGTCCGGCGCGTTCGACCGGCTGGTCCGCATGATTCCGGGCGGCATCGCCGCCGGGCTGCTGGCCGGCATACTGCTGCAGTTCGGCGTCAACGCCTTCGGCGGCGCCAGCGCCGACCCGCTGCTGGTGATCGTGCTGGTGATTTCCTATGCGCTGCTCAAGCGCTTCACCTCGCGCTTCGCGGTGGTGGGCATACTGCTGATCGGCGTGGGCCTGCTGATCGCCCAGGGCCGCATCGATTTTTCGGCGATCCATCTCAGCCTGGCCGCGCCGGTCTTCGAAATGCCGCGGTTTTCGCTGCAGGCCCTGCTCGGCGTGGCGCTGCCCTTGTTCATCATCACGCTGACCGGGCAATACATGCCGGGCATGCTGGTGCTGCGCCACGACGGCTACCAGACCAGCGCCAATCCCATCGTGACGGTGACCGGCCTGGGCTCGCTGCTGATGGCGCCGTTCGGCGCGCACGCCTTCAACGTGGCGGCCATTACCGCCGCGATCTGCACCGGCCGCGACGCGCATCCCGATCCGGCCAAGCGCTACGTGGCCGGCCTGGCCTGCGGGCTGTTCTACATCCTGGTCGGCACTTTCGGCGTCACCCTGGCCACGCTGTTCATGGTGCTGCCCAAGGCCTTCATCACGACGCTGGCCGGCCTGGCGCTGCTGGGCGCGATCGGCGGCAGCCTGGCCAACGCCATGGCCGACGCCCGCACCCGCGAAACCGCGCTCATCACCTTTCTGGCCACCGCCGCCAACGTCACGCTGCTGGGCGTGGGCGGCGCGTTCTGGGGCCTGGTGGCCGGCCTGACCGCCCACCTGCTGATCCACGGCGGCCAGCCCCGGCTGGCCGGCAGCCCCGCCAAACCCTGAAACCATCGACACGCGAACCGACATGACCGATCTTTCCATTTCCGAAGGGATGGCGCCGGCCGGCGTCAGCGCCCTGCCCCTGCAACAGGCCGATCCCGAACTGTGGCGCGCCGTCGACGCCGAACGGCTGCGCCAGCGGCGCTCCATCGAGCTGATCGCCTCCGAGAACTTCGTCAGCCGCGCGGTGCTGGAGATCCAGGGCTCGGTGCTGACCAACAAATACGCCGAGGGCTATCCGGGCCGCCGCTACTACGGCGGCTGCGTCAACGTGGACGTGGCCGAACGCCTGGCGATCGAGCGGGCGCAGCGCCTATTCGGCGCCCGCCACGCCAACGTTCAGCCACATTCCGGCAGCCAGGCCAATCAGGCGGTCTATCTGGCGCTGCTCGCGCCCGGCGACAAGATTCTGGGCCTGGACCTCAAGGCCGGTGGACACCTGACGCACGGCGCCCAGGTCAATCTTTCCGGACGCTGGTTCCAGGCCGTGAGCTATGGCGTGGACCCGCACAGCCAGCGGGTGGACATGGACGAGGTCGCGCGCATCGCGCGCCGCGAACGGCCGCGGCTGATCGTCGCCGGCGGGTCGGCCTACGCGCGCACCTATGACTTCGCCCGGTTCCGCGCCATCGCCGACGAAGTGGGCGCGTTCTTCATGGCCGACATGGCGCATTTCGCCGGCCTGGTCGCCGGCGGCGTCTACCCCACGCCCGTGCCCCATGCGCACGTCACCACGACCACCACGCACAAGACGCTGCGCGGCCCGCGCGGCGGCATGATCCTGAGCAACGACGACGAGATCGCCAGAAAGATCGACTCGGCCGTCTTCCCCGGCCTGCAGGGCGGCCCGCTCATGCACGTCGTGGCGGCCAAGGCGGTGGCGTTGGGCGAGGCGCTGCAACCGTCGTTTCGCGCCTACGTGCGCGCCGTGGTCGAGAACGCGCAGGCGCTGTGCGCGCGGCTGTCGCAGGGCGGCCTTTCCATCGTGTCCGGCGGCACCGACTGCCACCTCGGCGTGGTGGACCTGCGTCCGTGGGGGCTGGCGGGCAACGTCGCGGAACAGGCGCTGGAGCGGGTCGGCATCACGCTGAACAAGAACGCCGTGCCGCACGATACGGCGCGGCCGGCCGTGACCTCCGGCATACGCGTGGGCAGCGCGGCCTGCACCTCGCGCGGCATGGGGCCGGACGCGTTCCAGGAGATCGGCGACATGATGCTGGCCCTGTTGGGCGCGCTGCGCGCCGGCGCCGTGGACCGCCGCGGCGAAGACGCGATCCGCGAAGGCGTGGCCGCGCTGGTCGAGCGCTATCCGCTGCCCTATTGAGGCCGCGGCTGGCGCGCGCGCCGGGGCCGGCTGCCCAGCGCGTTGGCCAGGCGCAGCATCGCGGCCTCGATCTCGTAGGTGGTCAGCGAGGCGTAGCCCAGCAGCCAGCCCTGCCTGCGTTCGGGTCCGGCGTACAGCCGGCTCAACCCGGGCAGCCGCAGGCCGACGGCGGCGGCCTGGCGGATGGTTTCCTCTTCGGACCAGCCGCGCGCGAGCAGACAGGGCAGCTGCAGCCCGCCCGCCGGACGCGCGGGCGTGGCGATGCCGTCCAGGTGCCGGCCGATGGCGTCGAGCAAGGCCTGGCGGCGTCCGGCATAGAGCTTGCGCATCGCGCGCACGTGCGAGTTGTAGTGCCCGTCTTCCATGAAGCGCGCCAGCGTCAGCTGCAGGATCTGCGGCGTATGGCCGTCCATGATGCTGCGCGCGTGGGTGAAGGCGTCCACCAGTTCCGGCGGCAGCGCCATGTATCCCAGCCTCAGCCCGGGATACAGCGTCTTGGCGAAGGTGCCCAGATAGAGCGTGCGCTGATGGCGGTCCAGGCCCTGCACGCAGGCGGTCGGCGGGCCGTCGTAGTGGAATTCGCTGTCGTAGTCGTCCTCGATGATCCACTTGCCGCCGGCCGCCGCCCAGTCGATCAGTTCCAGCCTGCGCGCCAACGACAGCGTGGCGCCCGTGGGGTACTGGTGCGACGGGGTCACGTATACGCAGTTCGCGCCGCTGCGGTCGGCGCGCAGGAGGTCCGTGCGGATGCCGTGCGCGTCCACGGCTATGGGCGCGATCCAGGCCTGCGCCGCCTCGAACGCCTTTCTGGCCCCAAAGTAGCCGGGGTTCTCCATCAGGATGGGCTTGCCGGCGTCGGCCAGCAGCTGCGCGCACAGGTACAGGGCCTGCCGCGTGCTGCTGAGCACCAGGATCTGCCCGGCGGAGACCTTGGCCCCGCGCTCCAGGTTCAGGTAGGCGGCGATGGCCTTGCGCAGCGGCTCGGCGCCCTGCGGGTCGCCATGCAGCAGCATGCTGGCGCGGTAATCCCTGGACGCCTGCCGCTGCAGGCGCTCCCAGATTTCGAGCGGGAAATTGCGGGTTTCGGGCAGGCCGGTGGCGAAGGCCTTGATCGATTGCTGGTCGGCCACGCCGCCGCTGTCCAGTATCGCGCGGCCGCGCCGGCTCAAGCCCGCGCCGGGCTCGGCCGCTCGGCCCGCGGCGTCCGGCCTGGCGCGCCGGGGCGCCGCCCCGCGCAGCGGGATCGCCACCGAGTCCGACACATAGCTGCCCGATCCCTCGCGCCGCACGATGTAGCCGTCGCGGTGCAATTGCACGTAGGCGTTTTCGACGGTGTCGCGGGACACGCCCAGCGACCTGGCCAGCACGCGGGTCGCCGGCAGCTTCACGCCCGGCGCCAGCGCGGTGTCCAGGATCAGCGCGCGCAGCGCGCGCTGGATGCGCTGGTTCAGGTCCAGGCGCAGCAGGTCCGCGTCGTTCAGGCGTATTTTCAGCGTGTCGAGTTCGAACGTCTTGGCCATGCGGTCTGCTCGGGGCTATGGAACCGGGCCGGCCATTCTATCCTTGGCGCCCGCAAGGCGGGCGCTTCAGAATCCGTCCAGCCACAAGCCGAACGCCAGGCCGGCGCAATGCGCCAGCGCCGCGCCGTGCGTGGCGGCGTCGGCCCGGATGGCCGCCGGATCGACGCCGCGCATGCTCAGTTCGCAGGCATGGCCGATCAGCCATTGCTCGATGCGGCCGGCGTCGGCTTCGAGATGGAATTGCAGGCCGAGTATGTGCGGCCCGAGCGCGAAAGCCTGATTGGGAAACCCCGGCGTCTCGGCGAGCCGGCGGGCGCCGGACGGAATGGCGAACTGGTCGCCGTGCCAGTGCAGCACCGGCACGGACTGGATCTCGCGCAGCGGCGTATCCAGGCCGTCGGCGGTGAGCGTCAGCGGCGCATAGCCGATTTCCGCGCGGCCGGTGGGCGCGACCTCGGCGCCCAGCGCTGCCGCCATGAGCTGCGCGCCCAGGCAGATGCCCAGGGTCGGCCTGTCCTGCCGCAGGCGCTGGCCGATGGCGCGCAATTCGTCCTGCAGGAAGGGATAGCGGCCGGTCTCGTAGACGCCGATGGGACCGCCCAGGATCACGGCCAGGTCGGCCGCGGCCAGCGCGTCGGGGTCTATCGCGTCCACGCCCGCCTCCAGGTATTGCACCGCATAGCCGCGGTCTTGCAGGAGCGGGGCGAGGATGCCCAGGTCTTCGAACGGAACGTGGCGGACGACCAGCGCGTTGCGGTTCATGGCGGCTCTCCGAAAAGACGGCGCTCAGGCCGCGGCGTCCGGGCCGGATTCGGCCGGCCAGTAGTAGGAATCGGGCGTGTTGCGGGCGCCGAAGATGGCTTGCCCGACGCGGACCACGGTGGCTCCTTCCTCGATGGCGATTTCGTAGTCGCCCGACATGCCCATGGACAGCTCGTCCAGGCCCACGCCCTGCGGGCATTCCTGGCGCAGCCGGTCGCGCAGCGTGCGAAGCAGCACGAAGCATTGCCGCACCCGCGCCGCCTCGGCCGAGAACAGCGCCAGCGTCATCAGCCCGCGCACGCGCAGCGACGGAAACGACGGCATCTGGCGCAGAAAGGCCGCCGTCTCGTCGGGCTGCAGGCCGTATTTGCTGGCTTCGCCCGAGGTGTTGACCTGGACAAACACGTCCAGCGAGCGGCCTTCGCCCTGCAGCCGACGGTCCAGCGCCTCGGCCACCCTGAGGCTGTCGAGCGCCTGGAATTCCGCGGCGTAGCGCGCCACCAGCTTGGCCTTGTTGGTTTGCAAATGGCCGATGACAGACCATTTCAGGTCGGTCAGATCGGCCATGGCTTCCCACTTGCGCGAGACTTCCTGCAGCTTGTTTTCGCCGAGACATCGACAACCCGCGGCATAGGCCAGCCGGATGCGGGCCTCGTCCACGGTCTTGCTTACGGGCAGCAGGCGCACGCCGGCGGGATCGCGCCCGGCGCGTTCGCATGCGGCGTCGATGCGCGCATGCACCGCCGCCAGGTTGCGGCGGAAATCCTCGACCGTTTCGGCTTGCGGCCAGCGGCCGTGCTGGTCGTGCTGCGTCTGGGTATCGCTGCCCAGATCCTGGGTATCCTGGTTCATGACTGCCTCGTGCAGGGATGTGGCGCGCGGCGCGCGCGGAACTGCGCGCGCCAGAAAATATGTCATAGGTCAAATACTAGCATGGCCTAACTGCTTCGGCGCACGCCCCGCGCAGGGGCCGCCAGCCACTCGCGCGGGGACGCGCCCATGCGCTGCCGGAACGCCTTGGACAGCGACGAGGCGCTGGCGTAGCCCAGCTCGGCCGCGACCTGCTTCACCGGCCTGCCGCCTCGCATCATCGAAGCCGCGAGGCTCAGGCGCCAGTCGGCCAGATAGGCGGCCGGCGTGGCGCCGGTGGCCGCCTTGAAGGCCGCCGCGAAGGCGCTGCGCGACATGCCGGCGATCTCCGCCATCTTCGCCAGCGGCCATTCGTCGCAGGGAGAACGATGCACCGCCACCAGCGCCCGGGCCAGGCGCGGATCGGCCAGGCCCATCATCAGCCCGCTGTTCACGCCGGCCCGGGCCGGATGGTCCAGTATCCACCTGAGCAGCTGGATCAGCACCACCTCGAACAGGCGGTCGGCCAGCAGCCGCGAACCGCAGCGGACGTGGTCGGCTTCGGCGAACAACAGGTCCAGCGCCGGACGCAGGCCCTCGACCTCGTCCAGCGGCACCCGGATCAGCGGCGGCAGCGACTGCACCAGCGGATGGCGTTCGCCGCCGTCGAAATCGAGCGCGGCGCAGGTGAAGTCCGACCCGTCCACCGGCGGATTCAC
Source organism: Achromobacter sp. HZ01 (assembly GCF_003267925.1). Taxonomy (NCBI): domain Bacteria; kingdom Pseudomonadati; phylum Pseudomonadota; class Betaproteobacteria; order Burkholderiales; family Alcaligenaceae; genus Achromobacter; species Achromobacter sp. HZ01. The sequence continues at coordinate 763,831 of NZ_LWKV01000002.1, forward strand.
GAATTCGTGGCGCAGCGCGCGCGGATAGAACAGCAGCGTGGGTTCGTCCAGCCGCAGCCGCGGCGCGAGGCCGCCGCCGGGCCGGTGCCGCAGCTCCATCTCGCCGCGGCGCAGGACGTGCAGGAATCCGCGGCCCGGCACCGCCTCGAACGTCTGGGCGCCGCACAGCGCGCCGGTGTGGAACAGCGTGGCGCGCACGCGGAAACGGTCCAGCAGGGCCGAGAGCCGGTCTACCTGGGAAATGGCGGGATTACGCATAGTTTGGACGTTCGGACATTTTTTATGGACATTACAGCACCATACGTCCAGAAATTCTACGTACGATTTGCCTGTCCGCCCCATCGGGATGGCATTTCTTCCACACCAGGAGTCACATCATGTCCAGAGTTCCCCTGATCGACGCCAACGCCACCACCGCCGACCGCCAGGCGCTGCTGGCCCAGATCCACGGCGCTTTCGGCGCCACGCCCAATATGTTCCGCGCGGTGGCCAATTCGCCGGCGGCGCTGCAAAGCATGTGGGGCGCGTTCGGCGCCCTCGGCGCGGGCGTCATCCCGGCCAGGCTGGGCGAGCAGATCGCCGTGGCCGTGGCCGACCGCAATGCTTGCGAGTATTGCCTTGCGGCCCACACCGCCCTGGGCCGCAAGGCCGGCGCCAGCGCCGAGGAAATGTCCGCCGCCCAGGACGGCCGCTCCGCCGATCCCAAGACCGCGGCGGCGCTGCGCTTTGCGCTGCAACTGGTGGAGGCGCGCGGCCAGGTGGGCGAGGCCGACGTGCAGGCCGTGCGCGCGGCCGGCTTCAACGACCAGGAGATCGTCGAGATCCTGGCCCACGTGGCGCTGAACCTGTTCACCAACTACGTCAACGTGGCGTTCGCCGTGCCGGTGGATTTCCCGGCGGTGAAGCTGCGTCGGGCCGCGTAGGGCCTAGCCCAGCCCCAGGCTTGCGCGGATATCGCGGGCCAGGTCCCGGCACTGGCCGGATTCCATGCCGCTGACGGTGACCCGCAGGCCGCTGACCGCTCCCAGGACGCCGAACGCATCGCCATGGCGCACCAGCCAGCCGCGATGCGCCAGGGCCAGGGCGACGGCCTTGTCGTCGACCTCCAGCGGAATCCAGAGGTTGAGGCCGTCGCCCTGCTCCGCACAGGGCACGCCCTCCGCGCGCAGCGCGTCTTCCAGCATGCGCCTGCGCCGGGCGTAGTCCTCGCGGGCCTGCGCCATCTGCGCGGCGACTTCAGGCCGGCCCAGCGTGACTTCGATCATGTCCTGCAGCAAGTGGCTGACCCAGCTGGTGCCGGAGGCCAGCCGCATGCGCAGCCGGCGCGAGGTCGCTGGATCGCTCGCCACCATGGCCACGCGCACGTCCGGGCCCAGCGCCTTGGTCAGCGACCGCACCAGCGCCCAGCGCTGCGCGCCGGCCGGCAGCACCGAGTGGTATTCCTTGTCGGACAGCAGCGCGTAGTGGTCGTCCACGATCACCATGACCTGCGGATATCTCGCCAGCACGCGCGCCAGCGCCCGCGCGCGCCGTTCGCTCAGGCTGCAGCCGGTGGGATTGTGTGCGCGCGGGGTCAGGATCACGGCGCGCGCGCCGCGCTCCAGCGCCGCTTCCAGGGCCTGGACCTGCATGCCTTGCGCATCGACCGGCACGCCGATCGCGCGCAGCCCGGCGATGCGCAGCATGTTGATGCTGCTGAGAAAACAGGGGTGCTCGACCGCGACCTTGTCGCCGGCGACCAGGTGCGAAGCCAGCAGCCGTTCGACGGCGTCCACCGCGCCGTGGGTCAGGTCGATCTCGAACGGCGCGGGACAGTCCGGCTCGAACCAGGCCCGCGCATAGGCTTGCAGCCCTGCGTTGACGGTGGGTTCGCCGTAAAGACGGTGCTTGTACGGCCGGATGGCGAGCGCGGCGGTAAGGTCCGGCAGCCAGGCCGGATCGGGATTGCCGCTGGCGAGATCCACCAGCGGCGTGTCGGGCTGGGCGCCTTCCTGTTCGCCCGGACCGGAAGCATCGCGGATGACGGTGCCCAGGCGGCCCTGCGTGACGGCGATGCCGGCGCCCGCGAGCCGCTTGTAGGCCGCGGCCACGGTATTGCGGTTGATGTCCAGTTCGGCCGCCAGATCGCGCACCGGCGGCAGGGCCTGGCCCGGCCGCAACTGCCCCGACTGAAGCAGGGCCCGCACGCAGTCGAAGATTTCCGCGGCGGTCTTTCCTTGGATTTTCATATTGCCCCAGGACAATGCGGCCCCTGATGGCGACAGCCTTGAGTCCACATCGAGTCAATACGCAAGTTTGACACGATTGCCCTGGCGAAGAAAGCCGGCCCGCGAGGGGCCGGCCGGAGCGTCAGCGGATCTCCGGATAGCCCCGCGCCGCGGCCGCGCGCGCCATGTCGGCCAGCGCCGCATAGCGCCCGGGTTCGGCCCGCACGAAGCGCGCCACGCGCGCGTTGCGCAGCAGGGGCGCGCATGCCGGATCATGGTGCAGGGCCAGCAGCGCGTCCGACAGCCGGCCGGCGATGGCCGCGTCCACGTCGGGGCCGGCCACCAGCAGCGGGTTCGGCGTCCAGGCGGTGAAAGCCAGCGTGCGCAGTCCGGCCAGGGCATCCGGGTCATGTTCGCGCAGCAGGTCCAGATACCAGCCGTCCACCGCCGTCAGGTCGATTTCGCGCTCCGCCAGCGCGCGCAGCAGGCCGCGCGGATTGCCATAAGGCCCCTTGGACTCGGCGAACAGCGCGCCGCCGGCCGCGGCGGCAAGCTCGGCCAGGGCCGCGCGCGGGGCGTTCCAGCCCGATTGCGAATCGCGCACCATCCAGCCGTAGCGGCTGCCGGCGGCGTCGGCCAGCGACTGCCAGGGGCTGTCCGCCCGCACCAGGAACTCGCTGCGGTAGCGCGGCTGGCCGGCATAGGCGGGCCAGTCCGGCACCACCGAGGCCACCGCCTTGAAGGCGCGCCCCGCCTCCAGCGCCGCCGCATAAGGCCATCCGCACATGAACGCGCCGCACAGGCCGGGACGTTCCCACAGCTCGCCGATAGGATCGGGCCAGGCGTGTTCGATGCAGCGGACGTCCAGGCCGGCGCGCGCGTGCGCGGCCGCCAGCAAGGCGCGCCAGGCCGCTTTCATGGCCGGCGCCACGTCGTACATGCGCGTCGAGGCGATGAGTTCCATGCGGCGCGTCCTAGGCGAACTTCAGCGTCTGGCCCAGGCCCATCCTGCGCGCCTTCTCAAGCATGGCGTGGCCCAGCGCGATATCGGTGGTGGACAGGCCGCGATGCCAGAACAATATGGTTTCGTCGTCGCTTTCGCGGCCGGGCCTGAGCCCCGCCACGATCTGGCCGAGTTCGGCGTGCAGGTTCTCTTCGGTCACGCGGTCGCTGTCCACGTGCGCGCGCAGCGCGCCATAAGGCAGGCCCTTGCGGCACTGGCCCCAGTCGTCGACCACGACTTTGCTCATGATGTCGGTCAGGCTCAGCTCCACCGCGCTCATGGTCCCGTAGGGCATGACCAGGGCGCCCGGCTTGATCCATTCCGTCTTCAGCAGCGGCGTGGGCTGCGGCAGGCGCGAGGCCTCCACCACGATGTCGGCGCCGCGCACGCAGGATTCCCAATCGTCGACCACCCGCACCGGCTTGCCCAGGTCGCGCGACAGGCGCTCGCCGAAGGCCTGCCGGCTCTCGGGACGCCGCGAATGCACGCGGATCTCGTCGAAATCGTAGAGGCTGTCGAGCAGGCGTACGTTCCAGTAGGACGTGCCGCGCGCGCCGATGTGGCCCAGCACCTTGCTCTGCCTACGCGCCAGGTGCTTGGCGCCCAGCGCGGTCACGGCGCCGGTCCGCATGTCGGTGATGGCGGTGGCGTCGACCACCGCTAGCGGCTTGCCGTTGACCGGGTCGAACAGGTTCAGCAAGGCCATTTCGGACGGCAGGCCGACCTTGTAGTTGTCGACGAAATCGCTCACCACCTTCACGCCCGCGACGTGCAGCGGCTCGATATAGCCGCGCAGCACGTTGAAATGCCCCTTGTCCGAGGATTCCGGCACCAGGTGCACGCGCGGCTCGATGACGGTCTTGCCGCGGCCCTGCGCGTCCAGCGCGCTTTCGACGGCGGCCAGGATCTCGGCGTCGGTGAGCGCCAGCGCGCGCACGTCGGGACCGTTCAGGTAAGTGATGTCTATGGACTGCATGGTGTCTCCCCGGTCATTGAATCGGTTGGATGCCGGCCCGCTTGACGATGGCCGCCCACTTATCGGTTTCCTGGCGGATCGTGCGCGCGAAGTCGGCGCGGCTGGAGCCGGCCGGCGCCACGCCCAGGCCGGCGAATTTCTGCTTCACGCTTTCCTGTTGCAGGACGGCGGCGATGTCGGCCTGCAACTGGTCCAGGATGGCCGCGGGCACCTTAGCCGGGGCCACGATGCCGTACCACGAGGTCACGTCGAAGCCCGGGTAGCCGCTCTCGGCCACCGTGGGCACGTCCTTGAGCTGCGGCAGTCGTTCGGGTCCGGCCACGGCCAGCGCGCGCAGCTTGCCGGCCTGGATCTGCGGCAGCACGGTGGAGATGCCGGCGAACATCATGTCCACGTTGCCCGCCACCACGTCGTTGACCGCCGCGGCCATGGCGTTGTACGGAATGTGCCGCGTGACGATGCCGGCCGACTGGTTGAGCAATTCGCCGGCCAGGTGCGCGCCGCTGCCCGCGCCGGGCGAGGAGTAGTTCAGCTTGTCGGGGTTGCGCCGCGCGTATTCCACCAGCTCCTTGAAGGTTCTGGCGGGCACGCGCTCGTTGACCACCAGCACGTTGGGCGAGGTGGCCAGCATCGTCACCGGCGCGAAGTCGCGCGCGGTGTCGAAGGGCAGCCGGGTGTAGAGCAGCGGGTTCACGGTCAGGTTGCCGGTGGGCGCCAGCCCCAGGGTGTAGCCGTCCGGATTGGCGCGCGCGACGTAATCCATGCCGATGTTGCCCGAGGCGCCCACCTTGTTCTCGATGATGACCGGCACGCCCCATTTGGCGTTGAGTTCCTGGCCCACGATGCGCGGCAGCGCATCGGCCACGCCGCCCGCCCCGAAAGGCACGACGATGGTGACCGGCCGGGCGGGGTACTTCTCCTGTGCCGCCGCCGGCGCGGCCAGCATGCCGGCCGCGAGCGCGCCGCCCAGGCACATCGCAAGATACGTGTTCACGGGAATTCCCCTGTACGGATGAAGTCGAATTAGTCCTTGAGCATCGGCAGGTCCAGGCCCACCGAGCGGGCGCATTCGATGGCGGCCTCGTAGCCCGCGTCGGCGTGACGCATGACGCCGGTGCCCGGATCGTTGCGCAGCACGCGCGCCAGGCGCCGGTCGGCTTCGGCCGTGCCGTCGCACACGATCACCACGCCCGCATGCTGCGAGAACCCCATGCCCACGCCGCCGCCGTGGTGCAGCGACACCCAGGTCGCGCCCCCGGCCGTATTGAGCAGCGCATTGAGCAGCGGCCAGTCGGACACCGCGTCCGAGCCGTCGCGCATCGCCTCGGTCTCGCGGTTGGGACTGGCCACCGAGCCTGAATCCAGGTGGTCGCGGCCGATCACGATGGGCGCGCTCAGCTCGCCCGTGCGCACCATCTCGTTGAAAGCCAGCGCCAGCCGCGCGCGGTCGCGCACGCCCACCCAGCAGATGCGCGCCGGCAGCCCCTGGAACGCGATGCGCTCGCGCGCCATGTCCAGCCAGTTGTGCAGATGCGGGTCGTCGGGGATCAGCTCCTTGACCTTGGCGTCGGTCTTGTAGATGTCTTCCGGATCGCCCGACAGCGCGGCCCAGCGGAACGGCCCGATGCCTTCGCAGAACAGCGGCCGGATGTACGCGGGCACGAAACCGGGGAAGTCGAAGGCGTTCTCCACGCCCTCTTCCAGTGCGACCTGGCGGATGTTGTTGCCGTAGTCCAGCGTGGCCGCGCCGCGCTGCTTCAGCTCCAGCATGGCGCGCACGTGCGCGGCCATGGACTTGCGCGCGGCGGCCACCACCGCCGCCGGATCGTTGGCGCGCCCGTCGCGCCACTGCTGCATGGTCCAGCCCTGCGGCAGATAGCCGTTCAAGGGATCGTGGGCCGAGGTCTGGTCGGTCAGGCAATCGGGCGTGATGCCACGGCGCACCATTTCCTGGACCACGTCGGCCGCGTTGCCCAGCAGACCCACCGATACGGCGCGGCCTTCGGCCCTGGCCTGGCGCAGCAGCTCCAGCGCCTGGTCCAGCGAGGTCGCCTTCACGTCGATATAGCGGGTGCGCAGGCGGAAGTCGATGCGCGATTCGTCGCACTCCACCGCGATCATGCTGAATCCCGCCATGGTCGCGGCCAGCGGCTGCGCGCCGCCCATGCCGCCCAGCCCCGCCGTCAGTATCCAGCGCCCCTGCGGCCGGCCGTCGAAATGCTGGTTGGCCACCGCGTAGAAGGTCTCGTACGTGCCCTGCACGATGCCTTGCGAACCGATGTAGATCCAGCTGCCGGCCGTCATCTGGCCGTACATCATGAGCCCCTTGCGGTCGAGCTCATGGAAGTGGTCCCAGGTGGCCCAGTGCGGCACCAGGTTGGAATTCGCCAGCAGCACCCGCGGCGCGTCGGCATGGGTCTTGAACACGCCCACCGGCTTGCCCGACTGGATCAACAGGGTTTCGTCGGCCTCCAGCCGGCGCAAGACCTCCAGGATCTTGTCGAAAGACGCCCAGTCGCGCGCGGCGCGGCCGATGCCGCCGTACACCACCAGGTCCTGCGGATGCTCGGCGACTTCCGCGTCCAGGTTGTTCTGGATCATGCGGTAGGCGGCTTCGATCAGCCAGTTCTTGCAGCTCAGCGTGGCGCCGCGCGGCGCGCGGATCTTGCGCGAGGCGTCGTGGCGGGCGGACGTTTCGGTACTCATGGCGGGCCTCCGTCGTTCGTTCGGGAGCGGCTGACAGCCCGCTCCCGGCAGTCGATTTAACTCGTATATACAAGTATATTCAACTACATTCTGGTCGGAACGATATACCCGGGGAAGACCCTTATGCCAAAAGTTGGGGGAGAAGACCGCGCGGGCGCGCAGCGCGATACGGCCCGCGGGGAATTGCGGAAATGCGGAGTCAGTCCGCCGCCACGGCGGCGCCGCCCAGCAGCCGGTCCACGATCGCCAGGATCTGCTCGGCGGCGTCGCCGATGTGCTGCTCCAGCATGGCCTCGGCCTTGTCGGCCTGGCCGGCGCGGCACAGGGCGATGAGTTCCATGTGTTCGCGATGCGCCTGCTGCCGGATCGGGACGTTCACGACCTGGAAACGGAAATAGCGCTCGGACTTCTCGTGCAGCGCCCGCACCATGCCCAGCGCCGCCGGCCGCTGCGCGGCCCGGTACAGGCTTTCGTGCAGCTCCCAGTTCAGCGCGCCCCAGCGCCCGGGATCGGTCGAATCCATCTCGCGCACCAATTGCTCGGCGCGCTGCAGATCGGCCTCGGAAATGTTCGGGATGGCCTCGCGGATGATCCAGGGCTCCAGGCGCTTGCGTATGTCGAAGAATTCCTGGACTTCCGCCTTGGAAAGCATCGACACGAAAGCGCCCTTGTGCGCGATCGTGTCGACCAGGCCTTCGGCGCTCAGCAGGCGCAGCGCCTCGCGCACGGGAATGCGGCTCACGCCCAGCTCTTCGGCCAGCAATTCCTGCCGCAATGCCGAGCCCGGCGCAAACTCGCCGGACAGGATGCGGCCGCGCATCGCGTCCAGCACCAGTTCGGTGGTGGTCTTCCTGACGATTCGGGTGGGAGGGCTGGGCTGCATAGATGAGAAGGTCCGCGATACGCTAGGGAAACCCCGGGGAGACACGAAGCACCGGCTTCGCGTAACGTGATTATATTGGATCCATGATCCGCTGACCGCGGCGATCGCGCGTCAAGCGAGCATGAAACAAAGGCACGGCTATCCGCGCCATTTTTTTCTCCGGCTAAATTGGATCCAATATAAAGTACTCTTTATCCGAATATTTACCCGCAGGCCCGCGACTGCCACAAGGAAGATCATGACGATTCAATGGAAAGGCGTTTTCCCCGCCGTCACTACCAAGTTCAAGCCCGACTACACGCTGGACGAAGATGCGCTGCGCGCGGGCCTGGAGCGTCTGATCGCCAATGGCGTCAGCGGCGTGGTGATGATGGGCATGGTCGGCGAGAACGCCCAGCTGTCTCCCGAAGAAAAGCTGACGGTATTGCGCATCGCCAAGGAGACCGTGAACGGACGCGTGCCCATCGTTTCCGGGGTGGCCGAAACGAGTACGCAAAAGGCGGTCGCCTTCGCGCAACAGGCGGAACGGCTGGGCGTGGACGGCCTGATGCTGTTTCCCGGCCTGACCTATAAATCCGACGTCCGCGAAACCATCGAATTCAACAAGGCCGTGGCGCGCGCCTCCAGGCTCGAGATCCTGCTCTACAACAACCCGCGCGGCTACGGCGTGGATCTCACGCCGGACACGGTGGAGCAGCTGCTGGCCGAACCCACCATCGTCGCGATCAAAGAGGAGTCCTACGACACCACCCGCGTCACGGATCTGATCGCGCGCTTCGGCGACCGCCTGAACGTGGTGTGCGGCGTGGACGACCTGATCCTGGAAAGCGCCGCGCTGGGCGTCACCGCCTGGGTGTCCGGCATGGCCAACGCCCTGCCCCGGGAATCGGTCGATCTGCTGGACTTGGCCATCGCGGGCAAGCTGCCGCAGGCCCGCGCCCTGTATCGCGTCCTGACTCCGCTATTCCATCTGGACACGGTGGTGAAGCTCGTGCAGCACATCAAGCTGGCCGAGAACATCATCACGGGCTCGGCCGAAACCGTGAAGCCGCCGCGCCTGGGCCTGGTGGGCGAGGAGCGCGAGCGCACCATCGCCATCGTCCGCAAGACCCTGGCCGACCTGGAAACGCTGCGCCGCTAAGCCTGCCGCAATACAACCTGCGGCCCGACGGCGGGCCGCGCTATCGCACTCGGAACGGCACCCCGGTACGGTCGACACTTTTGGTGCCTTGTGCGGATGAACTTTCCACCATGAACTTCTTACCTAGAATCGTATTGGGCGCCCTGGCATGTCTCACCGCAAGCGTGGCCGCCGCCGCTTCCTACCCCAGCAAGCAGATCGAGCTCGTGGTCGCCTACCAGCCGGGCGGAGGCAGCGACAACACCGCCCGCGCCGTGGCCGACGAAGCCCGCAATCATTTCCCGCAGACCGTCTTCGTGATGAACAAGCCGGGCGCCAGCGGGTCCATAGGCTGGTCCTACGTACTGTCGGGCAAGCCGGATGGCTATAAGGTCCTGCTGATGAATCCCGAGATGCTGTTCGTGCCATTGATGGGCATCGGCAAGGCCACCATCGACGACTTCCAGCCCGTGGCCCGCTTCACGGACGATCCCTCCTCCATCACCGTGCGCGCGGACGCGCCATGGAACACGATCGAAGAGTTCATCGCCTATGCCAAGGCGAATCCCGAAGCCGTCACGATCAGCAATGCCGGCAACGGAACGATTCCCCACCTGGCCGCGGCGGCGCTGGCCGACAGCACCGGCGCCACGTTCACCCACGTCCCCTATCAAGGCTCATCGCCCGCCATCATGGGATTGATGGCCGGCGACGTGAAGGCGACGACAGTGGCCTACGCCGAACTCAGGCAGCACGTGGAAACCGGCAAGCTGAAAACGCTTGCCGTCATGTCCGCGCAACGCCTGCCCGCGATCCCGCAGGTTCCGACATTCAAGGAGCGCGGACACGATCTGCAATTCAGCGTCTGGCGCGGCATCGGCCTGCCCAAGGGCGCACCCGAAGAAGCGCTGGCGGCGTGGCGGGAAGTCGCGCGCAAGGTCTACGAAACGCCGGCATTCCAGAAATCGCTGGTCTCGCAGAACCTGACGCTGGCCTGGGCGGACACGCCCGAGTTCACCGCGGATATCGCCCGGCAGAACGAGGCGTTCAAGACGCTGATGAAAAAGCTCAATCTCAAGCCGTAGGCGGGGTCTTGCGGGCGGACCGGCAACCCAGCTTTGCAATGCAAATAAAAACCATTATCATGCGTGGCTTGCTTATTTGCCGCCATGCCACCACGTCCTCCCCGCTCGCAAGGCTTTCTGGCCTATTACGAAGAACTGCTTGCGGTCTGGACCCGGAAGCTGGGTTGCCGTGACGCCGCGCGGGATCTTGCGCACGAAGCGCTGGTGAAATGCCTGGAAACCGACGCCGCGCGCGTGGCCCAGCCTCGCGCCTATCTGCATCAGGCGGCCCGCAACGCGGCCGTCGATCAGTTCCGCAAGACCGACGGGCAGGAGTGGGTGGCGCTTGATACCATAGCCGCCCATCCCAGCTCCCTGGGCGATCCCCTGGCCCAGGTCCGCACCGAGCAGTTGAGCCAGGCGCTGGAAGCCGCGCTGGCCGAACTGCCGCTCAAATGCCGCCAGGTCTTCGTCTGGCAGCGCCTCGAAGGCATGACCCAGGCCGAGATCGCGCAGCGCATGGGGCTGAGCAAGAATATGGTCGAAAAATACATGATCCGCACCGCACTGCATCTGCGGGAACGGCTTGGAGCCTATGCCCCGAACTGACTGTTCGCCTCTTGCGGCCTCCGAGGCCCCCGCCGATCCGGTCCGCGCCCAGGCGGCGCGCTGGTTCGCGCGCGCCCGCTCCGGCACATGGACCGACGCCGCGCAGGCCGAGCTCGACGCCTGGCTCGCGCGGGACCCGCGCCATGCCTCGGAGTACCGGATGCTGGAGGAGATCTGGCTGGCGGCCGGCAGCATTCCCGCGGACCGCCTGCGCGAACTGGCGGAACCGCCGCCGCGCCCTGCCAGCCGTGTGCGCAGGCAGGCGCTGGGCTTGGGGCTGTGCGCGCTGGCGGCCGGCGTCGCGGTGGCGATCTGGCGCCCCGGCGACGGCATGGCCGAATACCGCACTGCGGCCGGCGAGCGCCGCAGCGTCACGCTGCCCGACGGGTCCATCGTCGAACTCAACAGCCGCAGCCGCCTTCAGGTCGGTTTCGACGACGCCCGCCGCCGCGTCGTGCTGCAAGCGGGCCAGGCCCTGTTCACGGTGCGGGAAGACATGGCCCGCCCTTTCATCGTCGACGCCGGATTCGGCAGCGCCCGGGTGACCGGCACGCGCTTCGACGTGCGCCGCGATACGGACCGGATGCAGGTGGTGGTCGAATCGGGTTCGGTGGAAGTGGCCGGCGCGCAGGACGCTGCCGCCGTGGCGGTCGCGGCCGGAAATTCGGTGCTGGTGGACGCCAGCGGCCACGCCGGCCGCGCGCGGCCTGTCGCCGTGGCGGCCGAGCTGGCCTGGCGCAACGGCCAGATCGTGTTCGCCGATGCCGACCTGCGCAGCGCCGTGCGCGAGGTGTCGCGCTACCGGGAGCAGCCCGTCGTGCTGGCGACCGGGCAGGGCCTGGAAGACCTGCGCCTGACCAGCGTGTTCCAGACCGCCGACACCGACGCCTTCCTGACCGCGCTGCCGCACATCCTGCCGGTCGCGGTGCGGCGCCTGCCTGATGGGCGGGCCGAGATCGTCGCGCGCTGACCCGCCGGCCGGCGCTGTTACAAAAAAAGCGGGCGGAGCATTCAGGTATTTTTTGCGTATTGCGTCTTCTTCCTGATTGGCGGGCGGGCATGGTGCCCGCGGGCATGATTCGGGAGCACAGGAAGTGGATCGCAAGAAATGGGGAAAGCACGCGGGAATGCGCGCGTGCCTGGGCGCGGCGCTGGTCGCCGCGGCATTCGTGGCGGGATCGCCGGGCGCACGGGCGCAATCGGCGCCGGTCGCGATAGACATGCCGGCGCAGCCGCTGGACCAGGCGCTGCGCAACCTGGCCCAGGCCCATGGCCTGCAGATCTTCTACGCGCCGCAAACCGTGGCCGGCATGCAGGCGCCGGCCGTCGCGGGCGCCATGACGCCGCAGCAGGCGCTCCTGGCCTTGCTGGACGGCAAGGCGCTGCAGGTCCGCCAGGAAGGTGCCGTGACCATCATCGAGCCGCAAGGCGCCGGCCAGACCCAGGTCATGGCCCCGATCGAAGTGGCCGGCTCGCGCACCGCCAGCAATCTGGTGAACCCGGTGCAGCAGACCATCGTGCTGGAGCGCGACGCCCTGCAGGAATTGCGCACGGGCTCGGGCACCCTCGCCACGATTCTTTCCAAGACGGTGCCGGGCATGGCCGATTCCAGCCGCACCATCACCGACTACGGCCAGACGCTGCGCGGGCGCGGCGTGCTGGTGCTGGTGGACGGCATTCCGCTCAACACCAACCGCGATTCGTCGCGCAACCTGGCCAACATCGACCCGGCCACCATCGAGCGGGTCGAAGTGCTGCGCGGCAGCAGCTCGATCTACGGCGCAGGCGCCACGGGCGGCATCGTCTCGATCACCACGCGGCCGGCCGGCGGCGAGCCGGTGGCCGAGACCACCATCACCGCCGTCAGTCCGCTGACGCGGCTGCGGGCCGACGGCCTGGGCGGGCAGCTCCAGCAGCATTTCGCGGGCAGCAAGGGCATGGTGGACTATGCGCTGGACCTGGGCGCGCGCCACAACGGCGCGTCCTATGACGCGCATGGCCGGCGCATCGCGCCCGAGCCCAGCCAGGGCGACCTGTTCGACTCCAATATCTACAGCCTGGGCGGCAAGCTGGGCCTGCGCATCGACGACAAGCAGCGCCTGCAGCTCTCTGCCAACTACTACAACGCCGACCAGGATTCCGACTACACCTCCGACCCTTCGGTCGGCCGGCTGCCTGCCGGGTCGGCGCGCGCCCTGCCCATGAGCGGCCTGCAGCTGGCGGACCAGAACCAGATCCGCAACACGCTGGTGAACCTGGAGTACCAGCACCTGGACCTGCTGGGCAGCAAGATGACGGCGCAGATGTACTACCGCGACTATTTCACGCGCTTCACGCCCTTCGATGCGCGCGCCGTCGTGACCCGCGGGAACAACATCGACCAGATCACCCAGAACACCAAGGTCTTCGGCAGCCGCCTCACGGTGGACACGCCGCTGGGCGAACAGTCCAGGCTGATGTGGGGCGCGGACTTCAACCACGAACGCAGCGACATGCCGCTCGACATCTTCGATCCAGCCGCCTATGACCGCAGCGGCGGGCGCGTGTTCAACAGGATGGGCGGGCTCACCTACATGCCCGAACTCACCACGCGCAGCACCGGCCTCTTCGCCCAGCTCGAACATCGCTTCAATGAGCAGTGGTCCGTGCAGGGCGGCGCGCGCTATGAGTACGCGTCGGCCCGCTTCGGCGACTTCGTGCCCCTGTCCCAGCTGCGCGTGCCCGCGCCCGCCACGGTGCAGGGCGGCACGGTCAACTACGACGCCTTCCTGTTCAATTTCGGCGTGGCCTACGCGCCGGTGCTCGGACAGGAGCTGTACGCGAACTTCAGCCAGGGCTTCCAGCTGCCCGACATCGGCGTCCAGATGCGCAACGCGCGCCCGGGCTTCGACATCGGCTCGTCCGACCTGCAGCCGGTCAAGACCAACAACTACGAGCTGGGCTGGCGCGGCGGAGTCGGCAACACCTCGGCCTCGCTGGCGCTGTTCTACACCACGTCCAAACTGGGCGACGTGCAGAGCTTCAACAACGGGCTGATCCTGACGCGCACGGAAGAACGCATCCACGGCATCGAGGGCACGGTCGACTACGCCACCGACGACGAAACATGGGCCACCGGCGGCACCTTCACGTGGATGAAAGGCCGCGAGCGTCCCGCCGGCCGCAGCTGGCAGGACATGACGGGCTACCGGATCCCGCCGCTCAAGCTCACCGCGTATCTGCAGTACCGCCCCAACGAACGCTGGAGCAACCGCATCCAGGCCAATTACTTCGGCGGCAAGGACTACCGCCTGAATGGCGTGGAGAGCTTCGGCCGGCGGGACGTGAGCAGCTATTTCACGGTGGATCTCATGAGCCGGTATCAGCCGAACCAGAACGACACATTCATTCTCGGCATCGAGAACCTGTTCAATCGCGACTACTACCCGCTCTACAGCCAGCTCATGCGCAGCAACACGAACACCAGCCGGCTTCCCGCCGCCGGGACCGTACTGACGCTGACTTACCAGCACAGGTGGTAAGCCCCCGCCGTGGACAGGCCGCACGCCTATTGGCCACAATAGCGCCATGCCTTCCACACCCCTGCCCCGCCCGGCCGTGACGCCGGACCGCGATCCGCCCTCCTGCATCGGCGTGCTGCTGGCCGCCGGCGCGGGCTCGCGCTACCGCCAGGCCGGCGGCGCCGGAAACAAGCTGCACGCCACGCTGGCCGACGGCATGCCGATAGCGGCGCACGCCGCCGCCAGGCTGTGCGCCGCGGTTGCGCGTGTCGTCGCTCTGGTCGCGCCGGACGATGCGTTCCTGACGCGGCGCCTCGCCGACCTGGGCTGCGTGGTCCTGCCGGCGCCGGCCGCGGGCGGCCCGGACGGCGGCATGGGTTCCACGCTGGCCGCGGCCATGCAGTGGCTGCTGGCGCATGGCGACGGCCATACGCATGCATTGGTGGCGCTGGGCGATATGCCGTGGGTGGCGCCCGAGACGCTGCGCGCCGTTGCCGCGCAGCCGTCAGCGCATGCCGTGGCGGCGCCGCTGGTGCAGGGGAGGCGCGGGCACCCGGTGCGGTTTGCGCGCGCGCTATGGCCCGAGCTGGCCGCGCTGCGCGCCGACGTGGGCGGACGCGAGATACTGCGCCGGCATGGGGTGCACGCCGTGCCGCTCGAAGACCCCGGCGCGCTGCGCGACGTGGACGTGCCGCAGGACCTGAACGCGGCGTGAGCCGCCCTCGCATTCAGCGCAGCGCCGAGAAGTACTGCGCCGGAGGCTGGCCCAGCGCCTTCTTGAACATCGTGATGAACGCCGTCACCGAGTCATAGCCCAGGTTGCCGGCCACGCGCTGTACGCTCGCGCCGGCGGCCAGCTGCCGCAGCGCGACGATCAGGTGCAGCTGCTGGCGCCAGCGCCCGAAGGTCAGCCCGGTCTCGCGCCGCACCAGGCGCGCCAGCGTGCGGTCGCTCATGGCCAGCCGGTCGCCCCATGCGGCCAGCGTGCTGCGGTCCGACGGGTCGGCGGCCAGCGCGTCCGCGATGCGCCGGATCTTCGGATGCGGCGAGATAGGCAGGTGCAGCTGCGCCAGGGGCGCGGCGCACAGTTGTTCGAGCAGCACAGAGACCAGCCGCGCGGTGGACCCGTCCTTGGAATAGCCCGGGCCCTGTTCGGACAGATACTTGATCATCTCCCGGACCAGCGGAGAAATCTCCACGGTGCAGCACTGGTCCGGCATCGGCGCGGCCTGCGGTTCGATGAAGAGGAAATAGATGCGCGCGTTGCCGGTAGCGCGATTGCTGTGCGG
The DNA here is from genome assembly GCF_003267925.1 of Achromobacter sp. HZ01. Classification (NCBI taxonomy): domain Bacteria; kingdom Pseudomonadati; phylum Pseudomonadota; class Betaproteobacteria; order Burkholderiales; family Alcaligenaceae; genus Achromobacter; species Achromobacter sp. HZ01. The sequence continues at coordinate 779,188 of NZ_LWKV01000002.1, forward strand.
CATGCCGCCAGGGATCCACACCGCGTGGTGTGGCGGCACCATCCACAAGGCGCGCGGCACTTCGCAGGTCACCCCGCCGTGCAGCGCCATCACGAGCTGCCCCTTGCGGTGCGTGTGCACGGGCTGCTCGGCATCGCTCTGCTCGACCTCGACGCGCAGCGCGGTGGCCGGCCGGTCGCTGGCGTCCGGGTCGTACTGGAACAACGTCTGGTTCAAGGGCGCGCAGCTTGTCATGATTTAGAGATTCATTGTCATTGCTTCTGTATTACAGCACACGAAGCGCGCGTAGATTAGGGAATCCCCTAGGATTACCGAGAGACCCATGACCACTTTGACGCAACGGCGGGCAGGCACCTGCACCCTGCTGCTCGTCGGCATTCTTCTGATCGCCGCCAATCTCCGCGCGCCCATCACCGGCCTGCCGCCGCTGCTGGGCGCGATCCGCAGCGACCTGGCGCTGGGCACCACGGCCGCCGGCGCGCTCACCACGCTGCCCTTGCTGGCCTTCGCTCTGCTGTCGCCATTCAGCGCCTGGTTCGCGCGCGCCTGGGGCCTGGAGCGCGCGCTGTTCGGCGCCATGGCGGCAATCGCCGCCGGCATCGCGATCCGTTCCACGGGGTCGTACTGGTGCCTGTATCTGGGCACCTGGATCATCGGCATGGGCATCGCCGTGGGCAATGTGCTGCTGCCCAGCCTGGTGAAACGCGACTTCCCCCACAACGTCACCGCCGTCACCGGCGCCTACGCCCTGGCGATGGGCGTGGCGGCGACGCTGGGCTCGGCCGCCATGGCGCCGCTGGCGCAGGCCTGGGGCTGGCATGCCGCCCTGCTGGGCTTTCTGGTGCTGCCAGCGGCCGCACTGGCCGCATGGGCGCCGCAGCTGGGCAGCCAGACGCGGCCGGCGGCCGGCGCCGCGGCGGCCCCCAAGGGCGAGCCGGTCTGGCGCAGCGCGCTCGCCTGGCAGGTCACCGGTTTCCTGGGTCTGAACTCGACCATCTATTACGTGGCGATCGGCTGGCTGCCGACGATGCTCACCGACAGCGGCATGTCCGCGACCCGGGCCGGCTTTCTGCATGGGGTGCTGCAACTGGCGACCGCCGTGCCGGGCCTGCTGCTCGGTCCCATCGTGCGCCGCATGCAGGACCAGCGCGCAGCCGCGGCGACGGTGGCGCTGTGCTCGGCCATCGCCCTGGCCGGGCTGGCGTGGGCGCCGCAGCTGGCGCTGCTGTGGTCGATCCTGTTCGGCGTGGGGACTGGCGCGGGGATGATACTGGGCCTGGCCTTCATCGGCCTGCGCACGGCGAACGCGCACCAGGCCGCCGCGCTGTCCGGCATGGCGCAATGCATCGGCTATCTGCTGGCCGCCGCCGGCCCCATGGCCATGGGCGCGCTGCACGACGCGCTCGGCGGCTGGCGCGTGCCGCTGGCCTTGTGCACGGCGCTGGCGCTGCTGGCCGCGCTGATCGGCGCCCGCGCCGGACGCGCGCGGCGCATCGGCGCGGACGCACAAGAGATCTAGAGCAACTTTCCGGCGTCGCCGCGCCGGGCCGGCGTCACGAAAGCTTGGCTTTCAGCTCGGCATACTTGCGCAGCAGGCGCCGCTTGTTGAGCGTCTTGCTCCACGCATACAGCGGCAGCAGCTGCTTGGGCCCGAACCCGTCGACCAGGTACAGCCCCTCGCGCCCGTTGGCGTTGAAACCCACGACGATATTGCGCGCGCTGACGTCGTTGAAGATCACGTGCGCGTCGATCAGGTCCATGAAGAATATCCGCAGGCTGGCCTGCAGTTCGGGGCCGAACCCCTGCGCCGCCACCAACTGCTTGAGCGTGGGCGCGGACTCGCCGCGCGCATCGACGATGCGCTCCACCGCCAGGCCCAGCCCGTGCGACGTCAGCACCAGCCCGGCGATGCGCGCCATCAGCGTATTGCCCTGCCTGAGCCGCTGCTGCACGGTGGTGGCGATGTACTCGACCAGTTCGGTGATGAACACGCGATGCGCGTCTTCGCGGTGCAGCCGTTTGTGCCAGGGGCGCTTGCGGCCGGGCTCGTTGATGCGCGCGCGGTTGACGATCTTGATGAGCAGCGACTTGTCGCCAGGGTGCAGATAGACGTCGCGCTCGCTGCCGGACGCCACCAGCGTCACCTGCGTCAGGTCCAGCACCTCGAACGCCGGACAGGACCATGCGGGCGCGGGCACGGCCGGCAGCGCGGCCGGCGCCGGCATGAGCGCCGCCTGCAGATCCACGCGCGGCGTGGCCGGGGTTTCAAGCATGGCGGATGGACCAGGTTCCGGCAGCATGGATCACCCCGTGGCTCCGACGTCCACCTGGGCCAGCCAGGTCCGGTACACCTGCTCGGTGCGCTCGGCCAGCCCGGCCAGCGAGAACTTGCCTTCGACCCGCGCCATGCGGGTGCCGGCCGCGCCCATACAGGCGCGCAGATGGCTGTCGTCGATCAGCGTTTCCAGCGCCGCCCGCAATTCAGGGATGTTCCCGGAAGGCACCAGTATGCCGGTCTCGCCGTCGCGCACCATCTCGCTGACGCCGCCCACGTCCACCCCGATGACGGGCAGCCCCGCCGCCGCGGCTTCGACGTACACGGTGCCCGAAGCTTCCTTCTGCGTCGCCAGCGCGAAGATGTCGCTGCCGGCCAGGATATTGGGTACGTCGTGGCGGAACCCCAGCATGTGGATGCGGTCCGCCAGCCCGATCTCCGCGATCAGCGCCTGCAACTGCTCGAACAGCGGCGAGCCGTTGCCCACCAGCACCAGATGCACCTGCGGCCTGTCCTGCATCAAGGGGCGCAGCGCCTCGATCAGCTCGCGATGCCCCTTGGTCGCGCGCAATATCGCCACGCAACAGACCACGATCGCCTCCGGCGGCAGGTTCAGCTCTTCGCGCAGCGTCGAACGGATGCCGGCCGGCGGCAGCGTGATGGGCGAATAAATCGTCTCGACCTTGCCGGCCGGCACGCCGCGCTCGATCAGGTAATCGCGCACGTAATTGCTCACCGCGCTGACGCGATGGGGCACCCATGTGTACGCCAGCATGGAATTGACCCGGTTGGTCAGGTGGCGGGTGCGCACGATCAGCGGCGTGCCCGCCAGGCGCGCGCCCAGCCCGGCCAGCAGCGTGTCGATGCGGCTATGGGTGTTGAGTATGTCGAAGCGGCCTTCGCGCAGGATGCGGCGCACCTTGGGCGCGCCGCGCACCAGGTTCATGAAGCCGCCCATGGGCAGCTTGTGCACCTTGATGCCCGCTTCGCTCGCCGCGGCGGCCAGCTTCGCTTCCGGCCGGCATATCAGTTCCACCCGGTGGCCCCGCTCGCGCATGGCCCGCATCTCCTTGAGGATGCGGCGCTCCTGGCCGGCAAAGCCGAGGGCCGCCTCGGAATGGATGATGCGTAGGGGACGGTCTGTCGTGGAAGGCATGAAAAATGCGCGACGCCCGTCAAGAATCGACGCAGGCGTCATCGTGGTGACTTGTTCTTGTAATGCAGTCTATGTGCAAGCCGGATGTGGCGCAAATCGCAAAACCGCGCCGAAATGGATGCCGTTGCCGGGGAAATAGATGCCAAATCGCGGCATTCAGGCCGGCGCGAAACCGCTACCGCGAGCCGTTTTTCCCTCTGAAAAACAGTCTGCCGGAGTCGCTGCGAACGGCCGGTCAGGGGTCGCGCCGGACGGCCGCCGGGCGAGAGATCATTATCAAATTTGGAACTCAGTTTCCCGCCAACTGGGGGATAAACGGTGGTGCAAGCGGCGCAAAGACAACAGTTTGGCGGCCCGACGCGGACCAGGCGTTGGGCGCCTATGTTCGGGTGCTGGCCGTGCAGGGCTAGGAAGGCGATCTCCATCCCCTGGCTGCAGATGATCGGATCGGGCGCAAGCGGCAGGATTTGGCACGCCGAAAGGCAACGACCTCTCCCTGGCGCGCCGGCGACGCCATATAACGCAGGCCTCGGTCGCGATCTCCGCCTGGACATGGTAATGCAATTGCATTACCATGCTTTACCTACCCCCGGGAGATCTCCATGCCCACGACCCTGGACGTCGAATCCACCCTCACCGAACGCTACCAGACCACCGTTCCCGAAACGGTAAGGCGTGCCCTCGGCCTGAAAAAACGCGACAAGATCCACTACAGCATTCGCGCCAATGGCGAAGTGGTGCTCTCGCGTGCCGAAGATGATGAGGAAGACCCCGCGCTCGGGGCATTCCTGGCCTTCCTCGCCCACGACATCGCGTCGCATCCGGAACGCCTTGCCGCCTTGTCGGACGACTTGCTTGCCTCCATGAAAAAGGCCATTCACGAGGCTGGAGATATCGACTTCGATGCACCGTTGTCCGCGGATGACGAATGACGGCTGAATCGAATGGCCCCGTCACGGTCAACGGCTGGACCATTTATCTGCATCCGCTTTTTCATGCGCAACTGAAGCGCCTTCAGCAGCAGGTTGAAGCACAGAAACGCAAGGATCCGGACGGATACCACCGACGCAATGCCACGAAGCGCTTGGCTGCTATCGCGAAATTGGCGTTCGAGGTTATCCCTCAAGATCCAACGCGAGCGGAATATCGGCAAGGCGGAACGCTGGGAGATCAGCACAAACATTGGTTCCGGGCCAAGTTCTTCCAGCAGTACCGTCTGTTCTTTCGATACCATGCCGCCAGCAAGATCATCGTGTTCGCATGGGTCAATGATGAGGACACGAAGCGCGCTTATGAAAGCGACGATGATGCTTACCGTGTATTCAGAAAGATGCTGGATACAGGGAATCCGCCGGACGACTGGGATGCGCTTGTGCTTGCAGCAAAACATAGCTGATGATCGCCAAACAGAAAAGCTGTAATCCCTCCTTGAAATATCAAGAATCTGATTCCTGACTGGTGATGCAGAGATGGACTCGATTACGGACTTGTTTGGGAAGGGGTGGCAAGCGTCTGGCAGCAGACTCCCATTTCTCATTTAATTGAACGCATAGGCAGATCAAGAACTTGATCTCTGACTGGACGCCCCTGGAACTCCATGGACGTCAGTGGAATGAGCGGGTGATGGGAATCGAACCCACGCTTGAGGCTTGGGAAGCCGCCGTTCTACCATTGAACTACACCCGCCTTGGGTGTCGTGCCCCGGCGCAACACCTGGGCAGAGGCGCGATTATAGCGCGGGTTGATGCCCTTTCGGCGGGCCGTCTGGCCGGGGCCGGGAATCCCGCTTAAAGCATGTCCCTAATTTAGTGCATCCGGACGACGCCGGGGCGGCGGGCCTGCCACTACAATTCGGGCTATGAACATGAACACCCCCGCGAACACCCCCGAAAACCCTCCCGCGCCGCCGGAGGCGTCCTCTTCCATGTCGCCCGAAACACAGGCCGCGCTGGCCAGCGCCGCGCGCGCGCCCAACAGCCCGGGCGCCACCCACATCCGCAGTTTCGTGCATCGCCGCGGCCATATCACGCAGGGCCAGCAGGCGGCGCTGGAGCGCCTGATGGGCCAGTGGTCCATCCCCTATGCGCCGCGCCGGCTGGACCCGGCGGCCGCGTTCGGCCGCGAGGCGCCGACGGTGCTGGAGATCGGCTTCGGGATGGGCGAGACCACCGAGAAGATCGCTCTGGCCCGCCCGGACGACAATTTCCTGGGCGTGGAGGTTTTCAACGCCGGCGTCGGCTCGCTGCTGCGCCGTATCGAAGACTCCAACATCCAGAACCTGCGCATCATCCAGCACGACGCGGTGGAAGTGGTGCGCGACATGATCGCGCCCGATTCGCTGGCTGGCGTGCACGTGTACTTCCCCGATCCGTGGCCGAAGAAGCGGCACCACAAGCGCCGGCTGCTGCAGCCGCCGTTCGTGTCGCTGCTGGCCAGCCGCATCGCGCCGGGCGGCTACATTCACTGCGCGACGGACTGGGAAGACTACGCGGTGCAGATGCTGGAAGTGCTGAGCAACGAGCCGCTGCTTGCCAATACCGTGGACGGCTACGCGCCGCGCCCCGATTACCGCCCCCTGACCAAATTCGAGACGCGCGGCCTGCGGCTGGGCCATGGCGTCTGGGACCTGATCTTCAAGCGAGTCGCCTGATGCTTTATCCGCCGATCGAACCCTACCGCCAAGGCACGCTGGACACCGGCGACGGCCACCAGATCTATTGGGAGCTTTGCGGCAATCCGCAGGGCAAGCCCGCCGTGTTCCTGCACGGCGGCCCCGGCAGCGGCTGCTCGCCCGTGCACCGCCAGCTGTTCGACCCGCAGCGCTACAACGTGCTGCTGTTCGACCAGCGCGGCTGCGGCCGTTCGCAGCCGCACGCCAGCCTGGAGAACAACACGACCTGGCATCTGGTCTCGGACATCGAGCGCCTGCGCACCGAGGTGATGGGCGCGGACAAGTGGCTGGTGTTCGGCGGGTCCTGGGGTTCGACGCTGGCGCTGGCCTATGCCGAGACGCACGTACCGCACGTCAGCGAGCTGGTGCTGCGCGGGATCTTCGGGCTGCGCCGCGCCGAGATCCAATGGTTCTACCAGGAAGGCGCGTCGTGGCTGTTTCCCGACCGCTGGGAGGAATACCTGGCGCCGATTCCGGAGAGCGAGCGCGGCGACCTGGTGGCGGCCTATCACAAGCGCCTGACGGGCGAAGATCCGGCCGAGCAGCTGCGCGCCGCGAAGGCCTGGAGCAAGTGGGAGGACAGCACCATCACGCTGCTGCCCAGCCCGCGCCACCAGCAAAGCCATGCCGCCGACCGCGCGGCGCTGGCCTTCGCGCGCATCGAGAACCACTATTTCGTGAACGGCGGCTTCATGGAAGAAGGCCAGCTGATCCGCGACGCCCACAAGCTGCGCGGCATTCCCGGCACCATCGTCCAGGGCCGCTACGACGTCTGCACGCCCGCCCGCACCGCCTGGGACCTGCACCGCGCCTGGCCCGAGGCGGAATTCCACCTGGTCCCGGACGCGGGCCACGCCTTCGATGAACCCGGCACGCTGGCGCGCCTACTCGCCGCCACCGACGCCTACGCGCGATAGCCAACTGAAGGAGACCTGCATGCACATCACCCTGAACGGAGACGCCCGCGAGTTCCCGCTGGACACCACCGTGATCGAATTGCTCGAGACCCTGGGCTACGCCGGCAAGCGCGTGGCGGTGGAGCGCAACGGCGAGATCGTGCCCAAGAGCCAGCACGCGCAGACCGCGCTGTCCGACGGCGACCAGATCGAGATCGTGGTGGCCGTGGGCGGCGGCTGAAGCGCCGCCGTCCCCTCCCGCCTGTGACAAGGCAATGACAAGGGCCGCGCAACTGCGGCCCTTGTCATGTCTACGCCTGCCGCCGGACCCGGTTTAGGTCCGCGCCGACGCATTCCGTGCAAAGTGGCGGGCATTCTTGCGTAGTCTGGCAAGAGGCTAGCAACCTGTTACACGTTAACCCCTCTCCCATCCCGGATCTGCGAGTGATAATCGTCCCTGGCATTTTGTTTTCTCAACGCAACACACATAAAGGAAACACTATGGGTCTGCTCAATTTCATCAAGGACGTCGGGGAAAAGCTTTTCGGCGCCAGCGAGGCCAAGGCCGCAACGGCGGACGAATTGAAGAAAGAGCTCGATAAACACGGGCTGAACGCCGATGGCCTGCAGATCTCGGTCGACGGCGACAAGGTCACCGTGGCGGGCGAGGCCCTGAGCACGGAAGAGGCCGAGAAAATCGCGCTGGCCCTGGGCAACACCGTAGGCGTCGCGCAGGTGGACAACCAGTTGAAGGTGCAGCAGGCCACGCCCGAAGCCAAGATGTACACGGTGCAGAAGGGCGACAACCTGTGGAAGATCGCGGAAGCGCAATACGGCAAGGGCCAGGGCGCCAAGAACACGCTGATCTTCGAGGCCAACAAGCCGATGCTGACCAGCCCCGACAAGATCTATCCGGGCCAGGTGCTGCGCATCCCGCCGCTGGCTTGAGGTAAACGGAAAAGGAACAAGCCGGAAGGCACCCATGCGCTTTCCGGCTTGCATCGCGGCAGCGCCCCCTGCTGGCCGCGATTACTTGGCCAGATGCAATGTCTGGCCATTTTTTTGGTTGGGCGGCCTGGCGGGGATTACTGGAACAGTCGGGGATCGTAGGATGGGTGCAGCGCGAGCGTTCTTGAGCAAGAACTCAAGTATCCAGCGCGCGTAACCCATCAGGCGGCGCCAGCCGCCGGGTTTCTTGGCAAGAGGCCAACAACAGCATGCGACGAAAAGCGGCGGCTGGCGCCGCCTGATGGGTTACGCGCGTTCGCCAACGTTCTTTTTGCCAAGAATTTCTCGCGCTGCACCCATCCTACTTCATGCCGAAGCGGCCCAGCCCCTTCATGCCGCCCATGGCGCGCATCATCTTGGCCATGCCGCCCTTCTTCATCTGCTTCATCATGCCCTGCATCTGGTCGAACTGCGCCAGCAGGCGGTTGACTTCCTGCACCGGCACGCCGGAGCCGGCGGCGATGCGGCGCTTGCGCGAGGCCTTGATGAGCTCGGGCTTGGCGCGTTCGGCCGGGGTCATGGCATTGAGGATGCCTTCGGTGCGGCGCAGCTGCTTTTCAGCCTGGCCGCCCTGCAGCTGGCCGGCGGCCTGCTGGAACTGCGCCGGTAGTTTTTCCAGAAGCGAACCCATGTCGCCCAGTTTCTTGACCTGGCCGAGCTGATCGCGGAAGTCGTTCAGGTCGAACTTGTTGCCCGACTTGATCTTGGCGGCCAGCTTCTGCGCTTCGGCGATGTCGATGTTCTTCTGGGCCTGCTCGACTAGCGACACGATGTCGCCCATGCCCAGCACGCGCTGCGCCATGCGCTCGGGGTGGAACGGCTCCAGGCCGTCCAGCTTTTCCGAGACGCCGACGAACTTCAGCGGCTTGCCGGTAACGTGGCGCACCGACAGGGCGGCGCCGCCGCGGGCGTCGCCGTCGAGCTTGGTCAGCACCACGCCGGTCAGCGGCAGCGCCTCGGCGAAGGCGCGCGCGGTGTTGACCGCGTCCTGGCCCTGCATGGCGTCCACCACGAACAGTGTTTCCACCGGCTTGACCAGGTCATGCAGCGCGCGGATTTCGCGCATCATGGCCTCGTCGATGCCCAGGCGGCCGGCCGTGTCCAGGATCAGCACGTCGTAGTGATGACGGCGCGCGTGGTCGACCGCGTTGCGGGCGATGTCCTCGGGCTTCTGGCTGGGATCGGACGGCAGGAAGTCCACGCCCACCTGCGCCGCCACGCTCTTCAACTGGTCGATAGCCGCCGGACGGTAGACGTCGGCGGACACCACCAGCACTTTCTTCTTGCCGGTCTTGCGGCCATGCTGGGTGTGCTGGCCTTCGGTGAGCCAGCGCGCCAGCTTGCCGGTGGTGGTGGTCTTGCCCGCGCCCTGCAGGCCGGCCATCAGGATGACCGCGGGCGGCTGGACCGCCAGGGACAGCTCGCCGGAGTCCGCGCCCAGGTCGCCGCCCATCAGGGCGGTCAGCTCCTTGTGGACCACGCCCACCAGGGCCTGGCCGGGGCTGAGGCTGCCGGCGACTTCTTCGCCCAGCGCCTTTTCCTTGACCCGCGCGACGAACTCGCGCACGACGGGCAGCGCCACGTCGGCCTCCAGCAGCGCCATGCGCACTTCGCGCAGCATTTCCTGGGTGTTGGCCTCTGTCAGGCGGGCTTCGCCGCGCAGCGTCTTGACGACGCGCGACAGGCGTTGAGTTAGGTTATCGAGCATGAGAGGCGTTTCCGCTTAAACTAGTCGATTGAACGGTGGCTTGCGGGCGCCAATTGCGCGCCTTCGGGCGGCATGCAAGGTAGCATGCTTAGGCTCCCGAATTCCGTAGCCCCATCCAGACAACGGTTTCTATGTCACTAGGCATTGTATTTCACACGGCGGCTGCCCTGGCGTACGCGGTGCTCGGGGTGTCGCTCTGGGCCCGCCTGGCCGGCGCCGGCGGCGTCGAGCAGACGGGCAAGGTCGCCCGTCTGTGCCTGCTGGGAGCCCTGGTCCTCCACGGAATCGGGCTGCAACAATCGATGCTGGGCGCCCAGCACCTGTTCATCGGCTGGGCGCTGGCGCTGTCGGCCGCCATCTGGCTGGGCATGGTGGTGTTCTGGCTGGAAAGCCTGCTGGTGCGCATAGACGGGCTGCAATTGCTGCTGCTGCCGGCCGCGACGCTGGCCAGCGGCCTGGCCGCCGCCTTCCCCCAGGGGCAGTTCGTGCCCCATGCCGACGACGCCTGGCTACGCGTGCATCTGCTGATTGCGCTGGCGGCCTACGGCCTGATCACCATCGCCGCCCTGCACGCCATGATGATGGCGCTGCTGGACCGCCACCTGCACCGTCCGCTGGACGCGCCGGCCGAGCGCAGCATCGTGGGCCGGGTGCTGGACTCCCAGCCGCCGCTGCTGGTGCAGGAGCAGCTTCTTTTCCGCATCATCTGGATCGGTTTCGTGGTGCTGACCCTGGCCGTGGGCACGGGTTCGGTGGCCTCCATGAAGCTGACCGGACAGATCCTGCCGTTCGACCACAAGACCGTCTTCACGCTGCTGTCGTGGGTGACCTTCGGCGTGCTGCTGGCGGGCCGCCACGTCTGGGGCTGGCGCGGCCGCGTCGCGCTGCGCTGGACGCTGACGGGTTTTGGTTTCCTGATTCTGGCCTACACCGGCAGCCGGTTCGTGCTGGAAATGATTTTGCACCGAGGTTGACGTGGGCAAGCTGCTGTTCTGGATTTTTCTGGTCATCGTGGTGCTGTTCGTCGCCCGCATCGCCGGCCGCATGGCGGCGGCCAGGCAGTCAGGCGCGCAGGGCCGCGCGGCCGGCGCAAGGCCGCAACCCAAGTCTGTGGAGTCCATGGTGCGCTGCGCCCATTGCGGCATCCATCTGCCGCGTTCCGAGGCCCTGCTGCAGAACGGGCAGACCTGGTGCAACGCCGAACATGCGAGGCTGGGCGCGCGCCGGCATTGAGGAAGGCATAATGCATGTTGATTCCATCGACATGCTTTGTTCCCATGGCCTTGCTTCTGGATCGTCATGGCTGGCTGGCGCCGGCCCCCGGTGTTTCGCTTTCGCCCTCGCCCAACCGCGACGCGCGGCCGGCGGGCGTCCAGGTTTCGCTGCTGGTGCTGCACAACATCAGCCTGCCTCCCGGGCGCTTCGGCGGACCTGAAGTCGCGGGGCTGTTCCTGAATACGCTGGACTACGGTTCGCATCCCTGGCTGGAACGCCTGCGCGGGCTGCGCGTGTCGGCGCACTTCTTCATCCGCCGCGACGGCCGCATCGTGCAGTTCGTCTCCACCGACGAACGCGCCTGGCACGCCGGCGTGTCGCGCCACGCCGGACGCGAGCGCTGCAACGATTTTTCCATCGGCATCGAGCTGGAAGGCACCGACACCCTGCCCTATGCCGACGAGCAGTACCTGGCCCTGCGCAAGCTCATGCCCGCGCTGCGCGCGCGCCATCCGCTGGCCGCGGTGCGGGGCCACGAACACATCGCCCCCGGGCGCAAGACGGACCCGGGGCCTGCTTTCAACTGGACGCGCTTCGGGCGCGACAGCGGTTTTGCGCGGCGGCAGTTGCCGCCCGTCTGACACCCAAAGGACTGGTTATGTTGAAGATCTGGGGACGCCTGAGTTCCGTCAACGTTCAGAAAGTCATGCTGGCGGTGCGCGAGCTGGCGCTGCCGCATACGTTCACGCAGGCCGGCGGCAAGTTCGGCGTGGTCGGCACGCCGGAATTCGCCGAGCTCAATCCCAACCGCACCGTGCCGGTGATCGACGACGGCGGCTTCGTGCTGTGGGAGTCCAACGCCATCGTGCGCTATCTGGCTTCGCGCTACGGCGTGGGCTCGCTGTGGCCGGAAGACGCGTGCCTGCGCGCCGACGCCGACCGCTGGATGGACTGGCAGACCACCGAATGGCAGGCCGCGATCGGCCCGGCCTTCCTGGGCCTGATCCGCACGCCCGAGGCGCAGCGCGACCGCGCCGCCATCGACAAATCGATGCAGTGCTCGAACGAGCGCGCGCTGATCCTGGACCGCGCGCTGCGCGGCCGCGAATTCATCGTCGGCCGCCACCTGACGATGGGCGACGTCGCGCTGGTGTGCTCCGCGCACCGCTGGCTGGCGCTGCCGGCCGAGCGCCCGGACACGCCGGCGCTGTCGGCCTGGTACCGCCGCGTCATGATGCGCCCGGCCCCCCAGGGCGTGCTGACGCTGCCGCTGGAATAGGCCGCAACAGGCCAGGCGCCCGCTATTCGACCCAGGGCGTCTGCGCCCAGATCTGCCGCAGGCGCGCGTCGTCGCCCTTGAGCCGCTCCTGCCATTGCGGCCCGTCCAGGTAGTCCATTTCGGTGAACTGCTGCTTCATCTGGGCCTGGAACGCCGGATCGGCGGCGACCTTGCCCAGCGCCTTGCGCAGTTTGTCGGACACCTCTGCCGGCAGCCCCTTGGGCGCGACGATGCCGCGCTCCGAGGCGAACACCAGATCCACGCCCTGCTCCTTGAAGGTGGGCACGTCCGGCCCCAGCGCCGAGCGCTTTTCGCTGGCCTGCGCCAGCACCCGCATGTTCTTGCCGTGGTAGGGCATGACTTCGCCCAGGTTCAGTCCGCCGATGACGGTATGGCCGCCCAGCACGGCGCTGCGCAGCGGTCCGGCGCCGTTGTAGGGCACGTGGTTCAGCCGGGTTCCCGTGGCCGCCTGGAACAGCACCAGGGCCAGATGGTCGTCCGTGCCCACGCCGGTGGAGCCATAGCTGATGGAGCCCGGCTTTTCCCGGGCCGCCGCGATCAGCGCGTCCAGCGTCTGGTACGGGCTGTCGCTGGCCACGCTGAAGGCGCTGGGGTCGCGCACCAGATTGGCCAGATAGGTGAAGTCGCCGCCGCCAAAGCCCGGCTTGCGCTCGATCGGCAGCGACACCAGCCCGGGCATGTTGGTCATGGCCAGCGTGTACCCGTCGGGCTTGGCCCGCGCCACGTAGGCCAGCGCGATGGCGCTGGAGGCACCCGGCTTGTTCTGCACCACCACGGTGGCGCCCAGCTCCTTTTCGAGGAAGACGGCCAGCGCGCGGGCCGTCAGATCCGTGCCGCCGCCGGGCGCGAACCCGACGACGAGTTCGATCGGCCGGTCGGGCCAGGCCCAGGCGGGCACGGCGGCGCACAGGCCGGCGATGGAAAGCGCTGCGCGCGCGACGATCTTGCGTGAAAAGAACATGCTGTCTCCTGGTTGTTATCGGTAGTCGGTGGTCAGGGCCGGGCGGCCAGGATCTTTCCCGGGTTCATCAGCCCCTGCGGGTCCAGCGCGGACTTGATCCGGCGCATCAGGGCCAGCTCGACCTCGCTCTTGTAGCGTTGCAGGTCGTGCACGCGCAGCTGGCCTATGCCCTGTTCGGCGCTGATGGAGCCGCCCGCAGCATGCACCCGGTCATGCACCAGCGCCTGGATGTCCGCGTGCCGCGCGCCCGCGGGCGGCAGCAGGTTGTAGTGAAGATTGCCGTCGCCCAGATGGCCGAATACGCGCATGGCCACGCCGGGAAACGCCTGGGCCAGGGCCCGGTCGGTGGACTGCACGAAGGCCCGAATGCGCGAGGCCGGCAGCGAAATATCGTGCTTTACGCAGGCGTCGGCCCGGGCCAGCGCCAGCGTGATGCTTTCGCGCAGATGCCAGAAGGCGGCGCTTTGCGCGCCGGACACCGCGACCGCCGCGTCCACGGCCTCGCCGGCCTCCAGCGCGGCCGACAGCACGGCTTCCAGCCGCTCCTGCGCCTGCGCCGGCTCCAGGTTGTCGGAAAGCTCCAGCAGCGCGCACCAGCGGCCGTCGGCCAGGTCCGCGAACGGCATGCGCTGTTGCGGAAAGGCGCGCGTCACGTCGCGCAGGCAGGCGGCCGACATCACCTCGAAGGCGGTCAGCCCCGCGCCCAGGCTGGCGCGCGCACGCTGCAGCAGCTGCAGCGCCTGGGGCAGGCCGTCCAGCGCGACCAGCGCCGTGCCCTGCGCGCGCGGCAGCGGATAGAGCTTGAGCACCGCGGCGGTGATGACGCCCAGCGTGCCTTCGCTGCCGATGTAGAGATCGCGCAGGTCGTAGCCGGTGTTGTCCTTGCGCAGGCCGCGCAGGCCGTCCCAGATCTCGCCTTGCGGCGTCACGACCTCCAGGCCCAGCGCGAGCTCGCGCGCGTTGCCGTAGCGCAGCACCTGCGTGCCGCCGGCGTTGGTGGCGAGGTTGCCGCCGATGGTACAGCTGCCTTGCGCCCCCAGCGACAGCGGAAACAGCCGGCCGGCGCGGCGGGCCGCCTCCTGCACCGCCTGCAGCACGCAGCCCGCTTCGACGGTGATGGTGTCGTTGTCCAGGTCCAGCGCGCGCACGCGGTTCATGCGCAGCAGCGACAGGACCACGGCCGTTCCGCTCGCATCCGGCGTGGCGGCCGCCACCTGCCCGGTGTTGCCGCCTTGCGGCACCAGCGCCACGCCGGCGGCGGCGCACAGGCGCACGCACTGCGCCACTTCATCCCGGCTGGCCGGGCGCAGCACGGCCAGGGCGCGGCCGGTGACGTTCCTGCGCCAGTCGGTCAGATAGGGCCCGGCATCGGCGCCCGTCAGCACGTGGGCCTCGCCCAGGCAGGCGGCCAGCGCCGCCAGCAGCGCGGACGGCGTCATGCCCGCAACTCCGCGGCGGCCACCGGCGTGAGCAGCTTGCCGGTCTCGATAAAGGCCGTGACGTTGTCCAGGACCAGCTGGGCCATGGCGGCGCGGGTCTCGCGCGTCGCGCTGCCGACGTGCGGCATCAGCGCAACCTGGTCCATGCCGGCGAACTCGGCCGCCGGGGTGGGCTCCTGTTCCAGCACGTCCAGGCCGGCCCCGCCCAGTTCGCCCGCGCGCAGCGCGGCCAGCAGCGCGGCCTGGTCCACGACGCTGCCGCGCGCGATGTTGACCAGGATGCCCTGCGGCCCCAGCGCGCGGATGACCTTGGCGTCGACCAGGTGCCGCGTGTGCGCCCCGCCCACGCAAGCCACCACCAGGAAATCGGCCCACGCCGCCAGTTCCGCCAGCGACGGCTCATAGCCGTACGGCGCCTGCGGCCGCGGGCTGCGGTTGTGGTAGCGCACCTCCATGTCGAATCCCGCCGCGCGCCGGGCGACGGCCAAGCCGATGCGGCCCAGCCCCAGGATGCCCAGGCGCTTGCCCGAGACCCTGGTGGTTTCCGGAAACCGGCCCAGCGCCCGCCACTGGCCGCTCTTGACGTAGCGATCGCCCGCGGCCGTGCGGCGCGCCGCCGACAGCAGCAGCGCCCACGCCAGGTCCGCCACGCAGTCGTCCAGCACGTCGGGCGTGACGCTCACGCCGATGCCGCGCGCGGCGGCGGCGCGCAGGTCCAGCGTGTCGTGGCCCACGCCCCAGCTGCACACGGCCCGCAGCGCGGGCAAGGCGTCGAACATGGCCTGGGTGAAACCGTGGCGCACCGAGGTCACCGCCACCGGCAGGTCCTGCAGTTCGGCGCCGAACGCGGCCAGGCCCCGCGGCTCGCGCCAGGCCGGCAGGACCCGGTGGCGGGCCGCCAGCCGCCGGTCGAAATCCTCGCCCAGCGAGGCCACCTGCACCACGTCGTAGCGGGCAGTCACGCCGGGCCTCCCGCGCTGGCCGGAATGTAGTTGGCGGCCGCGGCGGCCTCGGCGAACGACAGGCCGTCGCGTATGCCCTGCTCCACGCGCCCGTCGACGGCCAGCGCCTCTTCGGCCGCGGCCAGCACCTCCTGCAGGCGCGCGCGCGGCACCACCACCAGGCCGGTGTCGTCGCCGACCACCAGATCGCCCTCGGCCACGGGCACGCCGCCTATGGTCACCGGCTCGCCCATGGCCTGCAGCTTCAGCCGCGTCTTGCCGGTCAGCGGCGTGACGTGGCGGCTGGCCAGCCACAGGCCGGTGGCGGCGATTTCATCGACATTGCGGCAGGCCCCGTCGATGACGACGGCAGTGGCCGCGCGCCGCGACGCCGCCATCGAGGCGATGCCGCCGAAGGTGGAAATGCAGGTTCCGCCCGCATCCACCATCAATACCCGTCCCGGGCCGGTGGCGGCGACCAGGCGCCCCACCGCGAAGTCGGCGCGGTCGAAATCGCCCAGCCCGCCCCAGACGTGGCGCGCGGTGACGGCAAAGCCGGCCATGCGGCCCTGTCCGCCGCGGCGCGGGATGCCCTGCACCACGCCGGCGATGCCCAGCGTGTCCATGGCGTCGGACCAGGTGCTGGTTGCGATGGCGGCGCAGCGCGCCAGCAATGCTTGCTCTTGATTGCTCATGTCTTGCGTTCTCCGTCGGTGTGGCCGGTCAGTCGATGCGCGCGCCCGAGAGCTTCACGCCTTCGGCCCAGCGCTGCGCCTCGTCGTTGATGAAGGCCTGGAACTGCTGCGGAGAACTGTTGTTGACGTCGCCGCCCATGTCCTGCAGCTTGCGGGTCATTTCGGGCGTGGCCACGATCCTGGAGACGTCCCGGTAGATTTTCTCGCGCAGGTCGGCGGGCATGCTGGACGGCGCGAACAGCCCGAACCACGTCGCGGCCTCGAAGTTCTTCATGCCGGCCTCGGCCATGGTGGGCACCTGTCCGATGGCCTCGACCCGGCGCGGATGGGCCAGCGCGATCGCCTTGAGCTTGCCCGACTGGATGTGCGGCAAGGCGGCCGACAGGGTGACGAACGCCATCTGCACCTGGCCGCCGATCAGGTCGGTCAGCATGGGCGCGTCGCCGCGGTACGGCACGTGGACCAGCTTCAGGCCGGCCTTGGCCTTGAACAGTTCGCCGGTCAGGTGCTGCGGCGTGCCGTTGCCGGTGGAGGCCATGCTCAGGCCCTGCGGCGAGGCTTTGGCGTAGGCGATAAGTTCGGCCAGGCTATTGACGAGCAAGGACGGCGCGGTCACCAGCACCAGCGGTATGGTGGAGGTGAGCGTCAGCGGCGCGAAGTCCTTCAGCGGGTCGTAGTTGAGCTTCTTGTACAGGCTGGCGCTGATGGTGTGCGCGGCCGTGGTCATGTACAGGGTGTAGCCGTCGCCGGGCGAACGCGCCACGGCCTCGGCCGCCACGGTCGTGCCCGCGCCGGGACGGTTGTTGACGATGACCTGCTGGCCCCAGGCGGCAGGCAGTTTTTCCGCGATCAGGCGCGCGATGACGTCGGTCGCGCCCCCCGGCGGATACGGCACGACCAGTGTCACCGGCTTGTCGGGATAGCCGGCCGCCTGCGCCGCGCTCGCGGCCAGAACCATGCCGAGGGCAAGAAATGCCCTGGCGATGCAGTTGCGCTTGCTCATGTCTTGTCTCCTGTGGGTCGGGTCTTACTGCCTGCTCTGCAACCAGCCGCCCCGGCGCTCTGCGGCGCCGTCGGCGGCCTGCTTCAGTCTGTGCTGCGCGCCTGGCCTGCCTCCTGCGCTTCGCGCCAGGCCAGCAGCCGCGCCACGCCTTCGGCCATGCCGACCTCCGGCTGCCAGCCGATGTGCCGGCCCGCGAGATCGTGGGGAATGTGGAACGCGCCGCCCGATGTCAGGCGCACGGTGCCCGGCGGGTCCGGCTTGATCTCGGGCTGCAGGTCGCTCTTGCAGTAGTCGAGCACCAGCCGCACCAGTTCCCCGGTCGTGATGGGCGCGGGGCCGGACACGTTCACCGCCACGTCGGTCGCCTCGCTGCAAAACGCCGCGACGTTGGCGCGCGCCACGTCCGACACGTGCACGAAGTGCTTGGTCTCGGTGCCGTCGCCCGGCAGCACCGGGCGCTCGCCCTTGCGCACCCGGTCATAGGTTTCCATGATGTACAGCGAATTGGCCGCGCGATAGTGCTGGCGCTCGCCGTACACGGTGGAGTAGCGCAGCACCACATAGTCCAGGCCGGACTTCTGGTAGTACTGGCGGCACAGCTGCTCGCCCATGATCTTGGAGGCGCCGTACAGGATCGCCGCCGGCGGCGCGCCCACCGAATGGAACGGCCCGTTCTCCGCCAGCGCGCCGGCGATGCCGCTGCCGTAGCCGTAGACGGCGTTGGACGAGGCGAACACGATCTTCTTCACCTTGTTGACCCGGCAGGCTTCCAGCATGTTCTGCGCGCCGCGCACGTTCACGTCCACCGCCTGCCACGGCGTCTGCGCGAAGCCCAGCGTCATGTAGGCCGCCAGGTGCAGCACGCCGTCCACGCCCTCGGTCGCCGCCAGCAGGTCGGGCAGTCGCATCAGGTCGCCGCGCACCACTTTCACGCGCGGGTCGTCCCGCAGATGGGCGATGGCCTCGGGCGTGCCGAAGGCGAAGTTGTCCAGCAGGATCACTTCGCGCACGCCGGCGGCCAGCAGCGCATCGGCGGTGTGCGAGCCCACCAGGCTGGCGGCGCCGGCGATCAGGATGCGGGAGTCGGCCAGCGACAGCGCCGCGCTTTTCTTTTCAGTCGTCATATTGTTCACAGTCCCAAGGGTTTTTCGTGCATGCCCCAATACAGGCTCTTGACCTGGCTGTAGAGCCGCAGGCCGTGCAGGCCTTTCTCGCGTCCGATGCCGCTGGCCTTGAAGCCGCCGAACGGCGTGGCGATATGCGATTGCTTGTAGGTGTTGATCCAGATGGAGCCGGCCTCGATCTCGCGCGCCACGCGCCATGCGCGGGCGTAGTCGCCGGTCCACATGCCGGCGGCCAGGCCGAAGGCGGTGTCGTTGGCCTGGCGGATCACGTCTTCCTCGTCGTCGAAGGCAAGCGCCACCAGCACCGGGCCGAAGATCTCTTCCTGGCACACGCGGGCCTGGTTGCCCAGGCCATCGATCACGGTGGGCAGGTAGAACCAGCCCTTGGCCAGCTCGGGCTGCGTGGGCGCGGCGCCGCCGACCAGCACTCGGCCGCCCTCGGCGCGGCCGATGTCCACATACGAGGCGACCTTGTCGCGATGGGCGCGCGACACCAGCGGTCCCATCTGCGTGGCGGGATCGTCAGGCAGGCCCACGCGCACCTGCGCGGCGCGCTCCACCAGCGCGTCCATGAAGCGCTTGTAGATGGACTTCTGCACGAACAGGCGCGAACCCGCCACGCAGCTCTGGCCGGCCGAGCCGAAGATGCCGGAGATCACGCCGGCCACGGCGCGGTCCAGGTCGGCGTCCTCGAACACGATATGCGGGGACTTGCCGCCCAGCTCCAGCCCCACCGGAATCAGGCGCTGCCCGGCGATGCCGCCGATGGCGCGTCCGGTCTCGGTGCCGCCGGTGAAGGACACCATGCGCACGCCCGGGTGCCTGACCAGCGCCGCGCCCACGTCCTCGCCATGGCCGGGCAGCACCGTCAGCAGGCCTTCGGGCAGGCCGGCCTCGCCGCAGATCCGGGCCAGTTCCAGCGCCAGCTGCGGCGTTTCCTCGGAGGGCTTGAGCAAGACGGCGTTGCCGGCGGCCAGCGCCGGCGCGGCCTTCTGGGCCTCGTTCATGATGGGCGAGTTCCACGGCGTGATGGCCGCGATCACGCCGAACGGCTCGGCCAGCGCCATCGAAAAGTATTCGCCGCGCGGCGAGGTCATTTCGTTCTGCCAGGTCTCGCACACCGCCGCGTAATAGCGGAAATGCCCGGCCGCGCTGTCGACCATGTTCAGGCATTCCTTCCACGGCTTGCCGCTGTCCTGCATCTGCAGCCGCGCCAGCGGCTCGCGCTCGGCCGCGAGACGGCGTCCGATCTCGTACAGCGTGGCGGCGCGCTGGTCCGGGCGCAGCTTGCGCCACGGCTGGCGGTGAAAGGCCTCCCACGCGATCGCCACGGCGACGTCCACGTCCTGCGGCAAGGCGCGGGCGACCGTGCCGGCGATGCTGCCGTCGGCCGGGTTGATGGAGGTGATGACGGCGTCGCCGTCTTGGCTGTGGCGCCAGTTGGCGCCCAGCCGGAATGGCTTGTGGCTCGATGCGTCCATAACGTCTCTGGGTCGGGATGACTGCGGTAGACGTCATGATCGGCCGCAAGATTATTAGACACAAATAGATATTTATCTAATATTCTTAGCTCATGGCTATCAATATCAAGTACCGGCCGCTAAAGGCCTTTCTGCTGGCCGTCGACAGCGGTTCGTTCACCCATGCGGCCAACCAGCTGGGCGTCACCCAGCCGTCGTTCACGGCCCTGATCCAGGACCTGGAAGACGTGCTGGGGCTGCGGCTGTTCGAGCGCACCACGCGCGCCATCAGCCTGACCTCGGCCGGGCGGGATTTCCATTCGCGGGTGCAGCGCCCCATCGCCGACCTGGAAGAGGCCTACCGCAGTCTTGCCGACCTGGCCGCGGTGCGCCGCGGCAACGTGGCCCTGGGCGCCCTGCCGTCGGCGGCGCTGAGCCTGCTGCCGGCGGCCGTGGGCGAGCTGCGGCGCGCGCATCCCGCGCTGAAGGTGCGGGTGGTGGAGGCGCACAACGACGAGCTGCTCGCCATGCTGCGCACCAACCAGATCGAATTCGCGGTGGCCGCGCAGACCGAATCGGCGCCGGACCTGGCCTTCACGCCGCTGGGGCAGGATTGCTTCTGCGCGGTCTATCCCGCCGGGCATCCGCTGGGCGCGGACAGGAAAGTGCTGCACTGGCGCGACGTGCTGCGCTATGACCTGATCCTGCTGTCGCAGGGTTCGCATGCGCGCCAGCAGTTCGACCGCGCGGTGCGCGACGAAACCGGCGCGCCCGCCACCGCGCTGCGCTACGACGTCACCCATATGGGCACCGCCGCCGGCATGGTGCGCCAGGGCCTGGGCGTGAGCGTGCTGCCGCGCCTGGCGCTGCCGGAACTGAACCTGGCCGGCCTGGGCTGCACGCCGCTGGGCGACGCGTCGGCGCGGCGCGACATCGGGCTGCTGCACCGGCGCGATCGCACGCTGTCGCCAGCCGCGCAGGCCCTGGCCGCCCAGCTGAAGAAAGCCATGGCCGAGATCCAGCCGCGGCTGCTTTCCGTGCCCGCCGCCTGAAGGCGCCGGGGATCAGGCGCGCTCCACCTTCCATCCCAGTTCGGCGGAAATCTCCGCCGCCGCGCCCTGCACCACGGCGACCATTTCCCGCATGCGTTCCAGCGACATGTACGGCACCGTGCTGGACACGCTGATGGCGGCCACGATGCCGCTGGACGCGTCACGCACCGGCGCGGCCACGCAGCGGATCGACGGCTCGTTGTCCTCGAGGTCGAACGCGTAGCCGTGGGCCGCGTACTCGCGCATGCGGTCGCGGAAAGCCTCCCAGGTCTGGCGCCCGCCGGGCGCGCGCGAGGACACCGGCGCGCCCACCCGGTACAGCGCCTTCCATTGCGGCTCCTCCGCGTCCAGCAGCAGCGCCTTGCCCACGCCGGTGGCCGCCAGCGGCATGCGATGCCCCACGCGCGAACGCATTTCCAGCCCCTTCTTGCCGGGGATCTTCTCCAGGTACAGCACCTCGTCGTTGTCGCGCACGGCCAGGTGGATGGTGTCGCCCGTCAGGGCCGCCAACTCGTCCAGGTAGGGCCGCGCCAGCGTCGCCATCGGAAAGGCCTCGCGCGCCTGGAAGCCCAGCTCGATCAGCTTGGGGCCCAGCACGTAGCCCACGCCGGGCAGGGACCGCAGATAGCGTTCCTGCACCAGGCAGCTGGCCAGCCGGTGCGTGGTGCTGCGCGCCACCCCGATGCGGGCGCAGATGTCTTTCAAATCGCGCGCGCCGGCCGCCACCGCCTGCACCACGGCCAGGCCGCGCATCAGTGTCTGCGTGCCGGCGGGCGCGACGGCATCGGGGTCCAGGGCGGGAGCGGGGTCGGGCGAGAACGTGGCGGTCATGACAACTCGGAACAGGGCGGCCGGAAACAGCCGGAAAACACGGTGACAAGCATACCCGGCGCATCCATGCCGGGAAGCGGGGAATAGCCTCAAATTCCCTATATATGGGATTTCATTCTATATTTTGAGATTTTTCAAGCACTGATCTAGAATTTTTCCCATCGCCCGCGCGCCTGCGGCGGGCCCGCACAACCAGGTCCGCGCACGCCTGCCGCCACGACGGCCAGGGCCGCGGCCAGAGCCGAGACCGATTTCTGATGACTACCGGATTGCCCGCCCGCGCGGCGCTCATCGCGCTGGACTGGGGCACCTCCTCGCTGCGCGCCTACCGGCTGGACGCCGCCGGCCGCACGCTCGATACCCGCCACCTGCCCTGGGGCATCATGCGCCTGCCGCAGCCGCTGCAGGACGGCGCGGCCACCGCCACGCTTTCCGGTTTCGAGCTGGCCTTCGAACAGGCCTGCGGCGACTGGCTGCGGGCCGAGCCCGCGCTGCCGGTGATCGCCTGCGGCATGGTCGGCAGCGCCCAGGGCTGGCGCGAAGCCGCCTACCTGGACGTGCCGCTCGACCTCGCGCGCATCGGCACACAGCTCACCGTGGTCGAACGCGGCGGCGCCACGCCCGTGCACATCGTGCCGGGCCTGATCCAGCGCCAGGGCCTGCCCAACGTGATGCGCGGCGAAGAGACCCAGGTGTTCGGCGTGCTGTTCGAGCCGGCGCGCGCCCACGACAACATGCTGATCGGCCTGCCCGGCACCCATTCCAAGTGGGTCGGCGCGCAGCGCGGCCGCGTCACGCACTTCCACACCTTCATGACCGGCGAGATCTACGCCGCGCTGCGCGGCCACACCATCCTGGGCCGCACCATGGCCGACTCCGCCGGCGCCGACATGGCCGCGTTCGAACGCGGCCTGCAGGTCGCCGGCTCGCCCGCCGGCCGCGCCGGCGTGCTGTCCACCGTGTTCAGTACCCGCGCGCTGGGCCTGACCGGCCAGCTGGCGCCTACCTCGCAGGCCGATTACCTGTCGGGCCTGCTCATCGGCCACGAAGTCGCCGCGCTGGCGCAGCTGCTGCGCCAGCAGGGCGAACTGCCCCGCATCGTGCTTTGCGGCGAGCCGGCGCTTTGCGGCCGCTACATACAGGCCCTGCAGCACTACGGTCTGGGCACGCCCGAGGTGGCGCAGGACGCCACCGAACGCGGCCTGTGGCACCTGGCCGTCAGCGCCGGCCTGATCGACTCCTGTGCAACGGCCCATTCCTAGGAAACGAACATGCACCATCCCGGACTGCAAACCGCCATGGCCGAATGCGGCCTGATCGCCATCCTGCGCGGCATCACGCCCGCCGAGGCCGAACCCGTCGGACAGGCGCTCTACGCCGCCGGCTTTCGCCTGATCGAAGTGCCGCTGAACTCCCCCGACCCGCTGGACAGCATCCGCGCCATGCGCGCGGCGCTGCCCACCGACTGCCTGATCGGCGCCGGCACGGTGATCGCTCCCGAGGACTGCGCCCGCGTGCAGCAGGCCGGCGGCGAACTCATCGTCATGCCGCACAGCGACGGCGCCGTGATCCGCGCCGCCAGACAACTGGGCATGGCGGCCTGCCCCGGCGTGGCCACGCCCACCGAGGCCTACGCCGCGCTGGCCGCCGGCGCCGACGTGTTGAAACTGTTCCCCGCCGAACAGCTCGGCCCGGCCGTGCTCAGGGCCTGGCGCGCCGTGCTGCGCCAGCCCCTGGCCCTGGTGCCGGTGGGCGGCATCACGCCGGACAACCTCGACCCCTACGTCCAGGCCGGCGCCAGCGGTTTCGGCCTGGGCTCGGCCCTGTACAAACCCGGCCTGTCGGCCGCCGCAGTCGAACACAACGCGCGCGCTTTCATCGCCGCCTGGCAGCGCGCCCAATCCGCCAAGGAGACTCAAGCATGAAGATCACCAAGCTCACCACCTACATCGTGCCGCCGCGGTGGTGCTTCCTGAAAATCGAAACCGACGCCGGCATCGTCGGCTGGGGCGAACCCGTGGTCGAGGGCCGCGCGCAGTCGGTGGCCGCGGCCGTCGAGGAACTGTCCGACTACCTGATCGGCAAGGACCCCTGCAACATCGAAGACCACTGGACCGTGCTGTACCGCGGCGGCTTCTACCGCGGCGGCGCCATCCACATGAGCGCGCTGGCCGGCATCGACCAGGCGCTGTGGGACATCAAGGGCAAGCATCTGGGCGTGCCGGTGTCGCAGCTGCTGGGCGGCAACGTGCGCGACCGCATCCGCGTGTATTCGTGGATCGGCGGCGACCGCCCGGCCGACACCGCGGCCGCCGCCAAGGGCGCGGTCGAGCGCGGCTTCACCGCCGTCAAGATGAACGGCACCGAAGAACTGCAGTACATCGATTCCTTCGACAAGGTCGAGAAGTGCCTGGAGAACGTGGCCGCCGTGCGCGACGCGGTCGGCCCCAACGTCGGCATCGGCGTGGACTTCCACGGCCGCGTGCACAAGCCCATGGCCAAGGTGCTGATGAAGGAACTCGAACCGTTCAAGCTCATGTTCATCGAAGAGCCGGTGCTGAGCGAACACTACGAAGCGCTCAAGGAACTGGCTCCGCTCAGCTCCACCCCGATCGCGCTGGGCGAGCGGCTGTTCTCGCGCTGGGACTTCAAGCGGATTCTGGCCGAGGGCTACGTGGACATCATCCAGCCCGATCCCTCCCATGCCGGCGGCATCACCGAAACGCGCAAGATCGCCGCCATGGCCGAGGCCTACGACGTGGCGCTGGCGCTGCACTGCCCGCTCGGGCCCATCGCGCTGGCGACCTGCCTGCAGATCGACGCCGGCTGCTACAACGCCTTCATCCAGGAACAAAGCCTGGGCATCCACTACAACGCCGCCAACGACCTGCTGGACTACGTCAGCAACCGCGAAGCGTTCGCCTACCAGGACGGCATGGTCTCGATTCCGCAGGGTCCGGGCCTGGGCATCGAGGTCAACGAGGAATACGTCAAAGAACGCGCCGCCGTCGGCCACCGCTGGCGCAACCCCATCTGGCGCCACGCCGACGGCAGCTTCGCCGAATGGTAAGCCGATAACGAAAACGAGGAGACGCCCTTGTCCGCCGCCGCCATCCAAGCGGGCCTGCGCACCACGCGCAGCCGCTACCTCATCATGGTGATGCTGTTCATCACCGTCGTCATCAACTACCTGGACCGCAGCAACCTGTCCATCGCCGCGCCCGCCCTCAAGGACGAGTTCGGCCTGGACACCGTGCACGAAGGCCTGATCCTGTCGGCCTTCGGCTGGACCTACGCCGCCATGCAGATCCCCGGCGGCTGGCTGGTCGACCGCGTGTCGCCGCGGGTGCTGTACGCGGCCGCGCTGATCCTGTGGTCGGCCGCCACCTTCTTCATGGGCTTCGCCGGCAGCTTCGTGATTCTGTTCGTGCTGCGCCTGGCCGTGGGCGCGCTGGAAGCGCCCGCCTATCCCATCAACAACCGCGTCGTCACCACCTGGTTTCCGGAAAAGGAACGCGCCACCGCCATCGCCTTCTACACCTCCGGCCAGTTCGTCGGCCTGGCGTTCCTGACGCCGGTGCTGGCCTGGCTGCAGCATCACTTCGGCTGGCACATGGTGTTCGTCAGCACCGGCCTGGTGGGCATCGTCTGGGGCGTACTGTGGTTCCTGGTCTACCGCGAACCGCGCCAGTTCAAGGGCGCCAACGCGGCCGAGATCGAACTCATCCAGCAAGGCGGCGGCGTGGTCGACCTGGAAAAGCGCGTCACGGAAAAAAAGGCCCCGTTCCGCTGGAACGACCTGGGCCTGGTGATGAGCAAGCGCAAGCTGTGGGGCGTCTACCTGGGCCAGTTCTGCCTGACCTCCACGCTGTGGTTCTTCCTGACCTGGTTCCCCACCTATCTGGTGAAGTACCGCGGCATGGACTTCATCAAGTCGGGCTTTCTGGCCTCGGTGCCGTTTCTGGCGGCCTTCGTCGGCGTCCTGTGTTCGGGCGTGCTGTCCGATTTCCTGGTGCGCCGCGGCGCCAGCGTGGGACTGGCGCGCAAGCTGCCCATCATCCTGGGCCTGCTGATCTCCACCGCCATGATCGGCGCCAACTTCACCGACTCCACGCCCTGGGTGATCTTCTTCCTGGCCGTGGCCTTCTTCGGCAACGGGCTGGCCTCGATCACCTGGTCGCTGGTCTCGACCCTGGCGCCGGTGCGGCTGCTGGGCCTGACCAGCGGCGTGTTCAACTTCGTCGGCAACCTGTCGTCCATCTGCACGCCCATCGTGATCGGCCTGCTGGTGTCCAAGGACAGCTTCGCGCCCGCCATCGTCTACGTGTCGTCGCTGGCGCTGCTGGGCGCGCTGTCCTACATCCTGCTGGTGGGCAAGGTCGAGCGGATCGAGGCCTGAGCCTTCAGCAGCCCTGCATCGCCAGTCTGCGGCGCGCATTGCCGGCGCGCTGCAGCAGCACCAGGGCCAGGCCGGCCGCCGCGATGACGGCGCCGGCCACCGGCACGGCGGCATAGCCCAGGCCGGCCGAAATCACCGCGCCGCCCGCGGCCGCGCCCACCGCGTTGCCCAGGTTGAAAGCCCCCACGTTCACCGACGAGGCCAGCCCCGGCGCTTCGGTGGCGGCGCGCATCACGCCCATCTGCAAAGGCGGCACCACCGCGAACGTCGCCACGCCGAAGATCAGCAGCGACACCGCCGCGCCCACCGGCGTGGACGCGACCCACGGAAAGGCCAGCAGGTCCACGATGACCAGCACCAGGAAAGTGATCAGCGTGCCGTCCAGCGAACGGTCGGCCATGCGCCCGCCCAGGCCGTTGCCCAGCGTGAAGCCCAGGCCCACCAGCACCAGCATGCCGGTGATGAAGGCCGGCGACGCGCCCGTGATCTCGGCCAGGGTCGGCGCGATGTAGGTGTACAGCGTGAACATCGCGCCCGCGCCCATCACCGTGGTCAGCAGGGCCATCAGCACCACCGGGCGCTTGAGCACCGACAGTTCGTGCCGCACGTCGGGGCGGCTGCCGGACGCGCCCGCCGGCAGCGCGCGCCACAGCGCCAGCATGGCGAGCAGGCCCAGCACGGCGGTGGCCGCGAACGACATGCGCCAGCCGATGGCCTGGCCCAGCCAGGTGGCCGCCGGCACCCCGCCCACGTTGGCGATGGTCAGCCCCATGAACATGGTGGCCACGGCGCTGGCCTGCCTGTGGCGCGGCACCACGCTGGCCGCCACCAGCGATCCCAGCCCGAAGAAGGCGCCGTGGTTCAGGCTGGTGACCAGGCGCGCCAGCAGCAGCGTCGTGTAATTGGGCGACAGCGCCGACAACAGATTGCCGATGGTGAAGATCGCCATCAGCAGGATCAGCG
This sequence comes from Achromobacter sp. HZ01, assembly GCF_003267925.1. Lineage (NCBI taxonomy): Bacteria > Pseudomonadati > Pseudomonadota > Betaproteobacteria > Burkholderiales > Alcaligenaceae > Achromobacter > Achromobacter sp. HZ01. The sequence goes on from NZ_LWKV01000002.1 coordinate 806,285, forward strand.
CGCGGCGCCGGGACCAGCGCGAAAAAGCCAGGGTCATCAGGGGCGCGCCGACCATCACGCCGATGGCGTAGGCGCTGATCAGCATCCCCGCGCTGGGGATGGATACGTCCACGCCTTCGGCGATGACGGGCAGCAGGCCCATGGGCGAAAACTCGGTCACGCCGATCCCGAAAGCGCCCACGGCAAGCGCGAGCAGCGGCAGGCCGGGCTTGACCGGCCGGGTGTCTGTTGAGTTCATGCGGATTTCCTCGGTTCGATAGCGTCGACCGGGGCAGGGAGCCGCCTGGCGGACAGGCCGGCTGGCGCGTCGCCTGGGCCCGGTCGAAAGACAGGCGCCCAGTATGCCGGCTGCATCCTGGCGGAAACAGTGGGGGACAGGCGAAACACTTTTGACTGGAAGTCACGAATAGCCGAGCAGGCGCTCCGTCTCGCGCGCCAGCGCGACCAGGCGCGGGCCGATGTCGGCCGCGCGTTCGCGGTAAGGACCGTCGCCCGCCGGCACGCCGCAATTGAACACGTACAGCAGCGACTGGTGCGGCCGGCTCAGCGGCGCGGCGAAACCATAGGCGTCGGGACGCCACTGCAGGTTGTTGCCGCAATAGCCCTTGCGCTCCAGGTCGCGGCGGGCCGCGGCCAGCGTGGGGAAATGCGCCTCGTAGTGCGCCGGGTCGGCCACGCGCAGCTGGTTCAGCACCGCCGCGCGCTCCTCGTCGGACACGCGCGCCAGCCAGGCGCGGCCGGCGGCGCTGGACAGCAGCGGCAGCGATGCGCCGATGTCGGGGCGGGTCTGCAGCGCTTCGTTGGAGCGGGCCGTCTCCACATACACCATCTGCAGGCGGTCGCGCACCACCAGCGACACCGCCCCGCGCGCATGGTCGGCGAGCTGCTTCATGAGCGGGCGCGCCAGCTGGCGGATCTGCATGCTGGCCAGCAGCGGATAACTCAGCGCCAGCACCGAGGCGCCCAGGCGGTAGCGCGGCGGCTCGCCCTCGCGCTGCAGAAAGCCCAGTTCGACCAGCGTATGCGTCAGGCGCGCGACGGCGCTGCGCGACAGGCCCGTCTGCGCCGCGAAATCCTTGTTGGCCAGCACCGGGCGGTCGGCGCGGAAACACGCCAGGATGTCGATGCCGCGCGCCAGCGTGGTGGTGAATTCGCGGTCCGGCTCATGCGCCATGTTCACGCTCCAGGATTTTCTCCACGCGTTCGGCCAGCGCCAGCAGGCGCGGCGCGATGCGTGCGCGCAGGTCGCCGGGACGCAGCCGCGCCACCGGCACGCCGCAGTTGAACACCAGCGCCTGGCCGTCGACCCGCGTGCGCATCGGCACCGCCACGGCATGCACGTCCGAATGCCAGTCGCCCTGCCCCACGCAGTATCCATGCTCGGCGTAATCGCGCTGCGCCTGCTCCCAGTCCGGCGCGTAGCGGCGCCAGGCCGCCGGGTCCTGGCGCCGCAGCGCCTCCAGCACGGCCTGGGCCTCGCCGCCGGCGCCCTGGGCCAGCCAGGCGCGGCCCATGGCCGACGGCAACAGCGGCAGCAAGGCGCCGATATCGGGCCTGAACGACACCGCGTCGTGGCCGCGGCAGGTCTCCAGATACACCATGTTCAGGCCGTGGTGCATGCCCAGCGAAGCCGAGCCGCCGGCCGTGTCGGCCAGGCGCTTCATCAGCGGCCGCGCCAGCTGGCGGACCTTGATGCTGGCCAGCAGCGGATAGCTCAGCGACAGCACCGCCGGCCCCAGGCGGTAGCGCCGCAGGCCGCCGTCGTAGCGCAGCAGGCCGCGCTGCATCAGCGTGGTGGTCAGCCGCGAAATAGTGGCCTTGGACAGGCCGGTGCGGTCGGCCAGCTCCCGGTTGCTCAGCGCCGGCTCCCCGTGGCGGAAGGCCTGCAGCACCGACAGCCCGTGCGCCAGCGTGGTGGCGAAGGCCGGATCGGCGTGGCGCTGGCCGGGGCTGCTGGACATGGTCGGGATTCCTGAAAACGCGGGCGGCAGGCGCGGCCCGTCCCGCCGATGATAGAGCAGGCGGGCCGGCGCCCACGCAAGTTGCGTTCAAGATATCGAAACACTTGTCTCAAATCCGGCGGCCTTTTGCTAGCCTGAATCGAACCACCAGACCAGACGGAGACTCACCATGATCCGGGACCGCGACGGCTTCCCCCAGTTCCTCGAATCGCTGCGCCGCTACGTGCGCGAACGGCTGGCGCCGCGCGAGGCCGAAGTCGCCCGCCTGGACGAAGTCCCGCCCGACCTGGTCGCCGACATGGCCGCCCAGGGCCTGTTCGGCTACTCGATTCCCACGCAGTACGGCGGCGCGGGCATGACCACCGAAGAACTGGTCCTGGCCGCCATGGAACTGTCGCAGTGCTCGGTGGCGTTCCGCGCCCGGGTGGGCACCAATACCGGCATCGGCTCCGAGGCGCTGGTGGCCGACGGCACCGATGAACAGAAGGCCCGCTACCTGCCGCGCCTGGCCTCGGGCGAACTGACCGGCTGCTTTGCGCTGACCGAGCCGCAGGCCGGCTCCGACGCCACCGCGCTGACCACCACCGCCGTGCGCGACGGCGACCACTACGTGCTCAACGGCGAAAAGTGCTTCATCACCAACGCGCCGCTGGCGGGCCTGTTCACCGTCATGGCGCGCACCGACCCCGACGAACCGGGCGCCAGGGGAATCAGCGCCTTCATCGTCGAGCGCGGCGCGCCGGGCCTGTCCACCGGGCAGCCCTACGACAAGATGGGCCAGGCCGGTTCGCCCGTCTCCGGCGTGCACTTCCAGGATTGCCGCGTGCCGGCCGCCAACCTCATCGGCGGCCAGCTCGGCATGGGCTTCAAGACCGCCATGAAGGTGCTGAACAAGCAGCGCATCCACCTGGCCGCGCTGTGCATCGGCCCGGCCATCCGCATGCTGGACGACACGCTGCGCTTCGTGGCCGAGCGCCAGCAGTTCGGCAAGCCGCTGATGGACTTCCAGCTGATCCAGGCCATGATCGCCGACTGCCAGACCGAGATCCAGGCGGCCCGCGCGCTGGTGCTGCAGACCGCGCGCGAACGCGACGAAGGCCGCGACGTCACGCTGAACGCCTCGATCTGCAAATACTTCTCATCGGAAATGTGCGGCCGCGTGGCCGACCGCTGCGTGCAGATGCACGGCGGCTACGGCTATATCGCCGACCACGGCATCGAACGCTTCTACCGCGACGTGCGCCTGTTCCGCCTGTACGAAGGCACCAGCCAGATCCACCAGTTGACCATCGCCCGCCACACCCTGACCCAGGCGGGTTACACGCCGGGCCGCTAACGCAGCCCCCAAGGGACCGCGGCCGCAAGAAGCCGCCGGCCCGCCCCAACCGAAGGAGACTTCCATGCTGCACAAGCACCTGCCCAAGTGGATCGCGGCCGCGGCCGCCACGTTCGCCTGCGCGGCGCTGCCGCCCCAGGCGGCCGCCGCCTATCCCGACAAGCCCGTCAGGCTGATCGTCCCGTTCGCCCCCGGCGGCTCGACCGACATCCTCGGCCGCCTGCTGGCCGAGACGCTGCACCCCATCCTGGGCCAGCCCGTCATCGTCGAGAACAAGCCGGGCGCCGGCGGCAACATCGGCGGCGACTACGTCGCCCGGGCCGCCCCCGACGGCTACACGCTGCTGCTGGCCGCCGCCGGCCCCACTGTCATCAACCCCAGCCTGTACGCCAACATGCCGTTCAACCCGGCCAAGGACCTGGCGCCCATCAGCTGCCTGGAGCGCGAACACAACCTGATGGTGGTGAACAAATCGCTGCCGGCCAAGAACCTGCAGGAGTTCCTGCAGTACGCGCGCAGCAACCCCGGCAAGCTGTCCTTCGGCTCGCCCGGCAACGGCTCGCCGGCGCAGCTTGCCGGCGAACTGCTCAAGCAGCAGGCCGGCCTGCAGGCGGTGCACGTGCCCTACAAGGGCACCGGCCCCGCCATCACCGACCTGGTGGCCGGACACATCGACTTCATGATCGACAACATGCCGGCGCTGCTGCCACAGGTCAAGGCCGGCAGCCTGCGCGCGCTGGCCGTGCCCAGCGACCAGCGCGCCACCGCCGCGCCCGACATCCCCACCTTCGACGAAGCCGGCCAGAAGGGTTTCGTGGTGATGGCCTGGAAGGGCCTGATGGCGCCGGCCGGCACCGACCCGGCCGTGATCGAACACCTGCACGCCGCCGTCGTCAAGGCGCTGCAGGACCCCACGCTGCGCGCGCGCTTCCAGGAACTGGGCGCCGAACCGCTGGGCAGCACCCCTGCCGAGTTCGCCAAGCAGATCGCCGATGAAACCGCCTGGTGGGGCAAGCTGGTGCAGTCCACCGGCACCCGCATCCAGTAAGCCGCAAGGAAGACCGCCATGCATGCCCAGCAGGAGAACCATGACGAACAGGCCGTGCAGGACCTCTGCGACCGCATGCGCCGCTTCGTGGACGACATCGCGATACCCGCCGAATCGCCCGCCATCGCGCGCGACGTGACGGCGCTGGACCGCCGCGTCGCGGAACTGCGCGTGCGCGCCCGCGAGGCCGGCCTCTATGCGCCGCAGCTGCCCGCCGAATGGGGCGGGCTGGGCCTGGGCTGGCGCGCCCTGGCCCGCCTGCTGGAGGAGGCCGGACGCAGCTTCCTGGGACCGGCCGCGCTCAACTGCGCCGCGCCCGACCAGCCCAACATGCTGACGCTGCTGCGCCTGGGCGACCCGACCCAGCAGGAACGCTTCCTGGCGCCGCTGGTGCGCGGCGAACAGCGCGCCTGCTTCGCCATGACCGAGCCCGCGCCCGGCGCCGGCTCCGACCCTTCCATGCTGCAGACGCGCGCCGAGCGGCGCGCCGGCCGCTGGGTACTGAACGGCCACAAGCAATTCATCAGCGGCGGCGTGGGCGCGGACTTCGCGCTGGTGCTGGCGCGCGCCGAAGAAGGCGCGACCCTGTTCCTGGTGCCGGCGGACACGCCGGGCTACCGCGTCGTGCGCGACATCGGCATGGTCACCGGCTACCAGATCGGCGGCCACGCCGAGATCGCGCTGACCGGCTGCGAAGTCGGCGACGACGCGGTGCTGGGCGAGCCCGGCCGCGGCCTGGAATACGCGCAGCTGCGCCTCGAACCCGCCCGGCTGTCGCACTGCATGCGCTACATCGGCCGCGCCCGGCGCGCGCTGGAAACCGCGCAGGCGTACGTGGCGCGGCGCGACTCCTTCGGCTCGCGCCTGGCCGACCTGCACCAGATCCAGGCCATGGTCGCCGATTCGCACATCGACCTGCACGCTAGCCGCCTCATGACCGGGGATTGCGCCGCCCGCATGGACGCCGGCCTGTCGGTCAAGCAGCATAGCGCCATGACCAAGGTCTTCGTATCCGAGGCCGTCAACCGCGTGGCCGACCGCGCCGTGCAGATGATGGGGGCCTCGGGGCTGTCCGAGGACACGCCGGTGGCCATGGTCTGGCAGGAAATGCGCCCTTTCCGCATCTACGACGGCGCCAACGAGCTGCACCGCGCCACCCTGGCGCGCCGGCTGCTGGCGCGCGCCTGAACCCGAACCAAGGAGAGCACGATGGATAACCCGAGTTTCCAGGCCTACCGACTGCATGCCGGCACGGACGGCGCGCCGCCCGAGGGCCGCTTCGAGACGCTGTCGGCGGACGCGCTTTCCGCCGGCGACACGCTCATCAAAGTGGCCTACGCGGGCCTGAACTACAAGGACGCGCTGGCCCAGGCCGGGCGCGGCAACATCATCCGCCAGTATCCGCGCATCGGCGGCATCGACCTCTCGGGCACCGTGGTGCATTCGGCCGACCCGGCGCTGGCGCCCGGCCAGGAAGTCGTGGTGCACGGCTTCGGCATCGGCGTGGACTGCGACGGCGGCTACGCCGAATACGCGCGCGTGCCCCGCGAGTGGGTGCTGCCCCTGCCCGCCGGCATCAGCCTGCGCGACGCGGCGGTGCTGGGCGCGGCCGGCTATACCGCCGCGCTCTCGCTGCACTGGATGGAACATTGCGGGCTGACGCCCGACCAGGGCGAAGTGCTGGTGACCGGCGCCACCGGCGGCGTCGCCGGCGTGGCCATCGACATCCTCAGCCAGCGCGGCTACCGCGTGTGCGCCATGTCCGGCAAGCCCGACGCCTCCGCCTACCTGCGCTCGCTCGGCGCGCAGGAAGTGATCGCGCCGCCCGACCCGGCGGCCGCCATCAAGCCCCTGATGAGCGCGCGCTGGGCCGGCGTCGTCGATTCCGTCGGCGGCAGCGTGCTGGCCCACGCGCTGGCCAGCACCCGGCCGGACGGCGTGGCCGCCGCCTTCGGCAACGCCGGCGGCGCGGAGCTGCCGACCTCCGTCATCCCCTTCATTCTGCGCGGCGTCAAGCTGCTGGGCATCAACGCCAACAGCCCCATGCCGCTGCGCAGCCAGGTCTGGAACAAGCTCGCCGCCGAGTACCGCCCGGCGCGCCTGGACCTGATCGCCCGCGTCATCGAACCGCGCGAACTGCCGCAGGCGCTGGCCGCCATGCTCGAACGCGGCAGCATCGGCCGCAGCGTGGCGCGCTTTTCCTGAACCCACTGCCCGCATCATGATCCAGCTTCCCGACCCCACCCTGTCCCGCCTCTTCGACCCGCGCAGCATCGCCATCGTGGGCGCCTCGGCCACGCCGGGCAAGATCGGCGCCATGCCGGTCACGCTGCTGCGCCAGCACGGCTACGAAGGCCGCATCATCCCCGTCAACCCGCGCGCCGACACCATCCAGGGCCTGGCCGCGGCGCCCTCGCTGGACGCGCTGGACCAGGACGTCGACCTGGCCATCCTGGCCGTGCCCGCGGCCCACGCGGCGCAGGCGCTGCAAAGCGCCCGCCCCGGCCAGCTCGGCGCCGCCGTGATCTTCACCTCCGGCTACTCCGAAACCGGCGCGGCCGGCGCCGAACAGCAGCAACGCCTTTGCGGCATCGCGCGCGAACGCGGCATCCGGCTGCTGGGCCCCAACTGCCTGGGCTTCATGAACGTGCGGCGCAAGGTCTACGCCACCTTCTCGCCCGCGCCCGCCAACGGCGCGGTGCCCGCCGGCGGCATCGCCATGGTGTCGCAGAGCGGCGCCTTCGGCGCCTATGCCTACAGCATGGCGCGCGAACGCGGCCTGGGCCTGTCGCACTGGATAAGCACCGGCAACGAAGCCGACATCGACGTCGCCGACTGCATCGAATGGCTGGCCCACGACGCCGACACCCGCGTCATCATGGCCTACATGGAAGGCTGCCGCGACGGCGCCAAGCTGCGCCGCGCCCTGGCCGCGGCGCGCGCGGCCGGCAAGCCCGTGGTGGTCACCAAGATCGGCCGCACCCAGGCCGGCGCGCAGGCCGCCGCCTCGCACACCGCCGCGCTGGCCGGCGACGACGCCGTCTACGACGCGCTGTTCCGCCAATACGGCGCCCTGCGCGCGCGCACCATCGAAGAATTCTTCAACCTGGGCTACGCCCTCGACACCTGGCCGCGCCCGCCCGCCGGCAGGCGCCTGGGCATCTTCACCATCTCCGGCGGCGTGGGCGCGCTGATGGCCGACGAAGCCCAGGACGCCGGCCTCGCGCTGCCCGAGCCCGCCGCCGCGGCCCAGGCCCGGCTGCTCGCGCAAGTGCCCTTCGCCAGCGCCCGCAACCCCGTCGACGTCACCGGCCAGGCGATCTCCGAACCGGGCCTGCTGCTGGCCACCGCCGACGACATTCTGGCCGACGGCCGCTACGACGCGCTGGCCGTATTCCTGGCCGCCGCCGGCTCCTCCGAAGCCCTCTGGCCCACTTTCGAAAATTTCGCCCGCGAAATGCAGGCCCGCCATCCCGGCGTGCCGCTGGCCATCAGCGCGCTCTTCACGCCCGAGCGCCGCCGCCAGCTCGAACGCCTGGGCTGCCTGGTGTTCCCCGACCCCAGCGCCGCCATCCGCACTCTGGGCACGATGGCCCAACTGGCCGATCACGCCGACGCGGCCGCCGAACCCGCCGCATCCTCGGACGACCCGCTCCCGCTGCTCGACGCCTACAACGAAGTCCAGGCCATGGACCTGCTGCGCCGGGCCGGCCTGCCCGCCACGCCCTGCGTGCTGGCCGCCGACGCCGACGCGGCCGTGCGCGCCGCGGCCGAACTGGACGGCCCCGTGGCCCTGAAAATCGTATCGCCCGACATCGTGCACAAAAGCGACGTGGGCGGCGTAAAGCTCAACGTCGCCGGCGAAGACGCCCTGCGCCGCGCCCACGCCGACATCCTGGACGCGGTGCGCCGCCACGCGCCCGAGGCGCGCATCGACGGCGTGCTGGTCGCGCCCATGGCGCCCAAGGGCGTGGAATGCATCGCCGGCGTGCACTGCGATCCGGTGTTCGGCCCGGTGGTCATGTTCGGCCTGGGCGGCGTCTTCGTCGAAGTCCTCAAGGACGTCAGCTTCCGCCTGGCCCCCTTCGGCCGCGACGAAGCCCTGGCCATGATCCGCGAAATCAAGGGCTACGCCCTGCTGCAAGGCGCGCGCGGCACCCCGCCCTGCGACGTCGACGCGCTGGCCGACGCACTGGCGGCCCTGTCGCGCTTCGCCCACGCGCGGCGGGACGACTTCAGTTCGGTGGAGATCAATCCGCTGCTTGCGCTGCCGGCGGGCCAGGGCGCGCTGGCGCTGGATGCCGTGGTGATGCGGGCAGGCGCCTGAGCGCCCTGCGTCACGCCATTGCCTGCCCGCCGTTCACGTCCAGCGATACCCCCGTGATGAACGCCGCATCGTCGGACGCCAGGAACGCAACCACGCCGGCAATGTCGTCGACCGTGGCGTGCCGGCGCAACGGGATCTCGGAGACGATGCGCTCGCGTTCCTCGGCGCTGCGTCGCTCGGCCCATAAACCACTGGTGCGCGGCGTCAGCACGACGCCGGGACAAATGCTGTTCACGGTAATGCCGTCGGGGCCATATTCCATCGCCAGCTGACGCGTGAGCGACGCGATGGCGCCCTTGGCGGCCGCGTAGTTCGGCCCCGCTATCAAACTGCCGTAGCGTCCGGCCTTGGAGCCATAGTTGATGACGCGCCCGCCGCCGCTGCGCTGCATCAACGGCAACGCGGCGCGGCAGGCCCACACCGCCCCCATCAGGTTCAGGTTCACTACCCGGAACCAGTCGTCATCGCTTTGCTGCGCGAACCCATAGGGCGTGTGCAAAGAGCCTCCGGCGTTATTGACCAATACGTCCAGCCGCCCGCTCGCGTCGAATGCGCTTTGAATGGCCTGCGCCATGGCCGCCTCGCTGCAGGAATCGGCCTGCACCGCTTCCACCCGCAGCTGCATATGCTCCGCTTCGCGACACGTCGCGTCCAGGGCGTCCGGATCTCTATCGGATATCCACACTCGCATCCCTTCCTGCGCCAGGCGCAAGGCCGCGGCCTGCCCTATGCCCGCGCCGGCCCCGGTCAGAAATGCCGTTTTTCCCTTCAGGCCTCGCATCATCACTCCACCTTGATGTTCGCAAACCGGATCACCTCGGACCAACGCTGCGTTTCCGTGTTCAGCAGTTCACGGAAGTCCGAGATCGATCCGCCTTTGGGTTGCGCCCCCACGTTCGCCAGGCGCTCCTTGAAACTGTCGGTGGCGAGGATCTTGTTCACCTCGGCGTTGATTTTCTCAAGTATGGCCGGCGGCGTGCCTGCCGGCGCCAACAACGAGAACCACCCTTGCGACTCGAATCCGGGCACCCCGGCCTGTTCCATGGTGGGGAGCTCCGGCGCCGCATCGCTGCGCTGTCTGGTGGTGACGGCCAATGCCTTGACGCGTCCGGACTTGATGTTCGGCAGCGCGGCGGGCAGGTTGTCGAACATCATGTCGATCTGCCCGCCCATCAGGTCGGTCAGGGCGGGAGAACTTCCGCGGTACGGGATATGCGTGATCTGCGTCTTGGTCATCGACTTGAACAGTTCCGACGAAAGATGCGGTGTGCCGCCTATGCTCGATGACCCGTAATTGACCTTGCCGGGACGCGCCTTGGCGTAGGCGATCAGTTCCTGCACCGAGGATACCGGCAGCTTCGGATTGATGATCAGCACATTGGGCACGGTCGCGACGACCACGATGGGGTCAAGTTCCTTCTGCGGATTGAACGGGTTGGATTTGAATAGTTGAGGATTGATCGTCAGGGTCTGCGGGGCGCCCACGACCAGCGTGTATCCGTCAGGCGCCGAACGGGCTACCGCTTCCATGCCGATGTTGCCGCTGGCCCCGCTGCGGTTTTCCACGACGAACGGTTGTCCCATGGCGCGCGCCAGCCTTTCGGAAATCTCCCGTCCCACGATATCGGTGGCCCCGCCCGGCGGAAACGGTACGACCACCTTGACGGGACGATCCGGATAAGAAGCGGCGCCCTGCGCCTGGGACGCGCCCGCCATGGCCAGCAGGCAAAGCGCGAGCGGAATGGATCTAAGGAGTTTCATCGATAAGTCTCCTGGCTCATGCTGATGAACCAGCGCCTCAAACCTGCATGCCCCAGCGCTGGATGGTTCTTCGCTCTATCACTCGGAAGATCAGGTTCTCGACCACGAGGCCGATGATGATGATCGTCAACAGCCCCGCGAACACGGCCGCGATATTCAACTGGTTCTTGCTTTCGTAGATGAACCATCCCAGGCCGCCGCTGCTGGCGCTCACGCCAAATACCAGCTCCGCCGCGATGAGCGTGCGCCAGGCAAACGCCCAGCCGATTTTCAGGCCGGACAGAATGCTGGGAAACGCCGCCGGAATCAGGATTTGCGCGATGAAGGCGACATGGGACAGGCCGTAGTTGCGCCCCACCATCTTCAGTGTCGAAGAGACGGCCTGGAATCCGGAGTAGGTATTCAAGGTGACCGCCCACAGCACGGAATGAACCAGCACGAAGACCAGGGTCATCTTGCCCAGGCCGAACCAGATCAACGCCAGCGGCAGCAGGGCAATGGCCGGAAGCGGGTTGAACATGGCCGTCATGACCTCCAGGAAATCGGTGCCCAGCCTGGTCGTGATGGCCAGCAGGGTAAGCAGCGCCGCCAGAGCGATGCCCGCGGCATAGCCGGTCATCAGCACGTCGAGCGAGGTGGCGACGCGCCGCGGCAACTGGCCGGTGGCTACGCCGTCGATCAGGGCGCGGCACGTATCGATGAAGGTGGGAAGCAGAAGATCGTTGTCCAGGTATCGCGCATAGGCTTCCCACAGGCATGCCAGGACAACCAGCACCAGCAGCTTGCGCAGCCAGCCCTGGTCCCACAGGCGCGCCATGAATGGCAGGGGATTTTCGACCACGCCCAGGTTTTCCACCGCCGTAGGCGTCTTGTAGATGTTCGCCCGCACGCCGGGGCCCGGCTTGCGCATCGCCTCGTCAAGCATGGCTGTTCCCCTCGATATGCTGCGCAAAGAGAAGATGCTTGATCTCGTCTTCAAGCGCGGACTGCGCGCCGGCCAGCGCCGGGCCGTCATCCAGGCCGCCCAGTTCGGCCCTGACCTGGCCCGGATGCGGCGACAGGAGCAGGATGCGGTTTCCCAATCGGACCGCCTCGGGTATGGAGTGCGTGACGAACAGCACGGTGAAGCGCGTGTCCTCCCAGAGCTGCATCAGTTCCTCCTGCATCTTGCGGCGCGTCAGGTCGTCCAGCGCCGCAAACGGTTCGTCCATGAGGATGATGTCGGGCTCCATGGCCATGCCGCGCGCGATTGCGACGCGCTGCTTCATGCCGCCCGACAGCATGTGCGGATAGCTGTCGACGAACTTCCCGAGATTGACCTTTTGGATATAGTGCACAGCCCGGTCTTCGGCCTCTTTTCCTCGCAGCCGTCCCGATGCCTGCAGCGCGAACATGACGTTCTGCTTGACCGTCTTCCAGGGCAATAGCTGGTCGAATTCCTGGAACACCATCATGCGGTCGGCGCCCGGCCGTAACACGGGTTTCCCTTGAAGCAATATCTCCCCTTCGGTTGGCCGAAGGTAGCCCCCCACGGCCTTCAGGATCGTCGATTTGCCGCAGCCGGACGGCCCCAGCAGTATGTAGCGGTCCCCCTGCCGCACCGTGAAATCCACCCGGTACGTCGCGGTCACCAGATGCTCTCGCGTCTTGTATTGCAGGGTCACTCCCCTGACTTCCAGCAACGGCGTCGTCATAAGGCCTCCCCTCGTCCGGCAGGCGGCGTTCGATCCAGCCGGAATCTGACGCTTTCAAAGTCCGCCGCATAGCCGTCGCCGCGCGCCTGAACAAAGCAGGCATGCGGCTCGGCGAAATGCGCCGGCAGCAACAGGGCATCCTCGTCTGCGCAGAGGCCCAACAGGCGGCGGCGGGTTTCGATTCCGAGCGCCTGGTCGTCGTCGAAGCCCGTATAGAGCTCCGGGTGATAGATCTGCAAGGGATGGTGGAAGATGTCGCCGCTGCAATAGGCTCGCTCGCCCCGCGACGAAAGACGTATGCGCACGTGGCCCGCGGTATGGCCCGGCGCCGGCTCGACGGTCAGCACGCCGTCCAGTTCGTCGCCGTCGTCCACCAGTGTCATCTGCCCTGACGCGACCACGGGCAGGATGCTGTCTTCAAATACGTGGTCGTTGATATGCCGATGCGCATAATCCGGCCGGCGCGCATCCCAGCGCGCAAACTCCTTGCGCGAGAACAGATAGCGGGCATTGGGAAAGGTGGGCACCCATCGGCCGTCGACCAGCCGGGTATTCCAGCCCACATGATCGCAATGCAGATGCGTGCACATGACATACCCGATGTCTTCCGGTCGCACCCCCGCCCGCGCCAGGCGCGACAGCCACGGGGTTTCGCACATATGGAAGCGCGGCACCTGCGGCCGGTTCTTGTGGTTGCCGACGCAGGTGTCCACCAGCACCCAATGATTCGGCGTACGCACAAGCCAGCTGTGGCTGCTGGTCCGGAAACGGTTCTCCCCGGCGTCATAGAACGTCGGTTCCATCCAGTGCCGCAACGGCGCCAGCATGTGCGCATCGAACGCGGGAAAGAGTTCGCGGGGCTGAAATCCCAAGCCCAGCCTTTCCTCGATGCGCTCCACCACGATGTCGCCTATCCGTATTTTCATGCTCGCGCCCTAGTTCCCGGGCAGGCCATGAACCTGGTCTACGAACAGCTCCTTCCAGGTTGCCGGCTTGGCCTTGATGGTTCCTATCTGGTGCATGAATTCCGCGAAGGCCATCAACCCTTGCGGCGTAAGGTTGTATTCGACCTTGGGATCGGACAGCATCTGGACCACATCCGCGACAGGATCGGTGTCCTTGGTGATGGCCAGATAAGTCTGCGCCGCCTTCTGCTTGTTTTCGGTGATGTACTTCTGCGCTTCATCCAGCGCGTTCAGCACCGCCTGCGTCAGCTTCGGATTGGCCTTCTGGAACCGCGTCGTCGTATAGAGCACGTTGGTCGAGCTCGGTCCTCCAACCACCTGATAGGTATCGATGACCGAATGGAACCCCGGCTGCTTCAGTTCCCGATACGAAAACGGAGGCACCGTGAAGTCGGCGGTCACCTGCCCCTTTCCGGACAACATGATCGCCATGCTGTCCGATAAAGGCATGGCGATCGTCAAGCGGTCCAGAACATCGTATTTTTCTTTCCCGAAAGCCTGGGCGGCGGCCATCTGCAAGACGACGGCCTGGGTGGAAACCTTGATTCCGGACACCACGATCCTGTCCTTGTCCGTGAAGTCCTTGACCGACTTCACCGCCGGATTCCGGCTTACCAGGTACATGGGCATCGCGTTGAGGGAAGCCAGCCCCATTACGCTGGCCGGCGTGTTGCGGGTACGCGCCCACATCGTGAGAAAGGGCGGCGGCCCGGCCACCGCGAAATCCAGGGCCCCCGCGATGAGCGCATCGTTCATGACCGATCCGCCGGTGAACTGATTCCAGCTCACCTTGACGTCCGCCAGCCCAAGCTCGCGCGCGTGCTTCTCTATCAGCTTCTGTTCCTGCATCACCATCAGGGGCAGGTAGGCGATGCCGTACTGCCTGGCGAGACGCACTTCCTGGACCTCCGCGCGAGCGGGCGCCGCGCCCAGGCACAGCGCCAGACACGCCAGGCCCAGGATACTTTTGAAGTTTTGAACCTTCATTTTTGTCCCCTTCACGAATTGAGCGCTGCGCCATACGGCTCTTGATGCCCGCTTGCACGCCGCGCGTTCCATACCGCTAATCCATCAACGTTCCCCCGTTGACGTCCAGCACATGACCGGTGATGAAACTCGCCGCGGGGCTGGCCAGGAAATACACGGCCTCGGCGATCTCGGCGGCCGTGCCAAGCCGGCCCAGCGGAACTTTCGCGGCGATGTCGGGCCAGCGGTCGCGCGGAATCATTTCCCCCTCGATCGGCCCCGGCGCGACGGCGTTGACGCGTACGTCGGGCGCCAGCTCGGTCGCCAGCGACTTCATCAAGGAGATCACCCCCGCCTTCGACGCGCAGTAGTGGGCCTTGGTGCCGCTTTTACCGGCGTTCAGCGCGGCGAACCCCGTTTTCCCAGCGCGGGACGTCAACAGCGTCATGCTTCCCTTGGCGCGCGACAACGGGCCGATGGCGGCCTGGGCCACCACAAAAGTTCCGGTCAGGTTTACGTCCATGAGCCGCCGCCACTCCTCCAGCGGAATGTCGGCGATGGGCCGGGCGGGCGCCGTAATCGCCGCGGAATGCACCAGCGCCTGCAAAGGGCCGCTCTTTTCGGCGCGGACGAACAGCGCGCCTACCTGCTGCGGATCGCACACGTCCGCGCGGATGTAGTCGCAGCCCTCGGGCAACGGCTGCTGCGGCTCGGACAAGTCGGCGATCAGGACGCGATAGTCGACTGCCAGGCGCTGCGCAATGGCCCAGCCGATGTTGCGCGCGCCGCCGGTAACAATGGCTACGGGTTTCATGGGCGGCCTCAATAGTCCGATACGTCCACGTGGCTGGATGCCGGATCGACCGCCACGTCTATGACCGTGGGGACATCCGACCCGCGCGCTTGCGCCAGCGCCGCCGCCAGCTGCGCCGGCGTCGTCACGCTCACGCCGCGGCAACCCATGCCGCGCGCGATCTGGGCAAAGTCGGTCGGCGAAAAATCCACCGCGATGCGGCGGTCTTTCAGGTTGTCGCGCACCATGCCCAGGCCGCTGTTGTTCGCCACCACGACCGTGATCGGCAGCTTCTCCTGCACGCAGGTAGCCATGACGTTCATGGTCATGGCGAATCCGCCGTCGCCCGTCAGGCAGACGACGTTCTTCTCCGGATAAACCAGCTTGACCGCCGCCGCCGCCGGCGCCCCCCACCCCATCCCGCCGATGCCGCCCGGCACCACCAGTTGCCCCGGCGTGCGTATCTTTAGCGTCGTCGTCGCCCAGATTCGATTGGTGCCGGCATCCAGCGTCAACATATCGTCGGGGGTGAGAAAGGCATCCAGCGCCTCGATGACATCCGCGTTATGCAGCATGTTCGGCGCCGCGCGGGCAGGCGTATCGCGCACGGCATGGGCCGCCTGCAACCCCGCGATCCAGTTCAGGCGATCGCCCCTGCGGTGCGCGCCCAGATCGTGCCCGAGCAAGGCTTCGATTGCATCGCCGCCGTCTGCGCATATGGCGAGGTCTACCGGATAGACCCAGCCGGCATTGCGCGGATCGACGTCGATTTGAACGATGCGCTGGACCCCGGGCTTGATGAAGCCAGGGTTGCGGAATTTGATGTAGTCGGCCCCCAGGCTGGCCCCCACGACGATCAGCATGTCGGCGCCCTCCACGGCGGCGTTCGCCGACTTCATGCCCCAGGTGCCGAGCATGCCCACCGAAATCGCGGAGGTTTCGTCCACCAGGCCCTTGGCGTTGTAGCTGGTCGCCACCGCCAGGCCGAACCTGTCCGCCAGATCGGCGACCAACTTCCGGCCCCGGGGATTCTGCATGCCGTTGCCCACGATCAGCACGGGACGCTGGGCGGCCGCCGCCATGTCCGCCGCCGCCTCGATGGCCTGCGGATCGGGCAGGGGCATCGCGACTTCCTGGTAACCGTGCGACGGATAGAGCTGCACGCGCGACTGCTGCGGCATCTCCCGGCGAATGATGGGCGACTTCAGCACCACGGCGGTCGGCCCCTGGCGAGGCAGGCTTGCCTGCTTGTAGGCTTGCTGGATGGCGTACACCGCCTCGTGCGGCTCGGTGGCGTAGAAGGTGGACTTGGTCATGGTTTTCATGACGGCGCGGACGTCGGCCGCGCCATAGTCGCCCGTCATGGTCTGGTAGACGCCGTACATGCCGAAGCCGTCATAGCAGGAGGTATCGGTCAGCACCAGCATGGGCGAGCCAGCGAAATAGGCCTCCAGTATCCCGAACGCGCCCGTCGTGCTCGCGAAGGGTCCCTGGCCCATGTACAGCCCGGGCTTGCCGGTCAACCGACCCACGACCTGCGCCATGATGGAGGCGACCTGCTCGCCCCTGGTCAGGATCACGCGCAATGCGTCTCTGGCCTGGTGGAACTCGTCCAGCATCCACGTCACCCCCAGGCCCGGCAAAGTGAAGGCGTAGTCCACTTTCAGTTCCACAAGCGTCCTGACGATCGCCTGCTTGGTCGTCACGGGGGCTGCGCTGGCAAGTCCATCCATGTCATTTCCTTGAAAAGGCCTTTTTTTCACAATACAAACGTTTGCATTTTCATGTCAATGGCACTTCACATGGGTGAATTCCCTTAGTGGTGGTATATTTTTGACCAACGTTTGCACGAACAGATTGGAACAGCATGGCAGCCAGCTTGCAGGACGTGGCCCGCATGGTCGGGGTCTCCATCAGCACCGTATCGCGCGCGCTGCACCGCCCGGAAATGGTCGACGCGGAAACCCGGCATCGCATCAACGCCGCGGTGACCGCGCTGGGATATGTGCCGCAGGGCGTGGGCCGCGCACTGGTATCCCGGCGCACGCACAGCATCGGCGCGGTCGTGCCGCGCATCGGCGCATCGGCTTTCGCGCAGACCATAGAGGCGCTGCGGCATGGGCTGGGCAAGCACAACTACACCTTGCTGCTGGCGCAACCGCCGGTCGAGGAACAGGCCGACCTGCGCCCCTTGCGCACGCTGATCGAACGCGGGGTGGACGCCATCGTCCTGCTGGGCAACGACTACCCGCCGCAGTGGCTGGACCTGATTACCAAGAACGGCTTGCCCGTCGCCACGATCTGGGCCGATGCAAGCAACGCCCCGCCCGGCGCCATCGGCTTCGACAACTATGTCGCCGGCCGGCAAGCCGCCGAGCACTTGCTCGGCCTGGGCCACCGCGAGTTCGCGTTCATCAGCGGCCATCTCGCGTCCAATCAGCGGGCCCGGCAGCGCTACCAGGGCGTGCTTGAAACCATTGCGGCGGGAGGCGGCCGCCTGTCGCGCAACTTGATCACCGAAGCCGACTATGAGTTTGCCGACGGCTATCGGGCCGCGCGCCGGCTGTTGGACGAAAAACAGCCCTTTTCCGCCCTGATATGCGGCAACGACTACCTGGCCCTCGGCGCCATGGCCGGCTTGCGCGAGGCCGGCCTGGATATTCCGCGCGATGTCTCGGTCATTGGTTTCAACAACAGCGAATTCGCGGCGTTCGTGGATCCCCCACTCACCACCGTCCATTTCCCGTCGGTAGAGATCGGGGCCACCGCAGCGGAAACGCTGCTGGCCGCGATAGATTCGGACAATGCCATGCCGCCGCCGCAAATGCTGCCCACCGCGCTGATAAAGCGAAGCTCGACCGGCCCCGCCAAGATGCCGTAGCCGGGGCTGGATGCAAAAAAAGGGCGTCCCAAGGACGCCCTCTTCCATCAAACCCGCCAGCCGCTTACTTCAGCAGCAGCGCGTTCAAACGCTTCACGAAAGCCGCCGGGTCGGCGATCTGCGCGCCTTCGGCCAGCAGGGCCTGGTCCAGCAGCAGCCGGGCCCACTGGTCGAACTCGCCATCTTCGGCCGCGCGGATGCGCGCCAGCAGCGGATGCTCGGGGTTGATCTCCAGCACCGGCTTGACGTTGGGCGCTTCCTGGCCGGCCGCCTTCAGCATGCGCAGCAGGTGCGGGCTCAGTTCGTTCTGGCCCACCACCACGCAAGCCGGCGAATCCACCAGGCGCAGCGTCACGCGCACTTCCTTGACCTGGTCTTCCAGCGTCTTCTGCAGGCGTTCGACCAGCGGCTTGAAGTCCTCGGCCACTTCGGCCTGGTGCTTCTTTTCTTCCTCGTCGGCCAGCTCGGCCAGGTCCAGGCCGCCCTTGGCCACCGACACCAGCGACTTGCCGTCGAACTCGCGCAGGTAGGACAGCATCCACTCGTCCACGCGGTCGGACAGCAGCAGCACCTCGATGCCCTTCTTGCGGAAGATCTCCAGGTGCGGGCTGTTGCTGGCGGCGGCGAACGTATCGGCCGTCACGTAGTAGATCTTGTCCTGGCCTTCCTTCATGCGCGACACGTAGTCGGCGAAGGACACGGTCTGCGCCTGGTCGCCGGTGTGCGTGGACGCGAAGCGCATCAGCTTGGCGATGCGCTCCAGGTTGGCGTGGTCCTCGCCCGCGCCTTCCTTCAGCACCTGGCCGAACTCCGACCAGAACGTCGCGTAGTCTTCCTTCTTGTTCTCGGCCATATCCTCCAGCAGAGACAGCACGCGCTTGGCCGAGCCCTCGCGGATCGCGCGCACGTCGCGGCTTTCCTGCAGGATCTCGCGCGACACGTTCAGCGGCAAGTCCGCCGAATCGATCACCCCGCGCACGAAGCGCAGATAGGACGGCAGCAGCTGGTCGGCGTCGTCCATGATGAACACGCGCTTGACGTACAGCTTCACGCCGCGGCGGCCGTCGCGGTCCCACAGGTCCATCGGCGCGTGCTTGGGCACGTACAGCAACTGCGTGTATTCGCTGCGGCCTTCCACGCGGTTGTGCGTCCAGGCCAGCGGATCGTCGTAGTCGTGCGACACCGTCTTGTAGAACTCGCGGTACTGCTCGTCCGTCACCTCGGACTTGCTGCGGGCCCACAGCGCATTGGCCTGGTTCACCGTCTCCAGCGCTTCCGTCTTGACCTGCTCGCCCTTCTCCTGATCCCACTCTTCCTTGGCCATGCGGATGGGCAGCGAGATGTGATCGGAATAGCGGCGCAGGATCTCGCGCAGCTTCCAGCCGTTGAGCAGCTCGTCCTCGTCGGCGCGCAGGTGCAGCGTCACGTCGGTGCCGCGCGTGGCCTTCTCGGCCGCGGCGATCGTGAACTCGCCCTGGCCGTCCGATTCCCACTGGATCGCTTCCGTGCCGCCGGCGCGGCGGCTCAGCACCGTCACCTTGTCGGCCACGATGAACGAAGAATAAAAGCCCACGCCGAACTGGCCGATCAGCTGCGCATCCTTCTGCTTGTCGCCCGTCAGCTGCGAGAAGAACTCGCGCGTGCCAGAGCGCGCGATCGTGCCCAGATTGGCCACCGCCTCTTCACGCGACAGGCCGATGCCGTTGTCCGAAATCGTGATCGTGCGGGCCGCCTTATCGTAGGCCACCGTGATCGCCAGCTCGCCGTCTCCTTCGAGCAGCTCGGGACGGTCGATGGCCTCGAAGCGCAGCTTGTCGCAGGCGTCCGATGCGTTCGACACCAGCTCGCGCAGGAAAATTTCCTTGTTGCTGTACAGCGAATGAATCATCAGGTGCAGCAGCTGCTTCACCTCGGCCTGGAACCCCAGGGTTTCGGACGCGGAAGACGTGGCGGTTTGGCTCATGGTTTTACGTAAAGGTCAAAAATATTAGGGACAAATAATCCCGTCACCGGGGCTCGCGCCCGCGCGGTCGCCGGGAAACCCTGCCTATATGAAGGTCTATGTCGCTTTTTCAAGACCCCGGGACCCCGCCCCAGGGGCATCGCAGGCCCTTACCCGCTAAAATCCCGCACTTTCTTCCCGCATCCCGCCCCGGCCGGCCCTCCGCCATGCAATCCGCCTCCCTTGCCCAGCCCGCATCCCACGGCGCCTCCGACGCCGACGAACCCAGCCACGACCTGGTCTACGGCCCCGACGACCGCCCCGCGCCGCCCATCGCCTTTCTCGCGGCCCTGCAGCACCTGCTCGCCATCCTGGTCCCCATCGTCACCCCCGGCCTGCTGATCTGCCAGGCCCTGGACGTCCCCAGCCGCGACACCACCCTGATCGTGTCCATGTCGCTGGTGATCTCCGGCATCGCCACCTACGTCCAGTGCCGCCGGTTCGGCCCGCTGGGCGCCGGCCTGCTCATCGTGCAGGGCACCAGCTTCAACTTCGTCGGCCCGCTGATCGCCGGCGGCTCGGTCATGGTCAAGCAAGGCACCCCGGTCGAAGCCGTCATGGCCGCCATCTTCGGCGTCGTCATCGCCGGCTCCTTCGTCGAAATGGGCATCAGCCGCATCCTGCCCTTCGTCAAGCGCCTCATCACCCCGCTGGTCACCGGCATCGTCGTGCTGCTCATCGGCCTGACCCTCATCAAGGTCGGCCTCATCAGCATGGGCGGCGGCTACAGCGCCATGTCCAACGGCACCTTCGCCAGCGCCGAAAACCTCACCCTGTCCGGCCTGGTCCTGGGCACCATCGTCCTGCTCAACCGCGTGCCCGTCGTCTGGGTCCGCAGCACCGCCCTGGTGCTGGCCCTGGCCGTCGGCTACCTCGCCGCCGCCTACATGGGCCGCCTGGACTTCACCGGCGCGCGCGAAGCCGCCCTGTTCCAGATACCCACCCCGCTGCACTTCGGCCTGGGCTTCTCGTGGCCGCTGTTCGTGCCCATGCTCATCATCTACCTGGTCACCTCGCTGGAAGCCATCGGCGACGTCACCGCCACCAGCAAGGTCTCCAAGCAGCCCGTCGAAGGCCCGCTGTGGATGCAGCGCATCAAGGGCGGCGTGCTGGTCAACGGCGCCAACTCCCTGCTGGCCGGCATATTCAACACCTTCCCCAGCTCCGTCTTCGCGCAGAACAACGGCGTCATCCAGCTCACCGGCATCGCCAGCCGCCACGTCGGCGTCTGGATCGCCGGCATGCTGATCCTGCTGGGCCTCTTCCCCGCCGTCGCCGGCATCCTGCAAGCCGTGCCCGAACCCGTGCTCGGCGGCGCCGCCATGGTCATGTTCGGCGCGGTCGCCGCCTCCGGCATCAACATCCTGGCCGGCATCCAGCTCGACCGCCGCGCTCTGCTCATCATCGCCGTCTCCCTGGCGCTGGGCCTGGGCGTCTCGCAAGTGCCCGAGATCC
Source organism: Achromobacter sp. HZ01 (assembly GCF_003267925.1). NCBI lineage: Bacteria > Pseudomonadati > Pseudomonadota > Betaproteobacteria > Burkholderiales > Alcaligenaceae > Achromobacter > Achromobacter sp. HZ01. The sequence continues at coordinate 827,474 of NZ_LWKV01000002.1, forward strand.
TCTCGCACCTGCCCCACGCCGTGAAAAACATCCTCGAATCCGGCGTCGCCACCGGCGGCATCTGCGCCCTGGTGATGAACTGGTTCCTGCCCGAAAAGAAGCCGGCGTAAGCGCCCCGCCAGGCAAGGGGCGCGGCCCCTTGCCTGACAATTTCCCCCAGACCGCATATAATCGCCGTCTTCGCATCTCCCGCGACCGTCATCAGTACGCGTGCGCGACCTCCTAGCCCGGGTGGTGAAATTGGTAGACGCAGGGGACTCAAAATCCCCCGCCGCAAGGCGTGCCGGTTCGATTCCGGCCCCGGGCACCATCCCCAAATCTTCTGCTAATTCAAGCCATTAGAAGATTTCGCAGTACAAGCCCCGCACCGGGGGATTTTCCTAAAATTGTGGTCAGGTACAGTTTCGGTACAGTGATGCGGCGCTAGCCCCATACGGAGTACTCATGGCTACGATCGTTAAGACTTCGTCGGGCACTTGGAAAGCCCTCATCCGCAAGACAGGCTGGCCGGCCACGGCCAAGACGTTCCGCACCAAGCGGGATGCCGAAGACTGGGCGCGCCGTACCGAAGACGAAATGGTGCGCGGCGTATATATCCAGCGCGCACCCGCCGAGCGCATGACCGTCGAAGCGGCGCTGACCCGCTATCTCAAGGAAGTCACGCCCACCAAGCGGGCCTCGACCCAAGCCGGCGAACAGAAGAAGGCGCAGGTCATCATCCGGCATCTTGGCAAGTATTCACTGGCCGCCCTGAACGCCGAGATCGTGGCGCAGTTCCGTGACATGCGACTGGCTGGTGACCCGGACAAAAATGGCAAGCCACGGCCTCGCAGTAACAACACGGTACGCTTGGAACTGGCACTGCTGGGCCACCTGTTCACCGTCGCGATCAAAGAATGGGGCATCGGCCTGCCCTTCAATCCCGTGTCCAACATTCGCCGCCCTGCCCCCGGCTCGGGCCGCAACCGGCGATTGACTCCCGAAGAGCAGAACCGTCTGCTGCGAGCCGTCGATAGGCATTCGAACCCGATGTTCGGCTGGATCGTCCGCATTGCCGTCCAGACCGGTATGCGGCTGTCCGAGATTGCGACGCTGCGTATGCGGCAAGTGGACATCGAGCGGCGCGTCGTGCGGCTAGAGCACACCAAGAACTCTTCGCCCCGCACCGTCCCGCTGACTGCCGAGGCAACGCGCGTGTTCACCGAGGCACTTGCCAACCCCTTGCGCCCGGCCGAAACCGAACTGGTGTTCTTCGGTGAACCCGGCCGGGATGGCATACGACGCCCCTACCTGTTCGACAAAGCATGGACCGATGCCAAGCGAGCAGCGGGCCTTGAAGACTTCCGCTTTCACGACCTGCGACACGAGGCTGTCAGCCGGTTCGTGGAAGCCGGCTTGAGCGATCAGGAGGTGTCGGCCATCAGCGGCCACAAGTCGATGCAGATGCTCAAGCGCTATACGCACCTGCGGGCCGAAGACCTGGTGCAGAAGCTGGACCGCCTCGCGCGTCGCGCGCCGCCCACTTCTAAACAACGGAGTGAGGCCGACTCCCAAACAGAGAACAACGCATAATCGCTCCATCGCGTTGCCATAATGAATAACCGATTGTCTTAACCTACGGAAGAAGCTAGTTTTGCATACCGCTATCAAGATCGTCGCCATCAGCAGCCTTGCCCTTACCCTTGCCGCATGCGGCAGCGCCAAGGACGCTAACAAGAGCAACTTCAGCAAGGCCATACAGGCATACCTGGACACTCAGAAGGGTCTGTGCGCTGCGATTCCTGCAAAGGGCTTGCCGTTCACCCTGGCGAATCAAGACATGCTGGGCGGCCAGAGCAAGAAGCGCGCCGACGCGCTGGTCGATGCCGGGCTGCTGACGAAGCGAGACACCGAAGTCAAAGCCATGTTTGGCAACAAGATGGAGCCGGCCACCGAGTACCAAGTCACTGACACCGGCAAGAAATTCCTCGTCGCCAATGGTGCCAATACGATGGCTGGACAAGATGCCTTCTGCACCGGCAAGTACACCGTTGTGGAAGTGAGCAACTTTACTGAACCCAGCGACATGATGGGCGTAAAGCTGTCGCAGGTGAACTACCGCTACAAGGTAGAAGGTGCAGATGACTGGGCCAAATCGGAAGGCATGCGTGCCAATTACAAGAATTTTGCGGAACAGACTCAGGGAGATATACAGGGTAAAGCGGCAGTCATCCTGACCAATGATGGATGGATGCACGAGCGCCTGTTCAAGCGCGGATAACGACCCTGAGGCAGCTGTAAAACGAAAGGCCTTTCTCCTTGAGTGAAGGGCCTTTTCTTTGGTTCTACGCCATCTTGAGGGTTGAAGGGTCGCAGAACGACCCGAATCGGAAGTTCGACAACTAAATGCCCGATTGCTTTGCTGCGGATTCTGGCCACTCACCCCGAGTACCCAATGAACACCCCCCGGTGTCATAGCGGTCAACAAGTTTGCAACAAAGAGCGGTCGGTACGGGCCGTATTGCCAACGTGTCGTCAATGACATCAATGACTGGGTGGTTGAGACTATGAGCAATCCAAACCATCTGTTGGAGCTATCCCTGCCCGTCGTCGCTGTCAGATTAGAGACAATGAAGATTGCAAAGTGACTGCCCAAGCTCAAAATTCAATCAACGGCGGCCTTTTTAGCTCAATCCACGCGCTCGATCATCCCGAGAAGGGTATAGGTAATCTTCATTGGTCTCGCAGGGCGGGTGAGGGTGCGGGTCCTGATCCGCACGCGCCAACGTTCACCGATGGCATTGCCGGCAGCAAGCAGAGCCTCCAAGTCACGGCGAGCAAACTCCCGCGCAACCATGCCGGTTATCGGCGGCTCACCGTCGATGATGCGCAACTCGAATCGTCGCGAATCCGGCAGGATAAAGACCTTACCGACGAATTCCTCGTGCTCTTGCTCGTCAATATCAGCGGCGCGAGCGCGTTCTCGACCTCGCTGGATAGCTTCGCTATTGAATTCAATCTCACGGTCACTTTCAACTACCCTGAGCAATGCACGCCTCTCGTCCATGACTTCAAAGAAGTCTCCCAGCGCAGTGAGAAAGCGCGGCGCCATGCCATCGAGCGCCTGCTCGAAAGCATCCATTGCTGGCGCAGTGGCGGCGGCCAAGGTATCAATGACATGATCAACGACGACTTTCAATTGCGTGTCTGCGAAGGCGGCGTTCTGATCCGCTTCCTCGAGCAACAGGCCTACAGAGCCACGAACAACATTGGTAACGAGCAAGTCGGAGTTCGCCTGCAGCGCCACCGGCCCCCGACGGCCAACCTCCCCAACCTCCTCCATCGCGAACTGCTTGGACACTAAGTCCTGGAAGAGGGCAACCGTCTTGCCTGCGAACGTCGCGTCGATACCCCTAGAGCCAACTACAGGCCCACCGGCAAAGAACAGTGCCACCGCCGCTTTGTGTTGGGCTGCCATTTCGACCTCAGCCAACTTTGCCGCCAGGGCGGCTCGTCTCTTGTTTAACTGCAGAAAGCCGATGGGGTCGTTCTCCGCAGTGCGGCCTTGCAAGAGTCGATCCAAGGAACTGATGTCCGCTCGCAGTGACTGAAGTTCAAGTTTCTTGAGCATGGCCCGCCTCGACTGTGTCAAGCAAGACAAGCGCGTCAGCGTCGTCGCTCATCAGGGGTACGGTGACAAGCCCTTTCCACATGAAAGTGTCACGCTGGTGCGAGAAGAGACCATACCAATACATGGTGTCTGCAACCACGTATCTTGCGTCCTTGGTAAGGTCAATGAAGAAGGAGTCACAGCAATACTCTTCCTTCACGGTGTCCCGATCAAACAGCGCTGCATTCTGCTGGACAAACTCCATGACTTGGTGCGGGAGCACAGGCAGGTGCGAAAAGGTGACGACGTCAAGGTCAGATGGCGGGCGGGCGCGCAGGCGCTCGCAGTCTTCCACGAAACTGCCATCGAACATTTGGAATCCCGTAGTGATGCCAATGTTCCGCAGGGCCTGGCGATATGCCAGCAGCCGTCGCAGGATGTTTCGCCTTGGCGGCGACTGACCGAATTGGTTGACGAAACCACGCATCGTCGTCTCGTATGGCGACGCGAGATTTCGCTCCATGCCCGGGTTTTCACCAACAAATGGTGGCAGCACGCCGGAAGCATTGAATTCTGGCAGCACGAATGTCTCCCCTTAAACCATGTATGCGTGGAGCACAACAACCGTATATGTTGCCAGGCTGGTCGATTCTCGGCCCATATCTGGATTCCAATGAGAACCATCCCTTATAGGATCCTATGTATGCAAAGCTTGCAATGCCCACTTCCACAGGTCTCGACTCCTGGCGCCTGACTGTTGTCCTTCCAAAAGCCGCTTTCAAAACCATGCCAGCCTACGACAAGAAACAGTATGTTACCTTGAGTAGCTCGGGAGATGTAGCCGCATAGAAATTGGCTTTCGGTCAATGCTGATAACCACCTACCAAAACTGAGCGACCGGCCGATAACGACCCATTGCGGTCAATGGGGTGAAACGGTTTGCTATGACCGCTCAGGAGTCGGAAGTAGGCATACGGAGGCCACGACCACACGTGGTTATGCCCCAAGTTCAAGGCCCACTACCCATCAGGGGAACCGAGCGGTGCGGAGGCACGGCAGGCGCGCTGTTTAAAAACGAGTGCTCGGCTTTCTTTCCACTCATGGTCAACTTCTTGTTATTCGCTTGCAGGCTTCCGTGCAGCTCGGAATGTGTCCATCAAACGGTGGTTTTCTGAACAGATCAAAGTGGCGCACTTGTGTCCGTGAAAGCCGCCTATGAGTGTTAATATCGGCGTCAAGTTTTCAATGTCCTGGATGCGTCCATGAATCAACGCATAGGCTACGCCCGCGTATCGACCGATGATCAGCACCTTGACCTGCAGCGTGATGCGCTCCAACAGGCGGGGTGCGGCGCGATCTACGAGGAAGCGGCCAGCGGAAAGAATGCGGCTCGCCCCGAGCTCGGGCAATGCCGAAAGGCGCTCCGGGCTGGGGACACCCTAGTCGTCTGGCGGCTGGATCGCCTTGGCCGGAGCTTGCCCGACCTAGTGCAGATCGTGACCGATCTTGAGCAGCGTGGCGTCGGGTTTGAGAGTTTGACAGAAAAGATCGAAACCGGCAGCGCGGCAGGCAAGCTGATTTTTCATGTGTTCGCAGCGCTGGCCGAATTTGAGCGTGGCTTGATCCGTGAGCGGACACAAGCCGGTTTGGCTGCTGCTCGTGCCCGTGGCCGGTCGGGTGGACGCAAGCCAAAGCTGGGGGAAAAGGATGTGCGAGAAATCAAAGCACTCCTGAATTCACCTGACATCAAAGTGGCTGATGTGGCGCGCCGTTATGGCGTTTCTCGGACAACGCTCTATAAGTACGTAGGTGTAGTCACGCCGAATAAGCGAGACAGCTGACGATGTATTCAGCCTACCACGCCAAGTACTACGCCCACGAGCTGACACGGCGACACGCCGCCGATGGCATAGATCGCCTTTCCCAATCGCTGTTCGATGCCAGCGTCGATTTGAACCCGCATCAGATCGAGGCGGCGCTGTTCGCCCTTCGGAACCCATTGCAGGAAGGTGTACTGCTGGCTGACGAGGTGGGGCTGGGCAAGACCATCGAAGCTGCGCTGGTAATTTGCCAATACTGGGCTGAACGCCGTCGCCGGCTTCTGGTCATCTGCCCTGCCAGCCTGCGCAAACAATGGGGGCAAGAGCTGCACGACAAGTTCGCCGTGCCCACCACCGTGGTCGATGCCGTTTCGCTGCGCAAGCAGTCCGTTGGTGACATGCTCGCCACCTTGCAACGGCAGGTTGGGAAAGCGGTCGTGATCATGTCCTACCAGTTTGCCGCCAAGCTGGAAGCTGAGCTGCGCGCCGTGCCTTGGGATGTGGTGGTCATCGATGAAGCGCACAAGCTGCGCAATGCGCACCGCGCCAGCAACCGTACCGGGCAGGCGCTCAAGCGTGCACTGCAAGGTCGCAAGAAACTGCTGCTCACCGCCACGCCGCTGCAGAATTCATTGATAGAACTGTACGGCCTATCCACGCTGATTGACGAGCACCTGTTCGGCGACGAAACCGCCTTCCGTAAGCAATTCATGAACAGCGGAACGGGCCTGGATGAACTGCGTGAGCGACTTGCCAGCTTCGCCAAGCGCACGCTGCGCCGTGACGTACTGGAGTACATCAAATACACCGAGCGCAAGGCCCTAACCCAGCCGTTCAATCCCACTGACGATGAGCAGGCGCTGTACGAGCGCATCTCGGCCTTTCTGCAAAAGGAAAACTCCTACGCTCTACCCAGACAGCAGCGCCACCTCACGGGGCTGATCTTGCGCAAGCTGCTGGCGTCCAGTGCGCCCGCCGTCGCTGCCACGTTAGTCGCCATCCGCGAGCGCCTGCACGGCTTGCTCACGGCAGACAAAACGGAAGACGACGGCAGCCAACTGGTCGAACGGCTTATCGCCGAGGACGACTTGGAGCCGGACTATCTGGAAGAGGAAGCCATCGAGGCCGACGAAGACACCGAAACACCCACGGCTGAGCCATCCGAAGACGGCACGCCGGGCACTGCAAAAGATGCCCATGCCGTCCGCGCCGTCATCACCGCCGAGATCGCGGAACTGACCGCGCTCATCGATGCTGCACAAGCGCTGCAAATTGACACCAAGGCGCAGGCACTGCTGAAAGCGCTCACTCTGGGCTTCAACAAAATGGCCGAGCTGGGTGCGCCACGCAAAGCCATCATCTTCACGGAGTCCAGACGCACGCAGGAGTACCTGCACCGCTTTCTTTGTGCCAACGGTCACGCAGGCAAGCTGGTGCTGTTCAGCGGCACCAACAACCATGAAGATTCCACGGCCATCTACCAGCGCTGGCTGGAAGAGCACAAAGGCACGGATAGTGTCACCGGCTCGCCGCAAGTAGATCGCCGCACCGCGCTGATCGACCATTTCCGCAAGGACGATGGCACCGGCGCGGAAATCATGATCGCTACCGAAGCGGCTGCCGAAGGTGTCAACCTGCAGTTCTGCGCGCTTATCATCAACTATGACCTGCCGTGGAACCCGCAGCGCGTCGAGCAGCGCATTGGCCGCTGCCACCGCTACGGCCAGCGTTTCGACGTAGTCGTCATCAACTTCCTCAACACCCGAAACCAGGCCGACCAGCGCGTGCTGGAACTGCTCACCGAAAAGTTCAACTTGTTCTCCGGCGTGTTTGGTGCGAGCGATGAAGTGCTAGGCCGCATTGAAGGCGGCCTCGACTTCGAGAAGCGCATCCTCCAGATCTACGATACCTGTCGCCAGCCTGAAGAAATCGAGGCCGCCTTCAACTCCCTGCAAGCCGAACTGGAAGAAGTTATCGCCAACCGCATCAAAGACACCCAGTCCGAGCTGCTGGAGCACTTCGACGAAGATGTTCACGACCGCCTCAAGCTGCGATTGGACGAAGCCGAAGCCCGACTCGACAAGCTGGGCCGCTGGTTTTGGGGTGTTACCCGCTATGCATTGAGCGAGCGGGCACGTTTCGACGAGCAGTCCTACGCCTTCTCTCTGAGCACGCCGCCAACTGGAATTGCTACAGGTCGCTATCAGCTCATCCGTGGGGCGGCGCAGCCGGACATGCTGGCGCACGCCTACCGCCTCAGCCACCCGCTTGGGGAATGGAGTATTGAAGCCAGCCTTAATGCGGCTACGCCCGTCGCCACATTGAAGCTCGACTACGACAAACACGGCGCGCGCGTCTCCGTGATCGAGAAACTGCGCGGCAAGTCAGGCTGGCTGACGCTGGCTCGACTGGAAGTGACTGCCTTCGAGACCACAGAGGCGCTGTTGTTCTCCGGCCTTATTGACGATGGCCAGGTACTGGATCAGGAGACCTGCGAAAAGCTGATGGCCATTCCAGCCGCAGGCAAACCCACGCCTTTGAGCGCCACCGTGCCCGAGAGCCTGCTGGCTAACAGCCAGCGTGCAGTCGCCGCCACCATTGCCCAGGTGCTGGAAGCCAACCAACGCCTGTTCAATGAAGAACGCGACAAGCTGGAACGCTGGGCTGACGACAAGCTGCTGGCCGCAGAGGAAGCCCTGAAGAACACCAAGGCACGCATCGCGCAGTTGAAGCGCGAGGCCCGCAAGGCTGTCACCTTGCAGGAGCAAGACGGCATCCAGCGCGAACTGTCTGAGCTGGAGCGCAAGCAACGACGTCTGCGGCAGGAAATTTTCGCCGTCGAGGACGAGATCATTGCCAAACGCGACGAATTGATTGCCTCGCTCCAGCAGCGCCTGCAAGAAAAAACAAGCAACGAGAGCCTGTTCAGCGTGCGCTGGCAGGTGCTCTAACCCGATTCAAGTATCCCGAAACCAGGGCAAGCCATGACCAATAAACAGAACCCCAAGTTCCAGGAGCTCGTCGCCAAGCTGCGCGAGATCTTCCAAATCGACCGCCCGGAACTCGACTTCGGCATCTACCGCATCCTCAACGCCCGCGCGGGCGAGATCAACGACTATCTGGAGAACCGGTTGGCCGAAAAGGTGCAGGCCGCCCTGTCCGCAGGCAGCGCCACCAGCGCCCAGCAATTGCAGACCGATCTGGACGAAGCGATCAAGCAGGCACAGGCGCTGGGCGCGAATCCCGATGACCTGCCGAAGGTCAAGGATTTGCGCGCCCGGCTGAAGGAAGCCACCGGAGGCAGCAGCGAACACGAAAACGCCGTGTTCTCCCACCTGCTGGCCTTTTTCTCGCGCTACTACGAGCAAGGCGACTTCATCAGCCAGCGCCGCTATAAGGGTGACACCTACGCCATCCCCTACGCGGGCGAAGAAGTGATGCTGCATTGGGCGAACAAAGACCAGTACTACACAAAGAGCGGCGAGAATTTCAGCAACTACAGCTTCAAGCTGGAAGACGGCCGCACGGTGCATTTCCGCCTCACCGCCGCCGACACCGCCAAGGACAACCGTAAGGACAACGACAAGGAACGCCGCTTTTCTCTGGTGGCGGCGAAAATCGTTACCCGTGTGGATGAAAACGGCGACGAATACGAAGAAGAGCTGGTGCCAGTGGAGGAAGTTCCGGGTAGTGACGGCAACCAGGAGCTGATCATCCGCTTCGAGTATGCCGCCCAGCCCAAAGGCACCAAGCAGGAGGCGCTGGTCACCAAGGCCGTCGAGGCCGTGCTGGCGGACGCAACCGTCAAGGCCCGCTGGCTGGACCTGGGCAACCGCGCGCCCACCGAGAAGAGCCCGCAGCGCACCCTCCTTGAAAAGCACCTGAGCGACTACACCACCAAAAACACGGCGGACTACTTTATCCACAAGGATCTGGGTGGTTTCCTCCGGCGCGAGCTGGACTTCTACGTCAAGAACGAAGTCATGCATCTCGACGACGTGCAGAACGCTGGCGCGTTCGCCGACATCGAGAACAACCTGCGCATGATCCAGTGCCTACGCAACATTGCGTTGGAGCTAATCGCTTTCTTGGCCCAGCTGGAAGATTTCCAGAAGAAGCTGTGGCTGAAAAAGAAGTTCGTTGTTTCCAGCCACTACTGCATCACGCTGGATCGGGTACCGGAAGCGCTGTGGCCGGAAGTGGTAGCGAACGGGCAGCAGTGGGCGCGGTGGAAGCAGCTGGGCGTGTGGGATGGAGATGCGCCGGGGACATTGGAGGACTTGAAGACTGCGCAGTATAGGATGGTGGATACGGCACTATTCAATGACGACTTTAAGCATCGCCTTTTGGCAAATATAGACGATCTCGAAACAGGCCTCGGCGGCGTCGTCATAAATGGGGATAACTTCCAGGCGCTCAATTTAACGAAGTATCGTTACCGGGCGAGCATAGATTTCACCTATATTGATCCACCTTACAACACTGTTCATTCGAAGATCGCGTACAAGAACCAGTTCGAGCACTCAAGCTGGTTGGCTTTGATTTCCAATACACTGCCATTCACGCGCGATCTTTTCGGAGAAGTTTATTCGTTTGGATTCGCCATTGACGATTACGAATATAACAATGCCTTTCATTGTTTGAAGGGGCATTTCACTGAATCCGATGTGTCGACCATCGTGATCAATCACCATCCACAAGGATCGGGTGGAAGGCTATCACGGACGCACGAATACTACATCGTCGCCTCTCCAAAAGATGCTCCGCAATACCTTGGGTTTCCGAAAGAGGACGAGATCGAGGATAGGCAGTTCATGCGGAGTGGAACGGCTGACAACAACTACCGCGCGCCGCGTGGCGGGGGAGTTGGTCGTTGGCGTAGCTTTTACGCTCTCCTCGTTGACCCAGCTACTAAGAAGGTTGTAGGAGCAGAGCCCCCGCCGCCACTTGGAACCGATTATCCAACTGGGCCAACGGCGGAAGGATTACAAAGGATCTATCCAATCAATACCACGGGTGAGGAGCGCGTTTGGCGGTCATCCTACGAAACCGGCAAAGTACGTGCAGCAAACGGCGAGTTGATCGTTACTGACCGTGGCGCTGTGAAACAGCTCATCGATCATCAGGACAAGCGGGAGACACTATTCAGCAATTGGATCGGTGCAGACTTCAATGCGGGCACTAATGGCACTAACGTCTTGGATAATCTCGGGCTCGGTGGAATTTTTGATTACCCGAAGTCAGTCAAAACCCTTGAGCAATCCTTTTGGATGCAGTCATTCGGAAAGGCTAATTTTACTGTTCTCGATTACTTCGCAGGCTCAGGAACAACTGCACATGCAACAATTTCCCTAAATCGCCAGGACAATGCATCGCGCAAGTACATTCTAGTCGAGCAAGGTGAGTATTTCGAGACCGTCCTCAAGCCAAGAATTCAGAAGGTCGTCTTTTCAGCTGATTGGGTTGGCGGCAAACCGACTTCGTCAGAAACAGGCATCTCACACTGCTTCAAAGCAATCAAACTCGAAAGCTACGAAGACACCCTGAACAACCTGCAACTGCGCCGTACGTCCGCGCAGGGCGATCTGCTGAACACGCTGCCGCAGCAGGCCAAGGATGACTACCTGCTCAACTACCTGCTGGACGTGGAAAGCCGTGGCTCGCTGTTGTCGGTGGGAGACTTCAAGAAGCCCTTCGACTACACCCTCAACGTAGCCGTTGATTCGGCAGGTGCCTTTGAGCCTCGCAAGATAGATCTGGTTGAAACCTTCAACTACCTGATTGGCCTGCGTGTGAAGCACATCGATTACAACATGGAAGAAGGTTACGCTCGTGTTGAAGGTGCCCTTCCATCTGGTGAATCGACCTTGGTGATTTGGCGCGACTGCGAGAGGATAGATTACGAAACACTGAAGCGCTACGGCAATCGATTTGACCTTGAAGGTGAGAATAATCCGTTTGATGTTATTTACATCAACGGTGATCACAACATGCCAGCCATCTATTCCCCAACTGAGGGAGAGGACGGTCAGGCTTGGACACGTAAGATTCGTCAGATCGAGCCGGAGTTTCTGGAGCGCATGTTCTCGGTGGAGGACATCTAATGGCGCGGGTAGTAAAACCGAAACCTAAAAAGCGCAGTTTCCATCAGGAACTGGTGCTCAATAGATGGGTGCTGGGCTTCTTTCAGGGCGGCACGCTGGCGGCGCTCAAAATGCGCCTGGGCGATGACCGCTTCGAGGGCATCGACGAGGACGGCCAGACCAAGTTCTTTCACGAACTTGTCCGGGGTTTGTTCGACCCCAACAAGGTGCCCGAGGCCGACCTGCGGCGATATGACTTGAATATTGTCGCCCACTGGCAAGCCATCACCGAGCGGCGCAACAAGCTGGAAGGGCATGAACTACAGATGAAGTACTTCCAGTACCTCTCGCTGCTGTTCACCGAGCTGTATTTGGATTGGTATTTCAACCATCGCCAGGACTTGCTCGATGGTCTGAACGAAGAAATGGCTCTCTACCGCGCTGAGACGGGCGCGGAACCGTTCCGCGATTTTGAGGCGGATGACCTGAATAAGATCGCCTTCTGGAATGCCACTGGCAGCGGCAAGACCCTACTGTTGCACGTCAATATTCACCAGTATCTGCACTATTTCCAGGCAGGGCGCAGCGGCAGCTATCCCGACAAGATCATCCTGCTGACACCCAATGAAGGCTTGAGCCGTCAGCACCTGGAGGAGCTGGAGCTATCGGGCTTCGGCTTCTCGCAGTTCTTCAACAAGGCTCAGACGCCGCCGCGCGGCACTATTGAAATCATCGACATCAACAAGCTGGGCGATGAAATGGGCGAGAAAACCGTCGCCGTGGGGGCCTTCGAGGGCAACAACCTGGTGCTAGTGGACGAAGGCCATCGTGGTACGGGAACGGCAGCGGGCGCGTGGATGGCGCGGCGCGATGCGCTGGTGCGCGGCGGTTTTGCCTTTGAGTACTCGGCCACGTTCGGGCAGGCGGTAGCCAAGGGGCTGATAGTTGAAAAAGCGGAAGAGGAACAGCTCAAGTCCAAATGGAAGCTGGCTTACCCTGGGCAGCGCTTCAGCCTTGCGTCAGCAAAAGCGGACACAGCCCTTGCCTTGAGCGCAGAGGACAAGCGTCGCGCGCGGATCATCGCCACCCGCGAGATTTACGCCAAGTGCATTCTCTTCGACTACTCGTACAAGTTCTTCTATGAGGACGGCTACGGCAAAGAGTCGCTGATCCTCAACATGAATGGCGAAGCCTATGAGCAGGCGGACAATGCGCGCAAGTATTTCACCGCCTGCCTGCTGGCCTACTACCAGCAGCTTTGGTTGTGGAGCACGCACCGCGACAAGTTGGCCGATTTCAACATCGAGAAGCCACTATGGGTGTTCGTGGGCAACACAGTGTCCGGGGAGGAGTCGGACATTCTGGAAGTGGTGAATTTTCTTGCCGACTTCCTGAACAGCGATGCTCAGATCAAAACCTGGCTGGCCGACCTGATTGCCGACAAGGCTCAAATATTGGACGCCAAGGGCAACAACATCTTCGCCGGGCGCTTCACGCCCTTGATGGGATTCAATGGTCGCGTGGACGCACTGTACGCCGACATTCTGCAGCGTGTGTTTAATGCTTCGGCCCGCCAACGTTTGAAACTGGTCAACATCCGCAGCAGTAAGGGTGAGCTTGCCCTGCGCGTGGGCGATGCGGAGCCCTTCGGCCTGATCAACATTGGCGATGACGCGGGCTTCTTCAGCATGGCGGAGAGCGCCGATACTTTTGACAGTGAACGCGATGACTTCGGCGGCGCGCTCTTCGGCACGTTGAACAACAAGGACAGCCGCCTCAACGTGCTCATCGGCTCACGCAAATTCACCGAAGGCTGGAGCAGTTGGCGCGTGTCTACCATGGGCTTACTGAACATGGGCCAGGGCGAAGGCTCGCAGATTATCCAGTTGTTTGGGCGCGGAGTACGCCTCAAGGGCAAGGGTTTTTCGCTCCAGCGCACTTTGCCGCAGGACAGGCCTAAAGGCGTACACCTAGACAAACTGGAAGCGTTGAACATCTTCGGCGTGCGTGCCAGCTACATGGCGGCGTTCAAGGATTACCTGCGCGAGGAAGGCATTACGCCCAGTGACGAAGTGCTGGAGCTGGACTTCCCGACACGGGCCAACCTGCCCAAGGGCAAGCTCAAGACCTTGTCGCTAAAGGACGGCTACAAAGACAACCAGAAGCAAGGCTTTAAGCGCACGCACTTCCCTTGGCTGTACGAGATTCCCGCCGAGTTTCAAGGGAAGATCAAGCCACCCCACGTGGCGCTTGACCTGTACCCACGTGTGGAAGCGCTATCCAGTAAGGGCGGGGTCGCCGTCTCTACAACGGAAGCTCGCAACAAAGCCAAGCTAAATCAGGCGCTGTTTGCCACTTTCAACTGGGATCACATCTATCTGGCGTTGCAGGAGTACAAAATTCAACGAAGCTGGAGCAATCTGCGGCTGGAACGACAGCGGCTGATCGACTTCTGCTCAGGCGCGCAGGATTGGTACACGTTGTTCATACCGGCAGCGGAATTGGCCGTCACGACTTTCGTCGATATCCGCAAGCAGGAAGATATCCTGCTACGCCTACTGACCGACTACACCGACCGCTTTTATAACGCCTTGAAAAAAGGCTATGAAGGCCAGTTCTACGACATTACCCACATCGATGAAGAACATGGGTCGATGCTCAAGCTGTACCAATTCGAGATCGACAACAGCGACGACGGACTGGAGTATCAGGAGAAGCTGGAGGTACTGAAGAAGCTGGTGGCGGACGGCAAGATCGGCGAGGCCAGCAAATGGAACGCGCCGCACATGGTGGCTATCAGCTTCGACCGCCACCTGTACTACCCGTTGCTGGCATTGGAAGACAAAGATGCCGTGCCGCTGAAACTACGTCCACTGGCCTTTGACGCGCCCAGCGAGTGGGAGTTTGTTCGTGACTTGGAAACGTTCTATAACTCGGCAGAAGGCAAGGAAGCGGTTGGCCAGCGCAGCCTCTACCTATTGCGCAATGCAGACCGGGAAGATAAAGGTCTGGGCTTCGCGTTGGCGGGCAACTTCTACCCGGACTTCCTGCTTTGGCTGGTGGACGATACCAGCGGCAAACAATGGCTGACCTTCGTCGATCCGAAGGGTTTGCGCAATCTCGATTTGTCTCACCCCAAGCTGGGCCTCTACAAAGAAGTGAAGACGCTGGAAGCAACGTTGGCAGCGCAAGCTAAGGCTGGCGAAGCGCCGCTGGTCTTGAATGCCTTCGTGTTGTCGCCGACGAAATTCTCTGACCTGCTTAACGTGGGCGACCCGGCAAAGAAAGCCGATCTCGAAAGTCGCAACGTGTTGTTCATGGAGGATGGTGCCTGCACCTATCTGAAAAAGCTCTTCTCAACTTTAATTTGAGAATGGCATTCTTCATGGAGTTTTTCATTCATCCATCTTCAAGATCATGTTTTTATTTATAAAATAATTTCTATTGATAATAGAGCGGGGATGATGCAGTTCGTTGGCGCAAGTCCGATCCCTGCGCGATCACCGGACCATTTTCGGACGTTGGGGGCACCCGTGGCACGCGGCCTCCCACCAACTTGACAAAGCGCGCCGCACTACGGCGCGCTTTGCGTCTGTGGCCGCTCGCGGCTATTTTGGACTGCCTCGGACCGGTTCACACGTTTCCTAACCTATCTCGCCGACTAGGGCAAGGCAGGATCCCCGTCTACCGCGCGGAAACGGCCGCTGTCTGATAATAGCGGTCATTTGGCCGGCCCAGTGACGAGCAGGAAACCTGTCTCCATTTGGCCGAACTCGGCCGTATGTCTTCCTGAGCGAATCATCCCCACCTACGCGGCGACCGAGTGGCGCGCAAGATCATTAGGTCCTCGCGCTGGCCGCTACTGCGCAATCGGGAGTGTCATAAATTTTGTGTTTGGGGCATAACATGTCGCTCAAGGAGCATGTATGGCTACCAAGAAAAAGACACCCTTACGAGAACTGCCGGCGATACCGGCCGATCTGGTGGATCAATTCGTTAAGGGTCCGATGACCGCCGAGGCGGTGCAGGACCTGTCGATGGCGTTCAAGACGGCGTTGATCGAACGAGCGCTGGGCGCGGAGCTGGGCCACCATCTGGGCTATCCTGCAGGCGGTGAGCGCCCCGAAAACGCCACCAACCAGCGCAACGGCAGGAGTCGCAAGACGGTACTGACCGACGACGGACCGCTACTAGTGGAGATCCCGCGCGACCGCGACGGCAGCTTCGCGCCGATCCTGATCCCCAAGCACGAGCGCCGCTTTACTGGGTTCGATGACAAGATCATCGCGATGTACGCCCGTGGGATGACGGTGCGTGAGATCCAAGGGTTCCTGTCCGAGCAGTACGGGACAGAAGTCTCGCCGGAGCTCATCAGCTCGGTGACCGACGCGGTCATGGACGAGGTCACGGCCTGGCAGACCCGTCCCTCGGAGACGATGTATCCGGTGGTGTTCTTCGACGCGCTGCGCGTCAAGATCCGCGAAGACGGTGTGGTGCGCAACAAGGCGGTGTACGTGGCGCTAGCGGTGCTGCCCGACGGCACGCGCGACATCCTGGGCCTGTGGATCGAGCAGACCGAAGGCGCCAAGTTCTGGATGAAGGTGTTCAACGAGCCTAAGACCCGCGGCACGCAGGACATCCTGATCGCCGTTACCGATGGCCTGAAGGGCATGGAGCAGTCGCTGAACGCGGTGTTCCCGGCCGCGACGCTGCAGACCTGCATCGTGCACCTGATCCGCTCCAGCCTGGACTACGCCAGCTGGAAGGAACGCCGGACGGTGGCTGCGGCCTTGAAGCCGATCTATACGGCGGCGACGGTCGAAGCTGCGCTGGCTGCGCTCGCGACGTTCGAACAAGGCCCTTGGGGCCAGCGCTACGCGCCGATCGCAGAGGCGTGGCGCCGTGTCTGGGATCGCGTGATCCCGTTCTTTACGTTCCCGCCGGCGATCCGCAAGGTGATTTACGCCACCAATGCCATCGAGAGCATCAACGCGCAGCTGCGTCGGGCGGTGAAAACTCGGGGGCACTTCCCGAGCGACGAGGCTACCACCAAGTTGCTATGGCTGGTGCTCAGAAACATCACAGAGGCTTGGGGCAGCGCCACCCATGACTGGAAGGCTGCCATGAACCAGTTCGCCATCATTTACGCCGAACGCTTCACTGACCCGTATCGCTGAGATAGCATCAAGAGACCTGATTGAAACAACGATCAGGCTTTTACTGCCTCAAACACAAAAATACTGACACTCCCGCGCAATCTCGAAAACGTCAGGCGAGAAGCCTTCCCCGGCAATCGGAGATGAACCTTTTCTTTTGCCCTGTCAGATCACTTCAGTGATCTGCCCGGTTGTCGGGCCGTTGAAGGCTGCACCATGTATTTCAGAGGTGGCAGAATGGAGTTAGCGTGGCCACGACTTAAGCGTATGCAAGTCCAGCAACGTGAACATCCCCGCATCCTGCCATCCACCTGTATCGATGTAGTAAACGTTGCCAAGCTGCGCAGCCGTGCGTAGCGTCATATGTCCATGGACCACCGCACGTACATTGCGGACAGGCTGGGAATACTGCATTCGATAACGATCTATGGACCATAGGCAGGCATCTTCGTCCTCTGGACTGAAGGTAGCACCGTGAATAGCCTGCCAATCGTCATAGGGGAAGTCGGCGTGAACCATACCGACCACGCCACTCAGCGTTTCCACCTCGATGGCCAGCGGCAAGGCGCTCAAGCACGCCGCAACGCGTTCACGAACACCACCAACGCAGGCATCCAACCATCCACCGCCGTGGACGCGATGATCGACGTTCGGAATCGGATCGCCCATCGCCCGTCGCCATGCCATCAGGTCGTGATTCCCACAGATCGCGTGAAACCACGGGCGCTCCAACCATTTCAGAACATCGGCCGATTCAGGGCCTCGGTCTACAAGGTCCCCTACGGAAAACAATCGGTCCTTTTCTGGCGAGAACTTTACGGCGGCCAGCGCGATCTCAAGCCGACCAAAATGACCATGGATGTCACCCACCGCAAAATCACGGCCGTTGGCATTCAATTGAAAGCGCCGGACTCGGACATTACCGGGCGTCATTCCAAGATTCCATATAGCTCCCTAACGACTTGTCATGCATGCCCCATGATACTTGGCTCCTCCCTACAGCGTGACACGTAATCCGCTGATCCTAGTGCCATCACTTCGAACGCGAGCCAACAGCGTGAGCATGCTCACATCGTTGGTAATTCCCCACAAAATTTTTCCTTATCTACCGCCGTGTCAAACGCCGAAATCAGGGCACCTCTCTGAACGCGCCCAAGCCCTTGATTTCCAGATTCATTTTGCTTGATCGCTTCATCGCAAGAAAACCAATGTGCCATATCTTGGCATTTGGCGATGCCTAATCTTGGTTTTCATGAACACCCTATTTTGGTCTTTAAAATCAATGACTTAAGTTTGACAACTATGCCTTCACGGTAAAGACTGGCATTACCTACGGTGAACTTGTGAGGCGTATGAATGACTACTGGAGAATACTTGTTGGGACGGTTTGGACCGTTGATGAGCATCATTGACGTCGCCACCTTGCTAGGCCGGTCTCCCGATGGTGTCCGCGTTGCGCTTTATACCGATACCGACTTTTCGCGCAAGCTGAAACCAGCCATGCTGCGGGTCGGCCGCCGCGTTTATTTTCGGACGTTGCAGGTCACGGAAGCCCTGAATCTGGAACAGCCGGCAGACGATGAAATCACGCCCGCAGAGGCCGCTACGCGAGGGCCTCGCGCATGAGTCGACAAAGAACCATCAACGACCAGATATGGCGCTCAAATCGCCTGTCAGGCTGCACGGTCGAAGACCGCTATGCGCTGTTCTACTTCCTGACCTCGCCATTCAGCAATGTCATCGGCGCCTATGAAATCGTCGTTCGCGTTGCGGCCTCTGAAATGGGCTGGGACCCCGATTCACAACTGCTGCCAGTGATGCGTCGTCTCATCGATGCTGGCATCTTGGATTTTGACCCGCAGGCGAATTACATCTGGATCAAAGATTGGTGGGACCACAACTCCGCCAAGATGGCAGTGGCAACGACCCTTAGGAAAAAGACACTCGAGCAAATAGCGGCACTGCCCCGAGGCTGGCGTGACGCTTACGTGAATGACTTTATCGATCGACTCCCTACCGAGGATCCGCTGCGCAATACGGTAGCCAAAGCCCTTGGATACGGTCCATATAGGCTATCGACACCCTATGCGGGACCCGACGACGGCCGGACGTCCATTCCGGCCGAACCAAAAGACATCCATATAAATCAATCAATTAGCAACGAGCATACCCCAGCTACAGCCTATCTGGAGGGTATGGGCAGGGGGCCGGGTAACACTACTACTAACACTAACCCTATCTATAACCCTACTACTACAACGAGAACCGACGACGGTCTTCAGTACCCTACCGCGCTGGTCCCCGCTGAGAAACTGTCGATCCAAAACTTGCTTACCGACGTCCAATCAGTTGATGCGCAAGCATTGCTTGACGAACTGGACGGGGCCATCAAAACACCTGGAACCATCAGAAAGACGAAGGTCGCCTATTTCAAAGGAATCCTTGAACGCCACCGCGCAGGGGGATTCGTGCCGTCTGCTGGCATCCCAATAGCAACCAGAAGGGAACGCCTGGCAGCGACTCAAGATATGTCGCGTGCTTCGGAATCAGCACCACTCAGCAAAGCTGAATCTCAAGCCCGGCTTCAAGAAATCAAAGCCCAACTGGAGCGGCATACGAGGATGCCGAAATGACGCGCAAGACCATACTCAGCATCCGCCTGGATGGTGATCTGAAGCGGCGCTGGCAGGCACTTTGTCGTCGACAAGGCAGCACGCCCAGCGACGGCCTGCGGCAGGTCATTGTCCGCCTTCTCAACAGTTCGGCAGCGGACACGTCGCCCACTCCGTCAACACATGAGCAGCCCGATACTTCGCGTCGCCGCTTGGAACTCCGCCTGACTGAGACGGAATATGCCCGTATCGAAGCACTGGCCCTGCAGCAGGGCATGTCAGCCAATCGCTGGGTCATCCACCTGATACGGGCCAATCTCAGCGGCGAACCGCAGTTCGGTATGACGGAGCTACGAACGCTGGGCGAATCGAATTCGAGGCTGCTTGCCATCGGCCGCAACTTGAACCAGATCGCCCGGCAGATGAACGCGGGACGCGCGCTGGAGACGGTGGTGACCGCCGAGCGTATCGACACACTGACCCGTCATATCAAAATCCACACCGCGCGGGTGGCAGACATCATACGCGCCAACATTGACCGCTGAAGGCTGGAATGAGTCTGGTCATTGATGGAATTTTGAAGGACTGGGGCGAACGCATCTATACCAAGCCCGTCACCAGCCAAGGCGTAAAGCGCACGGTGACGCGATCACGCACTTCACCACCCTCCAAGCCTCTGCTGCTGACCGGCAGCGCTCGGGTCCGTGACAAGTTGATGCTGACCACTCGCAAAGCGCCCGAAGTCATGGTGAAGATCTCCGGCGGCGGCAAAGGCATCGCGCAGGTGAAAGCACACCTCGACTACATATCGCGCAACGGCCTGGTAGCGTTGGAGAACGAAGACGGTGAAATCATCCTTGGCCGTGCGGCAGTGCAGGACGTGCGCGACGAATGGAAAAGCGGCCAGTACGGGTTGCCCTATAACGGCTCGCGCCGCGAAACATTCAACATCGTGCTGTCCATGCCACCCGGCACCGACCGACGCGCAGTGAATGACGCTATCCGTGCATTCGCGAAAACGGAGTTTGGCGCCAACCACGCGTATGTCTTCGCTGTCCATGACGATGAAGCCCATCCCCACGGCCACCTTTGCGTTAAGGCGCTGGGTCTCGACGGCAGCCGGCTCAATCCACGAAAAGCGGACCTGCAACGCTGGAGGGAGCGCTTCGCCGAGGCACTGCGTGAACAAGGCATCGAGGCCAATGCCACACCGCGTAGGGCACGGTCTAACACACAGACTACGGTCAAGCAGGCGACGCGACATGCCGCCAAGCGTGGCAAGAGCACCAAAGCGGCCGAGCGGGAACAACGCGGGCTTTCCGGCGTTTCACGTGCCATCAGGAATGGCTACGGGCACATTGCGAAAGCCTTGGCCGCTGGTGACATAGAGGACAAATCGCTCGCCCTGGAAATTGTCCGGTTCCTTGATCCCTCGCAGGATAGAACGCTACAGGTCCCACAGCGTAGTCAGCGCAGCAAAGAAGTGACCAAGGACGCCCATCGACTGGATGGGACAAACCATCCAGACACTGGCGACCTGGGCCGTTGATTGATTGCGCAAGAAGGACCATAAGATGGCTTTACGCTACGACGCCCTGCAAGACTACTGCGATGATCCAGCGCGCACTGGTGACGTGCAGGTCATTCTGTATGCGCACTACTGGAAGGGCTTTGCCTTGGCCGTGCAGGACGGCACTACAGAACACCCGGTCACGGACGACAAGGGCCGACCGTACCGGTTCCGAACCGTAGAAATGGCCTTGGCAGAACTGGCGAACATCTCGTACCTGTCGGACCGCATCATCATTGACCGTCGCATGTGGTGGCCGTAATCGGGAAACTACTTTGCATTAACCGTAAGTACAATCAACTTCGGTTGTACCTTTAACCACAACGAACGTTGCACCGCCCCAAGGACGCCTAGCGTACCGGGTGCCGACCCGAAAAGAAGGGTTCCGACCGCCGAGAGCAGATCGGCCGCTTAGTCGCCCCAAGAACGCTTTGTCGTACTGGGCGCGGTCCCTGAACAGACCGACAGACCGGACAGCACGGTCCTACGTTCGCCCTCAACCTCTCAGGAGTGGCGAACATGAAGAAACTATCAGCCTCTTGCATTCTGGCCGTCGGCATTGCCGCGTCGTCGGCCGCCTTCGCACAAATCCCCGTGACAGATGGCGCCTCCATCGCCAAGAGCGTGGAAAACCAGATAGAAACGATGGCGAAGTGGAAGATGCAATACGACCAGATGATCAGCCAGATCGACCAGATGAAGCAGCAATACGCTGCGGTCACTGGCGCGCGTGGCATGGGCGAACTGTTCAACAACCCGCAACTGCGGGACTACCTGCCGCAAGACTGGCAAGGCGTCTATGACAGCGTGAAATCAGGCGGCTATGCCGGACTGAGCGGGCGCGCTGAATCTATCTACGACAACACCAAGGTGTATGACGCCTGCACCGGCTTTGCCTCGAACGAGCAGCGCACCAACTGCGAAGCGCAGGCCGTCAAGGGCGCGCAAGACAAAGCCTTTGCGCTCGACGCCTACGACGCGGCGAAAAACCGCCTCAGCCAAATCGACCAGTTGATGAGGCAGATCAATCAGACCCAGGACCCGAAAGCCATTGCTGAGCTGCAAGGCCGCATCGCGGCCGAGCAGGCCATGATTCAGAACGAGCAGACCAAGCTACAGATGTACCAGATGGTTGCGGCAGCGGAAGACCGGTTGCAGGAACAGCGCCAGCGTGAAATCAACGCGAAGGTGCTGGCGAATCGTGAATACACGAAGCATCAGCCTTTCAATCTGCTGGATAAATAAGAGGAGACAAGCCCATGATTTCCTATATTCAGATCCCTGTTTTGGCAATTTGCTTTTTCACGCTCCTGTTCATGCGACGGTGGTGGCAATGCATTGACCGCCTTGGGCTCACGCATGAAGTCGGCCGTCGCGCACCTTCGCTTGTTCAAGGTGACATTCTGGCAGCAACGTTCGCCATCCTCCCCTTCCTGATCGCGGCGGTGGACTGGTCGGCAGTTGTCCTGCCCGGCCAATCAGTGCCGACGCCGTCATGGATGGCCGTCGTACTCTCACTGTCCTGCCTCGGTGGCTGCGTGTTCGTTCTGCGCAACTCGGACGGGCGATTCGCAGGTAACTGGACGGGCACGCGTGAAAGCGCGCTGCGGACAGTTGCGGCGCTACGCATCATCGACGCGGCCGAGCTCGCCCACGCGCTAGGCGTATTGCAACAGCATGAGGGCCGAGACACCGGCGGCCGAACCATCGAAGTCAACGCACAGGAGATGCGGAAATGAAAAGGACCGTTCTCTCTCTTTTTGTCGCGACAGCGCTCGCCGGCTGCGATCAGGCCACGACGGTCCAAACCGTGGATTGGTACAAAGCGCACGATGCCGAGCGCACTGCAATGGTTTTCAAGTGCCGGAATAACCCTGGCGAGTCGGACTCATCACCGAACTGCATAAATGCCATCACCGCCCAGAACCATCTGACGGTTGAGAAGCGCGGATACACAAAGCATGAGCCAATCAATGTGCTCGAAGGGGGCAAATAGTGGCTATTGAATCTAATATCTTTGAATGGATGGGCGAAAGCATCGACATGACGCTGAACGCGTTTGTTCAGGTGACATCGGGCAATGTCATTTCCATGTTCACCGACATTTTCATCTACGGTGGCACGCTGACGTTCGTGATGATGGGCTTCGCCATCATCTTCGGATACGTAGAAGCGCCGGCCTCAAACTTCATGAAGACTTGCGGGAAGTTCATTGTCATAGGCGGCTTGGCAATGAGCGCCCCGACATACCTATCATGGGTTGTCGAGGCATTGCGTGGGCTGGAAACGGGCGTCGCTGACGCCTTTTCGGCATCCGGCAGCAGTACGTCCGCAACCTCGGTTTATCAGGTGCTCGATAAGGCGGTGTCCGATGGCTTCCAGATCGGCGGCGATATGCTCGACAAGATGGGAAAACGGCGTTGGTATGAAATTGGCATGGTGTTTTGGGACCTGCTTAACGCCCTAATCATCTACGCCGCCACGCTCATCATTGCCATTCCGGCGGGGGCAATGGTGATCGTTGCCAAAATTATGCTCACCCTCATGCTTGGCATCGGGCCGTTCTTCATCGCCATGCTGATGTTCCCCGTCACCGCGAAATGGTTTGATAGCTGGTTTGGCCAAGTGATGACCTACATCATGCAAATCGCCTTGGTGACAACGGTTCTCGGCATGGGCATGAAGTTTTTCAGTGCACTTACGGCCAAAGTTTTGGCCGTCACCACTGACCATCCTATTGCCACAATGTTTGAAATCCTGATCGTCACGGGCGTCACCCTGTTCTTGCTGCAACGTGCATATGAGGCAGCATCGCACCTGGCCGGAGGCGTGTCCTCAGCGGGTATCACGCTTAGGCAAGTCAGCCAGGCCGCCGCATCCCCCGTTACTCAAGTTCTCAACCGTCAAACAACTCGCCGCGACATGCAAAGCGGCATGATGGTCACCGGGGGCCGGCTCAATCATCTCGCAGCAGGCAACACAATGTGGAACCCAGCGTACCGGCAACACGTAATGCAGAACATGGGCAAAAACTGGGGGCCGGCTACAGGCGGCTCAGTCAAAGGCGAATAGCCTGCCATCTGCCCCTGCATTGGCCTCGCTTTCGGCGAGGCCCTTTCATTTCTAGCGGCAAAACTCCGCGCTTCGCTTGGGCAACCTCTTCGGTTGCATCCCGCGTCCGATCTTGCCGGACTGGCTGCGGGGGCAGGCCCGGCGGCTTCGCCTTGTTCCTACCCCTTGCCACAGGCTGCACGGCCTCCAGACGGGTCAAGGGTAAAGGCTACGCCCGGTATCCTCACCCGTTCCCTACGCTCCGCTTCGGGCTGCGGCTTCCGGTCCCGCCCTTGCCCCCTCTTCCAGCCAAACAACGTCAGGAGCGGTGCTCTCAAGCGGATGGCGGGTCAAGGGGTTGGTGCGGCCCGCAGCCCCGCAGGGCGAGGACACGGCCCCTTGACGCGGCAGGAGCGCGCCACGCTATGCCCCGGGGACAGGAGTTCCGGGCCAACGGCCCGTAACCCCTGCCCCCGAGGCTCCCGCCGGCGAGGGTGGAGAGTCCAGAGAGGCAACGCCTCTTTGGAAACTACGGCTAGTACGCGACCAATACCGGCAATCCATAGCAAGTAAAACAAGACAATTTCAGCGCACCACCTCTATGGCTGCGCGTATCTAAACCAAATTACCCATACTTCTTGTAAGATCGAGTTACCTACGGCAAGGAGACACCATGGCTGGCAAGGGTAAATGCAGGCAACAGCCCCACAAAACCATATCGGATACCGAACGCAGCCGCCGACAATCGGCAGTTAACTATGCGCGGGCCTCCGTCGGTCTAGAAGGTTTCTCGCTCAGTGAAGCAGATGAGGCCCACGCCCAGCGTTTCATCGATGGTCAGATCAGCCTGCAAGAGTTTGTGCAGCCGCGCGCTGACGCGTTAACGCTCCCAAAGTCTTCGTCATGACGAAGGAATTTAGGGTTTGGGGACTAGTGCAGGATAGGCTGTCGCCGGTAAATGTCGCACTATTGCTTCGTATTTACAACTTAGATTCCCCGATTCAGACAATTGGTAGCTGAAAAATTACAGTTGCCGGACACACAATGCGGTTGACATTAAAGGCGGAACAAAGATGGATGGACAAGCGCAACTGACATCCTCGGCAGGCAGCGTAACACTTCGTTATGTCGAGCTAAGCCAGTTCAGACGCATTGCTTGCGTCGGCTTGGATGTGGATGAGAAGACAACCATTCTTGTAGGGGCAAATAACAGCGGAAAGACATCAGTCTTAAGCGCATTGCGTCAGTTCTTGTCTGATTCGCCTTCATTTAACGCGTACGACATCAGTTTGTCCCAATGGCGGTGTCTTCGTGATTTAGGAAAGCAATGGGAGGCTCTCGCTGAAGATCCGGCTACCGCAGCACCAACGCTGGAGACTTGGCAGGAGCAACTTAAGATACTTCGAAATGCGATGCCAGTGTTAGATCTTTGGTTTTACGCTGAAGAAGGCATGTATCACCGCGTGGCCCCTTTTCTCACCAAGTTTAGCTGGACCGGTGGCTTGGTAGGTGTACGCCTCCGGCTCGAGCCAGCCTCATCTATCGAAGACATTCAAAAACTGGCGTGGCGATATCGTGAGGCGCGATTCCCAGTAAAAGACCTTGGCAGCTCCTCACAAGCTTGGCCGATTGACTTGCTCGATTATTGGCACCGCTTTCCTGCAGATTTAGGGCGCGTTCAAGTATACAAGCTGGACTCAGACAACAATCCCGTTACCACCACGAAAACATATAAAGCTCCGGTCCTAGACACAGACACACTACCCGTTGAGCGGACTCATCTTACTCAATTGATTCGCGTAGATTTTGTTCCTGCGCAACGGGGGCTAGGAGGAGAGGAATCAGAAATTCGAGCAAGCAGTTCTATCCAACGTGTGGGGCTATTCTCGAATCAACTCTTAAAGTATGCACGGCAGCACCTGAATATCGCATCTACCGGACATGGTCACCGAGCTGATCTCATTGAAGCCGTCGCAAGTGCTCAATCGGATCTTGACAAGAAAATTCATGACGCTCTAGCTCCGTCAGTTGCCGACGTGAAGGTGTTAGGTTATCCGGGGCTGCATGATCCCCAGGAGATCCTTTTTCGTACTCGCATCCAAACTGCTGACCTTCTAGACCATGCTACTGCCGTCCAATATAAGATGTCGGCAGATACCGTAGATGACTTACTCCCAGAACATTCAATAGGCCTCGGCTACCAAAATCTTCAGTCATTAAGCTATCAATTGGTATCCTTTAAAGCTAGTCGCTTAAACCCAAGTCAGGGCTCTCCAGTCCCCGTTCACATTGTGATGATAGAAGAGCCTGAGGCACACCTCCATGTTCAGGTTCAACGAATTTTTCCTGATAAAGCCTACAAGCTTATTAATCCCTCAGAGACAGAAGCGCCGTCCCTGAAAAGCCAGTTGCTCATTAGTACGCACTCCAGTCATTTGGCACATGCTGAAAGCTTCGCGCGATTGCGCTACGTTCGGCGTGTTCCCAAGTCGTCCGATCTCAACATGGCATCCACAGAGATAGTCAATCTTGGGGATGCTTTTGGCTCGGACAATGAAACTCGACTATTCGCCGAACGTTATTTTCGCGTGCAACACACAGACCTCCTTTTTGCGGATGCGGCAATCTTCGTAGAAGGCACAGCTGAGCGCATGCTCGTACCTCTTTTCATAGAGCGTATGTACAAGACCCTTGCCACGAGATACGTCTCATTTTTAGACATTGGGGGAAGCCATGCACACAGATTAAAGCCGCTAATAGAACGACTCCGCTTGCCCACAATTATCATCACCGACATAGATCCGGTTGAGGTTAAAACGAACGAGAATGGCGAAAGCAGCTCAGTTGCCGTTGCCAACTGCGGCCAGCCTGGGCTAAAAACAGGCAATGCGACACTTACAAAATGGCATCCACTCAAAAACGACCTTGCTGATTTCAAGAGCCCGAGTATTGAAAATCTGATTTGGACCGGTTCGGGCTGCAAAGTTCGTTTTGCATGGCAGTTGCCTGTATCAGCCGCAAATTTTTGGCCTAGCTCTTTTGAAGACTCGCTTATATTGAGCAATATCCCATGGTTCAAGAGTCTCCCGAACCGTGAAGACCAAACCGGTAAAAAGCTCAAACATCCTACCGGAGCATTGGGCTCAGTCGTTAGAAAGGTCGTAGCCTCACAATCAGACGAA
This sequence comes from Achromobacter sp. HZ01, assembly GCF_003267925.1. Lineage (NCBI taxonomy): Bacteria > Pseudomonadati > Pseudomonadota > Betaproteobacteria > Burkholderiales > Alcaligenaceae > Achromobacter > Achromobacter sp. HZ01. The sequence goes on from NZ_LWKV01000002.1 coordinate 854,537, forward strand.
GAGCTTGGGCAACAGCTTCACACTTTGATGCATGGATCGTTCAGCAAAGGAGATTTTGCAGCCACCATTTTCGAGTATCTCGCAGCGGGCGAACCCATCGGCTGTCCAGAATACATTGCCAACGCTCTGGATTGGCTCCAAAACGAACTTGAACCTAAAGCTGGCGAAACATTATGAATGTTCAAGCGACAAGGGATGCCAACGATCGCGACGCAGGTGTCGTTGAAGAGATTTGCCAACTTCTTACCAAACCCTCGCCGCAAAGTTTCTTCCTATTTGCAGGAGCAGGATCTGGAAAAACTCGCACACTAGTTGAAGTGCTACGCATTTTGACCGGAATAGTTGAACATGAGTCCGGCCAAGAATTAGCACGCGCCCTCCGACTGTTCGGTCGCTCAATCCGCGTTATAACTTACACCAAGAATGCTGTCGCGGTTATCAATGGACGTTTAGGAAACAATGACCTGGTGAATGTCTCTACCATTCACGCCTTTTGCTGGGAATTAATAGCTGGATACAACGACGATATCCGCGACGCTCTCATCAGCTTAAAAAGCAAGAAGCTCGAAGAGGACAAATTAGAGAGTGCAGCAAAAGCTAAAGGCACGAGCAAGACTGACTTGGCTCGTCACGAGGAAATGATGACGGACATCGAATCATATCGCTCAACAACGATATTTCGATATCACCCTGATCGTAATACGTACGGATCTGGAGCGCTTCAGCATACGCAGGTGCTCGACGTTACGGCTTGGCTTCTCCTATCTCGTCCAGCTCTCCAAAAAATCTTACGTGATCGCCACCCCATCATCCTGATTGACGAATCTCAAGATACTATGAAAGGGATCTTAGATTCGCTCATCGAGCTGTCAAAGCCGAGCGAACGTGGCTTAACTTTAGGTCTATTAGGTGATCATAGGCAACGTATTTACATGGACGGGCATGCGGATTTGCCAAGCCAAGTGCCAGAAGACTGGGCTAAACCAGAGCTGCAAATGAATCATCGCAGCCAACAGCGTATCGTCACCCTCATCAATAAGATATGGGAAGCAAAACTCCAAGGTCGCACGCAAAAGCCAACTGGGGTTAAACAGCACCACAGATCGGAGAAAACAGGCGGCACCGTTCGCATTTTCGTAGGAAATGCATCACTTAGCTCAGAGGATAAGGTTATCAAAGAGCAGTGGTGTGCGGGGCAAATGGTGAGTCATACTAGTGATAGCGCCTGGAGTACCAATGGCTACCAATTGTTGGCACTAGAACACAAGCTTGTCGCCACACGAGGCTCATTCTTGAGTGTTTATACAGCAATGGATTTAATTGATCCCAATGCTGCTGCTCCTGTTGGTAGCGGAGAAAACAAAGGACCGGCAGCAGTGAGGTTCTTATTGGAGGGGCTACTGCTTTTGACGGAATGTGCAGACAGCGACGGGAAGATTAATGAATTTCTAGCGACAGAAGTTCTGAGACAAACAGGGGCAATAGAAAGGCTCCCCGATAATATCGAAATGAGAAGGGTGCGTTCAGCCGAGACTCTGGATGCTATAAGTAAGTGTATAGCGGCCACCAAAAACAGAGATGCTACCGTCGCTGAAGTATTGGCTCCAATCCTTGAACTTAATTTATTTGAAGTCGATAGTAGGCTATCAGACGCTTTCGATGACAAATCTCCCCCACCCCCACCGCCAGTTCCGAGAAAGGAGAAAGAGACGATCGAGGCGAGAATGCGCCGTGGTTGGTGCAGATTGTTTTCTTCACCTTGGGGTGAGTTAAAACGTTATAAACGCTACCTCAATGGTGAGTCGGAATTGGCTACCCATCAGGTGGTGAAGGGTTCAGAATTTAAGCATGTAATGGTCGTGATGGATGATAGTGATGCAGGTGGTTTTTTAATCTCCTACGATAAGCTTTTTGGTGCAAAAGAGCTTAGCCCAGCAGACAAGTCAAACGTGGAGTCTGGCAAAGAAACGACTGTAGATCGCAGCCTACGTTTGCTCTACGTGACATGTAGCCGTGCGCAAGAATCTCTCGCATTAGTACTATGGGCTGTTGATCCAATAGGAGCGATTGCAAGCATCAAGGGAAGCAAATGGTTTTCTGAAAATGAGATTGAACTAATCTCATAACAACCAGCACGTTATCAAGAAGCAATTTTGTATCGTCGGGGCCTCCAAAAATGACCGCCATTCAAACTTTTGATACTGCCGACTGGATAGCCCGGAACACATTCAGAGGCACCCGCCTATCCCGTGAAGCTCAAGAGGCCGTATCCGCATTCACAATGATGTGGAATTTCTTCGAAAGTACGCTTTGCGAGAATAGAGCTTCTCTGGCAGCCTTTGATCGAGCACTAGGGAATTTCGATGTATATGAAGCAGCGGATGAAGTTAAAAATTCAATCAATGAGTGCTTATATTTCTGGCGGACCAGATACATGACTCCGCATGGTTTTGGAGAAAGGTTCGACGGACTACATTTCCGTGCATCTGATCGACGTCAGCATGTTGAGAGAGTTCTGAACGGTCAGCTAGATGCGCCAACCGAGCAACTGCTAGCTCTTATGATCATCGTATATCGACTTCGAAACAATCTGTTCCATGGCTTGAAGTCTATTGATATGCTGAATGAACAAGTTGATAACCTAAACATGGCCGCCAAATGTTTAGCTGCCATTCTTGAGTCACTTCCATCTAGATGGGTACGTGCTCACTGATGCCTTTAGGGAGTAAAAGGTACTAATAGAGCACTCAACAGCACTTCAGCAACTGTACCGAAATTTCGGTACAGTACAGGTACAGTGACCAGCTTTCACCAATTCAGTTAAAATACGCTAACCTACTGATTTGAAACTGGTTTTACCTATTTCAACCTACGCTAGAATTCGCCCCATTTCCCTGTAGAAACACTGTAAATCACCGACTCAAAATCCCCCGCCGCAAGGCGTGCCGGCTCCATTCCGGCCCCACCACCAAAATACAGTCTGAAGTAGACTCCAATCCCCGCAGAAGTCAACACTCTGCGGTTTTTTTTCGTCCCTGGCGCAATGCCAAACGGTGAAAGCCCTGACAACATGCCTCGCCGATTCATCGACGACCAATGAGAGGCAAGACGGTCACGGCCGTTCCAGAATGCGAGGTCCCGGACCTTCCGCCCCCAGTGCATCCTGAGGATTACGCAAGGGACATTCTTCCAGCGACAGGCAACCGCAGCCGATACAGCTATCCAGTTCGTCACGAAGCCGCGTCAGCTTCTTGATGCGTTCGTCCAGACTCGCGTGCCAGTGCGAGGACAACTCCCGCCATTGGTCAGCCGTGAGCTTGCTTCCCGCCGGGAAGCGACCAAGGGCCTCCTTGATTTCCTCCAGTGGAATGCCCGTGCGTTGAGCCACCTTGATCACTGCGATATGGCGCAATACGACTGAAGCGAAGCGACGCTGGTTGCCGGCGTTGCGCGTGCTTGTGATCAGCCCTTTCGTCTCATAGAAATGAATCGTGGAAACCGGCACGCCGGCACGATGAGCCACCTCCCCGACCGTGAGTAAGCGAGAAAAATCGATCGGTTTCTTTACGTTCACGGCTTGACCTCAAGTTTGCTTGAGGTTTTATAGTCCGCGTCGCCCATCCTGGCAAGCTCATCCGATTCTTCTGCAGTGAACACGCATGCAACTCTTTATTTTCAAAATATTGGACAGCCGTTGGCTGTGGATCTTCGCGCGCATTCTGCTGGCGGCAGTATTCATTTCATCCGGGTTAAGCAAGTTGCTTGATTTCCAAGGGGGGCAAGCTGAGATGCGCGCGGCCGGGTTGCAGCCGGATTGGCTGTTCAACATAGCAACCATCTCGGTATTGCTGGGCGGCTCGGTACTACTGTTGATCGACCGTGCGCTATGGCTGGGAGCCGGGGCGCTGATCGTGTTTCTCCTGCTCACCATTTTGGTCGTGCATCGCTTTTGGGCCCTCGATGAGCCCGCGGCGACGCAAGCCATGTACTGGGCCTTTGAGCACATATCGCTTGCCGGAGGGTTGCTGGCGGCTGCGATTGCCAGCCGCTCCCGCAGGCGCCTGCATACGGCGCTGGAACTCTATTACGGCGCGAGGTCGCGTTGAAGCAGAGGCAGCCAGAAGGCGGGCAATTCTGATTGCAACTACAGCATTGACCGCCACGGTCGGCTGGGCGCGGGTCATGTCCGCCCCCACCAGGATTGTTGCCATCAAGGCAACACGATGATCCCCCACCCAGGCCTTCTGCCACTTCCCTCCCCGCCCTACGATGCGTCCGTAGTCAACCAATCGAGGGAATCACCATGAGTCAACGTCTGAATGCCTATGCGCAATCGCCCGAGTTGTTCAAGAAGTTCGTCGAGTTCGGCCTGCTCTTGAAATCCGGTGCGATCGAGCAGTCGATCCTGTCCCTGGTGGAGATCCGCGCCTCGCAGATCAACGGCTGCGCGTTCTGCCTGGATATGCACGTGAAAGAGGCCAAGATTCGCGGCGAGCGCGAGTTGCGGCTGCACCATGTGGCGATCTGGCGGGAATCCACCGAGTTTTCGCCGCGCGAGCGTGCCTGCCTGGCCTGGACCGAGGCGCTGACGACGCTGGGCGCCCATGGAGTGCCCGACGAGGTTTACGAGCGTGTGCGCACGCAGTTGTCTGAAAAGGAGATCTCCGACCTGAGCTTCGCGGTCATGGCGATCAATGGCTGGAACCGCCTGAATGTGGGTTTCCGGACGGTGCCCGGTTCGGCGGACAAGGCATACGGCCTGGACAAGGCCAAGTTCAACTGAGGAGCCATCATGAAGATCCTGGTTATTGGCGGGACGGGCCTGATCGGTTCCAAGCTCGTGAAACTGCTCGACGAGCGCGGGCACGAGGCGATTGCCGCGTCGCCCGCGACCGGCGTCAACACGGTTACGGGCGAAGGCCTGGACGCGGCGCTGGCGGGCGTGGATACGGTGGTCGACGTTGCGAATTCGCCGTCGTTCGAAGACCGCGCCGTGCTGGAGTTCTTCCAGGCCTCGGGGCGCAACCTGATGGCGGCGGAGGCCCGCGCCGGCGTGCGGCATCACGTCGCGCTGTCGGTGGTGGGCACGCAGCGCCTGGCGGAAAGCGGTTACTTCCGCGGCAAGATCGCGCAGGAAGCGCTGATCGCGGCGGCCGGTATTCCCTACACCATCGTGCACAGCACCCAGTTCTTCGAGTTCCTGGGCGGCATTGTGCAGTCGGGCACGGAGGGCTCGACGGTGCGGCTGTCGCCGGCCTTCGTGCAACCCATCGCGTCCGATGACGTGGCGCTGGCCATGGCCGACGCCACGCTGGCGCCGCCGGTGAACGGCATCGTGGAGATCGCCGGACCGGAGCGGGTGCGCCTGGCCGAGCTGGCGCAGCGCTACATGGCCAGAACGGGCGACACGCGCAGCGTGCGGGCGGACGCCGACGCGCGGTATTTTGGCGCGCTGCTGGATGACGATACGCTGGTGCCGGGACCCGGACCGCGGCTGGGCAGGATCGATTTCGAAACCTGGTTCAGCCGTGCGGGCGCAGGCAGGTAGCGGCGGGCGCAAGGACCTTTATGGGCAAGCTGCGGCCGCCTCCCCCAAGTCTCCTCGTGAAGTACCGGGGCGCGGATTTCCAGCCTCTGTACACGACCAGCGTGACGGTGCGCGGCGGGGAGGCGGCGCACGGCCGGGCCTCGGGCATGGCGATTTCGGACGACGGCGAGCTGATCGTGGAGCTGCGCCTGCCGGTGGAGCTGGGCGGCACGGGCGGGGGCACGAATCCGGAGCAGTTGTTCGCCGCCGGCTATGCCGCGTGCTTCCACGGCGCGCTCAGCATGCTGGCGGAGCGCGCCGGCGTGGCCATCCCGGACGCGTCGGTGACGGCCACGGTCTCGTTCGGCCGCGACCCGGTGGACGGCTTGTTCGCGCTGTCCGCGGATATCAACATCCACCTGCCGGGCGTGCCTACGCCGGTGGCGCAGGAGTTGGTGCGCAATACGGAGCGCCTGTGTCCTTATGCCAAGATGGCGCAGGGCGGAATCGCCAGCGTCGTGGCGCTGAGCCAATAGCGGTCAGGCCTGTTTCAACAGCAGGCTGTCGATGGTTTGCAGGTCGAGCGCGCGTATGCGTTCGGTCATGAAGTCGATGAACACCCGCATGCGCGCCGGCAGATGCTGGCGGCTGAGAAAGCACAGGTAGTGCCCCCGGTCGTCGGGCGCGTATTGCGGCAGGCACTGGACCAGGGTGCCGGCGCGCAGATGTTCGCATACCTGGTAGCCGGCCATCTGGGCCAGGCCGTGGCCGTCGAGCACTGCCTGCAGGACGAGATCGGCATCGTTGAAGGTGAGCATGGCGGGCGGCGCGAACTTGCGCAGCTGGCCGCCGACCTTGAATTCCCATTCGTATACGCGGCCCGACGCCAGCAGGAAATTGACGCAGCCGTGGTCCGGGAGCGCTTCCACGCTGTCCGGCAGCCCGTATCTGGCGGCATAGGCGGGCGAGGCGCACAGCATCATCTGCATCGGAATCACTTTCTTGGCGATCACCTGGCTGTCTTCCATGCGGCCGTTGCGGAACGACACATCGACACGGTCCGTGGTGAAGTCGGTCGGGCCGTCATCCAGCAGCAGCTCCACGGATATGTTGGGGTTGGCCTGGCGGAAGTCTCTCAGCAGCGGGGCGACGACCTTGCGGCCGAAGCCCACGGTGGAGCAGACACGCAACTGGCCGGTGGGCGGGCCTACACGCAGGTCGCGCATGTCGTCCAGGGCCTGGATGATGCGTGCGACGCCAGGATGGCACTGGTCATAGAAGCGCTTGCCTTCCACGGTCAGCGAGGTGCTGCGCGTGGTGCGCACGAAGAGCCGGGTGCCGAGCTGGTCTTCGAGCTTCTGCACGCTGCGGCTGACCGCCGAGCGGCCGATGCCGAGCCTGTCGCCGGCCTTGGCGAAATTGCCTTCGGCGGCGACGGCCATGAAGGCCACGACGCCTGCGTAACTGGTCGCGAAACTATCGGCCAGGGAGTCGGGACCGTTTGCGCGAGGGGAAACCGGGGGAGCGGGAATGGGAGTGGGCATGGTGGCGGCGCCGCGAGTGGGTTGTTCCTAGCTCCTAAGACGTTGGACTCCCGGATTTTGTGACGCGGGCCCGAAAAAAAACCGGCCAGCTCCCGGCACATGACGCCGGGGACTGGCCGGGATGGGTGTTATCGCCGTCCCTTATTCGATGGGGATCAGGGCGGGCGCGCCCTTGTTCTTGATCAGCACGACCACGAACCTGGCGGGCTCGGTCTGGCTGGCGTTGCGGCCCACGGTGTGGATGTCGTCAGGTCCTTCGTAGAAGGTCTGCCCCGGGGTCAGGGTCACTTCCTTGCCGCCCTTGACCTGCATGACGACGCTGCCTTCGAGCACGTATACGAAGGCCGAGACGTCGTGGCGATGCAAGGGGTCGGCCGCGCCGGGCGGGTAGTCGACGAGGAGCATCAGGGCATTCTTGCCGGGAATGTCCGGCAGGTCCTTGCTCATCAGTTCGGTGACGACGGGATCGGCCGGCTTGCCGGCGGGCGTGGCATGGTGCGAAGCCGCATAAGCGGGCCGGCCCAGCAGCGCGCCGGCGGCGATCAAGGGCAAAGCGAGTTTGGTGAGTGTCGACATGGCCTGTCCTGGTCGGAATGGAGACTGGTCCATGTTAGGAGCGGCCGCGGCGGCGCGGTAGGCGCGCGCGAGGGATCACCATGTTGCCTGCCGCGCACCAAAACCGATACGGGGAACGCGTCAGCGCTGCGCCAGGGCCGCCGCGATGCGCGCGAGCTTGTCCGGATTGCGCTGCACCAGTACCCGGGTCAGGCGCCTGCCGTCTGTTTCGTAGGACTGCACGGATTCGAGTTCGCCGTCGATGAAACGCAGCAGCGTCCATTGCCCGTTGACCTGGATCACCTCGGTGCTGAGCGCGTCGCGGTAGCGGCGTTTGCCGGCGTAGAACAGCTGGGCCAGCCGCTTGCCGCCCACCAGGCTGGCGAAACTCGTGGCCTTGCCGCCGCCGTCGCCGATGAGTTCGGCGTCGTCGCTCAATAGCGCGTGCAGGCCGTGGAAATCGCTGCGCTGCATCGCATCGGCGAAGGCCAGCAGCAGCCGTTGCAGCGTGGCGCGCGGCACGGCCTCGCGCGGGGCGCCCTGGCGCAATTGCAGCCTGGCCCGCCTCACCAGCTGGCGGACCGCGGCCTGGGATTTGCCCAGGGTTTCGGCGATGTCCTCGTATTCCGCGTCGAACACCTCGCGCATCAGGAAAGCCGCGCGGGCGTCGGGCGTCAGGCGCTCCAGCATGAACAGAAAGGCCACGGACACGTCGTCGGCAAGTTCGTGGATCTGTTCGGGCGTGGACGGAGCCGCCATCAGCATCGGCTCCGGCAGCCAGACGCCGACGTAGTTCTCGCGTTCGGCCTTGGCGGCGCGCAGGCGGTCGATGGACAAGCGCGTCGTGACGGTGACGAGCCAGGCCTCGGGGTTGTCCAACGCGGCGTGGTCGGCGCCATGCCAGCGCAGCCATGCGTCCTGCACCACGTCTTCGGCTTCGGCCACCGAGCCCAGCATGCGATAGGCGATCGCATACAGGCGAGGACGATGGCGGTCGAACAGGGTCACGGAGCCGGTCATGGAATAGGCCAACGCCAGCAGGCTAGGGAGCAGGAGGCAGGCTATTTTGCCGCAGCGGTCCGGGCGCGACAAGATCATTTCCCAGTTGGCGCTTTGACGCGCATTGGTGCGCGTCGCACAACAGCGTGCTTCCGGCTGCGTGCCTACCGCGCGGGAAACCCCGCACCTACCATGCCCTCACCGCTTCCTCACGCAACACATCTTCCTGGAGATATCGCCATGTTCGCCATAGAAAACACCGAATCCATCGACCTGGTTCCTTCGCGCTACGCGCTGCAGATCGGCGACATCGACGCGCTGGTCGTCAGCGACGGCGTGCTGCCGCTGCCGACCGCGACGATGGCCACCAATGCCGCCCCTTCCGACCTGGCGGCCTGGCTGGAGCATATGTTCATGCCTCCCGATGCCTTCGACTGGCCGCTGAACGTGATGGTGGCCCGCAGCGGCGATCAAACCATTCTTATCGATGCGGGGCTGGGCGGACAATTTGCAGGCTTTCCGCGCGCCGGGCAGTTTCCGCAGCGGCTGGAATCCGCCGGCATCGCGCTGGAATCCGTGACCGACGTGATCGTCACGCACATGCATATGGACCACGTGGGCGGACTGCTGGTGCCCGGCGTCAAGGAACGGCTGCGTCCGGACGTGCGCATCCACGTGTCCGCCACCGAAGTGGCATTCTGGACCTCGCCGGACTTCTCACACACCGTCATGCCCAAGCCAGTGCCCGCGGTGCTCAAGTCCACCGCCACCAGCTTCTACAACGAATACCGCGATCGACTGCGCCTTTTCGAAGACCGGCATGAGGTCGCGCCGGGCGTCATCGTCCGCCTCACCGGCGGACACACGCCGGGGCACAGCGTGGTCGACCTGATCTCCGGCGGCGAACGGCTGACCTTTGCCGGCGACGCCATCTTCCCCGTCGGGTTCGACCATCCCGAATGGCACAACGGCTTCGAACACGACCCCGAGGAATCGGCGCGCGTGCGCATCGGCCTGTTCCAGGAGCTGGCGCAGAACCGCGGGCTGCTGGTCGCCGCGCATCTGCCGTTCCCCTCCGTGGGCCGGGTCGCGGTCGACGGCGATGCGTTTCGCTGGGTGCCGGTCATCTGGGATTTCTGACCGCGTTTATTCAGGCGCGCGCGACGCGGCCGGCATCGTGCAGGCCCGAGGGACCAGGGTTCGCCGCCCATACTCCGCGATGAGGGGATAATACGCACCCCGCCACATTACCGAGGCGGGGCTGCAAACGCTTATTCACTCATTTACGGAGGAACCTCACTTTGCCTAGCGCCATGAAAATCGTTGCCATGAGCGGTCTTGCACTTGCCCTCGCGGCGTGCGGTAGCGCCAAGGACGCCAACAAGAGCAACTTTGGCAAGGCCGTTCAGGCCTATCTGGATACGCAGAAGGGCCTGTGCGCCGCCATCCCCGGCAAGGGCATGCCGTTCACCGTGAGCAAGCAGGAACTGTTCGGCCAGCAGAACCTGGTGCGCGCCGACGCGCTGGTCGATGCCGGGTTGCTGACCAAGCGCGACACCGAGGTCAAGGCGATGTTCGGCAACAAGATGGAGCCGGCCACGGAATATCAGATCACCGACATGGGCAAGAAGTACCTGGTGACCGAAGGCGCCAACACCATGGGGCGGCACGATGCGTTCTGCACCGGCAAGTACTCGGACGTGGAGATCCAGAACTTCACCGAGCCGAGCGACATGATGGGCATGAAGGTGTCGCGCGTGAATTTCCGCTACAAGGTGAAGGACGCGGCCGACTGGACCAAGACGGAAAGCGTGCGCGCGGCCTACAAGAATATTGCGGATCAAACGCAAGGCGATATCGAGGGCAAGGCCGCTCTCGTCCTGACCAATGACGGTTGGATGCACGAGCGGTTGTTCAAGGGTTGAAGCGTTGAATCGGCGTGCGCCGCATCTCTTTCGATGAGGCCCATCCTTTTGCACGCCGTCTCCGGCCTGGAACCGGTCTGAAAAAAACCGGCCAGGCCCATTGCCCGTTCGCGGGGGACATACATTGGCGCCACGCCCACCTGGCCGGCAACGAACTTTGCAGAGTTGCCGGCCATCAGGTGGCGGTTGACCAATCTAACCCCACGTACCGCGAATGGCAGGCGCGAACACTCATATCGGGTGCGGCCTGAACCGCTATGGCGGTCAGCGACAGGAGCAGTTCAAGTGTCCGATATTCGTTCGCCCGGGCGCCGCCCAGCCTGCGGCGGTTGCCGGTTTGTGTGCAGAAGAAAGCGTCGCGAGTATTGCCGGAGAGTCAGACATAAGCGGCTGCGCTTATGTGCGCCGCCGAGGATAGGCGATCGCCATGGATGCCCCGGACGGAGTCGGAGAGGCCTTCGGCATCTAGGCCGGCGCTGCACGCCATCGCACTGACGACGCGCTTGCCCTCGAACAGAGCCACCTCCAGGTGGCTCTATCGTTTCTGCGCAGAGATTAATTAGCGCTGATATTCGCCGCCTTCACCACCTTGCCCCAGCGGTCCAGTTCTTCCTTGGTGTAGGCGCCCAGTTCCTTCGGGTCCATGTAGCGGGCTTCGGCGCCCTGCTCGGCTGCCTTTTGGCGGAAGGCCTCGGTGGCCATGATTTTCTTGATTTCGCCGGACAGTTTGTCGACGACGGCGGGCGGGGTGCCGGCCGGCGCGTACATGGCGAACCAGGAGGAGACGATGAGGTCGGGGTAGCCGGCTTCGGCGGCGGTGGGCACGTCGGGCAGGCTGGGCAGGCGCTTGTCGCCGGTGACGGCCAGGGCGCGCAGCTTGCCGGCGGCGATGTGGCCCAGCAGCGGCGGCGGCGTGGTGATGGTGAGGTCGACGGCGCCGCCGAGCAGGTCGTTCAGGGCCGGGCCGGTTCCCTTGTAGGGGATGTGGGTGATCTGGATGCCGGCCATCTGGTTGAGCAGTTCGGTCGCGACCTGCTGCAGCGAGCCGTTGCCCGAGGAGGCGTAGTTGAGTTTGCCGGGGTTGGCCTTGGCGTAGTCGACCAGGTCCTTCAGGGTCTTGATGGGCAGGTCGGGGCGCACGACGATGACCTGCGGGGCCGAGAGCACGTTGGCGACAGGCGCGAAGTCCTTGATGGGGTCCCAGCCCACGTTGGGCGAGACGTGCGGGGTGATGGCCTGGAAGCCCGAGTATTGCAGCAGCAGGGTGTAGCCGTCGGGCTGGGCGCGGGCGACCATCTGGCCGGCGATGCCGCCGGAGGCGCCGGGCTTGTTGTCGACGACGACGGTCTGGCCCAGGGCCTGGCCCAGCGGCTGGGCGATGAGGCGGGCGGCGATGTCGGTGGTGCCGCCGGGCGCGGCGGAGACGATGAGCGAGATGGGGCGCTCGGGATAGCCGGCGGCGTAAGCGGCGGAAGCGCCGAGGACGGCGGCGGTGGCTAGCGCTGCGCTTAGCAGACGGTGCTTGGCAAGGTGCATGGTGAGTCTCCTGTTTGTTATGGATGTGTGGATGGCCGCAGGCTCAGGCGGCGGGGAAGCGTTCGGCCAGCCAGGCCGGCGGCTGATGGGTGGCCAGGCGCGGGCCGGCCGTGAGCAAGGGGTTGGTCAGGGCGCGCTGCACCAGGCCGGGCAGGCCGCGCACGATGTCGAGCAGCGGGGCCAGCTCGACGCCGGTGGCCACGCCCATGCAGTCGAACATGTGCACGAGCTCTTCGGTGTTGACGTTGCCGCTGGCGCCGGGCGCGTAGGGACAGCCGCCCAGGCCGCCGGCGGCGGCGTCGTAGCGGGTGACGCCGGTCTGCCAGGCGGCGATGGCGTTGGCCAGGGCCATGCCGCGGGTGTTGTGCAGGTGGACGGTGAGCGCGGTGCGCGGCAGTTCGCGCTGGAAGGTCTCGCACAGCTGCGCGACCTGGGTCGGGTAGGCCATGCCGGTGGTGTCGCACAGGGTGAGGCCCTGGGCGCCGGCGTCGGCCAATTGCCGCGCAAGCCGCATGACGTCGGCGGCGGGCACGTCGCCGTCGAAGGGGCAGCCGAAGGCGGTGGACAGCGATACGTTGCAGGGCACGCCGGCGTCGCCGGCGCGGCGCAGAATGGCGGCCAGTTCGTCGAAGGACTGGGCGCGCGTCATGCGCAGGTTGGCGCGGTTGTGGGTTTCGCTGCAGGACATGACGAGGTTCATTTCGTCGGTGCCGCATTCCAGCGCGCGTTCCAGGCCGCGGATGTTGGGGATGAGCGCGGTGTAGACGACGCCGGGCCGGCGCGCGATGCGGCGCATGACGTCCTGGGCGTCGGCCAGAGCCGGGATGGCCTTGGGCGAGGTGAAGCTGGTGACTTCGATGCGGGCGAAGCCGCAGGCGGACAGGGCGTCGACGAAGGCGACCTTGTCGTCGGTGGCGACCAGGGCGCGTTCGATCTGCAGGCCGTCGCGCGGGCCGACTTCGTTGATTTCGATGCGTTGCGGGCCGTTCATGCAATCACTCCCCGGGCGCGCAGGCCGGCGCGCTGCTGGTCGTCGAGGCCGGCGGCCTGCAGCACGGCGTCGGTGTGTTCGCCCAGTTGCGGGGCGCGTTCGCGGATGGCGCCGGGGTTGTCCGACAGGCACGGGAAGACGGCGGGCATTTCGACGTCGATGCCGCTGGCGGCGCGCAGGCTGGCGATGGCGCCGCGGGCGCGGTAGTGCGGGTCTTGCGCGATGTCGGCGACGCTGTAGATGCGCCCCGCCGGCACGCCGGCCTCGCGCATGGCGTCGAGCACGCCGTCGATGTCGCGCTGGGCGGTCCAGGCGCCGATGGCGGCGTCCAGTTCGTGGGCGCGGCGCGCGCGTCCGTCGTTGTGGGCGAGGTCCGGGTCGGCGCCGAGGTCGGCGCGCCCGATGCGCTGCATGAGGCGCTGGAAGATGGCGTCGCCGTTGCCGGCGATGAGCACGTAGCCGTCGCGGCAGGGATAGGCGTTGGACGGCGCGATGCCGGGCAGCGCGGCGCCGGCGGGTTCGCGCACCGCGCCGAAGACGGAGTACTCCGGCAGCAGGCTTTCGCTGAGGTTGAAGATGCTCTCGTAGAGGGCCGCGTCGATGACCTGGCCCTGGCCGCCGCGCGCGTCGCGCTGGTACAGCGCCAGCAGCACGCCCATGGCGCCGTGCAGGCCGGCGATGGTGTCGCCCAGCGAGAGGCCGGCGCGCACCGGGGCGCGGCCCGGCTCGCCGTTGAGGTAGCGCAGTCCGGCCATGGCCTCGCCGATGGCGGCGAAGCCCGGCTCCTGGGCCTTGGGGCCGGTCTGGCCGTAGCCGGAGATGCGCAGCATGATGAGGCGCGGATTGAGCGCGTGCAGCGTCTCCCACGACAGGCCCCATTTCTCCATGGTGCCGGGGCGGAAGTTCTCGATCAGCACGTCGGCCTGGGCGGCCAGCTGGCGCACCAGGTCCTGGCCTTCGGGCTGACGCAGGTCGACGCAGACCGATTGCTTGTTGCGCGACTGCGCTTCCCACCAGACCGAGGTGCCCTCATGCAGCAGGCGCCATTTGCGCAGCGGATCGCCCTGCCCCGGCGGCTCGATCTTGATGACCTGCGCGCCGAAGTCGGCCAGGGTCTTGGCGGCGAAAGGCCCCGCGATCAGTTGCCCGAGTTCCAGCACCCGTATGCCGGCCAGTATCTGCCCCGCCATGTCGTCTCCGTGTCTGTGGCTTGATGTGGAGAGGCAGTTTGCGGGCAATCGCCGCCAGGCGGGTATGGGCGAATGGGCAAGGGGGTTTTCGCGGATGGAGAAAGGGCCGCGGCCTCAGCCCGTCTGCCGGGCCAGGCTGGCGACCAGCAGGCGCGCGGCCACGGGCAGGCTGTCCGGGTCGCGCACGCCCAGCAGCAGGCGGCGGCGCGACCATTCGTCGGTCAGCGCGATGAGTTGCAGCTGCATGGAGCGCGCATGCGGTTCGGCGGCGATGCGCGGCAGGATACCGATGCCGCCAGTGGCCGCCACCATGCGGCAGATGGCGTCGAAGCTGCGCACCTGGATGCGCAGGCGGATGGTTTTTTCGAGGCGCGCGCTTTCGTCGGCCAGGCGGGTGGCCAGCGAGGTGGCCGGCGGCAGCCCGACGTAGTCGTAGTCCAGGGTGTCGGCGAACGCCACCTGGGCGTGCGCGGCCAGCGGGTGGCGCGGCGGCGTGATGAGGACGAGTTCGTCCAGCCGGTACGGCACGGTGGTCAGGCCGGCGGCGGGCGTGCGGTCGGCGAAGATGCCGACGTCGGCGCGGTTCTCGGCCACGGCGGTGACGATGTCGCTGCTGTTCTGCTCTTCGAGCTGGATGCGCACGGCCGGATGGCGCTGCATGAAGGCGGCCAGGTCTTCGGGCAGGAACTGGGTCAGCGAGGAGGTGTTGGCGGCGATTCGTACCTGGCCGCGCACGCCCTGGGCGAAGTCGGACAGCACGCCGGCCATCTGCTCGACTTCCTGCAGCACGCGCTGCGCGTGCGCCAGGCAGGTCTGGCCGGCGTCGGTCAGTTCGACGCCGGCCGCGGTGCGGTACAGCAGCGGCGTGCCAAGGGCGTTTTCCAGGTCGGAAATGCGCTTGCTGGCCGCGCCCACCGCCAGGTGCGACTGGCGCGCGCCGGCCGAGATGCTGCCCTGGCGCGCCACGGCGACGAACAGGGCCAGCGTGACCAGGTCGAAGCGGGCTGGATTCATGGTGTGGGCCGTTGAGAGTCAGGCGGCCCGATTTTATAGAAAACTAGCCGGCAAAGCCTCCGGCGGCCAGAAAGGCGCGCTCGGGCGCGGTGGTTTCGCGCAGCAGCAGCGGGTTGCGGTGGGGAAACTTGCCGAAGCGCCGGATGATCTCGCGGTGTCCTTCCGCATGGGACCGGGCGGCCGCGCCCAGCCGGGCGTTGAGATCGACCGACAGTTCCTGGTCGGCCAGGTTTTCCGAATGCGCGAACGGCAGGCAGAAGAACAGCTGCAGGGCCGGCTCGGCCTGTTCCATGTGCCCGCGGGCGATGGCCTGGCGCGCGACGCGCAGCGCCAGGCCGTCGGTGGCGTACATGTGGGCGGTGCCGCGAAACGCATTGCGCGGGAACTGGTCCAGCAGGATCAGCAGCGCCAGCGAGCCGTGGGCGTCGCGGCTCCAGTGTTCGCATTGGCCGCGCGCGGCGGCCAGGTGCAGGTCCAGGAAACGCGCGCGGAAGGTCCGGTCGAATTCGGGATTCTTGTCGAACCAGTGGCCCGCGCGCCCTGCTTCGCGCCAGAAATCCACCACATCGCGGATTCGCCGGCTGTCGGCGTCTGTCATGGTTCAGCCCCGCGACAACTGCCACGCCGCGGCGACGGCCAGCGCGGCGGGCACCGCGAACACGATCAGCAGGATGGGCAGCTCCTGGCGCACGCTATAGCCGGCGTGCGCCACGCCCACCCACATGTTGACCAGCGCCACCGCCAGCCAGGCCGGCACGAAGGCCTTGGCGGCCAGCGCCATCCCGGCGGCGCTGGCGCCCCAGAGCCAGCCGAACAGCACGAAGACGGCAAGCAGCGCTACGCCGCCCAGGATGACCGCTGCCATGTGCATGGACGCTCTCCTTACTTGGTCGTGTAGCCGCCGTTGATCAGGATGGTCTGGCCGGTGATCCACCAGCCGTCGCTGACCAGGTGGCGGATGAAGGGCACCACGTCCTCGATGTCGGTCAGGCCGGTCTTGCTGAAGGGCGACAGCGCCGCGGCCGACTGGTGATAGGCCACCGCGTCGGCGCCTTCCTGGCCGTAGAAGAACGGCGTGTCCATCGGGCCGGGGCCGACCGCGGTGACCGAAATGCCGCGCGCGCCGAATTCCTTGGCCGCCGCGCGCGTGAAGTGTTCGACCGGGGCCTTGGTGCCCGCGTAGGCCGAATAGAACGGCGTGAACGCGCCCAGCAGCGAAGTCACCAGCGTGCAGATCTTGCCGCCGTCGTTGACGTGCTTGCCCGCCTCTTTCAGGAAGAAAAAGGCCGACTTGCCGTTGACCGCCGCCATCTCGTCGTACTCGGCCTCGGAGATCTCCGAGAACGGCTTCTTGAGCACCTTGCCGACCGTGTTGATGGCGATGTCCGGACGGCCCACCGCGGCCACGGCGTCGGCGAACAGCTTTTCCATCGCGCCGGCCGAGGTCAGGTCGCCCTGCAGCGCCACGGCCTTGGCGCCGGCCTGTTCCACCGCCGCCACGGTGGCGTCGGCCTCGGCCTTGCTCGCGGCGCTGTTGTAGTGGATGGCGATGGCCTTGGCGCCCTGCGCGGCCAGGTCGCGGGCGATCAGGCCGCCCAGGTTCTTGGCGCCGCCGGCGATCAGGACCACTTTGCCTTGGATGCTGTGCTTGGACATGGGATTTCCTTGTCGTGGTGAGGGAGTGCAGCCACTTTATTCGCTGGATTTATCCCAATAAATACGGTAGTTATGTCTACACTATCCAGGATTCATTACCAATCACGCCCATGGACCGCATCGACCAGCTCCGCATCTTCATCCGGGTCGCCGACAGCGGCGGGTTCACCCTGGCCGCCGACCAGCTCGGCCTGCCCCGGCCCACGGTATCGCTGGCGATCCAGCAGCTGGAGGCCAGGCTGGGCACGCGGCTGTTCAACCGCACCACGCGCCGAGTCGGCCTGACGCAGGACGGCGAGGCCCTGCTGGAGCGCGCCGTCGCGCTGGTGGCCGACACCGAGGAACTGGAACAGCGCTTCCGGCCGCAGGCCCAGGCCCTGAGCGGCCGCCTGCGGGTGGACCTGCCCAGCCGCATCGCGCGCCGCCAGGTGGCGCCGGCGCTGCCGACGTTTTTCGAGCAGCACCCGGGCATCGAGCTGGACCTGGGTTCCAGCGACCGGGCCATCGATCTGGTGCATGAAGGCATAGACTGCGCGCTGCGCGTGGGCGAGCTGCCCTCCAGCAGCCTGGTGGCGCAGCCGCTGGGCACGTTCCGGCTGATCAATTGCGCCAGCCCCGCCTACCTGGCGCGCCACGGCGTGCCGCGCACCCCCGCCGACCTGCCGCGGCACCTGGCGGTCAATTACGCCACGCCGAACTACGGCCGCGCCGCCGCCTGGGAATGGGAGGAGCATGGCAGGCTGCAGACGCTGACCATGCGCGCCCAGGTCTCGGCCAACAACGCCGAAACCTATATCGCCTGCTGCCTGGCCGGCCTGGGCCTGATCCAGATCCCCGCCTTCGACGTGCGCGAGCATCTCGAAGCCGGCGAGCTGGTGGAAGTCCTGCCCGGCTGGGCGGCGCCGGCCATGCCGGTGCAGATCGTCTACCCGCACCGGCGCCATCTGTCGCGCCGCGTGCGCGCGTTCAACGGATGGCTGGCGCAGGTGCTGGCGCCTTGCCTGGCGTAGCCGGGCGCGCCGCGTTTCAGAAGCGCTCGGCGCTGGCGCCGGCCGTGCGGTAGACCTCCGTCACGTCGCAAAGATCCGCCTCGTCGACGGAAATACCCTCTTCCCGCAGCACCCGGCGCACGATGGCGAAGCACGCCGCGCCCGTGGGAATGCCGCAGTAATGGCCGATATGCAGCAGCACTTCGCGCAGTTGCGCCAGCGGTACGCCGGTGCGCAGCAGCGCGTTGCGCACGTGGCGCTCGAATTCCTCCATCTGGCCGGCGCCCGCAAGCATGCCCAGGCTGATCAGGCTGAGCGTGGGGCGGTCGATAACGCCGCGCGACCAGGTCCCCGCCCAGCTGGCGTTGGTCACGTACATATTCCACGCGCGGTCGAGTTCGCTCATCCGGGTGGCCAGCGTTTCCACGTGCTCGTCGCCCAGGACGGCGCGGCGCGCCGCGCAGCCGGTCGGGTCAAAATCGGATTTCATTGCGGTTCCTCCGGCGTTGCGCCGTCCTGTCCAATAGTTGGTTCACGCAGCGCCAGCCGCGCGCGGCGACTGCCGCCGGCGGCTGCGCGCCGTATTCGGCATTGAAAACTTCGACGGCGATGTCGCCGGCATATCCGCGCGCCGCCAGTCCCCGCAGCACCGGTTCCAACGGCGCGCTTCCTTCGCCCGGAAACAGGCGATGGCCCCGGCTGACTTCGCGCGGCGTCATGCCGCCGGCGACGAAGTCGCTGATCTCGACCAGAAACAGCTTGTCCAACGGAATCTCGAACACGTCGGGGATCTCGCCCTGGATAAGCGGATGGAAAACGTCCAGCTGCAATCCCAGCGCGCCGTGGTCCACGGCCGCGATCAGCGCCAGCGCCTGCCGCCAGGACGACACGTGCGGCGCCCAGCAGATGGGCTCGTAGGCCAGGCGCAGCCCGCGCTGCGCCGCCAATTCCGCCGCCTGCCCCAGGTCGTCCGCCAGCCTGCCGCGATCGCCGGAGGCTTGCGCGTCGACATTGGCGGCCAGCGTCACGATGGGGCTGCCCGCCAGGCAAGCGAGGTCCATCATGCGGCAGGCGATGTCGAACTTCAGCTGGCGGACCGGCCCGCGGTAGCCTTCGAGATTGCGGATGGCTTGAAAGGCCGACACGGCCAGGCCCTGGTCGCGCAGCACGCGCAAGGCCACCTCCGGACCTTCCAGGTGGTCGAACAAATCCCTGGCCCACAGCTCGGTGGCCTCGAAGCCCGCCTGCCGGATGGCCACGGCCTTGTCAGCAAAACTGCCCGCCAGCGTGGCCGTGGTGAATGCGAGCCGGTTCATGCCGTTGCGCCCTCCCCGGGTCCGGCCGGCAGCACGCGCAGCCGGCGGTAGTCCCGCAGTATTTCCAGCATCTTCGCACGGGTATCGACCCGCTCGACGAAACCGTGGCCGCGCAGTTTTTCCAGGGACATGGTCTGGTCCCACTGCAGCGCCAGGGTGGCGTCCATGAAGTTCCAGTCCACCAGCTTGACGATGTCCGGCTGCGCAAGCTGCTGCGATTGCGCGAGCCGGGCCCAGGCCGGCTGGAATTCCGGCATCCGCTGCGCCAGCCTGAGCGGTTCGGGCGGCCCGGCCGTCATGCCGAAGCATGCGGCGATGGCGGGCCAGACGCTCTCCCAGGAAAACGTATCGCCGTTGGCGACGTTGAAGTCGCAGCCCTGGGCCGCCGGCGTGGTCGCGGCCCAGACCATCGCGTCGCTCAGCAGGCCGGCATCGGTGCAATCGATGCGCGCCATGCTGGCCTCGCGGCTGGCCGGAAAGGGCAGCGCGCGCCGCCCCGAAGCCTGCATCGCGGCGGCGTAGACGCCGATGCCCAGCATGAGGTTGCTGGGGCTGCCCACCGCCAGGCCCGTCACGCAATGCGGCCGCAGGGTCGCCCAACCCCAGGCCCGCCCGCGCTGGCGCTGCGCCAGCAGATCGCGCTGTTCGTAATAGAAATGCGGCTTGTCCGGCCGCGGATCGCTCTCGCGGGCCGGGGTCGGAAAAGGCCCGTCCACCGAGCCGTACCACTTCAGGCCGTGCACCAGCTGCACGTGCCGCAGCGAAGGCCAGTCCTGGATGGCGTCCAGCACGCGCGCCAGCGCCGCCACGTTCTGCTCGCGCCCGATCACATAGCCGTCCTGCCACACCCTGGCCAGGAAGAACACGTGGGTCACCTCGCGCAGGTCCGCCAGCGCCGCGACCGAAGCCGCGTCGCAGACGTCCAGCGCCAGCGGCGTGACGCCGGGCTGCGGCGATGCCGGCAGGCGGCGCTGGGTCGAGATCACGCGCCAGTCCCCGTCGCGCAACAGGCGTTGCCGCAGATGCCCGCCCACCAGCCCCGAACCGCCCACGATCAAAGCCGTCTTCATGGCGTCAGCCCGCCCTGGCGCCGGAAGCCTTCACCACCTCGGCCCATCGCAGCGTCTCGCTTTGCACGTACTTGGCGAACTCGCCGCGGGACAGGCTGGCCGCGTTGGTGCCCAGGTCGCGAAACCGCGCGGTCGTGGCCTGCGCGCTGAGTATCTTCTGGAGCGCGGCGGCGTAGGCGTCGAGCGTCTGCGGCGGCGTTCCGGCGGGCGCGAACAGGCCTTGCCACGACGTCGCCACCAGGCCCGGCACGGTTTCGGACATGGTGGGTATGCCGGGCTCTTCGGCCCAGCGGTCGGCCGAACTGACGGCGATGGGCTTCAGGGTGCCGGAACGCACCTGCGCCAGCGCGGTAGGCATGTTGTCGAAGGCCAGTTGCACGCGGCCGGCGACCAGGTCGGTCATCATGGCGCTGCTGCCCTTGTAGGGCACGTGGGTCATTTCGGTTCCGGTCTTCATCTTGAACAGCTCGGCCAGCACGTGCGTGGAGGTCCCCACGCCCGCCGAGCCATAGCTGAGCCGGCCGGGATTCGCCTTCAGGTAGGCGATCAATTCGGCCAGCGTGGAGACCGGCACGCTGGGATGGACCACCAGCAGGTTGGGCCCGGACGCGACCAGCGAAACCGGGTCGAAGTCGCGGATGTTGTCGTAGCGCAAGCCCTGATAGAGCGATGCGTTGATGGCGTGCGAACTGACCGTGCCCATGACCAGGGTGTAGCCATCGGGCCTGGCCTTGGCCACGTATTCCGCGCCCACGCTGCCGCCCGCGCCGGGACGGTTCTCCACGACGATGGGCGCTTTCCAGACCTGCCCCAGCTGGTTCGCCACGTAGCGGGCGACGATGTCGGTCACGCCTCCGGCGGCCAGCGGCACCACGATGGTGACGGGCCGCTCCGGAAACGCGGCAAAGGACACTCTGGATGCGCAGGCGGTCAGCGCCAGTCCCTGCACGAATTGTCTTCTGGTGATACCCACGGCTGTCTCCTTTCTGGTGTGCGAACGACGCGCGCGCCGGTGGCGACGGCATCGTTGGTGAACTGCCCGCCGGGTCTGCGCCCGGATGTGGGTGGATACGGGATACGCCGCCTCAGCCGGGATTCATGGGATCGGGGTCGAAGCTGGGCGCGACGCCGCCCAGCGGCGGCATGTGCCACGCGCCGGCCGTATGGCGCCTGGAATCCGCGTCGACGCGCACGTCCAGCACCGCCGGCCCTCCGCAGGCCAGGGCCGCCTGCAGCTGCGCCGCCAGGTCGCCGGGCCGTTCGACCAGGAACCCCTGCGCGCCCATGCTGCGCGCCAGCATGGCGAAGTCGGTGCTCTTGAGTTCGCCTTCCATGCCGGCATCGCGAAACCGCGTGCCGAACTCGCGCCCGTTGTAGAAGCCCCGCTGCAAGTCGCGGATGGAGACATAGCCGCAGTTGTTCCACACCAGCCATACGATGGGCAGGCGATACTCCACCGCGGTCGCCACCGCGCTGGCGTGCATCAGCATGCCGCCGTCGCCGACCACCGCGACGACCGGCCGCTGCGGCGCGGCGAACTGCGCGCCGATGGCCCCGCCCACGCCGAACCCCATGGTGGCCGAGCCGCCCGACTGCAGGAACCGGCCCTGCCCGTGCACCGGCCACTGCTGCACCATCCAGCTGTGATGCTGGCCTATGTCCGAAAGCACGATCGCGTCTTCGGGCACGGCGCGCGCCAGCTCGCGCACCACCCGGCCGGGATGGATCGGCACCTGGCCGCTGCTGCGCCCTTCTTCCAGCGCCTCGCGCCACGAGGCCTTCCATTGGCCGGTGGCGGCTATCCATTCGCCGTAGCGCGCTTTGCCGCCCTGCGCATCGGCGCGCGCCGCTTCCAGCAGTTGCGCAAGGAACGTCGCGGCGTCGGCGACCAGCCCCAGCTCCGTATCGAAATTGCGCGCCAGCGCGGCGGGGTCGAGATCCACGTGGATGATGCGGGTCGACGCGCTGTGGGTCACGCCTTCTATCCAGCTGCTCGTGCCGCGGTCGCCGAAGCGGGTCCCCAGCGCCAGCAGCACGTCGCAGCCGCGCGCCGCGCGGTTTCCGGGGTAGCCGCCATCGCGGCCCGTGGGCCCCAGGTACAAGGGTTCGTTCTCGTCCAGGATTCCCTTGCCCTGCGGCGTCGTGGCCACCGGGATCTGCAGGGTCCGGGCCACTTCGGCCAGCACGGCAGCCGCGCCGCCAATCAGCGCGCCGTGGCCCGCGAGTATCAGCGGGCGGCGCGCGCCGCGCAGCAGGCTCAGCGCGCGCGCCACGCCATCGGCCGGCGCCGCGCTGCGGCAGTCCACGCCCGCGCGCCAGGAGGCGCGGCCCGGCTGGGCGATCGCGGTTTCGTCGAAGACGTTGAACGGAACGTCCAGATGCACCGGCCCGCGGCGGCCCGACATCATCTCGGTGTAGGACTGCTGCATCAGGGCGGGCAGCATGTCGGCGCGCGTCGCCTGGTAGCTGCGCTTGACGTATGGGCGCATGGCCGTGACGAAGTCGGCCTGGTAGTGATGGCCCAGTTCCTGGAACGGCGCCTTGTTGAACTGCTGCGTGGGAATATTGCCGGTGATGGCGTACACGGCCGAGGAATCGAACATCGCATTGGCGATCGCCATCTGGATGTTGATGGAGCCCGGTCCGCAGGAAGTGAACGTCGCGGCGGGCTGGCCGCTGACCCGATAGAACGCGTCGGCCGCGAAGCCGGCGATCTGCTCGTTGTGGACCGAAACGGTCCCGATGCGGTCGCGGCGATCGTACGCGGCGTCCATCAGCCCGATGATGCCGTGGCCGCACAGGCCGAACAGATAAGGAACCCGCTCGGCGATCAGGTGCTCGACGATGATCTCCGACCCTTTCAACTGACTCATTCCATCCTCCCCTCTGGTTTTCTAGAGGCGGCTGGCGGCCGGCGCGAAATCCCGCGCCATCGCGTCCAGCATCGCCTGTATGGTGTCGAACACCTGGGCGCCGGCCTGCTGCAGGCTGGCCCGCTTGGACTCCAGGGACCCGCTCTGGCCCATCACCAGGGCGCCGGCGTGTCCCATGGGAATGCCTTCCTTGGCCTGGGCGCCGGCAATCAGCGCGTACACCGGCTTGCCGCCGCCCAGCGCCTGCCAGACGCCGGCGAACTCCTCTTCCTCGTTGCCGCCGATTTCGCCGATGAGCACGATGGCTTGCGTCTTGCCGTGATGCAGCAGCCCCTGGGCCAGATCGCCGAAACGCGTGCCCTTCACGGGATCGCCGCCGACGCCTATCCACAGGCTCTGGCCCAGCCCCTTTTCCCGCATGCGCCGTCCCACCTCGTACGACAGCGTGCCGCTCTTGGACATGACGCCGAAGCATCCCGGCGCCAGCGCGGCGTCCGGCAGGAATCCCAGCTTTATCTCGCCCGGCACGCACAGGCCCGGCGTCGAAGGGCCGATCCACGTCACGCCGGCATCGCGCGTCAGCGCCCTCAGCCTGACGGCTTCGTGCACGGGGATGCCTTCGGCGACCGTCACGATCAGTTTGATGCCGGCCGCCACCGCCTCCTGCACCGCGGCCGGCACCGCGGCGGGCGGCACGATGGCGATGCTTGCCTGGGCCCCGGTTCTTTCGACGATCTCGGCGCAGCGCTGCGAGACCGGCAGGGCGTCTTCCTCGCCCTTCTCGACGGAACCCGTGCCGCCAACGATGTTCGTGCCGTATCGGCGCATCAGGTCGGCATGCATCCGGCCCATGCGGCCCGTGATGCCCTGCACGATGACCGGCGTCCTGCGATCCATGTCAAACAGCATGAGCGCTCTCCTTGGCGGCGGCCTGCCGGGCCAACAGGACCTGCACCTGGTCCAGCGCGCGTTCGAGGTCGGGCTCGAAGCACAGCGCGAGATCCGGGTTGGCGTCGATGATGCGCCGCGCGGCCGCTTCGCCGTTGCCCACCAGCCGGGCGACTATCGGCACGCGCCAGTCCGGGCGCGCCCTCAGCGCAGTCACGAGCAATTGCGTGAACTCGGCCAGGTCGGTGATGCCCGCGAATACGTTGACCAGCAGCACGCGCACGCTGCCCGCCGCCCGCAGCCAGTCGAAAATGCGCAGCAGGCGTTCGGGGCTGCCGCGCATCTGCCCCGTGCGGACGTCGCAGAAGTTGTAGGGCGCCAGTCCGCGCCGCACCATTTCATCTATCAACATCATGGAAAGCCCGGCCCCGGTGGTCACCAGGCCGATCTGCCCGGCGGGATCGATCTCGACGAAATCGAAGTCCTCCGAGTGCTTGCGCCAGCCGTCCGGATAACGGTGTTGCCGGGCGCGCAGCAGCGCCACGATCTCGGGCTGCTGCGCCAGGGTGTTCATGTCGATGACGACCTTGGCGTCGCCGGCCAGCACGCTGCCGTCGGGCAGCGCGAACAGCGGGTTGATCTCGGCGAGCAGCAGCTGCCTGGCCAGGAACAGCTCGGCCAGCGCCAGGCCGGCCGCCAGAATCGCGGCGCGGTGGCTGGCCGGAGCCGTCGCGGCCATCTCGTGCACGGCGCGCGCCAAGGCCGGCGCCTCCAGCGGCGTCACGGCGTTGTAGCCGTCGGCGCCGGCCTGCCGCGATTCGATGTCGATTCCGCCGAACGGCGAATAGATCAAGCGGGCGCCGCCGGCCGCCGCGTCCAGCATGAGCGCAAGATAATGTTCCTCGCCCGCGCACGCCTGCTCGATCAGGATCTCGGGAGTCTCGAAGCCCTTGATCCGCTTGCCGAGCAAGGCGGCGCGCACCGGCGGCAGATCGCCGGCCGACGCCACCGGCAAGACGCCGCCGGCCTTGCCGCGCCCGCCCACAGGGACCTGGGCCTTGGCGATCCACGGCCCCGCGCCGGGCAGGTCCGGCGCGAGGCCGCCTTCGTCCAGCACGCCGGCCGGCACGGCAATGCCTGCCCGCGCCAGCAGCGCCTTGCCATCGACCTCAAGCAACAACATAGGTGTCTCCGGTTTTCATGCGTTGAATACGACGAACCGCTCTTCGGTCATCTCGCGGATGGCGAACTTCGGGCCTTCGCGGCCCATGCCGCTGTCCTTGACGCCGCCATAGGGCGCCTGGTCCGAACGCCAGGTCGACGAGCCGTTGACGATGACCCCGCCCATGCGCAGCCTGCGCACCGCCGTCATCGCAAGCCCGATGGACTGCGTGAAAATACCGGCCTGCAGGCCGAACGGACCGGCGTTTATCTGGCGGAACACCGCCTCGATATCGTCGTAAGGCATCACGTTGACCACCGGCCCGAACACTTCCTGCCGCACGACGCGCGCATCGGCCGGCACGCCGGCCAGCAGCGTGGGCTGCACCAGCGCTCCGGCCCGCGCGCCGCCGCAAACCCGCTGCGCGCCGTCGCGGCGGGCTTCGTCCACCAGCGTCAGGATGCGCGCGGCGGAATGCTCGGAAATCACGGGACCGACATCGGTGGCTTCGTCCAGCGGATTACCCGTCTTCAGCGCGCCGACCGAGGCGGCGATCCGTTCCAGGAAGCCGTCATAGAGGGAGCGGTGCACGCATACGTTCTGTACCGATATGCAGCTTTGCCCGGCCAGGCGCATGCCGTTGATCGCGCACACCGGCGCGCACTCTTCCAGCACGGCGTCCTGCGCGACGATGGTATGGCCGACGCCGCCGAGCTCCAGCGCGACCCGCTTCAGGCCGCTGCCTGCCTTGATGAGCTCGCCCACGCCGCTCGATCCGGTAAAGGAGATGAAGTCGACCTGCGGCGCGCGCACCAACGCCGCCGCGGCCTGGTCGCCCTGCACCAGTTGCAGCCATTCGGGCGGAATGCCGCCTTCGAGCAGGATTTCGACGTACTTCTGCAGCGTCAGCGCGGCCTGCGCCGAAGGCTTGAGGATGACCGAATTGCCCGCCGCCCAGGCCGGGCCCAGCTTGTGGGCGGTCAGGTTCACCGGCGCGTTGAACGGCGTGATGGCGGCCACCACGCCCACCGGAAACCGCAGGCTCACGCCCAGCTTGCCGGCCCCGATCGCGCTGCTGTCCATCGGTATGTGCCGGCCTTCGATGCGCAGGCCTTCCTGCGCGGCCAGGTCCAGGGTGTCGGCGCTGCGCAGCACCTCGGTGCGGCCGTCGCGCACCGGCTTGCCGGTCTCCACGGCCATCACCAGCGCCAGCTCCTGCGCATGGGCGCGCACGTTGTCCGCCGCCCGGTGCAGTTTGCCGGCTCTTTCGCGCGCCGGCATGGCGGCCGCCAGTTCCGCGCCCCGCCTGGCCGCGGCCAGGGCCAGGTCGAGCAGCTCGGGCGAGCACTCGAACACGCGGCCGATCGATTCGCCGTTGAACGGATTGAACGCCGGCTTCGACACATCGGATGAAATCCATTGATTGTCGATGAAGAGAGAAGCCACCTGCGGCAGAGTCGGATTGAGCATGGGACGCCTGGGCTGCTTGGTTTCGGATGGGGCTACACGCCTATCAAGGACAGGATGCCATCGGGCGAATCCCCGTCCTTGAGAATGCGCTTGGCGATGAGGTCCTTGAGGGTCTCGCTCGCGCCGCCGCCCAGCGTGCCGTATCTGGCGCCGCGAAACAGCCGCGAAACCAGGTATTCGTCGGTAAAGCCGTAGCCGCCGTGCAGCTGCACCGCGTCGCTGGTGACGTTGATCGCGGTCTCGTTGCAGGTGATCTTGGCCGTGGCGCTGAGGAAGGGATCGGGAAACGGATTGGCCGAAAGACAGGCCTTGTACAGCATGCCGCGCGCCGCCTCGATATTGCGGTACATGTCCGCCAGCTTCCAGCGCACGCCTTGGGAATCGGCGATGGGCTTGCCGAAGATCGTGCGGCCCTTCGTGTATTTCACCGCCTCGTCGAACGCGCCTTCGGCCAGCCCCAGCGAAATGCTGGGGTTCAGGCAGCGCTGCGTGTTGAAGGCCGTCAGCAGCTTGCGAAAGCCGTCTTCCCGGATCACCAGGTTTTCCAGCGGCAGCTCGCAATCGTTGAACTGGACCTCGTGCAGGTTCTCGCCGCCCATGGTGTGATAGGTGCCGGTCACCGCAAAGCCGGGGGTGCTGGGCTCGACCAGCACACAGCCTATGCCTTCGCGGCCTGGCTGGCCGTTGACGCGGGTGAACACCACGAACATGCCGGCTTCCGGCGCCCGGCTGATGAGCGTCTTGGTTCCGTTCAAGATCAGGCGGTCATCCTTGACGACGACGTTGGTCCGATAGTTGGCCACGTCCGTGCCGGCATGGGGCTCGGTCATGCAGATGGCCAGGATGCATTCCCCGCTGCAGACCTTGGGCAGTATCCGCTCGCGGATCTCGCGCGGGGCATAGGTGGAAATCACGCGGGTCTGAACGCCGGCCTCGCCCAGCGCGGCCATCGCCGTCACATAGCAGACCTTGGAAATCTCTTCCAGGATCAGCGCGGTGTCGAACACCGGCAGGCCCAGCCCGCCGTATTCCTCGGGCACCGCCATGCCCAATACGCCGATATCGGCCAGCTGACGGATGTTCTCCCAGGGAAAAGTCCCGTCCAGGTACTCCAGCCCGCGAGGCTTGAATTCCTGCTGCGCCAGCTCGCGCACCGAGGCGAGCATCAGCCTGCGTTGTTCGTTCAATTGGAGATCCACGCTGCCTTCCTCATCGGTGAAAGTGTGAGGAAAGTCTATCTGCGCGCCACAGGCGCCTCAAACGACAATATCTCGGCCGCAGGCTGACTTTTGGTTAGGGCGCGCCGTCCGGTTCGTCCGCCGGCCTTGCCTGGTACGCGGCGAGCCAGTCGAAGAAAGACTTCACTTTGGATTTGGCGGCGCTGCCCTGGCCCGCCAGCGCATAGTAGCCACGGCTGCGCCGCAGCGTGATGGGCGCCGCGATCGCCAGGTCTCCGTGCGCCAGGTTCTCTTCCACGTATGCGCGCTGCACCAGCGCCACGCCCAGGCCGCTGCGCGCCGATTCCAGCACCACGCCCAGGTCCTCGAAAGACTGGAAACCGTTCTTGGGCGGCGCCACTTTGGCCAGTTCGAACCAGTCCAGCCAGTCGTTGCGGCGCGCTTCGAGCTGCAGCAAGGGCATGGCGGCGACCCGCTGCGCGATGTCGGCCGGCGATGCTCCGCCCTGCGCGCGGCCGGCAGGCTGCTCGGCCAGCAGGGCCGGGCTGCCCACGGGCACCAGCTCATCGTTGAACAACAGCATCGCCTGCAGGCCCGGCCAGTCGTTCTCGCCATACAGGATGGCGATATCGGCGTCGGTGCGCGCCGCGCCGGCGGCCGAACTGGTGACCAGCCGCACCTTGATGTGCGGAAAGCGCTTCTGGAAGGCCGGCAGCTTGGGGACGAGCCACTTGACCAGGAACGTGGTGTAGCCGCTGATCGTCAGGATGCTGGAAGCGTGATTGGCGCGGAAATCGTCGGTCGCCGTCGCGATCTGGCGAAACGCCCGCGACAGGTGCGCGGCATACTCGCGCGCTTCCGGCGTCAACTGCACGCCGCCCGGCTCGCGGTCGAAGAATTCGGTGCCGAAATAGTTCTCCAGCATCTTCACCTGGCGGCTGATGGCGGTGGGCGTGACGGAGAGTTCGGCCGCGGCGCGCGCGAAGCTGCCATGCCGGGCGGCGGCCTCGAAGGCAAGCAAGGGATTCAAGGGGGGAATGCTGCGCGCCATTGCGTCGATCTGCTGCAAGCCAGAGCATTGAGGCCCGCGAGGCCCGGGAAGCGCACAGTTTCAATGGCCCCCCTGCGATTGTCAATCAAGGTCTGTACCGACGCCGCCGCCCCGCCTCACAAGGCTGATTCCACCCGCGCGCGCAACACGCGCGCGGCTTCGCCGACCTGCCGGCGGCGCGCGGTCCAGTCCGTTTCCGCGCCATCCAGATAAGCGGCGCGCGCCAGCGCCAGCACCTGCGCGGTTTGCGTCGGCAGGCGGTCGGCGGCCCAGGCGGCGGCCGCGTCCTTGGCGACGATGTCGCCGCTGACCGCCGTGCGCCACATGCGGGCCAGGGTCAGCAGCACGTTGCGCTCGTCGCCTTCGAGCCCGGCCATGAGCGCCGGCAGCGCGTCGGCCATGGCGCGCCGCAGGTCGTGTTGCGGCACCTCGGGAAGCAGCTGCCGCGGCGCGGGACCGAAAAGCGGCAGCGCGGTCTGGCGCGCCTGGGCCAGGACGATGGTGAGTTCGGGGTCCGCGAGCGGCAGCGGCACGCCGCCGGCCTCGAACCCGGGCCGCAGCCATTCGCCGTACACGAATTCGCTGCGCGCCGGATACGGCAGCGGGTCGAGATCGTGCCGGTCGAATACCAGGATTTCCAGCGGCCTCATCGATTCGGAGCGCGCCGGATAGGCCGACAGCGCCATCAGGTCGCGCGTGAGCGGGCCGCGCGCGTCGGTGGCCAGCGGCCCGTCGGTCACGGCCAGCAGGTCTACGTCGCTTTGCGGCCGCAGGCCGCCGCCGCGCGCGGAGCCGTGCAGGTATACGGCCAGCAGCGCGGGGCCGAGACGGCGTTGCAGGACGGCCAGGGCCTGACCGGCCTGGCGGGGAATGTCGGGAGTCGCGCTCATGGGCCGATGTTAGCGCGGGCGCGCAGGCCGGTTGTGGCTGCGCGCCGCGTTCGTGCGTACACTTGCGGCATGCTACGCATCGACAATCTCAGCAAACGCTACGGCGACTATTCCGTGTTCCAGGGCCTGACTTATACGTTCGGGCCTGGCTGCTACGCGCTGTGCGAAGAAGACAACACCGGCAAGTCCAGCTTGCTGAACATCATCGCCGGCGTCATCGCGCCCGACGGCGGAGAGGTCTGGATCGACGGGCATTCGCTGTCGGGTTCGCCCGAAGCGGCCCGCGCCCGGCTGGCCTTCGCGCCCGACAATTGCCTCGCGTTTCCCGAGATGACCGGGCGCGAGCTGCTCGAACGGGTCGCCGCCGGCAAGCGGGTGGCGGTCGATGCCGGGGCGCTGGACCTGGCCTGCCGGCTGGGGCTGGAGCCGCATCTGGACAAGCGTTTCGAGCAGATGTCGACCGGCTCGCGCCGCAAGGTCTACCTGGCCGCGGCCGCGCTGGGCGATCCCGCCGTGGTCGTCGCCGACGGACCCAGCAACGGGCTGGACGCCCAGGCCCGGTCGGCGCTGGCCGAGCAGTTCAGGATCTGGTCGCGCGACCGCGTGGTGCTGTTCGCCAGCCACGATGAGGAACTGGTGCAGGCCTGCGGGGCACGCCCGCTGGAGATCGCGGCGCTGCGCGCGTAGCTCGTTGCGTTTCGGCGGCCGGCGCCGCTCAGATCCAGACGTCGTTCGGCGCGGTCCGTTCGCCGCCCTGGTCGCCGGTGTTGGCCACGCCGCGCGGCTCGATCAGCAGCATCCGCACTTCTTCGCGCGCATAGGGTTTGTGTTCCACGCCCTTGGGCACGACGTACATTTCGCCCGGATTGACCAGCACGTGGCCATCGCGGAAGTCGATGCGCAGCTGGCCGTGCAGCACGATGAAGGTTTCGTCGGTGTCGGGATGCGCGTGCATGATGAATTCGCCTTCGATCCTGACCAGCTTGAACTGGTAGTCGTTCATCTCCGCGACGACGCGCGGCTGCCAGCGGTCGGCGATGAGCGCGAGTTTCTGCTCGAAGTTGATGGATTGCGCGGGACGCTGCGCCTGGGATGCTTGCATGATCGGCTCCTGGTGTTTGCGGGATACGGCAGTGTGCCGGCCGGCGCGGCTGCGGTCTTGTACGATCGTGCAGGCTCAGGCGGGCCGCCGGCCGCGCAGCCCGCGCAACCAGCGGCCCGGCGCCATACCATAGGCCTGGCGGAAATGCCGGGTCATGTGGCTCTGGTCGGTGAAACCGGCCCAGACGGCGGCCTGGGCCAGCGGCTGGCCGGCGGCGGCCAGGCGGCGCGCCAGCTCCAGCCGCCGCATCGTCAGGTAGCGGTAGGGGCTGGTGCCGTATAGCGCCCGGAAGTCGCGCGACAGGCTCCAGCGGTCCCGCCCGCTGGCCTGTTCCAGTTCGTCCAGCGTGACGGGATGCGCCAGCCGGTCCAGCAGATAGGTCCGCGCCAATTCGGCGGCGCGATAGTCCACCGCCCGCCGTCCGCG
Organism: Achromobacter sp. HZ01; assembly: GCF_003267925.1. Lineage (NCBI taxonomy): Bacteria > Pseudomonadati > Pseudomonadota > Betaproteobacteria > Burkholderiales > Alcaligenaceae > Achromobacter > Achromobacter sp. HZ01. Next base: position 885,889 of record NZ_LWKV01000002.1, read on the forward strand.
CCGCGCGCCGGCCGCGGCGTCCAGCGCGCTGGCCAGTTCGTAGATCGCGTCGTCCTCTTCCAACGGGTCGGGGCAGTCCAGCGAGCGCAGCAGCGCGTCGGAAGCCGCGTACAGGCGCGGGTCGGACGACAGGCCGCCGGCGATGAAGGGCAGCGGCCTGCCGCCCAAAACTTCCTGGATCAGCGCCGGCTCGATATAGGCCATGCGGTAGCGAAAGCCCTCTTCGGTGCCGGCCTGCCCGTCGTGCGGCTCGTCGGGGTGCAGGACGATGGTGCCGCCGGGCAGGCTGTGCGCCATGCCGCTGCGGTAGTGAAAGCTCTGCACCCCGGCCAGGGTGCGGCCGATGGCATAGGTGTCATGGCGGTGCATGTCGTAGCCATGCCCGCCGAAATAGGCTTCGATGCGCTCGACCTTGCGCGCGCCCGGGGCGCGCTGCATCCAGTCGCGCCCGGACGCCGCCGGGCCGCCTGCGCGATCCTCTGGCTTTTTCATGTTCGGCGACGGGAAAATTCCGATCTGCGAATTTAACGGGAATTCCCTGATATTCCCACCCCGGGCCGCTGGCTACCATTGCGCGCACGCTAAGCCGCCGCCCGGCGGTATTTCTTTGCGCGGAGACATCATGAAAGCACTGAAACTGATCGCGGCGGGCTCCGCCCTGTTCCTCTCGTCGTGGGCCGCCCATGCCGGCGCGACCTTCGACAGCGTCAAGAGCAAGGGCTTCGTCCAGTGCGGCGTGTCCACCGGCGTGGCGGGCTTTTCGGTGAACGACAGCAAGGGCGGCTGGATCGGCCTGGACGTGGACCTGTGCCGCGCGCTGGCCGTCACCATGTTCGGCGACGCCTCCAAGGCCAAGATCATGGCCGTCAGCGCGCTGCAGCGATTCACCGCGCTGCAGTCGGGCGAAGTCGACGTGCTGCCGCGCAACACCACGCTCTCGCTGACGCGCGACACCACGCTGGGCCTGATCGGCGTGGGCGTGAACTACTACGACAGCCAGGGCATCATGGTGAACAAGTCGCTGAACGTGAAAAGCGCCAAGGAGCTCGACGGCGCCACGGTCTGCGTGCAGCCCGGCACCACCACGGAGCTGAACCTGGCCGACTGGTTCCGCTCCCAGAACATCGTGTTCAAGCCGGTGGTGGTCGAACGCCTGGACGAGATCATCCGCGCCTTCGCAGTGGGCCGCTGCGACGCATTCACCGGCGACAAGTCGCAGCTGGCGGCCGCGCGCAGCAATCTGGAGAACCCGGAAAAGTACGACATCCTGCCGGAGAACTTCTCCAAGGAGCCGCTCGGCCCCATGGTGCGCCAGGGCGACGAGCAGTGGTTCAACGTGGTGCGCTGGACCCTGAACGCCATGCTGGAAGCGGAAGAATACGGCATCACCTCCAAGAACGTGGACGACATGCTCAAGAGCACCAATCCCAACGTGCAGCGCCTGCTGGGCGTGACGCCGGGCATGGGCAAGCACCTGGGCGTGGACGACAAGTGGGCCTACAACGTCATCAAGACCATCGGCAACTATGGCGAGAGCTTCGAGAAGAACCTGGGACCGAGCAGCCCGCTGAAGCTGCCGCGCGGCCTGAACGCCTCGTACCGGGACGGCGGGCTGATGTACGGCTGGCCGGTGCGCTGACGGGGGCTGTATTGAAGGGATACGTATTCGTGGCGGGCGCGCGGGCCCTGGCGAGTTACCCTAGGGTTACAGCGCCCGTCCGCTGAATGCGTTACTCTCCCCCTCCCAAAAAACGAGTCAGCAAGGAGCTCAACATGGCACAAGCCTCCGCCCGTCACATCCTGGTCTCCACCGAGGCCAAGGCCAACGAACTCAAGACCGCCATCGAGAACGGCGCCGACTTCGCCCAGCTGGCCAAGGAAAACTCCAGCTGCCCGTCCAGCCGCGACGGCGGCAACCTGGGCACCTTCGGCCCGGGCCAGATGGTCAAGGAATTCGACACCGTGGTGTTCAGCGCCCCGGTCGGCGTGGTCCAGGGTCCGGTCAAGACCCAGTTCGGCTACCACCTCGTGGAAGTGACCAGCCGCAACGACTGAGCCGCAGCCGGTCCGCAGTAGATACGCAAGCCGCCGCCGGGTTTCCGGCGGCGGTTTTTTTTTCACGATGACTCCAGTAGCACACAGGTCACAAGACCGTGGCGATGTTTATGCACTATGTTCATACCGAGGACAAGCCGGTGCGGGATGCGGCCGAACTGACGGCGAGTCGGCGGCTGGCGAGTACCGGGGCGTCCCGTTCTATGGAGGCAAGAGCATGACAAGGAAGACGCCTGCGGCAACGCGGAAACCCGCCGCCTTACCGGCTGGCTATGCCGGTATCCAAGGTGGCATCGTGAAGCTGCTGGACGCGGCGCGCCAGGCGGCGGCGCGCAGTGTCAACGCACTGATGACAGCCAGCTATTGGGAGATTGGCCGTCGGATCGTCGAGGCCGAGCAGAAAGGCAGGCGGCGGGCCGGTTACGGCGAGCAGTTGATCGCGCGGTTGTCCGCCGACCTGACGGCCCGATTCGGGCGCGGTTTCAGCCCGGACAACCTGGAGAACATGCGGCGCTTCTTCTTCGCTTACCCCCTTGAGACAATTTCCGAGACACTGTCTCGGAAATCTGGAGACGGATTGCCCATAGAGAATTCCGAGACAGTGTCTCTGAAATTCGACCTCTCCGAACTGGCCCAGGTCTTCACCCTGCCGTGGTCGGCCTATGTCCGCCTGTTGTCGGTCAAGGATGACCATGCCCGCCAGTTCTACGAGGCAGAGGCACTGCGCGGCGGCTGGAGCGTGCGCCAACTCGACCGGCAGATTGGAAGCCAGTTCTACGAACGGACAGCCTTGTCCAAAGACAAGGCTGCGATGCTGGTCAAGGGGGCAGTGGCCAAGCCCGAGGATGCCATCACGCCCAATGATGCGATCAAAGACCCCTATGTGCTGGAGTTCCTCGACCTCAAGGACGAGTATTCGGAATCTGACCTGGAAGCAGCCTTGATCCAGCGGCTGGAAGACTTTCTGCTGGAACTGGGCGAAGGCTTCACCTTCGTTGGGCGGCAACGCCGACTGCGTATCGACCAGACCTGGTATCGCGTAGATCTGCTGTTCTTCCATCGCAAGCTGCGCTGCCTGATTATCATTGACCTGAAGCTGGGCAGCCTGACCCATGCCGACGTGGGGCAGATGCATATGTACTGCAACTATGCCAAGGAGCATTGGGCCTACCCGGATGAAAATCCGCCGGTGGGCCTGATCCTGTGCGCCGACAAGGGCCATGCCCTGGCGCGATATGCGTTGGATGGCTTGCCGACCAAGGTGATGGCGGCGAACTACCGGACGGTGCTGCCAGATGCTGAATTGCTGCAAAAAGAGCTGGAGAACACGCGGCGTCTGCTCGAATCTCGTGAAACGCTGATCCCCAAAAGACGCACGAAATAACCGGGTGTCACGTCACTTGCGCTCGCGGTACCGACGACTATCGCGCGGCGTGGGGCTTTTTCGTCTGGGGGATGGCGCGGCGCAGCACCGGAAAACCTATCAAATGATTATTTCTGTTCAGGTGACAGGGGCCCGGGCCCGCGACAGAATGGATCAGCCCGGCAAGGAGACCGCCGGAAAGCCACAACCCCGAACCGCTCCGGACCCATGAAAAAATCCCCGAACAAGGTCATCATCACCTGCGCCATCACCGGCTCGGTCCATACGCCGTCGATGTCGCCGCACCTGCCCGTCACGCCCGACGAGATCGCCCATTCCGCACTGGACGCCGCGGCCGCGGGCGCGGCCATCGTGCACCTGCATGCGCGCCGGCCCGACACCGGGCAGCCCACCCAGGACCCCGCGCTCTACGCACAGTTCCTGCCGCGGATCAAGCAGGCCTCGGACGTGGTGATCAACATCACCACGGGCGGCTCGCCGGTGCTGCCGCTGGCCGACCGCATGGCACCGGCGCTGCAGTTCAAGCCCGAGGTCGCGTCGCTGAACATGGGCTCCATGAACTTCGGCATGTACGAGCTGCTGGAGCGGTTCCGCGAATTCAAGCACGCCTGGGAACGCCCCTATCTCGAAGGCAGCAGCGACCTGATCTTCAAGAACACGTTCAAGGACATCGAGCACATCCTGACCTCCTGCGGCGACAACGGCACGCGCTTCGAGATCGAGTGCTACGACATCGGCCATCTGTACACGGCGGCGCATTTCGTGGACCGCAAGCTGCTCAAGCCGCCGTTCCTGATCCAGTCGGTGTTCGGCATACGCGGCGGCATCGGCACGCATCCCGAAGACGTGATGATGATGAAGCGCACCGCCGACCGCCTGTTCGGCGGCGACTACATCTGGTCGGTGCTGGCCGCCGGCCGCAAGCAGACGCCGCTGGCGACCATGGCCGCAACGATGGGCGGCAACGTGCGCGTGGGGCTGGAGGACTCCCTGTGGGACGGCCCGGGCGAGCTGGCGCGTTCGAACGCGGACCAGGTGCGAAGAATCCGTCGGATTCTGGAGGACCTGTCGCTGCAAGTGGCGACGCCCGACGAAGCGCGTGAGACGCTGCAGCTCAAAGGACGCGACAACGTCGCGTTCTGAATAACGACACCCCGAGGAGACAACCATGAAAAAAAACCTGTGCGCGGCCGCCCTGGCGGCGCTGTTTGCGACGGCCGGCGCGGCCCAGGCCGACGACGGCGTGATCCGCATCGGATTCATCACCGACATGTCGGGGCTGTCGGCGGACGCCGACGGTCCGGGCGGCGCCGAGGCCATCAAGATGGCGGTGGCGGACATGGGCGGCACGGTGGCCGGCAAGAAGGTGGAAGTGCTGGTGGCCGACCACCAGAACCGCGCCGACATCGCGTCGTCGCGCGCCCGCGAATGGCTGGACCAGAAGGGCGTGAACATGCTGGTCGCCGGCGCCAATTCGGCGGCGGCGCTGGCCATGGCGAAAGTGGCCGAGGAAAAGAAGACGCCGTTCTTCGTGGTGAGCGCGGGCGCCTCGGAGCTGACCAACGCGCAGTGCACGCCCTATACCGTGCACTACGCCTACGACACGGTGTCGCTGGCGCGCGGCACCGCCCGCGCCATGATGAAGGAAGGCAACAAGGACTGGTACTTCCTGACGGTGGACCATGCTTTCGGCCATGCGCTGGAGCGCGACGCCTCGGCGGTGGTGCAGGCCGACGGCGGCTCGGTCAAGGGCCGCGTGCGCCATCCGCTGAACGCGGCCGATTTCTCGTCCTTCATCCTGCAGGCGCAGGCGTCCGGCGCGACGGTGCTGGGGCTGGCGAATTCGGCCAGCGACACCAGCAACGCGGTCAAGGCCGCCGCCGAATTCGGCCTGACGCCGGCGATGAAGCTGGCCGGGCTGCTGGTGCTGATTTCCGACGTCCATGCGCTGGGCCTGCAGGCCGCCCAGGACATGTACCTGACCACCGCCTGGTACTGGGACCAGGACGAACCTTCGCGGCAGTGGGCGGCGCGCTTCGAGGAGCGCATGAAGAAAAAGCCCACGATGCTGCAGGCAGGCGACTATTCCGCGGCCACGACCTACCTGAAGGCGGTCGCGGCCACCGACAGCACCGACGGCGACACCGTCATGAAGTGGCTCAGGGCCAATCCGGTTAACGATTTCTTCGCCAAGGACGGCAAGATCCGCGCCGACGGGCTGATGGTGCACGACATGTTCCTGATGCAGGTGAAGAAGCCGTCGGAATCCAAGGGGCCGTGGGACTATTACAAGCTGGTGGCGCGCGTGCCGGGCGACCAGGTCTACACGTCGCCGCAGGAATCCACCTGCCGCCTGATGAAACCCTGAACCCGTACGAGGAAAGCGGCATGAGCATGAAGAACTCCGTTCCCGGCGATATTTCCGCGCTGCCGGTCGACCTTGCCGGCCGGCGCGTCATCGTGACCGCGGGCGCCGCGGGCATCGGCGCGGCCATCGCCGCCGCGTTCGCCGAACGCGGCGCCCGCGTGCACGTGTGCGACGTGGACGCGCAGGCGCTGGCCGCCTGCCCTCACCCCAACGCGCGCGCCGACGTCGGCCGGCGCGAGGAAATCGACCGCTACATGCAGGACGCGCTGGCGCAGCTCGGCGGCCTGGACGTGCTGGTCAACAATGCCGGAATCGCCGGCCCCACGGCCGGCATCGCCGACATCGCGCCGCAGGAACTGGACGCGACGCTGGGCATCAACCTGGCCTCGCAGTTCCACACCGTGCGCCATGCGCTGCCGGCGCTGCGTTCGGCCGGCGGCGGCAGCATCATCAACGTCAGCTCGGTGGCCGGCCGCATGGGCGTGCCGATGCGCACGCCCTACGCGGCGACCAAATGGGGCGTGGTGGGGCTGACCCGTTCGCTCGCCATGGAACTGGGCGGCTACGGCATCCGCGTCAATGCGCTGCTGCCGGGCCTGGTGGCCGGCCCGCGCATCGAGCGGGTGATCGAGGCGCGCGCCAGGAACATGGGCCTGACGGTCGAGGAGGAAACCCGGCTCGAGCTGGCCGGCGTCAGCCTGGGCCAGTTCGTGCGCGCCGCCGACATCGCCAACATGGCGCTGTTTCTGGCCAGCCCCTATGGCGCGATGATCAGCGGCCAGGCCATCAGCATCGACGGCGACCTGCAATCGCTGCCGTGGCAGCCGCCGCAATAAGGCCGGCGGCTCAGCTCGCCAGTTCGATGGCCTGCGCGTAGACGCCGGCGCGGCGCTCCTGGGCGGCGGCGCGCAGGGCGTCCAGCAGCCGCTCGGCCAGTTCCTGGTTCTGCGCTTCCTTGCGCGTGATGAGCAGGAACTCGAACCACTGCCGCGACGCCAGCGGGCGCACCACCAGGTCGGGATAGGCGGCCGCGATGTCCCAGGCCGACAGCGCGTTCACCAGGCTGATGCCCTTCATGGCCCGCACCGTGCCCGGCAGCAGCGACATGTGCGCGCGCATGCCCGAGCGCAGGATCAGCGAATCCGCGATATCGCCCTGCGCCACCACGTAGTCGGACCACAGCGGCTTGACGTAGGTCTCGGCCGGAATGTCCGCCACCGCGATGGTTTCGCGCTGCGCCAGCGCATGGTCGCGGTGCGCGATGGCGACGACGTCAGCGCGCAGAAACGGCGTGAAGCGCAGCCGCGCGCTGTCGCGGTGGACGGCGCCCAGGCCGAAATCGGCGCGCATGGTCTCGACCGCGCTGATCGCCTGCACCGAGGATTCGATGTCGATGGAAAACGGCCGCGTGCCGTTGGCGTCCAGATAGCGCCGCACCGCATCGGGCGCGTAGCCCAATGCCAGCGCCGGCGACGCCGCGATCCGCAGCCCGCGCCCGCCGAACTGCTCGATGCTGTGCAGGGCCTCGTCGATGCGCACCAGCTCGTCCAGCACGAACTTGGCTTCGCTGTACAGGTATTGCCCGGCCTCCGTGGGCCGCAAGGTCTTGTACGAACGGTCGAAGAGCTGCACGCCGGTGGCGCTCTCCAGGCGCGAGATGGCGTGGCTGACGGCCGGCTGCGTCAGGTGCATGATCTGCGCGGCCTGCCGGGTCGAGCCGGCCATGACCACCGTATAGAAGATGCGCAGATCGTGGATGTTGAAGTTGCGCTTCATGCCGCTATCCCGGCGCCCGCTGGATCTCCGGCTGGGTCCACTTGCCGTCCAGCATCGCCGGCCTGGGCCAGTAGTACCGGAAGGCCAGCATGAACGGCCCCTGCGGCGCCGGCAGCCAGTTGGATTCCCGGGACTTGCCCGGCGATTCCGGCTGGATGTAGAGGGTGATGCCGCCGTCGGCGTCGCGCTTGAGTCGGCTCAACATGGACGCGTTGATCTGGTAGCGGCCGATGGGGTTGGCCACCAGCTGCTGGTCGGGCAGCCGGTACAGGGTCATGGACCAGAAGGCGCGCACCGGCGGCAGGCCGCGAGGCGGAAAGCGCAGCGTGTATTTGTTGCGGCCGTCGAGCTGCTGGCCGTAGCTGTCTTTTTCCAGCGCCGGGGACATGGCCTCCTCGCGTCCGCTGCCGCCCAGGCCGACCTGCGCGCCGGTGGCGCGCGCCAGGTAGTCATTGCCCAGCGACTTGCGGTCGCCGTAAAGCCCGTCGGTCCTGCCCTGCAGGGCCTCGCGCTTTTTGTCGATGTCGTTCTGGCCGTCGTGCATGCCTTCCTGCAGGGCGCGGCGCAGCGCCGGGTTGAGCCTGCCGACGTCGAACGGCTCGCCGGCCGCGAGGCCGATGCTGGCGAAACGCGCGCGCAGCGAGCGCTCCGAGGCATGCTCGGGCGCGAACTGCAGCAGGAAGGCGAACTGGTTGTAGAACTCCAGCGAGCTGCGCAGCTGTGCCGGCGATTCGGCGGCGATCCAGTCCACCGCCGGCGCCGGGGCGGGCGCGCGCTGGCGGCGGTACGCAGACAACGTCTGCACCTTGTAGCGGGACTGGATGCGCTTGACGTTGGGCACGTCGGCGGCGCTGTAGATCCGCGTGCGTCCCACCAGGTTGGCCAGTTCGGTTTCCGACCGGAACACCTTGGTGATGCCGGCCGGCGTCTTGCCGTTCCAGCCGGGACCGGCCACCAGGAAGCGCCCGCCGCCGTTGCCGGTGCTGCGGCTGCCGATATAGCCGAAATTGTGCGTGTACAGGTCCATCAGCTGCAGCGCGTAATAGCGCCCGCCGCCAATCGGCGGCACGGTGACGACCACGGGCTCGGCGCGCAGGTCCAGCGCCGCGTACGAGTAGCCGGTGTCGGAGCTGGGCGCATAGGCCTTGTCCTCGGGCGCATAGACGCGCGCCATGCTGCTGATGGTGTTGAACGGGCCCTTGTACTGCGGGCCGTTCCTGTCGATGCTGAAGGCGTACATGGTCTGGTAGCTGGCGACCATGGGCGTGCCGTACAGATAGGCCTCGCGCGCGATGCTGCGCGCCTGCTGCGCCGTGACGCCGTCTATCCCGACCGAATGCGAACCGCTGGCGGCGTCGGGCGAATGGAAACTGCAGCCGGCCAGCGCGCCCGCCAGGAGAGCCGCGGCCGCCAGGCGCAGGCCGCGGCGGGTTGCCAGGAAAAAGCCGGTGCATATCTGACGGTTGCGCATTCAGTGCTCCAACATTTCGAGGGATGGGCCGGGCCGGCCCGCGTATCGCCGCGCGCGGCTGCTCAGGCCTCCTGGACCTGGCTTTCCAGCCGCAAGACCGGAATGGCCTGGATCGCGCTTTCGCTGGCGCTGGCGTCCGTGGTCAGGTGCTGGATCAGGTCCAGCGTGGTGGAACGGCGGGTCAACATCAGGCAGGTGACTTCGGCCTCGGCCACGCGCGTGGCGTGCCAGCAGCCGGGCCGCATGCACACGCCCTGCCCCTGCGGCACCCGGAAAGCCGCGACCTGGGACAGGTCCGGGCCGCCGTCGGCGGCGCTGGGCGCCACGACCTGGATGATCTCGCCGGTCAGCGGGACGATGGCCTGCTGGGTCAGCAGGTGTTTTTCGAGGCTGTCGATTTCAAGCGAGCGGCTGCGGTAGTTGACCCACAGCAGTTCGGCGTCGCCGCCCGCGCCGGTGTTGAACAGGTGCTCCTGCCAGAAATCGGTGGCCGCGTTGGAGTACAGCGGCACGCCGTTGCCGTCCGGGATGGGCTTGCCCAGCATCCAGCCATAGGGGCGGAAGGCCTCGGGCGTCAGAACATTGATTTCCAGTTGCTCGTTGCTCGTCATGCGGAACCCTGTGTTGGCTTGGCCGCGCGGGCGCGCTTCGGGAATTCGGCATCGTAGTCGAATTCGCCGCGCGCGATGGCCTCGAGTATGGCCGCGCGCCGTTCGGCGGCGCGCTTGAGATTGGCGGCGGTGGGCTTGGCGCGGATGCGCTCGACGCAATGCCGGCCCTGGTGGAAGAAACCGATCTCGATGGAAGACTCCGAGGCGGGCCTGACCCCGTCGAATCCCTGGCGCGCCGCCGTCTCCCGCATCGTCCTCTCCCATTGCCGATGAGCGACATGATATCGCTTTACACTGTTCCGACGCCCCTCTCAGGAAGCGCATTATGACCACGGATCTGTCATCGCACTATGTCCTGCTGGACGCCTCGGGCGCCAGCACCACCGTCGAAGGCGGCGACGCGTTCTGGTCGCAGCCGCCCGAGGAACTCGATCGCTACGGCCGCGGCTGGCTGCTGTCGGAGTTCAGCTTCGCCTCGGACTGGCCGCAATGGGAAATGCACCCGCAGGCCGACGAGGTCGTGCGCCTGCTGTCGGGCGCGGCCGAGCTGCAGCTGGAGTGGCCCACCGGCATCCAGAAAATCCGCATGCAGGCGGGCGACGCCTACGTGATACCCAAGGGCGCGTGGCACACGGTCAAGGTGCTGGAGCCCTGTCGCATGCTGCACGTGACCATGGGCGGGGGCACCCAGCACCGCCCGCTGTAGCGCGCCGGCCGCCGCGCAGACCGGGCGCTTGTTAACGCTTGGTTTTCGATGGTTACATTTCCCGAGTTATTGCCTGCTACGGGTGGTTACAGTGCTGCCTTCCCATCTTCTTGGCAGGCATACGACCATGCGGCATTGCGCCCGGCCCTTACGTTCCGGCGGTTGCGTCCCGCCCCGCCCCGCGGCGAGGGCCTCGTTCGACTTCAAGCCGCTGGCGCTCGCCCTGGCGCTGGCCAGCCTGGCCGCGGTGCAGGCGCCGGCCCAGGCGCAATCCAGCTGGATCGCGCGCTGCCTCGGCGACTTCTTCGAACCGGGCGCGCGTCCGGAATGCCACCAGCCCTACAGCGAAGGCCTGGCCGCGGTGCTGACCGGCTCGGCCGGCGACGCCGCGGGCCGCTGGGGCTACCTCGACAAGCAGGGCCGCATGACCATCGCGCCCGCCTATGACGAGGCCGAGCCGTTCCAGAACGGCCTGGCCGCGGTGAACAAGGACGGGCGCTGGGGCTATATCGACCGCGGCGGCCGCTGGGCCATCGAACCCCGTTACGCGCGCGCCAGCGGCTTCAACGCCGAAGGCAGCGCGGTGGTGGAAGCGGACGGCCGCGACGTGCTGATCGACCGCCAGGGCAAGACGCTCAAGACCTTTGCGCTGGGCGCGCGCAGCTGGGGTTTCCGGCCGGGCCAGAAGCTGGCGGCGATGGAAATCCCGCAGCCGCCGCGGCTGTTCAACGTCGCGACCGGCAAGGCGGCCACGCTGCCCGAAGGCGTGATGCGGCTGGCGGCGCCGACCGGCGGCTATCTGCCGGCCCAGTTGCGCGACACGCGCTATGGCGGCTGGTGGGGGCTGCTGGACCAGGCGGGCGGCTGGGCCGTGACGCCGCAGGCCCTGCAGTCGCAGGAGCCGCCGTTGCGCGACGGCGCGCTTCTGGCGGTGCGCCGCGACGAGCGCTGGCTGTTCGTGGACGCGGCCGGCCTGGCGCTTTCTTCCGAGCGCTACCGGCAATTGCAGTCTGTGGCGCCCGGCCTGTGGCTGGCCCGTCCCGACGACGGCGGGCCGGCCCAGCTGCTGGACGGCCAGCGCCAGGTGCTGCATCGCTTCAAATCTCCTTACGCCGGCGTGCAGGATCGCGAAGGCTGGCGCTTCATGGTCGACGACGACCTCGTGCTGCTGATCGACGCCGCCGACAGGCTGATCCGGGTGCCCGTCGGCCAGGGCCGCGTGGACGTGCGCGAGGGCCAGGCCTGGATCTCCGGCGCCCAGCCCGGCAACGCCCCGCAGGCCCAGGCCGCCGAACAGCCGGGCCAGGACGCGGTGGCCCGGGCCGAGGACGCCTCCGCCCCGGTCGAAGCCGAAGCCGCCGAGGACATCGGCGGCGAACCGGCAGCCGACGACGCGGGCGCGATGATCGCAAGCGACGCCGCCATCCCGGCGGCGGCGCCGGCCGACGCGCCGCCGCCGCCGATGATTCCCATGCCGCCGGTCTCGGCGGCGTCCGAGGCGGGAGCGGCCGCCGATGCCGCCGACGCGGCCGATGCGGCGGCGGCAGCCGCCGAAGCCGCGGCCGCCGCCGCGGCCAGCGGCGCGGAAATCAGCCAGGGCGGGCTGGTGCAGATCTACGCCGCCGACGGCAGGCCGCTGCTGGACGACGCCACCGTCGCGCGGCTGCGGGCCTACGACGTCACCGCCTTCAGCCGCCGCGACGAAAGCAGGCGCGGCGCCGCCGGCACGGCCCCGATGCCGTTGGCGCTGCTGCGTCCGCATGCCTATGGGCAGCCCATCGGCATCCTGACGCCGGCCGGCAAGATCGTGACCAACGCGGACTGGGACGACATCTCGGCCTATGACGTGTCCATGCCCTTGCCGGTGCGCACCCGCGAAGGCAAGGCCGGCGCGATCGACGCGGCGGGCAAGTGGGCGGTCCCGCCGCGCTTCGGCAATCTGCGCCCGTTCCGCGGCGGTTACGCCTGGGCGCGGCCGGCGGGCTCGCAGCGCGGCGAGGAGGTGCTGATCGACGCCCGGGGCAAGACCGTGGCCGTGCCCGACGCGGTGCTCGACGGCGCCGAGGGCCTGGACGGCGACATGCTCCACTACCGCGCGCCGGACGAGAACCGCGAACGCCGCTGGGGCGTCTGGAACCTGCGCGCCGGCGCGCCGGTGCTCAAGCCGGTGTACGACGGCATCGAAGCGTTCCGCGACGGCTGGGCCCTGGTGCAGGAACGGGGCCAGTGGGGCGTGATCGACAGCAAGGGGCGATGGGCGCTGCGCCCCGCCTACCAGAGCGCGTACGAACTGGAATACCTGGGCAATGGCCTCATGCTGGTTCCCGACACCGGCCCGCGCGCTTCCGACTCGTCGCGCGGCTACCGGCTCGTCAACCTGCGCAGCGGCAAGTCCAGCCCGGCGCTGGCCAATAAGCCCACCGCCCTGAAGGACGGACGCTACATCGCCGAGCTGGAGGACGCCGGCCTGATGCTGTTCGACGCGGACGGCGCGGGCCTGCGCCTGGCCGACAGCCGGCAGCGCCGCAACGAGGTGTACGGCGACTGGATCTACATGGAGGGCGACGAGCGCGAAGGCGCCATCGACGCCCGCGGCGAGCTGAAGGTGCCCGCCCTGTATGGCGAATTCAATCCCTTCTTCGTGCAGCCCGAAGGCCTGGCGCGCGCCTACGACGGCGCCGGCTACCGCCTGATCGACCAGAACGGCAAGACGCTGCTGGATGGCCGCGGCGACGGCACGCCGCTGGCCGGCATGCAGCGCATCGCGTACCAGAACGACGGCGGCAGCGTCATGACGGACCTGCGCGGCAACGAGATCGCGCGCGTGCCCGGCAGCTACAGCGTGCGCTATCGCTTCGCCAGCGAAGGCGTGGTGCCCTACAGCGGCGACGGCGGCAACGACCGCTACGGCTTCGTCGACGCCGCCGGCAAGCGCATCGTGGGGCCGCACTTCGACTGGCTGGGACCGCTCAGGAACGGCCTGGCCGTGGCGCAGCGCAAGCAGCGTACCGGCAAGCAGTTCGGCTACATCGACCTGAGCGGGCGCTATGCGATCCCGCCGCTGTTCTCGTGGGCCGGCGACTTCCACGAGGAACGCGCGCTGGTGCGCCAGGACGGATACACGCAGTTCATCGACACAAAGGGAGAACCGCTGGCGACCTTCGTCATGGTCTGCGACACGCTGACCATCCTGGACCGCCTCGGCCGCATCAGCTGGCCGCAGCAGAAGATGAGCTGCCCCGCGGCCGGGAAGTTCGAGCTCGCCCCCGACAACGCCAAAGCGGAACAACAATGAAGTCACGCGCATTCAGCATCACCCGTCTCGCCTGCGCGCTGGCCGCGCTGGGCGCGTCCCTGTCCGCCCACGCGCAGTACGGAGACGCCGGCTGCCTGGAGAACGCCCCGTACGACAGCTACGCCGAACTGGACACGAGCGCCGGCAGCCCCTACGCCAACGGCTGCATCCGCACGCTGTCGGACAAGCGCGCGGCGGTGCTGCTGCCCAGCGCACTGAAAAGCGCCGGCCCGGCGCCCGGCGACCGGTCGCTGCGCCGCCATGCCTGGGGCTTCCTGGACCAGAACGGCAGGCTGGCGATCGACCCGATATTCGAGGCCGTGGGCGACTTCCGCCACGGCCTGGCCGCCGTCAAGTGGCAGGGCCGCTGGGGTTTCATCGACACGCGCGGCCGCATGGCGGTGCGCCCGCAGTTCGACGCCGTGCAGAACTTCACGCAGGCCGGCCTGGCCGTGGCCACGCTGGACGGCCGCCACCATCTGATCGACCGCCAGGGCAATTACGTGGGCGAGCCGCTGGACGAAAGCGTGGCCTCGCTGCGCCTGCAGGACGGCGTGCCGGCCCTGGCCACGCTGGAATACAAGCTGGAGTACCGCTCCGCCAGCGGCGAGCGCCGCTACGGCGACGCCGGCATCCATCTGATCCGCGCCTATGGCAAGCAGCTGTACGTGGCGCGCAACGACGAGGGCCGCTACGGCCTGGTGGACGGCCAGTGGAACTGGGCGCTGGAGCCGGTCTACGACGACATCCTGGAGCCGTCCGAGGAAGGCGCGCTGGCCCTGGCCTACGGGCCGCGCGGCGCGGAATTGCTGGACCCGCAGGGCCGGTCGGTGCTGGACGAGGGCCAGCGCTACCGCGAACTGAGGCAACTGGGCAATGCATTCTGGAGCGCCGAGCTGGAGCGCGGCAGCTATGCGGTGCTGGACGCCGCGGGCAAGCCCGTGGCCAGGCTCAAGGGCGATCAGGCCTATGGTTCGCAGCGCTTTGGCGACACGCTGCTCTATCCCTCCGGCAACAAGGTGATGGCCTTGATTCCGGGCCGCGGCGAACCGGTGGAGCTGGGCGCGGACCTGGCCGTCGTCGGCGATCTGGACGGCTATGTGCGTTTCACCGACGCGCAAAACACGTCGGCCGGGCTGCTGACGCCCTCCGGCGCCTGGCTGTACGGCGACCGCGCGCCGGCCTGGCTGGGCGAGTTCAGCCGCATGGAGGTGCGCCAGGGCAGGCTGTGGCTGTTCCAGGACACCCGCCTGCTCAACGTGATCGACGCCGATGGCCGCGCGCTGCTCAAGCCCGAGACGGTCGAGGCCGCGCAGCAGATGGCGCTGCGGCCGCTGGCGCTGGACATGCCCGGCGGCCCGCTGGGCCTGCTCAGCCACGGCTACTGCCACTGCAACACCGAGACCGGCGCCGGCCTGGTGCTGGCCGACGGCAGCATCGTGAGCGACGCCGCCTGGACCGAGGTGACCCCGCTGGACGTCGTCGGCCGGTACGACGGCGAGCCGCCCGCAGGACTGGAGGCGCGGCACCTGCGCTACGCCGCCCACACGGCCGACGGCATGCGCCTGCTGGACGCGGCCGGCAAGCCCATCGACCTGCCCGCGCAGCAATACATCGGGGAATTCCGCCACGGCTATGCGCTGGCCTACGGCGGCGGCGCAAGCCGCATGATCGACCGCGACGGCAAGGCCTATGCGCTGCCGGCGGGTTACTTCGACACGGAAATCGTCGCGCCCGGCGTGGTGCGTTTCGTGGAGACCGCGGCCGAGGACGCGCCCTGGGGCCTGTACGACTTCGTGGCCGGCAAGGTCATCGCCGAGGCGCGCTATCGCAGCATCGGCGAATTCGAGCACGGCCAGGCCGTGGCCTCGCTGGGGCCGGACCGCAGCGGCGTCATCGACCTGCAGGGCCGCTGGATCGTGCCGGCCAGCCACCATGCCGCCAGGCGCGTCAACGCGCAGCTGTGGCAGGTGCAGCAGGCCGGCCCGCAGCAGGAGGAATACAAACGCCCCTCCGCCCTGTTCAACGCCGAGGGCCGCGCGCTGACCGCCTTCCTGCCCAACCTGCAGGCCCACGCCGACGAGACCGGCGCCATTACCGCCGACGACGGCAAGCGCCGCTGGATCATCTCGCCCGACGGCGCCGACGCGCTGGACATGGAGGATGCGCGCTACACCCGCCTGGGCGACTGGATGGAGATCCGCCGCGCCCTGCGCAGCGGCTATCTGGACGCGCAGGGCCGGTGGCAGATCGCGCCCGCCGCCGTGATCGGCGGCACCTTCCGCGGCGCGCCGGCCCGCGCACTGGTGAGCGACGACGACGGCGACCGCGTGATCGACGCGCAGGGCAAGACCGTCGCCGTCCTGCCCGATGGCGACTGGAGCTGGCCGGCCGGCTCGCCCACGCTGCTGCGGCGCTACATCGACCAGGGCAGGCAGAAGACCGACTACGTCGGCCTGGACGGCAAGGTCCGCGTGAGCGCCGAGGGCCTTGCGTCGGCCTACTCGGAAGGCTATGCCGTGTCGCAGCTGTCGAGCCGCGCGATGCGCGCGGTCGACGCCCGCGGCGCGCTCACCGGACCCGCGTTCGATGCGCTGGGCCGCCTGAGCGAGGGCCTGGCGCCGGTCTACGCCGACAGCGCCTATGGCTACGTCAACGCCGCCGGCGAGATGGCGCTGCTGCCCGCCTACGAAACCGTCTCGCCGTTCCGGGACGGGCGCGCCGTGGTCTCGACCATGGAATGGTCTTCCATCATCGACCGCACCGGCAGGCCGGTGGCGCGCGTGGCGATGGAATGCGGCGTGCGCACGCTGTACGGCTCGTACGGCCAGCGGCTGTGGCCGCTGACCCTGCCGCGGCGCTGCCCCGGATAGCGCCCCCCGCCGCTATTGCGCGTCCAGCGCCAGGTAGCGGCGGGTCTGCACGATCTCCTCGCGCTCCTTGAAACTGGTGAGGCGCTCGGCCAGGGCGCTGCTGTCGCCGGTCTGGCGGATGGCCGCCAGCGTGGCCTGCATGGCATGGATGGCGGCGCGCTGCAGGTCCGACGGAATGATGACCAGGCGATAGCCCATTGCCGCCAGTTCGGGCAGCGGCACCAGCGGCGTCTTGCCGCCGTAGAACATGTTGATGAGCTTCAGGCCGGGCAGGCGCTCGGCGATGGCCTGGATCTGCTCCCGCGTCTCGGGCGCTTCCACGAACAGCATGTCGGCGCCCGCTTCCACGTAGCGCTGCGCGCGCGCCAGCGCGGCGTCGAAGCCCTCGACCGCGATGGCGTCGGTGCGCGCGATCACCAGCGCGTCGGGGTCGCTCACGGTCTGGCGCGCGATGTGCACCTTGCGGCACATTTCCTCCACGTCGACCAGGCTCTTGTCGTCCAGGTGGCCGCAGCGCTTGGGAAACGACTGGTCCTCGATGTGGAAGGCGGCCACGCCGGCGCGCTCCATGATGCGCACGGTGCGCTCGACGTTGGCCGACCCGCCGAAGCCGGTGTCGGCATCGGCCACCACCGGCAGCCCGCTGGCGTCGACGATTTTTTCCACGCGGTCCATCACTTCGGTAAAGCTCAGCAGGCCGATGTCGGGGTAGCCCGCGGCGCGCGCGATGGCGCCGCCGCTGGCGTAGACCGCCGGAAAGCCGGCCGCGGCCACCAGGCGGGCCGACATGCCGTCATAGGCGCCGGGCGCCACGACGACGTCGGCGGCCAGGCGCTGGCGCAACAGGGTGCTGGGTTTGACTGGGGCGTTCATGCGGATTCCTTGAAGGACGTATCGGATGCGTCCATGATCGTTCCGCGGCACTAGAATGTCCAATATATGGAAAATTGATAATTAATACTTTCTAGATACCGATATGGAACTGCGCCACCTGCGTTATTTCGTCGCCACCGCCGAGGCCGAACACTTCACCCGCGCCGCCGAACAACTGGGCATGGCGCAGCCGCCGCTGTCGCAGCAGATCCGCCAGCTGGAGCAGGAAGTCGGCACGCCGCTGTTCGACCGCAACGGCCGGGGCGTGGCGCTGAACGACGCGGGCCGCGCCTTCCTGGCCTGCGCGCAGGACATCCTGCAGCGCGCCCAGGCGGCGGTGCTGACCGCGCAGCGGGCGGCGCGCGGCGAGGTCGGCGAGCTGACGTTGGGGTTCACGGAATCGGCTTCGTTCAACGGCGTGGTGACCGGGCTGATCCGGCAATACCGCCAACGCTATCCGGAAGTGGAGATGACGCTGTCGCAAGGCGATAGCGAAACGCTGGTGGCGCAGCTGCGCAGCGGCGCGATAGACGCGGCCTTCGTGCGGCCGCCCTTCGCGCTGGACGGCGGACTGGCCTTCACGCAGCTGGCGCAGGAGCCGCTGGTGGTGGCGCTGCCGCTGGGCCATCGCCTGGCCGGCGCGGCGCAACTGGCGCCCGCCGACCTGGCGCGCGAGCGCTTCATTCTGTATTCGCGCAAGTCAGGTTACGGGCTGAGCGCGGACATCATGGCGGCCTGCCGGCAGCAGGGGCTCAACCCCAGCATCGGCCAGCGCGCGCCGCAGCTGTCTTCGGCGGTGAACCTGGTGGCGGCGGGCATGGGCGTGGCGATCGTGCCGGATTCGCTGCGCCATCTGCGCCCCGACGGCGTGGTGTACCGTCCGTTCGCGCTGGACTGGCCGCGCGCCGTGCTGGGCCTGGCGGTGCGCCAGCCCGGCGCGGGCGCGCGCGTGCGCAACCTGCTGGCGCTGGCCGCGGCCTGAGGCCGCCGTTCAGTCTTCGTGCGACTCGTGCACGGCGGCCGCGCCGCGCTTCCAGTAGCTGGCGGCGCGGATGCGGCGCTTGTCCACGCCATGGCCCGCCACCATGATTTCGCGCAGCGCCCTGGCCACGGCGGACTCGGCCGCGATCCACACATAGCCTTCGCCCGGCGGCAAACGCAGTTCGCGCGCCGCGTCCAGCAGCGCGGCGCCGTCGCCGGACGCCGCGCCGTCGCGGTGCAGCCAGCGGACCGTCGCGCGCCCGGGGCTGGCCAGCGCGATCTCGTTGGCGGCATGCGGCACTTCGATCAGGACCAGCGCCTGCGCGGTCTCGGGCAGCTCTTCCAGGCGGCGCGCGATGGCGGGCAAGGCGGTTTCGTCGCCGATCAGCAGGTGCCAGTCAAAGCCCGTGGGCACCACGAAGGAACCGCGCGGCCCGGCTATGCCCAGCCGCTGGCCGGGCGCGGCCTGCTCGGCCCAGGTCGAGGCGGGGCCGTCGCCGTGCAGCACGAAGTCGATTACGAGTTCCCTGCGCGCCGCGTCATAACGGCGCGGGGTGTAGTCGCGCGCGGCTGGACGGGGCGCGCCTTCGGGGAACTTGATGCCGTCCGGGCCGAAGCTGGGCAGGACCGGCGGCAGCGAAGGGTCGGGCGAAAAGAAAAGCTTCACGTGGTCGTCGAACGAGGCGGAGACGAAGTCGTGCAGGTCGTCGCCGGTGAAGGTGACGCGGGCCAGCAGGCCCGCGATGCGCTCGACGTGCGCCACGGTCAGCACGCGCGCCTTCAGTTCGTGGCGGACGCGTTCGACATTGAGGTCGGTGCGGGTCATGGATACTCCAGGAAGGTACGGAATCAGGAACAGGAGCCCGTGATTTCCGCCGTGGCGCGCGCCAGGATGGCCGCGATGCGCCGCTGTTCCTTGGGCGCAGCGTCGGTGCGTTCGAGCAGCGCGCGCTTGAGCGCCTGGCGGGCCTCGACGAATTCCGGCAGCCAGCCGGTGGCGGCGTCCTCGCCCTCCGGGCCGGTACTGCGCGGCTGGCCGCTCCAGGCCTGGCGCATCCAGTCCATCTTGCGCGCCACGTGCTTGAACTTGTTGAACATGAGCGACAGGCGCTCGCGGTTGGCGTCCAGGCGCTCGCGCCCCGCCGGCGCCAGGTGGTAGCGCTTCTTGGCGCCGGCCTGCTCGACCGTGGCGTAGCCCAGCTCTTCCAGATAGGTCAGCGCCGGATAGACCATGCCGGGGCTGGGCGTGTAGAAGCCGTTGCTGAGCGCGCCCAGCGCCTTGATGAGTTCATAGCCGTGGCTGGGATTCTGTTCCAGCAGGCCCAGCAGCATCAGCTGCAGGTCGTCGCCCGAGACCTTGCGGCTGCGGTTCCAGCCGCCGCCGTCGCCGCCCAGGCCGTCCGGCTCGCCGCGCCCGCCGGGCGGGCCGGAGAACCAGTCGCTGCCCGCGCCGGCATGGCGCTGGTGATGGGCGTGGCGGCCGTCGTGGTCTTGCGGCCGCACGGCCTCGTGAGCCTTGTTCCGCGCGCGGCGCGGGCCGCGCGGGAACGCGGTCAGGAATTGGGGTTGACGCATGGGACCTCCTCGGAACGTATCTTACGATATATATCGTACGATATAGTTCCGATAGGCCTTCCGTCAAGCCCGGGGCGCGGGCGCCCTATCCCGCGGCCAGTTCCCGCGCGCGTTGCCGGGCGCAATGCACGGCCCGGGCGATCGCCTCGGCCACGCCGGCTTCGCGCATGTGCGACAGGGCCGCGTGGGTGGTGCCGCCCTTGGAGGTGACGCGGTCCTGCAGCTCGGACAAGGCGGCGTCTTCGGCGGCGGCCAGCGCGGCCGCGCCGCGAAACGCCGATACCGCCAGCCGGCGCGCTTCGGCGGGCGCGAAGCCCAGTTCGACCGCGCCCTGCTCCAGCGCGGCCATGAAATGGAAGACGTAGCCCGGCCCGCTGCCGGTCACCGCGGTGACGGCGTCGATCATGGCTTCGCTGGCGGTCCAGATGCGTTCGCCCACCGCCGCGAACAGGGCGTCGGCCAGCGCGCGTTCGCGCGGCCCGCAGGCCGGCGTGGCGTACAGACCCGTCATGCCCAGGCCCACCTTGGCCGGCGTGTTCGGCATGGCGCGCACGATGCGAGCATGGCCGCCCAGCCAGTCCGACAGCGCGGCCAGTTCGACGCCGGCCGCGATGCTGACCACGACGGCCTCGGCCGGCAGATGACGCCGGACCTGCGCGCAGGCCTCGCGCAGCACCTGCGGCTTGGTGGCCAGCACGCACAGCGCGGCGTCGCCCAGGCCGGGACCGGGCAGCTCCACGCAGGCCAGGCCGCGCGCGGCCAGGGCCTCGCGCGTGGGCGCGTAGGGCTCCACCACCAGGAAGTCTTCCAACGCCCTGCCCTGGCCGAGCAGGCCGTCGATGATGGCCGAGGCCATGTTGCCGCCGCCGATGAAAACGATTTTTTCGCGCATGGATGTTCCGATGAAGGTTGCAAGCCTGGAGCTCAGCGCCGCCGCACCGCGCCCGCGTTCAGGGCGTCGATGCGGCTGCGGCCCAGCAGCCTGAGGGTGTTTTCGAGTTCGGTGCGCAGAATCGCCAGCACCTCGTGCGCACCTGCCGGCCCGCGGCCCGCCAGGCCGTACAGCGGCGCGCGGCCCAGCAGCACGGCGCGCGCGCCCAGCGCCACCGCCTTGGCGATATCGCTGCCGCGGCGCACGCCGCCGTCGACCATGATTTCCAGCGAGCGTCCCAGTTCGGCCGCCACCTCCGGCAGGATTTCCAGCGGGCATGGCGCGCTTTCGAGCTGGCGGCCGCCGTGGTTGGACAGGACGATGCCGTCGACGCCGCGCGCCCGGGCGCGGCGCGCGTCGGCCAGCCCCTGGATGCCCTTGATGACGATGCGCCCGCGCCAGACGCGGCGCAGCCAGGCGACGTCGTCCCAGCTCAGCGCCAGGTCCATCTGGCGGCTGAGCGCCGAGGCCTGTTCGGTGATGTTCTCTCGCGCGTTGGAGCTGACGGCCAGGTTCTTCAACTGCGGGCCGCCGTGGCGCAGCATGCGCCAGCACCAGCCCGGATGCGCGGCCAGGTCCAGCAGCAGGCGCGGCGACGGCCGCAGCGGCAGCTTGAAGCCGTTGCGCTTGTCGTGGTCGCGGTTGCCGTGGACCGGCACGTCCACGGTCAGGAACAGCACGGTATAGCCGTTCTGCCAGGCGCGGTCCATCAGGTGCTCGGCGATGCGGCGGTCGCGCTGCACGTAGAGCTGCAGCCAGAGCTCGCCGGAGGTCGCCGCGCGCACGTCTTCCAGCAGGGAAGTGGACGCGGTCGACAGCACGAAGGGCAGGCCGGCCCGGTGCGCGGCGCGCGCCAGGTGGACGTCGGCGTCGGGCCAGAACAGCCCGTTCAGGCCGGTGGGGCCGACGGCGGCCGGCATGGCGGCGGTGGCGCCCAGCAGCGGCGTTTCCAGCCGGCATTCGGAGACGTCGACCAGCACGTCCGGGCGGAATTCCAGCGCGGCGTAGGCCGATACGTTGCGCGCCATCGTCAGGCCGTCCTCCGCCCCGCCTTCGAGGTAATCGAACGCCAGCCAGGGCAGGCGTTTTTGCGCGTGGCGCCGATAGTCCATCACGCACGGCAGCATTGCAGTTCCTTGTTTTCCATGGCCTGGCGGTGTTTAAAATAAATCGAATACAGAATAATATAATTGTATTTCGATCATTTTGGGCGCCGCAATCCGGATCGCCACTAATCCGCGATTACGCCCGGCGCACGGGCCTGGGCGAGCGGCGCGCAAGCCTAGGACATACCCTAAAGTCAATTGCAATTCGATTATTTAAATCGAAAAGCAATTTAAGTAATCGTATGCTGTGCCCGAACGCGCTGGGACTCCAGCGCCCATCGGGACCACAGACATGACCAACGGCAACACCCTGCTAGACGCGCTGACCCAGGCCCTGGGCGCGGACGCCATCCTCCACAGCGAAGCCGACATGGCCGGCTACACCGAAGACTGGCGCGGCCGCTACAAGGGCCCGGCGCTGTGCGTGGCGCTGCCCGGCAGCACGCAGCAGGTGTCCGAGGTGGTGCGCCTGTGCCACGCGCACGGCGCGCCGGTGCTGCCCCAGGGCGGCAACACCAGCCTGTGCGGCGGCGCCGTGCCCGCTGCCGGAGGCCGCCCGCCCGTGATCGTGAACCTGGCGCGCATGCGCCGCGTGCGCCGCGTGGACGCGGCCAACAATTCCATGGAAGTCGAGGCCGGCTGCGTGCTGGCCGCAGTGCAGGAAGCGGCGGCCGCGCAAGGCCGGCTGTACCCGATCAGCCTGGGCGCGGAAGGCTCGTGCCAGATCGGCGGCACCATCGCCACCAACGCGGGCGGCACCGGCGTGCTGCGCTACGGCAACACGCGCGACAACATCCTGGGGCTGGAAGTGGTGCTGCCCGACGGCTCCATCTGGGACGGCCTGACCGCGCTGCGCAAGAACAACACGGGCTATGACCTCAAGCACCTGTTCATCGGCGCCGAAGGCACGATGGGCATCGTCACCGCCGCCGTGCTGAAGCTGCATCCGCTGCCCAGCGCGCACGCCGTGGCCTGGCTGGCGCCGGACAGCCCGCAGGCCGCGCTGGACATCCTGGGCCTGTTCCAGCGGGCCTGCGGCTCGCGCCTGTCGGCCTTCGAAATGATCGACAGCAACCAGCTGGACGTGGTGATGGCGCACGTGCCGGGCCGCAAGAATCCGCTGCCCGGCGCCCATCCCTGGCACGTGCTGGTGGAACTGTCCGACACCGGCGACGACGCCGGATTGCAGGAACTGCTGCAGCAGATCCTGGAGCAGGCCGCGTCCCAGGGCCTGTTGCACGACGCCGTGCTGGCCGCCAACGGCGCGCAGCGCGCCGCCCTCTGGGAAGTGCGCCACAGCGTGTCGGAAGGCAACAAGAAGGCCGGCGTGGGCCTGACCACCGACACCGCCGTGCCCGTATCCGCCGTGCCGCGCTTCATCGACGAAGCCACCCGGGCCGTGCGCGAACTGGCGCCGGGACTGCCGGTGCTGATCGTGGCGCACCTGGGCGACGGCAACGTGCACTTCATTCCGTTTTTCACCTTCGATGCCTGGAACGCGCTGCCCGACCGCGACGCGATGGCCGCCGCCATCCGGCGCGCGGTCAACGACGTGGCCGCGGCGCTGGGCGGCACCTTCAGCGCCGAACACGGCGTGGGCCGCAGCTCGCTCGCCGAAATGGCGCACTACAAGTCGCCGGTGGAGCTGGCGATGATGCGCGCGGTGAAACAGGCTTTCGATCCCGCCCAGCTTTTCAACCCCGGCCGCTTGCTGCCTTGAGCCGTTCTCAATCCGTAGGAGCCTTCCATGAAACCGATCTCCCATAACGCCTCGCGCCGCAACGCGCTCAAGACCGTGGCCGCCGGCGCCGCCGCCCTGGCCATGCCCATGATCTGGACGCCGTCGCGCGCGGCCTCCAAGCGCATCGTCGTGCGCGACGACGGCGGCATCTACAGCAAGGCCTACGGCGCCGTGTTCTACCGCCCGTTCACCGAGGCCACCGGCATCCAGGTGGTGGGCGTGCAGGCCAACGCCGAGCCCACCGCCCAGATCCGCAGCATGGTGGAGACCGGCAACTACACCTGGGACATGGCCAAGATCAGCCAGCCCGCCATCCTGATGCTGACCGAAGGCGGCAAGGTCTACCTGGAAAAGCACGGCCTGGAATCCGACCCGGTGGTGGCCAGCATTCCCAAGCAGTACATGTCGCCGTATGGCGTCGGCAACAACGTCTATTCCACCGTGCTGGCCTACCGCAAGGATGCGTTCCAGGGCCGCCGTGCGCCGGCGTCGTGGGCCGACTTCTGGGACGTGAAGAACATCCCGGGCCGCCGCGGCCTGCGCAAGCATCCGTTCGACACCATCGAGGAAGCGCTGATGGCCGACGGCGTGCCGACCGACAAGGTCTACCCCTGCGACATCGACCGCGCCCTGGCCAGCCTGGACAAGATCAAGCCGGCGGTGGAGGTGTGGTGGAACACCGGCGCCCAGGTCGAGCAGATGCTGGGCTCCGGCGAGGTCGACATGATCGCCACCTGGGTGTCGCGCGCGCAATCGGCCATCGCCAACGGCGCGCCGGTGGAGATCGTGTGGGACCAGAACATCTGGGGCTGCGACAACTGGTCGATCCTCAAGGGCACGCCCAACGCCGACGCCTGCCGCGAATTCATCAAGTTCGCCTCGGACCCCAAGCGCCAGGCCGCGCTGGTCGAGTATTTCGCGGCCGGCGTCACGCAGCCCGCCGCCTTCGACCACATCAAGCCCGAGGTGGCGCGCAATTGCCCGACCCACCCCGACAACATCAAGACGGGCCTGCACATCAACGCCGCCTACTGGCTGGAGAAGCAGCGCGACGTCATCGAGCGCTTCAACGGCTGGGTCCTGAAGTAATCCCTACCTCGTCGAACATCATGTCCTCCTCCAATCTGCAAATCTCGGGCCTGGGCAAACGCTATGGCGACTTCGTCGCCCTGGCCCCCACCCACCTGGACGTCGCGCGCGGCGAATTCCTGACGCTGCTGGGGCCGTCCGGCTCCGGCAAGACCACCCTGCTGAGCCTGATCGCGGGCCTGGCCCAGCCCGACGAGGGCCAGGTGCTGATCGACGGCGTCGACGTGACCTACGGCGCGCCGTACGAACGCGACATCGGCATGGTGTTCCAGAACTACGCGCTGTTCCCGCACATGAGCATCGAAGAGAACATCGCGTTCCCGCTGAAGATGCGCAAGGTGCCGGCGGCCGAAGCGCGCCGCCGCGCGATGGAGGCGCTGGAGATGGTGCGCCTGCCGCACGTCGCGGCGCGCCTGCCGCGCGAACTGTCCGGCGGCCAGCAGCAGCGCATCGCGCTGGCGCGCTGCATGGTCTACCGCCCCGCCATCATCCTGATGGACGAACCGCTGGGCGCGCTGGACAAGAAGCTGCGCGACCAGATGCAGCTGGAGATCAAGCGCATCCACCGCGAACTGGGCACGACCATCGTCTACGTGACGCACGACCAGGAAGAGGCGATGACCATGTCCGACCGCATCTGCCTGATGAACGGCGGCGCGATCGAACAGCTGGGCACGCCGGCCGACCTGTACTTCCGCCCGCGCACCCTGTTCGTGGCCGACTTCCTGGGCGAATCCAATCTGCTGCGGGGCGTGGTCGAATCGGCGGATGGCGACACCGTCTCGGTCAGGCTGGAACACCAAGGCGTGACCGGCCCCGCGCTGTCCAATGGCGCGCCGCTGCGCGCCGGCCAGAAGGTCACCGTGATGCTGCGCCCGCAGAACCTGCGCGTGAGCGGGGCCGGCGCCCAGGGCCCGGCCCTGGGCGGCAAGCTGCTGGACGTCATGGTCACCGGCAGCCTGACCAAGCTCTACCTGGACACGGGCGTGGCCGACGCGGCGCCCATCGTCGCCGCCCATCCGACGCAGCGGCAGGCCGAGCAGTACGCCATCGGCCAGCCGTTGTCGGTCAGCTGGCAGGCCGCCGACGCCGTCGCCATCCCGGAGTAAGCCCATGACGACCCTCGCCACTCCCCGCAAGCGCATGGGCCAGGGCCGCCGCCACTTCCTGATGGCGGCGCCGCTGGTCGTGCTGCTGCTGGTGCTGCTCATCTACCCGGTGGGCCAGCTGCTGCTGTTGAGCGTCTACGGCGACCAGGGCTTTTCGCTGACGCAGTACCAGCGGCTCTTCGACTCATCCGTGTACGTGAACGTGCTGCTGATCACGCTGAAGATCTCGCTGTGGACCACGTTCTTCTCGGTGGTCGCGGGCTACCCCGTGGCCTACCTGATCTCCAGCCTGTCGGCGCGGCGCAAGACCTCGCTGCTGTTCTGGGTGCTGCTGTCCTTCTGGACCAGCTTCCTGGTGCGCACCTTCGCCTGGGTGGTGCTGCTGGGCCGTAACGGCGTGGTCAACCAGCTGCTGCAGGCGCTGGGCATCCTGGATGCGCCGGCCAACCTGCTCTACAACTTCGGCAGCGTGCTGGTGGGCATGGTGCACGCGCTGATGCCGCTGGCGGTGCTGACGATGCTGTCCGTCATGGAAAACATCGACCGCAACCTGCCGCGCGCCGCTTCCACGCTGGGCGCGCGTCCCGGCACGGCGTTCTGGAAGATCTACTTCCCCTTGTCCATGCCCGGCGTGGCCGCCGCCGCCATCATGGTGTTCGTGACCGCCATCGGCTTCTTCATCACGCCGGCCCTGCTGGGCGGGCGCAAGGAAACGATGATCACCCAGATCATCATCGACCAGGTCCAGCAGACCATGAACTGGGAATTCGCCGGCGCGGTGTCGGTGCTGCTGCTGGTGGTGGTGCTGGTGGTGTTCGCCATCTACGACAAGGTGCTGGGCCTGTCGACCATGACCGGCGCCGCCTCGACCCGCGTGCGCGCCTCGGGCCGGGCTGGCCTGGGCCGGCGCGCCGGCGACGCGGCGCTGACGCTGCTGGCCGACGTCTCGGACCGCCTGTTCGGCCTCCTGCCCAGGCGCCTGCGGCGCTCGGTGTCGGGCACCGGCCAGTCGCGCACGCTGTGGTGGGTCGTGCTGCTGGTGCTGGCCTTCCTGTCGGCGCCGGCCTTCCTGATGATCCCGCTGTCGTTCGATGCCGGCTCGGGCCTGACCTGGCCGCCCAAAGGCTTCTCGCTGCAATGGTACGAACAGATGTTCACCTCGCCCGTGTGGATGCAGGCGATCACCCGTTCGCTCATCGTCGGCGTGGGCACCGGCCTGCTGGCCATGCTGATCGGCACCCCGGCCGCGTTCCTGCTGGTGCGCGCCAACATGCGCGGCAAGTCGGCCATGCTGGCCTTCGTGCTGTCGCCCATCGTGGTGCCGCGCATGATCATCGCCGTGGGCATGTTCTATTTCTTCGCCCGCGTCGGCCTGGTGGGGTCGGCCGTCGGCCTGATCCTGGCGCACACCGTCGTCGCCGTGCCCTACGTGGTGATCACCATGATGGCCGTGCTGCGCAACTACGACACGCGGCTGGACCTGGCGGCGCAAAGCCTGGGCGCCAGCCCCTGGGCCACGCTGCGCTTCGTCACCTTCCCGATCCTGGGCGCGGGCCTGATGTCGTCGTTCCTGTTCGCCTTCGCCACCTCGTTCGACGAACTGACCATCGCCCTGTTCGCGTCCGGCGGCCTGAACGCCACGCTGCCCAAACAGTTCTGGGACGAAGTGACCCTGCAGATCTCGCCCGTGATCGCCGCGGTCTCGACCTGCCTTTTCATCTTCATTGCCGTGCTGATCTGGCTGGCCGACCGGCTGCGCCGCCGCAGCCTGGCCAACTGATCCGCGCCCGTTTCACCTAACTGGATAGGTTTCATGCTGAACGCAACCCGACTGCGCGGAGTCTTCCCCGCCATCCCCACCCCCGTCAACGCCGACGACACCATCAACGCCGCCGCCGCGCAGGCCCTGATCGCCTACCTGCTCAAGCAAGGCATAGACGGCATCGTGCCGCTGGGCGGCACCGGCGAATACGGCGCGCTGGCCCGCGCCGAACGCATCCGCATGTGCAAGCTGACCGTGGACGCCGTACAAGGCCGGATTCCGGTGATCCCCGGGGTGCTGGACCCGGGCTTTCACGACGCGCTGCAGGCCGGCCAGGAATTCGCCGACGCCGGCGCCGACGCGCTGATGGTGCTGACTCCCTACTACACCACCCCCACCCAGGCCGGCATCCGCGAGTACTTCCTGCGCTACGCCGACGCCTCGCCGCTGCCGGTGATGATCTACGAGATCCCCTACCGCACCCGCATCGCCATCGCCCCCGAAGTGCTGCACGAACTTTCACGCCACGAGAACATCATCGGCATGAAGGCCTGCAACACCGACATGTACCACTTCCTGCGCACCGTGGCCGGCGTGGACGACTCCTTCGCCGTCTTCAGCGGCGAAGACACCCTGCTTCCCGTCCACCTGGCCGCCGGCGCAAAAGGCGGCATCGTCGTCACCGCCAGCCTGCTGCCCACCGCCTGGCGCAAGGTCTACGAACTCGCCTCCCAGGGCCACACCCGCGAATCGATGGCACTGCACCGCCGCCTGATCCCCCTGATGAACCTGGCCTTCGCCGAGACCAACCCCGGCCCGATGAAGTCGGTCATGGACCTGATCGGCGTAAACGCCCCCGAAGTCCTGGACCCCCTGGTCCCCCCCGCCGACGGCCTGCAGGCCGCGCTGCGCAAGGAACTGATTCCGTTGCTGAAGGAATTCGAGGGCATCAACCCCTAACGCCCATCGTCACCCCCACCCCACCGCGCCGCGACCACCCGCCCAAATCAACCCACCACGGATGCCCATGGCAGCCGCCCGCGCGGCTGCCATGGGCGGCCCCGCAAGCTCTTCCCCCGACCACAGGTCCAAACGCCGGACCCAAGACGCCGGCAGCCCGGCGGTGTGGGCGGCGTGGCTGTGAGCAACCTCGATTGCGCCCGAGGGAATCCGTAGGGAGCCGAAGGCGGACGAGGATGACGAAGGGGCAGTCCGGAGCGAACGCTCCGGACCGCAATCGCGGGCGCGAACAGCCACGCCGCCCGCGCCGCCGGGCGACCTACGAAGCCCGACAGCAAGGCCGTACAACAACGACCTACCTCGAATAAGCCGAAAACTTGGACTTGGAAATAGAAGTCGCCGCCACCTGCACATGAGGCGCCAACTCGGCCTCCACCCGGGCAACCGTCCACCGGGTCGTAGGCACGGCAATATTGATCGCAGCCACCGCCAACCCCCGATGATCGATCACCGGCGCCGCCACCGAAATATCCCCCAGCACCGTCTCGTTCACGATGATCGCGTACCCCTTCTCGGCCACGCGCCGCACCCGCTCCAGCAGCTTCTCCGGGTCCACCTCGGTATAAGGCGTAATCGGCTCCAGCCTGGTCTGCGCCAGGATCTCCCGCCGCTGCTCTTCCGACAGTCGTGACAGGATCGCCGTCCCCGACGCCGTGAAATAGGCCGGCAGCCGGCTCCCCACCGCGATATCCACATTCACCAGGTGGTGCCCCGGAAACCGCGCCACGAACACGATCTCGTGCCCGTCGAGCTCCTGCAGATTGGTGGTCTCGCCCAGCGTGCGGCTGATGTCCAGCAGATACGGCGAGGCCTTGTCGATCAGCTCGTTGGCGCGCACATAGTTGTACGAAAACTGCAGCACCTTCGGCGTCAGCCCGTAATTGCGCGTGTCGGGAATCCGGCGCAGATAGCCCAGCGTCTCCAGCGTATAGACCAGGCGCTGCGTCGCGCTGCGGTCCAGGCCCGACGCGCGGGCGATGTCGGCCAGCGTCATATGGCGCTTCGGACCGTCGAACGCATGCAGGACCTGGAAGGCCTTTTCGGTGGAGCCCACGAAGAGCGACGACCGGGTCTCGGTCGCCGCCCGCGTTTTTTCCGTATCGGCAGGGGGTTGATTGCGCACAGGAAACAGCCTATTCGAGTTCTAGGGATGCGGCGCGAGAAATCACGCACGGCCGATCGGGCCATGCGCAGTGCGCTAATATTAATTGTAATTCAATTATTAATAGCAGATTCCAATCAGTTTCCCTATCCGGCCGGGTCCTCCAAGGGCACGCCCGGCTGCGACGCCGAACGCGTGCCGGCCACCGGATGACAGGACTGCGGATGGTAGGTGTGCACCACCGACAGCTTCACTTGCTCGCTGCGGTTGCCCTGGGCGGCGTGCAGCGTGCGGCAATGGAAGAACACCACGTCGCCGGCCTGCAGCGCCGGACAGACCGCGCGCGCGATCCACTCGGCGTTGCGCGGCTCGTCGTCGCGGAAGAATTTCTGGGCGTCGAACTGCTCCGGCGCATACGAAGCCGTGTGCGATCCGGGAATGAAGGAAAGCCCGCCGTTCTCGCGGGTTTCCGGCCCCAGCGCCAGCCAGCAGGACACCAGGTCGGTGTCCGAGAACGACCAGTAGCGGATGTCCTGGTGCCAGCCCGTCAGGCTGCCATAGGCCGGATGCTTGGTCATCACGCAATTGTGGTGCACGGTGGACAGCACCGGCGTTTCGCCGAAATAGCGCCCCAGCCATCGTCCGATGCGCGGATCGGTGGCCCAGCGCGCGAACAGCGGATCGCGCGCGTAGGCGCCCAGCAGCCGCCTGACGGTCAGCCCGCCCTCGGCGGCGCGCGATTCGGGCGCGCCCGGATAGCGCAGGTCGGCCTCGTATTCGATGGGCGCGACGTGGTCGCGCAAATGGCGTTCGGCCACGGCGCGCAGCGCCGCCACCTGTTCGGGGCTGGCGAACCCGCGCAGCACCACGAAGCCCTGCTCGCGCAGGACGGCGATCTGATCATCAATCAGTAATCCAGACATGTCGATCCTCAACCCGCATCACGAGCCGCAAGGCGTCTGCGTACCGGACAGGCGCCGGCATGCGCGGGGACGGCTAGATTACCAAAACCGCGTCCTAGGCCGCCGGCGGATTCACCCGGGCCGCGTCGCGCTCCTGCACCTCATGGTGCACCCATTCGCGCCATACGGCCACCAGCAGGGCCATCAGCACCGGGCCGACGAACAGGCCGACGATGCCCATGGTCTTCACGCCCCCCACCAGGCCGAAGAAGGTCGGCAGGAACGGCAGCTTGACCGGCCCGCCCACCAGGCGCGGACGCAGGGTCTTGTCGACGATGAAGAGTTCCACGCTGCCCCACACCATCAGCGCGATGCCCGCCACCACGTGGCCCGAGCCGACCAGGTACAGCGACACCAGCGTGAACGACAGCGGCGCGCCGCCCGGAATCAGGGCCATGAACCCGGTGACCACGCCCAGCAGCACCGGCGAGGGCACGCCCGCGATCCAGTAGGCGATGCCCAGCACCACGCCCTCGCCCAGCGCGATCAGGCCCATGCCGGTGACGGTGGAGTTGATGGTGGCCGGCACCACGCGCGAAAAGCGCAGCCAGCGCGCCGGCAGGATGCGCTCGCCCAGCACGTCGAGCTGCGCCACCATGCGGGCGCCGTCCTTGTAGACGAAGAACAGCGTGATCAGCATGAACAGCACGGTCAGCAGCAGCTGGAACACGTTGCCCGTGGCCGCCAGGATCATGCGGTAGATATTGCCCAGGTGCTCGCCGCTGACGGCCTCGACCAGCGCGCCCAGCGCGTGGGGCTCGCCGATATAGGTCGTCCAGTACTGGCCCAGGCGTTCGCCCACCACCGGCATCGAAGTGATCCAGGCGGGCACCGCCACGCCATGCCGGTTGGCCGCGATGGCCCAGGCGAAGAAGGCGCTGGCTTCCTTGATGGCGTAGGACAGCGCCAGCGACATCGGCACGATCAGCACCACCACCACCATCAGCAGCGCCAGCGAGGCGGCCAGCGTGGTGCGTCCGCCGCAGCGCGCCACCAGCCGCTGGTACAGCGGCCAGCTGGCCAGGCCTATGATCAGCGCCGCCAGCGCCGGCACCAGGAAGCCGCTAAGGAAATACACCCCCGCCAACAACACGAGCAGCAAAAGCCAACGGGCGATCAGGTAGGCGGGAAGTACGGGCTGCATGGAGCGGATCGACAGTAAGTTGTAAGGCTCAGACTGTCGGACTATACAGACGTTTCGTGCGATACGAGGGACACAAGGCCTGTATTTACTACGGGGTTACCCGTGCATACCGGGGCGGAACCGGCCTGCGGCGCCGCCCCGCGCCCGCGTTTACAGGGCGTATTCCGCCGCTTCCTCGCGCGCGCTGCGGCGGCGCGCCGGCGTGGCCGGCAGGGGCGCGCCCATGGCGGCGATGGCCTGCGAGGCCTGGCCGCGCGCATAGATGCCGCAGTGGGCGGCGGCGGGATCGTTTTCGTCGCGGCCGCTCAGCAGCGGGCAGCCGGCGAACAGTTCCGCCACCCAGTCGGAAAACGCGCGCACCTTGGGCGAGAGCTGGCGGCTTTGCGGATACAGCACCGAAATCGCCGTGGCGCTGGGTTTCCATTGGGGCAGCACCTCGATCAGTTCGCCCGCCTGCAGGTGCGGCAGCGCCATGAAGCGCGGCACCTGGATCAGGCCGAAGCCCTTGAGCCCGCAATCCAGGTAGGCGCCGGATTCGTTCACGGCCACCACGCCCTTCATGTCGACTTCCTGGTGCTTGCCGTCCACGTTGAAGTCCCAGGCGCAGTTGCGTCCGGTGCGGCTGGAGAAGTAGTGCACCGCCTGGTGGTCGCGCAGGGCTTCGATGGTCTGCGGCAGGCCGTGGCGCGCCACGTAGGCGGGCGCGGCGCAGGTGACGGTCTGCAGCGAACCGATGCGGCGCGCCACCAGGCTGGAGTCTTCCAGCTCGCCGCCGCGGATCACGCAGTCCACGGCCTCCTGCACCATGTCGACCGGCCGGTCGCTCAGGCCCAGCACCAGCTCCACGTCGGGGTACTTGTCGTGGAAATCGCACAATGCGGGAATCAGGATGAGCCGCCCGATGGCCGTGGGCACGTCGATGCGCAGCCGGCCCTTCAGGCGCAGCGCCGCTTCCTGGAAACAGGCCTCGGTTTCTTCCACGTCGGCCAGGATGCGCACGCAATGCTGGTAATAGCCGGCGCCGTCCGGCGTCAGGCCGATACGGCGCGTGGTGCGGTTGAGCAGGCGCACGCCCAGCAGGCGTTCGAGGTTCTGGATGATGGTGGTGACGGTGGTGCGCGGGAGCGAGAGGCTGTCGGCCGCCCGGGTGAAGCTGTTGGCGTCCACGACGCGCACAAACACCTGCATAGCCTGAAAGCGATCCATGGCGACGGTGTCCTTGGGATAGACAAAAGGGGGTGCGTGCAGCATAACCCGATTTCGCCGCCGATTAGTCGTTTATGCCGACTAGTGTTGCCGAAACATACGGGTTTATCCGCTGTCGCAAAACACTCAGAATGCAAACCATCTTGAAGTGCCCTTGCCGCCCGGCTCCCCCGCCCGGCACCCCGTAAGGGCATGTCGCTCCTCAGTTTCCGGCCATCGCAATGACCGCCCTTCCCCGGGCGCCACTGCCTGGAAGACGCGACAGCGTCTCATGCTGCACCGCAGCATGACTACCGGCTCCCGAGGGGCGGCATTGCCCAGGGAACGCCGCAAGCCGCCTCCCGTTCCGCAGGCGCCCGGCAGGCACTCCGCCCCGATACCACTTGAGGAAACACCATGCTTTCGCGTCATCGTATTGCTGTGCTCGCCGTTTTCGCAGCCGTCATCGCGGCCGGCGGCGGTTATGCCCTGTTCCGCGCCCCCGCGGGGGCCAACGCCGCCCAGGCCCAGGCCGCTCCCACGGCCACGCCGGTGGAGGTGGCCGAGGTCGTCAACAAGACCATCGTGGACTGGCAGCGCTATTCCGGCCGGCTCGAAGCCATCGACCGCGTCGACATCCGCCCGCTGGTGTCCGGCACGCTGACCGCCGTGCACTTCCAGGACGGCAGCATCGTCAAGAAGGGCGACGTGCTGTTCACGATCGACCCGCGCCCCTACGAGGCCGAAGTCAACCGCGCCGCCGCCGCCCTGACCGCCGCCAAGGCCCGCGTCTCCTACACGGCCAGCGAACTGGCGCGCGGCCAGCGGCTGCTGGCCGACAACGCCATCGCCCGCCGCGACTTCGAGGAAAAGCAGAACGCCGCGCGCGAAGCCGCGGCCAATCTGCAGGGCGCGCAGGCGGCTTTGGACTACGCCAGGCTGAACCTGGGCTACACCCGCATCGAGGCGCCGGTCGACGGGCGCGTGTCGCGCGCCGAAGTGACGGTGGGCAACGTGGTGGCGGCCGGCGCCACCTCGGTGCCGCTGACCACGCTGGTGTCGGTGTCCAAGATGTACGCCTCCTTCGACGTGGACGAGCAGACCTTCCTGCGCTACGTGAATCCGGTGCGCAACGGCGGCGGCGGCGGCGCCGTGCCCGTGGAGCTGGGCCTGGCCAACGAGGAAGGCTATTCGCGCAGCGGCGTGGTGCATTCGGTGGACAACCGCCTGGACGCCACCTCCGGCACCATCCGCGTGCGCGCCGAGTTCGACAACGCCGACGGCTCGCTGCTGCCGGGGCTGTACGCCCGCGTGCGCCTGGGCGGCAGCGAACCGCGCGAGGCCGTGCTGATCGACGAACGCGCCATCGGCACCGACCAGGACAAGCGCTACGTGCTGGTGCTCGACGACAAGAACCACGCCGTCTACCGCCAGGTCAGGCTGGGTGCCAACCAGGACGGCCTGCGCGTGGTCGATTCCGGCCTGGCCGCCGGCGAGCGCATCGTCGTCAACGGCCTGCAGCGCATCCGCCCGGGCGACGCCGTCACCCCCACCGTCGTCCCCATGAACGTGGCCCAGCGCAAGCCGGTCGCCACCGCCTCGGCCGCCCGCCAGTAAGCGGCCCGAACCATCAGGCGCAACGAGAACGTCCATGAATATCTCGAAATTCTTCATCGACCGGCCGATCTTCGCCGGCGTGCTGTCCGTCCTGGTGCTGCTGGCGGGCCTGCTGGCCATGTTCCAGCTGCCCATCTCCGAGTATCCGGAAGTGGTGCCGCCGTCGGTCGTGGTGCGCGCGCAGTACCCCGGCGCCAACCCCAAGGTCATCGCCGAGACCGTCGCCTCGCCGCTGGAGGAATCCATCAACGGCGTCGAGGACATGCTGTACATGCAGTCGCAGGCCAACAGCGACGGCAACCTGACGCTGACGGTCAACTTCAAGCTGGGCGTCGATCCCGACAAGGCCCAGCAACTGGTGCAGAACCGCGTGTCGCAGGCGCTGCCGCGCCTGCCGCCGGACGTGCAGCGCCTGGGCGTCACCACGGCCAAGAGCTCGCCCACGCTGACGCTGGTGGTGCACCTGATCTCGCCCAACGACCGCTATGACATCACCTATCTGCGCAACTACGCGATCCTGAACGTCAAGGACCGCCTGGCCCGCATCTCGGGCGTGGGCGAAGTGACGGTGTGGGGCTCGGGCAACTACTCCATGCGCGTCTGGCTGGACCCGCAGAAGGTGGCCCAGCGCGGCATGACCGCCGGCGAGGTGGTGGCCGCCATCCGCGAACAGAACGTGCAGGTCGCCGCCGGCGTGATCGGCGCCTCGCCCACGCTGGGCGACGTGCCGCTGCAGCTCAACGTCAATGCGCGCGGCCGCCTGCAGACCGAGGACGAATTCCGCGACATCATCCTGAAGACCTCGCCGGACGGCGCCGTGACCTACCTGTCCGACGTCGCCCGCGTGGAGCTGGACGCCCAGGAATACGGCCTGCGCTCGCTGCTGGACAACAAGCAGGCCGTCGGCATGGGCATCATGCAGTCGCCCGGCGCCAACGCGCTGGACGTCTCCACCAAGGTGCGCGCGGCCATGGCCGAGCTGGCCCAGGACTTCCCGCCGGGCGTGGAATACCGCATCGAATACGACCCCACCCAGTTCGTCAGCGCCAGCATCGAGGCGGTGGTGCACACCCTGCTCGAAGCCATCGCGCTGGTGGTGCTGGTTGTGATCCTGTTCCTGCAGACCTGGCGCGCCTCCATCATCCCGCTGCTGGCCGTGCCGGTCTCCATCGTCGGCACCTTCGCGCTGCTGCTGATCTTCGGCTACTCGATCAACGCGCTGTCGCTGTTCGGCATGGTGCTGGCCATCGGCATCGTGGTCGACGACGCCATCGTGGTGGTCGAGAACGTGGAGCGCAACATCGCGGCCGGGCTCACGCCGCGCGAGGCGACCTACCGCGCCATGCGCGAAGTCAGCGGGCCCATCATCGCCATCGCGCTGACGCTGTGCGCGGTGTTCGTGCCGCTGGCCTTCATGACCGGCCTGACCGGGCAGTTCTACAAGCAGTTCGCCATGACCATCGCCATCTCGACGGTGATCTCGGCCTTCAACTCGCTGACGCTGTCGCCGGCGCTGTCGGCCATCCTGCTCAAGGGCCACCACGAGAAGCCCGACTGGCTGACCCGCGGCATGAACCGCGTGTTCGGCCGCTTCTTCGACTGGTTCAACCGCATGTTCGGCCGCGCCTCCGAATCCTACGGCACCGGCGTGGCCGGCGTGATCCGGCGCAAGGCCGGCGCGATGGGCGTGTACGCCGTGCTGGTGGCCGCCACCATCGGCGTCTCGTACCTGGTGCCGGGCGGCTTCGTGCCCGCGCAGGACAAGCAGTACCTGATCGGCTTCACGCAGCTGCCCAACGGCGCCTCGCTGGACCGCACCGACGCGGTGATCCGGCGCATGAGCGACATCGCCCTGAAAGAGCCCGGCGTGCAGAGCGCGATCGCCTTTCCCGGCCTGTCGATCAACGGCTTCACCAACAGCTCCAGCGCCGGCATCGTGTTCGTGATGCTCAAGCCCTTCAACGAGCGCAAGAGCGCCGCGCTGTCGGGCGACGCGATCGCGGCCTCGCTGAACCAGAAGTTCGCGGCCATCCAGGACTCCTTCATCGCGGTGTTCCCGCCGCCGCCGGTGATGGGCCTGGGCACGCTGGGCGGCTTCAAGTTCCAGATCGAGGACCGCGGCGCCGCCGGCTACGCCGAATTGGACCGCGCCAAGGCCGCCTTCCTGGCCAAGGCGCGCCAGACGCCCGAGCTCGGCCCGGCCTTCTCCAGCTACGAGATTAACGTGCCGCAGCTCGACGTGGACCTGGACCGCGTCAAGGCCAAGCAGCTGGGCGTGCCCGTGACCGAAGTGTTCGACACCATGCAGATCTACCTGGGCTCGATGTACGTCAACGACTTCAACCGCTTCGGGCGCGTGTTCCAGGTGCGCGCGCAGGCCGACGCGCCGTTCCGCGCGCACGCCGACGACATCCTGCAGCTCAAGACCCGCAACAACGCCGGCGACATGGTGCCGCTCTCGTCGCTGGTCACGGTCAAGCAGACCTTCGGCCCCGAAATGGTGGTGCGCTACAACGGCTACACCGCCGCCGACATCAACGGCGGCCCGGCGCCCGGCTACTCGTCCGACCAGGCGCAGGCCGCGGCCGAGCGCGTGGCCGCCGAGACCCTGCCGCGCGGCATGAAGATGGAATGGACCGACCTGACCTACCAGCAGATCCTGGCGGGCAACGCCGGCCTGTGGGTGTTCCCGATCAGCGTGCTGCTGGTGTTCCTGGTGCTGGCCGCGCTGTACGAAAGCCTGACGCTGCCGCTGGCCGTGATCCTGATCGTGCCCATGAGCATCCTGGCCGCGCTGACCGGCGTCTACCTGACCGGCAACGACAACAACATCTTCACGCAGATCGGCCTGATGGTGCTGGTGGGGCTGTCGGCCAAGAACGCGATCCTGATCGTGGAATTCGCGCGCGAACTGGAGATGAACGGCCGCGGTCCGCTGGAAGCCGCCATCGAGGCCAGCCGGCTGCGCCTGCGCCCCATCCTGATGACCTCCATCGCGTTCATCATGGGCGTGGTGCCGCTGGTGCTGTCCTCCGGCGCCGGCTCGGAGATGCGCCACGCCATGGGCGTCGCGGTGTTCTTCGGCATGCTGGGCGTGACGCTGTTCGGCCTGTTCCTGACGCCGGTGTTCTACGTGCTGCTGCGCACGCTGGGCGGCAAGCCGCTGCACTCGGCCGCGCCGCACGAGGCCCCCGTCTGCGTGCCGCACCTGGACCCGCAAGCGCCGCCCGCTCCGCAGCCCCACGCCTGAGTTCTCAAGAGATTAGCCATCATGATCCAAAGACTGACCCGCGGTTCCGCCCTGCTTGCCCTCCTGCTCGCGCTGGCCGGCTGCGCGGTGGGCCCGACCTACGAGCGGCCCTCGGCCGCGGTGCCCGCGGCCTACAAGGAAGCCGCCCTGCCCGCCTCCGAGGCCGGCACCTGGAAACCCGCCGAGCCCTCGGAAGAGGCGCTGCGCGGCGCCTGGTGGAAGGTATTCAACGACGAAGGCCTGAACCAGCTGGAAGAAGAAGCCCAGCGCGCCAACCAGAACCTGCAGGCCGCCGCCGCGCGCCTGACCCAGGCGCGCGCGCTGCAGCGCGAAGCCCGCTCGGGCTTTTTCCCCACGCTGGACGCCGCCTTCGGCCCCAACCGCCAGCGTCCCTCGGCCGTCTCGCAAGGCCTGCCCGACGGCGCCGACACCAGTCCGGTGACCACCTGGCGCGCCCAGGGCATGGTCTCTTACGAGGCCGACCTGTTCGGCCGCGTGGCCTCGACCTACGACGCCGCCAGCGCCGACGCCCAGCAAAGCGAAGCGCTGTACCGCTCGGTGCTGCTGGCGCTGCAGGCCGACGTCGCCACCACCTACTTCCTGGTGCGCGAACAGGACGCCGAATCGCAGCTCTACCGCCAGACCGTCAAGCTGCGCATGGACACGCTGCAACTGATCCAGCGCCGCTACGACGCCGGCGACATCAGCGAACTGGACCTGGCCCGCGCCAAGACCGAACTGGCCAGCGCGCAATCGGAAGCGCTCGGCATCGAACGCCGCCGCGCCGCGTCCGAGCATGCGCTGGCGGTGCTGCTGGGCCGCGCGCCGTCGGAATTCACCATGCCGCCGCAGCCGATCCAGAAAGTGGCGCTGTCCATCCCGGCCGGCCTGCCGTCGGCCCTGCTTGAGCGGCGCCCCGACATCGCCGCCGCCGAACGCGCGATGGCGGCCGCCAACGCCCGCGTCGGCGCGGCCAAGTCGGCGTTCTTCCCGCGCCTGGACATCACCGGCGCCTTCGGCTATGAGTCCTCGGAACTGGGCAACCTCTTCCAGTGGTCCAGCCGCACCTTCCTGCTCGGCCCGCTGGTCGGCGCCGCGCTGTCCATGCCGATCTTCGACGGCGGACGCCGCCAGGCCGGCCTGGACCGCGCCCGCGCCGTCTACGAGGAAGACGTCGCCAGCTATCGCCAGACCGTGCTCAACGCCTTCCGCGAAGTGGAAGACAACCTGGCCAACCTGCGCATCCTGGCCGACCAGACCCGCGCCCAGGACGCCGCCGTCGAATCCGCCGCGCGCGCCGCCCGGCTCTCGCACACCCAGTACCGCGAAGGCTCCATCAGCTACCTCGACGTGATCGAAGCCGACCGCAGCGTGCTGCTGCAACAGCGCGTGGCGGTGCAGCTCAGCGGCGAACAGGCGCGCTCGGCGGTAGGCCTGATCCGCGCCATCGGCGGCGGCTGGGACAACCCCGTGCCGCCGGAGCAGGTGGCGGCGAAGTAGGCGCGAGCGGTCGGTCCGGGTCGAAAACCAGCAGTCCCTTTTTGGCAAGACGATCCAGGTCTTTTTTAGCAAGCACCTTTATCCGACCGATTCGTCATCGCCTGGCTGTGACCCGGCTAAATATGACCGCCAAACACTGCCCGGTTGAGGCAACATCGGATTTTGCAGACATGGAGAGCGCAGCATGACTGAAACATTCACTGAATTCGATCCCGCCGACTACCTCGCCAGTCCGGAGGCCATCGTGGAATTCCTAACGGACGCCCTGGAAACAGGCGACGCCGGCTATATCGACAAGGCCATCGGTGTGGTCGCGCGCGCCCAAGGCTTGCCGTCATGAAGGCGCTGGGAATCCTGACCATGATGTAGCGATGGCCCGCCTGACCGCCCGACACGTTCCCGCACTACCCTTACCGCCGCCGCTCCAGATAACGCCGCGCCATCTGGTACCCGACGAACACATAAAAGCCGTTGCAATTCAGCACCAGCCAGGCGCCCAGTCCGCCCAGCAGCGCCACCACCGGGCCGACCGCGTGCATGTCGCCCTGCATCCAGGCGATCACGCCCAGCAGACCGACGACGATCAGGCCCAGGGCCAGCCGCCTGAGCAGCACCAGGCCGTATGCGTAGCCGCCCATGAACGAGACCACGCCGATCGCCAGGGCCAGCGCCATACAGGCACAGACCAGCACCAGTGCGAAGGCCGCCAGCGCCGATCCTGCGCCATGCAGCAGCAGGTCCAGCAGCCCGATCCCCACGCCCAGCCCGCCGGTCATCACCAGCACCGCCAGCGCCAGCGGCGACCACATGCCCGGCGGCGCGCGGTAGGCGTCCATGGCCTCGACGAAGCGGTGCATCGCGGCCGAGGCGGCCGGGTCTTCGCGTCCGGACAAGGCAGCCTCCAGCCTGCGGCATTGCGCGATCAGCGCGTTCAGGCCCGCGGCCGGGCGGTCCATCACACCCTCGCCGCGCCCGAAGCGTGTTCCGCGACGGTACTGCGCAGCGCGGCCATGGCCTGCTGCACCGCGAGCGGGCGGAACTGGTCCTCGCGCCAGTACATCGCCACCGAGCCGAAGCCGGACAGCCGCACCGGAATGACGCGCATGGCCCGCATCTGCGTAAACCGCAGCGCGGCGCGATGCGAGGCCACGCCTATCATGTCGCTGTTGTTGATGAGGGTGAGGTTGACGGTCACCGAATTGGATTCCACGTGATCGGGCGGCGGCGCCTGCCCCGCCGCCGCCAGCGCCGCGTCCACGGCGTTGCGGATCGGCGTGCCCTTGGGCCAGAGTATCCAGCGATACGAAAGCAGGTCCTGCCAGGACGGCTGCTCGATCGAGAACAGCGGATGGCGCGGCCGCGCCACCAGGTGGATAGGCTCCAGGTACAGGGCCTCGAAGCGGATGGCGGGGTCGTGGTGTTCGGGCGCGGAGCGGCCCACCACGATGTCCAGGTCGCCCTGCGCCAGCTGGCCCAGCAGCAGGTCGGTGGTGCCCTCGACCAGTTTGACGCGCGCCTGCGGCATGCGCTCCAGCAGTTTCAGGACCGCCAGCGGCACGGTGTCCGAGGCCGATGCGCCGGACGCGCCGATAACCACCCGGCCGCCGCCGCCTTCGCGCAGCGCCGCCATGTCCGCGCTGGCGCGGTCGAGCTGGGCCTCGACCCGCTGCGCGTGCGCGATCAGCACGTCGCCGTGCGGCGTCGGCCGCAGGCCGCGGGCGTGGCGTTCGAACAGCGGCAGCCCGATGTCGTCTTCCAGATCCTTCAGCCACTTGGACAGGCCCGGCTGCGTGGTGTTGAGCATCGCGGCCGAGTGGCTGATGTTACGGGTCTGGGCCAGGCTGAGCAGCATTTTCAGATTGCGCAGGCGCAATCGATGGGTCCAGTCCATACAGGCCCTCGTTTGTCTCGGTATGTATATTCTTCTTTGTATGGATAATAAGATAAATTCATTTCAAAACACATAGCTGCCTTGCGCATAATCGTTTCCATATAAGGACACAGCCGCCACACGAGCGGCCCGGCGCCAGCCGGATATTCCGGAGACGAGACATGCAAGACGGCCGCCTTCCCGCCGCCGATCGCGCCGCGTATTACGCGCGCATCGCCAAGAAGAACATGGCTCCCCTGTGGGAGTCGCTGCACAACCTGGTGCCGCGCGAACCCGCGCCGCGCTGCGTGCCGGCGATCTGGAAATACGATGAAGTGCGCGACGACGTCATGGCCTCGGGCTCGCTCATCAGCGCCGAGGAAGCGGTGCGGCGCGTGCTGATCCTGGAAAACCCCGGCCTGCCCGGCCAGGCCAGCATCACGCAAAGCCTGTACGCCGGCCTGCAGCTGATCCTGCCCGGCGAAATCGCGCCCAGCCACCGCCACACGCAATCGGCGCTGCGCTTCATCGTCGAAGGCCGCGGGGCCTACACGGCCGTCAATGGCGAACGCACCACCATGCACCCGGGCGACTTCATCATCACGCCGTCCTGGACCTGGCACGACCACGGCAACGCCGAGACCGCCGAGGGCGGCGAGCCGGTGGTGTGGCTCGACGGCCTGGACATCCCGCTGCTGCGCTTCCTGGACGCGGGCTTCGCCGAGAACTATCCCGCCGCCACCCAGCCCGTGACCCGCCCCGAAGGCGACAGCATGGCGCGCTACGGCCACAACATGATGCCGGTGCGCCACCAGGCCGCCGGCGGCACCTCGCCCATCTTCAACTATCCCTACGAGCGCAGCCGCGAGGCGCTGGACCAGCTCTACCGCCACGGCGAGCTCGACCCCTGGGACGGCGTGAAGCTGCGCTACCTGAATCCGGCCACCGGCGGCTATCCGATGCCGACGATGGCGACCTTCATGCAGCTGCTGCCGGCCGGCTTCCAGGGCAAGCCCTACCGCAGCACCGATTCCACCGTCTATAGCGTGGTCGAGGGCCGCGGCACCGCCCGCATCGGCGAGCAGGAGTTCCACTTCGGTCCGCGCGACGTGTTCGTCGCGCCGTCGTGGGCGCCGGTGGAGCTGGCCGCGCTGGAAGACGCCACGCTCTTCAGCTACTCCGACCGTCCGGTGCAGGACGCGCTGGGCGTCTGGCGCGAAGCCCGCAACGGCTGAGATTTTCCTCGCCACCGCGCCCGGCGCGCCGGCGGCGGCCTTCCCGTATCCGTATCCATTCCTTGGGTGATCCATGTCTTACGTCTTCGATCCCGCCGCTCCCGTCGCCGTGCCCGTGGCCGGCAGCGACCAGCGCTTCCCGGTGCGCCGCGTCTATTGCGTGGGCCGCAACTACGCCGCCCACGCCCGCGAAATGGGCTTCGATCCCGACCGCGAACCGCCGTTCTTCTTCTGCAAGCCGGCCGACGCCGTGGTGCCGGTGGCCGAAGGCAGCACGCTCACGCTGCCCTACCCGCCCGAGACCGCCAACTTCCACTATGAGATCGAACTGGTGGCGGCCATCGGCCGCGGCGGCGCGGACATCCCGGTCGAACAGGCGCTCGAACACGTCTGGGGCTATGCCGTGGGCCTGGACATGACGCGCCGCGACCTGCAGATGAAAATGCGCGAAGCCGGCCGCCCCTGGGAACTGGGCAAGGCCTTCGACCAGAGCGGCCCCATCGGCCCGCTGCACCCCGCCGCCTCGGTGCCCGACATCGGCCGCGCCGCCATCTGGCTGCAGGTCAACGGCGCCGACAAGCAGCGCAGCGACATCGGCAAGCTGATCTGGTCGGTCGCCGAAACGGTCTCCTATCTTTCCCGCTACTTCCGCCTGGAGCCCGGCGACCTGATCTACACGGGCACGCCCGAGGGCGTGGGCCCGGTGGTGCGCGGCGACCGCATGGTCGGCGGCGTCGACGGCCTGGGCACGCTCAGCGTGCAGGTGGCGTAGCCATGAAAACAGATACCGATGTGGTCATCATCGGTGCCGGGGTCGGCGGCCTGGTCCTGGCGCTGAGCCTGCACCAGGCCGGCATCGCCTGCCGCGTCTATGAGGCGGTGCGCGAAATCAGGCCCTTGGGCGTGGGCATCAATCTGCTGCCCCACGCCACGCGCGAGCTGGACGAACTGGGCCTGCTGCCCGTGCTCGACCGCATCGCCGTGCGCACGCGCGAATCGGTGTTCTACACGCGGCACGGGCAATTCATCTACAGCGAGCCCGCCGGCATCGACGCCGGCTACGACTGGCCGCAATATTCCATCCACCGCGGCGATCTGCAAATGGCGCTGCTGGGCGCCGTGCGCGAGCGCCTGGGCCACGATAGCGTGGTCGTCGATGCGCGCTGCACCGGCGTGGAACAGGACGCCGATTCCGTCACGGCGCGCTTCCAGGACAACGACGGCAATGCCCTGCCCCCGGTGCGCGGCCGCATCGCGGTGGGTTGCGACGGCATCCACTCGGCCCTGCGCAAGCAGCTTTATCCGCAGGAAGGCGCCCCGCGCTATTCCGGCGTGAACATGTGGCGCGGCACCACGCGCTGCAAGCCCTTTCTGTCCGGCGCCAGCATGGTGCGCGCCGGCTGGCTGTCCACCGGCAAGATGGTGATCTATCCGATCCGCGACAACATCGACGCGGCGGGCAACCAGCTGGTGAACTGGGTGGCCGAGATCGAGGCTGCCGAACCCGCCGTGCGCGACTGGAACCGCAGCGGCCGGCTGGAAGACTTTTTCCCGGCTTTCGCCGACTGGCATTTCGACTGGCTGGACGTCGCGCGCCTGATCCAGGACGCCGACTCGATCCTGGAATATCCGATGGTGGACCAGGACCCGCTGCCCACCTGGACGCGCGGCCGCATGACCCTGCTCGGCGACGCCGCCCACCCCATGGTGCCGCGCGGCTCCAACGGCGCCGGCCAGGCCGTGGTCGACGCCCGCTACCTGACCGGCCAGCTCAAGCGCGTCGGCCTGGAGCCCGAAGCCTTGCAGCACTACGACCGTGTCCGCGTCGAGGCCACCACCCGGGTCGTGCTGACCAACCGCAGCAACCCGCCCGACGCGATCCTGCGCGAAGTCCACCTGCGTTCGGCGGACCGGCCCTACGCCAGGATCGAAGACGTCATCGGCCGCGAAGAACTGGAAGGAATATCGCGCCGCTACAAGGAGGTGGCGGGCTTCGACCCGGCCGCGCTGAAAGCGCGGCCTCCCTACGTGT
Organism: Achromobacter sp. HZ01; assembly: GCF_003267925.1. NCBI lineage: Bacteria > Pseudomonadati > Pseudomonadota > Betaproteobacteria > Burkholderiales > Alcaligenaceae > Achromobacter > Achromobacter sp. HZ01. Next base: position 930,512 of record NZ_LWKV01000002.1, read on the forward strand.
AGTACGCGCCCCAAGCCGGCGCCCGACCGGCCGAAAGAATGGAGACGAACCATGCGCAAGCTCATACGCATCCTGGCCACGGCGGCATTCGCTTTCGGCTGCGCCGCCGGCCACGCCGCATCCTGGCCTGAGCGCCCGGTCACGCTGATCGTGCCCTTCACGCCGGGCACCGGCATCGACCTGATCGCCCGCCAGCTGGCCGCCAGCCTGCCGCGGACGCTGGGCCAGCCCGTCGTGGTCGAAAACCTGGCGGGCGCCAGCGGCAACATCGGCACCGAAAAAGCGGCGCGCGCCGCCCCCGACGGCTACACCTTCCTGGTGACGGTGAACACGTTCGTCATGAACAGCAGCCTCTACAAGGGCAAGCTGCGGTTCGACCCGCTGAAGGATTTCGCGCCCGTGGGCCTGACATCCTGGGGCTCCCTGCTGCTGGTGACGCATCCTTCCAATCCCGCCAACACGGTTGCCGACGTGGTCCAGGCAGCCAAGGCCGCGCCCGGCAAGCTCAGCTACGGAACGCCGGGCGTGGGCACGCCCCATCACCTGTCGATGGCGCTGTTCCTGGACCGCACCGGCGCCGCCATGCTGCACGTCCCCTACAAAGGCACCTCGGGCGCGGTCACCGACATGCTCGGCGGCCGGCTGGACTATATGTTCCTGCCGGTGCACGTGGCGCTGCCGCAGGTGCAGGCCGGGAAGCTCAAAGTGATCGCCACCGGCAGCCCCAGGCGCCTGCCGCAGCTGCCCGACACGCCCACCCTGACCGAGGCCGGCCTGCAAGGCGCGGACGTGGACATGTGGTACGGCGTGCTGGCGCCCCGGGGCACGCCGGCGGCCATCCTCGACCGCATGAACCGCGAGATCAACGGCATCCTCAAGACACCGGCCACCGCCGCCGCATTCGATGCGCAGGGCATGGTCCCCGCCACCTCGACCCCGGCCGAGTTCGGCGCCCTGATCGCCCGCGACGCCAAACGCTGGGACGACGTCGTCGCCCGAACCGGAATCACCGCGCAATAGCGGCGCCGGCCCCGATCCTTCCACGGACCACCCACTCGACCCTACCCATCCCATGCAACTCCACAGCTTCTTCAACAGCTCCACCTCCTACCGCGTGCGCATCGCGCTGGCGCTCAAGGGGCTGCCCTACGACTACCTGGCCGTGAACCTGCGCAAGCTGGAACAGCGCGGCGCCGACTACGTGGCCCTGAATCCTTCGGCCGGCGTGCCGCTGCTGGTCGACGGCGAGTTCCGGCTGTCGCAGTCGCTGGCCATCATCGACTACCTGGACGCCACGCATCCCGAGCCGCGCCTGATCCCGGCCGACACCGTGCAGCGCGCGCGCGTGCTGGAGCTGTCCGACGCCATCTCCTGCGACATCCATCCCGTCAACAACATGCGCATCCTGCGCTATCTGAAGGACGTGCTGGGCGCGACCGAGGAGCAGAGGAACGACTGGTACCGGCACTGGATCGCCGAAGGCCTGGGCGCCGTGGAGGCGCTGCTGGCCCGCCACGGCCACGGCGCGTACTGCTTCGGCGATGCGCCGACGCTGGCCGACTGCTGCCTGGTGCCGCAGGTGGCGAACGCCCAGCGCATGGGCTGCGACCTGTCGCCCTACCCGCGCGTGCTGCGCGTCCACGAACACTGCAACGCGCACCCGGCCTTCCAGCAGGCCGCGCCGGCGCGCCAACCGGACTACATCCAGTGACGAACCGGGAACCCGACGCCCAGGGCGCGCCGCTGCGCGCCTACACCGATCCCGCCTACCGGCCGCTGTGCGCCACGCTGGCCGAGGTGCGCGCCAACATCGACCGGCTGGACGAGGAGATCGTGAAGCTGATCGCCGAACGCGCCATGTACGTCAAGGACGCCGCGCGCTTCAAGCGCGACGCCTTCCAGGTCAGCGCGCCGGCCCGCCAGGCCCAGGTCTACGACAAGGCGCGGCGGCTGGCCGTGACGCACAACCGGGGCTTCGCCAATCTGGAACAGGTGGTCGACGCCACCTACCGCGCGATGGTCGCCGCCTTCATCGCCAACGAGCAGACGTACTTCGACACCATGCAAGACCTGGGAGGAGACACCCATGCCTGAGTTCTCGACGCCGGCCGCCCTCGCCCTGCCCGTGCGCCGCATCGCCCGCCGCGCGCTGGCGCTTGCGCTTGCCGCCCTGGCGCCGCTGGCCGCGGCGCATGCGCAAACCTGGCCGGCCCAGCCGCTCAAGGCCATCGTGCCGTTCGGCCCGGGCTCCAGCCCCGACCAGGTGGCCCGCATCGTCGGCGAGAAGGCCGGCGCCATTCTGGGCCAGGCCATCGTCATCGAGAACAAGCCGGGCGCCAGCGGCAACATCGGCACCTACGCCATCGCCAACGCCAAGCCCGACGGCTACACCTTCGGCGTGTCCATCACGGGGCCGCTGGTCAACAACACGCTGCTTTTCGACAAGCTGCCCTACGCGCCGGCCACCGACCTGTCGCCGCTCACGCTGGCGGTGCACCAGCCCAACGTGCTGGTGGTGCCCGCCGCGGCCGGCATCGGCAGCGTGGGCCAGCTGCTGCAGGCGCTCAAGCAGAACCCCGACAAGTACAACTTTCCGTCGCCGGGCGCGGGCACGGTTTCGCACCTGGCCGTGGAGCTGATGCTGCAGCAAATCGGCGCGCGCGCCACCCACGTTCCCTATCCGTCCTCGCCGGCCGCGCTCAGTTCGCTGCTGTCGGGCGATACGCAATTCGCCGCGCTGCCGCCCATCGCCGTCATGCCCATGGTGAAGGACGGCCGCCTGAAGGCGCTGGCCGTCACCTCCTCCAAACGCTCGGCCCTGCTGCCCGACATCCCGACGCTGGCCGAGGCCGGCGTGCCGGACATCGAAGGCTCGGCGTGGATCGGTTTCGTGATCTCGTCCAGGGCGCCCGCCGACGTGCGCAAGAAGCTGTCCGACGCCCTGATCCAGGCAGTGCGCGACCCCGAAGTCGCCAAGCGGCTGCAGGCCCAGTTCATGGACCCGGTGGGCGACACGCCGGCCGAATTCCGCGCCTATATGGACGATGAGCTCAATCGCTGGGCGCCGCTGATCCGCAAGCTCGGCATCAAGGCGCAGTAAGGCGACGGACGCGCCGCCGGCCCCCGCAAGGAGAACCAGATGGTCATCACCGAACCCGCCCGCCAGACCCCGCTGTACGGCGAATTCGACGTCGTCGTGCTGGGCGGCGGACCGGCCGGCCTGCTGGCCGCCGCCAGCGCGGCGCGCAACGGCGCCCGCGTGCTGCTGGCGGAGCGCTACGGATTTCTCGGCGGCATGGGTACGGCCGCCGGCGTGTCGAATTTCTGCGGGCTGCACGCCAATGTCCGCGGCGACATCCGCCAGGTCGTGCACGGCATGACCGACGAGCTGCTCGACCGCATGCGCGCCATGGACGGCCTGAACGACCCGCATCTCATCCTCGGCAAGATCCACGCCCAGGCCTACGACATCTCGGCCTTCAAATGCGCCGCCGACGACATGGTCCAGGCCAGCGGCGCGCAGGTGCTGTTCCATGCCCTGGCCACGGGGCTGTCGCGCGGCGAGGACGGGCGGGCCGATGCGCTGTTCCTGGAAACCAAGTCGGGGCGCTGCGCGGTGCGGGCCCGCATCTTCATCGATTGCTCCGGCGACGCCGAGATCGCGCGCTGGGCCGGCCTGCCTTTCGAAAAGGGCGATGAGCGCGGCCGCATGCTTTATCCCACGCTGATGTTCAAGGTCGGCAACGTGGACGGCGCGCGCGCCCGGGAGGCGTGGAAAACCATTCCGCAGCTGATGGACCAGGCCGCCGCCAGCGGCGAGTTCACGTTTCCGCGCCGCGGCGCCATCGTGCGGCCGCAAAAGCACGACTACGAATGGCGCGTCAACGTCACCCAGCTGGCCAACGCCGACGGCAGCGCGGCCGACGGCACCGACGCCGACTCGCTGTCGGCCGGCGAGCTGGAAGGCCGCCGCCAGATCGTGCAGTACCTCGCGTTCCTGCGCGCCAAAGTGCCCGGCTTCGAGCAGGCCTATGTGCTGGACATCGCGCCCCAGCTCGGCATCCGCGAAACGCGCCGGCTCGTGGGCGCCGCGGTGCTGAGCAAGAACGACGTGCTGGGCTGCGCCGACTTCGAGGACTGCATCGGCGTCAACGGCTGGCCGCTGGAAATGCATACCGCCGGCGACGTGCAGTGGCTGTGGCCGCCCATTCCGCAATCGCGCGGCTACAACCAGCTGCCGTTTCGCATGCTGGTGCCGCGCCCCGGCCCGGACGTGGCGGACAACGTGCTGGTGGCCGGGCGCTGCGCGTCCATGACGCACGAAGGCCAATCCGCCGCGCGCGTGAGCGGCAGCTGTTTCGTGATGGGCGAAGCGGCGGGCACCGCCGCGGCGATGGCGCTGCGCGCCGGCGTCGCGCCGGCCGATATATCCATTTCCGCCCTGCAGGCCCAGCTGCGGCAGCAAGGCGCCTTCCTGGGCGGCCAGGACTGAACGGAGCGCAAGCCGAACATGAACGCAAGCAATAACCCTCAAGCCACCGGACAATCCGTCATCGTCGTCGGCGGCGGCATCGGCGGCCTGGCCGCCGCGCTGGCGCTGACCCGCCAGGGCGTCGCGGTGCAGCTGCTGGAGCAGGCCGCCCATATCGGCGAGATCGGCGCCGGCATCCAGCTCGGCCCCAATGCCTTCGCGGCGCTGGACGCGCTGGGCGTGGGCGCGGCGGCGCGCGGACGCGCCGTGTTCACCGACCACATCATCATGATGGACGCGGTCGATGCCCACGAAGTGGTGCGCATCGACACCGGCGAGGCGTTCCGCGAGCGCTTCGGCGGCCCCTACGCCGTCATCCACCGCGCCGACATCCATCTGTCGATACTGGAGGCGGTGCAGCAGAATCCGCTGATCCGCTTTCGCACCTCCACCCAGATCGCCGCCATGTCGCAGGACGGCAAGGGCGTGGAAGTGACGGACACCGAAGGCAACCGCTACCGCGCCGACGCGCTGGTGGGCGCCGACGGCGTGAAGTCCGTGATCCGCGAACACATGGTGGGCGACCCGGCCCGCGTGACCGGCCACGTCGTCTACCGCGCCGTGGTCGACCGCGAGAACATGCCCGAAGAGCTGCGCATCAACGCGCCGGTGCTGTGGGCCGGCCCGCACTGCCACCTGGTGCACTACCCCTTGCGCGGCGGGCTGCAATACAACCTGGTGGTCACCTTCCACAGCCGCGAACAGGAGCAATGGGGCGTGCGCGAGGGCAGCAAGGAAGAGGTGCTGTCCTACTTCGAGGGCATCCATCCGCGCCCGCGCCAGATGCTGGACCGCCCCACCTCCTGGAAACGCTGGGCCACCGCCGACCGCGAGCCCGTGGAACGCTGGGGCCAGGGACGCGCCACGCTGCTGGGCGACGCCGCCCACCCCATGACCCAGTACATGGCCCAGGGCGCCTGCATGGCGCTGGAGGACGCGGTGACGCTGGGCGAGGCCGTGCGCCGATGCGGCCACGACCTGCAAGCCGCCTTCCGCCTCTACGAGTCGGTCCGCATCCCGCGCAGCGCGCGCGTGGTGTGGTCCACCCGCGAGATGGGCAGGCTCTATCACGCGCGGGGCGTCGAACGCACCGTGCGCAACATGCTGTGGACCGGCCGCAGCCAGTCCCAGTTCTACGACGCGTTGCAGTGGCTGTACGGCTGGAAAGTGGAAAACTGCCTCGCGGGGAATACGGCGCAGTAAACACAAAAACAGACTCAGGAGACAACCATGAAAAAGACCTTAGGCGGCGCGGCCGCCGCCCTCGCGCTGGCGCTGTCCTCGTTCGCCGCCTCCGCGCAGACCAAGCCGGTGGAGATCGGCTTCATCGGCACGCTGTCCACGCCGGCCGGCTACATCGGCGAGGACGAGCGCGACGCCTTCATGCTGGCCATCAAGGAAGGCGGCGGCAAGCTGGGCGGCGTGCCGGTCGACCTGCGCGTGGAGGACGATGCGCTCAAGCCCGCCAACGCCAAGCAGATCGCCGACAAGATGGTGCAAAGCGGCGTGCGCCTGTTCACTGGCATCAATTTCTCGAACGTGATGGCGGCGGTCGGCCCCACCGTGCTGAACGCCGGCGCCTTCTACGTCAGCCTCAACGCCGGCCCGTCGAACTACGCCGGCAAGGCCTGCAACCCGAACTACTTCTCGGTGGCCTTCCAGAACGACTCCTACGCCGACACCGCGGGCATCGCGGCCAATGAGCTGGGCGCCAAGCGGGTGGTCATCATGGCGCCCAACTACCAGGCCGGACGCGACGCGGTAGCCGGCTTCAAGCGCACCTACAAGGGCGAGATCGCCGACGAGATCTACACCAAGCTGGAACAGGCCGACTTCTCGGTGGAGCTGGCGCGCATCCGCTCGCTCAAGCCCGACGCCATCTTCCAGTTCCATCCGGGCGGCGCGGGCATCAACCTGACCAAGCAGTTCGCCAATTCCGGACTGGCCGGCCAGATCAAGATGATCACGCCGATCTACTCCATGGACGACCGCATGCTGGCCGCCACCGGCAACGCCGGCGCGGGCTTCTACCTCAGCTCGCTGTGGAGCGCCGACCTGGACAATCCGCAGAACAAGCACTTCGTCGAAGCCTTCACCAAGGCCTACAACCGCGCACCCACGGCCTACGCCGCGCAGGCCTACGACACCGCCAACCTGATCGGCTCGGCGCTGAAGGCCGTGGCCGGCGACGTCGCCGGCCGCGCCGACGACTTCCGCGCCGCGCTGCGCCGCGCCGACTTCCCCAGCGTGCGCGGCAAGTTCAAGTTCGGGCCCAACCAGCATCCGGTCCAGGACTGGTATCTGCTGCACATCGAAGCCGGGCCGGACGGCAAGCTGACCTACAAGAACCTCAAGGTCATCGCCCGCGACCACACCGACGTGCACGCGGCGCAATGCAAGATGTAGGCCAGGACGGGGGCCGGCCGCGGCCGCCCCCCGCCCCGCTCCACAAGGAGTTTCCATGCTGATGTTCCTGGAGCAGGTCTTGAACGGCCTGCAATACAGCGCCTTGCTGTTCCTGTTGTCGGCGGGCTTGACGCTGGTGTTCGGCATCATGAACGTCATCAACCTCACGCACGGCTCGTTCTACATGGTGGGCGCGTTCTGCGCGGCCAGCGCCGCGGCCGCCACCGGCTCGTTCGCCGCGGCGCTGCTGGCCGCGCTCGCCGGCGCGGCCCTGTACGGCCTGGTGGTCGAGCTGCTGGTGATCCGCCACCTGTACCGCCGCGACCACCTGGACCAGGTGCTGGCCACGCTGGGCCTGACGCTGTTCACCAACGAGCTGGTCACGGTGCTGTTCGGCCGCAGCCCGCCCTTCATGGACATCCCGCCGTTCCTGTCGGGGTCGGTGGCGCTGCTGCCGGGCCTGAACTATCCGGTGATGCGGCTGGCCTTCATCGGCGCCGGCGTGCTGGTGGCGATCGGGCTGTGGCTGCTGATCTCGCGCACCCGCGTCGGCATGCTGGTGCGCGCCGGCGCCGACGACGGCGAGATGGTCGACGCGCTGGGCGTGAACATCCAGCGCCTGTTCACGCTGATCTTCACGCTGGGCGCCCTGCTGTGCGGCTTTGCCGGCGTCATGGCCGCGCCCCTGCTGGCGGTGGAGATCGGCATGGGCGAACGCATCCTGATCACGACCTTCGTGGTCATCGTGGTGGGCGGCGTGGGCTCGGTGCGCGGCGCGCTGGCGGGCTCGCTCATGATCGGCATGACCGACGCGCTGGGACGCGCCTACATCCCGTTCTGGATGTCGCGGCTGCTGCCGCCCGAGCTGTCCGATTCCGCCAGCTCCAGCCTGGTGTCGGCCAGCATCTACATCCTGATGGCCATCGTGCTGCTGTTCAAGCCGCGCGGGCTGGTGCCCGCCCAGCGTTAGGAACGAAACCCATGACTCGAAAAATGATCGTCAACACGATCGGGTTCCTGCTGTTCGCCCTGGTGCCGGCCATCGCGTCGGCCACGGGCGAGACCTTCCTGGTCAACCTGATGACCCGCTTTCTCATCTACGCCATCGCCGCGGTCAGCCTGGACCTGATCCTGGGCTACGGCGCCATGGTCAGCTTCGGCCACGCCGCCTTCTTCGGCCTGGGCGGCTACGTGATCGGCATCGTCGGCTTTCACATGAGCCAGGGCGATACGCTGTTCGGCTGGAGCGGCAGCGAAGCCGCGCTGGTGATGTGGCCGCTGGCCGTCGCGGCCGCGGCGCTGGCCGGGCTGGTGGTGGGATTCCTGTCGCTGCGCACCTCGGGCGTGCAGTTCATCATGATCACGCTGGCGTTCGGGCAGATGCTGTATTTCATCCTCGTGGGCCTGATGGTCTACGGCGGCGACGACGGCCTGTCGATCGACGCGCGCAATACCCTGCCCGGGCTGGACATGAACCATCCCGCCACGTTCTACTACGTCTGCCTGGCGCTCCTGACGGCCTGGGTGCTGGCCTGCCGGCGCATCGTCGATTCGCCTTTCGGCATGGCGCTGCAGAGCATCAAGCAGAACCCGCGGCGCAGCGTCGGCCTGGGCCTGGCGCCGCTGCGCTACCGCCTCACCGCCTTCGTGCTGTCGGCCGCCGGCACCGGCCTGGCCGGCGCGCTGTGGGCCAACTACGCGCTCTTCGTCAGTCCGGACATGGCCGCGTGGCAGAAATCCGGCGAACTGATGGCCATGGTCATCCTGGGCGGCATGGGCTCGATCTTCGGGCCGGTGCTGGGCGTGGCCGTGTACCTGGGGCTGGAGCAGGTCGCCACGGCCTGGACCGAGCACTGGATGCTGATCCTGGGCCCGGTGCTGGTGCTGGTGGTGCTGTTCGGCAAGCGCGGCGTGTACGGCTGGCTGGCGGGAGGCAAGCATCATGGCTGAGCAACCCAAACTCGAGATCCGCGACCTGCAGAAGCGCTTCGGCGCCGTGCACGCCACGCAGGGCGTCAACCTGGCCGTGCGGCCGGGCGAACTGCATGCGCTGATCGGCCCCAACGGCGCGGGCAAGACCACGCTGCTGTCGCAGATCAGCGGCGAGATCCTGCCGGACGCCGGCAGCATCCTGCTCGACGGCCACGACATCACCCGCATGCCGGCGCACAAGCGGCCGGCCGCCGGGCTGGCCCGTTCCTTCCAGATCAGCCAGCTCTATCCCGACTTCAGCGCCGAGGACAACGTCGCCATGGCGGTGCAGGCGCACAGCCCGGGCGGCTTCAATCTTTGGAAGAACGCGCGCCGCCTGCCGCCGCTGCGCGAGCCCGCGCGCCAGGCGCTGGAACGCGTCGGCCTGGGCGGACGCGGCGACGTGCGCGTCTCGGCGCTGGCCCACGGCGAGAAACGCCAGCTGGAGCTGGCGATGGCGCTGTCACTGAACGCGTCGGTGCTGCTCCTGGACGAGCCCATGGCCGGCATGGGCGCGGAGGAATCGCAGCGCATGACCGCGCTGCTGCGGGAACTCAAGGGCCGCTACGCCATCCTGCTGGTGGAGCACGACATGGACGCGGTCTTCGCGCTGGCCGACCGCATCACCGTGCTGGTCTACGGCAAGACGATCTTCACCGGCACGCCGGACGAGGTGCGCCGCCACCCCGACGTGCGCGCCGCCTATCTGGGCGAGGAGGAATGATGCTGCAAATCCAGGCATTGCAGGCCGGCTACGGCGCAAGCAAAGTGCTGTTCGGCGTGGACCTCGAGATCGCGCCGCGCCAGGTCGTGTCCCTGATCGGCCGCAACGGCATGGGCAAGACCACCACGGTCAAGACCCTCATGGGCATGCTGCCGGCCCAGGACGGCGCCATCCTGCTCGACGGCAAGCCCATCGCCGGCCTGCCCCCGCACCGCATCGCGCAGCTGGGCATCGGCCTGGTGCCCGAAGGCCGCCGCGTTTTCGGTTCGCTGTCGGTGGAGGAAAACCTGGTCGCCACCGCCCGCAATACCCGCGCGGGCTGGCACGTGGAGCGCGTATTCGAGCTGTTCCCGCGCCTGAAGGAACGCCGCGCGCAGTCGGCCCGCACCCTGTCCGGCGGCGAACAGCAGATGCTGGCCGTGGGCCGCGCGCTGCTCATCAACCCGCGCCTGCTGGTGCTGGACGAAGCCACCGAGGGGCTGGCGCCGCTGATCCGCCAGGAAATCTGGAACTGCCTGCGCCGCCTGAAAGAGGAAGGCCAGACCATCCTGGTGATCGACAAGAACCTGAAGGAAATGGCCACGCTGGTCGACCGCCACCACGTGCTGGAAAAAGGCCGCGTGGTCTGGCAGGGCAGCCCCGCGGAACTCGCCGCGCAGCCGGAGCTGGCGCAGCGGTATCTGGGGGTGTAGTCGTGGCGGCGTCCGATGGGTTTCGCGCGCGCTGCATTCGGGTTCTTGCCCAAGGGATCTCGCGCTACACCCATCCTACGTCAGGGGGGCCGAAGGCGTAGGATGGGTGTAGCGCGGCCAGCCGCCGGCAAAAATGCCGACGCGAATCGCGCGAAACCCATCAGCTCCCCCCAGCGCTCAGTTCAGGCTGGCGCCCGAGATCTTCACGATCTCCTGGTACTTCGCCTTCTCGCTCTTGACGAAGGCGGCGAACGCCTCGGGCGTCATCGGGCCGGCTTCCGAGCCCATCGTCAGCAGGCGCTGCTTGACGTCGGGCTGCTGCATCGCTTCGGCGTAGGCCTGGTTCAGCTTGGCGACCACCGGGGCGGGCGTGCCGCCCGTGGTGAACACGCCGAACCAGGTGCCCAGGTCGAAGCCCTTGACGCCCGATTCCTCCACCGTCGGCACGTCGGCCAGCAGCGAGGAACGCTGGGCCGTGGTGACGGCCAGCGCCTTGACCTTGCCGTCCTTGATCAGCGGCGCCGAGGCCGCCAGGTTGTCGAACATGAAGTCCGACTGGCCCGACAGCAGCGCCAGCTGGGCCGGGGCCGCGCCCTGGTAGGGAATGTGCTCGACCTTGATGCCGGCGCGCGCCTTCAGCAGCTCGCCCGACAGGTGGCCGGCGCTGCCGTTGCCGCCCGAGCCGTAGTTCAGTTTGCCGGGATTCTGCTTGGCGTAGGCGATCAGGTCGGACAGTTTTTCGATCTTGTTCTTCTGGGCGAACTCCAGGTTCATCACCAGCACGTTGGGCACCGAGGCCACGATGGTGACGGGCGCGAAGTCCTTCACCGGGTCGTACGGCAGGTTGGCGAACAGCCAGGGGTTGATCGCGTGGGTCGCGACCGCGCCCATCACCAGCGTATAACCGTCGGCCGGCGCCTTGGCCACCAGGTCGGCGCCGATATTGCCGCCCGCGCCCGAGCGGTTCTCGACGATGACGGGCTGGCCCAGCGAGCCGCGCACCTTCTCGGCCAGCATGCGGGCCATGGTGTCCAGCGGACCGCCGGGCGGATAGGGCACGACGAAGCGCAGCGGCTTGGTCGGGAAGTCGGCGGCGGCGCCGGCGGGCGCGCAGAAAGGCAGGGTCGCGGCCAGCGCCACGGCGCCTTGCAGCAGGGCGCGGCGCATCGCGCTGCGGGGGGTGGGCTTCATTGATTGTTCTCCTCGCTCTGGAATGATTGCGGTCAGTAGCATACTCCAGGCCGCGGAGATGGTAACAAAGCAATACCGTCGAAAGCGTCAGGAAACCGACGGCGCCGCGTCCCAATCCGGCCGCCGCCTGGCCTTGGCCGCAGCGATTCCCTCGATCGCCTCGCTGCGCAGCTGGCTGGCGAAACACCGCGACGCCGAATCCAGATAGGCGCCCAGTTCTTCCTCGTGCCAGCGCTGCTGGCCGAACAGTCCCCGCAGCATCCGCTTGGTCTGCCCGGCGGCGCGGGGCGCGGCGTCCACGCAGCGCCGCAGCATGCCGGCCACGCCCTCCTCCCAGTCCTGCCCGGCATCGAAAACGTAGTCGAGCAGGCCGATGGCGCGCGCCGCATCGGCGTCGATGCGCTCGCCGGTCAGCATCATCCGGCGGGCCGCCTGCACGCCGATGCGGGCCGCGACGAACGGCAGGATCTGCGCCGGCACCAGGCCGATCGAGACTTCGGGAAAGCCGAAGCGCGCCCCGCGCAAGCCGGCGGCGATATCGGCGGCGCAGACCAGGCCCGCGCCGCCGCCCATGGCCGCCCCCTGCGCCAGCACCACGGTGATCTTGGAGCAGCCGGCGAAGCGTTCCAGGAAGCGTCCATAGCGCCGGTTGCCCAGCGCCACCGGGTCCTGTCCGTCGGCGTCGGGACGCGCGGCGATCCGGTCCGCGACGTTGCCCAGGTTGCCGCCGGCGCTGAACGCCGGCCCCGCCGCGCCGATCGCCACGACCCTCACGGCCGGGTCGGCTTCGGCCTGGCCGAGCGCGTCCTCCAGCCGCTCGACCATTTCGCCGCCCAGCGGATTGCGCGTCTCGGGCCGGTTCAGGGTCAGGTGGAAAACCGCGCCGTCGCGCCGGGTGAGCAGCGGCGCGTCGGCCGCCCCGTTAGATTGCGCCAGGTTCATGTGTACGGCTCCTTCAGTGCGCTGCGGCGGCCTGCGCCGCCGGTTGAATGATCCCCTGCTGCGCCAGCGCGCGGATGTCGGCCGGCGAGTAATCCAGTTCCCGCAGCACGGCCTGCGTGTCCTCGCCCACCGCCGGCACGCGCCCGCCGGCCGAACCGCTCGCGGGATGCACGCCCGGCAGGCCGACGAAGGGCACGTCGCCCAGGCCGGGCTGGCTCAGGGTCTGCACCAGGCCCAGGTGCCGCACCTGCTCGTCCTCCTGGAACTGGTCGTAGTCCTTGACCTCGCCATACAGGATGTCGTTGTCGCGGAAGCACTGGGTCCAGTAGGCGGTGGAACGCGTGCGCAGGATCTGCGCCACCCCCGCGTTGATCTCGTCGCCGACCTGTATGCGGCGCTGCGGCGTGTCCATGCGCGGGTCCGTCAGCCAGTCGTCGCGCCCGATCACCCGGCAGATGGCCGCGAACATGGCGTTGTTCATGGCGAACACCAGCACATAGCCGTCCTGCGTGCTGAAGATCCCCTGGGGATAGGTGACGCTGGTGGCCGGCTCGCCGCGGCGCAATGCGTGGTCGATGAGCGAGCTGTTCTGCAGCGCCGCCATGGTGGCCAGCAGGCTGACGTCGATGTGCCGGCCGGATTGTCCACGCTCGCGCGCGAACAAGGCGCCCCCGATCGCATTGGCGGTGTAGACGCCGCAGGACAGGTCGCCGATGAACGGCTTGACCCGCTGCGGCAGCCCCGCGCCGTCGCAGTTCGCCGTGGTCAGGCCGGTCAGCGCCTGCACGACGGAATCGGTGCCCGGGCGGTCGGCATACGGTCCCGACAGGCCGAATCCCGAGATCGAGGCATAGACCAGGCGCGGATTGAGGTCGCGCAGCGTCGCATAGCCCAGGCCCAGCCGGTCCGCCACGCCGGGACGGAAGCTCTGCACCACGACGTCGGCGCGCGCCGCCAGCCTGTGCAGCACCTCGCGCCCGGCATCGGTTTGCGCGTCCAGCGCCAGGCTGCGCTTGCCCCGGTTGAAAGCCAGCGCAATGGCGCTGAAGCCGCCGCGCGGCACGCCCATGCTGCGTCCCCAGTCTCCGTGCAAGGGCTCCACTTTCGTCACCTGCGCGCCCATCTGGCCCAGGATCTGCGCGCAATAAGGGCCTGCGATGCCCTGCGACAGGTCGAGCACGTGCAGGCCCTCATAGACCTCGTGCAAAGGATTCGGATCGATGAAGGCATTCACGGCAGTCTCCCTGGATTGGGGGAAAGGCTGGGCTTGTGCCCGACGCCCGGCGCCCCGGATAATCGTCTGCGTACACTGGCACATAAGGAAATCTCATGGCGGTGCGCGATCTGGACATAGGCTTGCTCAGGACGTTCCTGGCGGTGGCCGACCGCGAGAATTTCGCGGGCGCGGCCGACCAGGTATTCCGCACCCAGGCCGCCGTCTCGCAACAGATGCAGCGGCTCGAACGGCTGCTGGACTGCAAGCTGCTGGTGCGCGTGGGACGGCACAAGCGCCTCACCGAACAGGGCGTGCGCCTGCGCGAGTACGCGCGGCGCATGCTGGCGCTGAACGACGAGACCTGCCGCGCGATGAACCAGAGCGTCTTCGCCGCGCCCACGCGCATCGGCGTCTGCGCCGACGCCGTGGACACGATCCTGCCCGACTATCTGGCGCTGTGCGCGCGCACCTACCCCGGCATGCGCATCGAGATTCAGGTCAATCGCAGTCGCTGGCTGGCCTCGGCGCTGCGCCGCGGCGACATCGACCTGCTGCTGGAACTCGAACAGTTCGACGAGTTCCCTCGCATCACGTTTCGGACCTCGCCCGTCGTCTGGATTTCGGGCACGCATTTCCATCATCAACAAAACCTCCCCTTGCCTCTGGTGCTGGTGGACGCGCCCTGCGTCTTCCGTCGCATGGCGCTCAACCGCCTGGAACAGGAGAACCGCCCCTGGCGCAATGCCTTCCAAACGCCCACGCTGGCCGGCGTGCGCGCCGCCTTGCGGGCCGGCCTGGGCATCACGCCGCGCACTATCGAGATGCTCACGCCCGGCCTCAAAGTGGTGGGTGAAGAGCTCGGCCTGCCCACCCTGCCTTCGGCCAGCTACCACCTCTACATGCGCGCGGGGGACACCTCCGACGGCGCCCGCAAGCTCAGCGAACTCTTCGTCCCGTCCTGACCGGTTGCCTAGCGCTGCTGCATCCCGGCGGCCACGATCACCTTGCCCCACTCCACCGTGTCCCGCCGCTGGATCGCGCGCAGATCCTCGGGCGATCCCGGCTGCGGGACCAGCGCGCGGTCGGTCAGGAAGCGGCGGCCTTCCGGGTTGTCGAGCGCGCCGTTGATCCAGGCCGCCAGGCGCTGCGCGACCGCCGGCGGCGTGGAGGCGGCGGCCCAGATCGCGATCCACGACGACACGTCGAAGCCCGGGTAGCCGAGCTCCGCCACGGTCGGCACGTCCGGAAAGGCGGGCACGCGCTCGGCGGTAGACACCGCCAGGGCGCGGATCTTGCCGGCGCGCAACTGCGGGCTGGCGGTCACGGCGTCGCAAAAATAGAAGTCGTACTGGCCGCCCAGCAGGTCGGTCATGGCCTGCGTGCTGGCGCGATACGGAATGTTCACCGCATTGAGGCCGGCCATCGCGCGAAAGCGCTCGCCGGCGATGCGGCCGCCGACGTTGGCGCTGGCGAAGCTCAGGCTGCCCTTGGAAGCCCGCGCGTCCGCGATGAAGGCCTGCAGGGTCTGCGCCTTGACGCGCTGCGGGTTAACCACCAGGAAGTACGGCGTGGTGGCCAGCGTCGTCAGCGGCGTGAAGTCGCGCTCGGGGTCGTAGGCCAGGGACTTGTAGATGCTGGCGTTGGCCGCGTGCGTGGACGGCCCGGACACCAGCAGGTTGTAGCCGTCGCCGCCCTGCCGCAATACATACTCGGCCGCGATATTGCCGTCGGCCCCGGGCCGGTTCTCGATGATGATGGGGCTGCCCACCTGGTCCCGTATCCTGTCCGCAACGTAGCGGATGATGGTGTCGGTGGCGCCGCCCGCGCCGTAGGCCACGGTCACGTGAACGGTCCGGTCCAGCGCCTGCGCACGCGCGCCGCCGCAAACCGCCAGCAGCGCGCCGGCTCCGGCCAGTTGGATGAATGCCCTGCGGGTCTGTTCCATTTGTAGTCTCCTCCCACTCTCTGGCTCCCGCTATTGCAGGATTTCGCCGGGACAAGGAATCTCCAGGTCCAGCAGCATCTGGGCGTACGACTTGCCCAAGGGGTCCGAGCGCAGGCTGGACGAACCGCCGCCTCCCAGCGCGCGCCGCAGCACGAAGTTCACCGCCCCCGTTCCCGGAAGCTCGAAGCGCGACACTTCGCCCTGGACCAGATGGCTGAAGTACTCGCGCACCCGTTCGGCGGTCAGCTCGCGCAGCAGCACGGGCCAGTAAGCCTCGCGGCGCGCGATCACGCCGATGTTCGAATCGTCGCCCTTGTCGCCGCTGCGGGCGTAGGCGAGCCGGGCCAGCGGCACCCGCACGCTGTTCGCGCCTGCCGGCGCCGGCGCAGCCGCCGGCTGCGTACCGGACGCGGCGACGGGACGGTCCTCGCCGTTGTCCGGCACGGCGACCTCGGCATGCACGTCGCCGCAGTCCAGCCAGATCGGCACGCACTGCTTGGCGATGTAGAACGATCCCGTCTTGATGATGGCCTGGATATCGGCGCGGCCGCCGAAGTGGCTGCGCGTGCCCGGCCCCATCGAGGTGCCGGCCGACGCGGACTCCTTCTGCAGGAATTCCAGGCCTCTGCGCTCGGCGTGCGAGGCGGCGATGCGCAAGATCACCTCGCGGCTGTCGTTCTCGCGCGCATTGCCGCCGTACATGGCTTCCGCCCCCAGCAGCTCCACCACGGTCGAGATGTAGTCGGACATGCCGTTGGCCGCGAGCAGCCTGCGCGTGCGCCGCAGCAGCTCGTCGGCCGTGCGCAGCGCTTTCGCGCGCGCCCGCTGCCCGCGGATCGCCATCATGATGCCGATCTGGTAGCCGGCATGGCCCGTCGCGGTGATCTTGTACCGGGTGGACGGCGCCCGCCCGCGCGCGCCCTCGACGCGCACGCGGTCCGGCCCCGTCTCTCGGATGCAAACCTGCCGCAGGTCGCAGATCACGTCGGGCAGCTCGTACGCGGACGGATCGCCGATCTCGTACAGCAGCTGCTCGGCGACCGTGGCCCGACTCACGAGGCCGCCGGTCGCCGGCGGCTTGGTCAGGTCGAACCCGCCGTCCCGGTCCAGCACCACTATCGGATAGCCGATATTGGCCCAGTCCGGCACCGTCTCCCAGTCGGTGAAGAGTCCGCCGGTCGCCTGCGGACCGCATTCGATCAGGTGGCCCGCCAGGCTGGCCTGCGCCAGCTTGTCGTAGTCCGAAGCGGTCCAGTCGAACTCGTGTATCGCCACGGCCAGCGCGCAGGCGCTGTCCACGGCGCGGCCCGTGATCACGATGTCCGCGTCCAGGGCCAGCGCCTGGACAATGGGATAGGCGCCCAGATAGGCGTTGGCCGACAGCAGCGGCCCGAAGCCGTCCAGGTCGGGCAGGTGGCGGCCCTGCGCATCGGTGAATTCGGCCTGCAGCGCGGTCACGTCGTCGCCGGTGACGACGGCGATGCGCGGCGCCAGGCCTTGTTCCCGGGCATAGGCCAGGATGGCGTCGCGGCATGCCTCGGGGTTCAGGCCGCCGGCGTTCGACACCAGCCGCACGCCGCGCTCCAGCAGTGTTTTCAGGTGCGGGCGCAGCACGCTGACGAAGTCGGTCGCATAACCCAGCTCGGGACTGCGCATGCGCGCCCGCTGCAGCAGGGACATGGTCGTTTCCGCCAGATAGTCGAAGACGATGTAGTCCAGCTTTTCAGCGGTGAGCAGTTGCGGAATCGCGATCTGGGAGTCGCCCCAGAATCCCGATGCGCACCCGACGTGCACGGGGCCCTTGGGCCGGCGCTGGCCGGCCGGGTTGTGGTTCGCGCTCATTGCTGCACCTCCATCAATACCTGTCCGGTGCTGACCTGGTCGCCCGCGGCGACGGCCACCCTTGCCACGATGCCCGCCGCCCCCGCGGCGATCGACATTTCCATCTTCATGGACTCCAGCACCAGCACGGTCTGCTGCGCCGTCACGCGGTCGCCGTCGCGGACCTCGACGCCGATCACCCTTCCGCTCATCGGCGCGCGCAACGTCCGCGCCTGCCCGGCCTGCCCGTCGTCGCGGCCGGCGAAGCGCGTGGCCCGCAGGAAGCGCCAGACGCTTGCGCCGTCCTGCACCCAGGCCGCGTCCGCCCCTTCCATGGCCACGCGCAGGCTGCGTCGCAGACCGCCCACGACCAGGGCAAGATCGTCGCCGCGCCGATGCGCGGCCTCGATCCGGACCCGCCTGCATTCGCCTTCGGCGACGTGCCCCTCCCACGCATCCACCGACAGGCCGCCATCGGCCTGCTGCGAAATGCGCAGCAGCCTCGACGCCCCGTCCGAGGCGTCGTCCAGCGCCACCTCGCCCTGCGCCGCAAGACAGGGACGGGCGTGCGCCGCCGGCCATCCGGCCAGCGCCAGCGCCGCGGCGGCCAGCGCATGCTCGGAAGGCTGCGCGCGCCAATGCCCGGACGTCATGTCCTGGCCGGCCAGAAAACCTGTCGTCACGCCGCCGTCGCGGAATTCCGGATGATCGATGGCGCGCGCCAGGAAATGCAGGTTCGACCGGACGCCCAGCAGGCCGCCGGCCTCGCAGGCCCGCATCAGCTTGCGGATGCATTCCTCCCGCGTTTCGCCCCATGCCAGGTACTTGGCCAGCATCGAGTCATAGTGCGGCGTGATCTCCAGCCCGTCCTCCAGCGCGGTATCTACGCGCAGGCCGGGAGGTTCCACCCACCTGAGCACCGTGCCGACCTGCGGCACGAAGCCCGCGCCCGGGTCTTCCGCGCAGACGCGCAGCTCCATCGCGTGGCCGCGGCTGCGCACGTCCTCCTGCCGCAGGCCCAGCGGCTCGCCCTGGGCCACCCTGAGCTGCCATTGCACCAGGTCTATGCCGGTGACCAGTTCGGTCACGCCATGCTCGACCTGCAGCCGGGTGTTCATCTCCATGAAGTAGAAGTCGCCCGCCGCGTCCACCAGGAATTCCAGCGTGCCCGCGCCCACATAGCCGATCGCCTGGCATGCGCGCACCGCCACCGCGCCCATGCGCTCGCGCAGCGCCGGCGACACGGCCGGCGACGGGCTTTCCTCCACCAGCTTCTGGTAGCGCCGCTGCAGCGAGCAATCCCGTTCGCCCAGATGCAGGGCATTGCCGTGTTCGTCGCACAGCACCTGGATCTCGACGTGGCGCGCCCCGAGAATGGCCTTCTCCAGGATCAGCTCGTCCGAGCCGAACGCCCCCAGCGCTTCGGAGCGGGCCAGCGGCAGCGCCTGCGCCAGCTCTGCTTCGTCCCGGGCCAGCCGCATGCCGCGTCCGCCGCCGCCGGCGGCCGCCTTCAGCAGCACCGGATAGCCTATGGCGCGGGCGCGCGCCGCCAGTTCCCTGTCGTCGCTCAGGCCTTGCGCGCCCGGCACGGTCGGCACGTCGGCATGCCTCAGCGCCTCCTTGGCGCGCGCCTTGTTGCCCATCAGGTCGATGACCTCGGCGGACGGCCCCACGAAGATCAGGCCGGCTTGCGTCACGGCGCGGGCGAACGCCGCGTTCTCGGACAGAAAACCATAGCCGGGATGCACCGCCTGCGCGCCGCTCAGCGCGCAGGCGCGCAGCAGGGCCTCCACGTTGCGATAGCTGGCGTGGGCCGGCGCCGCGCCGATGTGCACCGCCATGTCGGCCTCGCGCACGTGGCGCGATTCCGCGTCCGCGTCCGAGTACACCGCGACCGTGCGCAGGCCCTGGGCGCGCGCCGCCCGGATCACCCGCAGCGCGATTTCGCCCCGGTTGGCGACGAGCAAGGTATCGAATCTCATCTGTCCACCCCTGCGGCCTCAGGCCGCGCGCGCGGGCAGGATGCCCATGTGCTTGCAAATGATGGTGAGCATGATCTCGTCGGCGCCGCCGCCAATGGAGATCAGGCGCAGGTCGCGCCAGGCGCGCGAGACCGCGTTCTCCCAGGTGAAGCCCATGCCGCCCCAGTACTGCAGGCAGGAGTCCGTGACCTCGCGGCACAGGCGGCCCGCCTTGAGCTTGGCCATCGACGCCAGCTCCGTCATGTCGCCGCCTTCCATGTGCACGCGCGCCGCGCGGTAAACCATGGCACGCAGCATTTCGACCTCGGTCTTCAGCTCCGCCAGCCGGAAATGCACGGCCTGGTTGTCCAGCAGCGGCTTGCCGAAGACCTGGCGCTGGCGCGTGTAGTCGATCGTGTCGTTGATCACGTCGGTCAGGGCGGTCACGCGCCGCGTCGCGCCGCTCAGGCGCTCTTCCTGGAACTGGCGCATCTGGTAGGTGAAGCCCATGCCCTCTTCGCCGATGCGGTAGCGCTGCGGCACGCGCACTTCATCGAAGAACACCTGCGCGGTGTCCGAGGACCACATGCCCACCTTTTTGATCTTGTTCATGGTGACGCCGGGCACGGGCTTGCCGTTGTCCTGCTTGAGCGGCAGGCAGATCAGCGATTTGTTCCGGTGCGGCTTGTCGTCGCTGGTATTGGCGAGCAGGCACATCCAGTCCGCCTGCGTGGCGTTGGTTATCCACATCTTGGAGCCGCTGATGACGTAGTCGTCGCCGTCCTTGCGCGCGGTGGTCTTCAGCGACGCGACGTCCGAGCCCGCCCCGGTTTCGGACACGCCCAGGCAGGCCACGTAGTCTCCCGCGATGGACGGCTGCAGGAACTGCTCGCGCACCGCGTCGTTGCCGAAGCGCGCAAGCGCGGGCGTGGCCATGTCGGTCTGCACGGCGATCGCCATGCCGACGCCGCCGGCGCGCACCGAGCCTATCGCCTCGCAGAACGCGATCTCATAGGAGTAGTCCAGCCCCATCCCGCCGAATTCGACGGGCTTGTTCACGCCCAGGTATCCCGCCTTGCCCAGCTTCTTGAACACTTCATGGGCAGGAAAAATCTCCGCTTCTTCCCACTGGTCCAGATAGGGATTGATCTCTTTGTCGATCAACTGGCGTACGCCGTCCTGCAACGCGATGTGCTCGTGGGTAAACATGGAATCTCCTCGTTAGAATCTGGCGACGCCGAACTGGATCGGATGAACGTCGCGTTTTGCCGACCGCGTGCATGCGGCCAGCGCCACTCCCAGTACGTCCCGGGTGGCGCGCGGGTCGATCACGCCGTCGTCCAGCAGCAGGCTGCTGGTGTGCACGGCGCTGGACTGCAAATCGAAGGTCTGCACGATTTCCCGGCTTTCCGCTTCCAGCGCGGCAAGGTCCGGCTCGGCGCCGGCGCGCCTGGCGCTGTTCTCGGCCACCCGCCGCATGGTCATGGCCGCCTGCTCGCCGCCCATGACGGCGGTGCGCGCGTTCGGCCACGAAAACAGGAAGTCCGGCTTGAATGCGCGCCCGCACATGCCATAGTTGCCGGCGCCGAACGAGGCGCCGCAGAGCACGGTCAGACGGGGCACGCCGGCGTTGGACAGCGCCTGGATGAGCTTGGCGCCGTGCTTGATCATGCCCGCCTCTTCGTGCGCGCGCCCCACCACGAACCCCGTGATGTTCTGCAGGAACACGATGGGCCTGCCCAGCTGCGAGCACAGTTGTATGAACTGCGCGGCCTTGGCCGAACCGGCCGTATCGAGCGGACCGTTGTTGGTCAGCAGCCCGATGGGCGTGCCGTGCAGCACGCCATAGCCGCACACCGTGGCCGGCCCGTAGTCGCGCTTGAACTCGTGGAAGTCCGAGCCGTCTGTCAGGCGCGCGATCACTTCGCGCATCTCCACCGGCACCCGGTAGTCGGCCGGCATGATGCCCAGCAGGTCCTGGACGTCGTGCCGGGGCGGAACCTCGGGGCGGTCCTGCTCCGTTTCCGCCCAACCGAAGGCGCGCACGATGTCCCGCACCTGCAGTATGGCCTCGCGGTCGTTCTCGGCCACATAATCGGCCAGGCCCGACACCGACGCATGCATCGCCGCCCCGCCCAGCTCTTCCTCCGTGGCGACCTCTCCGGTCGCGGCCTGCAGCAAGGCCGGGCCGGCCAGGAAGGCATGGGCCTGGTTGCGCACCATGACGACGTAGTCGGACAGGCCGGGCAGATAGGCGCCGCCCGCGGTCGAAGAACCGTGCACCAGCGAGATCACCGGAATCCCGGCGGCCGACAGCTTCGCCAGGTTGTAGAACATGCCGCCGCCGTGAACGAAGCGCTCGGCCCGGTACTTCTTCAGGTTGCCGCCGGCGCTCTCGACCAGCTGGATGAAGGGCAGCCGGTTGGCCAGCGCGATCTCCTGGCAGCGCATCACCTTCTGGGCCGTCATGGCCTGCATGGCGCCGGCGCTGATGCCGGAGTCGTTGACCACGATCATGCACCGCACGCCGCAGACCTCGCCCACGCCGGCGATGATGGCGGCGCCCGGCACGCTGGTGGCGGGGTCCGGATTCTCGATGCCGCAATAGCCCGCCAGCTTCATCAGTTCCAGGAACGGGCGGCCGGCGTCGAGCAACGCCGCCAGGCGCTCCCGCGGCAGCAGCTTGCCGCGCTTGCGGAACGCCGGCGCGGCCTGCGCCGACCGCTCCACCGCCCGCTGCTCCAGTTGCGCCAGTTCCGACAGCAGCGCCAGCATCTGCTCGCGATTGCGCTGGTAGGCGGGGGACTGCCTGTCGAGTCGGGATTCCAGATCGGCCATGGTTGCAGACACCTTATGTCGAGTTCCGGGAGGCTGCGGGCGGACCGGCAGCGTGAACCTATGATGGGCTACACGCGCGGCGCGCACAATCAAGAACTCGTCCGCCGACACTTAAGAATCGCTTATGTGATCCAGGCCGGGGAATAAGGGTCAGGCAAAGAAAAACCCGCCTGGCGGCGGGTCGGTGGACGTCCGGAAAGACGATCAGTGCAGAATCTGGCTCAGGAACAGCTTGGTCCGTTCGTTCTGCGGGTTGTCGAAGAACTCGTCGGGGCTGTTCTGCTCGATGATCTCGCCGCGGTCCATGAAGATGACGCGGTTGGCGACCTTGCGCGCGAAGCCCATTTCGTGGGTCACGCAGATCATGGTCATGCCGCTTTCCTGGGCCAGGCTGACCATCACGTCCAGCACTTCCTTGACCATTTCCGGGTCCAGCGCCGAGGTGGGCTCGTCGAACAGCATGATCTTGGGGTTCATGCACAGCGAGCGCGCGATCGCCACGCGCTGCTGCTGGCCGCCCGAGAGCTGGCCGGGGAACTTGGTGGCCTGTTCCGGGATGCGCACGCGCTCCAGGTACTTCATGGCCGTGGCCTCGGCCTCGGCGCGCGGCTTTTTCAGCACCCACATGGGTCCCAGCGTCAGGTTCTCCAGCACCGTCAGGTGCGGGAACAGGTTGAAGTGCTGGAACACCATGCCGACGTCCTTGCGGATGGTCTCGATGTGCTTGAGGTCGTTGGTGAGCTCCGTGCCGTCCACGATGATGTGGCCCTTCTGGTGCTCTTCCAGGCGATTGATGCAGCGGATCATGGTGGACTTGCCCGAGCCGGACGGCCCGCAGACCACGATGCGTTCTCCTGGCGCCACTTCCAGGTTGATGTTGCGCAGCACGTGGAACTGGCCGTACCACTTGTTCACGTCCTGCAGGCTGATGATGGCATTGGACATGCCTGTACTCCCGTAGATATCGCTGGGCGCGCCCGCCTGCGGCGGACGCGCGGCAAGTTGCTAGCGTGCGTGGCCGGTGGCCAGGCGTTTCTCCAGCGCTTGGCTGTATTTGGACATGGAAAAGCAGAATACGAAGTAGATGAGCGAAATGAACAGGTACGCCTCTACCCCGAAACCGCGCCATGCCGCGTCCGACAGGGCCGCCTTGGCCGCCAGCGTCAGGTCGAAGATGCCGATGATCACCACCAGCGACGTATCCTTGAACAGCGCGATGAAGATGCTGACCAGCGGGGGGATCACGATCTTCAGCGCCTGCGGCAGGATGATCTTGCGCATCTGCTGCCAGTAGCTCAGGCCCAGCGAGTCGGCGCCTTCGTACTGCCCTTTCGGAATCGCCTGCAGGCCGCCGCGCACGGTCTCCGCGATGTAGGCGGCGGCGAACATGATGATGGCGATCTGGGCGCGCAGCAGCTTGTCGATGGAAAAGCCTTCCGGCAGGAACAGCGGCAGCATCACCGAGGACATGAACAGCAGGCTGATCAGCGGCACGCCGCGGATCAGCTCGATGTACACGACGCACAGCGCCTTGATGGCCGGCATCTTCGAGCGCCGGCCCAGGGCCAGCAGCACGCCGATGGGAAACGCGAAGGCGATGCCGAACGTGGACAGGATCAGCGTGAGCGGCAGGCCGCCCCAGCGCGCGTTCTCCACGTAGGTCAGGCCCAGCACCCCGCCCCACATCAGAATGGCCACGGCCGTCAGGCCCACCACCCAGATGACGGCGAGCGTCCAGTTCCAGAAGCGGCGCATGCCGCTGCAGACGATCACCGCCACCAGGATGATGGTCGCGATCAGCGGACGCCACTGTTCGTCGAACGGATAGGTGCCGAACAGGATCAGCCGGTGCTTCTCGATGATGAAGGCCCAGCATGCGCCGCCCGAGGCGCGGCATTCCTGGGCGGTGGCGGCGTTGAAGTCGGCCTTGATGAAGGCCCACTCGACCAGCGCCGGCACCGCCATCAGCAGGAACCACGCCAGCAGCACCGTGATGAGGATGTTCAGCGGCGACGAGAACAGCCGCGTCTTGAGCCAGGCCCAGGGGCCCACGTGCGAGCTGGGCGGCGGCAGGGCGTCGCTGGGGGTATGCGTAGTGCTGCTCATATCAACGCTCCACCAGCGCGATGCGCTTGTTGTACCAGTTCATGAATATCGAGATCGACAGGCTGACCGTGAGGTACGCGGCCATGATGATCAGGATGCCCTCGATGGCCTGCCCGGTCTGGTTCAGCGTGGTGTTGACCACCGACACGATGTCCGGGTAGCCGATGGCCACCGCCAGCGAGCTGTTCTTGGTCAGGTTCAGGTACTGGCTGGTCATCGGCGGAATGATGACGCGCAGCGCCTGCGGCAGCACCACCAGGCGCAGCACCTGCTTGCGGCGCAGCCCCAGCGAACCCGCGGCTTCCCACTGGCCGTTGCTCACCGCCTGGATGCCGGAGCGCACCACTTCGGCGATGAAGGCCGAGGTGTAGATCACCAGGCCGGCCAGCAGCGCAGCGAATTCCGGCGACAGCGTCAGGCCGCCCGAGAAGTTAAAGCCCTTGAGCTCCGGCATGTCCAGCGTCAGCGACGCGCCGCTGACCAGCCAGCCGACGATGGGCAGGCCGATCAGCAGGCCGATGGCGGCGCGGCCCAGCGGAAACACGTGGCCGGTGGCCTCCTGGCGCTTTCTGCCCCAGTGGCCCAGCACGATGATGGCGATGATGGCCAGGCCCAGTCCGCCCAGCATCCAGTCCAGCGAGTTGCCTTCCAGCGCCGGCACTTTCAGGCCGCGGTTGGAGATGAACACGCCCGGCAGCGGGCTGTGCGCCTGGCGCGGACCCGGCATGTTTTCCGTGATGAGCGCGTACCAGAAGAACAGCTGCAGCAGCAGCGGAATGTTGCGCATCACCTCGACGTAGACCGAGGTGACCTTGGAGACCAGCCAGTTCTTGGACAGGCGGCCGATGCCGATCAGGGTGCCGAGTATGGTCGCCAGCACGATGCCGATGACGGCCACGCGCAGCGTGTTGAGCAGGCCGACCAGGATGGCGCGGCCATAGGTGTCGGCGGGGCTGTAGTTGATGGGGGTTTCGCCGATGGCGAAGCCGGCTTCGCGGCCCAGGAAGCCGAAACCCGTGGCGATGTTGCGCACCGACAGGTTGTGAAGCGTGTTTGAAACCAGGAACCACACGGCCCAGGCGACCGCGGCCAGCGCCACCACCTGATAGACCACGGAGCGCACGCCGGGGTCGTTCCAGTTCAGGCGCCGCGGCGGAGCCGCCAGCGAGGCGTTTTTTTCGGGAGTCGTCATATGCATCTACAGAAGTCGAACAACTGGCGGCGGGGCCAGACCCCGCCACCCACTCCTGCCACCCGCCCTAGGCGGGCCAGGGCCCGTGCGACGCTCCATCCGGTGTCAACGGGCCCCAGGCAAAACGGAGCGCCAGGCTCCGTTTTAACAGGCAGCCGCGCGTCAGCGCACCGGCCAGCCGTACATCAGGCCCCCTTGCTTGTAGGAGGCGTTCAGACCGCGGTCCAGCTTCATCGCGCTGCTCTTGCCCAGCGTGCTTTCGAAGCTTTCGCCGTAGTTGCCCACCTGCTTGATGATGTTGTAGGCCCACTTGTCATCAACGCCCAGGTTCTTGCCCATGCCCGGGGTCACGCCCAGGATGCGCTGGATGTTGGGGTTGGTGCTCTTGGTCATTTCATCGACGTTGGCCTTGGTGATGCCGTATTCCTCGGCTTCCAGCATGGCGTTGAGCGACCAGCGCACGATGTTGAACCATTGCTCGTCGCCCTGGCGCACCATGGGGCCCAGCGGCTCCTTGGAGAAGTCTTCCGGCAGGATGATGAAGTTGTCGGGCTTTTCCAGCGTGGTGCGGGTCGAGGCCAGCTGCGACTTGTCGGTGGTGAAGGCGTCGCAGCGGCCGGCCGAGAAGGCGCGGATGATTTCGTCGTACTTGTCGATCACGACCGGCTTGAATTCGATCTTCTGGCCGCGGAACCAGTCGGCCAGGTTCAGTTCGGTGGTGGTGCCGGGCTGCACGCAGATGGTGGCGCCGTTGAGTTCCTTGGCGCTCTTGACGCCCAGCTCCTTGGACACCATGACGCCCTGCGAGTCGTAGTAGTTCACGCCCACGCCGATCAGGCCCAGGGTGGTGTCGCGCGTCAGCGTGACGGTGGTGTTGCGGGTCAGCACGTCGATTTCGCCCGACTGCAGCGCGGTGAAGCGCTGCTGCGTGTTCAGGGGCGTGAACTTGACCTTGGTGGAATCGCCGAACATGGTGGTGGCGATGGCGCGGCACAGGTCGACGTCGATGCCCTTGTATTCGCCCTTGCTGTCGGCGATGGAGAACCCCGGAATGCCGGTCGAAACCCCGCACTGGACAAACCCTTTCTTCTTGACGTTGTCGAAGGTCGCGCCTGCGTTGGCTGCGGCGGAAGCAGCGAACAGGGCGGCGCCGACAGCAGCGAGTTTCAATACTTTCATCGTGTTCTCCGTGTGGGATAAGGCGAATTCGCGCGCAGCCGTTTGGGCCTACGCATGGGGCGGATGGTAGCGTCCGCGCCGCGGGCGGCGCATCCGGGAATTCCCTTGAAATATAGGGACACGGGATGAAATGAAACGCTGTACTGGCCGTAAAAAGGGACGTCTACATAGGGCGGCAGAGGAATTTTTCGCATCCGCTCCCCCGCCTGGCTTAGGCCACCTTACTGTCCCCGAGTTACTATTGCGGCTTCATCTGACAGCCGCCATGATCGAATTCCAGCACGTATTCAAATCATATGGTCGCGGCCGCAATATCCTGGCCGACATCAACTTCCGCGTGGACGCGGGAGAGTTCGTTTTCGTGTCGGGGCCATCGGGCGCCGGCAAGTCCACGCTGCTCAAGCTGATCGGCGGGCTGGAGCCCGCCAGCCGGGGCTCCATCCAGGTCAACGGCCAGCGCCTGGACAAGCTGCCCGCGCGCGCCCGGCCCTACCTGCGGCGCGCGGTGGGCGTCATCCTGCAGGACACGCACCTGCTGTTCGACCGCAGCGCATTCGAAAACGTGATGCTGCCGCTGGCCGTCACCGGCCACGCCTGGAATTCGGCCGCCGCGCGCGCCCGCGCCGCGCTGGACAAGGTGGGCCTGTCGGGCAAGGAAGAGCTCAATCCGATCGAGCTGTCCGGCGGCGAACAGCAGCGCCTGGCGATCGCGCGGGCCATCGTCAACCGGCCGGCCATCCTGATCGCGGACGAGCCCACGGCCAACCTCGACCATGACACCGCGCAACGCATCATGAACGTTTTCCGCGATTTCAACCGGGTCGGCGTCACCACGCTGATCGCCTCGCACGACCAGGAACTCATGGCCCGCTACGCCACCCGCACGCTGCGCATCGAGCCGGGCAAGTTCGCCGACTCCCAGGGCGGCGCCCAACCGGGAGCGACGGCATGAACGCCTGGCTGCGGCAACACCGCTACGCCCTGATGGTGACCCTGCGCCGGCTGGTCAAGCAGCCGTTCTCGTCGCTGGCCAACCTGCTGGTCATGGCGCTGGCCCTGGCTCTGCCGCTGTTGGGCAGCGCCATTTTGGTGTCGGCGCAGCCGGTGGCGCGCCAGATCTCCGTCACCCCCGAGGTCACCGTTTTCATGCGGGTGGACGCGCCGGCCGGCGCGGCCGCCGACGTGGCCAGGCGCATCCAGGGCGAATACGCCCATGAGGTGCGCGCCGTGCGCGTGGTCGGGCGCGAGGACGCCCTGGCCGACCTGCGCGC
Organism: Achromobacter sp. HZ01; assembly: GCF_003267925.1. Classification (NCBI taxonomy): domain Bacteria; kingdom Pseudomonadati; phylum Pseudomonadota; class Betaproteobacteria; order Burkholderiales; family Alcaligenaceae; genus Achromobacter; species Achromobacter sp. HZ01. The sequence continues at coordinate 958,498 of NZ_LWKV01000002.1, forward strand.
CAACCCGGCCTGGCAGCAGGCGCTGGCCGTGCTGCCGGGCAACCCGCTGCCCGACGCCGTGGTGGTCACGCTGGCCGACGGCGAGGACCTGGCGGGACGGGCCGACAAGCTGGCGGCGTCCTGGAAGCAATGGAACCACGTCGACCTGGTGCAGCTCGACAGCGCCTGGGTCCAGCGGCTGGAGGCCATCCTGCGCTTCGCCCGCATCGGCCTGGGGTTCCTGGCCGCCTGCGTGGCGGTGGTGGTGCTGGCCACCGTGTTCAACACCGTGCGCATGCAGGCGCTGTCGCAGCGCGAGGAAATCGGCGTGGCGCGGCTGGTCGGCGCCACCGAATCCTTCGTGCGCCGTCCCTTCCTGTACCTGGGCGCGCTGTCGGGCGCGGTGGCGGCGCTGCTGTCCATCGGCGTGGCGGCGGTGGCCCTGGCCCCGCTGAACGACGCCCTGGTCGGGCTGGCCCGCAGCTACGGCGCGGAATTCGCCCTGCATTTGCCCGGCCCCGCGGTGCTGATCGGCGCGGTGGTCGCCGCAGCCGCCCTGGGCGCCCTGTCCGCCCGCTGGTCGGTCACCCGCAGCACCCGCTTCTGACGGCGCCCAAAGGCTCCGACTAGCCCCCCTTCCTCCCCGTGATCCGGGGAACGGCCCGCGCCGGCCTGTGTAGGATGCCAGGCATCCCCCACGGCCGGCGTCCGCGCGCGCCGCCGTTACATGAGATTTCTCCCATCGCACGCCCGGATGTGCAAGAATAAATCGTCATTTTTTTACATTTTTTGACATAACCGCCGTTTCCCCGCCGAACGTCTTGGTGTCCCTCTCGTTGCCCTTGCTCCCTATCCCCTCCCATGGCCGCCCGTCTTGAAGCCCGTGCGACGCGCCACTATTTCGATAGCGCGTTCCAGTGTCAGGCGGTGAAAGTACTGCCCAACGAGTACTACGTCACCGACGAAGACCTGATGATCTCGACCGTGCTGGGGTCGTGCGTGGCTGCGTGCATCCACGATCCCGTGACCGGCGTGGGCGGCATGAACCACTTCATGTTGCCGGAAGGCGACATGCAGTCGCCCGCCTCGGCCACCATGCGCTATGGCGCCTTCGCGATGGAAGTGCTGATCAACGAACTGCTCAAGGCCGGCGCCGCGCGCGACCGGCTCGAGGCCAAGGTGTTCGGCGGCGGGGCGGTGCTGTCGGCCATGCAGCAGATGAACATCGGCGAACGCAACGGCCAGTTCGTGCTTTCCTACCTGCAGACCGAAGGCATCCCGGTCAAGGCGCAGGACCTGGGCGACGTGCATGCGCGCCGCATCAATTACTTCCCGCGCGACGGCCGCGTGATGGTGCGCAAGATGGCGCCGCACCACCAGCGCGCCGAGGAAATCATCGCCCGGCGCGAACAGGCCGCCGCCCAGAGCGTGCAGGCCAAGACCGCAAGCCCGCCCCGGGTGGAGCGGTTCACGCGGCCCGGCGTGGAACGTTTCGACCGCCCCGCCCGCCCGGGCGTGGAGCGCTTCGACACCGGCCTGACTCGGCGGCGCGGCAGCGACACCACGGGCGGTTGAAGCCGGCGGTCGCGCCCCTACAATCACGGCATGTCGACCGTCCGTCTCTTCTACGCGCTATGGCCGTCGCCCCCGCTGGCGGGATCCCTCGCCGCCTGGGCCGAGCATGCCCGGCCGCACTGCGGCGGACGCCTCATGCGCACGGAAACCCTGCACCTGACCCTGGCCTTCCTGGGGCCGGTGGACGCCGCGCTGGCCGACGAGCTGATCGCGGCCACGCCCGAACGGCGGCTGGCGCCGGCCGCGATCGAACTCGACCGCTACGGTGTATTCGCCCGCCAGCGCATCCTGTGGGCCGGCCCCGGCGACACGCCGCCCGCGCTGCAGGCCGCGCACGACGGGCTGTGGCAGTGGCTGGCCGGCTTCGGCCTGGGCGCGCCGCAGCACCCGTTCCGCCCCCACGTCACCCTGCTGCGCAATATCGAGCATCCGCAGCCGCCGGCCGAAGCGCCCGCGCCGCTGCACTGGCGCTATGACCGCATGGTGCTGGTCGCCTCCGAATCGCTGACCGGCGGCAGCCGCTACCGCATCGTGGCGCAATCCCGTCCGCAGGCCGATTGAGGCACAATCGGCACGTTGCAACCACCGCGGATCGCCATGATCATCCTGCTGGACCAAGACGGCGTGCTCGCCGATTTCGAACACGCCTTCATCGACGCCTGGCGCGAACGCCATCCCCAGATTCCGCCGGTGGCGCTCGAGGACCGCAAATCGTTCTACATCCGCCAGGACTACGCGCCCGAGCTGCGCGGCATGGCCGAAGCCATCTACACCGCGCCGGGCTTCATCCGCAACCTGCCGCCGGTGCCCGGCGCGCTGGAGGCGGTCAAGGAACTGCTTGCCCTGGGCATGGACGTGCGCATCTGCACCTCGCCGCTGTCGCAGTTCGAAAACTGCGTGGCGGAAAAGTACCTGTGGGTGGAAAAGCACCTGGGACGCGAGGCCACCAACCGCCTCATCCTGACCAAGGACAAGACGCTGGTGCACGGCAGCCTGCTGATCGACGACAAGCCCGCCATCGAGGGCGCGGTCAAGCCGCGCTGGAAGCACATTCTGTTCGACGCGCCCTACAACCGGGAGGTCGCCGACCGGCCCCGGATCACCTGGCGGAACTGGCGCAACGTGCTGGCCGGAGAGCTGTACACGGCAGACGAATGACTCCCGTATCGGCAGGCGCGGTTTAAGGCTATTCTGTGTTGCCGTTTCCGCCTGTTGACATCAATCTGGAGGAGTTCGCGTCATGAATCTGCACCGCCTGCTCAAGCAGCGAGAAGCCGATAACAAGCCTTTGCGTGTCGCATTGATCGGCGCCGGGAAGTTTGGCGCCATGTTCCTCAGCCAGGCCCCGCGCACGCCGGGCATCCGGCTGGTGGCGGTGGCGGACCTGGCGCCCGACCGGGCCCGGGCGGCGCTTACCCGGGTGGGCTGGCCGGCCAGCTCGCTCAACGCCGCCAGCACCGCCGACGCGCTCAAGACCGGCAAGGTCTATTTCAGCGACGACGTCCAGGCCATCATCGCCAGCCCCGACATCGACATCGTGATCGACGCCACCGGGCAGGCGGCCGCGGGCATCAGCCACGTGCTGGCCTGCTGCGAACACGGCAAGCACATCATCATGGTCAACGTCGAGGCCGACGCGCTGGCCGGCCCGCTGCTGGCGCGCCGCGCGCGCGAGGCCGGCATCGTCTATTCGCTGGCCTACGGCGACCAGCCGGCCCTGATCTGCGAGATGGTGGACTGGGCGCGCGCCAGCGGCTTCGAAGTCATGGCCGCGGGCAAGGGCACCAAGTACCTGCCCGAATTCCATACCTCCACCCCCGACACCGTGTGGCCGTACTACGGCTTCACCGCCGAGATGGTCGCCGCCGGCGACTTCAACGCGCAGATGTTCAACAGCTTCCTGGACGGCACCAAGAGCGCCATCGAAATGGCCGCGGTGTCCAACGCCACCGGCTTGCTGCCCTCGCCTTCCGGCCTGCACTTCCCGCCTTGCGGCGTGGACGACCTGGCGCGCGTGCTGCGCCCGCGCGAGAACGGCGGCATGCTGCACCACCGCGGCCAGGTGGAAGTGATTTCCTCGCTGGAGCGCGACGGCCGGCCGGTGTTCCGCGACCTGCGCTGGGGCGTCTACGTCACCATCGCGGCCGACAGCGACTACGTGCGCCGCTGCTTCCAGGAATACGGCCTGGTCACCGACCCCAGCGGCAATTTCACGGCCATGTACAAGCCCTATCACCTGATCGGGCTGGAGCTGGGCATCAGCGTGGCCAGCGTGGGCCTGCGGCGCGAGCCCACCGGCGCGCCGGCCGGCTGGCACGGCGACGTCGTGGCCACCGCCAAGCGCGACCTGCCGGCCGGCCAGGTCCTGGACGGCGAAGGCGGCTACACCGTGTACGGCCGGCTGATGCCGGCGCGCGATTCGGTGGCCGACGGCTATCTGCCGCTGGGCCTGGCGCACAAGGTCAGGCTCAAGAACCCCGTGCGCCAGTCGCAGCCGGTGCGCTGGAGCGACGTGGAATACGACGAGCGCTCGCCGGCCGTGCAGTTCCGCCGCGAGATGGAGCAGACCTTCGCCTGAACGCGGCTACACGGGCGCCGGACGTTCGGCCTGGAACAGCCGCAGGCGGTCGGCGGCGTTGCGCAGGTGCTGTTCGGCGGCCCGTCCGGCGGCGTCCGGATCGCCGCCGTCGATGGCGGCGAAGATGGCCTGGTGCTCGCTCTGCACCGCGGCCATGCGTTCGGCGTACATGCGCGCCGTGTTGTGGCGCGCGCTGCGGATCACGCGCCGCACGTTGGCTTCCAGGTAGTCGTTCAGCGCCACCAGGTGCGGATTGTGCGTGGCCTGCACGATGGCATGGTGGAACTGGTAGTCCTCTTCGTCGCCCAGCTTGTCGTTGATCAGGGCGTACTCCATGCCCACCAGCGCCTGGCGCATCTTCTTCAGGTCCGCGTCGGTGCGGCGCTGCGCCGCGTAGCGGGCCGCCGTGACCTCGATGGACAGCATCAGCTCCAGGATGTGCTCCAGGTCCTGGTTGTCGCCGGGCGTGGGCGCGGCGATGCGGAACGCGTTCTTCTGGAAATTCGGATCGACGAAGACCCCGCTGCCCTGCTGCGAGGTGACCAGGCCTTCGGACTTCAGGCGCGCCAGCGCCTCGCGCACCACGGCGCGGCTGACCGAATAGGTTTCGGTCAGCTGCTTTTCCGTGGGCAGGCGGTCGCCGGGCGCAAGCACGCCCTGGCGTATCTGTTCGGCCAGCGTGTCGCTCAGCGCCGCGGAAAGCGAACTCTTGGGCGCGGCGCGCGGCGGGTCCTGTTCTTGGGTGGGCTGCATTGGAATGGTGGGTGACTGTCGGGATGCTTCGACTTTACGCGATATGGATGCCGCCGTTGACCTGCATGACCTCGCCGGTGACGAAGCCGGCCAGCGGCGAGCACAGGAACGCGATCGAACCGGCGATCTCCTCGGCCGTGCCGAAACGGCGCAGCGGCGTGCTTTCCAGCAATTGTGCGCCTTTCTGTCCGATCAGATCGTGCGTCATGGAGGTGGCGATGATGCCGGGCGCCACCGCATTGACGCGGATCTGCGGCGCCAGCTCCAGCGCCAGGCTGCGGGTGAAGCTCTGCACCGCGCCCTTGGACGCGGCGTAGGCGGCGTGCGCGTAGCTGCCGCGCTGGGCCGCCAGCGAGGTGAGCAGCACGATGGACCCTTCGTGGCGCAGGTGGCGCTGGGCCGCGCGGCACACGTAGAACGTGCCGTCCAGGTTCACGCGCATCAGGGTGCGCCAGGCTTCGTCGCTGGTGTCCTTGACCAGGCCTTCCGGATAGATGCCGGCGCAATGCACCAGGTGGTCCAGCCCGCCGAAATGCTTGGCGGCGGCCTCGAACGCGCGCTCGCATTCGGCCGCGGCGGACACGTCCAGCGCCCGCGTGTAGACGCGCTGGCCGCTGGGGTCCAGCTCCGCGGCGACTTCCTCCAGCCGCGCGCCGTCGATGTCGGTCAGCACCAGCCGCGCGCCGTGCGCGGCCATCAGCCGGGCCGTGGCCAGGCCGATCCCGTTGCCCGCCCCGGTGATGACGGCAACCTTTCCTTCGAACGAAATCATGGTGTCTCCTGAAACGCTTTTCGAGAGGCGAGCAGGCCTGCCGGCGGCGGCCGCCGCTTCGATTTGACTGCCGGCGCGGCCGCTTGACACGGAAAAATTGCTTGCCCTATGATTTATCTGACAACTTATTAAAGTTGCCTGACAACTATCGTGAAAGCGTAAATCAAGCGCCGCTTTCAGGCAAGCGCGTCAGCAGAACAGGGCCTCACCGCCCACGCTCCCATTCCACGGAGGAGACACACATGAAGTTGGTTTTCACTTCCGGCCTGCTTTGCCTGGCCGGCATCGCCGCATCGGCGCAAGCCGCCCCCGTCAAGATCGGCCTGATCGAAACGCTTTCCGGCCCGCAGGCCTCGACCGGCCTGATGTTCCGCGCCGCGGTCAAGTACGAGCTGGACCGCATCAACGCCGCCGGCGGCTGGAACGGCCAGCCGCTGGAACTGGTCGAGTTCGACAACCAGGGCGGCCCGGTGGGCGCCTCCGACCGCTTCCGCGCGGCCGCCGCCGCGGGCGTGCAGATCCTGGTGCAGGGTTCCTCGTCGGCCATCTCCGGCCAGCTGACCGAGGACGTGCGCAAGCACAACCTGCGCAATCCGGGCAAGGAAGTCGTGTTCCTGAACGTGGGCGGCGAAGCCCTGGAACTGACCGGGCAGAAATGCCACTTCTATCACTTCCGCTTCACCACCAACGCCGACCTGCGCGTCAAGGCGCTGACCTCGGTCATGTCGGCCGACGGCACGCTGGGCAAGCGCGTCTACGCCATCAACCAGAACTACTCCTGGGGCCAGGACATGGAAGGCGCCACCGAGCGCTTCGCCAAGCAGTACGGCTATGAGGTGGTGGGCAAGACCCTGCACGAAGTCAACAAGATCCAGGACTTCGCGCCCTACGTGGCGCGCATCCGCTCGGCCGATCCCGACACCGTGATCACCGGCAACTGGTCCAACGACCTGCTGCTGTTGATGAAGGCCACGCAGGCCGCCGGCCTGAAGGTCCGCTTCGCCACCGTGTTCCTGGACCAGGTCGGCAACCTCGCCAACGCCGGCGACGTGGCGCTGGGCCATTACATCGCCCACCCGTACAACATCGAGGCCGCGGGCGAGGAAGGCGCGAAGTTCGCCGAGGACTACAAGGCCAAGACCGGCCATTACCCCAGCTACACCGAGCCGCAGACCGTCATCGGCATCAAGTTCCTGGGCGAAGCGCTCAAGCAGGTCCAGCCGCAGGACGGCAAGCTGTCGGTGCCGGCGCTGGCCAAGGCATTGGAGAAGGTCACCTACACCTCGCCGCTGGGCGCCTACACCATGCGCGCCGAAGACCACCAGGTGCAGCTGCCCATGGTGGTGTCCAAGGTGAGCAAGAACGCCAAGTACAAGGCCGACGGCACCGACATGGGCTTCGAGCCGGTCAAGGTGCTGGCCGCGGCAGACGTGTCCGCGCCGGTGCAGTCCACCTGCAAGATGCAGCGGCCGGACTGAGGCAGGCGTTTACGTAAGACGGACGCGGCGCGCGTCCGTCCCGCGCAACTCGACCCGGTTCGAAAACCTGGAGCGGACATGGAATACTTTACCGTCTCGCTGTTGAACGGCGTGATCTACGGCCTGCTGCTGTTCATGGTGTCGGCAGGCCTGACACTGATTTTCGGGATGATGGGCGTGCTGAACTTCGCGCACGCCTCGTTCTACATGATAGGCGCGTACGCCGCCTATACCCTGACGCCGGTCACCGGCTTCTGGGCGGCCCTGGTGCTGGCCACCGTCATCGCCGGCGTGCTGGGCATGGGCGTGGAGCGCTATTTCCTGCGCCGCGTCCACAAGTTCGGCCATGCGCAGGAGCTGCTGGTGACCTTCGGCCTGGCCTTCATCGTGGCCGAGCTCATCAAGCTGTTCTACGGCGATTTTCCCGTCGACTACCGCGTGCCGCAGTTCCTGAACTTCGCCGCGTTCCGCGTGTTCGACGCCGACTATCCGTTCTACCGCCTGCTGATGGGCGGCGTGTCGCTGGCGATGTTCGCCGTCATCTACCTGCTGCTGTCGCGCACCCGCGTGGGCATCGTGGTGCGCTCGGCGATCTACCGTCCGCGCATGGCCGAAGCGCTGGGCCACAACGTGCCGCTGGTGTTCATGAGCGTGTTCGGCGTGGGCGCGGCCATGGCCGGCCTGGCCGGCGCGGTCGCCGGCGCGTTCTACACCACCAACCCGAACATGGCGCTGGAACTCGGCGTGCTGGTGTTCGTGGTGGTCGTGGTGGGCGGGCTGGGCTCGCTCGAAGGCGCGATGATCGCGTCGCTGCTGATCGGCCTGATCAGCTCGTTTTCGGTCGGCGTCGACGCCAGCCTGGCGACCCTGTTCGGCCTGTTCGGCGCCGGCGAATGGGCCGAGCGCGTGGGCGGCCTGATGACCGTGAAGATTTCCAGCCTGGCGGCCACCCTGCCCTTCCTGCTGATGCTGGTGGTGCTGCTGGTCAAGCCCTCGGGCCTCAAGGGAGAACAGCCATGAGCCAAACCCGCCGCGCTTCCGGGCTGCTGCTGTTGATCCTCTGCGTGGCCGCGCTGTGCGCGCTGCCCTGGCTGCTGCCCGCCGGCCAGCTGGTGGCGGCGGTGCAGATGCTGATCGCCGCGCTGTTCGCCTGCGCCTTCAATCTGCTGGCCGGCCAGGGCGGCATGCTGTCCTTCGGCCACGCCGCCTACTTCGGCGTGGGCACCTTCGCCACCATCCATGCCATGAACGCGCTGGGCGGCGCGGGGCTGTTGCCCACGCCCCTGATGCCGCTGGCCGGCGGCGTGGCCGGCCTGCTGTTCGGCCTGGTCGCGGGCTGGTTCGCCACCATGCGGGCCGGCGTGTATTTCTCGATGATCACGCTGGCGCTGGCCGAGCTGCTGCACGCGCTGGCGCCGCACCTGAAAGGCGTGTTCGGCGGCGAGGCGGGCCTGTCCGCCATGCGCATGCCGGCCTGGGGCTTCACCTTCGGCTCGGACGTCGAGGTGTACTTCCTGGTGCTGGCCTGGGTGCTGGCGTCGCTGGCGGCGCTGTACGGCCTGACCCGCACGCCGCTGGGCCGGCTGACGCTGGGCCTGCGCGAAAACGCCCACCGCCTGCGCTACCTGGGCTACCGCCCGCACACGCTCAAGACCCTGGTGTTCGCGCTGTCGGCCATGTTCGCCGGCATCGCCGGCGGCCTGCAGGCCCTGAACATCGAGGCCGGCAACTACGTGCTGTTCGAGGTCAAGCTGTCCACCGACGCGGTGCTGTTCGCCTACATCGGCGGCGTCAACGCCTTCCTGGGCCCGGTGCTGGGCGCCGCCATCCTGACCTTCCTGTCGCAGACGCTGGCCGACATCACGCGTTCCTGGTTGCTGTACCAGGGCATTCTGTTCGTGCTGGTGATGCTGTTCGTGCCCGACGGCCTGGTGGGACTGGTGCAGCGCGCGGCCCGCTCGCTGCGCGAACGCGGCGCGGCCAGCTGGCTGCCGCGGGCCGCGGTGTCGGCCGCCGCCGGCCTGCTGCTGACCGGCGCCACCGTATTCACGGTGGAGCTGCTGCAGCGCATGTTCGCGCGCGACTACCGCGCGCTGCTGGAGATGAACCCCGAGGCCGGCTGGCCGCCCATCGCGCTGTTCGGCCACGAATGGGCGCCGCTGGCGCCGCTCACCTGGCTGATCCCGCTGGCGCTGTTCGCCGCGGGCCTGGCCGCCTGCCGCTGGGCGCTGGCCCTGTGGCGCGACGACGCCGATGCCCCGCCCGTGCTGGAGGCCGCCCAATGAGCCACGACATCCTGACCCTGACCGACGTGCGCAAGTCTTTCGGCGAAGCGCAGATCATCCGCGGCGTGAACCTGAAAGTGCGGACCGGCGAGCGCCATGCCGTCATCGGCCCCAACGGCGCGGGCAAGTCCACGCTGTTTCACCTGATGTCGGGCTCGTTCGCGCCGACCTCGGGCGACATCAGCCTGCGCGCGCGCCCCATCGGCGGCCTGCCTCCCGAGCGCATCAACCACCTAGGGTTGGCGCGGTCGTTCCAGATCACCAACGTGTTCCCGCGCCTGTCGGTGCGCGAAAACCTGCGGCTCGCGGTGCTGCGCATGCACGGCCTGGTCTACAACTTCTGGCGCCCGATCGCGCGCAACCGCAAGGTCAACGAAGACGTGGACCGCCTGCTGGAGAAGGTGCGGCTGGCGGCCAAGCAGGACACCGCCGCCGGCGACCTCAATTATTCGGAGCAGCGCTCGCTGGAGATCGGCATGACGCTGGCCTCGCGTCCCGAGGTCATCCTGCTGGACGAACCGATGGCGGGCATGTCGCAGCATGAAGTCGACTACACGGTCGAGCTGATCAAGGAAGTCACCCGCGACTGCACCCTGCTGATCGTGGAGCACGACATGCAGGTGGTGTTCTCGCTGGCCGACCGCATCAGCGTGCTGGTGTACGGCGAGATCCTGGCCACCGGCACCCCGGCCGAGATCCGCGGCGACGCCCGCGTGCGCGAAGCCTATCTCGGAGAGGAGACGGTATGACGACGCAATCCCCCTTGCTGAGCCTGCAGGGCGTGCATGCGCATTACGGCAAGAGCCACATCCTGCACGGCATCGACCTGGGCATCGGCCGCGGCGAAGTGGTGAGTCTGCTGGGCCGCAACGGCGCCGGGCGCTCCACCACCATGAAAAGCATCATGGGGCTGGTGGACGTGACCGGCGGGCGCATCGCCATCGAAGGCCGCGACATCACCAACAAGCGGCCCTTCGAGATCGCCCGCGCCGGCCTGGGCTTCGTGCCGGAAGAACGCGAGGTGTTCGCCAACCTGACGGTGGACGAGAACCTGCGCATGGGCGAACAGCCCAGGCGCGCCGACGCGCCCTTCTGGACGGCGGACCAGATGTTCGATTACTTCCCGCGCCTGAAGGAGCGCCGCTCCACCCGCGCCGGCAACCTGTCGGGCGGCGAGCAGCAGATGCTGACCATGTGCCGCTCGCTGCTGGGCAACCCCAAGGTCATGCTGATCGACGAGCCCACCGAAGGGCTGGCGCCGAAGATCGTGGAGGTGATCGCCGACGTGATCCGCGACATCCACAAGCGCGGCGTGTCCGTGCTGCTGGTGGAGCAGAAGCTGACCATCGCCCTCAAGGTCTCCACCCGCGTCAGCGTGATGGGCCACGGCCGCATCGTTTTCGAAGGACCGCCCGCGCAGCTGCATGAGCGCCAGGACGTGGTCCAGGAATGGCTGGCGGTGTGAGCGCCGGCGCCCCCTCTTTCTATCAGGCATCTATCGTGGACTATCCCAACGACACCCTCCATCCCGAACTGCGCGGCCAGGCCGTGGTGATCACCGGCGGCGCCCGGGGCATCGGCCTGGCCACGGCGCAGGCCTTCGCCCGCCAGGGCGCGCGCCTCGCGCTGCTGGACATGGACGCCGCCGCGCTGGACGAGGCCGTCGCCGGCCTTTCGGCGCAGGGCGCCCAGGCGCTGGCCTGCCAGGCCTCGGTCACCGACGCCGACGCCGTCGAACGCGCTTTCGCGCAGGTCGAAGCGGCCTACGGCCGCATCGACGTGCTGGTCAACAACGCCGGCGTGTCGGCCAACAAGCCCACGCTGGAAGTCAGCGTGGACGAATGGCGCCGCGCCGTGGACATCAACCTGACCGGCGTGTTCCTGTGTGCCCAGGCCGCCGGGCGGCGCATGGTGCCCGCCGGCTCGGGTTCCATCGTCAACCTGGCCTCCATGTACGGCGTGGTGGCCGCGCCCGACCGCGCGGCCTATTGCGCCACCAAGGGCGCGGTGGTGCTGCTGACCGAGACCCTGGCCGTGGAATGGGGACCGTCCGGCGTGCGCGTGAACGCGCTGGCGCCGGGCTACGTGGAAACGGACCTGGTGCGCGACCTGGCCGCGCGCGGCCGCCTGGACCCCGAGCGCCTCAGGCAGCGCACGCCGCTGCGGCGCCTGGCGCAGCCGGCCGAGATGGCCGACCTGGCGGTGTTCCTGGCCTCGCGCCAGGCCGCCTACATCACCGGACACACCCTGGTGGCCGACGGCGGCTGGAGCCGCTACTGCTACCTCTAACCGCAAGACGCCTACCCCTATTCTGGAGATTCATTCATGGCCACCTACCAACCGCTTGCCTCGCAAGCGCCCTGGCGGCAACTGACGGTCGAAGCCAAGGACTGGCAACAGGCGGACCCCGCCCTGCTGGGCACCATGCTGACCCAGCTGCACTGGATCCGCGCCTTCGAAGAGGCCGTGCTGGAACTGGCCGCCGAAGGCCTGGTGCACGGTCCCGCGCACTCGTCCGTGGGCCAGGAAGGCGGCGCGGTCGGTTCGGTGCTGGCGCTGGGCGCCGGCGACCAGATCAACGGCTCGCACCGCGGCCACCACCAGTTCCTGGCCAAGGCACTGCAGCACGTCGCGCCGCAAGGCCTGGACCCGCGCGATCCGCTCACGCCCGCCATCGACGAAGTGCTGCAGAAGACGCTGGCCGAGATCATGGGCCTGGCCCAGGGCTATTGCCGCGGACGCGGCGGCAGCATGCACCTGCGCTGGCTGGAAGCCGGCGCGCTGGGCACCAACGCCATCGTCGGCGGCGGCGTGCCCCTGGCCGCCGGCGCGGGCTGGGCCCACAAGCACGCGGGCACCGACCGGGTGGCGGTGACGTATTTCGGCGATGGCGCGGTCAACATCGGCTCCGTGCTGGAAACCATGAACCTGACCGCGGCCTGGAAGACGCCGCTGTGCTTCTTCATCGAGAACAACCGCTACGCCGTCTCCACCACGGTGGAGGAATCCACCGCCGAGCCGCGGCTGTCGGCGCGCGGCCAGGCCTTCAACATTCCGTCGTGGCAGGTCGACGGCATGGACCCGCTGGCGGTGTACCTGGCCATGTCCGAAGCCGTGGCGCACATGCGCGCCGGCAACGGCCCCACCATCGTCGAAGTGGACGTGTACCGCTACTTCCACCAGAACGGCCCCTTCCCCGGCAGCGCCTTCGGCTATCGCAGCAAGGACGAGGAAGCGCAATGGCGCGGCCGCGATCCGCTGGACCGCGTCGCCGCCGAGATGATCGGCCGCGGCCTGATTTCGCAGGCCGAGGTCGACGCGCTGCGCCAGCGCTGCAAGGACACCATGAAAGCGGTGGCCGGCCGCCTGACCGAAGCCGCCGAGGGCGGCAAGCGCCGCGTGCGCGCCGACCTCTGGCCCAGCCCGGATTTCCGCGACGTGGGCCTGCGCGGCGATGGCTCCGAGCTGGCCGGCCTGCGCTACCAGGAAGCCGCCGACCACGCCGGCCGGCGCGTCGAGCGCAAATTCGTCGACGCCGTGGCCGACGTGCTGGATCGCCGCATGGAGACCGACGGCGGCGTGGTGGTGCTGGGCGAGGACGTGCACCGCCTGAAGGGCGGCACCAACGGCGCCACGCGCGGCCTGAAGGACAAGTACCCCGACCGCGTGCTGGGCACGCCCATTTCTGAAAACGCCTTCGCCGGCCTGGGCGGCGGCCTGGCCATGGACGGCCGCTACCGGCCCGTCGTGGAATTCATGTACCCGGACTTCATGTGGGTCGCGGCCGACCAGATCTTCAACCAGATCGGCAAGGCCCGCCATATGTTCGGCGGCGACATCGACGTGCCCTTCGTGCTGCGCACCAAGGTCGCGATGGGCACGGGCTACGGCTCGCAGCACTCGATGGACCCGGCCGGCATCTTCGCCACCGCGCCGGGCTGGCGCATCGTCGCGCCGTCCACGCCCTTCGACTACATCGGCCTGATGAACACCGCGCTGGCCTCCAAGGACCCCGTGCTGGTGATCGAGCACGTGGACCTCTACGCCTCGTCGGGCGAAGTGCCGGCCGACGACCTGGACTACGCGATTCCGTTCGGCAAGGCGTGCGTGCGCCGCGCCGGCGGCAAGGTCACCATCCTGAGCTATCTGTCCATGGTCGGCCGCGCGCTCAAGGCCGCCGAAGCCGCCGGCGTGGACGCCGAAGTCATCGACCTGCGCACCCTGGACCGCGCCAGCCTGGACTGGGACACCATCGGCGCCAGCATCCGGAAAACCAACAACGTGCTGATCGTGGAACAGGGCGCCCGCGGCACCTCCTACGGCGCCATGCTGGCCGACGAGATCCAGCGCCGCTACTTCGACTGGCTGGACCAGCCGGTCAAGCGCGTGACCGGCGGCGAGGCCTCGCCCAGCATCTCCAAGGTGCTCGAACGCGCGGCGTTCGCCGACACCGAGGAAGTCGTGGCCGGCCTGCAGGACGTGCTGGCCGACCTGGGAGAAAAAGCATGAGCGCCGCCCTGCGCATGACCGTGCCGATGGAAGTCGGCATCTGCTGCGCCGACCTGGACGCGCTGCAGGCCTTCTACACCGACATCATGGGGCTGACGCTCGTCAACCGCGTGAGCGTGCCGGCCGACAAGGCCCAGGCCACCGGCCTGACGCGGCACGGCTACGAGGTGGCGCGCCTGCAGACTTCCTACGGCGAACGCATCAAGCTGCTGCAGCCGGCCGCCGCGCCGCAAGCCGCCGCGCGCGGCGGCGCCATCCTGGACCGCCAGGGCGCGACCTACCTGACCTTCATCGTGCGCGACCTGCCCGGCGTGGTGCGCGACCTGCAGGCCAGGGGCGTGGCCTTCGACAGCGCGCCGGCGCCGATGGAAGTGCGCCCCGGCACCTGGCTGGCGTTCTTCCGCGATCCCGAAGGCAATGTGCTGGAGCTGGTGGAGTACGACGATCCGGCCGCCTACCGGCCCGATCTGGCCGGCGCCGAACGATAGAACGAACAACGGGACGAACAACGTGGCACACCTCATCAAACTCCCCTCCGTCGCGGCCGACACCTCGGGCGGCACGCTGCACCAGTGGCTCAAGCAGGAAGGCGACACGGTCGCCGTGGGCGATGCGCTGGCGGAAATCGAAACCGAGAAGGCCATCGTCGAGATCAACGCCGAGCACGCCGGCGTGCTCGGCCGCATCGTGGTGCAGGCCGGCGCTGCCTCGGTGCCGGTCAATACCGTGATCGGCGTGCTGCTGGCGCAGGGCGAGGACGCATCGGGCATAGACCGCGTCCTGGCCGAAGCCGGTGCGGCGGCGACCCCCAGCGCCGCGCCCGCCCCCACCGCGGCGCCGGCGCCCGCGCCTGCCGCCGAAACGCCGGCCCCGGCCGCGCGCCTGTTCGCCAGCCCGCTGGCGCGCCGCCTGGCCGCGCAATGGCAGATCGATCTGCAAAGCGTGGCCGGCACCGGCCCGCGCGGGCGCATCGTGCGCCGCGACGTGGAGGCGGCGCGCGAGCGCGCCCCCGCCGCCGCGCCCTCGCCGCTGGCCGCCCGCCCCGCCGCGCGCCGCGTGCCGCACACCGGCATGCGCCGCGCCATCGCCCGCCGCCTGACCGAAAGCAAGCAGAACGTGCCGCACTTCTACCTGACGGTGGATTGCCGCATGGACGCGCTGCTGGCGCTGCGCGCGCAGGCCAACCAGGGCGGCGCGGTGAAGCTGTCGGTCAACGACTTCATCGTGCGCGCCGCCGCGCTGGCCCTGCGCGAAGTGCCCGAGGTCAACGCCAGCTGGCACGAGGATGCCGTCGAATACCACGCCGGCGCCGACATCTCGGTGGCGGTGGCCACCGACGGCGGACTGGTCACGCCCATCGTGCGCGACGCCGACGTGAAGCCGCTGTCGGCCATCGCCGGAGAAATCGTCGAGCTGGCCGCCCGCGCCAAGGTCAACCGCCTGAAGCCCGAGGAATTCACCGGCGGCTCGCTGACGGTGAGCAACCTGGGCATGTACGGCATCGGCCAGTTCGCGGCCATCATCAACCCGCCGCAGGCCGCCATCCTGGCGGTGGGCGCGGCCGAGCGCCGCCCGGTGGTGGACGAGAACGGCGCGTTGGCCGTCGCCTCCGTCATGACCGTGACCCTGTCGGCCGACCACCGGGTGGTGGACGGCGCCGTGGGCGCACGCTGGCTGGCGGCCTTGCGCAAGCTGCTAGAAAACCCCGTGCGCATCCTGCTGTGAGCCCCGCCATGACCAAGACTGCATTCGATCTCATCGTGGTGGGCGGCGGCCCCGGCGGCTACGTCGCCGCCATCCGCGGCGCGCAGCTGGGCATGTCGGTGGCCCTGGTGGAGCGTTCGGAACTGGGCGGCATCTGCCTGAACTGGGGCTGCATCCCCACCAAGGCCCTGCTGCACAGCGCCGCCGTGCTGCGCGCCTGCCGCGAAGCCGCCCGCTACGGCGTAGCGGACGCCGGCCAGGCCCGCCCGGACCTCGCCGCCATGGTGGCGCGCTCGCGCAAGGTGGCGGACCGGCTGGGCCAGGGCGTGGCCCACCTGATGAAGAAAAACGGCGTGACCGTGTTCGCCGCCAGCGCCAGGCTGGCCGGCGCCGGCAGGCTGGCGCTGGACAACGGCGCCATGCTGTCGGCCCCGCACATTATCCTGGCCACCGGCGCGCGCGCCCGCGAACTGCCGGCGCTGCCCCTGGGCGAGCGCATCTGGGCCTACCGCCAGGCCCTGACGCCGGCCGAGATTCCGAAATCGCTATTGGTGGTGGGCGCGGGCGCCATCGGCGCGGAATTCGCCAGCTTCTACCGCGCCGTCGGCGCCGAGGTCACGCTGATCGACATGACGGCCGAAATCCTGCCGCAGGAAGACGCCGAAATCTCGCAGCTGGCCCGCAAGGCCTTCGAAAAACAGGGCATCCGCGTGCTGACGCAATGCGCCGTGCAAAGCGCCTCGCCGACGGCCTCTGGCGTGAAGGTGGCGCTGGACCAGCAGGGCAGGCAAAGCGAACTGGAGGCCGAGCGCGTCATCGTCGCCGCCGGCATCGTGGGCAACGTGGAAAACCTCGGCCTGGAGCAGACCCGCGTCAAGGTGGAAAAAACCCACATCGTCACCGACGCCCTGTGCCGCACCGACGAGCCGGGCGTCTACGCCATCGGCGACGTGGCCGGCGCGCCGTGGCTGGCCCACAAGGCCAGCCACGAAGCCGTGCTGTGCGTGGACGCCATCGCCGGCAAGCCCGCGCATCCCCTCGATGCGCTGCGCATCCCCGCCTGCACCTATTCCTACCCGCAGGTGGCCAGCGTCGGCATGACCGAAGCGCGCGCCCGCGAACACGCCAGACAGCACGGCGGCGACATCCGCGTCGGCCGATTCAGCTTCGCCGGCAACGGCAAGGCCATCGCCATGGGCGAAGACCAGGGTTTGGTGAAGACCGTGTTCGACGCCGCCACCGGCGAACTGCTGGGCGCGCACATCATCCACCCCGAAGCGTCCGAGCTGATCACCGGCTACGGCGTGGCGTCCGCGCTGGAGGCCACCGAGGAAGACCTGATGCACGCCGTGTTCGCGCACCCGACCCTGTCGGAAACCCTGCACGAATCGGTGCTCGCGGCCTTCGGCCGCGCCCTGCACGCCTGAACGGCCCTGGCGGCGCGCCTCACAGGCGCGCCGCGATGAAATCCAGAAAGCACGCGATGCGCCGCGACAGCTGCGTGTTGCGGTGATACACCGCGTGCATGGGCTGCAGATAGTCGGAGTACTCCGACTCCATCAACCGCAGCAGCCTGCCGGCCTTGATGTCGTCGCGCACGACGAAGTCCGACAGACAGGCGATGCCCACGCCGCGCAACGCCAGCTGCCGCTGCGTCTCGCCGCTGGAAGTCGCCAGCGTGGGCACCGCCAGAAAGCTGTTGCCTCCCGCATGCCGCAAGGGCCACACGTTCAGGCTCTCGGGCTGCGTGAACCCCAGCACCTCATGCCCCGCCAGATCCTCCACCCGCTCCGGCGCGCCGCGCCGCGCCACGTAATCCGGACTGGCCATCACCCAGCGCGGCGACGGCCGCAGCGTGCGCGCATGCAGCGAGGAATCGGTCAACGGCCCCATGCGCAACGCCACATCCGTGCGATGCTCCATCAGGTCCACGATGCGGTCATTGCTGGTCAGCTCCAGCGAAATCCCCGGATATTCCCGCCGGAAATCCCCCACATGCGGCACCACGCAATGCAGCATCACCGGCACCGAAGCATCCACCCGCAAGCGCCCCGCAGGCCGCTGATGCACCTTGCGCATGCATTCCTCGGCCTCCTCCAGCGAAGCCACGATCTGCCGCGCCTTGGGAAGAAAATGCTTGCCCTCCTCGGTCAGATCCATCCGCCGCGTGGTCCGGTTCAGCAGCATGACGCCCAGGTCCTCTTCCAGCCGCGACAACCCGCGGCTGACCCCCGAAGCCGTATGCCCCAGCACCTCCGCGGCCGCGCTCAGCGAACCCGCATCCACCACGCCCAGAAACAACCGCAAAGCATCAGAATTCAGAGACATAGGATGGCTCCTTGGTTTTCGAGAGTGGGCATTGAAGGAGGCTTGTAGTTGAATTCTTACGCGCCCGGCACGGCGGCGGCCTCTTCGGGCATACGCGGTATCTTGCGTCCGGCGATCGCGCTGCGCGCCATCGAACAATCGCCAATTTAACCCCGCCGCCGGATGGATGGCGCGCGCGAGACACCGTCCCCAAGAAAAATACCGCCTGCCGCGCGCCATCCATCACCACCCCACCCAAACCGGTGAGCCTACGCAAGCGCGCCAGCGCACACCGTCACGACGCAGGAAACCCTGTATGCCGAGTTTGGCCGCCCGGGCGGCCAAACTCGGCGGGCATTGCAAGAATCGCCACTGAACCCGGCTCCAACAG
>NZ_LWKV01000002.1:976853-1525313 GCF_003267925.1 Achromobacter sp. HZ01
CCACCCACGCCGCCGGGCGACCTACAAACCACGCTCCGCCAAACCAAAAAAACGGCGCCAAAAAATGGCGCCGAGATCAAGAAACCAGAGCAACGATCAGAAGATCACTTTTTCTGCTTCAACTGGGACAGATCACGAACCGCCCCGCGATCCGCCGAAGTCGCCAACGCCGCATAAGCCTGCAAAGCCTGCGAAACCACGCGCTCCCGCCCCACAGGCTCCCACCCGTCGACCCGCGCGTCCATCTCCGCCCGCCGGCGCGCCAGCACTTCATCGGACACCGCCAGATGAATCCGGCGATTCGGAATATCGATCTCGATCACGTCGCCTTCTTCCACCAGCCCGATCGTGCCGCCTTCCGCCGCCTCCGGCGAAGCATGCCCGATCACCAGCCCCGAAGAGCCGCCCGAGAAACGCCCGTCCGTGAACAGCGCGCAACTCTTGCCCAGCCCCTTGGACTTCAGATACGAGGTCGGATACAGCATCTCCTGCATCCCCGGCCCGCCCTTCGGACCTTCGTAGCGGATCACCACCACGTCGCCCGGAACCACCTGGTCGCCCAGGATGCCCTCGACCGCCGCGTCCTGGCTTTCGAACACGCGCGCCCGGCCGGTGAAGACCCATTGCGACTCGTCCACGCCGGCCGTCTTCACGATGCAGCCCTTCTCGGCCAGATTGCCGTACAGCACCGCCAGGCCGCCGTCCTTGGAATACGCGTCTTCCTTGCTGCGGATGCAGCCCGTCTTGCGGTCGAGGTCCAGCGTCAGGAAGGTCGCGTCCTGGCTGAACGCCACCGTGGTCGGGATGCCGCCGGGCGCCGCGCGGTAGAACTTCTGCGCCTCTTCGCCCGCGCCGCCGTTCACGTCCCACTTGGCGATGGCTGCGCCCAGCGTGCCGCTGTGCACGTTGCCGCAGGACAGGTCCAGCAGGTCGGCGCGCGCCAGTTCGCCCAGGATGCCCAGGATGCCGCCGGCGCGGTGCACGTCCTCGATGTGGTACTTGTCGGTCGCGGGCGCGGCCTTGCACAGGCACGGCACCTTGCGCGAAATGCGGTCGATGTCGGCCATGGTGAAGTCCACGCCGGCTTCCTGCGCCGCGGCCAGCAGGTGCAGCACCGTATTGGTGGAGCCGCCCATCGCCACGTCCAGCGCCATCGCGTTCTGGAACGCGCTCTTGGTGGCGATGCTGCGCGGCAGGACCGAGGCGTCCTCTTCCTGGTAATAGCGGCGGCACAGGTCCACGATCAGGCGGCCGGCCTGCTCGAACAGGCCGCGGCGCCAGGCGTGCGTGGCCACGATGGTGCCGTTGCCCGGCAGCGCCAGGCCGATGGCCTCGGTCAGGCAGTTCATGGAGTTGGCCGTGAACATGCCGGAACAGGAGCCGCAGGTCGGGCAGGCGCTGCGTTCCACTTCGGCCACGTCGGCGTCCGACACGTTGGGGTCGGCCGCCTTGATCATGGCGTCGATCAGGTCGATCTTGGCGACGACCTTGCCGTCGGTGGGCGACTTGACCTTGCCCGCTTCCATCGGGCCGCCGGACACGAACACGACCGGGATGTTCAGGCGCATCGCGGCCATCAGCATTCCCGGGGTGATCTTGTCGCAGTTGGAGATGCAGACCATGGCGTCGGCGCAATGCGCGTTGACCATGTATTCGACCGAGTCGGCGATCAGTTCGCGCGAGGGCAGCGAATACAGCATGCCGCCGTGGCCCATGGCGATGCCGTCGTCCACGGCGATGGTGTTGAATTCCTTGGCGACGCCGCCCGCGGCCTCGATTTCCTTGGCGACCAGCGCGCCCAGGTCGCGCAGGTGCACGTGGCCCGGCACGAACTGGGTGAACGAGTTCACCACGGCGATGATGGGCTTGCCGAAGTCGCCGTCCTTCATGCCGGTGGCGCGCCACAGGGCGCGGGCGCCGGCCATGTTGCGGCCGTGGGTCGAGGTGCGGGAACGGTAGTGCGGCATGATTTGTCTCTGGCGGGTTCTGTTAGCGTAGGCGGCAAAACGTTAAATAATACGCTGGTTCCCGGCCCGCCCGCTCGGCCGGGGCCGCCGCGCGGCCCGCGCGGCCGTCAGGCGGACGGCTTTCTGCGCGCCGCGAAAGCGCTGGGCGGCTCGCCCACGGCCTTGCGGAACATGGCCGCGAACGCGCTGGGGCTTTCGTAGCCCAGGTCCAGCGCCACTTCCAGCACGCGCTCGCCGCGGGCCAGCCGCTCCATCGCCGCCAGCAGGCGCGCCTGCTGGCGCCAGCGCCCGAAGGTCATGCCCGTGTGCCGCAGGAACAGGCGGTGCACGGTCTTGGGGTCCACCCCCAGCTCGCGCGCCCAGTCGGCCGCGCCGTCCTGGCGCTCCGGGTGGCGCACGATGGCGCGGCAGATGCGCGCCAGCCGCGGCTCGGACGGCTGCGGCAGGTGCAGGGGCAGCACCGGCTCCTGGCGCAGCTCGTCGAGCAGCAGCATCATCAGGCGGCCGTCGCGCGTGTCCGGCTTCCAGTCCAGCGGCACCTCGGCCGCGGCCGCCATCAGTTCGCGCAGCAACGGCGAGATCGACAGCACGCAGCACGCCTGCGGCAGGTGCGCGGCCGCGCCCGGCTCGACGAACACGGTGCGCATGCGCGGCTCGCCGCTCATGCGGATGCCGTGCGGCATCCAGGCCGGCACCCAGACCCCGCGCGTGGGCGGCACCACCCAGATCCCGGCCGGCGTATCCACCACCATCACGCCCGAAATCGCGTACACCAGCTGCGCGCGGCGGTGGCGGTGGCGGCGGATGCGGTGGCCGTCCTCGTAGTCCACGGCCAGGCCGGCCACGGGGCGGGACGAGGCCTCGTAGGGAAACAGGTCCAGGTCTGCGGGCTTGCGGGCGGTCGGGGGCATGTCCATTTTGCGATGGTTATGGCCAGGGTGGCGTTAGACGGTCTTTCCCAGTGTACCTACCATCCTCGCATCCCTACACGCGACATGCGCCGCGCCCGCGGCCGGAGGATTCCATGCTCGAACAGCCCCAACACAAGTACCGCCCCGTCCAGCCCTTCACCCGCGACTACGCCGAACGCCGCTGGCCGTCGCGCCGCCTGACGGCGCCGCCGGTCTGGATGAGCACCGACATGCGCGACGGCAACCAGGCCCTGATCGAACCGATGGACGCGGCGCGCAAGCTGCGCTGCTTCGAACAACTGGTGGCCGTGGGCCTGAAGGAAATCGAAGTGGCGTTTCCGTCGGCCTCGGACACCGACTTCAACTTCGTGCGCCAGCTGATCGAGGAACGCCGCATCCCCGACGACGTCACCATCGAGGTGCTGACCCAGTCGCGCCCCGACCTGATCGAGCGCACCTTCGATTCGCTGCGCGGCGCCAGGCGCGCCATCGTGCACCTGTACGCGCCCATCGCGCCGCAATGGCGCCGCATCGTGTTCGGCATGAGCCGCGCCGAGATCAAGGAGATCGCACTGGCCGGCACTCGCCAGATCCGCGCGCTGGCCGACGCCCGGCCCGAAACCCATTGGATCTACGAATACTCGCCCGAGACCTTCAGCCTGGCCGAGCTGGATTTCGCGCTGGAGATCTGCGATGCGGTCAGCGCCGAGTGGGGCCCCACGCCCGAACACAAGATGATCGTCAACCTGCCGTCCACGGTGGAATGCACCACGGCCAACGTCTACGCCGACCAGATCGAATGGATGCACCGCCACCTGGCGCGCCGCGACAGTATCGTGCTCAGCGTGCACCCGCACAACGACCGCGGCACCGCCGTGGCCTCGGCCGAACTGGCGGTGCTGGCCGGCGCGCAACGGGTCGAGGGCTGCCTGTTCGGCAACGGCGAACGCACCGGCAACGTGGACCTGGTGACGCTGGCCATGAACCTGGACCTGCATGGCGTGCGCAGCGGGCTGGACTTCTCCGACATGGCCGGGGTGCGCGCCTGCGTCGAGGCCTGCAACCAGCTGCCGGTGGACGTCTTCCACCCCTACGCGTTCACTCACGCAACGCCAGCAGCGACTCCTGCAGATGCCGCAGGCCCCGGCCCAGCGGCTTGTCCCGGCGCAGCACGATAGCCAGGCCGCGCGCCAGGCGCGGCGCCAGCGGCCGGACTTCGAGCGCCGCGCGCCTGCCCGCGCCGGACACCGCCAGCCCGGGCAGGATGGCGCAGCCCAGGCCGGCGCCGACGATCTCCTTCATGGCCTCGGTGCTGCCCAGCTCCATCACGGGCTTGGCGGCCACGCCGGCGGCCTCGAACCAGTCGTCCACCAGCCGCCGGGTGCGCGCGCCCGGCTCGAACAGCACCAGCGGCAGCCGCGCCAGCGCCTGCGGCGTGGCGGCGGCCGGGATCATGGCCGGATCGCCGGCGGGAAAAATCGCCACGAACTCGTCCTCCAGCACCGGCGTCACCTGGAACATGCGCCCCGGCGCCGGCAGCGTCACCAGCCCGATGTCCAGCGTGTTGGTCTCCAGGCCGCGCAGCATGTCGGCCGTGTTGCCGGTGCTGACCACGATGTCCAGCGCCGGAAAGCGCCGCCGCAGATCGGCCAGCAGCGGCGGCAGCAGATAGGTGCAGGCCGTGGCCCCGGTGCCCAGCCGGATGCGGCCGGCGACCTGGGAGGCGTGCGCCGTCATGGCGAGTTCGGCCTGGGCCAGCGCCGCGTCGATGGTGCGCACATGCGCCAGCAGCTCCATGCCGGCCGCGGTCGGCCCGGCGCGCCGGCCGACGCGCTCGACCAGCTTCAGGCCGAAGCGCCGTTCCAGCTGGCGGATCTGCAGGCTGACGGCGGGCTGGGTCACGCCGCTGCGTTCGGCGGCGGCGGAAAAACTGCCGGTTTCGATCACCAGCGCGAAGGTGCGCAACTGGTCCAGGTTGAGGCCTCGCATACGCCGCCATCCAAAGTTTTACTTATAAAAATCATAATAGACCAAAGCTTTATTAATGCTCAGGCTTGCGCGACACTGGCGGCTCGAACCCCCAGCCTTCCCTTTCCATGCCGCCCACCTCCGCCACCGTCCTCATCCGCGACAGCGCGCCCGCCGACCTGCCGGCCATCAAGGCCATCTACGCCCATCACGTGCAGCACGGCACGGCCTCGTTCGAGCTGGAGCCGCCGTCCATCGAGGAAATGCGCCAGCGCCGCGCCGCGGTGCTGGAACAGGGCATGCCCCACCTGGTGGCCGAGATCGCCGGCGAGATCGTGGGCTATGCCTACGCCACGCCCTACCGCCCGCGCCCGGCCTACCGCCACACGGTGGAGGATTCCGTCTACGTGAAAGCAGGCCGCGCCGGCCTGGGCATCGGCGGCAAGCTGCTGGCCGAACTGATCGCCCGCTGCACCGCCGGCGGCTGGCGCCAGATGCTGGCCGTGGTGGGCGACAGCCGCAACGCCGCCTCGCTCGCGCTGCACGCCAGCCAGGGCTTCCACCCGGTCGGCACGCTGCGCGCCGTGGGCCACAAGCACGGGCAATGGCGCGACACCGTGCTGATGCAGCGCGCGCTGGGCGAGGGCGACGCGACGCCGCCGCAGCGGCCGTGATCGCGCCGCGCGCCATCGTCTGCCTGGGCCTGACGCAACTGGTCGGCTGGGGCGTGACGTATTACCTGATAGGCGCCCTGGGCCCGGCCATGCAGGCCGACCTGGGCTGGAGCGCCGCCGCCGTCTACGGCGGCTTCTCGGCCGCCATCGTGACCATGGCGATGCTGTCGCCGCTGGCCGGCATGGCCGTCGACCGCTGGGGCGGGCACCGAGTCATGCCTGCCGGCGCCGTGATCGCCGCGCTGGGCTGCGCGGCGCTGGCGGCCGCGCACGGCCTGGCGCTGTACTACCTGGCCTGGATCGTGCTGGGCGTCGGCATGCGGCTGTGCCTGTACGACGCGGCGTTCGCGTCGCTGGCGCGGGCGGCCGGCCCCACGGCGCGCCGGCCCATGTCGCAGATCACGCTGTTCGGCGGCCTGGCCTCCACCGTGATGTGGCCGGCGGGCCATGCGCTGTCGGGCTGGCTGGGCTGGCGCGGCGCGGTGCTGGCCTACGGCGCGCTGGCCCTGGCCACGCTGCCGCTGTACCTGGCGCTGCCGCGCACGCGCTATGCCGCGCCCGCGGGCGCCAAAGACCGCGCCGCCGCCGGCCTGACGCGCAGCCCGGCCGAGCGCCGCATGGCGGGCGTGCTGTACGCCACCATCGCCATGCTGACCAACTTCCTGGCGGCCGGCAACGCCGCGCATCTGATCGCGCTGCTGTCCGGCCTGGGCCTGGCCGCGGCCGCGGCCGTCAGCGTGGCCGCCTTGTGGGGCGTGGGCCAGTTCGCCGCGCGCCTGGCCGACGTGGCGCTGGGCTCGCGCCTGCATCCGCTGACCCTGACCCTGGCGGTGGGCGCGATGCTGCCCCTGTGTTTTCTGCTGGCGCTGCTGTCCGGCGGCAATCTCTACGCCAGCGCGGCCTACGCCCTGCTGTATGGCGCCTGCAACGGCCTGATGACCATCACGCGCGGCACGCTGCCGCTGGCGCTGTTCGACTTCCGCAGCTACGGCAGCTTGGTGGGCGCGCTGCTCATTCCCAGCTTCCTGCTGACGGCCACCGCGCCGGTGGCCTACGCCTATCTGATCGCCGGCTACGGCGCGCGCGGCGCGATGGCGATGTCGGTCGGCCTGGCCGCGGCCATCTGCGCGGCCGCGCTGGCCTTGCGCTGCAAGTTCATCGGGCGGGTGCGCGCGGCCGCCGCGTGACCGGGCGCCGCCGGGTTCAGCCTTCGGCGGCGGACGCCACCACCCATTTCTCCCAGCCGATCTTGCGCAGCTTGCAGGCCGGGCAGTCGCCGCAGCCGTAGCCCCAGTCGTGGCGCGCGCCGCGCTCGCCCAGGTAGCAGGTGTGGCTTTGCTCGACGACGATCTCCACCAGCGCGTCGCCGCCCAGCTGGTGCGCCAGCGCCCAGGTCTCGGACTTGTCGATCCACATCAGCGGCGTCTCGATCGTGACCCGCGAACCCAGGCCCAGGCCCAGCGCCACCTGCTGCGCCTTGATGGTGTCGTCGCGGCAATCGGGATAGCCGGAGAAATCCGTTTCGCACATGCCGCCGACCAGCACGTCGAGCTGGCGCCGGTAGCCCAGCGCGGCGGCCAGGGTCAGGAACAGCAGGTTGCGCCCCGGCACGAAGGTGTTGGGCAGGCCGTTGGCCTGCATCTCGATGGCGCGGTCGCTGGTCATGGCCGTGTCGCCCACCTGGCCCAGCACCTTCAGGTCCAGCAGATGGTCCTCGCCCAGCCGCGGCGCCCAGTCGGGAAAGTTCTCGCGGATCTCGCGCAGCACGTTCAGGCGCGCCGACAGCTCGATGTGATGGCGCTGTCCGTAATCGAACGCCACGGTTTCCACATGGGCATAGCGGTCCAGCGCCCAGGCCAGGCAGGTGGTGGAATCCTGGCCGCCCGAAAACAGGACGAGCGCGCGACGTTGGTGGTTTTGCATAAACGAAATGGGGCTTTGGGAATGACTAACGAACCGCAGCGGCTTTTGCCGCAAATCGATTCCGCTTAGCGAACTTTAACGCAGCCGCGGGCGCTTGCCGTAAGCAAAGCCTGCGTAAAATCGATGAGGTTTCATTTTCTGGTTTCACCCGCAACGCCGATTTCCCACCTCCTTTCCCTCCAGCAGCCCGACGGATCCCTACCCGATGAATGCCATCCGCCAGCAGTCCGATTCAGCAGAACCCTTGCGTCACGACATCCGGCTGTTAGGCCGATTACTGGGAGCCGTCATCGAGGAGTGCGAAGGCAAGCGCGTCTTCGACACGATCGAAACCCTGCGCCGCACGGCCGTGAAGTTCCGCCGCGAAGGCAACGACGCCGACGGCAAGCTGCTGGAGCAGCGCGTCAAGCGCCTGCAAGGCAGCGACCCGAACTCGGTCGCGCGCGCCTTCAGTTATTTCCTGCACCTGTACAACATCGCCGAAGACCGCGACCAGAACCGCCGCCAGCGCGCCCGCGCCATCGCCGACGACGCGCCGGCGCGCGGCAGCCTGCGCGAAGCGGTGCAGGTGCTGGCCGGCCAGGGCGTGAGCCCGGCGCGCATCCGCCGCCTGCTGGCCGAAGCCTGCGTGATGCCGGTGCTGACGGCGCACCCCACCGAGGTGCAGCGCAAGAGCACGCTGGACGTGCATCGCGAAATCGCCGCCGCGCTGGCGCAGCGCGACGGCACGCTCACCCCCGAAGAGCGCGCCGACCTGGACGCGGCGCTGCTGGGCCGCGTGGCCACGCTGTGGCAGACCCGCATGCTGCGCTATACGCGGCTGACGGTCGCCGACGAAATCGAGAACGCGCTGTCGTACTACCGCAGCACCTTCCTGCAGGTCATTCCGCGCCTGTACGCGGACCTGTCCAAGCTGCTGAACCGCGAACCGGCCAAGCCCTTCGCCGCCCCGCCCGCGCCGCTGGAGCCGTTCCTGCGCATGGGCAGCTGGATCGGCGGCGACCGCGACGGCAATCCGAACGTGGACGCCGGCACGCTGGAGCGCGCGCTGCTGCGCCAGGCCACCGTGCTGTTCGAGCATTACCTGCAGGAAGTGCACGCGCTGGGCGCGGAACTGTCGGCCACCACGCTGCTGATCGCGGCCGACGCCGAGCTGCTGGCGCTGGCCGAGGCCAGCGGCGACGACTCGCCGCACCGCCGCGACGAACCCTACCGCCGCGCGCTGATCGGCGTGTACGCGCGCCTGGCCGCCACCGCGCAGCGCCTGACGGGCCAGGACCTGGCGCGGCGCAGCACCGTGGCCGCGCCCGCCTATGAAACGCCGCAGGAACTGTCCGCCGACCTCGCCGTGATCGCCGCCTCGCTGGCCGCCCACCACGGCGCGCCCATCGGCAAGCTGCGCCTGGCCGGCCTGCAGCAGGCCGTGGAAGTCTTCGGCTTCCACCTGGCCACGGTGGACCTGCGCCAGAGCTCCGACGTGCACGAACGCGTGCTGGCCGAGCTGTTCGCGCGCGCCGGCACGCAGCGCGACGGCAAGCCGCTGGACTACCTGAAGCTGGACGAGGACGAACGCGTGGCGCTGCTGCGCGCCGAACTGGCGCAGGCGCGCCCGCTGGCCTCGCCCTGGATCGCCTACAGCGAAGACTCCACGCGCGAGCTGGCCGTGCTGCGCGCCGCCGCCGCGGGCCGGGCGCGCTACGGCAAGCAGGCCGTGCGCCAGACCATTGTTTCGCACACCGAAACGCTGAGCGACCTGCTCGAAGTGATGGTGCTGCAGAAGGAAGCCGGCCTGATCGCGCCGGCCGGCCAGGACATCGAACCCGAGGACGGCCTGATGGTGGTGCCGCTCTTCGAGACCATACCCGACCTGCAGCGCGGCGCGGCCATCATGGCGGCCTGGCTCGACCTGCCCGAGATCCGCCAGCGCGTGAAACTGGCGCAGAACGGCGCGCAGGAAGTCATGCTGGGCTACTCGGACAGCAACAAGGACGGCGGCTTCCTGACGTCGAACTGGTCGCTCTACCAGGCCGAGCGCGAGCTGGTCGAGGTGTTCTCGGCGCGCAACGTGCGCCTGCGCCTGTTCCACGGCCGCGGCGGCTCGGTGGGACGCGGCGGCGGCTCCAGCTTCGACGCCATCCTGGCGCAGCCGCCGGGCACCGTCGCCGGCCAGATCCGCCTGACCGAACAGGGCGAGGTCATCCAGAGCAAGTACAAGGACGCCGAGGTCGGCCGCTGGCACCTGGAACTGCTGGTCGCCGCCACGCTGGAATCCAGCCTGGCGCCGCGCGCCGAGGCCACCAGCGCGGAGGACGCGCACATGGCGCACTACGGCCCGGCCATGTCGTTCATGTCGGACACCGCGCAGCGCACCTACCGCGGCCTGGTCTACGAAACGCCGGGTTTCGCCGATTACTTCTTCGCCGCCACGCCGGTCAGCGAGATCGCGGGCCTGAACATCGGCTCGCGCCCGGCCTCGCGCAAGAAGGGCCAGCGTATCGACGACCTGCGCGCCATCCCCTGGGGCTTCTCGTGGGCGCAATGCCGCCTGATGCTCACCGGCTGGTACGGCATGGGCTCGGCCATCGAGGCCTATCTGGAAACCGGCGCCCCCGGCGCGCCGCGCTCGCGCCGCAGCCGCCTGGCGCAGCTGCGCGAAATGGCGCAGGACTGGCCGGCGTTTCGCACCATGCTGTCGAACATGGAAATGGTGCTGGCCAAGTCCGACCTGGCGATCGCGGCCCGCTACGCGCAGCTGGTGCCGCAGCGCGGCCGGCGCGAACGCATCTTCGGCGCCATCAGCGCCGAGCATGGCCGCACGCTGGCCATGCTCAAGCTGCTGACCCGGCGCGAGCTGCTGGCCGACAACCCCACGCTGCAGGCTTCGCTGCGCGAGCGCTTCGCCTACATCGACCCGCTGAACTACCTGCAGATCGAGGTGATCCGCCGCCACCGCGCCGCGCAGAAGCACCCGGACGCCGAGGTCGACATCCGGGTGCAGCGCGCCATCCACCTGACCATCAACGGCATCGCCGCCGGGCTGCGCAACTCGGGTTAAGGCGCACGGGCTCAGGCCACCCGCGTGCCGCCGATGGGCACCACGGTGGCGCTGAACTCCTTCAGCAAGGCCTCCCTGCGGGCCGCGGCTTTCTCGGCCGCGGCCTCTTTCACGTGGCCGTAGCCGCGGATCTCCAGCGGCAGGCTGGCCAGCGCCACGGCGCGATCCAGGTTGCCGCGATTGAGCTTGCCCAGGATGGCGGTCAGCGTCTCGCGGTATTCGCGGATCAGCTCGCGTTCGGCGCGGCGCTCGGCGGTGTAGCCGAACGGATCGAACCGGGTCCCGCGCAGCCGGCGCATCGCGGCCAGCAGGCGGAACACCCGCAACATGCCGGGGCCGTAGCTGCGCTTGATCAGATGCCCGGCCGCGTCGCGCCGCGCGAACAGCGGCGGCGCCAGGTGAAAGCGCAGCTTCCAGTCGCCTTCGAACTGCTCGCCCACGCGCTTGAGGAATTCGCCGTCCGTGTACAGCCGCGCCACTTCGTACTCGTCCTTGTAGGCCATGAGCTTGAAATAGCCGCGCGCCACCGCCAGCGCCAGCCGGTTGGTGCCGGTGGCCTCGCGCTCGGCGTGCGCCACCTTGTCCACCAGGTCCGTGTACTGCCGGGCGTAGGCCGCGTGCTGGTAGTCGGTCAGGAAGGCCTTGCGCACCGCCACCAGCCGCTCCAGTTCGTCGGCGGGTTTTTTCAGTTCCACCACGGGGCTGGCCTTGCGCGGGCGCTTCAGTTCGATGATGCCTTCGGGCAGCGCCGGGCGCGCGCCGCCTTCGGCCAGCAGGCGGTTCACGCCCGCCGGATCGCGCGCCGCGCGCCGGCCCCAGGCGAAGGCCGCGATATTGTTCGGCACCTGCTGGCCGTTGAGTTCGATGGCCCGCAGCAGCGCTTCCCGCGACAGCGGTATCCAGCCCTTCTGGTAGGCGTAGCCCATCATCAGCGGATTGGCGTAGATGGCGTCGCCCAGCAGGCCCACGGCCAGCGCGGCGGCGTCCACGCGGTCGAGGTTGTCCTTGCCGCAGGCGGCCTGCAGGTCGGCGGTGAGGTTGGCGCCCGGCAGCGTCCAGTCGGGATTGGCGACGAAGGCCGCGGTGGGCGCGGTGTCGCCGTTGAGCAGCACCCGCGTGCGCCCCGGCGCCAGCCGCGCCATGGATTCCATGCTGGTGGCCACCACCAGGTCGCCGGCCAGCAGCAGGTCGGCCTCGCCCATCGCGACCCGCGTGTTGAGCAGATCGTCCGGCGTGCGCGCCAGCACCACGTGCGAATACACCGCGCCGCCCTTTTGTGCCAGGCCGGCCATGTCCAGCACCGAACAGCCCTTGCCCTCGATATGGGCCGCCATGCCCAGCAGCTGGCCGATGGTGACCACGCCGGTGCCGCCCACGCCGGCGATGAACACGCCGTATGGCCGATCGAGCGCATGCGCGGCGGGCGGCGCGATGCCGGCGTCGATATCGCCGTCCTGCGCCAGCGCCTGCGGCCGCTTCAGCCGGCCGCCCTCCACCGTCACGAAGCTGGGGCAAAAGCCCTTCAGACAGGAAAAATCCTTGTTGCAGCTGGACTGGTTGATCCGGCGCTTGCGGCCGAACTCGGTTTCCAGCGGCTCCACCGACAGGCAGTGCGACTGCTGCGAACAGTCGCCGCAGCCTTCGCACACGCGCTCGTTGATGACGACGCGGCGCGCCGGGTCGGGATAGGCGTTGCGCTTGCGGCGGCGGCGCTTCTCGGTGGCGCAGGTCTGGTCGTAGATCAGCACCGACACGCCGGGATACTCGCGCAGCTCGCGCATCACGGCGTCCAGCTCGTCGCGGTGGCGCACCGGCGCGCCCGGCGCCAGGCCCTGCATGCCGCGGTACTTGTCCGTGTCGTCCGTGACGATCACGATTTTCTCGATGCCCTCGGCCGCCACCTGGCGGCTGATCATGGGCACGCTGAGCGGGCCGTCGACAGGCTGCCCGCCGGTCATGGCCACGGCGTCGTTGAACAGGATCTTGTAGGTGATGGGCGCCTTGGCCGCCACCGCCGCGCGTATCGCCAGCAGGCCGGAATGGAAATACGTGCCGTCGCCCAGGTTGGCGAACACGTGCTTTTCTTCGGTGAACGGCGCCTGCCCCACCCAGGGCACGCCCTCGCCGCCCATCTGCGTGAACACATCGGTGCTGCGGCCCATCCATCTGACCATGTAGTGGCAGCCTATGCCCGCCATCCCGCGCGAGCCTTCCGGCAGGCGGGTCGAGGTGTTGTGCGGACAGCCCGAACAGAACCAGGGCTTGCGCTCCTCGACCACGCGCGGGCGCGCCAGCGCCTGCTCGCGCTCGGCGATGAAGGCCAGGCGCGCCTCGATGCCGGCGCGCACGTCCGCCGGCAGGTCGAAGCGCAGCAGGCGCGAGGCGATGGCGCGCGCGACCATGGCGGGCGAGAACTCGTAATGCGCCGGCAGCAGCCAGTTGCCCTGCGGCACCGACCATTCGCCGCCATCCTTGTCGTCGAACTTGCCCACCACGCGCGGAATCTTCTTGCCGCTGCCGAGCCAGCTGAACAGCTCTTCCTTCAGCTGGTATTCCAGCACCTGGCGCTTTTCCTCGATCACCAGGATCTCGTCCAGGCCTTCGGCGAAACGCTGCGTGCCGGTGGATTCCAGCGGCCACACCATGCCCACCTTGAAGAGCCGCAGGCCGATACGCCGGCACGCGTCTTCGGTCAGGCCCAGGTCGGACAGCGCCTGGCGCGTGTCCAGGTAGGCCTTGCCCGAGGTCATGATGCCGAAGCGCGCGTCGCGCTGCGGCACCTCCCAGAGTTCGCGGTTCAGGCCGTTGGCGCGCGCATAGGCCAGCGCGGCATAGAGCTTGTAGTCCAGCAGGCGCGCCTCCTGCTGCAGCGGCGTGTCGCCCAGCCGGATGTTCAGGCCGTCGGCCGGCAGCCGGAAATCCTCGGGCAGCCTGATCCGCACGCGCTGCGGATCGACGTCCACCGAGGCCGAGACCTCGACGATGTCGGTGATGCATTTCATGCCCACCCACACGCCGGCGTAGCGGCTCATCGCCCAGCCGTGCAGGCCGTAGTCCAGCACCTCCTGGACGCTGGCCGGAAACAGCACCGGAATCATGCAGGCCTTGAGGATGTGGTCGCTCTGGTGCGGCAACGTCGAGGACTTGGCCGGGTGGTCGTCGCCCGCCACCACCAGCACGCCGCCGTGGCGCGCGGTGCCGGCCGCGTTGGCGTGCTTGAACACGTCGCCGCAGCGATCCACGCCGGGGCCCTTGCCGTACCACATGCCGAAGACGCCGTCGTATTTGGCGCCGGGAAACAGGTTGACCTGCTGCGAGCCCCATACGGCGGTGGCCGCCAGGTCTTCGTTGACGCCGGGCTGGAATTCGATGTGGCGGGCCTTCAGGTGCGCGGCCGCCTTCCACATGTTCTGGTCCACCCCGCCCAGCGGCGAGCCGCGGTAGCCGGACACGAAGCCCGCCGTGTTCAGCCCCGCCTGCTGGTCGCGCATGCGCTGCATCATGGGCAGGCGCACCAGGGCATGGATACCGCTCATCCAGGCACGCCCGGACTCCAGGATGTACTTGTCGTCCAACTGGACCGATTCAAGCGCCGCGCGCAGATCAGGCGAAACAGGGGCATTCATGTCCACTCCGTGAGCAGTGAAGTCCGGCATTCCCTTCCCGGTTGTAACCGCTCCCCCCACCCCGGGCAATAGGGCGATGCGATAATTGCCGCCATGGACTTCGCCTCACGTATCGTCGCCTGGCAACGCCGGCATGGCCGCCACGATCTGCCCTGGCAGAACACGCGCGACCCTTATCGCATCTGGCTGTCAGAGATCATGCTGCAGCAGACCCAGGTCGCCACCGTGATCCCGTATTACGAGCGCTTCCTGCAGCGCTTTCCGGACGTGGCGGCGCTGGCCGCGGCCGCCCAGGAAGACGTGATGCCTTACTGGGCCGGGCTGGGCTATTACGCCCGCGCCCGCAATCTGCATCGCTGCGCGCAGGAAATCGTGCGCGACTGGAACGGCCGCTTTCCACCCACCGCCGAAGGCATCGCCACGCTGCCGGGCATCGGCCGCTCCACCGCCGCGGCGATCGCGGCGTTCGCCTACGGCGAGCGCTCGCCCATCCTGGACGGCAACGTCAAGCGCGTATTCACCCGCCACTTCGGCATCGCCGGCGATCCGGCGCGGCGCGAAATCGAGCAGCGCCTGTGGGCGCTGGCCGAGGCCCAGGTCGAGGCCGCGCCCGACCTGGACATGGCCGCCTACACGCAAGGACTGATGGACCTGGGCGCCACGCTCTGCACCCGCGGCAAGCCGGCCTGCGACAAGTGTCCGGTGGCCGACAGCTGCGTGGCCCGGCGCGAAGGCCGCCAGGCCGAGCTGCCCACGCCCAAGGCGCGCAAGGCCATTCCCGAACGCGAGACCTGTATGCTGGTGCTGCGCCACCAGGGCGCATTCCTGCTGCAGCAACGGCCCGAGCCGGGCATCTGGGGCGGGCTGTGGAGCCTGCCCGAATTCGACGCCGCGCAAGACCCCGACAGCGCCTCGCGCGCGCTGGGCCTGGAGCCGGAAGAACGCTTCGAGCTGGCGGCGTTCGCCCATACGTTCACGCACTACCGCCTGCATATCAAGCCGTGGCTGGTACCGGTGCGCGCGGCCGGCATCCGCGAAGACGCCGCCCCGCAACGCTGGGTGCCCGCGGATCAGCTGGCCACGGTGGCCTTGCCGGCGCCGGTGAAGAAGCTGTTGCTGGGGCTGGTGGAGGCGGGGATGCAGGAGGGGTTGTTCAGGGATGGGTAGCGCGGTCCAGATGGGTTACGCGCGCTTGATGTCTGGGTTCTTGTGCAAAAAATCTCGCGCTGCACCCATCCTACGCATGGGGACCCTGGCAAGTAGGATGGGTGCAGCGCGAGACTCCCGAGACAAGAACCCGAATATCAAGCGCGCGAAACCCATCAGGCAACATCAGCCGCCCCTCCCCCCAGTAACATCACCAGCTTCAGGTCCGGGTGCGTGGCCAGGCGGAACGTGATCTGCTGGTAGGCCAGCTTGCCGCGCCGCGGGTGCTGGAATTCGCGCAGCCCCCCTTCGCGCTCGACCACCGCGTGGCGCGTCCACCAGTGCGCGAACACCGGGCTTTGCCGGCCCAGTTCGTCCAGCAGCCCCAGCACCACCGGCTCGTCCAGGTGCGCGCCCGCGTCGGCGCGGAATTCGGCCACCACGCGCCGGGCGCGCTGGTCCCAGTCCACCACCAGTTCGCGCGCGGCCGGGTCCAGGAAGATGTAGCGCAGCAGGTTGGGTTCGGCGTCGCGCCGCGGCCAGTCGTCGAACAGGTCGCGCAGCGGCTCGTTGTAGGCCAGCACGTTCCAGGCGCGGTCCAGCACATAGGCCGGCGCGTTGATGGCGTTGACGCATTCCTGCAAAGGCCCAGGCACGCCGCCGTCGTCGCGCGCGTGCTGGGGGTCGGCGCAGTCGGCCAGGTCGAACAGGTAGGCGCGCTCGGCGCGCGCCAGCTGCAGCACGCCGGCGATGCGCGACCAGACCGAGGGCGATACCGAGACCTCCCGGCCCTGCTCGATCCAGGTGTACCAGGTCACGCTGATGCCGCACAGCTGGGCGACCTCTTCGCGCCGCAGGCCGGGCGTGCGGCGGCGCATGCCTTCGGGCAGGCCGGCCATCTGCGGCGTAATGCGCGAGCGGGCGCTGCGCACGAACTCGCCCAGCGCCTGGCGGCGCACGCGGGAACCTTCATGGCCGGCGGTTCCGGCCTGGGGGGAAGTAGTCATACCAGGATCAGCAATGGACTTGTACGTGTATGGGAGCGCGCCTATCTTAGCGCCTGCACCCCATTTCCCACCAAGGACGCCCATGACCGCCAGCACGCACGACGCCGCCGTCGACCGCCAGTTCAGCCCCCGCGCCGCCGCCTACCTCACCAGCGCCGTTCACGCCCAGGGCGAGGACCTGCTGCAGATGGCCGAGATCGCCGCCCGCCACCCCGGCGCCCGGCTGCTGGACCTGGGCTGCGGCGGCGGCCACGTGAGCTTTCACGTCGCGCCGCGGGTCGCCCACGTCACCGCCTACGACCTGTCGCAGCAGATGCTGGACGTGGTCGCCGGCGAAGCCGCCAAACGCGGGCTGGCCAATCTCGCCACCTGTCAGGGCAAGGCCGAGCATCTGCCCTTCGGCGACGGCGAGTTCGATCTGGTGATGTCGCGCTATTCCACCCACCACTGGCAGGACGCCGGACGCGGCCTGCGCGAGGCGCTGCGCGTGCTCAAGCCCGGCGGCACCGCCGTGTTCGCCGACGTGGTCTCGCCGGGCGAGCCGCTGCTCGACACCTGGCTGCAGACCATCGAGGTGCTGCGCGACACCTCGCACGTGCGCGATTACTCGGTGGCCGAGTGGACCCGCATGCTGACCGAAGCCGGCTTCACGCTGCAGGGCCTGACGCCGCGCCGCCTGCCGCTGGAATTCCAGTCCTGGGTGGCGCGCATGCGCACGCCGGACACGCTGGTGGCGGCGCTGCGCCACATGTTCGGCATCGCGCCGGACGTGGTGCGCACGCACTACGAGGTGCAGGAAGACGGGTCTTTCACCAGCGACACCGCCACCATCGTGGTGAAGAAACCGGGCTGAAGCGGGGCCGGCCGCGCGGCGGACTCGACAGCCGCCGCGCCGACCTTGTATAGATACGGATGACCTTTCAATCCGTGCCGCAAGGAAGCCCCATGACCGACTCCTCCAGACAGCCCTCGCCCGACCTGACCGTTGCGCAGGCCGCGGCGCTGATCCGCCAGGGCGCCCTGACCAGCGTGGCGCTGACCCAGTCCTGCCTGGACCGCATCGCCGCCCGCCAGGACCTGAACGCTTTCATCACCGTGGACCGCGAAGGCGCGCTGGCCCAGGCCGCGGCCCGCGACGCGGCGCGCGCCCGGGCTGGCCGGAGCGCCGGCCCGCTGGACGGGGTGCCCATCGCCATCAAGGACAACATCCACGTCGCCGGCCTGCCCAATACGGCGGGCACGCCCGCGCTCAAGGATTTCCGCCCGGCCGAGGACGCGCCGGTGGTGCGCCGGCTGCGCGAGGCCGGCGCGGTGATCGTCGGCAAGACGCACATGCACGAGCTGGCGTTCGGGGTCTCGGGCTACAACCCCGCGTTTCCCGGCGCGCACGGCGCAGGCACGCGCAACGCCTACGACGCCGGCCGCATCGCCGGCGGTTCGTCCTCGGGCAGCGGCGCGGCGGTCGGCGCGCGCCTGGCGCCGGCGGCCCTGGGCACCGACACCGGGGCCTCGGTGCGGCTGCCGGCCGCGCTCAACGGCGCCGTCGGGTTCCGGCCCACGGTGGGACGCTACGACGGCGCCGGCATCACGCCGATCTCGCACACCCGCGACACGCCGGGCCCTATCGCCAACAGCATGGAAGACGTGGCGCTGCTGGACGCGGTGCTGGCCGGCGACGACCGGCCGCTGGCCGCGCCGCCCGCCGCCGGGCTGCGGCTGGGCCTGTGCGCGTATTTCTGGAAAGACCTGGAGCCGCCGGTGCAGGCGGTCATGGACGCCGCCCTGGCCCGGCTGCGCGCCGCCGGCGCGCAGCTGGTGGAGCTGGACATGCCGGGCCTGCAGGAAAGCAACGCCGCGGTCGGCATGCCGGTGTGCCTGTACGAACAGAAAACGGACCTGGCGGACTACCTGCGGCGCTATGGCACGGGCCTGAGCATGGAGCAGGTGGTGGCGCAGATCGCCAGCCCCGACGTCAAGGCCATCTTCGACGACCTGGTCATGCCCGGCGTGCTACCCACGCCCGCCGGCGAGATGCTGCCGCTGCAGCCGCTGTACGAACGCGCCATGGCCGTGCACCGCGGCGAACTCATCGAGGTCTACCGCCGCGCGTTCCGGCAGCACGCGCTGGACGCGCTGCTGTTTCCGACTTCGCCCGTGCTGCCCATGGCCGCCACGCCCGAGGCCAGCAGCCTGGAGAACTTCAGCCGGCTGGCGCGCAACGTGGACCCCGGCAGCAACGCCGGCCTGCCCGGGTTGAGCGTGCCGGCGGGCCTGTCGGCGCAGGGCCTGCCGGTGGGGCTGGAGATCGACGGGCTGCCGGGCGAGGATCGCAAGATATTGGCGATCGGGATGACGCTGGAGGCGGTGTTGGGGAGGCTGGCGGGGCCTGCGCGCTGACCGCGCCGCCCCCAAACCCTCACCCCAGGTTCGGCGCCAGCGTCCGTTTCAGGTCTTCGATGCTGCGCCCGCTGCGCGCCGCGTAATCCTGCAACTGGTCCTCGCCGATCACGCCCACGTTGAAGTACTGCGACTGCGGGTGGCTGAAGTAGAAGCCAGACACGCTGGAGGCCGGATACATGGCGTAGCTGTCGGTCAGCGTCATGCCGATGTCGGCGCCGTCGAGCACGCGGAACAGGTCGGTCTTGACCACGTGCTCCGGGCAGGCGGGGTAGCCGGGCGCGGGTCGGATGCCCACGTATTTCTCGGCGATCATGTCCTCGTTGGTCAGGGCCTCGTCGGGCGCGTAGCCCCACAGGTCCTGGCGCACGCGGGCGTGCAGGCATTCGGCGAAGGCTTCGGCCAGGCGGTCGGCCAGGGACTTCAGCATGATGCTGGAGTAGTCGTCCAGCGCCTTCTCGAATTCGGCTTCCTTCTTCTCGATGCCCAGGCCGGCGGTCACGGCGAACATGCCGATGTAGTCGAGCTTGCCGCTGGACCTGGGCGCGATGAAGTCCGACAGCGACTTGTTGCTCACGCCCTCGCGCTTGGCGCCCTGCTGGCGCAGGTTGCGGTAGGTGAACAGCACTTCGCTGCGGGTTTCGTCCTTGTAGACCTCGATGTCCTCGTCGTTGACGCTGTTGGCCGGGTAGAAGCCGACCACGCCGTTGGCGGTCAGCCAGCGGCCTTCGACGATGCGCTTCATCATGGCCTGGCCGTCGGCGTAGACCTTGCGCGCCTGCTCGCCCACGACCTTGTCGTCCAGGATCGCCGGGAACGGGCCGAACAGGCTCCAGGTCTGGAAGAACGGGCCCCAGTCCACGTACTTCGCGATCTCGGCCAGGTCGTAGCTCTTGAAGCTGCGCCGGCCGATGAATTTCGGACGCGGCGGCGTGTAGGCGTCCCAGTCGATCTGCGGGCGCGAGGCGCGCGCCTCGGCCAGCGGCAGGATGGGCGTGGCCTTGCGGTTGGCGTGGCGGCGGCGCACGTCTTCGTATTCCTGGGCCAGCTCGGCCAGGTAGGCTTCCGACTGGTCGGACATCAGGCTGGTGGCCACGCCGACCGAGCGGCTGGCGTCCGGCACGTAGATGACCGGGCCTTCGTAGTTGGGCGCGATCTTCACGGCGGTATGCACGCGGCTGGTGGTGGCCCCGCCTATCATCAGCGGGATCTTGCGGCTGCGGAAGTATTCGTCGCGCTGCATTTCCGAGGCGACGTAGGCCATTTCCTCGAGGCTGGGCGTGATCAGGCCGGACAGGCCGACGATGTCGGCGTTTTCTTCCTTGGCCTTCTCCAGGATCTGCGCGCAGGGCACCATCACGCCCATGTTCACGACCTCGAAGTTATTGCATTGCAGGACCACCGACACGATGTTCTTGCCGATGTCGTGCACGTCGCCCTTGACGGTGGCGATGACGATCTTGCCCTTGGCGCGCACGTCGCCGCCGGCCGCCGCGATCTGGCGCTTTTCTTCCTCGATGAAGGGAATCAGGTGCGCCACGGCCTGCTTCATGACGCGGGCCGACTTGACCACCTGCGGCAGGAACATCTTGCCCGCGCCGAACAGGTCGCCCACGACGTTCATGCCGTCCATTAGCGGGCCTTCGATCACTTCGATCGGACGGCCGCCGCGCGCGGCGATCTTCTGGCGCACCTCTTCCGTGTCTTCCACGATGAAGGCCGTGATGCCGTGCACCAGCGCGTGCGACAGGCGCTGCTCGACCTCCGCATTGCGCCAGCTCAGGTCCTCTTCCTTCTTGGCCCCGGCGCCCTTGACGCTGTCGGCGAACTGCACCAGGCGCTCGGTGGGCGTGCGCTCGTCGTCGGCCTCGGTCTTGCCCACGGGCTCGGGCCGGTCCAGGATCACGTCCTCGACCAGGTCGCGCAGCTTGGGCTCCAGGTCCGCGTACACGCCGAGCTGGCCGGCGTTGACGATGCCCATGGTCATGCCTTCGCGCACCGCGTAGTACAGGAACACGGTGTGGATGGCCTCGCGCATGGGCTCGTTGCCGCGGAACGAGAAGCTCACGTTGGACACGCCGCCCGAAATGCGGGCGTGCGGCAGGTTCTCGCGGATCCAGCGCGTGCCTTCGATGAAGTCCATCGCGTAATGGTTGTGCTCGTCGATGCCGGTGGCGACGGCGAACACGTTCGGATCGAAAATGATGTCCTCGGGCGGGAAGCCCTCTTCCTCGACCAGGATCTTGTAGGCGCGGCCGCAGATTTCCTTGCGCCGTTCCAGCGTGTCGGCCTGGCCCTGCTCGTCGAAGGCCATCACCACCACCGCGGCGCCGTAGCGCCGGCACAGGCGCGCGTGCTCGCGGAAGCTGTCCAGGCCTTCCTTCATGGAAATCGAGTTCACCACCGGCTTGCCCTGCACGCACTTCAGGCCGGCCTCGATGACTTCCCACTTGGAGCTGTCGATCATGATCGGCACGCGCGCGATGTCCGGCTCGGAGGCGATCAGGTTCAGGAAGCGGTGCATGCAGGCCACCGAATCCAGCATGGCCTCATCCATGTTGATGTCGATGATCTGCGCGCCGTTCTCGACCTGCTGGCGGGCCACCGCCAGCGCCTCGTCGTATTTCTCTTCGCGGATCAGGCGGGCGAACATCTTGCTGCCGGTGACGTTGGTGCGCTCGCCGACGTTGACGAACAGCGTCTCTTCGTCGATGTTCAAGGGTTCCAGGCCCGACAGGCGCGTCTTGACCGGAATGTCGGGCACGGCGCGCGGCGTCAGCGCGGCGACCTTCCCGGCGATGGCGCGGATGTGGTCAGGCGTGGTGCCGCAACAGCCGCCGGACATGTTCACCAGCCCGGCGCGCGCGAACTCCTCCAGCAGCGCCGAGGTGTCGGCCGGGGTTTCGTCGAAGCCGGTCTCGGCCATGGGGTTGGGCAGGCCGGCGTTGGGATAGACGCAGACATAGGTGTCGCAGATCTTGGACAGCTCGGCCACGTAGGGCCGCATCAGCGCCGCGCCCAGCGCACAGTTCAGGCCGATGGTGATGGGCCGCGCGTGGCGCACCGAGTTCCAGAAGGCCTCCACGGTCTGGCCCGACAGAATGCGCCCGGAGGCGTCGGTCACCGTGCCGGAGATCATCACGGGCAGGCGGATGCCGCGCTCCTCGAACACCTGCTCGGTGGCGTAGATGGCCGCCTTGGCGTTGAGGGTGTCGAAAATGGTTTCGATCAGGACAATGTCGATGCCGCCGTCGAGCAGCCCGTTGAGCTGTTCGACATAGGCGGTGCGCAGCTCGTCGAAGGTGACGTTGCGCGCGCCCGGATCGTTCACGTCGGGCGAGATCGAGGCGGTCTTAGGCTGCGGACCCAGCGCGCCGGCCACGAAACGCGGCTTGTCCGGCGTGCTGTAGGCGTCACAGGCCGCGCGCGCCAGTTTTGCCGATTCCAGGTTCAGCTCATAGGCCAGGCCCGGCAGGTCGTAGTCGCCCTGGGCGATGGAGGTGGCGCCGAAGGTGTTGGTCTCGATGACGTCGGCCCCGGCCTCCAGGTACTGGCGGTGGATCTCGGCGATCACGTCGGGGCGCACCAGCGACAGCAGTTCGTTGTCGCCCTTGAGGTCCTTGCCGTGGTCCTTGAAGCGCTCGCCGCGGAAATCCGCTTCGCCCAGCTTGTAGCGCTGGATCATGGTGCCCATGGCGCCATCCAGGATCAGGATGCGCTGGCCCAGCAGGCGGGCGAAATCGCCGCCCTGGGTATAGGCTTCGGGCGGGTATGGCAGGCGGGGATACGACACGGGCAGGTCCGGATGGAGTGGGTGGCGACGACGGCGCGGTGTGGCTAAAAAGCGAAAAACGCCGAAAAAACAAGTCTTGATCGTAACAAAATGGGCTGGCCCGCGCCCGCCGGTGATACAGTTTCCGCCCCGAACCGGTGCTTTCGGCGCAATGCGCCTGCAGGAACGCAACACTTGCAGGCCGCGTGCGAAAGGTAAACGGGAAACAGGAAGATGTCCGCAGGACGGCAGGCCCAGGCCCGCCCCCGGCTCCAGCCTGTGCTGCCCCCGCAACGGTCCCCATGCGCGCGCCGCGCCATGGCAGCCCGATACCGGCCTGTTCGCCAGTCAGGACGTTTCCGTCCTCCCATCGTGCATGGCCTGCGGGGTCGCGGGCCGTATCGAGGTTACGTAGATGAAAGCCCGCTCCATCCGGCGTTACGCCGGCGCCCTGCTCTGTTCCGCTCCGGCCATCGCCGCCGCCCAGCAAACCGACGCCTCCGCCCCCGAACTCGACCCGGTCACCGTCACCGCCCAGCGCGTGCCGACCGACGGCCGCACGCTGCCGGTGTCGATCTCGGTCATCAGCGCCCGCGACATCGAGGCCAGCAGCGCCCGCACCATGCAGGACCTGCTGTCGACGCAGGCGGGCATCCATCTGCTCAACACCACGGGATCGAGCGACAACGCCATCGTGGACCTGCGCGGCTTCGGCATCACCGGCGCCAGCAACACCCTGATCCTGATCGACGGGGTCAAGCAGAACACCAACGACCTGTCCGCGCCCAGCCTGGGCGTGGTGCCGCTGGACCAGGTCGAGCGCATCGAGATCGTGCGCGGCAGCGGCTCGGTCCAGTACGGCGGCGGCACCACCGGCGGCGTGATCAACATCATCACCCGCAAGGACTTCGCCGCGGAGCCGGTGACGGCCCGCGCCACCGCCACCCTCGGCAGCTACGGCCTGCGCCAGTACGACGCCGCCGTGGCCCTGAACAACGAGAAGGTCGGCGTCGACGCCTATATGCAGTCGCTGCACACCGACGGCTACCGCGACCATAGCGGCGAGCGCCGCGAAGGCGGCGGCGGCGGCATCACGCTGCGCCACGACGGCGGTTCGCTGCGCCTGTACGGACGCACCACCAGCCAGAAGCTGGAGCTGCCCGGCCCGCGCACCATCAACCCGACCACCGGCGTCAACGAATACCAGGACGACCGCCGCGGCGCCAAGAACGACGTCGACTACGTCGACACCACGACCACCACCTTCGGCCTGCAGGCCGAGCAGCGGATCGGCGCCGGCACGCTGTACGCCGACCTGTCGACCCGCGAAAAGAAGCTCGACGGCCTGACCTACGACGGCTTCGGCGACATCCTGCGCGACCAGAAGCTGGAAGAGAACATCGCCAGCGTGCGCTACCAGCTGCCGATCTCGGGCGGCCACAGCCTGGTCTTCGGCGCCGACGCGCAGGAAGCCAAGACCACGGCCAACCAGAACGCCTACTACGACTTCGAACCGTCGAAGTGGCGATCCCGCCAGCACCAGTACGGCCTGTTCGCCGAAGGCCAGATCCGCGCCACCGACAGCACCTACGTGACCGCCGGCGTGCGCCGCCAGTACGCGTCCGACGACCTGGACGTGATCAGCGGCACCGGCACGGCCTCCGACCGCAGCAACCACCTCACCGCCTGGCAGCTGGGCGTGCGCCAGGACCTGGCCGCCGGCTTCGGCGTCTACGGCAAGATCGGCCGCAGCTTCCGCCTGCCCAACGCCGACGAACTGCTGTCGGTGCAAAGCCCGCTGGCGGCGCAGACCTCGACGGACAAGGAAATCGGCATCACCTGGCAGGACGCCCGCAGCAGCGCCCGCCTGTCGTACTTCCGTTCCGACCTGACCAACGAAATCCAGTACAACCCGCTGGCCGACGGCATCTGGGGCCCCGGCACCGGCGCCAACACCAACCTGGACCCGACCCGGCGCCAGGGCGTCGAACTGGAAGGCCATACGGCGCTGACCAGCAGCCTGGCGCTGGACGCCAACGTGACCTGGATGGAAGCGCAATTCCGCTCCGGCACCTACGCCGGCGTGGACCTGTCCGGCAAGACCGTGCCGCTGGCCCCGAAGTGGCTGGCCAACGCCGGCGTCACCTGGCGCCCGACCGACGCCTTCCTGTGGAACGTGACCGCGCAATACGTGGGCAAGTCGCGCATGGACAACGACCAGGCCAACCAGTTCGGCAAGCAGCTCGACGCCTACGTGCTGTTCAATACCAAGCTGGCGTATAAATTCACCCGCAACATCGAAGGCGCCATCGGCGTGAACAACATCTTCGACCGCGAATACGCCACCTACGGCATCCGCGGCGGCAACGCCTCGTTCGAGATGCTGGGCCCGGTCGCCAACTACAGCCTGTACCCCGCCCCGGGCCGCAACTTCTACGCGTCGCTCACGCTGCGCTACTGAGGCCGGCTCCCGGCAACCACCGAGGCCCTGGCATGACAGCAAAGCGCGTCCGCATCGCCGCAGGCCTGGCGCTGATCCTGGCGCTGGGCGCCGCGCCCGTCCTGGCGCGGGGCGGCGCGCCGATCCGGGTCACCGACGACCGCGGCCGCGAAGTGGCGTTGTCCGCGCCGGCGCGGCGCGCCGTCACGCTGGCCCCGCACGCCACCGAGCTGGTCTACGCGGCGGGCGCGGGCGACTACATCGCCGCCACCATCCGCGGCAGCGACTATCCGCCAGCCGCCCGCGCGCTGCCGGTGATCGGCGACGGCACCCAACCCGATCCCGAACGGGTGGTGGCCGCCCGCCCCGACCTGCTGATCGCCTGGCAGACGGCCGCCGCCGAGCCGCTGGCGCGGGTCATGGACAAGCTGGGCGTGCCGGTCTTCTACAGCGATCCGCAGCGCCTGGACGCCATCCCCGGCGCGGTCGAGCGCATGGGCGTGCTGTTCGGCACCGAAGCCCGCGCGCGGCCGGCCGCCGAGGCACTGCGCGCGCGGCTCGAGGCCCTGAAGGCGCGCTACGCCGGGCGCCGGCCGGTGCGCGTGTTCGTGCAGGCCGGCCTGGAACCGATCTACACCCTGAACGACGCCAGCATCGTCAGCGACGCGCTGCGCGCCTGCGGCGGCGTCAACGTCTTCGGCCAGGCGCCCGTGGTGGCCCCGCAGGTCACGCTGGAAAGCGTGCTGGCGGCCCGGCCCGAGGCCGTGCTGGCCGGCGTCGCCGGGCCGCAGGACACCGCGCGCAATCTCGCCGCCTGGCAGGCGCTGGGCCTGCCCGCCGCCCGCCAGGGCCACGTCTACGGCATCGACGCCGACGCGCTGTACCGCCCCGGCCCGCGCCTGCTGGACGCCGCCGAAACCCTGTGCGCCGACCTGGACCGGCTGCGCCGCTGAGCGGGCCGCGCCGCGATCGCCAAATAGTGGAACGGCGGCGCGCCGCCGGCGGGCGCTTCGTGCTTTATCATTCGGCAACGATATGCCAGTCCCCGCGGGCCCCGCATCGTGCGCGCCCGCTCTTTGAAGCTCCGCCATGACCACTCAAGACACCCTCACCATCGCCGGCCGCGCCTATTCGTCGCGCCTGCTCGTCGGCACCGGCAAATACAAAGACTTCGAACAGACCCGCGCGGCTCTGGACGCCAGCGGCACCGAGATCGTCACGGTCGCGATCCGCCGCACCAACATCGGCCAGAACGCCGGCGAACCGAACCTGC
This sequence comes from Achromobacter sp. HZ01, assembly GCF_003267925.1. Taxonomy (NCBI): domain Bacteria; kingdom Pseudomonadati; phylum Pseudomonadota; class Betaproteobacteria; order Burkholderiales; family Alcaligenaceae; genus Achromobacter; species Achromobacter sp. HZ01. Next base: position 1,003,013 of record NZ_LWKV01000002.1, read on the forward strand.
TGGACTACGTCCCGCCCTCGAAATTCACGCTGCTGCCCAACACCGCCGGCTGCTATAGCGCCGACGACGCCGTGCGCACGCTGCGCCTGGCGCGCGAGCTGCTCGACGGCCACGACCTGGTCAAGCTGGAAGTGCTGGGCGACCCGCACACCCTGTTCCCAAACATGCCGGAAACCCTCAAGGCCACCAAGACGCTGGTCGACGAAGGCTTCAAGGTCATGGTGTATTGCACCGACGACCCGATCCAGTGCCGCATGCTGGAAGACCTGGGCGCCGTGGCGGTGATGCCGCTGGCCTCGCTGATCGGCTCGGGCATGGGCATCCTGAACCCCTGGAACCTGCGCCTCATCATCGAACAGGCCCGCGTGCCCATCGTGGTGGACGCCGGCGTGGGCACCGCCTCGGACGCCGCCATCGCCATGGAACTGGGCTGCGACGCCGTGCTCATGAACACCGCCATCGCCGGCGCGCGCGACCCGATCCTGATGGCCAGCGCCATGAAAAAGGGCGTGGAAGCCGGCCGCGAAGCCTTCCTGGCCGGCCGCATGCCCAAGAAGCTGTACAGCGGCGCGCCCAGCTCGCCCACCGAAGGCCTGATCACCGGCGGCGCCAAATGAGCACCCGCCCCATCCCCAACGCGCTGACCATCGCCGGGGTCGATCCCTCCGGCGGCGCCGGCATCCTGGCCGACGTCAAGGCCATGAGCGCGCTGGGCGCCTATGGCTGCTCGGTCATCGCGGCCCTGACCGCCCAGAACACCCGCGGCGTCAGCGGCATTTCGGCGGTGCCGCCGGCCTTCGTGGGCCAGCAGATCGACACGCTGTTCGAGGACGTGCGCATCGACGCGGTCAAGATCGGCATGCTGGGCCAGCAGCCGGTGATCCAGGTCGTGGCCGAGAAGCTCGCCAAATGGACGCCGGCGCACGTGGTGCTGGACCCGGTCATGGTGGCCAAGAGCGGCGACCTGCTGCTCGAGCGCGACGCCGTGGGCGCCATGCGCGAAGCACTGCTGCCGCAGGCCACCCTGCTCACGCCCAACCTGCCCGAGGCCGGCGTGCTGCTCGAAGAGCGCCCGGTCGAGACGGTCAAGGAAATGCGCCGCGTGGCCGAAAGGCTGCGCAACAAGCTGGCGTACGCCGGCGAGCGCTGGGTGCTGGTCAAGGGCGGCCACCTGCCGGGCGACGACACCATCGACCTGCTGCATGACGGCGACCGCATGATCGAGCTGCCCGGCCACCGCATCGCCACGGCCAACACCCACGGCACCGGCTGCACGCTGTCGGCGGCGCTGGCGGCGCTGCTGCCGCAAACCGGGGACGTACCAGAGGCCGCCCGGCGCGCCAAGGCCTACCTGACCGAGGCCATCCGCCACGCGGAGCGCCTGTCGGTGGGTTCCGGCCACGGGCCGGTGCACCACTTCCACGCCTGGTGGTAGGCGCGGGCGCGGGCTGAAACCGTCCCCGGGGGGCCGGGGCGTCACAGTACGCTACGAATCGGTACAATGGTCTGTTGATTCCTCTGTTTTTTCTGACCGTCATGAACGCTTCGACCCTGCCCGACGTAGAACAAGCCCGCTTCAACATGGTGGAACAGCAGATCCGCCCGTGGGACGTTCTGGACGCCAACGTGCTGCAAGCGCTGTTCGACGTGCGCCGCGAACAATTCGTTCCGCCGGCCCTGCGCGCGATGGCGTTTTCCGACCTGGAACTGCCGCTAGAGATCAACGCGGTCAACACGCGCCAGACCATGCTCGCGCCCAAGGTGGAAGCGCGCCTGGCCCAGGAGCTGCAGCTGACCAAGTCCGACTGCGTGCTGGAAATCGGCACCGGCTCCGGCTACCAGGCCGCCCTGCTGGGCTACCTGGCGCAGCAGGTCACCTCGGTCGAGATCGACAGCCGCCTGGTGACCTTCGCGCAGCAGAACCTGCAGATGAACAACGTCACCAACGTCAAGGTCGAAACCGGCGACGCCCGCAACGGCTGGGGCTCCACCGAATACGACGCCATCCTCGTCACCGGCTCCGTGCCGACCGTGCCGGACGCCCTGAAGTACCAGCTGCGCGTCGGCGGCCGCCTGGTCGTCGTGGTGGGCCAGGCGCCCATCATGACCGCCTGTCGCATCACCCGCACCACCGCGGCCAGCTTCGAAACGGTGAACCTGTTCGAAACGGTCATCAAGCCGCTGCGCGGCGTCACGGTCTCCCAGTTCAAGTTCTGAATCCCGACCCCGCCGCCCGGCGTCCCCACGACGGCGGGACGGGCGGCTTTCCGCGCGGCCCTGCTCATCACTGAAAGATCATGCGCGTCCGATTGCTTACGGCTTTACTGGTATTTACCTGCGCCGCAAGCGTCGGCCCGTCGCTGGCGCGCGCCCAGAACCTGATGCAGGTCTGGCAGGCGGCGCTGGGCAATGACCCGATCTACGCCGCGGCGCGCGCCAACTACCGCGCCGGCCTGGAGAAAGAGCCGCAGGCGCGCTCCCTGCTGCTGCCCCTGATTTCCGCCGAGGCCGGCGGCGCCTACCAGGAAACCCGCAGCACCCGCGGCCTGGGCGTGGCCTACAGCGGCGGGCGCGGCGTATGGGACCTGTCCCTGACCCAGCCCCTGTTCGACTGGGGCCGCTGGCAGAACTACGAACAATCCAAGCTCATCGTGGCCGACGTCGAGGTGCAGTTGCAGCAGGCCTACCAGGACCTGCTGCTGCGCGTGGCCGACGCCTACTTCAACGTGCTCTACGCCCAGGACACGCTGACGGCCACCGAGGCCGAAAAAGCCGCCGTCGCCGGGCAGCTGGAATCGGCCAAGCGCAATTTCGAGCTGGGCAACGCCACCATCACCGACACCTACGAGGCCCAGGCCCGCTACGATCTGGTCGTGGCCCAGGAACTGCGCCTGCAGAACGACCTGGAAGTGCGGCGCGAGGAACTGGCCAAGATCATCGGCACCGCCCCGGGCGCGCTGGCCGAACTGCCCTACGGCGTGCAGCTGCCGGCCCCGCAGCCGGCCCGCATGAACGAGTGGAGCAACCAGGCCGAGGCCTCCAGCCTGGAAGTCCTGCGCGCCCAGCTGCTGACCCGCATCGCCGGACGCGAGATCCAGATCGCCAAGAGCGGCCACTATCCCACCCTGAATCTGCGCGCCACCAGCGGCAGCGCCAGCGACGCCGTCATGCGCAACGCCGCGCCCGGCAAGCCCATCGACAACACCGTCGGCGTGGTGCTGTCGATTCCGCTTTACTCGGGCGGCGGGGTTTCCTCGCAGGTGACCGAGAAAGTGCAGCTGGAACAGAAGGCGCGCCACGACTACGAGGCGGCGCGCCGCCAGGCCGTGCAGGCCGCGCGCCAGTACTACACCGGCGTCACCAGCGGCCTGGCGCGCATCGAGGCCCTGGAGGCCGGCGAGAAATCCAGCCGCGCCGCCGTCGAGGCCAACCGCACCGGCTACGAGGTCGGCGTGCGCATCAACCTGGACGTGCTCAACGCCCAGCAGCAGCTCTACGCCACCCAGCGCGACCTGGCGCTGGCCCGCTACAGCACGGTGCTGTCCAGCCTGCGCCTGAAAGCCGTCAGCGGCATCCTGGGCGAGGCCGACCTGGAAGCGATCAACCGGTTGCTGAGGGATGCGCGGTGATGGGTCCGCGGGGCTGTCGATGGTGGTTCGATGGTGGTTCGTAGGATGGGTGCAGCGCGAGAAGCTTGACGCAAGAACCCAAGCGCGGAGCGCGCGGAACCCATCAGCCGGCGGCAGCCGGCATTTTTTTTGGTGAAAAGAACTGGCCTCTTGCCACGAAAAGCGGCGGCTGGCGCCGCCTGATGGGTTTCGCGCGCTTGATACCTGGGATTTTGCGTCGGGGTTCTCGCGCTGCACCCATCCTACGACTGCGCGACGCTCAATGAAAGGAATGGGGCCGCTGCCCGCCGCTTACCGCTGAACCTCGGCCGCGATCTTGCGCACCAGCGCGGTCGTCGAGCGCTCGAATTCGAACGGGATCGCCACGGCGCGGCCGCCCCAGGTCTTGACCAGGGCGGTCTCGGGCAGCGTTTCCATGTCGTAGTCGCCGCCCTTGACGATCAGGTCAGGCTTGAGCTGCGCGATCAGGGCTTCGGGCGTGTCTTCGTGGAAGGAGGTGACCAGCGTCACGCAGCCCAGCGCGGCCAGCAGCGCGGCGCGGTCTTCCATGCGGTTGAGCGGGCGCTCGGCGCCCTTGCCCAGGCGGCGCACCGACTCGTCGGTGTTGACCGCCACCACCAGCGTCGCGCCCAGCTGGGCGGCCTGGTCGAGGTAGGTTGCATGGCCCCGGTGCAGAATGTCGAACACGCCGTTGGTGAACACCAGCGGCCGCGGATAGCGGCCGGCGGCGATGGCGGCGACGCAGGCGTCGCGGGACAGGACCTTGGATTCGAAACGGGCGGCTGGCATGCGGCGATTGTACAGCCGCCCCCCGGCCTCAGACGGGCTGGATGATCTGCTTTTCCTTGGGCACGACCAGGGCCGCCATTTCCTTGCGGTAGCGGTTCAGGTCCTTGACCGTCTCGAAGCTGCGGTCCATCAGCTTGGAGAGGATATGCAGGATGCGGGTGGCGACCTTCTGTTCCCACACGCCGTCGAAGCGGATCTGCGAGTCCAGCCAGTGTTCGAGCCAGCCCGGCTCGGGCAGGCGCGACTGCACCGTGTCGTTGGGGAACAGGTCCTTGTTCACGTGCAGGTTGGTCGGGTGCAGCGCCTGCTGCGTGCGGCCGGCCGAGGCCATCAGCACGCCGATCTTGGAGAACGCCAGGCGCGCCTGTTCGCTGGTGCTCTGGCCGCGGTCGTGCAGCGCGCGGCGCATGTATTGCAGGTAGGCGCCCGCGTGGCGGGCCTCGTCCTGGGCCACGGTCTTGTAGATGGCCTTGATGACCGGCTCGGTGTGCCATTCGGCGGCGCGGCGATACCAGTGGTTCAGGCGGACCTCGCCGCAGAAATGCAGCATCAGGGTTTCGAGTTCCGGGGCCCGGTCGAATTCGAAGCGCACGTTGTGCAATTCTTCCTCGGTGGGCACCAGGTCGGGACGGAAGCGGCGCAGGTATTCGATCAGCACCAGGGAGTGCTTCTGCTCTTCGAAGAACCAGACCGACATGAAGGCGCAGAAGTCGCTGTCGCCGCGGTTGTCGCGCAGGAACATCTCGGTGGCCGGCAGCGCGGCCCATTCCGTGATGGCGTTCATCTTGATGGTGTGCGCCTGCTCGTCCGACAGCTTGCTGCGATCGAAGTCGCCCCAGGGGATGTCATGCGCCATGTTCCAGCGCACGGCTTCCATGGTCTTGAAGAGTTCAGGATAAAGCATGTTCTGCCCTTGTATTGATCCCGCTGATGGGGCTATGAAAATTGATGAATGGCACGCACCGCGCGGCACGCACTGCGGTCTTGCGCCGCAGTGCTATTTTTCGCCGTTTCCCGCGAAGCTATGATGACCGCTTCATGAATGAAACATGACAGTAGGCGTCTAAAACATTGCTGCGCCTACCGGGTCAATGCCCATATCGCGACTCCGACTGCCAGCGCGACGACGCCAACCAGCGCTGCAACCAACCGGTTGTTCTGCTCCTGCGCCCGCCGCAACTGAGCCATTTCGGCCAGCAACGCCGGCGAAACATTGGGGCGGCTCAACTGGTCATGGAGCAGCCTGGGCAAGGCGGGCAGCATTTGCGACCACTGCGCCGCCTCTTTTTCCAGGCTTTGCCTCAAGCCCTTGATCCCGACGCGCTGACGCATCCAGCGTTCGAGGTAGGGTTTGGCGGTTTTCCAGAGATCCAGGTTGGGGTCCAGCTGCCGCCCCAGGCCTTCGACGTTCAGCAGGGTCTTTTGCAACAGGACCAGCTGCGGCTGGATCTCTACGTTAAACCGACGCGAGGTTTGAAAGAGCCTCAACAGCACCTGTCCCAGTGAAATCTCGGACAGAGGACGGTCGAAATACGGCTCGCAAACGGCGCGCACGGCGCCTTCGAGTTCTTCCTCGCGCGTATCGGGCGGCACCCAGCCCGACTCGATGTGCAGCTGCGCCACGCGGCGGTAATCGCGGTGGAAGAAGGCCAGGAAGTTCTGCGCCAGGTAGTTCTTGTCGAACTCCGACAGCGAACCGACGATGCCGAAGTCCAGCGCGATGTAGCTGCCCAGCGTCTCGGGACGGTCGGACACGTAGATGTTGCCCGGGTGCATGTCGGCGTGGAAGAAGCCGTCGGTGAACACCTGCGTGAAGAAGATCTCGACGCCGGTGCGCGCCAGGGTCGGGATGTCGATGCCGGCCTCGCGCATGCGGTCGACCTGCCCCACCGGCATGCCGTACATGCGCTGCATGGTGAACACCGTGGAGGCGGTGTATTCCCAGATCACCTCGGGCACGATCAGCATGTCGCCGCGCCCGGACTCCGGGCCGAAATTGCGCCGCAGCTGGCTGCAGTTGGACGCCTCGCGCACCAGGTCCAGTTCGTCGTGCAGGTATTTGTCGAATTCGGCCACGACTTCGCGCGGCTTCAGACGGCGGCCGTCGGCGCCCAGGCGCTCGATGATGCGGGCCACCACCTTCAACAGCGACAGGTCTTTCTCGATGATGTCCAGCATGCCCGGGCGCAGCACCTTCACGGCGACCTCGCGGCCGTCGTGCAGCACGGCGAAGTGCACCTGGGCGATCGAGGCCGAGGCCACCGGGTCCACGTCGAACTGCGCGAACAGCTTGTCGGGCGGCGCGCCCAGGGCCGCCTCGATGCAGGCGGCCGCCTGCGCCGACGGGAACGGCGGCACGCGGTCCTGCAGCAGGGCCAGTTCGTTGGCGATGTCGGCGGGGATCAGGTCGCGGCGGGTGGACAGCACCTGCCCGAACTTCACGAAAATGGGGCCCAGCGATTCCAGCGCCAGCCGCAGCCGCAGGCCGCGCGGCTTGCGCGGGCGGGTGCCCAGGCGGATGACGCGCAGCAGGCAGGTGGCCAGCGGATGGTTCAGGCTGGACAGGACCAGTTCGTCCAGGCCGTAGCGCAGCGAAACCAGGATGATGCGGATGAGGCGCAGCAGCGGAAACATGGATCAGGCGCCCCGCTTTGCGCCGGCCGCGGCCAGGCGGGTTTGCAGCGCCGCCGCCGAGCGGGCCAGCGACTCGGCGCGGTCGTTGAGTTCGGCCAGGTCCAGGCGCCATTGCTCCAGCGCCGGCCGGCCCGCCAGCACGCCGCTTTCCTCGGACAGGTATTCGGACACGTTGCCGGCCAGGCGCTGGCCGGCCGTGCGCGCGCCCTCGGCCACGGCGCGGGCGCCGCCCACGATGCGCAGCGCCGCGATGTCGCCCACCACCCGGGCCAGCGCGTCCTCGGGGTCCCAGCGCAGCTGCTTGGACAGGTCGGCCACCACCTGGGCCAGGGCGGCGTCGCCCGAGATATGGGTGGCCTCGGCGAAATCCGGCGCGTCGCGCCCGGCGCCCAGGCGCGGCAGCGGCAGTTTCTCGGGCGCCACCGTCAGCGTCACGTCGGGCACCACCGCCGGATCGGCCTGCGAGGCCAGCCCGTCGCTGGCGATCGTCAGGCCCAGGCTGAAGCCGCCCAGCGCGAAGCGCACCGTCTTGCCGGCATGCCGCGCCAGGCGGTCGCGCGCCCAGTCCTCACGCCGCAACAAGGTATTGAGCGCGCTGACGGCCAACCGCGTAGGAGTGGGCAGAAACGAAAAAGGCAGCATGACGGTGTGCAACGGCCCGACGGGCGGGTTGCTGGATTTGATGGGTAAATCGGGAGTGTAACGGGTTAGATGGGAGCGTGTTTTGCGCAGGCACATGGAAAACCGGCCCCTGAAGGGGCCGGTTCAAGCGGATGCCTTGCGGCATCCCCAACGGAGGGCGGGCGCGCCGCCTCAGCTGGCGTAGTCCACCGGGATCTGCTGGATGCCGGCCAGCAGCCAGCCGCCAGTCTGCGGCTTGAAGAGGTTCCAGACTTCCTCGAAGCGGAAGGCCTCGGCGCCCGGGGTCTCGCGCAGCATGCCGGAGAAGCGCACGCTGGCCAGGTGGCCGTCGGACACGGTCTCGATGCCCAGCAGCTCGGCGTTGAGCAGCACGACTTCGGTCTTGTTGGGCGCCGCGCCGCGCTCGGCCAGCTGCGGCTTGAGCTCGGTGATCAGGTCGTCGGTCAGGAACTCGCGCAGGCGGTCGGTGCTGCCGCTATCCCAGACGGCCTGGATGCGCACGAACTGTTCCTTGGCCTGCTTGAGGAAGTTGGGCGTGTCGAAGTCGCCCGGCACGAACCAGTTGTTGTCGTCGCCCGCCTTGGGCAGGACGGCCGGCGCGGCGGCCGCGGCAGGAGCCGCCGCCGGAGCGGGGGCCGGCTGCAGCGATTCGCGCCACATCGGTTGCTGCTGGCCGTTGGCCGCATTGTTGTTATGGGAGCCGCCGAACGCGCCCTGCGTGGCGGCGCGGGGCGCGGCGCCGCGCAGGCGGCGGACGATGAACATGATGGCGAAGACCACCAGGGCGATCAGCAGCGCCGACGACAGGAACTCGGCGAAGGCGCCGGACAGGCCCATGCTGGAGAGCAGCGCGGCGATGCCCAGGCCGGCGGCGATGCCGGCGATGGGGCCGAGCCAGCGCGACGCGCCGCTCTTGGCGGCCGCGCCCGCGGCGCCGGCCGTGGCCGCGCCGGCGGTGGCCGCGCTGGGCGCGGAGGTGGCGCCGGCCGTGTTGTTGGTGGCCGTCGGCGGCGTGGTGGCCTGGCGCTGCTGGGTCACGTTGGTGGACTGACGGCCGAAGCTCCCGCCGCCGCCGGCACGGCGGGCTTCGGCGTCGAACGACGCCGTCACCAGCGCCGCGCCTGAAACGGCGATGAGCGCCGCCGCGACAAACCGCGAAAGACAGAATTTGGACATGGACATTGCTCCTCGTACTCGCGCCCCCCGCCGCCCCGAGCAGCAGGAATCTCCGCAGGTTGCGGAGCTTGGGTCACGACTTTTCTTACAACAATCTGAATACCGTAAGAATAACGGACAAGACGCCGCCCTACAAGTTCCGCAAACCGGGCGGAAATCGCTGGGCGGCAGGGGGAGATCAGCCCAGCCGCACGCCTTCGTGCAAGGCGGCGATGCCGGCCGTCAGGTTGAAGTACTGCACCCGTTCCAGGCCGGCCGTGCGCAGCATGTCGGCCAGGGTTTCCTGGTCGGGATGCATGCGGATCGATTCGGCCAGGTAGCGGTAGCTGGCCTCGTCCTTGGCGATGGTCTTGCCCAGCCAGGGCAGCACATTGAAGGAATACCAGTCGTAGGCCGGCGCCAGCGGCTTGGCGATGCGGGAGAATTCCAGCACCAGCAGCTTGCCGCCCGGCTTGAGCACCCGGGTCATTTCGGCCAGGGCGCGGTCCTTGTGGGTCATGTTGCGCAGGCCGAAGGCCACGCTGACGCGGTCGAAATAGCCCGAGGGAAACGGCAGGCGCTCGGCGTCGCACACGGCCGCGGGCACCAGCAGGCCGGCGTCGGTCAGGCGGTCGCGGCCCACCCGCAGCATGGAATCGTTGATGTCGGTGAGCCAGACCTCGCCCGTGGGGCCGGCGCGCTTGGCGAAGGCCTTGGCCAGGTCGCCGGTGCCGCCGGCGATGTCCAGCACCTTCATGCCGGGCCGGATGGCGGCGCGGCCGATGGTGAAGGCCTTCCAGACCCGGTGCAGGCCCGCCGACATGAAATCGTTCATGACGTCGTAGCGCTGGGCGACCGAATGGAAGACTTCGGCCACCTTGCGGGCTTTTTCGCTTTCCGGCACCGATTGGAAGCCGAAATGGGTGGAGGGCGAGGCGGAATCCGCGGAATGTTGCGATTCGGAGGGGTTTTGCATGGTGAATTCCCGATATATCGTCCAATGGTAGCCTATTGGCCCCCGATTCCGCCTTCCGGGCCGGCCGGATCGGCAGGCGGAATGGCTTCGGAATGGTCCGACAGCCGGCGCTCGTCACATACCTGAAATATTGCGGCCATACTATCGCAATGTTCGCGCCGCGCCGGCGCTCAGAAGTGTGCCCAATCCGCCATGTCCAGCACTATCCTCGTCGTCGAAGACGAACCCGCCATCCAGGAACTGATCGCCGTCAACCTGTCCTTCGCCGGTCACAAAGTGCTGCGTGCCTTCGACGCCGACCAGGCCCAGACGCTGATCCGCGCCGAACTCCCCGACCTGATCCTGCTCGACTGGATGCTGCCCGGCACCTCGGGCCTGGCCATGGCGCGCAAGCTGCGCAACGACGAGCGCACCCGCGCGGTGCCGGTCATCATGCTGACGGCCAAGGGCTCCGAGCAGGACAAGGTCGACGGCCTGGAAGCCGGCGCCGACGACTACATCACCAAGCCCTTCTCGCCCAAGGAGCTGATGGCCCGCATCAAGGCGGTGCTGCGCCGCCGCGCGCCCCAGCTCACCGACGACGTGATCGACGTGGGCGGCCTCAAGCTCGACCCGGTCACCCACCGCCTCTCGGGCAACAGCCAGTCGCTGCAGATCGGCCCCACCGAATTCCGCCTGCTGCATTTCTTCATGACCCATCCCGAGCGCGTGTTCTCGCGCTCGCAACTGCTGGACCAGGTCTGGGGCGACCACGTGTTCGTGGAAGAACGCACGGTCGACGTGCACATCCGCCGCCTGCGCAAGGCGCTCGAACCCAGCGGGCACGACGCGCACGTGGAAACCGTGCGCGGCAGCGGCTACCGGTTTACTGCCCAGCTTCCGACGCGGTAAAACTCCCGCACGATGATCTGGCTGCGCACCCTTTTCCTGATCGCCCTGTGGGCGATCGCGGCGTTTATCGCCCAATGGCTTATCGGCAACCCGGCGGGCTGGATTCTGTTCAGCGCGGCGCTGTGCGCCATGCTGGTCTGGCGCAGCTGGCGCCTGCACCTGGTTTCGCGCTGGGCCAACAACCCCGACTCCGCCCCGCCCGCCTCGGTCGGCCCGTGGGACGACATCCTCGCGCCGCTGTACCGCTACACCCGGGCCCGCGCCCGCGAGCTGGCCGAAACCCGCAACACCATGCACGGCATGCTGGCCGCGGCCCAGGCGCTGCCCGACGGCGCAGTCACGCTCAATGAAGATTTCCAGATCGACTGGTGCAACCGCATGGCGCGCCAGCACCTGGGCCTGCGCCTGCCGGCCGACCGCGGCCACAATCTGCTGAACCTGCTGCGCGCGCCCGAATTCGTCGAATACGCGCACCGCGCCTCGTGGCCCGATCCCATCCTGGTGCGCCTGGGCCAGAACGGCCAGGAGCGGCTGATGATGATGCAGCTCACGGCCTACGCCAGCAACCAGCGCCTGCTGATCACCCGCGACGTCACCCAGATCGAGCGCCTGGAAACCACGCGCCGCGATTTCGTGGCCAACGTCTCGCACGAACTGCGCACGCCGCTGACGGTGCTGGCGGGCTTTCTGGAAACGCTGCGCGACCTGCCCGCCGAGGCCCTGCCGGCCGAACAGCGCGAGCAGTACGTCGACATGATGCACGAGCAGGCCCAGCGCATGCAGGCCATCGTCGAAGACCTGCTGACCCTGTCCACGCTGGAATCCTCGCCCGGCACCGAGCCGCGCGCGGTCAACATCGGCACCCTGCTGCAGAAGGCGCGCCAGCAGATCGAGGCCCTGTCCGGCGGACGCCACGTGCTGCAATGGCACGTGGACGAAACGCTGGACGTGCTGGGCGCGGAAACCGAGCTGGCCTCGGCCCTGTCCAACCTGCTGACCAACGCCGTGCGCTACACGCCGGACGGCGGCGCCATCACCGTGCGCTGGGAACGCGAAGAAGACGGCGGCGCGCGCTACAGCGTGCAGGACACCGGCATCGGCATTCCGGCGCGCCATCTGCCGCGCCTGACCGAGCGCTTCTACCGCGTGGACCGCGGCCGTTCGCGCGCCGTCGGCGGCACCGGCCTGGGCCTGGCGATCACCAAGCACATCGCCATGCGCCACGACGCCGAACTGCTGATCAGCAGCGAACAGGGCAAGGGCAGCGTGTTCGCGCTGCGCTTCCCGCCGGACCGCGTGGCCGTCGAAGCCTGACCGCTACGCCGACTGCGCCTGGCCGGCCTCGCCGGTGGTACATTTCGGGCCATGCGCATCCTGGTCATCGAAGACGAAACCAAACTGGCCGACTACCTCAAGAAGGGGCTGTCGGAGCAAAGCCACGTCGTGGACCTGGCCCGCGACGGCGTCAACGGCCTGCACCTGGCGCTGGAAGGCGCCTACGACCTGATCGTGCTGGACGTGATGCTGCCCGGCGTGGACGGCTTCGGCATCCTGGCCGCCGTGCGCGCGCAGAAGGACACCCCCATCCTGATGCTGACGGCGCGCGACGCGGTCGAGGACCGGGTCCGCGGCCTCGAAGGCGGCGCCGACGACTACCTGATCAAGCCCTTCGCCTTCTCCGAACTGCTGGCGCGCGTGCAGGCGCTGCTGCGCCGCGGCCGCTCGCAGGAACCCACCGTGCTGCGCCTGGCCGACCTGGAACTGGATCTGGCCCGGCGCCGCGCCCAGCGGGCCGGACGGCGGCTGGACCTGACGGCCAAGGAATTCAGCCTGCTGGCGCTGCTGATGCGCCGCCAGGGCCAGGTGCTGTCGCGCACCACGCTGGCCGAACAGGTCTGGGACATGAACTTCGACAGCGACACCAACGTCATCGACGTGGCGGTGCGGCGGCTGCGCGGCAAACTGGACGATCCCTACGACACCAAACTGCTGCACACGGTGCGCGGCATGGGCTACGTGCTGGAATCGCGCCACGCATGAGGCCGCTGCGCATGCGCTCGATGCAGGCGCGCCTGACGCTGCTACTGGGCGCCATCGCGCTGCTGGTCTCCAGCCTGGCCGGCGCCACGCTGTTCTGGGCGCTCAAGCGCGAAGTCGAACGCCAGGAGATCACCGAAGTCAGCGGCAAGCTGGAGCTGATCAACCATCTGATCGACATGCAGAACAGCGCCAGCGGCCTGTCCGACCTGGCCGCCGCCTTCGACGAAATGCGCGCGGGCCAGGGCCAGCTGGGCATCTGGATCATGGAGGCCGGCGGCAAGGTGGTCTATGGCGGCGCCGCGCCGCAGACGCTGGAGACGCGGCCCGACGGGCAGGTGGTGCTGCAGGCCCCGGATGGCGGACGCATGCGCGGCCTGCGCGTGGACATCAACGACCGCATCCTGCCCGGCGCGCAGCTGACCGTGGCCGTCAGCACGCGCACCAGCGCGCAGTTCCTGTACGCCTACGGCACCGCGCTGGTGCTGATCTGCGCGCTGTGGGTGGGCGCCACCGTGGTGCTGGCGGCCTGGGCCGTGCGCCGCAGCATGGCGCCGGCGCGCCGGCTGTCCGAACAGGCGGCCCGCATCCAGCCCGACAACCTGTCGCGCCGCCTGCCGCTGAAAGACACCGACCGCGAACTGCACGAGCTGGTGCGCTCCTTCAACCGCACCCTGGAACGGCTGCAGGAGGCCTACCAGCAGATGGAAGGTTTCAACGCCGACGTGGCGCACGAGCTGCGCACGCCGCTGGCCACGCTCATCAACGGCACGCAGGTCATGCTGTCCTCGCCGCGCGAGGCGGGCGAGCTGCGCGACGCGCTGGAATCCAACCTGGAAGAACTGGAAGACCTGAAGACCCTGGTCAACGACATGCTGTTCCTGGCGCGCGCCGACCGCGGCGAGCGCGCGGCCGACCTGGCGCCGGTGTCGCTGGCCGCCGAAGCGCGGCGCGTGGCGGAATACTACGAAGCGATGCTGGAAGCGCACGGCGTGCACCTGCGCTGCGCCGGCGACGCCATCGTCGCCGCCAACCCGGGGCTGGTGCGGCGGGCTCTGGCCAATCTGATCTCCAACGCCATCAAGGCCTGCCCGGCCGGCGGCGAAATCGTGCTGGCGTGCTCGGTGTCGGCGGCCGGCGCGCGGGTCGAGGTGCGCAACCCCGGCCCGGCCATCCCCGCCGCCGACCTGCCGCGCATCTTCGACCGCTTCTTCCGCTCCGGGCAGTCGCGCGCGCCGCGCAGCGAAGGCCACGGGCTGGGCCTGGCGATCGTGCGCGCCATCGCCCGCATGCACGGCGGCGAAGTGGACGCCGCCTCGGACGAGCGCGGCACCGTCATCGGCATCACGCTGCGCGGCCCCGTGGGGCATGCCGCGGCCAACATTACAAAAATGTAATCAAGGCGACAGAGTCGGGTCACCGCCGTTTTCCTACAGTGCCATCACCGTCCCCACTACCAAGGATACGCGTGAAAGGCACTCTGCTCCGTACTCACCGGGCCGCCGTCCTGGCCCTGACCCTGACCCTCAGCGCGGGCGCCGCATATGCCGCCGGCGGCCACGGCGGCCACGGTGGCCATGCCATGCAAGCCGCCTCCGCCCCCATCGGCAAGCCGGGCGATCCGGCCAAGGTCACCCGCAGCATCGACGTGGACATGTCCGACGCCATGCGCTTCACGCCGGCCCGCATCGAGGTCAAGGCCGGCGAGACCGTGCGCCTGAACGTGCGCAACTCCGGCCGCATCCGCCATGAGCTGGTGCTGGGCTCCGACGCCGACCTGAAGGCTCACTACGACATGATGATGAAAGACCCCGGCATGCGCCACGAAGAGGCCAACGCCGTGTCGCTGGAAGGCGGCAAGAGCGGCCAGATCGTGTGGCGCTTCGACAAGGCCGGCACGGTGTCTTTCGGCTGCCTGGAGCCCGGCCACTACAGCGCCGGCATGAAGGGCGCGGTGTCGGTGCTGTAAGCCATGACGAATTCGCATCCTCTTTCCCGCCGCCGTTTCGTCCAGGGCCTGGCCGGCGGCGGCGCGCTGGCCGCGCTGGGCAACTGGCGCGCGGCGCTGGCCACCCCCGCCCCGGCGGCGGCCGCGGAGCTGCGCGGCACCGAGTTCCACCTGGAGATCGGCGAAACCCCGGTCAACTTCACCGGCGCGGCGCGCGTCGGCACCACCGTCAACGGCCAGGTGCCGGCGCCGCTGCTGCGCTGGCGCGAAGGCGACACGGTGACCCTGCACGTCACCAACCGCCTGCGCGAACAGACCTCGATCCACTGGCACGGCATATTGCTGCCCACCGAAATGGACGGCGTGCCCGGCCTGAGCTTTCCCGGCATCGACCCCGGCCAGACCTTCACCTACCGCTTCCAGGTGCGCCAGAGCGGCACGTACTGGTATCACAGCCACTCCGGCTTCCAGGAGCAGACCGGCCTGTACGGCGCCATCGTGATCGATCCGCGCCGGCCCGATCCGATCGCCTCCGACCGCGACTACACGGTGCTGCTGTCGGACTGGACGGACGAAGATCCGATGCGGCTGTTCAACAAGCTGAAGATCATGCCGGACTACTACAACCGCATCCAGCCCAGCGTCGAAAGCCTGCGCGCCGAGGCCCGCGACAAGGGCTGGGGCCCGGCGCTGTCGGAGCGGCTGATGTGGGAGCAGATGCGCATGAATCCGTCGGACCTGGCCGACGTGTCCGGCGCCACCTACACCTTCCTGACCAACGGCGTGACGCCGGCCGGCAACTGGACCGGCCTGTTCAAGCCGGGCGAGCGCATCCGCCTGCGCTTCATCAACGGTTCGGCGATGACGTACTTCGACGTCCGCATCCCGGGGCTGAAGATGACGGTGGTCGCGGCCGACGGCCAGGATGTGCGGCCGGTGGACGTGGACGAGTTCCGCATCGGCGTGGCCGAAACCTACGACGTCATCGTCGAGCCGCGGGACGAACGCGCCTACACCATCTTCTCGCAGGCCATGGACCGTTCGGGCTACGCGCGCGCCACGCTGGCGCCGCGCGCCGGCATGCAGGCCGAGATTCCGGAGCTGGACCGGGTGCAGCTGCTGGGCATGATGGACATGGGCATGGCGCACGACATGGGCGGCGGCGGCCACGACATGGGCGGCGGCAGCGGCGCGGGCGGCCACGGCGCGATGCCGGGCATGGACCATGGCGGCCACGGTTCCGGCGCCGGCCAGGGCGGCATGGTCGAGGTCAAGCACCCCTATCCCACCGAGCGCGGCGTGAGCAATTCGATGCTGCCCGACGTGGTCTCGACCCGGCTGGACGATCCCGGCGTGGGCCTGCGCGACAACGGCCGGCGCGTGCTGACCTACGCCGACCTGCGCTCCATGCGCGAGCCGCCGGACAACCGGCCGCCGTCGCGCGAGATCGAGCTGCACCTGACCGGCACCATGGAACGCTACATGTGGTCGTTCAACGGCGTGAAGTACACGGACGCCAAGCCCATCGTGCTGCGCTACGGCGAGCGCGTGCGCTTCGTGCTGGTCAACGACACGATGATGACGCACCCCATCCACCTGCACGGGCTGTGGAGCGACCTGGAATCGCCCGACGGCGCTTTCCAGGTGCGCAAGCACACCATTTCCCTCAACCCGGCGCAGCGGCTGAGCTACCGCGTCAGCGCCGATGCGCGCGGCAACTGGGCCTACCACTGCCACCTGCTGTATCACATGGAGGCCGGCATGTTCAGAGCGGTCGTGGTGGAGTAAACGACGATGAAACCGATGAATCGCCACACCCGCGGCCTGCGCGCCTGCGCGCTGGCCGCAGCGCTTTCCGCCCCCGCGGCATGGGCCCAGCCCGCCGCGATGGATCACGGCTCCATGCCCGGCATGGATCACGGTTCGATGAACCACGGCAGCGCGCCCGCGCCCGCGCCGATGGACCACGGTTCCATGCCCGGCATGGACCACGGTTCGATGGGCGACGCCCCGGCCGCGCCGCCGGTCGGCAGCCTGCCTTCCAGCGACGGCGCCGGCGAGCGCGGCTACGACAGCTACGGCATCCATGCGCACATGATGGACAGCACCGCGACATGGCAGGTCCTGTTCGACAAGTTCGGCGTGTCCCGCAACCGCGACGGCGAGTACGCCCGGGAATGGGACGGACGCTTCTGGTTCGGCTCGGCCACCGACCGCCTGCTCATCAAGAGCGAGGGCGAGGCCGAGAACGGCGGCGGATCGAGCGGCAAGGTCGAGGCCTTCTGGAGCCATGCCGTCTCGCCCTTCTGGGACCTGCAGCTGGGCGCGCGCCGCGACATCGGCACGGGCCCCAAGCGCAACTGGGCCGCCATCGGCATCGAAGGCCTGCTGCCCTACAACATCGAACTGGACGCCACCGGCTACGTGGGCTCGTCCGGCCGCACCGCTTTGGCGCTCAAGGCCGAATACGACCTGCTGCTGACGCAGCGCCTGATCTTCACGCCGGAGCTGGAAGCCAGCTTCTACGGCAAGGACGACCCGGACCGCGGCATCGGCTCGGGCCTGGCCGAAGGCGCGCTGTCGCTGCGGCTGCGCTACGAGATCACGCGCGAGTTCGCGCCCTATATTGGCGTATCCTTCGAACGTAAGTTCGGCCAGACCGCCAGCTACGCGTCCGAGGCCGGCGCCAGCCGGTCGCAGACCGCCGTCATCGCGGGCGTGCGGTTCTGGTTCTGAGCCCCATGTTCACATTTCCGTACGGAGCATCATGAACGTTTCCCGACTTGCGCGCCGCCTGGCGCTTGCCGCCGTCCTGAGCGTGCCCGCCTACGCCTACGCCGAGGCCCCCACCAAGGTCGAAGTGTGGAAGACCCCCACCTGCGGCTGTTGCGAAGACTGGGTCAAGCACATGCGCGACAACGGCTTCGAGGTGATCGCGCACGACGTGCAGGACACCGGCCCCATCCGCCGCAACGCCGGCATGGCCGACTACGGCTCCTGCCACACGGCCGCCGTGGGCGGCTACGCCATCGAAGGCCACGTGCCCGCCAGCGACGTGCGCCGGCTGCTGCTGGAAAAGCCCGAGGCGGCCGGCCTGGCCGCCCCGGGCATGCCGCTGGGCTCGCCCGGCATGGACGGCCCCGAGTACGGCGGACGCAAGACGCCGCACGACGTGCTGCTGGTCGACAAGCGCGGCGGCGCCCAGGTGTTCCAGGCCTACCGCTAGCGTCCTGGCCGGGGGGGACGGGAGCAGCCACAACGTGCCTGTGGCTACTCCTTGCACTGCAGCAAAAATGCGCCACAATAGGTGAAACGCATTCGTTCCACCCCTACCCCCCCAGGCAGTCATGGCACAAATCGTCCTGTTCGAGAACATCCATCCCAGCGCCCGCGCCGTCTTCGAGGCCGCCGGCTACACCGACATCGTCACGCATGCCGCGGCACTGCCGCCGGCGCAGCTGCGCGACGCCCTGCGCGGCGCGCAGGTGGCGGGGATCCGTTCTCGCACGCACCTGGACGCCGGCCTGCTGTCCGACAACCCCGACCTGCGCGTCGTGGGCTGCTTCTGCATCGGCACCAACCAGGTCGACCTGGACGCCGCCATGCAGCGCGGCGTGCCGGTGTTCAACGCGCCCTTCTCCAACACCCGCTCGGTCGCCGAGCTGGTGCTGGGCGAAGCCATCCTGCTGCTGCGCCGCATCCCCGAGAAAAACGCGCGCGTGCACCTGGGCCACTGGGACAAGAGCGCCGCCGGCGCCTTCGAGACCCGCGGCAAGACCCTGGGCATCGTGGGCTACGGCAACATCGGCTCGCAGATCAGCACGCTGGCCGAAAGCCTGGGCATGCGCGTCGTCTACCACGACGTCGAGGCCAAGCTGCCGCTGGGCAACGCCCGCCCCGCCGGCTCGCTCGACGAGCTGCTGGAGCAGTCCGACGTCGTCACGCTGCATGTGCCGGGCGGCAAGTCGACCGAAAAAATCATGAACGCGCAGACCATCGCGCGCATGCGGCGCGGCGCAATCCTGATCAACGCCTCGCGCGGCACGGTGGTCGACATCCAGGCCCTGCACGAGGCCCTCAAGTCCGGCCACCTGGCCGGCGCGGCGCTGGACGTGTTCCCCACCGAGCCCAAGGGTCCGGACGAACCGCTGGCCAGCCCGCTGATCGGCATGCCCAACGTCATCCTGACCCCGCACATCGGCGGCAGCACGCAGGAATCCCAGGAAAACATCGGCCGCGAAGTCGCCGAAAAACTGGTGCGCTTCCTGCAGGCGGGCACCACCAAGGGCGCGGTCAACTTCCCCGAACTGCCCTACCTGGAGCCGGCCGGCGGCACGCGCATCCTGCACGTGCACCGCAACGCCCCGGGCGCGCTCGGCACGCTCGACAACCTGATGGCGCAGCACGGCCTGAACATCGTCAGCCAGACCCTGCAGACCAAGGGCCAGATCGGCTACGTCATCACCGACGTCGACGGCCAGGTCGACGACATCGTGATGACGACGCTGCGCGATCATCCCATCACGGTGCGTTGCGACAGGTTGTGAAACGCGCGTAATCCGTCGGCCGGCGGCGCCTCGTTGGCGGCGCTCGCCAGGCACTCCGCCATCTTCTCGCGCACCCCGCCGGCTTCGAACGGCAGGCGGCCGATCAGGCCGATCTCGCGCCATAGCGGCGTCTCGCCCAGCGGCAGCAGCCGCAGGCCGGTCATGTCCAGCCGCCGCAGGCGCGGCAGAAGCGCCACGCCCAGGCCGTGGCGCACCATGTTGGCGATGGCGTCGACTTCGTCCAGCTCCACGGCGTCATGCACCGTGATGCGGTGCTTCTTCAGGAACACGTCCACGGCCCGGCCGCCGAACGAAGCCCGGTCGTAGCGGATGAAGGGCTGGCTCGCCAGCAGCTCGCGCCACGGCGCGTCCGGCAGGGCCGCGGGCACGGCCAGCATGACCGGCTCGCGCATCAGCGGCTGCCAGCCCAGCTCCGGCGGCAGGGCGAAGGGCGGGCGGATCAGCATGGCCATGTCCACCTCGCCCGCGTCCACCTGGCCCAGCAGCGCCAGCGACACGCCCGGCACCACCCGCACGCGCACGTCGGGATAGACGGCCCGAAACCGTCCCAGCGCGCGCACCAGCAGGTCCTGCTGCACCGAGGCGATGGCGCCGATGCGCAGCGATCCGCTGACGTGGCCGGCGCCGGCCGTGGTCACCATGCGCTCGGCCATGGCCACGAGCTCCTCGGCCTGCGGCAGCATCTCGCGGCCGTGGGCGTTGAGCGCCGCCGCCCGCGCGCTGCGCTCGAACAGCGTCACGCCCAGGTATTCCTCGAGGCGCTTGATCTGGGCGCTGACCGCCGACTGGGTCAGGCCCAGCTGCGCCCCCGCGCCGGTGAAAGTGCCGTCCCGGGCCACCGCGATAAAGGTCTTGAACTCTTTGATCACAATCAATTTTTTCGATGCTCAGGCACAAAAAATATCGTTTTTGGATCAAAAAAACAATCAATAAAATAGGCCCTGGCAATTCTTCCTCACCGCTTCCGGAGCCCCACATGACCGCTCAAACCCAACTGCCGCCGTTCCATCTGGCCTTCCCGGTCCGCGACCTGGCCGAAGCCCGCGCCTTCTATGGCGAAAAACTGGGCTGTCCCGAAGGCCGCAGCTCGCCCGAATGGGTCGATTTCAACTTCTACGGCCACCAGATCGTGGCCCACCTCGCGCCCGGCGAATGCGGCCACCATGCCACCAGCGCCGTAGACTCGCATAATGTGCCGGTGCGCCATTTCGGCGCCGTGCTTTCCATGGAACAATGGGAAGCCATGGCCAAGCGCCTGACCGACGCGGGCACCGAATTCGTCATCGAGCCCTACATCCGCTTCAAGGGCGAGGTCGGCGAGCAGGCCACCATGTTCTTCCTGGACCCGTCGGGCAACGCGCTGGAGTTCAAGGCGTTCAAGAACATGGATTCGTTGTTCGCCAAGTAATCCGTTCCTACAGGTTTCGTGTCGTTGAACGTACTATCAGAACCCCCTTCTTCGGCCGAAACCGCCTGGCGCATCCTGCCCCAGGGCGACCGCTGCCTGATCGTTTCCTTCGGCGACCGCATCGATGCGTCGATCGGCCGCACCTGTCTGGCCGCGGCCGCCCGGCTGCGCGAGGCGCGGCTGCCCGGCGTGACCGACGTGGTGCCCTCCTTCGTCGCGGTGGCGGTGCATTACCGGCCCGACGCCCGGGGCAACCCCTCGTACGCCCAGCTGGCCGAGCGCATCGGCCAGTTGCTGGAGGCCGGCATAAGCGTCGACGCCTCGGGCGGGCGCGAAGTCGACATTCCCGTCTGCTACGGTGGCGAGCACGGTCCCGACCTGGACGACGTGGCGCGCGCCGCCGGCCTCACGCCCGAAGACGTGATCGCGCTGCACAGCCAGCCGCGCAGCATGGTGTTCATGCTGGGGTTCGCGCCCGGCCACGCCTACCTGGGCGTGCACGACGAAAAACTGAACATTCCCCGCCGTCCCTCGCCGCGCACCGCCGTGCCGATGGGCGCGGTGGCGGTGGCCAACCGCCAGACCGTGATCTACCCGAACCGCCTGCCCGGCGGCTGGAACATCATCGGCGCCACGCCGCTGACCATGTTCGACCCGGCCCGCGAGCCGGCCGCCCTGCTGCAGCCCGGCGATTCCGTGCGCTTCGTGCCCATCGGCCCCGACGAGTTCGACCGCATCCGGGAGGCCGGACGATGAGCCTGACCGTCATCAAGCCCGGCATGCTGTCGAGCTTCCAGGACCGCGGCCGCGAGGGCTACCAGCACCAGGGCATTCCGGCCGCCGGCGCCATGGACGAGCGCGCCCACCGGCTGGCCAACGCGCTGGCCGGCAACGCCGGCGACCCGGCCACCCTGGAAATGACGCTGACCGGCCCGACCCTGCGGTTCGACGCGCCGGCCTGCTTCGCGCTGGCTGGCGCCGACCTGGGCGCCACGCTCAATGGCCGCGAACTGCCGGTGCACCGCCCGCTGGTCGCGCAGGCCGGCGACACGCTGGCCTTCGGCGCCCGCCCGGCCGTGGGCGTGCGCGGCTATCTGGCGGTGCATGGCGGCTTCGCGCTGGAGCCGGTCATGGGCAGCGAAAGCACTTATCTGCGCAGCGGCTTCGGCGGCTTTCACGGCCGCGCGCTGGCCAGGGGCGACCAGCTGCCGCTGCGCAAGCCGCTGGACGGCGGACGCGACATGGACGCGTTGCAGGATGCGCTGTGGCAGCTGCGCGTGTACCTGCCGTCCGCGCTGGGCGCGCCGCGCCGCAGCGCCGTGCGCTTTTTGCCGGGCATGCACTGGCACGAGTTCTCGCAAGCGTCCCGCCGGGCCTTCGCCGAGGCCGAATTCCGCATCAGCCCGCAATCCGACCGCATGGGCTACCGGCTGCTGGGCCCCGCGCTGTCCATGAGCGAGCCGCGCCAGATGCTGTCGGAGGCCGCCTGCTTCGGCACCGTGCAGGTGCCCTCGGGCGGCGAGGCCATCATCCTCATGGCCGACCGCCAGACCACCGGCGGCTATCCCAAGATCGCGCAGATCGCCACGGTGGACCTGCCCATCCTGGCGCAGGCCGCGCCCGGGCAGACGCTGCGCTTCCAGCCCATCGAACTGGAGGCCGCGCAGCGCCTGGACGGCGAGCGCGAGCGCGCCTTCGCGCAATTGCAGGACACGCTGGCGCCGCTGCGCGCACTCCTCGCCTAGAAAGGAAACCGCTATGACCACCCGCATCGACATGAACTGCGACATGGGCGAAAGCTATGGCGCCTGGACCATGGGCAACGACGCGGCGGTGCTGCAATACGTCAGCTCCGCCAATATCGCCTGCGGCTTCCATGGCGGCGACCCGGCCACCATGCGCAAAACCGTGGCCGCCGCCCTCAAGCAGGGCGTGGCGCTGGGCGCGCATCCCAGCCTGCAGGACCTGGCGGGCTTCGGGCGCCGCGCCATGCAGATCAGCCCCGACGAGGCCTACGACATCGTGGTCTACCAGATCGGCGCGCTGGCCGGCGTGGCCGCCTCGCAAGGCGCGCGGCTGCATCACGTCAAGGCGCACGGCGCCCTCTACAACATGGCGGCCAAGGACGAACACCTGGCGCGCGCCATCTGCCAGGCGGTCAAGGACGTGGACGCCACGCTGATCCTGTACGGGCTGGCCGGCAGCAGGCTGATCGAGGCGGCCCGCGACATCGGCCTGGCGGCGGCCAGCGAGGTCTTCGCCGACCGCAGCTACCAGGACGACGGCTCGCTCACGCCGCGCACGCGCGCCGGCGCCATGATCGAGGACGTGGACCAGGCGGTGGCGCAGGTGGTGCGCATGGTGCGCGAAGGCAAGGTGCGCTCGGTCGGCGGCAAGGACGTGCCCGTGCAGGCCGACACCCTCTGTATCCACGGCGACCAGCCCAACGCCCTGGTGTTCGCCAGCGGCATCCGCCAGGCCCTGGAGGCGGCCGGCATCGAGGTGCGCACCCCGCCGCCGCGCCCTCAGGCGCGCGCGACTTCGCGGTAGGCCTCGATCACGGGCGACAGCACGTCGGCCAGGTAGCCGCGCGCCAGCCCGGTCATGCGTTCGACGTCGCGCCCGGCCATCGCGTCGATGATGGCGCGGGTGCAGGACGCAATGGCGCTGGAGGCCATTTCCCGCCGGGCCAGCAGGTAGCGCAGCGGCTCGACCTGTTCATACAGCTTGCTCAGCATGCCCGCCAGCGGCGTGTTGCCGGTGCTGCGAGCCGCGGCCAGGTAGAACTCGCAGGCCGCGGCGATGCAGGCGCGCACCTGGCCGCCGGCCTGGGCCTCGGCGATCGCGCCGTGGTGGCGGCGCAGCTCGGCCACCAGCGGCGACAGGTCCTCGGCCCCGGCCGCCTGGCGCAGGCTGTAGGCCTCCAGCTCGGCGCGCAGCAGGTACAGGTGGCGGATCTGGGTTTCGGTGTACAGCGTGACCCTGAAGCCCTTGCGCTGGACGTGGGTGACCAGGCCGCTGACCTCCAGCAGGCGCAGCGCCTCGCGGATCGGGCTGCGGCTGGTGCCGAAGCGTTGCTCGAGTTCCTGTTCCCGCAGCGGCTGGCCGGGACGGATGGTTCCGTCCACGATCAGTTCACGGATCTGTTCCTGCAGGAAATACGGAATCGTGGCGGGCGCTTTGACGTCCAATCGGCTCCCCTTTGCGGCTTGATGCCTGGTATGCGACGGGGGGGACGATACTAGAAGTTTCTTGAAACACAAATAAGAACTTGGTTGCGTTCGCGGCCGGCGTTCAATCCCAATCGTCGCGATAGACGAACTTCGGCATCTGCCAGTTGAACCGCAGCGCCAGCAGGCGCACCGCCAGGCCGGCGGCCAGCGCGATGGGCACGGCGGCGTTGGCCGACAGGCCCAGCGCCTGCCCGCCCAGGTACAGCCCGCCCGTCACCACCGACACGCTGGCGTAGAGCTCCTTGCGAAACAGCAGCGGCACCTCGTTGCACAGCACGTCGCGCAGCACCCCGCCGGCGCAGCCGGTGATCATGCCGCTGATGAGCACCACCGTGATCGGCAGCTGCATGAGCTGCGCCACCTGGCAGCCGATGACGGTGAACGCCACCAGGCCGAGGGCGTCGGCCAGCAGGAACAGGCTGCGCAGGCGCCGCATGACCGGCGCGATCAATGCCGTGACGATGGCCGCCCCGCCCGTCATCCACAGGTATTCGGGGTGGATCACCCAGGTCAGGGGGTAATGGCCCAGCAGCACGTCGCGCAGCGAGCCGCCGCCCAGCGCGGTCACGCAGGCGATGATGCACACGCCCATCCAGTCCATGTCGCGCCGGCCGGCGGACAGGGCCGCGGTCATGGCTTCGGCCACGATGGCGACGAGATACAGCGTATGCAGCAGGACGGGCGAGAGTTCGGAAAACATGGGGAGGACGAAAGGAGGACAGCCCACATTGTATTGAGCCGCCGCGCGGCGGGCCGCCATTGCCTGGATGTGCGCCATCCCTTACGCTGGAAGATGCGTTGATATCGGTCAAACCCCGCCCCGCCTAGCAACGGGACAATGGGGATGTGCCCGCAAGGGCAGTAACGGCAGGGACGCACGGACGCGGGTACCGTCGGCCCGGCCACACCCGGGAGAGAAGATAATGACACAGCAAATCGGCCCCATCCTGCTGGCAACCGACCTGAGCGCCCGTGGCGACCGCGCCCTGGACCGCGCGTTGCAGCTGGCCAAGGAACTCGGCACCAAGCTCATCGTCCTGCACGTCATGGAGTCGCATGCGACGTCCGCGCGCCTGACCACGCCCGTGTGGCGCCGCCACACGTCGGACCACAAGGCCCTGGCCGAGCGCGAGCTGGCCGAAGACCTGGCGGCCGCCGAAGTGCCGACCGAAGTGGTGGTGACCAACGGCGATCCGCTGGCGCGCATCATGGAAACCGCCGACAGCTACGGCTGTTCGCTGATCGTCACCGGCATCGCGCGCGACGAAACCCTGGGCCGGCTGCTGCTGGGAACCACCGTCGAAAAGCTGGCCCGCCAGGCGCGCCACCCGGTGCTGGTGGTCAAGACCCGCCCGCGCCGCCCCTACCGCGACGTGCTGGTGGCCACCGACTTCTCCGACGGCTCGCGCCAGGCCCTGCGCGCCGCGCTGCAGCTGGTGCCCAACGCCGACCTGACGCTGTTCCATGCCTACGACGTGCCGTTCCAGGGCAAGAACGTGCCTGACGAGGCCGTCACGCGCAACTTCTACAAGGCCGCCGAGCAGAGCGCGCGCGAATTCACCGCCGCCACGCCCGAACTGGCCGGCGTCGCCGCGCCCAAGGTGGTGCTGGAATGCGGCCAGCCGGAGACCGTGCTGTCGGAATACTCGTTCAACCACCGCTCCGATCTGGTGGTCACGGGCACCCACGGCCGCACCGGCATCCTGCGCACCGCGATCGGCAGCGTGGCCGAACGGCTGCTCGAATCGCTGCCCAGCGACGTGCTGATCGTCAGGCTGACGGGCGCGGAATAAGCGGAAAACGGGCACGGCGCGGCAATCCCGCGCCGTGCGCATCGCCCGGTCACGCCCCGTTCTTCTCCATCGTCTCTATCGTCCCGCGCAGCATGTGCAGCAGCACCAGGCCGGGCAAGGCGATCAGCACCGTCAGCAGGAAGAAGCCGGGCCAGCCCAGGCTGTCGACCAGGGGCGGCGTGAGGGGGCCGGCCAGGTAGGTGCGGCCCACCGCCGACAGCGCCGACAGCAGGGCGAACTGGGTCGCCGAAAAGCGCTGGCGGCACAGCGCCATCAGCAGGCCGACGAAGGACGCCGTGCCCAGGCCGCCGCACAGGTTCTCTATGCCCACCGCCGTGGCCATGAGCCAGATGCTTTTGGGGCTGACGGCGATCATCCAGTACGCCAGGTTCGACACCGCCTGCAGCAGCCCGAAGGCCATCAGCGAGCGGTACAGGCCCCAGCGCGACATGAGCGAACCGCCGGCCAGCGCGCCGACGATGGTGGCGGCCAGCCCCAGCACCTTGTTCACGGTGCCCACCTCGGTCGGGCTGAAGCCCGCGCCGCGGATCAGGAAGGTGGTGGACAGCGCGCCGGCGAACGCATCGCCCAGCTTGTACAGCACGATCAGCAGCAGCACCGCCAGCGCCCCGCGGCGCGTGAAGAATTCGCGCAGCGGCTCGCCCACCGCCTCGCGCAGGCTGCGCGGCGCGGTGGCGACGTGTTCGGGCTCGGGCGCCCACAGCGTGGCCAGCGCGCACAGCAGCATCAGCCCGCCCATCAGCATGTAGGTGTAGCCCCAGCCTATCCACTGGTCGGCCAGGATCAGCGCCAGCCCGCCCGACACGATCATGGCCAGCCGGTAGCCCATGACCTTGATGGCCGCGCCCGCGCCGCGCTCTTCCTTGCGCAGCACGTCGGTGCAATAGGCGTCGAAAGCGATGTCCTGGGTGGCCGACAGGAACGCCACCAGCACCGCCAGCAGCGCCAGCGGCTGCAGCGCCGAGGACGGCGACAGCGCGCCCATCGCCATGATGGCGGCGGCCAGCAGCAGCTGGGTCACCAGCATCCAGCCGCGGCGCCGGCCCAGCAGAGGCGGGACGTAGCGGTCCACGAACGGGGCCCACAGGAACTTGAGGGTGTAGGCCGTGCCCACCAGGGTCAGGAAACCGATCTGCTGCAGCGGCACGCCTTCCACCGTGGCCCAGGCCTGCAAGGTGCCGCTGGTCAGGGCCAGCGGCAATCCGCTGGCGAAGCCCAGGACCAGCAAAGGGGCCACGCGGGGACTGGTGTAGACGTTGGATGCAGCGGTAATGACGGTCTCCGGTAACGCGCCGGCCCGGCGCTGGAGGCCGGCGGCTTGCGGCATTTTAGGGCCTGCGGGCCGCAGCGTCAGGGCGAGGCGAAACGGTACACCGCCAGCGTGCTGCGCCAGCCCGGCAGCAACTTGATCTCGCGGCCTTCATTGAAGGTGGCGCGCTCCAGGATGTCCAGGCGCAGTTCGCCGGCCAGCTGCTCGAAGTCGCGCAGCGTGCACAGGTGGATGTTGGGCGTGTTGTACCACTGGTACGGCATCTGGCCGGTGACCGGCATGCGGCCGCGCAGGATGGACCAGCCGTGCGGCCAGTAGCCGAAGTTGGGAAACGACACCACGCCGTAGCGCGCCACCCGCGCCATCTCGCGCAGGATGTGCTGGGTGCGGTGCATGGACTGCAGGGTCTGCGACAGCACCACCGTGTCGAACTGCTTGTCGTCGAACAGGGCCAGGCCGTCTTCCAGGTTCTGCTGGATCACTTCCACGCCGCGCCGCACGCAGGCGATGACGCAGTTGTCGTCCAGCTCCACGCCCGCGCCGCGCACCTGGCGGTGGTCGCGCAGGTGCGCCAGCAGCGCGCCGTCGCCGCAGCCCAGGTCCAGCACGCGGCTGCCGGGCTCGATCCAGCTCGCGATGCGCGCCAGGTCGGGCCGCAGGGCGCCGGGCGCGGGGCGGGGAGTCACGGGGCTCATTCGGAACGTCCTTGGTTCGGGCGCGCGGCGCCCAGGTCCAGCTCGCGCGCGATGCGTTCGTAATAGCCGCGGACCACGGCATGGTAGCGGGCGTCTTCCAGCAGGAAGGCGTCGTGGCCGTGCGGCGCGTCGATCTCGGCGTAGGTCACGGGGCTGCCGTTCTTCAGCAGCGCGCGCACGATTTCGCGCGAGCGCTCCGGCGGAAAGCGCCAGTCGGTGGAGAACGACACCAGCAGGAAATCGGCCTGCGCCGGCGCCAGCGCGCGCGCCAGGTCGCCGCCGGCGTTGCGGGCCGGATCGAAATAATCCAGCGCGCGGGTGATCAGCAGATAGGTGTTGGCGTCGAAGTAGCGGGTGAATTTCTCGCCCTGGTAGCGCAGGTACGACTCCACCTCGAACTCGACGTCGTAGCCGTAGCGGTAGGCGCCGTTCTCGGCCGGGGCGCGCTGGGCGCGGCCGAACTTCTCGGCCATGTCGTCGTCGGACAGATAGGTGATGTGGCCGATCATGCGCGCCACCGACAGGCCGCGGCGCGGCACCGTCTGCTGCGCGTAATAGTCGCCGCCGTGGAAGTCGGGATCGGTGATGATGGCGCGGCGCGCCACTTCGTTGAAGCCGATGTTCTGCGCCGACAGCCGCGGCGTGCTGGCGATGACCACGCAGTTGGCGACCCGCTCGGGTAGCGTGATGGCCCAGCTCAGCGCCTGCATGCCGCCCAGCGATCCGCCCATCACGGCGGCGAAGCGTTCGATGCCAAAGTGGTCCGCCACCCGCGCCTGCGCCCGCACCCAGTCTTCCACGGTCAGCATGGGAAAGGCCGCGCCCCAGGGCTTGCCGGTCTCCGGGTTGATGCTGGCCGGGCCGGTCGAGCCGAAGCACGAGCCCAGGTTGTTGACGCCGATCACGAAAAACACGTCGGTGTCCACCGGCTTGCCCGGTCCGACCATGTTGTCCCACCAGCCCACGTCGGAGGGATTGTCGGCCGCCTGGCCGGCCACGTGATGCGAGGCGTTCAGCGCATGGCAGATGAGCACGGCGTTGCTGCGCTGCGCGTTGAGCGTGCCGTAGGTCTCCACCGCCAGCTCGTAGGCGGCCAGCGACTGGCCGCTGGACAGCGGCAGCGGCTCATCGAAGCGTATGAAAGTGGGAGCGACGAGACCGACGGAGCCGGGATCAGCGGCGGCGGCGGTCGTGATGGCGGCGGGGACGAACCCGCTGGCCGAATCACCGGCCAAATTCTGGGCAGGAGTGGTCATACGGACCTCTTTAGCTGGATTTATTGGAAGGCGCCCGCAAGCGGATCAGGCAAATCGGCGCCGAAAATTGAATACTGCGGCAGGAATTCTAGCACTGCTGGCGCGCGCGGCAGCAACAGGCCTCAGACCCCTTCCCCCCAGGGCTCCTGTCCCAGGTACTCGTAGCGTTCGGTATTGACGCGCGAGATCCGCCACTCGACGGGCTGGCGCTTGTACGAAAACGCGACGCGGCGGATCTCCAGCAAGGGGCTGCCCTCGGCCACGCCCAGCGCCCGCGCCTGCGCGCGTTCGGCCAGGCAGGTGCGCAGGCGCTCGTCGGTGGCGATCACGTTCACGCCGAACACGTCCTGGTACAGCGCGTACAGGGTGCTTGAGCGCTCGCGCAGGTGCGCTTCGGTCATGCCGGGAAAGCAGGACTCCGGCAGGCACAGCTCGTCCATCATCACGACTTCGCCGTTGAGCGACAGCAGGTTGGTGAACTCGAACACCATCGCGCCCGCCGGCAGGTTCAGCTTCTCGCGCGCGATGGCCGAGGCCCGCTGGCGGCGGAAACGCAGCAGCTCGGTGCTGGGATAGGACTTGTTCCCGTCCTGGCGCACGATGCGGAAGAACTTGAAGAAATGATGGTTG
Source organism: Achromobacter sp. HZ01 (assembly GCF_003267925.1). Classification (NCBI taxonomy): domain Bacteria; kingdom Pseudomonadati; phylum Pseudomonadota; class Betaproteobacteria; order Burkholderiales; family Alcaligenaceae; genus Achromobacter; species Achromobacter sp. HZ01. Next base: position 1,032,588 of record NZ_LWKV01000002.1, read on the forward strand.
CGGGTATGCACGGCCACATAGGTGCCGCGGCCCTGGTGGCGCACCAGGATGTTCTCGGCGGCCAGGTCGTCGATGGCTTTGCGCAAGGTGCCGATGGACACGCCGAAGCGCTCGGCCAGCTGCTTCTCGGGCGGGATGGCCTCGCCCTGCTTCCACTCGCCCTGGGCCAGCGCGGCCAGCACGGCCTGCTTGACCTGCGCATACAGGGGACTGCCGAGGGGCACGGTCGATGACAGGCTGATATTCATGGGTGCATCGCAATAACCGGGAGGCCACAGTGTAGCGGCGCGGACGAAGCCGGCTCAAGTCATACAATTCATATATATGATTTAGTTGACTTAGAGAAATTGCGGCCATAAGATCTCCTGACCGTAGCGCCTGCCGCGTCCGGCCGGCGTCCCAGCCAGGAGGAAGACAATGATTCACGCCGTATTGCACGATGCGAAGGACACGGTGGCGGTCGCCGTGGTGGAAGGCGTTACCGCCGGAACGGAACTGAACGCCTGGATCATGGATGAGGACAAGATCATCCACGTACGCGCCTCGCAGGACATACCCATCGGCCACAAGGTGGCGATGAAGGACATGGCCGTCGGCGACACCGTCTACAAGTACGGCGTCGACATCGGCCGGGTGGTGCAGCCCATACAGGCCGGGCAGCACGCCCACGTGCACAACATCAAGACCAAGCGCTGGTAAGCCCCCCACTCGAAAAGGAATCCGCCATGTCCGTCATCTCCGCTTCGACCACCTTCCAGGGCTACCGCCGCGACAACGGCCGCGTCGGCGTGCGCAACCACGTCATCGTGCTGCCCGTGGACGACATCTCCAACGCCGCGGCCGAGGCCGTGGCCAACAACATCAAGGGCACGCTGGCCCTGCCCCACCCCTACGGCCGCCTGCAGTTCGGCGAGGACCTGGAACTGCACTTCCGCACCCTGATCGGCACCGGCTGCAATCCCAACGTCGCCGCCGTGGTGGTGATAGGCATCGAAGAAGGCTGGACCAAGCGCGTGGTCGACGGCATCGCCGCCACCGGCAAGCCGGTCATGGGCTTCAGCATCGAACTGCACGGCGACCACGACACCATCATGCGCGCCTCGCGCTGCGCCAAGGAGTTCGTGCACTACGCCACCGCGCTGGCGCGCAGCGAATGCCCCATCGCCGACCTGTGGGTCTCGACCAAGTGCGGCGAGTCCGACACCACCTCGGGCTGCGGCGCCAATCCCACCGTCGGCAACGCCTTCGACAAGCTCTACGCGCTGGGGTCCACGCTGGTGTTCGGCGAAACCTCGGAACTGACCGGCGGCGAGCACATCGTGGCCGAGCGCTGCGCCAACGACGCGGTGCGCGAACGCTTCATGTTCATGTTCAACCGCTACCAGGACATGATCGACCGCTGGAAGACCAGCGACCTGTCCGAGTCCCAGCCCACCAAGGGCAACATCGCCGGCGGCCTCACCACCATCGAGGAAAAGGCGCTGGGCAACATCCAGAAGATCGGCAAGCAGTGCCGCGTCGACGGCGTGCTGGACAAGGCCGAAATCCCCGACGGCCCCGGCCTCTGGTTCATGGACTCGTCCTCGGCCGCGGCCGAGATGGTGACCCTGTGCGCGGCCTCGGGCTACGCCGTGCACTTCTTCCCCACCGGCCAGGGCAACGTGATCGGCAATCCCATCCTGCCGGTCATCAAGATCTGCGCCAACCCGCGCACGGTGCGCACCATGTCGGAACACATCGACGTGGACACCAGCGGCCTGCTGCAACGCGAGATCGACCTGAGCCAGGCCGGCGACAGGCTGCTCGAATGCATGCTGGCCACCGCCAACGGCCGCTGGACCGCCGCCGAGGCGCTGGGCCATCGCGAATTCGTCCTGACCCGCATCTTCGAAAGCGCCTGAGCGCGCGCCCTTGCATTCCTACCGGGGCATCCCCCAAGGAGGAAGACAGATGAGCAGCGAACACGATCTCAACCCGGACGCCGCGCTGCGCCGGCGCCTGCTCGGCGCGCTCGGCGCCGCCGGCCTGGGCGCCCTGGCGCCGTGGCAGGGCGCGCTGGCGCAAGCCGGCAAGTGGCCCGAACGGCCCATCAACTACGTGGTGCCCTTCCCGCCCGGCGGGCTGACCGACGTGGCCGCGCGCCAGGTCGGCAAGGCGCTGGGCGACGCCGAGCACTGGAACGTGGTGGTGGAAAACCGCCCCGGCGGCAACGCCAACATCGGCGCGACGCACGTGGCCAACGCCGCGCCCGACGGCTATACCTGGCTGGCCATCACGCTGTCGCACGCGGCCAACGCCACGCTCTTCGCCGGCAAGGCCGGCTACGACCTGACGCGCGACCTGACGCCGCTGGCGGGGCTGGCTTCCTCGCCCATCATGGTGGTGGTCAACGCCAAGAGCGACATCAAGAACATGGCCGACCTGGCCCGCGCGGCGCGCGCCAAGTCGCTGTCGGCCGGCTCCAGCGGCAACGGCACGCCGCCGCACCTGACGCTGGCGCTCTACCAGAAGCTCACCGGCCTGCCGCTGATGCACATTCCCTACAAAGGCGGCGCGCCCTCGCTCACCGACCTGATCGGCGGCCACCTGGACGTGGTGTTCTCCAACTATCCCGAATCGCTGCCGCACGTGAAGAACGGCGCGCTGCGGGCGCTGGCCATCACCACGCGCGAGCGCAGCCCCGACCTGCCGGACGTGCCCACCGTGCAGCAGGCCGGGCTGCCCGACCTGATCGTGGAGAACTTCACCGGGGTGCTCGCGCCCGCGGGCACGCCGGCGGCGCGGGTCCAGCGCATCGGCGACGCCATCGTGCGCCAGGTGTCGCAACCCGCCATGCAGCAGGCGCTGCGGCAGCTGGGCTTCGTGCCCCAGCCGCGCGGCCCGGCGGAGTTCGGCGCCTATCTCAAGTCCGAGGTGGCGCGCTGGGCCAAGATCATCCACGAGGCCAATATCCAGGTCGCCTGAGCCAGGGACTCCCCATGCACATTCTCATCTCCGAGTTCATGGACGCGCCCGCGGTCGAGGCGCTGCGCCGGCGCTTCGACGTGCGCTATGAGCCCGACCTGGTCGAACGCCGCGAGGCCCTGCTGCAGGCCGCGGCGGCGGCCGACGGCCTGATCGTGCGCAACCGCAGCCGCGTCGACGCCGGACTGCTGGCCGCCGCCCCCCGGCTGCGGGCCGTGGGGCGGCTCGGCGTGGGACTGGACAACATCGACCTGGACGGCTGCGCCGCGCGCGGCATCGCGGTGGTGCCGGCCACCGGCGCCAACGCGCGCGCCGTGGCCGAATACGTGATCGGCGCCGTGCTGGCGCTGCTGCGCGGCGCCTACTTCTCCACGCCGGCGGTCGCGGCCGGACAGTGGCCCCGCAACGCGCTCTCGCAAGGCCTGGAAGTCCACGGCCGCACGCTGGGCGTGGTGGGCTTCGGCGGCATCGGCCGGCTGGCCGCGCGCCTGGCGCGCGGGCTGGACATGCAGGTCATCGGCTGCGACGCGGCGCTGCCGCCGGACCATCCCGCCTGGGAAGAAGCGGACGTCGCCGCCGTGCCGCTGGACGCGCTGCTGGCGCGGGCCGACGCCGTCACGCTGCACCTGCCGCTCACCGCCGGCACGCGCCGGCTGCTGGACGCCGGACGCATCGCCCGCATGCGCCCGGGCGCCGTGCTGGTCAATACCTCGCGCGGCGGCATCGTGGACGAAGCCGCCCTGGCCGAGGCGCTGCGGGCCGGCCGCCTGCGCGGCGCGGCGCTCGACGTGTACGCCGAAGAGCCGCTGCCCGCCGGCAGCGCGCTGGCCGGCGTTCCCAACCTCATCCTCACGCCGCATATCGCCGGCCTGACGCAGGAGGCCAACACCCGCGTTTCCGACATGGTGGCCGCCGGTGTGACAATAGCCCTTACCGGCGGCGCCGCGCAGCACGCCCGCGCCGCCTCCTGACGGAAAGGATATGGCTCACATCTATCTGGACGAACTCCAACTGCTCGCCGCGGCCGCCCTGGCGGCCGCCGGCGCCAACCCGGCGATGGCCGACAGCACCGCGCGCGCGCTGGTCTACGCCGAAAGCCAGGGGCTGGGCTCGCACGGCCTGTCGCGCGTGCCGTTCTACGCCGGCCACCTGCGCGCCGGCCGCGCCATCGGCTCGGCCGTGCCGCGCCTCGTGCACGAACGCGGCGGCGCGGCGCTGGTCGACGCCGGCTCGGGCCTGGCGTTCCCAGCCTGCGCGCTGGCGGTCGAGCAGGCCGCCGCGCGCGCCCGCGAGCACGGCGTGGCCTTCGTGGGCGTGACCAACAGCCATCACTTCGGCGCGGCCGCCTATCACCTCGAAGCCCTGGCCGACGCCGGCCTGGTGGCGCTGGCGCTGAGCAATTCGCCGGCCGCCATGCCCGCCTGGGGCGGCAAGCGCCCGCTGTTCGGCACCAACCCCATCGCCGCGGTGTTCCCGCGGCGCGGCGGCGCCCGCCTGCTGATCGACCTGTCGCTGTCGCAGGTGGCGCGCGGCAAGCTCATGATCGCCGCGCGCGACAACCAGCCCATCCCGCTGGGCTGGGCGCTGGACGCCCAGGGGCAGCCCACCACCGATCCCAGGGCCGGCCTGGCCGGCAGTATGCTGCCGGCCGGCGGCGTCAAGGGCGCGATGCTGGCGCTCATCGTCGAACTGCTGGCCTGCGCGCTGACCGGCGCCCATTTCGGTTTCGAGACGGAATCGTTCTTCGTCGACGACGGCGGCCCGGCCCGCCTGGGCCAGGCCTTCCTGGCCATCGACCCGGGCGCGCTGGCCGGCAACGAGGCCTATCTGGAACGCGTCGAAACCCTGGTCGACGCCATGCTGGAAGACGAAGGCGTGCGCCTGCCCGGCGACCGTCGCCACAAACTGCGCGACGCGGCGCTCAAGCACGGCGTGGACGTGCCCGACGCGTTGATGGCGCAGCTGCGGGAAATGGCCGGGGCGGTTTGATGTGTGTGAGGGAAATGGACCAATGGCGTATGGGGAATGGATAGATACGCCCCTGTACCCAAATCAATACGCCCCGCCCCGCGACAGCCACAGCATCACCGGCGCCAGCGCCAGGAACGCCACGGTGGAGACCAGCACGGCGCCGGCGGCGGTGTCGCCCAGCGGCGTGTAGCGCTTGACGTACATGTAGCTGACGACGGCGCAGGGCATGGCCATCTGCAGGCTCAGCGCGCCGGCCAGGAGCGGCTCCAGGTCCAGCGCCCACACCACCGCCAGGCCCGCGCCCAGGCCCACGGCCAGGCGGATGACGGCGACCTTGGCGCCGTCGCGCAGGCCGCCTGAAGGAATCAGCGCCAGCGCGTGGCCCAGGCTCAGCAGCATCAGCGGCACGGTCACCGCGCCCAGCATGCGCGAGGTCTCGACGATCCAGGCGGGCACCGGCACGTCCAGCAGGCGCATCGCCACCGCCACCACGGAGGCCAGCAGGATGGGGCTTTTCCAGCTGCCCTTGGTGTTCACGCCCGGCAGCAGCCGCACGGCGACGGTGTGCATGACGAAGGAATTGACCGCGAAAAACGCCACCGCCACCGACAGGCCGGCGTCGCCGAACGCCATCTGCGAAATCGGCAGGCCCAGGTTGCCGGCGTTGGGCAGGAAGGCGGTCGGCAGCAGGGTGCGCACCGGCAGCTTCCACAGCTTCAGCAACAGCGCGCTGACCAGCGCGCACAGCAGCAGCGCCAGCAGCGTCGCCACGGCGACGTCGGCCAGCGCGCGGTCGTCCAGATGGGTGGTGACGAAGGTGTGGAACACCAGCGCGGGCGTGGTCACCGAGGTGACCAGCGTGGTGATGAAGGCGCCGCCGAACGGCAGCTCGCGCCGCGCCCAGTACACCCCGATGCCGACGCAGGAAAGCAGGGGCAGCATCAGCACGATGGCCGAAAAATAGAACTGCACGATGGCAGGCATACGACTATTCCGTCAAAGATAAAGAAATCGATGCGCCAAGGCATCGTTGCTTGCCCGGCGCCCGCGCGCGGCGCAGCATGAGGCGACCCGTCAACCGAAACGCCCCTCGCCTGCCGCCGCCATGTCCGCCATGCCCCGCAACGCTTCCCTGTCGGCGCGCCAGGTCGCCTGCCTGCGATGGGCCGCGCTGGGCAAGACCAGCTGGGAGACCGCCCGCATCCTGGGCGTGAGCGAAAGCACGGTGAATTTCCATTTGCGCAACGCCTGCGCCAAGCTCGGCGTGCGCGGCCGGCGCAGCGCGGCGGTCGAGGCCCTGCGCCGCGGCCTGCTCGGCGACATCACGGCTTGACCACGACCGAGCGCAGGAATTCGCGCGCGCGTTCGGCCGGCAGGCTTTCCTGCGTGCCCGCGGCCACCGCCTCGATCAGCATGGTATCGGTCACCCAGACCCGGGCCTGCAGCCAGCCCGGCTTGCCCATGGCCTTGCCGTGGATTTCGATCACGTCGCCGTAGGGCGGCCATTCCAGCGGCGGCACGGCCTGCATGTTGACGTAGAGCGAACGCATCAGCGCCAGCCCCAGCGCGCGCCGCGCCGCCGGGTCCGCGGCGATGTCCGGCGGCAGCGGGGCCGAGCCCACGGCGAAGACCGCCTCGCCCACGTTGGCGCTGGCCAGCGTGAATTTCAGGGTATGGGTGTCGAGCTTGAGGTCGCGCGTGTCCGACGTGACGCGGTCCGGGAACGCCGCCCGCACGTGGCCGTCGGCCACGTCGACTTCGCGCCAGTTGTAGCTGGGCGAGCACGCCGCCACGAGCAGGGCCAGCGCCAGCGCCATGCCGGCTTTCTTGAACATGAAACGAAACAGCGATGAAATCGTCATTACCGAGACCCCGACGGTCTATTCATTTCGAGGAAGCCGGAAATTGTCGCCGATTTCGCTGACCCCCGCGCCCGATGGCACGCCGCTGGCCAACTATGTCTGGCCGGCCGCCCCCAACCTGCCCCCGCCCATCGCCGGGCCGGGCACCCCCAGTATCTACCTGTTGCACGGGCTGAGCGAGCATGCCGGGCGCTATGACCGGCTGGCGCGCTGGCTGGCGGCCCGCGGCTGGGAGGTGGGCGCGCACGACCATCGCGGCCACGGCCATTCGGGCGGGCCGCCGGCCACCCTCAGGCGCCAGGACGACCTGGTGGCCGACGCCGTGGACCGGCTCCAGGCCTGGACCCTGGCCCAGGGGCGCGCGCCCATCGTGCTGGGCCACAGCCTGGGCGCCCTGGTCGCGGTGCGCATCGCGCTGCACGGCCTGGCCGATATCGACGCGCTGGTGCTCAGTTCGCCGCCCTTCGTGGTCAACGTGCCGCTGTGGGTACGGCGCACGCTGACCTGGATGTCGCTGCACGCGCCCGACCTGCGCGTGCCCCACGGGCTGGCCCCGGCCCGGATTTCGCACGACCGGGCCGTGGTGCGCGCCTATCGGTCCGATCCTCTGGTGCGCCGCCGCATGACGGGCCGGCTGGCGCGTTTCGTCGACGAAGGCGGCCGCGAATCGTTGCGCGAGGCCCCGCTGTTGCCCTGCCGCACCCTGCTGATGGTGGCCGGGGACGACTCCATCGTCGCCGCCGAGGGCAGCCGCCAGTTCGCCCAGCGCGCGCCGGCCGAACTGCTCACGCTGCGCTGGTACGACAGCGCCTGGCACGAGATTTTCAACGAAACCGCGCCCATCGCCGACCCGGTCTATGCCGACCTGGACGAGTGGCTGGCGCGCACGGCGCAGGCATTGTCCCTGTCCCCAGTATTGACACCCTCGGCACAGGAGGCTGGCACCCCGTAAAATCCGACGTCAGACCCAAACGAGAAAAACCCGTGACCGATACTGCCGCCAACCGCCTCTCCCGCCTGGAGGCCAACCGCTCGCTGCTGACCCAGACCCTGCGGGGCATCGAGAAAGAAGGCCTGCGCGTGGACGAGCAAGGCCTGCTGGCCCGCACGCCGCACCCCGCCGGCCTGGGCTCGGCCCTGACCAACGAACACGTCACCACCGACTATTCCGAATCGCTGCTCGAACTCATCACGGGCACGCATACGGACGTGGACGCGTTGCTGGCGGAACTGGACTATACCCATCGCCACGTCTACAGCGTGCTGGACCATGAACTGATCTGGAACCAGTCCATGCCCGCCACGCTGCCACCCGAAGCCGACATTCCCATCGCCTGGTACGGCACCTCGAACACCGGCATGCTCAAGCACGTCTACCGCCGCGGCCTGGCCGTGCGCTACGGCAAGACCATGCAGTGCATCGCGGGCGTGCACTACAACTATTCGCTGGCCGATGACCTCTGGTCGGTGCTGGACACGCAGCCCGGCACCGCCCAGGACCGCCGCTCGCGCGGCTACATCGGCCTGATCCGCAATTTCACGCGCTATTCCTGGCTGCTGATGTACCTGTTCGGCGCGGCGCCCGCGCTGGCCAGCGACTTCCTGCGCGGCCGCGAACATCCGCTGCACAAGCTGGACGCGGACACGCTGTACCTGCCCTACGCCACCAGCCTGCGCATGAGCGACCTGGGCTACCAGAACAAGGCGCAGTCGCAGCTCAAGCTCTGCTACAACGACCTGGACACGTTCCTGGGCCGCCTGTACGACGCGGTGACCAAGCCCTGGCCCGATTACCAGAAGATCGGCACCCACCGCGACGGCGAATGGATCCAGCTCAACACCAACGTGCTGCAGATCGAAAACGAGTACTACTCCAGCATCCGGCCCAAGCGCGCCACCGGCCGCTGCGAGCGTCCGATCACGGCGCTGGCCGAGCGCGGCGTGCAGTACGTGGAGGTGCGCTGCCTGGACATCGATCCCGAGTCGCCGGTCGGCATCGAAGCCGCCACCGGCCGCTTCGTCGATGCGTTCCTGCTGTTCTGCGCCGCCTCCGACAGCCCCTACTTCCCGGCCAACGGCTACTGCCAGCGCAGCGCCGACAATTTCTCCACCGTGGTCAAGGAAGGCCGCAAGCCCGGCCTGACGCTGGACCGCGACGGCCAGGCCATCGGCCTGGCCCAGTGGGGCCACCAGCTGCTGGACCAGATCGCGCCCTACGCCGCGCTGTACGATTCCGCCCTGGGCGGCAGCGCCTACGCCGAAGCGCTCGACGCGCAGCGCGCCAAGCTGGACCAGCCCGACGCCACGCCCTCGGCCCGCCTGCTGGCGTCCCTGCGGGCAAGCGGGCTGTCGTTCCACGACTACTCGCTGGAACTCAGCCGCAAGCATGCCGACGCGCTGCGCGCGCAGGCCCTGCCCGCGGACCTGGCGCGCGCCTATGAGCAGGCCGCCGCGCAATCCGTTACGGAACAGTTGCGGCTGGAGCAATCGGACACAGAAGATTTCGATACCTATGTGGCCCGTTACCACGAGGCGCTGAAGGCGCCGCGCAAATAAGGCGTATCGTTAGGATTTTCAGGAGGTTCCCTCATGCGCCGCACCGCAGCATTCCTGTTGGCCCTGGCCACCAGCGTGGCGGGGATCGTCCATGCCGCGCCGCCCATGCAGACCGTCGAATCGGTAGACCTGAAACGCTACGCCGGCATGTGGTACGAGATCGCCAATTTCCCCATGTTCTACCAGCGCAATTGCGTGGGGGATACGACGGCCGAGTACACCTTGCACGCCGACGGCACCATGGGCGTGAACAACCGCTGCCGCACCAAGGACGGCGACATCGACTCCGCCTCGGGCACCGCCACGGTGGTCGACGGCAGCGGCAACGCCAAGTTCGAAGTCTCGTTCTTCAAGCCGTTCAAGGGCGATTACTGGGTGATCGGGCTGGACCCGGACTACCGCTGGGCCGTGATCGGCACGCCCGACCGCAAGTACCTGTGGATCCTGTCGCGCTCGCCCCAGCTGCCCCAGGAAGAGCTGGACAAGGCGCTGGCGGCGGCCAAGAGCCAGGGCTACCAGCTCGACGAACTGCGCTACACGCCCCAGCGCTGAAGGTTCAGCCGGCGTAGTCGCGCGCCAGCCGCAGCACCGTCACGCCCGGCTTGAGCTGGCGCAGCGAGGGCATGACCAGCGTGCAGCGGTCGTAAGGGGTGACGATGGGCTGGCCGTCGGCCCAGCCCAGCACCGAACCGGCCGCCTCCAGCGTCTCCAGGCCGCTCCACGGCTGCGAAAAGCGCAGGTCCATGGACGGCGCGACCACCGCGTCGGTCACTTCCAGCACGCGTTGCGCCGCCGCAGCCGGCAGCAGCCAGCCCGCCGGCACGTCGGCCGCGTCGGCCACGCCCGATTCGAGCAGCATGCGCGCCACCATGTCGCGCGCCACCTCGCGCGAGGCCGGATCGCCGTGAAATCCGCATTCGATCAGCAAGGCGCAGGCGTCCTCGCGCGCGGGGTCGCCGAACTGCGCGAAATCGCGCATCCGCACGCCGTCCTTGTGGCCGGCGTCCACGATCACGTGGCGCGGGGCCTGCAGGCGCTTCGCCAGCGCGATATTGCGCGGCAGCACGCCGGTCAGCAGCAGCGGCTCGCCCGGCTCATGCATCGAGTGCAGGTCCAGCAGCCAGTCGGCGCGCTCGACCCAGGGCCGCAGCGCCGCGGCGCGCCGGCGGTCGGCGGTGGACGGATCGTCCAGGCGCTGCGCGCTCCAGACCCGGTTCATGTCCTCCTGCACGAAGCGCGAGGCGTCGTGGCTGGCCGGATCGAAACGGTCGAACGCGTCCAGGTTGCAGAAGGCCAGCGTCAGGCTGCCGCGGCGCGGCCGAAAGCCCGCGGCCAGCAGGTCCTTCAGCGCCCAGGCGCCGCACAGTTCGTTGCCGTGCACCAGGGCCGACACCATCAGCGACCTGCCGGGCACGCCCGAGTCGAAATGCCAGACGCCCGGGGTGTCGGTGTTGCCGGCGCGCTCGGCGCCCAGATCGGGAACGGATAACTTGAATTCCATGAGATGTCCTGCGGTGCTGCGCCCGGTTGGTTACTGGGCTTCGATCTTGGCGGCCTTGACCAGCGCGCCGTACTTCCTGGTTTCATCGGCCTGGTAGGCCACCGGGTCCAGGCCGGGCTGCGCCAGCTGGCCGCCGGCTTCCTGCATCTTGGCGCGGAACTGTTCCGACTTCAGCGTCTCGGCCAGCGCGCCGCGCAGCTTGGCGGCCACCGGCTCGGGCAGGCCAGCGGGGCCGTAGAGCGCGAACCAGACGCTGATGTCGACCGATTCGAAGCCCGGCGTCTCGGCCAGCGCCGGCAGGTCCGGCGCCACCGGCGAGCGCTTTTTCTCGGTCACGCCCAGCGCCACGATCTTGTCGCCGCGCACCTGCGGCAGGCCCGAGGACAGCACCAGCATGCCGTAGTCCAGCTGGCCGCTCATCAGGTCGGTCACCAGCGGCGCCACGCCGCGGTAAGGCACGTGCTCGGCGCGCGTGCCGGTGGACTGGTTGATCATCTCGCCGGCCAGGTGCAGCGTCGTGCCCACGCCCGACGAGCCGTAGTTGTAGCTGCCGGGCGCGGCGCCGCGCAGCTTTTGCAGGTACTCGGCCGCGGTCTTGACGCCGGCGTTCTTGCTGGCGGCCAGCAGCATGGGCTGCGAGGCGATCACGCCCAGCGCCGAAAAATCCTTCACGCTGTCGTACTTCACCGCGCTGTTGATCATGCGCGCGATCACCATTTCATTGGTCGAGCCCAGCAGCAGCGTGTAGCCGTCGGGCGCGGCGCGCGCCACGCGCTGCGCGCCGATGGTGCCGCCGGCGCCGCCCACGTTCTCGATCACCACGCTCTGGCCCAGGCGCTTGGCCAGTTCTTCGCCGAACAGGCGCGCGGTCAGGTCCACGCTGCCGCCGGCCGGATAACCGACCACCAGCGAAATGGCGCGGTCGGGGTATTCGGCGTGGGCAGACGGGGCAACGGCTAGGGCGGCGGCGGCACAGAGCGCGGCAAGCGCGCCGCGCAGCGGATGCTGGACGGATTTCATGGTTTTCTCCCTGGGTGCTGGCGTGGACGGCGGCGCCGTCTCGTTAGGTATGAAAGGGTATTCTCGGGCTCCCGGCGCGTGGCGCCCGTGCCAAGGCGGCACATTGGCGTGCCGATTCAGCCTATGGCCTCGCCCGGCGTCGGCTCAGGCCTTGCGGTTCGCGGTGGCCTGCCAGACCGCTTCGGCCAGCTCGGTCAGCCGCGCGCGCGGCCGGTACAGCCGCACCTCGAAAGCGATCTCGTCGCTGCGCCCGCCCAGGGCCGCCAGCGCGCCGCGGCGGCAGTCGGCCGCCACCATGGACCAGGGCAGCCAGGCCACGCCCAGCCCCTTGGCGACCGCGCCGTGCGCGGCGTCCAGCGAGTCGCTGCGCAGGAACGGCGTCAGCGAATAAGGCGTGGTCTCCAGCCGGTCGCCGACGATGCGCTCCATCGCCAGGCCGCCGGCATAAGTGATCAGCGGCGCGGCCTGCCCGCCTTCCTGCAGCGCGTAGCGGGCGCGGCCGCGCGTATCGGCCTGGCTCACCGGCACCAGCTTGTCGGTGCCCAGGGTCATGTAGCGGTAGCGCCCGGGGCTGAGCTGCACCGACAGCGCCGGATGCTCGTAGCAGCACAGCAGGTCGACCCTGCCCTGCTCCAGCCGGGCCGCCATGTCCTGCATCATGCCGGTGGACAGCTCCACCTGGACGCCTTCGGCCAGCACCTTGGGCGCGCGCAGCCGCAGCCGCGCGATCCAGTCGGCCACCAGGGTGCGGGCCAGGCTGCGGCCGGTGGCGATGCGCAGCACCGCCTCGCCGCCCGCGCCCGAGCTGCGGATGCGGTGGCGCACCTGCCCCATCTGCTCGACCACCTGGACCGCCGTTTTCAGCAGCGCCTCGCCTTCGGCGGTCAGGACCACGGGCAGGCGCTGGCGCTCGACCAGCGGCGCGCCGGCCCAGGCCTCCAGCGCGCGGATGCGTCTGCCGAAGGCGGGATGGGTCACGTGGCGCAGTTCGGCGGCGCGCACGAAGCTGCCGGTGCGCGCCAGCGCGATCAGGTCTTCCAGGAGTTTGAGATCGGCCATGGACGGCAAGCTTACGCCATCAGGCGCTGGCCGCCTGCCTGTCGGCCCGCGTCAGCACCTGTTCGATGAAGCGCGCGGTCTCGCGGTAATGCCCGGCCAGCGCCGCGACCGCCCGGTCGGCGTCGCGCGAGAGCGCGGCCTGCAGCAGCATCTGGTGCTCCTGGTCCACGTCGCGCTGCGGGCCGTAGGCCGTGACGCCGGCGCGCGCCGGCCGACGGTAGCGCTCGGTCTGCGCGTACAGCTGCGCCGACAGGTCCAGCAGCCAGGGCGAGCGGCAGGCGCCGATGAGCGCGTGGTGGAATTCCTGGTGCCGGGCTTCGAGCGCGTCCTCGCGCTCCGGATCGGGCATGGCCGGCTCGGCCGCGCGCCGCGCGGCCAGCGTCAGCGCATGGTATGCCCCCACCAGGCGCGCCTCCCAGGCGTCGCCGGCATGGGCCAGCGAGCGCCGCAAGGCGTCGCAGTCGATCAGGATGCGGGTCTCGCAGGCGTCCCACAGTTCCTCGACCGACAGCGGCGCGACGCGAAAGCCGCGCGAGGTGGTCGCCACCACCATGCGCTCGCTGCGCAGCCGGTTCAGCGCTTCGCGGATCGGCGAAAAGCTGCTGCCGTAGCGCTGCCTGAGCAAGGCCAGCCGCAGCGACTGGCCGGGCGCGTAGGCCCCGGCCATGATGTCGCGCCGCAATTGGCGATAGACCTGCTCGGACAGCGTGATTTCCTCGACGCCGAAGGTTCCGTCGGGCCCGGGCTCATCCTCGAGGAAGGTTTTGATTCTCGGCTTCAAGATCGGCTCCCGGCGGCGGCGCGGCGCTACACCGCCACCACCGGATGGCGCAGCGTGCCGATGCCTTCCACGCAGGCCTCGACCACGTCGCCCGGCCACAGCCATTCCTGCGGCTTGCGGCCCGCGCCCACGCCTTCCGGCGTGCCGGTGGCGATGATGTCGCCCGGTTCCAGCGTGATGCCGGCGCTGATGTCGGAAATCAGGAACGGCACCTTGAACAGCATGTGGCGGGTATTGGAGCCCTGCTTCTTTTCGCCGTTGACCGTCAGCCATAGGTCCAGCACCTGCGGGTCCGGGATTTCGTCGGCGGTGACGATGCAGGGGCCGAACGGCGCGTAGGTGTCCTGGCCCTTGGAGTAGATCCACTGGCCGGCGCGGCGGCAGTCGCGCGCGCTCATGTCCAGCATCACGCTGTAGCCGAACACGTAGGACAAGGCGTCGGCCTCGGCCACGCGCGAGGCGCGCCGGCCCATGATGACGGCCAGCTCGACTTCCCAGTCCAGCTGCTGCGTGATCCTGGCGTTGTGCTCGATCGCGTCGCCCGGGCCGATGACGGCGGTGGGCGGCTTGGAAAAGATGACCGGCTGCTTGGGCAGGTCGGCCGAGGTGTCCAGCGTGCGGCTGGACTCGGCCACGTGCTCCACGTAGTTCAGGCCGATGCCGAAGATGTTCTTGCGCGGGCGTGGAATCGGCGCCAGCAGCTTGACGTTTTCCTGCGGCAGCGCGGCGCCCACCGGCCATGCGCGGCGATGCGCTTCCAGCAGCTTCGAAGCCTGCGCCACGGCGGCCGGCCCCAGGTCGATGAATTCCAGCATGTCGGCGGGCAGCTCCACGCCCGCATGCCGCCCCAGCAGGGCCAGGTCCACCACATAGCCGTCGGCCAGCGCGCCGAGCCGGGCGGCCGCGGTGGGATGGGCGCGAAACGTTACCAAGCGCATAAATGCTCCAAGAGTCGGGAAGGGAAAATCGAAAGTGCCTAGACCAGCTTCTGCCTGCCGTCGTTGTCGCTCAGCGCTTCCTCGCGGTACAGCGCCAGCGACTTCATCACGGGCAGGTCGTTGAAACAGAACAGGCAGGCGTCGTCGTTGGACGAAAGATTGGCGTGCTCGTGGACGGCCCAGGACGGCACGCAGAAGATGTCGCGCTCGGTCCAGTCGTAGCGCTTGCCGTCGATGACCGAAAAGCCGCTGCCCTTGGCCACCTGGTAGATGAAGCTGCCGGTATGGCGGTGCGCCCTGGTGTGCTCGCCGGGCCGCAGCATCTGCATGCTGGCGCCGATGGTGGGCATGACCGGGCCGCCGGTGGCCGGGTTCACGTATTCCAGCAGGATGCCGTCGTAGGGGCTGCCGGCGGCCGTGCGCGCGTAGCGGCGCAAGGCCTCGTAGGTGGGCTCCCATTCGTACTTGAACAGCGGCGAATACGGCTTGGTCCAGCCCGACACCTGCGGACGCAGGGCCACGCCGCCCCAGGCGCCGCTGGTGTCGTCCACCGGATGCGTGACGGCCTGGTTCAGGTCGGGATGCACCGCGTAGAAGCCCGCCTCCAGCGCGTTGACCAGCGGAATGTCCAGGCCGTCCTGCCAGATGCAGGTGGTGCCGTCCTCGGCCACGCCGTGCTCGTGCCAGGTGCCGTTGGGCGTGAGCACGAAATCGTTGGCGCCCAGCGTCATCTTGTGGCCGTCGACCACCGTGTACGCGCCGCGGCCTTCCATGATGAAGCGCAGCGCCGAATGCGAATGCGCGTGCGCCGAGGCCAGTTCGCCCGGCTGCATCACCTGCAGGCCGGAATACAGCCAGCCCACCGCCGCCGCCACGTCGCGGCGGCCCGGATTGTTGAGGTAGATCACGCGCCGGCCCGCCTCTTCGGGCGACACTAGCTCGGCCGAACGCAGCACGTGGCCGCGCAGATCGCGATAACGCCACACCACCGGCACCGAGGCCGAGCGCGGCGCCCAGGGTTCGATCTTGTTGGCCACCGTCCACAGCGCGCCCGTCTCCAGACGCGCCAGTTCGGCGTAATAGGCCAGCCGCTCGGGCGAGTCGGCGACATTGGCGCGCCCGGCCACGTTTTCGCGGTAGGCGTCGTAGCGTTTCGCTTCCATCCCTAGCCTCTTTTATAAAAGAACAGGATTTTCGAAAATATTAGGCAGTTCGATGGAACAGTACAACGCCTGCAGCTAAGGGTTTTCCCACGGCACGCTTGAAAACAGGACGTATCGGCCTAAAAATTACTGTACAAAAAACCAGTATCTCGTGATACATTTCGCTCGCCCGAAAACTGCCGTCCAGGAGAGTCCTGTGTCAGAAGCCGCTCATCTCGTCCAATACATCGTCGTTCCCTATCGCGCCGCCGCCGGCGGCGTGGCGCCGGGAGAAATCCGCCCCGCCAGCAGCGAATTCGGCGCCATCCGGATCGCCAACTCCATGGCCTCCAAATTCGCCGGCGTGGCCGCCTATGAAGTCCTGGTGGACAAGGAAACCGGCGACATGGAATCGCCGCGCATCCTGGCGCAGATCGGCACCGTGCCGGCGCTGGACGACTGAGGTAGCCCCTGGAGCAGGCGCCCGTGTGCCGGCGTGACCTGCATGCGCGGGTCCGGCGGGCTACCGGTTCGAGCCGCAGCTATTGAAAATCCCCGGCACCCAGCATGATGGGCCCGTCAGCCGGCACCGACCGCGCTTCCTGCGCTGCCTCGCGTATCGCTTGCGCGCCCTGTTCGAAGGCGCGCAGAAGCTCGGTGGCGGTGTCGTCCCGGGCGCCGAAACGGCGGCGCAGCACGTCCCCCGATATTTCGAACTGCCGACGCACGCCGGACAGCTCCATGACGAAGACCACGGCGTCGCCTTGCGCCTTGGCTTCGGTGGATTTGGTGAATTTCATCGCAGATTCTCCCGGCCGAGCCCGTCAGCGCTTGGCCTGCATATCAGGAGCGTCGGTACGCGCCAGGAACTGCCGCACCAGCTGCGCGCTGTTCTGTTCCAGCCATTCGGCCATCGCCCGCTCTTCCTGCAGTATGCGCGTGCAGGTATGCGCCGTTTCGGTATCGCCGACGAATTTCGCCGCCTCGATCAGTTGCGAATAGGCGGCGATTTCCAGGTTTTCGAAGGCGAAACCGAACAGGGCGCCCTTGACCACTTCGTCCGAGGCGAAAACACCTGAAAATCCCTGGAACGTGGCCATCGCCTTGCCGGTGAGGTCCTTGACCGTCGAGGTGTCGCCGCCGCGGCGCTCGATGCACTCGCGCACCAGGCGCTGCTGTTCGCGGGTCTCGTCGATATGCTGGCGTATCCGCTCGCGCAGATCCGGATAGTTCTCGATTCGAGAAACCATGCTGTTCAGCATGGTTTCGGCCTGCTCTTCCATTGCGTGGGCGTCTCTCAGCCAATCCATCAAATGTTCGCTGGCGCGCGAGTTGTCTGTTTGCATGGCGTTCTCCGGTATGGCCGCCGGCGCGCTGCGCCGGCCGGTGCGCACTGTGCAGCATCTACCGTTCCCGCCGGCCCGCGCTCAGGGAACCTGGTTGCGCGGGTCGTCCTGCAGCACCAGTTCCCAGGCGGCGCGCCCGATCGGCTGCTTGCGCTCTTCCATCAGGTGGGCCAGCAGGCCCGCCGACCGGCCCACCAGCGCCAGGCCGCGCGCGACCATCGGGTCCAGTTCCATGTCGGCGATGATGGAGGCGATCGCGCCTACGGCATTGACCGGCAGGTTTTTCTTCGATTCCGCGCTCAGCACCTGGCTGACGGCGTCCATCAGCCGCCAATGCACGCCGTAATAGTCATGCGCGCGCGACAGCTCGCGCAGCGTCGCCACGCGCGGGTCGCCGTTGACGTGAATGGGGTGGCCCACTCCGTAGAGGGCGCGTCGTTCCTGCTTGTAGCGGCGTATCAGCTCGCGCGCCGCGTCGCGCACCGCCTCGTCGCTGGCGTCCGGACCAAGTTCGCGCGCCGCCTCGGTAAGCATTTCGGCGGCGTTCTGCATGGTGCCCAGGAACACGCTGCCCGCGCCCAGCAGCCCGGCCGCCACGGCCGCCTGCATGGCTTCGGGCGCGCCGGCGTAGGTCAGGCGCGCCGCCAGCGAACTGGGCGTGATGCCATGGTCGGCCGTGGTCACCAGGATGGCGTTGACCATGATTTTCTCGCGCGCCGTGGGTAGGCGCTCGAATGTGGTGTGATAGATCATGTCGACGAAATCGAACTTGCCGATGATTTCCTTCGAAAGATCCAGTCCGCGCACCACGATCGAGTCGATCGTGGTGTAGCCGATGTCCGTCTTTACCATGTGCTCTTCTCCGTTGTTTGAAAGCTGAGTACCGCATCCAGCGCCATCACGCCCTGTCCTTGGGGACGCACGGCCAGCGGGTTGATTTCCAGTTCCTCGATCCGGTGGGCGTGCTCGACCACGAAGTCGCTCAGCTTCACCAGGGTGTCGACCAGCGCGTCGACGTCGCAGGCGGGACGCCCGCGATAGCCGCCCAGCAGTTCGCTGCAGCGCGTCTCGGCGATCATGGCGCGGGCCGACTGCGGCGTGAGCGGCAAAAGCCGCCGGCTGACGTCCTTGAACAGCTCGATGCTGACGCCGCCCAGGCCGAACATGCAGACGTGGCCGAATACGGGATCTCGGTGTATCCCCACCACCACCTCCACAAACGGCCCGGTCAGCATGGCCTCGACCAGCACGCCTTCGACCTGGCCGGGGCCGCAGGCCCGGCCGACCTGCTCGCATATCTGCGCATGGGCGGCGCGCGCCTGTTCGGCCGAGCGTATGCCCAGTTGCACGCCGCCCACGTCCGACTTGTGCGTGATGGTCGCGCTGACGACCTTCATCGCCACGGCCTCGCCGCCCAGTTCCCGAAACGCGCGGGCCGCGTCTTCCGGCGTGGCGGCCATGCGGCTCGCCGGAACGGCCACGCCGGCGCGCTGCAGCAGGAATTTGGCGTCGACCTCGCTCAGCGTGGCGGTGCTGGCGGGCTGCCGGTTGCGTCCCAGCGGGGCCCAGTCCGGGTCGCGCTGCGCCTTCCAGCGGCCGTACTCGATGTAGCGGCGCATGGCCCGCACCGCATTGCGCACCGAACGCATCGGCATCAGCCCGCCCTCGATCATGTGCCGGTGGCCCTCGCCGGTGCGGTCGCTCATCCAGATCGGCACGATGGGCGTCTTCACGTCGCGCTGCACGCGCACCATGCTCTCGCCCAGCAGCGTGGTGGTCTGGCCGTATTCCACCGGAATCGGCACCATCACGATATCGGTGTTGGGATCTTCGGCCGTGGTCTTCAGCGCCGTGTAGGTCAGCGAGGGATCGACCAGGACCTCGGCCGTCACGTCCACGGGGTTGTCGATCGCGGCGTAGTCCGGCAGCAGCTGGCTCAAGGCGTGGCGCGTCTGCGGCGCGAACTCGGACATCACCAGCCCGCCCAGGCCGATCTGGTCGGAAGCCAGCGCCGCGGTTCCGCCGGAGAAGCAATACACCGCGATGCGCTCGCGCCCGGTCGGCTTGCCGCGCGCCAGCATCGACGCCGTGTCGATCAACTGATCTACGTCGTCGACCTCGATCACACCGACCTCCTTGAATACGGCGCTGTTGATTTCGGCGGAGCCGGAGATGGCCGCGGTATGCGACTGGGTCGCCTTGATGCCGTAGTCGGACTTGCCGACCTTGAGCGCCACCACCGGCTTGCCGCGGCGCGCGGCGTGCAGCGCCGCCGCCATGAAGCGCGGGCCGTCGCGCACGCCTTCGAGCACGCTGACGATGACTTCGATGTCGGGCGCGTCGGCCATGTAGTGGATGTAGTCGCTGACCTCCAGGTCGACCTCGTTGCCGCCGGAGAACCACAGGCCCGTGCCCACCCCTCGGTCCATGGCCTGGATGAACGAGCGTCCCAGCCCGCCGCCCTGCGACGCCACGCCGATGGGCCCGGGCCGCTGGTCGGTCTTGAACGCCGGCGAAAAACTCATGCCCAGCCGCCCGTTGACGTTGGTCAGTCCGGGACTGTTGGGTCCGTAGATGCGCAAGCCGGTCTCGGCCACGACCTCGCGCATCCGGACTTCCAGCGCGCGCCCGGCCTCGCCCGTCTCGCCGAAGCCCGAGCTGAACACGATGGCATAGCGGATGCCGCGCTCGCCGCATAGGCGCAGGGTGTCCACGACGAGATCGGCGCGCACGGCCAGGATGGCCACGTCGGGCGCGTAATCGAGATCGGCCACCGAAGGCACGCAGGCACGGCCGGCAATGGTCTGGCGGGCCGGATTCACCAGGGCCAGCCGGCCCTGCCAGCCGGAATGCACGGTGAGGTTCTCCAGCGTGCGCTGGCCGATGCTGCCCGGTTTCTCGGATGCGCCGACCAGCACGATGGATTCGGGCAGCACCAGGCGCGTGAGGTCGGCGAATTGGATGTTCGGTGCGTTCATGGGTTCTGGGCCGGCGTACGGCGCTTGAGCAGACAGGTGGCGCCCAGTTCGCAGACCACTTCGCCGCGCTGGTTGATGCCCTTGCGCAGGAAGCCGATCAGTCCGCGGTCGGGGCGGCTGGTGGTTTTCTGTTCGACCACTTCGATCTCGACGTGCAGCGTGTCGCCGATCAGCGTGGGCTTGGGAAACTTGATGCGGTTCTCCAGCACGCCGAACAGCGCCCCCTCCATGAGCTGGTTGGGAATCGAGCGCGAGGTCAGCCCCGCCATGAAGGAGGCCACCAGCATGCCGTGCGCGATACGCTGCCCGAACAAGGTGCTCTTGGCGTATTCGGCGTCGACGTGCACGCGGTTGAAATCGCCCGTGAGCGCGGCGAACGCCGCCACGTCGCCCTCGGTGACGGTGCGCGACGAGGTGCGGTAGCGGGTTCCCACGGGCAGGTCCTCCCAGTAGATCGCCGACTGCGCGATCCTCTCGATGACGTCGGATTCATTCATGCGCGTTCTCCATTGGTAAGCGCCGAGATCCCCAGGATCTCGCGGCCGATGATGAGGGTCTGGATTTCGGTGGTTCCTTCCGGGATCATGCCGCCGCGCGTGTCGCGAAAGATGCGTTCGATCGGGTAGTCCGTCGCATAACCGATGCCGCCGTGCACCTGGAGAGCATGGTTGGCCACCTGATGGGCGGCCTCGGTGGCGTAGAGCTTGGCCACCGAGCCTTCGATGCGCGCCGACTTTCCGGCCTGCATGGCGCGCGCGGCGCGATAACCCAGGGCGCGCGCCGCCTGGGTCTTCATCGTCATCTCGACGATGTGGCGTTGCACCAGCTGGTAGGCGCCGATGGGCTGCCCGAACTGCTTGCGGGTGCGCGCATAGTCGATGGACAGGTCGAGCGCGCACTGCGCCGCCCCGACCGCGCCCATGGCCACGTTCAGTCGGCCGAAGTTCAGGCCGATGAGGATCTGCCGCAGGCCCTGGCCTTCCTGGCCGAGAAGGTTGGCCGCGGGCACTTCGGCGTCCTCGAACGTGAAGGCGGCGGTTCCGGTGCTGCGCACGAACATCGTGTCGACCGGCCGCACGTCGAACTGCGTATGCGCCTTTTCCACCAGGAATAGCGACAGCCCGCCCTGGCAGGTGTCGCTGAAGCAGCGCGCCACCACGATGCCGAAATCGGCGAACATGCCGTTGGTCACCCACAGCTTGCCGCCATTGAGCACGTAGCGGTCGCCCCGCTTGTCGGCGCGCGTCTTGACTTCCGCCACGTTCGATCCCACGTCCGGCTCGGAAATCGAGACGAACGTGCGGCGTTCGTTGCGCATCAGGGGATGCAGGAAGCGGTCTTTCTGCTCGTCGGTGCCGTAGGCGTCGATGATGCCGCCGACGATGTTCAGGCCGTTGATCAGCGCGCGCAGCGACAGCCAGCAGTAGCCGGCCTCCTCCATCATCACGGCCCAGGTCAGGTAGTCGATCCCCAGCCCGCCGGACGACTCGGGCAGATAGCCGCCCAGATAGCCGAAGTCGCGCAGCTCGCCCAGCACCTCGAAGGGAAAGGTCTTGTCGGTCTCGTGCTGGAGGATGAGCGGATTGACGCGGTCTTTCAGGAAACGGCGGATGTTGTCGCGCAACAAGGCATGCTCGGCGCCCAGGCCGTCGGCGTCCAGGTCAGCCATAGCGGCCTCCCGTGACGAAGAGCGTGGTGCCGGTGATGTAGCGCGCGTGCTCCGAGGCCATGAACGCGACGGCGCCGGCGATGTCGCCGGGCTGCCCCGGAAACGGCACCTGGTTCTTGGCCTGGGCGTTTTCGAGGATCGTGTCGTAATTGGGCAGGCTCTTGATGTAATCGGTTTCGATGAAGCCGGGCGCGATGGCGTTCACCGTGACGCCCTTGCGGGCCTGCTCGAACGACAGGGCGCGCGTGAAGCCGACGATGCCGGCCTTGGCGCTGGAGTAGTTCGTCTGCCCGGGGTTGCCGAACAAGGCGCGCGAGGCGATGTTGATGATGCGGCCCCAGCCGTTCTCGTGCATATGCGGCAGCGCCGCCCGGCAGCAGTGAAAGGCGCCCTTGAGCGTGACGTCGATCACCAGGTCCCAGTCGGCCTCGTCCATCTTCAGCAGCGTGCGGTCTTTCACCAGGCCGGCGTTGTTGACCAGCACGTCGATGCGGCCGAAGGCTTCGCGTCCGGCCGCCACCATCGCCTGCACCTGGGCCTGGTCGCGCACATCGCAGCGCAGGCCGATGGCGCGCCCGCCCTCGGCCTCGATGGAGCGCGCCATCGCCGCCGCGGCGCCTTCGTCCAGGTCGCTGATCACCACGGCCATGCCCTCGCGGGCCAGGAAGCGGGCGGTTTCGGCGCCGATTCCGCGCGCCGATCCGGTGACGATCGCCACGCGGTCTTGCAGTTTCAAGTCCATGTTTGCTCCTACTTGGATGGGAAAAACGGAGCAGCCGGCTGGCCGTCCAGTATTGCGCCGCGTACGTCGCGCAGCGCCTGCAGATATTCGGCATGGTGTTTGTCGACACGCTCGGTCGGCCCGGCCAGCGACAGCGAGACGGCATGTCCGCCCAGCCAGCCCGAGACGGCCAGCGCGGTCACGCCTTCGGCGCCCTCGCTGCGCGTGTCGTACCAGCCGCGCCTGCGGCCGGCCTCGATATTGGCGATGAGCTTCCCTGGGTCTGTGATCGTGTGCGGCGTCACCGCCTTCAGGTTCAGCCTCGCGACCTCGGCGCGCAATTCCTGCGGCGGCAGCAGCCCCAGCAGGGCCTTGCCGAATGCCGAGGCATGCACCGCGACGCGGTCGCCGACATCCAGGATGTAGCGCAGCGGACGCCGGCTGGGCAGCGCCGCCGCGACCTTCACCGCCAGGCGTTCATGGACGCCGAAGAACGCGGTTTCGTTGGTGCGCTCCACCAGCTGCTCCACCGCTTCCTGCGCCACCGCGGACATCGGATCGTTCTGCCTGAACTGGCACGCCATCTCGAACAGGCGCCCGGTGGGATAGAACTGCCGCGTCTTGGGCGTGCGCATCAGGTATCCCAGCGAATGCAGCGTGTACAGCAGGTCGGAGCAACTGCTGTCGGCGAGCGACAGCAGCCGCGCCATGTCCGAATTCGACAGTTCGCGCTTTTCCCTGGCGAACACCTCGAAAACCGCAAGCGTGCGGCCCGTGGCAGGTATCAGATTGGGCATGGAAAAATCCTGGAAATTACGCTGTGTCGTAGTACTATACGAAATGCCGTAGTTAATTCCAACAGATTTTTTGACCTGGGAGGAGACACCCATGAACATTCAGAATGGCGGCCGCCGGTCGGCTACGGGTCTGGGACGGGTTGCGCTGCTGCTGGCGCTGGGGTGTACGGCGGCCGTCGCGCCCGCGCATGCCGACACCTATCCGGCTCGCGCGATGACCATTGTTTCGGCCGGCCCCGCGGGAGGCATCACCGACCAGGTCAGCCGCCTGATCGGCAGCAAGGTCGCGCAGCGCCTGGGCCAGCCTGTGGTGATCGAGAACCGGCCGGGCGCGGGCGGCAATCCGGCCGCCGAGCACGTCGCCAAGGCCAAGCCCGACGGCTACACCCTGCTGATGGGAACGCAGGGAACCCAGGCCACCAACCAGTACCTCTACAAGTCCCTCAGCTTCGATCCGGCGAAGGACTTCACGGCCGTGCACGCCGTGATCGCGCTGCCCAACGTGCTGGTGGTCAACGCCGATCGTCCGTACCGCACGGTCAAGGAAATGGCGGAGTACGCGGCGCGCAACCCGGGACGCATTACCGTGGCCAATGCGGGCAACGGCACGGGCTCCCATCTGGCGGCGGAACTGTTCCAGACGGTGGCGGGCGTGCAGTTCACGCACGTGCCCTATCGCGGCAGCCCGCCGGCGATCAACGATCTGCTGGGCGGCCAGGTCGACGCCTCGTTCGACTATCCCGCGACCACGCTGGGGCATATCCGCAGCGGCAAGCTGCGCGCCCTGGCCACCACCGGCGCCGCCCGGCTGGCGCTGCTGCCCGACGTTCCGACCATCGCCGAAGCCGGCTACCCCAAGGCCCAGTCGATGTCATGGATAGGCCTGTTTTTCCCCGCCAACACCCCCAAGCCCATCGTCGAGCGCTGGCAGGCCGAAGTGGCGCGCGCGCTCCAGGACCCGGCGGTGATCGACGCGCTGACCCAGATGGGCGGCGCGCCGCTGCCGGTCGGCGGCGAAAAGTTCGAGGAAATGATCCGGACCGAACGCGTCAAGTGGAAATCCATCATCGAACGCACTGGCGCCCGGGCCAGTTGATTCCCGCAGCATCCGGCATGTCCGCCACCCAAGGAGACTCCCTTGCTTGATAAGAACCTGATCGGCCAATCCCTCGGCACGCGCAGCATCGCCGTCGAGCCCGGCCGCCTGCGCTTTTTCGCCAAAGTGATCGGCGAGACCGATCCCGTCTATCTGGACGAAGCCGCCGCGCGGGCGGCGGGACACCCCGCCCTGCCGGTGCCGCCCACCTTTCTGTTCTGCCTGGAGATCGACGCGTTCGACTCCATCGGCACCGCCCGCCTGACGCGGTTGGAGGAAAGCCGCATCCTGCACGGCGAGCAGCGTTTCACCTACCACGCCATGGCTTACGCGGGCGACACCCTGACGTTCGACCTGACGATTGCCGACGTCTACCAGAAGAAAGGCGGCGCGCTCGATTTCCTGGTCAAGGACACGCGCGTGACCAACCAGCACGGCCGGCACATCGCCGACCTGCGCTCCATCGTCGTGCAACGCAACGCCTGAAGGAACGACCATGACTCTTCCCAGCTTCGACAAGCTGGCGGCCGGCGACCGGCTGCCTACCCTGAAACTGCCGCCGATCTCGCGCAAGACGCTGGCCCTGTACGCCGGCGCGTCGGCCGACCATCACCCCATGCATATCGACCTGGACTATGCGCGCAGCGCCGGCGTGGACGATGTCTTCGCGCACGGCATGCTGTCGGCGGCCTATGTGGGCCGCATGCTGACCGACTGGGTGCCGCAGCAGCGCATCCGCAGCCTGGCCTTGCGCTTTACCGGCATCATGCAGCTATATGCCGAGCCGACCTGCACCGGCGAAGTCGTCGAGAAGATGGAGGAAGGCGGAGAACGGCGCGTGCGCCTGGCGCTGCGTTGCGCAGACCAGCACGGCGCCGAGAAAATCGTCGGCGAAGCCGTCATCGCACTGGACTGACGAGGCCGTATGCATATGAACCGAGACAAGCAGGAACCCGTCCGCGGCAATGTGCTGGAGGGCGTGCGGGTGATCGAGATCGCGGGAATCGGGCCCGGCCCGTTCTGCGCCATGCACCTGGCCGACCTGGGCGCGGACGTGATCACCGTGCAGCGGCCCGACGGCCGCGCCGGCAGCCTGGGATACGAAACCAGCATCCAGCGCGGCAAGCGCGCCATCGCGCTGGATCTCAAGACCGACGAGGGCCGCGACACGCTGCTGCGCCTGGTCGAACACGCCGACGTGCTGATCGAGGCCATGCGCCCCGGCGTGGCCGAACGCCTCGGGCTGGGACCGCAAGCGTGCCGCGCGCGCAACCCGCGCCTGGTGTACGGCCGCATGACGGGCTGGGGCCAGAGCGGGCCGATGGCGCAGATGGCCGGACATGACGCCAACTACATCGCCTTGTCCGGCGCGCTCTGGAACGCCGGGCCGGCCGACGCCGTGCCGGTCACGCCGTTCTCGGTGGTGGGCGATATCGCCGGCGGCGCGCTGTACCTGTCCATAGGCATACTTGCCGGCGTGCTCAAGGCCCGCCGCAGCGGCCAGGGCTGCGAGGTGGACGCGGCCATCGTCGACGGATCGGCCCACTCCCAGCAATTGCTGCTGGCCGCCCGGGCCAAGGGCATCATCGCCGCCGAACGCAGCCGGAGCCTGCCGAACGCGGCGCCGTTCTACGCCAGCTATCGCTGCGCGGACGGCGGCTTCATCACGGTCGGCGCCATCGAGCCCCAGTTCTATGCGCTACTGCTCGAACGCCTGGAACTGGCCGGCGACCCGGAGTTCGCCGATCAATGGGACAGGTCTCGATGGCCCCGCCGCAAGGAACGCCTGCAGGCGCTTTTCGAGCGCCGCAGCCGCGCCGAATGGTGGGCCGTGTTCGAGGGCAGCGACGCCTGCGTCGTGCCGGTGCTGGAACCCGGCGAGGCCGCGCTCGACCCGCACAACCGCGCGCGCGACATCTACTTCGAGCGCGACGGCTTCCTGCAGGCCGCGCCCGCGCCGCGCTTCGACGGGGCGCGCGCCGAACCGGGGCCGGTGCCGCGCGCCGGCCAGCACACGCGCGAAATCCTTGCGGTCCTGGACGAGCATGGGTCGGGCGCCGTCTGGCGCGACGCCGCAGGACCGCGCGATTGACGTCCACGCCAAAGGCCGCGGCGCCCCTGCGGACGCCGCGGCCTTTGCTTGCGCGCCGCCGGGCTACTGCGGCTGTATGTTTTCGCGCCGCACCAGTTCGGCCCAGCGGGCCAGCTCGGATTTGACGAAATCGCCGAATTCGGCAGGCCCCATCGGCTGGATTTGCAGTCCCATTTCGGCCAGCCGCGCGGCCACGTCGGGACGCGCCGCCGCGTCCAGCACGCTGGTCCGCAGCTTTTCGATGATGGGCGCGGGCGTCCCGGCCGGGGCCATGATGCCGAACCAGAAGCCCACCTTCTCCACCGAGGGATAGCCCTGCTCGGCCATGGTGGGCACGTCGGGCAGCGCCGCCAGCCGCTTGGGAAAGACCACCGCCAGCGCCTTGGCGCGCTTTTGCTGCACGATGGGCAGCGACGAGGTGATGGACGCGAACAGCAGCTGGATATGCCCTGCCATCAGGTCGGTGACGGCGGGGCCGCCGCCCTTGTACGGCACCGGCGTCATATGGATGTCGGCGGCGGTCTCCAGCATGCGCGCGGCCATGTGGATCTGGCTGCCCGAGCCGAGCGAACCGTAGTTGATCGAGTTGGGCCGCGCTTTGGCGATGCGCACCACGTCGGCCACGCTGTCGGCCTCGAAGCCGGGATTGGCCAGCAGCACCATGGGCGCGGCGCCCAGGAAGACGACGGGCGCGAAGTCCCGCACCGTGTCGTAGGGCAGCGACTTCACCAGGAAGTTGTTGCTGACGTGCGAGTCCAGCGTGACCAGCAGGGTATAGCCGTCGGCCGGGGCGCGCGCCGCCGCCGTGGTGCCGATCACGCCGTTGGCGCCGGCGCGGTTTTCCACCACGACGGGTTGGCCCCATTGCTCGGACAGCGCATTGCCGATCAGGCGGGACAAGGAATCCGAGAATCCGCCCGCCGCGAACGGCACGATCAGGCGCACCGTCCTGGCCGGATAGTCGGACGCGCCCTGCGCGGCCAGGGCTGGGGCGGCCGCGATCAGCCCCGCGGCAAGCAGGGCGCGCATCGCGGCGCGAAGAGTATGGCGTCGGCTGGGTTTCTTGAGCATGATCTTCTCGGACGGACAGGAATGCCTAGCGAAGTGCGGAAAGGCCGAGCGCGCTCTGCGCGATCAGCATGCCGATGATCTGGTTGGTGCCTTCCCCGATGCTCAGGTGGCGCGCATCGCGGTAGTGGCGCTCGACCGGAAACAGCGAGGTGTAGCCGGCGCCGCCATGCACCTGCAGCGCCGTCTCGGCCACGCGCAGCGCCGCGTCGCTGGCATGGCGCTTGGCCATGGCGCACAGGGTGGTGTTGTCGGGCGCGTTGCGGTCCAGCGCGTCGGCCGAGCGGTGCGCCAGCAGCCGCGAGGTCTCGACCATGGTCATCATGTCGGCCACCATCTGCTGCACCAGCTGGAACGAACCGATGGGCCGCCCGAACTGCACGCGGTCGCGGGCGAAGCGCACCGCCGCTTCGAGCGAGGATTCGGCGATGCCCAGCGCCGAGAACGCCACCACCGAGCGGCCGATGTTCAGGTACTTCTTCGCGATCGAGAACGCCTGCCCGGGTTCGCCGATCAGGTTTTCGGCCGGGACCTCGACGTCCTCGAACAGCAGCTCGCCCAGCGGGCAGCAGTGCATGCCCATCTTTCCCAGCGGCGTGCACGAGAAACCCGGCATGGCACTTTCGAACGCCAGGCACGACACGCCGGCCACGCCGTCGTCCGAGACCGTGCGCACGAACACGATGCCCAGGTCGCAGATGGGTCCGTTGGTGATGTAGATCTTGCGTCCGTTGATGCGCCAGCCGCCGGACGCGGTGCGTTCGGCGCGCGTCTGCACATTGGCCGCGTCGGACCCGATGCCGGGTTCGCTCAAGGCGAAGCAGCAGATCGCCTGGCCTTCCAGGATGCGCGGCAGGTACTTGGCGCGCAGCGCCGGACTGCCGGCGCCGGCCAGCACCGACGCCGCCAGGTTGCTCACGCTGAGCATGCCGCGCAGCGACGGCCACACCCGGGCGACCTCGGCGACCAGCGTGCCATACGTGAGCATCGACAGGCCGAAGCCGCCCTCCTCCTCGGGCAGCAGGCCGCCGATCAGGCCATAGTCGCGCATGGCGGCCACGACGGCGCGCGGCACCGGCGTCTTGGCCGCCTCGTACTCATCCACCAGCGGCGCGACCTCGGATTCGAGATAGCGCCTGAGCGAATCCTGCAGCGCCGTTTGGGTCGGGTCCAGAGCGAAATCCATGACGTGGGTCTCCTATTTGGCTTGTTCGAATTCCGGGGCCGTGACCACCTTCTTCCACTTGGCCACCTCGGCCTGCATGAATGCAGAAACCGCTTGCGCGCCGCCGGTCAGCGGCACGATATGCAGACGCTTCAGAAAGGCCTGTGTCGCTTCTTCCTTGGTGATGTCGTCGACCTCCGCCGCCAGCCTGGCGATGACCTCGGGCGGCGTGCCGGCCGGCGCCATCAGGAAGAACGTGCCCGTGGTTTCGAAACCCTTGAGGCCGGCTTCGCTTATGGTGGGCACCTCGGGCAGGTCGGCGTTGCGCGTGGCGCTGCTGACCGCGATGGGCCGGAACTTGCCCGCCTCGATGAACGCCATTGCGCCCGCCATGTTGTCGAACAGCACGTCGACGTCTCCCGCCAGCAAGGCCTGCTCGGCCGGCGGCGCGCCCCGGTAGGGAACGTGCGTCATCCGCACGCCGGCCATCTGCTTGAACAGTTCGCCGGTCATGTGCATGGACGAGGTCACGCCGGGCGAACCGAAAGTGACGTGCCTGCGCTTGGCCTCGGCGATCAGGTCCGCCACCGAACGGACCGGCGAGCGCTGCGCCACCACCAGCACGTTGCTGGCGTATCCCAGCATGGCGATCGGCGCGAGATCGCGTTCCCATTGATAAGTCGTCTTGCCCAGCGCGGTGTCGACGGCTATGCCGGTGGTGCCTAACATCAGCGTGTAGCCGTCGGGCCGGGCGTTGGCCGTGGCCTGTACCGCGATGGCGCCGCCCGCGCCGGTCTTGTTCTCCACCACGAAAGACTGGCCCAGCTTCTCCGCAAGGCGCTTGGCGTAGTGCCGCGCCAGCAGGTCGGTCCCTCCTCCGGCGGCGAAGCCGACCAGCAGGGTGACCGGCTTGGCGGGATAGGTTTGAGACTGCTGCGCTTGCGCAGGGGCAATGCCGCCCGCGCAGGACCATGCCAGTACGGCGGCCATCAATAGCCTCATGATGCGTCTCCTTTGGTTATGCGCACGATATTCGTACGATATTTCGTACATCACTACGACCTAGTGTAGAATGATTTTCAGAATTTCGTAAATACCTACGACACCACGGAAATCAAATGACTTCAACGACCTGCGAATTTCCCGATCTGGCGAGACTGGTGCGGCCTCGCAATGTGGTTGTGGTACTGGGCTCCCAGCGCCCGAACAGCGAAGGCGCCCGCCTGCTGGAGAACCTGTCCGCGCATTCGCGCCTGGAGGGCGAACTTTTCGTGGTCAATCCGCCCATGCGCGGCGACGGCCCCTTCCGCTGCTGGCCGTCGATCGCCGCCCTGCCGGACGCGGACATCGACGTGGCCTTGATCATTCTGAGAGCGGCCCACGTGATGGACGCCTTGCGCGACTGCGCCGCGCGCGGGATCCCATTCGCCGTGGTCATGTCGTCGGGTTTCGCCGAAGCCGGGCCCGAGGGCCAGGCGCTGCAACAGGAGATCGCGGACCTGTGCAGGCAGACGGGGCTGCGGGTCTACGGCCCGAACTGTCCCGGCCTGTCGAACTTCCGCGATCGGATGGGCATGACGATCTCGCCGGCCTTCAAGTCCGACAGGAACGTCGGCACGATAGGCATCGTCACCCAGGGCGGCGGCGCGGGCCGCAACGTGGTCCAGGGGCTGTCGTACGGAGCCGGCGCGGCAATGTGGCTGTCGGCGGGCAACGAGGTCGACCTGGGCGCGCCGGACTTCATCGCCCACATGGCCAACGACCCCGGCGTGCGCGTGATCGCCGTTCTGCTCGAAGGAATAAAGGACGGCCGCCGCCTGGTCGCCGCGCTGGAACTGGCGCGCTCGCGCGGCAAGCCGGTGGTGATCCTGAAGATCGGCCGGTCGGAGTACGGCATGCGCGCGGCCCAGTCGCATACGGGCTCGATCACCGGCGCGGCCGACGTCAACAGCGCCATGTTCGCGCAGTTCGGCGCGATCGAAGCCCATGACATGGACGAGCTGGTGGCCCTGGCGCGCCTGGCCGACGGCGGCCGCCTCCCGGCCTCGGCAGACCTGGCGGTGGTGACCTTCTCGGGCGGCGCGGCCGCGATGGCCGCGGACCAGATCGGGCTGCAGGGCCTGCGCCTGGCGCAGTTCTCGCCGGCCACCACCGAGCATCTGCGGACCAGCCTGCCCGACTATGCGGCCATCTCCAACCCGGTGGACGTCACCGCCGAAGCCCTCAAGAGCATCGACGGCCTGGCTTCCTGCCTGCGCGCGGTGGCCGACGACCCGGCGGTGGGCGCCGTGGTCGTCCCGATCCCGGCGGACTATGCCGAGCTGACCGATGGAATCGCGCGGGCCATCGTCGATGCGGCCGCCGACGCCGCCAAGCCCATCTTGCCGGTCTGGATGAGCCGGCGCCTGGGCACCGGCTTCGAGCGCCTGGAAAGCCAGGGGCTGGCTCCCTTCCTGTCCTTGACCACGGCCCTGGCGGCCTTGCGCAAGGTCATGCCGCGCGGCCTGCTGTCCGGCCTGGACGCCGCCCCGGGCGGGCCGGCTTGCGCGGAACCCGCGGCGGCGCAAGCCGTGGCCTGCACCGAGAGCGCCGCCAAGGCGATGCTGCGCGAGGCCGGCATCCCAGTGCCTCAGGGCAGGCTGAGCCGCTCGGCCGCCGAAGCGGCCGAGGCGGCGCAGGCCATCGGCTTTCCCGTCGTCCTCAAGATCGCCAGCGCGCAGATCCCGCACAAGACGGAAGTGGGCGGCGTGCGCTTGGGCGTCGGTTCGGCCGGCGACGCTGCCGAAGCCTACGAGGCGCTGGTGCGGCAGGTCGGCGCGCGCCGCCCGGACGCCACGATAGACGGGGTGCTGGTGGAAAAAATGTTCCATGACGGCGGGCGCGAAATGCTGGTCACCGTCCGCGCCGATCCCATGTACGGGCATGTCGTCACCGTCGGCCTGGGCGGCATATTCGTCGAACTGCTCAAGGACGTGGCGCACCGGGTGCTGCCGATCCAGGCCGCCGACGTGCGCGACATGCTGGCCGGGCTGAAGCACCGCGCCTATCTGGGCGCGTTCCGCAATCTGCCGCCCATCGACGCCGAAGCCTTCGTGCAGCTGGTGCTGCGCATCTCGGAATTCGTGTCGGGGCGTCCCGAGCTGCGCGAAGCCGAGTTCAACCCCGTCTGGGTCGGCCCGCCCGGCGAAGGCGCCTGGGTGCTCGACGCCCTGATACTGACTTCCCCCGACGTTGAACGTCGTTAACCACGAGGACGAACGCCATGTACGAAGGCCTGCAGTACGAGATGTCGGATGGTGTGGGCACCATCACCCTGGATCGGCCGCAATACAAGAACGCCATCGATATCCCCATGCGCAGTTCCCTGCGCGAGCTGCTGCGCGCGCTGCGCCAGGAACGCGAACTGAAGGTGCTGGTCCTGACGGGCGCCGGCGGCAACTTCTGTTCCGGCGGCGACCTGAACGCCTTGCGCAACAGCGCGGCGGCCGGCGAGGCGACTGCGCCCGGCCGCCGCCAGCGGCTGGTCGACCTGCACGACGTGGTGGCCAGCCTGGTGGAGTTCGACCGGCCGGTGATCGCGGCGGTGGAGGGCGTGGCCTATGGCGCCGGCCTCGGCCTGGCCATGACCGCCGACCTGGTGCTGGCCGCCGACGACGCCCGCTTCTGCATGGCCTTCGGACGCCTGGGCGCGGTGGCGGACTTCGGGACGTTCTACACGCTGCCGCGCCTGGTGGGCGTGCAGCGGGCCAAGGAACTGCTGTTCTCGGCGCGCGAGTTCGGCGCGGCCGAGGCGCGCGCCATGGGGCTGGTGCTGGAAACGCATCCGGCCTCGCAGGTGCA
The DNA here is from genome assembly GCF_003267925.1 of Achromobacter sp. HZ01. Lineage (NCBI taxonomy): Bacteria > Pseudomonadati > Pseudomonadota > Betaproteobacteria > Burkholderiales > Alcaligenaceae > Achromobacter > Achromobacter sp. HZ01. The sequence goes on from NZ_LWKV01000002.1 coordinate 1,065,154, forward strand.
GGAGCGGGCCCGGGCCATCGCGCGCTGCCTGGCCGAGGCCTCGCCGGTGGCGCTGAGCATCACCAAGCGCGCGCTCAACGTCTCGCTGCGCAGCGACCTGCAAACCATGCTGATGCTGGAAAGCGACGGCCAGGGCGTGGCGATGAGCACCGACTACCACACCATGGCGCTGCAGCGCTTCTTCGACAAGAAGGGCCCGCCGTTCCAGTGGCCGGCGCAGCGACCATGAAAGCCGCGTCAGGCCTGCAGCGAGTCGCGCACCTCGAACAAGGCCTGCAGATAGGCCTTGCGATGCTTCTCGACGCGTTCGGCAGGGCCGGCCAGCGACAAGGCCACCGGCTGGTCGCCCAGCGTGCCGGTCACGGCCAGCGCGGTCACGCCTTCGGCGCCTTCCCCGCGGGACTCATACCAGCCCTGCTTGCGCCCCTGGGCCAGGTCGGCCTGCAGTTTCTTGGCGCTGGTGATCGTGTCGGGCGTGAAGGGCTTGAATTTGATCTGCTGGATCTGCGCCTGCATCTCGTCGTCCGGCAATTCGGCCAGCAAGGCCTTGCCGATGGCCGATGCATGCAGCGCGATCCGGTCGCCCACGTTGACGATATAGCGCAGCGGCCGGCGGCTGGGCTGCGCCGCCACCACCTTGACGGCGGAGCGGTCCATCACGCCGAAGAACGCGCTCTCGTTGGTGGTCTCGACCAGTTGCTGGACGGCTTCCTTGGCCGAACGCGTCAGCGGGTCGTTCTCGGCGATCTGGCGGGCAATTTCGTACAGGCGCGCGGTCGGGTAGAAGCGGCGGCTGCGGGGCGCGCGCATCAGATAGCCCAGCGTGTGCAGCGTGTTCATCAGGTCCGAGCAACTGCTTTCGGCCAGCGACAGCATGCGCGCCATCTCCGAGTTGGACAGTTCGCGTTTCTCACGCGCGAAGATCTCAAAGGCGGCCAGCGTGCGAGCAGCGGCTGGAATCAGTGTAGGCATGTCGAAATTCCCAAAGGCGGCCCGTTTGGAAGCAGGGCGCCACATATCATAATGCGCAACCGATGAGGCCTTTCGATGGACGGCTTTTCCCAACTGCAGTTGCACGTGCAGGATCACATCGCCACCCTGACCCTGGACAATCCGCCGGTCAATGCGCTGAGCCGCGACCTCAACGATGAGCTGACCCGGGCGCTGGACATGCTTTCGGATGTCGACGACGTGCGCGTCGTGGTGCTCACCGGCGCGGGCAAGGTATTCTGCGCCGGCGCCGACCTGAAGCGCCGCGCCGAGAACACGGCCGGCCTGGGCGGCCTGATCGCCCACTCCCGACGCACCCGCGAGTGCTTTCATGCGATCCGCGAATGCGCCAAACCCGTCATCGCGGCGATCAACGGACCGGCGCTGGGCGCCGGCCTGGCCATCGCGGCTTCGTGCGACATCCTGCTGGCCTGCGACAACACCGTGCTGGGCCTGCCAGAGATCGACGTCGGCGCGATGGGCGGCGGACGCCATGCCATGCGGCTGTTCGGCCATTCGCGCACGCGCCGCATGATGCTGACCGGCGAACGCGTCCCGGGGCCCGAGCTGTACCGGCTGGGCATCGTCGAGGCCTGCACGGCGCCCGGCGAACTGCTGCCGGCGGCCCTGGCCATGGCCGCCACCATCGCGTCCAAGCGCCCGGCGGCGACCAGGCTCGCCAAGCACACGCTCAATACGATCGAGGATATGAGCCTGCGCGACGGTTATCGGTACGAGCAGGACATGACGGCAGTTCTTGCCAAAGGTGGGGATGTGCGCGCCTGAGAACGGGCCCTGGATGAGGCCCCGGCGCGGGCCTGAAATAAGCTGGCCGCAGATGCTGTGGCGCGCCCGACAGGAATCGAACCTGTATCAAGAGCTTCGGAAACTCTCATTCTATCCATTGAACTACGGGCGCAGCGCAAGGGAGGCGGTATTGTACCCAGTTTTCGCCAGCCTGCATGAAATGGATCAAAGCGGCCGGCAAACTCAGCGAAAACCCGGCGGTTGCGCTGGCCCCGCGTCTATGACACCGTTATATAATCCAGCGTTTGCTTGCACGGCGGGCCGTCATTGCCGCCGACTTTTGTGCAGTACTGATTTTCTGTTGCCGCCGCCAGGCGCCCCCGGTACCCGTTAGCAGGATTTGGTCATGAGCAACGAGCAGGAACACATAGAAGAGCACTCCTCCCCCATCAAGACCCCGAAGCAACTGATCGTCACGGTCGTACTGGCTTTCGTGGTTCCCATCGCCATCATCATCCTCCTGGTGAACATGGTGGCCACAGGCAATAAAGTCGGCGCCGGCTCGGACACGCTGTCCAACGAAGCCGTCGCCAGGCGCATCGCCCCGGTCGCGGGCTTCGAACTGGTCGACGCCAACGCGCCCAAGGTCTTCAAGACCGGCGAACAGGTCTTCGCCGCCGTCTGTACGGCCTGCCATACCGCCGGCGTCGCCGGCGCGCCCAAGGTCGGCGACAACGGCGCCTGGGCGCCGTTCATCAAGGCCGGCTACGACGCCATGCTGAACGTGGCCCTGCACGGCAAGGGCGGCATGCCCGCCAAGGGCGGCAACCCGGCCCTGTCCGACTACGAAGTCGCGCGCGCCGTGGTCTACATGGCCAACAAGTCGGGCGGCTCCCTGCCCGAACCCGAAGCGCCGGCCGAGGGCGGCGACAAGAAGGAAGCCGCCGCCGCACCGGCCGCTGCTCCCGCCCCCGCCGCCGCGCCTGCGGCCCCCGCGCCCGCCGCGGCGCCGGCTCCGGCCGCGCAGGCGCCGGCCCCGGCCGCCCCGCAGGCCGCCGCCACCGTCAACCCGGCCGGCGAAAAACTGTACAAGAGCGTCTGCTTCGCCTGCCACGCCACCGGCGTGGCCAATGCCCCCAAGTTCGGCGACAAGGCCGCCTGGGAGCCCTACATCAAGACCGGCATGGACGCCATGGTGAAGGTCGCCATGCAGGGCAAGCCGCCCATGCCGCCCAAGGGCGGCGCGGCCGATGCCTCCGAAGAGGACATCCGCGCGGCCGTGCAGTACATGGTCGACGCCGCCAAGTAAGCGGCGGCCGATACGAAAAAGCCCCTCTCGCGAGGGGCTTTTTTGTGTGTGCCGCGACGGGGTAGGATGGGTGCAGCGCGAGATTTCTTGACCAAGCACCCCGATATCGAGCGCGCGAAACCCATCAGGCGGCGCCAGCCGCCGCCTTTCGTCGCATGCCGCTGTTTGGCCTCTGGCCGCGAAACCCGGCGGCTTGCGCCGCCTGATGGGTTACGCGCGCTTGATACTTGAGTTCTTTCTTAAGGTTTCTCGCGCTGCACCCATCCTACGCCTGCGTCAGCGGCATGTTCAGCTGCACGCGGCGCTGCAGCCACAGGCTGGGGCGGTAGCGCGGGTCGCCGGTGACGCGTTGCATGCTCTTGAGGATTTCCAGGATGCGGTCGGCGCCCAGCTTGTCGCCCAGCGCCAGCGGGCCCGTCGGATAGCCCAGGCCCAGCGTCACCGCCAGGTCGATGTCCTGCGGCGTGGCGATTTTCTGCTGCGCGATGTCGCTGGCGATGTTGACGATCATGGCCACGATGCGCTGCGCGATGAAGCCGGGCGAATCCTCGATCACCGTGACCGGCACGCCGTCGGCGGCCAGCAGCGCGTGCGCGGCGTCGCGCCATTTTTCTTCGGTGGCCGGCGAGACCATGATGGTGCGGCGCTTGGCGCTGTCGAAGGCATATAGCGTGTCCAGGCCGACGGTGCGCGCGGGGTCCAGGCCCTGGGCCGAGACCGTGGTGGAGACGTCCTCGCCGAACGGCGTGACGACGATCAGCGCGTCGGCGTCGGGCGTGGAGCCGCTCAGCAGGCGGGCGTCCAGTTTTTCCAGCAGCGCGATGGCGCGCGCGTAGCCTTCGGGATGCTTGGGGCTGACCCAGACCTTGAGGTCGGCGGGCAGCGCCGGCACCGGCGGCTCGGCCGGCACCTGCTTCTGGCCGTCGGCGTAGACGTAGAAGCCCTCGCCGGCCTTGCGGCCGATCAGGCCGCCGGCCAGGCGCACGGTGGTGATGGGCGACGGGCGGAAGCGCGGCTCGTCGAAGAACTGGCGGTAGATCGACTCCATGACGGGATGCGACACGTCCAGCGCCGTCAGGTCCAGCAGCTCGAACGGGCCCATGCGGAAACCGGCCTGTTCGCGCATCACGGCGTCGACCTGGGCGAAGGACGCCACCGCCTCCTGCGCCACGCGCAGGCCTTCGGTGTTCATGCCGCGCCCGGCGTGGTTGACGATGAAGCCGGGCATGTCCTTGGCGCGCACCGGCGTGTGGCCCATGCGGCGCGCCAGCTCGGCCAGCGTGTCGCCGACTTCGGGCGCGCTGCGCAGGCCGTCGATGACTTCGACCACCTTCATCAGCGCCACCGGGTTGAAGAAGTGGTAGCCGGCCACGCGCCGCGGATGCTTGCAGGCGGCCGCGATGGCGGTGATGGACAGCGACGAGGTGTTCGAGGCCAGGATGCAGTCTTCGGAAACCACGCCTTCGAGCGCGGCGAACAGGTCGCGCTTGACGTCCAGGCGCTCGACGATGGCTTCCACCACCACCTGGCAGCTGGACATGTCGGTCAGGGCGGTGGCCGATTCCACGCGCGCCAGCGCGGCCTGCGCGTCGGCGGCGCTCAGCTTGCCCTTCTGGGCCAGTTTTTCCCAGGTCTGGCGCAGCGACTCGCGCGCGTTGGCCACGGCCTCGGCGCTGGTGTCGTACAGGCGCACGCGCAGGCCGGCCTGCGCCGCGATCTGCGCGATGCCGCGCCCCATGGCCCCGGCGCCCACGACGCCGATGGTTTGAATCTCCGTCATCAACTCTCTCCTGCCTGTGGTCTATATGGAATTGGGTTCAGGGCCGGCTCTGCGCCAGCGCCTCGATTTCTTCGGCCGACAGCCCCAGCCGCTCGGACAGCACCTGCGCGGTGTGCTCGCCCAGCATGGGCGGCGGGCGGCGGTATTCGACCGGGCTGCCGGAGAACTTCAGCGGGCTGGCCGCCATCGGCACCTTGCCGGCGGCCGGATGGGGCAGTTCGCGCTTCATGCCGCGCGCCAGCACGTGGGGGTCTTCGTAGACCTGGTCCAGCGTGTTGATCGGGCCGGCCGGCACGCCCACGCTTTCCAGGGCCGCGAGCCAGTGGTCGCGTTCGCCGGTGGCCATGCGCTCGGCCAGAAGCGGCACCAGCTCCTCGCGGTTCTTCACGCGCTGCGGATTGGTGGAGAAGCGCGGGTCGGCCGACAGTTCGGGCAGGCCGATCACGCCGCAGTAGTTGCGGAACTGGCTGTCGTTGCCCACCGCCACGATGAGGTGGCCGTCGCTGGCCGCGAACACCTGGTACGGCACCAGGTTCTGGTGCGCGTTGCCGGCGCGCCGGGGCGCGACGCCCGAGGTCATGTAGTTGAGGTTCTGGTTGGCCAGCATCGCCACCTGGCAGTCCAGCAGCGCCATGTCGATGTGCTGGCCCAGGCCGCTGCGCGCGCGTTCGTGCAGCGCGGCCAGGATGCCCACGGTGGAATACATGCCGGTCATCAGGTCGGCCACGGCCACGCCGGCCTTCTGCGGACCGCCCCCGGGCAGGTCGTCGCGCTCGCCGGTGATGCTCATCAGGCCGCCCATGCCCTGGATCATGAAGTCGTAGCCGGGACGGCTGGCGTACGGGCCGTTCTGGCCGAAGCCGGTGATGGAGCAGTAGATCAGGCGAGGATTGATTTCCTTGAGGCTGGCGTAGTCCAGGCCGTACTTGGAAAGGCCGCCGACCTTGAAGTTTTCCACCAGGATGTCGCACTGCTGCGCCAGTTCGCGCACCAGTTCGGCGCCGCGCGGCGAGGCGATGTCCAGCGCCACCGACAGCTTGTTGCGGTTGGCCGACAGGTAGTAGGCCGCCTCGCTGGTGTCGTTGCCGGCCTCGTCCTTCAGGTAGGGAGGCCCCCAGGCGCGCGTATCGTCGCCCGAGCCGGGCCGTTCGATCTTGATCACCTCGGCGCCGAGGTCGGCGAGATTCTGGGTGCACCAGGGGCCGGCCAGGACGCGCGTCAGGTCGAGCACACGTATGCCGGTAAGGGGAGCGGGACGTTGCGACATCGGTAATCTTTTCGCTAGAAGAGAATGAGGACGCCCGGCTCGCGGCGGCGCGCGAGCCGGGCCGGATCGACGTAGGTCAAGCTGGATATTAGCCCGGACGCAGGCTCAGGAATGCGCCTTGATCGTTTCCCGGGCGATGACCAGCTGCTGGATCTGCGAGGTGCCCTCGAAGATGCGGAACAGCCGCACGTCGCGGTAGAAGCGCTCCACCGCGTATTCGGACATGTAGCCGGAGCCGCCGTGGATCTGCACCGCGCGGTCGGCCACGCGCCCCACCATCTCGGTGGCGTACAGCTTGCAGCAGGCGGCCTGCATGGTGGTGTTCTCGCCGCGGTCGCGCATGCGCGCGGCGTCCAGCACCATGCAGCGGGCGGCATACAGCTCGGCCTGGCTGTCGGCGATCATGGCCTGGATCAGCTGGAATTCGGCGATGGGCTGGCCGAACTGCTTGCGTTCCAGCGCGTACTTGACGGCGTCGCGCAGCAGCCGCTCGGCGATGCCCACGCACAGCGCCGAGATGTGCAGGCGGCCCTTGTCCAGCACCCGCATCGAGGTGCGAAAGCCGTTGCCTTCCTCGCCGCCCAGCAGCGCGCTGGCCGGCACGCGGCAGTTGTCGAACACCACGTCGCTGGTCAGCGCGCCGGCCTGGCCCATTTTCTTGTCGGGCTTGCCGATCGACAGGCCCGGCGCCCCGGCCTCGACCAGGAAGCACGAGATCGAGCCGGCGCGGCGCTCGGGCGCGGTGCGCGCCATGACCGAGAACAGGCCGGCGATGGGCGCGTTGGTGATGAAGCGCTTGGTGCCGTTGAGCACGTACTCGTCGCCGTCGCGCACCGCCGACAGGCGCAGCGCCATCGCGTCGGAGCCCGCGTCCGGCTCGGTCAGCGCGAACGAGCCGATCAGTTCGCCGCTGGCCAGCCGCGGCAGGTAGCGCTGGCGCTGTTCATCCGTGCCGGCCAGCACAATGGCCTGCGAGCCGATGCCGATATTGGTGCCGGCCAGCGAGCGGAACGCGGGCGAGGTCTCGCCCAGTTCGAAAACCACGCGCACTTCCTCTTCCATGGTCAGGCCCAGGCCGCCGTAATCCGGCGAGATGGACAGGCCGAACAGGCCCAGGTCGCGCATTTCCGCGACGATGTCGGGCGGCACCTGGCCGCTGGCGGCCAGTTCTTCTTCGGCGGGGATCAGGCGTTCGTGCACGAAGCGGCGCACCGCGTCGAGCAGCAGGTTCAGGGTTTCGGTGTCGAGGGCCATGATGGAAGTCTCAAAGGTGTGGCGGGGCTCAGGCGCGCATGCCGCCGATCAGTAAATCGAAATAGCCGGCGGCGATGCCTTCCGCCGTTTCGCCCTGGCCGGGCTTGTACCAGCGCACCATCCAGTTCAGCATCGACAGCACCGCGCGGCCGGCGGCGGGCACGTCCAGCGGCCGGAACGCGCCTTCGGCCACGCCCTGGGCGATGACCTCGCGCAGGCGCTGCTCGTAGCCGTCGCGCAGGCGCGCGGCGTCCTCGCGCTCGGCCAGCGCCATGCCGGAATAGCCGATCAGCATGGTGACGAATTCGGGCTGGTGCTGTTCGAAATAGCGCGCATGGGCCAGCATGAAGGCGCGCAGCCGCTCGCCGGCGCCGTCGGCGCGGGCCAGCGCCTGGCCGACGGCCTGCGTCAGCCCGCTCAGTGCGGCCAGGATGATGGCGTCGTAGATGTCCTGCTTGGTGGTGTAGTAGTGATAGATCGCCGCCTTGGACACGCCCAGCGCGGCGGCCAGGTCGGACACGGAGCTGCCGTCATAGCCGCTGCGGGCGAAGAGCTTGGCGGCTTCTTCCAGGATGCGTTCGCGCGGCGCCGCCAGGGACGGCGGACGGCCGGCGCGGGCGCGTTTCTGGGCGGGAGGGGCGGAGGTCGCCATGGCAGCCTTTTCAGGGCCGCGCCGGCGCTGGCGGAAGCCCGGACCGGGCTCCATTGACAGCGCTTCGGCGCATGCCGTTTAATAAAGATTAATTAATTACCGGACGGTCGGTAGATAATTATAGGCACACCCGCCTGCAATGCTCAAGCCCTCGGACTTCTTTTCGCGACGACGCTTATGCCCCACTCTCTCGTGACTGATTTGTATGGCCAGATGTCCCTGCCGGTGATCTGCGCCCCCATGTTCATCGTGTCCAATCCGAAGCTGGTGGTGGCGCAGTGCACCAGCGGCATCGTGGGCGCGTTTCCGGCGCTCAACGCGCGCCCGCAAAGCCTGCTGACCGACTGGCTGGACGAAGTCCAGGCCGGGCTGGCCTCGTACCGCGAAGCCAATCCGGGCGCCAAGGTGGCGCCGTTCGCGGTCAACCAGATCATCCACCAGTCCAACGACCGGCTGGACCAGGACCTGGCGGTGTGCGCCAGCCACCGGGTGCCGCTCGTGATCACCAGCCTGCGCGCCCCCGGCGACCTGGTCAAGGGCATACACGACTGGGGCGGCAAGGTGTTCCACGACGTGACCACGCTGCGCCATGCCGAAAAAGCGCTGGAGGCCGGCGTGGACGGCCTCATCCTGGTGTGCGCGGGCGCGGGCGGCCATGCCGGCACGCTCAGCCCCTTCGCGCTGGTGTCGGAAGTGCGCCGCTTCTACGACGGCCCGCTGATCCTGTCGGGCGCCATCACCTCGGGCGCGCACGTGCTGGCCGCGCAGGCCATGGGCGCGGACTTCGCCTACATGGGCACGCGCTTCATCGCCAGCGCAGAGGCCAACGCCAGCGACGGCTACAAATCCGCCATCGTCGAGGCCAGCGCCTCGGACATCCTCTACACGCCGTTCTTCACCGGCATCCCGGGCAACTACCTGAAGGCCAGCATCGCCGCCGCCGGCCTGGACCCGGCCAACCTGCCGGCGCCGGAAAGCGGCGCCTCCAACTTCGGCAGCACCCGGGTCAAGCCCTGGAAGGACATCTGGGGCGCGGGCCAGGGCGTGGGCGGCATCGCCAGCGTGCTGCCCACGCGCGAGATCGTGGACACCCTGCGCCGCGAGTACGCCGAGGCCAAGACGCGCCTGGCGGGCGGGGATTTCGCATGAGCGCGGGACTCAACGTGGCGCGCGACGGCGCCGTCCTTACGCTGACCATAGACCGTCCCGACCGCCGCAACGCGCTCGACGTCGCCACCTACGCGGCGCTCAGCGAGCAGCTGACGCTGGCGGGCGGCGACCAGACGCTGGCCGCCGTGATCCTGACCGGCGCGGGGGGCAACTTCACGGCCGGCAACGACCTGCGCGACTTCCAGGTCGAACGCGGCGCCGGCGACAGCGCCGGCATGACCTTCCTGCGGGCCCTGATCGGGACCGACGTGCCGGTCATCGCCGCGGTCGAGGGCCATGCCGTCGGCATCGGCGTGACGCTGCTGCAGCATTGCGATTTCGTCTACGTCGGCGAAGGCGCCAGCCTGCGCATGCCGTTCGTGGCGCTGGGCCTGTGCCCGGAAGGCGCCTCCAGCCTGCTGCTGCCGCGGCTGGCGGGCGCGCGCCGCGCCGCCGAATGGCTACTGCAGGGCAAGGCGTTCTCGGCGCAGGACGCCGCCCAGGCCGGCCTGGCCACCGCGGTCACCCCGTCCGGACAGGCGCTGGCGGCCGCCCAGGCCGCCGCCGCCGACCTGGCGCGCCAGCCCCCGGCCGCCCTGCGCCTGACCAAGGCCATGCTGCGCCGCCCGGACCGCCAGGCCATCGAGGAAACGCTGGATTACGAAGCCCAGCAGTTCCGCGTGCGCCTGCAATCCGAAGAAGCGCAGGCCGCGTTCGCGCGGTTTTTCAAGAAATAGGGGTTGGGGGTGGCCGATGGGTTTCGCGCGCTCGGCAGTCGTGTTCTTGTGATGAGGGCGGCGCGCTATACCCATCCTACGGGCGGATCGCGACGTAGGATGGGTGCAGCGCGAGACCGTCTACGCAAACAACCAAGCGCCGAACGCGCGAAACCCATCGGCCGGCGCCAGCCGGCATCCCCCCTCAGAACGGCGAATCCGGCCGGAAGTTCGGCGCCCGGCGTTCGCGCAGGGACTGGATGCCTTCGCGCACGTCCGGGCCGCCGAAGCCCATGAATTCCAGGGCCAGCGAGGTATCGAAGCTGGGGCCGGCCATGCGCAGCCAGTTGTTCAGCGAGTACTTGGTCCAGCGGATGGCGGTCTGGGAGCCGGCCGCCAGCCGGTTGGCGATCTCGAAGGCGCGGCCGATGAGTTCGGCCTCGTCCACGCACAGCGACACCAGGCCGATGCGCTCGGCCTCTTCGCCGGTGACGGTTTCGCACAGCATCAGGTAGTACTTGGCGCGCGCCATGCCGCACAGCAGCGGCCAGACGATGGCGGCGTGGTCGCCGGCCGTCACGCCCAGGCGGGTATGCCCGTCGATGATGCGCGCGTCGCGCGCGGCGATGGAAATATCGGCCAGCAGCCCCGCCACCAGGCCCGCGCCCACCGCTGCGCCGTGCATGGCGGACACGATGGGCTTGTTGCAGTTGATGATGTTGTAGACCAGGTCGCGCGCCTCGCGCCAGACGCGGGCCCGCACGTCGAAGTCATCGGCCATCTGCTGCACCAGGTCCAGGTCGCCGCCGCCCGAGAAGCCCTTGCCTTCGCCGCGGATCACCACCACGCGGGTGTCCGGATCGGTGTCGATGTCGCGCCAGATGTCGGCCAGTTCGCGGTGCATGCGGTCGTCGGCCGTGGACAGCTTGCCCGGCACGCCGCCGCGCGAGCCCATGATGAGTTCCAGCACGCCGCCCGGGTGGCGGCGCAGCTTCAGGGCCTCGTAGGCCGCATAGTGTTCGAGGGTGATGTCGGTCATTGTCTGCTCCATGTCGTTATTCCCGGGCGCCGGGCCGTTGCGGCGCACTATAGTGGATACCGGCATCTACCTTAAGCCGAATCCGTCCGGAGCCCCAGCCCATGAACACTTCCGCCCCGCCGCCCGGCGGCATGATCGACCCGGCCGCCCTGCCCGCCCTGTTCGCCCCACGCGGCCCGGACACGCACAAAGGCAGTTTCGGCACCGTCGGCGTGGTGGGCGGCGGGCCGGGCATGACCGGCGCGGCGCTGCTGGCCGCGCGCGCCGCGCTGAAAACCGGCGCCGGCAAGGTGCTGGTCGGCTTCGCCCAGGAGGCCGCACCGCTGGCCTGCGACCCGCTGCAGCCCGAGCTGATGCTGCGCGACGCCCGCTCGCTGCTGGAAGCGGACCTGGGCGTCACCGCCTGGGTGGCCGGCTGCGGCATCGGCACCGGCCTGCAGGCCGCCAATATCCTGTCCGAACTGTTCGTATTGCGGCGCGAGGCGCCGCTGGTGCTGGACGCCGACGCCCTGAACCTGCTGGCGCGCGGCGAGATCCAGCCCGGCTGGGGCGCCGGCCCGGTGGTGCTCACCCCCCATCCGGCCGAGGCGGCGCGCCTGCTGGGCGCCGGCACCGCCGACGTCCAGGCGGACCGGCCGGGCGCGGCCCGCGAGCTGGCCCGGCGCTACGGCGCGTGGATCGTGCTCAAGGGCGCGGGCACCGTGGTGTGCTCGCCGCAAGGCGCGCTGCGGACCAACCCCAGCGGCAATCCGGGGCTGGCCACCGCCGGCACCGGCGACGTGCTGGCCGGGATGCTGGGCGCGCTGCTCGCGCAGCAGTTGCCGCTGGAGCAGGCCGTGGCCGGCGCCGTCTGGCTGCACGGCGCGGCGGCCGACGCCCTGGTGGCCGCGGGCATCGGGCCCATCGGCCTGACGGCGGGGGAGCTGGCCGACGCCGCCCGCCGCCTGCGCAACGGCGGCCGATAAGGCGCTTTCCCAGGGGAAATGTCCCGTAAGTGCCTGCCGCATAAACATTTTTACAACATACTAGGGGTTTACCCTAAAAGACTCGTTGCTTTTATCCTAGGGTTATCCCTATAATGGTTTACCCCATGACGAAACGGACTGGAGAAAGCCATGAGCGAACTGACCCTGAACCACACTGCCCGCCTGACCGACGCGCTGGAGCGTGACCTGCTCCGCGGCGCTCTCGAAAACCAACCGAATGCCCATCCGCTGACCAGCCTGAAGAAGGCCGGCAAAGCCGTGATCGGAGCCGTTGCCGCCGTGCTGTCCTTCATCGACGAAGTGAACGATTCGATGAACAAGGCCCGCGCCGCCAGCTCGCGTTTCTCCGGCTCGCAGTGGTAAGCCCTGCCGCGCCGGCCTGAATCGCGATCGATCTCCCGCGATCAGTCTGGCGCGCCCCGCCTGCCGGGACATCGGCAGGCGGCCTTCGGCGCCGCGACCCTCACCGCAGCGCCTTCGCGCCGCGCCGGCCCTGTATTCCGGGGCCCCCGCGACGCCCTCTCTCCCCTTCCTCTCGGCGTTTTCCCTAGCGCCGCAATCGCCGTTGCAGATTGACAGCGCGCGAAGCGCCTACCGATAATCGGCCCCTTGCCGTCGTGCCTGGCGCCAAAACTCCCTGAGCTCCCCAGCGGGCGGCCCGCCTGCGCGGCCGGCGCAGGCGGTTACGCGCAAGCACGATCCGGTTCGTTCCCCATCCGGAGTTGTCACCATGAAGTTGCGCACCACGCTGGCCCTTGCGGCCGCCGCCATTCCCTTGGCCGCCGCCCAGGCCCAGACGCTGAAGATCGGCCTGTCGGCCGAACCCACCTCGGCGGACCCCCACTATCACAAGATGACGCAGAACGATGCGTTCTCGGCGCACGTCTACAGTTCGCTGGTGGGCCGCAGCGCCGACATGAAGCTGGTGCCGGCGCTGGCCACCTCGTGGAAGACCCTGGACGACAATACCTGGGAATTCAAGCTGCGCGACGACGTCAAGTTCTCCAACGGCAAGCCGTTCACGTCCGAGGACGTGCTGTTCACCATCTGCCGCACGCTGAACAACGAAACCAACGTGTCGCAGTCCTACATGGACATGACCAAGCGCATCACCGACGTGCAGACGCCGGACGCGCACACCGTGATCATCAAGACCGGCGAGCCGTTCCCGCTGATGCCGGCCGAACTGGCCCGCTCGCTGCCCATCATCTGGAACGGCATCGTCGAGCACGGCAAGCTGACGTTCGATCCCAAGAAGGGTTGCGGCGTCACCGGCGCCTGGCCCACGGTGGCCGACTTCAACAACGGCAAGGACGCCATCGGCACCGGCCCGTATACCCTGAAGTCCTACGTCAAGGGCACCGGCATCGAGCTGGTGCGCAACGAGAACTACTGGGGTCCCAAGCCCTACTGGAAGGAAGTGAAGTTCGTGCCGGTGCCCTCGGCCGGCCCGCGCCTGACCGGCCTGCTGTCGGGCGACTTCGACATGATCGAAAACCCGGCCGCGCGCGACCTGCCGCGCCTGAAGGACAATCCGAAGTTCGGCTTCGTGGCCACGCCGTCGACCCGCCTGGTGTTCTTCCAGCCGGACGTCGCCCGCAACCCCAGCCCCTTCGTCAAGAGCGCCGACGGCAAGAACCCGCTGCAGGACCTGCGCGTACGCAAGGCGATTTCGATGGCCATCGACCGCAAGGCCATCACCGCCCGCATCATGGACGGCATGGCCACCCCGGCCTACCAGTACATGCCCGACGGCATGTTCGGCGCCCTGCCCAAGGCCCCGGAAATCAAGTACGACCCCGAGGGCGCGAAGAAGCTGCTGGCCGAGGCCGGCTACCCCAACGGCTTCGAGCTGACCCTGTCCTCGACCAACGACCGCTACGTCAACGACGGCCAGGTGGCGCAGGCCGTGGCCCAGTACCTGGCCCGCGTCGGCATCAAGACCAACGTGGACGCCATGACGGCTTCCATCTATTTCCCCAAGCGCGCCAAGCGCGAGTTCAGCTTCTCGATGGGCGGCTGGCCGGCGGAAACGGGTGAGGCCTCGGCGCTGTTCCAGCTGTGGGTGGCCTCGCTGGATTCGCCCAAGAGCCTGGGCACCAGCAACTACGGCGGCTTCAGCAACGCCGAGTTCGACAAGGTCTACAAGCAGGCCATCGTGACGGTGGACGCGCCCAAGCGCGAGCAGCTGCTGCAGCAGTCCACCCAGATCGCGCTGGACAACGTGCCGCTGATCCCGCTGCACTTCGAAAGCAGCATCTGGGCCTTCCGCAAGGGCATCACCTACGAAGGCCGCCGCGACCAGTACACGCTGGCCACCTCGGTCACGCCCGACAAGAAGTAATCGGGTCCGTCCGAACCTGAAAACGGCTGCACGCGGGCAGCCGTTTTTTATTGGCTAGGCCGCGCTGCCTTGCAGCGCGCGGTCCAGTTCCTGCGACAGCAGCGCCACGAAGGCCTCGGCCGCCGGCGGCAGCACCCGGCCCGGCATGACCTGGATCTGCAGGGTGCGCGACTGCAGTTCGGCGTTGGAGATCGGCACGGCGATCAATTCGTCGCGCCGCAGGCTCCAGGCCACCGAGATATAGCCGCTGAGCATGATGGCGTCGGAGCCGAACACGAAGCCGTGCAGCGGCGAAGAATCATTGCAGGTCAGCGCCGGCTCCAGCTGCACCGACTCCAGCGCGCAGCCCATTTCGAACAGCTGGCGAGTGGTGGTGCCCGGCCCGGTCAGCGCCAGCGGGTATTTGCTCAGGTCCTGCAGGCTGACGCTGGCGCGGCCGGCCAGGGGATGGTCGGCCGCCATGACCGCGTGCACCGGCGCGCGCCGCGAGTAGCGCGCGCTGACCCCGCCGATGCGCTCGGCGATGAAGGCCATGCCCAGCTCGGCGCTGCCTTCGACCACCCGGCGGCTGACCTCGGCGGGCGAGCCCACGTGCAGGTCGAAGCGGATGTCCGGCCAGTCGCGGCGAAACCGCGCCATCACCGAGGGCAGGAAAATGCGCGCCACGCCCTCGACCGAGGCCACGCGAATCTCGTTGCGCGCCACGCCCTTGAGCGCGGCGATCTCCTGCAGCACCGAATCGGCTTCCAGCATGGTGCGCCGCGCGTGCGCCAGCATCAGTCGCCCCGCCTCGCTCAGCACCATGCCGCGGGCCGCGCGCTCGAATAGCGGCGCCCCCGCCTCCTCCTCCAGCTTGGCGATCTGCCGGCTGATGGCCGACACCGCCACGTGCAGGCGCTCGGAAGCGCCGCTCAGGCTGCCCGCCTGGGCGACCTCCAGAAAGTACTTCAAGGCGATGCCGTGCACGTCCGCCCTCCAGGCCCATGGGAAATGGTTGAGCGAGCTTTGCCTTTTCCGCAAAGCTCACGATAAATTTTCTAATTGTAGAGAAAGCAGCCAAGCTCCTAGAATTCGGCCAATACTCGAAGGCGGCGCGTCCATGACGCGCCCCATATATAAGGGAAAACCCGTGTTTGCAGCCATTCCAGCGCACCTGACCGTGCGCCGCGCGGCCATTTCCGGCGCCTAGCCGTCAACGTCCGCGCCATCGCCTATACAATCCCGTCGCTTCATCGGAGTCCCCATGCCTACGCCCGCCGCCGCGTCTGTTCCGCGCCCATTTCTACTTGCCTGTCCGGACCTGTCCGCAGAGCGGTCGGGCAACACGGACACGCCGGGCGTCTGGCATTTCGATTCGGGCGCGCCGGGCCGGCATGTGATGCTCAGCGCGCTGATCCACGGCAACGAACTGTGCGGCGCCTGGGCGCTGAAAGAGGCGCTGGCCGCCGGCCTGCGGCCGCGCCGCGGCTCGCTGACGCTGGCGTTCTGCAACCTGGCGGCCTTCGACCGCTTCGATCCCGCCAACTATGCCCCGGCCCGCTTCGTCGACGAAGACATGAACCGGGTCTGGAGCGGCGACAAGCTCGACACGCCCAGCAGCCAGGAACGGCGCCGCGCCGCCGAACTGCGGCCCTGGGTGGAGCGGGCCGACTGGCTGCTGGACTTCCACTCGATGAGCAATTCCGACGTGCCGCTGCAGCTGACCGGCATGCAGCAGCGCAATATCGACCTGGCGCTGGAACTGGGCAATCCCGGCACCATCATCGCCGACGCCGGCCACGCCGCCGGCGTGCGCATGCGCGACTACGGCCGCTTCGGTGCGGCCGGTGAGAACGGCACCCGCTCGCTGCTGATCGAATGCGGCTTTCACGGCGCGCCCGAGGCGCGCGACGTGGCCGTCGACCAGATGGCGCGCTTCCTGGCGGCGGCCGGCGCCGTGGACCGCGGCGACCTGCCCGCCTCCTGGTTCGCCCCTGACGCGCCGGCGCAGCGCGCGCTGCGCGTCACCCACGCCATCGCCGCCAAGAGCGCGGATTTCCGCTTCGCCCAGCCCTGGAAGGGCCTGGAGACGCTGGCCAAGGCCGGCACGCTGATCGGCTGGTCCGAAGGCGAGCCGGTGGTCACGCCCTATGACGATTGCGTGCTGATCATGCCCTCGACCGCCAACCTGCGGCCCGGCGTGACCGTGGTGCGGCTGGCGCAGCCCATCGCCTGACGCGTCCGGCGCGCCGCGCCGCCACATAACATCCGAGACAGCAAAGGGGAAAAAAACCATGCCCGCCCAGACCTACTACCGCAGCCTCATCGCCGCCTGTACGCTGGCCGCCTGTGCGCCGGCGCTGGCCCAGGACGCCGGCGTCCTCAGGATCGGCCTTTCGTCCGAGCCGACCTCGATGGACCCGCACTATCACCAGGCCACGCCGAACGACGCGATGACCTCGCACATGTTCGAGACGCTGGTGGGGCAGGACGCCAAGATGAACCTGATCCCGCGCCTGGCCACGGCCTGGAAGCCGGTGGACGACACGACCTGGGAATTCACGCTGCGCGAGGGCGTCAAGTTCTCCAACGGCCAGCCGTTCACGGCGCAGGACGTGCTCTTCACCTTCTGCCGCGTGGTCAACAACGAGCAGTCCATCAGCAGCTCGTATCCGTCCATCGTGCAGAAGTTCGCCGACGTGCAGGTGCGCGACGGCAATACCCTGGTGATCAGGACGCGCCAGCCCTATCCGCTGCTGCCCAACGACCTGACCCGCATGGGCATGCTGTGGAACGGCATCGCCGAACACGGCCCCATCACCTTCGACCTGAAGAACAAGTGCGGCGTCACCGGCGCCTGGCCCACCGTGGCCGACTTCAATACCGGCCGCTCGGTGATCGGCACCGGGCCGTACACCCTGAAAAGCTACGTCAAGGGCACCGGCATCGAGCTGACGCGCAACGACGCCTACTGGGGCGACAAGCCGGCATGGAAGGACGTGAAGCTGGTGCCGGTGCCGGCCGCCGGCCCGCGCCTGACCGGCCTGCTGGCGGGCGACTTCGACCTGATCGAAAACCCCGCCGCGCGCGACGTGAAGCGCATCTCCGAGACCCCGGGCTTCGGCCACGTCATCACCCCCTCGGTGCGCGTGGTGTACTTCCAGCCCGACGTGGGCCGCGATCCCAGTCCGCTGGTCAAGGCCGCCAACGGCAAGAATCCCCTGCAGGACGTGCGCGTGCGCCGCGCGATTTCGCTGGCCATCGACCGCAAGACCATCGCCGCCCGCATCATGGACGGCGCCGCCACGCCGGCCAACCAGTTCCTGCCCGACGGCATGTTCGGCACGCTGCCCAATCCGCCCGAGCTCAAGTACGACCCGGCCGCCGCCAGGAAGCTGCTGGCCGAGGCCGGCTACCCGGACGGCTTCGAGCTGACCGTCTCGTCCACCAACGACCGCTACATCAACGACGCGCAGGTCACGCAGGCGGTGGCGCAATACCTGTCGCGCGTGGGCATCAAGACCACCGTGGACACCATGACGCGCTCGGTCTACTTCCCCAAGCGCGCCAAGCGCGAGTTCAGCTTCGCCATGGGCGGCTGGTCGTCCGAAACCGGCGAAGCCTCGTCCTTCCTGCAGTACTGGGTCAGCAAGTACGACAAGGAACACGGCCTGGGCACCAGCAACTACGGCGGCTATGACAACCCCGAGTTCGACGGCGTGTTCAAGCGCGCCCTGGTCACCGTGGACCCGGCCGCGCGCGAAAAACTGCTGCAGCAGTCGCTGACCCTGGCGCTGGCCGACCTGCCCAGCATCCCCCTGCATTTCGAAAGCAGCATCTGGGCGTTCCGCAAGGGCCTGACCTACGAAGGCCGGGCCGACCAATACACGCTGGCCATGTCGGCCAGGCCCGCCAACAAATAAGGTCTACACCCCCAACCCCGAGCCCACCAAGGAAATCATCAAGTGGCCCTCTTCATCCTACGCAGACTGATCCAGAGTCTGTTCGTGCTGCTGGCCGTGTCGGTCGTGGTCTTCTTCGCGGTCTACGCGGTGGGCGATCCGATCGAGCTGCTGGTCAGCCCCGAAGCCAGCCAGGCCGCGCGCGAGGCGATGATCGCCCGCCTCGGCCTGGACCTGCCGGTGTGGCAGCAATACACGGGCTTTCTATGGCGCGCGCTGCACGGCGACCTGGGCACGTCCTTCGTGCACGGCATCCCCGCCATCGAGCTGATCGTGCAGCGCATCCCTGCCACCTTCGAACTGGTGGTCGTGGCCATCCTGCTGACCTGCGTGTTCGGCATTCCGCTGGGCCTGGTCGCGGGCCTGTACCGCGACCAGCCGCTGGGCCGCGGCATCATGGCCTCGTCGGTGCTGGGCTTTTCGCTGCCCAACTTCTGGCAGGGCATGATGCTGATCCTGCTGTTCGCGGTGTGGCTGGGCTGGCTGCCGGCCACGGGCCGCGGCGACACGGTCAGCGTGCTGGGCGTGCCGCTGTCGATCCTGACCGCCGACGGCTGGTCGCACCTGATCATGCCGGCCATCAACCTGGCGCTGGCCAACATCGCGCTGGTGCTGCGCCTGACGGCCTCCGGCGTGGTCGAGGCGCGCAGCCAGGACTACGTGAAGTTCGCCCGCGCCAAGGGCGTCAAGCCCGGCCGCATCGTGCGCCGCCACATCCTGCGCAACATCCTGATCCCCGTGGTCACCGTGATCGGCATGGAGTTTGGCACCCTCATCGCCTACTCCACCATCACCGAGACCGTGTTCGCATGGCCGGGCATGGGCAAGCTGCTCATCGACAGCGTCTACCAGCTCGACCGCCCGGTCGTGGTGGCCTACGTGATGCTGGTCACCCTGATCTTCGTGATCATCAACCTGGTTGTGGACATCCTGTACGCCACGCTCGACCCGCGCGTGCAGCTCGTGACTCCCGCTCAATAATCCGCCATGGCTCAAATTCCCAATCCCGGCCGCACCCGCACCGTCCAGCCCCTGGCCGAGACGCCCCGGCGCGCCGCCATCCTCAAGAAACTGCACGCGCGCCCGACGGTGCGCGGCTCCGTCATCGCGCTGGCCATCCTGATCGTCCTGGTGGTCTTCGCGCCCTACTTCGCGCCGCAGAACCCTTACGACCTGGCCAACCTGTCGCTCATGGACGGCCGCCTGGCGCCGCGCCAGGCGCTGATGGACGGCAGCATCGCCTGGCTCGGCACCGACGACCAGGGCCGCGACATGCTCAGCGCCATCCTGTATGGCCTGCGCATCAGCCTGATGGTGGGCCTGTCCGCCGTGGTGCTGGCCACCGCGGTCGGCGGCGCGGTCGGCCTGGTGGCCGCCTACATCGGCGGCCTGGTCGACACCGTGCTGATGCGCATCGTGGACTTCATCCTGGGCTTTCCCACCATCCTGGTGGCGCTGGTGCTGCTGGTGGTGCTGGGGCGCGGGGTGGACAAGGTGATCCTCGCCCTGGTGCTGGTGCAGTGGGGCCACTACGCGCGCATCATGCGCGGCCGCGCGCTGCAGGAACGCCGCAAGGAATACGTGGAAGCGGCCGCCAACCTGGGCTTTCCGGCCTGGCGCATCATGCTGTTCCATTTGCTGCCCAACTGCCTGGGCCCCGTGATGGTGTTCGCCACCATCCAGATCGCCACCGCCATCGCGCTGGAAGCGACGCTGTCGTTCCTGGGCGTGGGCGTGCCGATCACCGAACCCTCGCTGGGCCTGTTGATCTCCAACGGCTTCCAGTACCTGCTGTCGGGCGACTACTGGATCAGCCTGTTCCCGGGCATCGCCCTGCTGCTGCTGATTCTTTCCATCAACATCGTGGGCGACCGCCTGCGCGAAGCCCTGGACCCGCGACGAGCATGAACAGCCCACCCCCGAAGCGCTGCGCGCTTCCCCCTCAAGGGGGCGCCGCTGCGGACCGGCAAAGCCGGCTCCGCGCGGCCCCGCTGGGCAATGCCCGCGCAATGGAAATCTGAAATGAGCGAAACCCTACTGGAGGTGCGCGGCCTGCGCACCGCATTCCATACCGAGGCCGGCGCCTGGCTGGCGGTCGACGGCGTCGACCTGACCGTGCGCCGCGGCGAGATCGTCGGCCTGGTCGGCGAGTCCGGCTCCGGCAAATCCGTCACCGGCTTTTCGCTGCTGGGCCTGATCGACCCGCCCGGCGAAGTGGTGGACGGCGAAGTGAAGTTCAAGGGCACCGACCTGCGCAAGCTCTCCGAAGAACAGATGCGCCAGTTGCGCGGCAACCGCATCGCCATGATCTTCCAGGACCCGCTGATGACGCTCAACCCGGTGCTGCGCATCGGCGAGCAGATGATGGAGGCCATCCTCACGCACGAGAACGTCTCGCGCGCCGAGGCCGAGGAGCGCTGCCGCGAGGCGCTGGCGATGGTGGGCATCCCCTCGCCGGAAAAGCGCCTGAAGAGCTATCCGCACGAATTCTCGGGCGGCATGCGCCAGCGCGTGGCGATCGCCATCGCGATGCTGAACAAGCCCGACCTGATCATCTGCGACGAGCCGACCACGGCGCTGGACGTCACCATCCAGGGCCAGATCCTCTACCGCATGCAGGAGATCTGCCGCGAGCACGACACGGCGCTGATCTGGATCACCCACGACCTGGGCGTGGTGGCCGAGCTGGCCGACCGCGTGGCCGTGATGTATGCCGGCCGCATCGTCGAAAGCGGCCCGGTCGAGCAGGTGCTGGACGCCCCGCGCCACCCCTATACCAAGGGCCTGCTCGACTCCATGCCCGGCGCCACCCGGCCCGGCGCGCGCCTGCACCAGATCGACGGCATGGCCCCCAGCCTGGCCGGCCGCCCCTCGGGCTGTCCGTTCCGTCCGCGCTGCACCAGCGCCGTCACGCGCTGCACCGAGCAAGCGCCCACCGTCACCACCGAAGGCCCGCGCAGCTACCGCTGCTATGCGCCAATTGCCCGCGAGGCCCAGTCCGTATGAGCCAAGCCGATACTCCCGTCATCGAGCTCAAGAACGTCCATAAGCGATTCGAGCAGCGTCCCGACCTGGCCCAGCGCATCCTGGCCGTGGCCGGCCGCCCCATCGACCGCCGCACCGTCTACGCGGTCAACGGCGTGGACCTGTCGATCAGGCGCGGCGAAGTGCTGGGCCTGGTCGGCGAATCCGGTTGCGGCAAGTCCACGCTGGGCCGCGTCGTGGCCGGCCTGCACCGCCAGACCGAAGGCGAACTGCTGTACCAGGGCCGCGACGCCAACCGCTTGCGCGGCGCGGACAAGCTCGCCTATACGCTGGGCGTGCAGATGATCTTCCAGGACCCGCAGGCCTCGCTCAATCCGCGCCAGCGCCTGCGCCAGATCCTGGGCGAAGCGCTCAAGGTCCACAAGCTGGCGCCGGCCGCCGAGATTCCGGCGCGCATCGACCGCGCGCTCGCCGAAGTGGGCCTGGACGCCGAATACCGCGACCGCTTCCCGCACCAGATCTCCGGCGGCCAGCGCCAGCGCATCGGCATCGCCCGCGCGCTGATGGTGGCGCCCAAGTTCCTGGTCTGCGACGAACCGGTGGCCGCGCTGGACGTGTCCATCCAGGCCCAGGTCATCAACCTGTTCATGGATCTGCGCGAACAGCACGGTTTCACGTACCTGTTCATCAGCCATGACCTGGGCGTGGTCAAGCACATCTCCGACCGCGTGGCCATCATGTACCTGGGCAAGATCGTGGAAATCTCCACCTCGGCCGAGATCTTCGCGCGCGCCAACCACCCGTACACCCAGGCCCTGATGGCCGAAGTGCCGGACGTGGGCCGCCGCGGCCGCAAGTTCACCCCGATCAAGGGCGAGATCCCCTCGCCCCTGAATCCGCCGCCGGGCTGCACCTTCAATCCCCGCTGCCCCCACGCCATGCCGCGCTGCCGCGAACAGGCGCCGGAACTGAAAGAAATCTCGGCGGGCCACTGGTCGGCCTGCCACCTGAATGAGGCGCACGCCTGATGAAACCTTCCGAAATGTCCAACGTCGACCGCATCGCCATCGAACTGGGCCATGCCGGCCGCAACGCCATCCAGTACGTGGACGAGGACCGCAACGCCGACCGTCCGTTCAAGCTGCAGACCTACCGCCCCTACGGCTACACGCCGGACCGGCCGGTGGTCATCGTGCAGCACGGCGTGCTGCGCAACGGCGACGAATACCGCGACTTCTGGGTACCCGCCGCCGACAAGCACAAGCTGCTGATCGTGGCGCCGACCTTCTCCAACGAGATCTGGCCCGGCGTGGAAAGCTACAACAACGGCCGCGTGTTCTCGGCCGGCGGCAATCCGCGCCACGTCGACGGCTGGACCTATGCGCTGGTCGGCAACGTCATCAAGGACCTGATCGCCGCCGAGATCACCGACGGCCAGAACGTCTACCTGTTCGGCCATTCGGCGGGCGGCCAGTTCGTGCACCGCCTGATGAGCAGCCAGTCGCACGCGCCGTTCAAGGCCGTGACCGCCGGCAACCCGGGCTGGTACACCCTGCCCACCTTCGACCATCCCTTCCCCGAAGGCATGGACGGCGTCGGCCTGACCGAAGCGCACCTGGTGAAGCTGCTGGCCTATCCCATGACCATCCTGGCCGGCGACCAGG
Organism: Achromobacter sp. HZ01; assembly: GCF_003267925.1. Lineage (NCBI taxonomy): Bacteria > Pseudomonadati > Pseudomonadota > Betaproteobacteria > Burkholderiales > Alcaligenaceae > Achromobacter > Achromobacter sp. HZ01. The sequence continues at coordinate 1,087,977 of NZ_LWKV01000002.1, forward strand.
ACATCGCCACCGACGACCCCAACCTGCCGTCCGAGCCGGCCGCCATGCGCCAGGGACCGCACCGTTTCGCGCGCGCGCAGAACTACTACGAGTTCGGCCGCAAGGAAGCCGAGCGCCGCGGCGTGCCGTTCGGCTGGAAGCTGCAGGTCGTGCCCGGCATCGGCCACGACGGCCGCGCCATGTCCGCGGTGTGCGCCAGCCTGTGGTTCGACGGCTGCATGCCCGACGCCGCCGAACTGGCCCGCCTGGCCGGCCAGCAGGTCGCCTGAGCGCCTTCCCTTTCCCTTAGCCCGAATCCGATACCGCCATGTCCACCACCCCCAGCACCGAACAGATCGTCGCCGGCATCCAGAGCTGGCTGCAATGCGAATCGCCCTCGAATTTTCCCGAAGGCATCGCCGCGATGGCGCGCATCATCGCCGACTACGCCGCGGCCGCCGGCCTGACGGTGGAGCTGTCGTCCCTGGGCCCGGCCACCGGCCCGCTGCTGTACGTCACCAACCGCGCCCCCGGCGACAGCCGCCCCGGCATCCTGATCCTGGCCCACATGGACACCGTCCACCCGGTCGGCACGCTGCTGGAGAACCCGGTGCGCATCGAGGGCGACCGCCTCTACGGCCCCGGCGGCTACGACATGAAGGCCGGCATCTACCTGGCGCTGTCGGCCCTGGCCGGCCTGGCGCAGCCCGACGCGACCCGGCTGCCCGTGGACATGCTGGTGGTGCCGGACGAGGAAACCGGCAGCCATGCCTCGCGCCCGCACATCGAGCGCTTCGCCGCCAACGCCAAGTACGCGCTGGTGTGCGAGCCGGCCCGCGCCAACGGCGGCAAGTGCGTCACGGCGCGCAAGGGCACCGGCATGCTCAACCTGAACGTCAAGGGCCGTCCGGCGCACGCCGGCATGAACCACGACAAGGGCCGCAGCGCCATCCGCGAAATGGCGCACCAGGTGCTGGCGCTGGAAGCCATGACCGATTATGAGCGCGGCATCACCGTCAGCGTGGGCACCATCGCCGGCGGCACCGTGACCAACACCGTGCCGGCGCAGTGCCGCTGCGTGGTGGACTTCCGCGTGCCCGACATGGGCGCCGCCGAGGACGTGCTGCGCCGCATGCGCGAACTGTGCGCGGTGGGCCCGGACGTGGAGCTGGACATCGACGTGGAGCTGAACCGCCCGCCGATGGTCAAGACCGAGGCCGCGGCCCAACTGCTGGCGCTGGTGCAGGGCTACGCCGAGCGCGCCGGCTTCCTGCTGGAAGACGCCCCCATGACCGGCGGCGGCAGCGACGCCAACTTCACCTCCGCCATGGGCATCCCCACGCTCGACGGCCTGGGCGCCGACGGCGACGGCGCGCATACCCTGAACGAATACGTGCTGGTCTCGACGCTGGAACAACGCCAGAAGTTCTGGCAGCTGCTGCTCAAAGAACTGGTCTGAGAGGGCGCGCGCGGCCTCGGGGGACGCGGGCGTTTTGTCCTAGAATTTACCCCCCGAGACCGCGCCCCGCCCTTCTGATCATGTCCGACTCCCACACGCCCCTCAGCGCCATCGCCTATGGCGTCGCCACGCTGGCCGCCGACGGCAGCATCCTGGACACCTGGTATCCCCGCCCCTCGCTGGCCGAAGGCGCGCCCGCCACCGGCACCCGCCACCTCAGCCCCGAAGAGGCGCGCGCCGCCCTTGGCGAACACGTGCCCACGGCGCTGGTGCGCGACACCCGCCGCAAGGTGGACATCGTGGCCGTGCGCACCGCCATCGCCTCGCTGGACGAGCCGCCGGTCGACGCGCACGACGCCTATCTGCGCCTGCACCTGCTCAGCCACCGGCTGATCCGCCCGCATGACGCCAACCTCGACGGCCTGTTCAACGTGCTGTCCAACGTGGCCTGGACCTCGGCCGGCCCCTGCGCGGTCGACCAGGTCGACGCGCTGCGCTGGCACCTGCGCGCCTCGGGGCAGGTGCTGGAGATCCGCGGCGTGGACAAGATTCCGCGCATGACCGACTACGTCGTGCCCGGCGGCGTGCGCATCGCCGACACCGCGCGCGTGCGGCTGGGCGCGCACCTGTCGCCCGGCACCACGGTGCTGCATGAAGGCTTCTGCAATTTCAACGCCGGCACGCTGGGCGCCTCGATGGTCGAGGGCCGCATCAGCGCCGGCGTCATCGTCGACGACGGCAGCGATATCGGCGGCGGCGCTTCCATCATGGGCACCATGTCCGGCGGCGGCAAACAGGTGGTGTCCATCGGCAAGCGCTGCCTGCTGGGCGCGAATTCGGGCATCGGCATTTCGCTGGGCGACGACTGCGTGGTCGAGGCCGGCTGCTACATCACCGCCGGCACCCGCGTGCTGACGCCGGAAGGCGCGGTGGTCAAGGCCACGTCGCTGGCGGGCCAGCACGGCCTGCTGTTTCGCCGCAACTCGCAGACCGGCGCGGTCGAGTCGCTGGTGCGCACCGCCGCCTGGGGCACGCTGAACCCGGCCCTGCATACCGGCCACTGAGCGGCCCGCCTAGTGTGCTGTCCCGTAGATACGCCCGCACGAAATTCCCCCCTTGACGCCAAGGCGTCGTTGCAAATCCTCGCGATACCTACGGGTATCGCTGCGGTTTGCGCCTAGCCCTGACGCCAAGAGGAGAAATTTCGTCATGCGGACGCATCTACGGGACAGCACACTACCGCCCCGGCGGCACCGGCGCGAACGGATGATGGGTCACGCTGCCGCGGCCGGCGATGATGGCCGTGGCCTCGGGCACTTCTTCCCAGGCGCCGGGCATTTCGGTCAGGGGCTCGGACAGCAGCAGGAAGGCATCGTCGTCCAGGGCCGCGATCTGCGCGTTGTCGGGGTACAGCTCGCGCAGGTGGCGCACGCAGGTGTTGTGGAACAGCGTGCGCGAATCGCCCTCGCTGGAATAGCGCACCGCGATCAGGCGCTGGCCGTCCAGCGCGCAGACCGTCATGTTGATCGGCTGCGCCACGCCGTGCCGCCTGCCGGTCTCTTCCACCGCGCCCACCATGCGCGCCAGGCCCAGCACCGGGTCTTCCTCCAGACCGAAGCTGAGCGCCAGCAGGAACATCACTTCCGAATCGGTGGAGCCTTCCAGCGAGCCGAAATACGCCGGCGCGATCATCAGCATCAGGTCGCGCCGCAGCAGCGGGTAATCGCGGATGACGCCGTTGTGCACGAACAGCCACTGCCCGTGGCGAAACGGATGGCAGTTGGTTTCCTGGGCCGGCGTGTCGGTGGCCGCGCGGATGTGGGCGACGAACAGCGGCGCATGGATGGCGCGCGCCGCCTCGCGCAGGTTGCGGTCGTTCCAGGCCGGATGCACGCTGCGGTAGCGGAACGGCGGCTCCGGCGCGCGGCCGTACCAGCCCAGGCCGAATCCGTCGCCATTGGTGGTGGTCGCGCCCATGCGCGCATGCAGGCTCTGGTCGATGAGGGAGTGCCGGGCCTTGAACAGCACGCTCTCCATCTGGATGGGACTACCGGTATAGGCTAGCCAACGGCACATGGCGCGCTCCTTGTCTGTGGCGGGCAACCCCGCGCGGTCCAGTGTAGGAGCAGCCGGCGCGCTTGTCCAAGCGCGCCCGGACGGCCTATTTCTTCAGCAGCGCCTTGAGCATGGCCATGCGCTCTTTCGGGTTCATGGCGGCCGTGGCCTCGTCCTCCTGGATGCGCACGTCGCCCAGGCCCATCTCCTCGATGAAGCGCGAGGGCTCGCGCACCAGGTCCTCGCGCGCGCGGCGGCGGCGCTTGCACCAGCTCAGGTTCAGGCTGCGCTGCGCGCGCGTGATGCCCACGTACATCAGCCGCCGCTCTTCCTGGATGCGGGTGGCCAGGTTCTCGGCGGCGCGCGCCGGGTCGCCGACCTCGTCGTCCTTGCCCAGGTGCGGCAGCAGGCCTTCTTCGACGCCGGCCAGGTATACGTGCGGATACTCCAGCCCCTTGGAGGCGTGCAGCGTGGACATCTTCACCGCGTCGGGCTCTTCCTCTTCGCCGCGCTCGAGCATGGTGACCAGCGCCACGTGCTGCACCAGGTCGAACAGCGTCATGTCGTCTTCCTCGGCCTTGCGCTTGAGCCAGCCGGTCAGCTCCTGCACGTTCTGCCAGCGCGTCTGCGCGGGCCGTTCCTCGAAGAGTTCGTACAGGTGGCGTTCGTACTGGATCGCCTCCAGCAGGTCGTCCAGGATCACGCCGGCGGGCTCGGCCGGCGCGGCGTCCCCGGCCGTGGCCGCGCCGCGCCCGGCGCGCCACTGCATGCGGCGGATGAATTCGGCGAAGGTGCGCAGCGGCTCCAGCTGGCGCGGCGCCAGCAGGCTTTCCAGCCCGGTCTCGGCCACCGCCGCCAGCAGCGACAGTTCGCGGCTGGCCGCGTACTGGCCCAGCACCTGCAGGGTGGCCTGGCCGATGCCGCGCTTGGGCGTGGTGGCCGCGCGGATGAAGGCGGGATCGTCATCGTCGTTGGCCAGCAGCCGCAGATAGGCCAGCACGTCGCGCACTTCGGCCTTGTCGAAAAAGCTCTGGCCGCCGGAGATGGTGTACGGAATCTTCAGGTTGCGCAGCGCCTGCTCCAGGATGCGCGACTGGTGGTTGCTGCGGTACAGGATGGCGAAATCCTTCCACTGCGCCTGACGCTCGAAGCGCGCCGCCGACACCTTCATCGCGATCGATTCGGCCTCGTGCTCCTCGCCGTCCATGGCCGACACCAGGATCGGCTCGCCCACGCCCAGCTCGGACCACAGCTTTTTTTCGAACAGCTTGGGATTCTTTTCGATCACCTGGTTGGCAGCGGCCAGGATGCGCTGGACCGAACGGTAGTTCTGCTCCAGCTTGATGAGCTTGATGTTGGGATAGTCGGTCGTCAGCTTGGCCAGGTTCTCGATGGTGGCGCCGCGCCAGGCGTAGATGGCCTGGTCGTCGTCGCCCACCGCCGTGAACATGGCGCGCGGCCCGGTCAGCAGCTGCACCAGGCGGTACTGGCACACGTTGGTGTCCTGGTATTCGTCCACCAACAGGTAGCGCACGCGGTTCTGCCAGCGGGTGCGCACCTCTTCGTTATTGGCCAGCAGCTGGGCCGGGATGCGGATCAGGTCGTCGAAGTCCACCGCCTGGTAGGCCGCCAGCGTGGCCGCGTAGCTGCGGTACACGTTGGCCGCCTCCACGTCGCCCGGCGTGATGGCCTCGCGCGCCGCGTCGTCCGGCTCCATCAGCGCGTTCTTCCACAGCGAGATGATGCCCTGCACGTGGCGCAGCCGCGCCTTGTCGGTGGTGCCCAGCAGCTCCTGGATGATGGCCATGGCGTCGTCGGCGTCCAGGATGGAGAACGTGGGCTTCAGGCCGGCGTTGCGCGCTTCCTCGCGCAGCATCTTCACGCCCAGCGAGTGGAAGGTGCTGATGATCAGCCCCTTGGAAAGCTTGCGGTCCACCAGCGTCTTGACGCGCTCGTCCATCTCGCGCGCGGCCTTGTTGGTGAAGGTCAGCGCCACCACGTTGCGGCCCATGTAGCCGCATTCGCGCAGCAGGTAGGCGATCTTCTGCGTGATCACCCGGGTCTTGCCGCTGCCGGCGCCGGCCAGCACCAGGCAGGGGCCGTCCAGGTACAGCACCGCCTCCCTCTGGGCGGGGTTCATGCCTAGGCCTATGGGTTCGCTTGCGGACATTTGGATCGTGGGGTCGGGCGGCGCGACGCGGCGACGCCGGCGCGGAAGAGGACAAAGATCATAGAACAATCGGGCGGCGGGCGCATGGCCCGGCCCTCAGATCTCCAGGGGGTCGACTTCCAGCTGCCAGCGCACGCGCGCCTCGTTGGCGAGATAAGGCAGGTGGTGCGACCAGGACGCCAGGAAGGCCTGCAGGGCCGGACGGCTGCTGCTTTCGACCAGCAGCTGGGCGCGTTCGATATTGGCCACGCGCACCACCCGCAGCGGCACGGGATCGTACAGCATGATGGCGTCCAGGCCCGGAAAATCCGCCGCCCATTCGCCTTCGGGCAGGGCGCGCGCGCGTTCCAGGAAATCCTTGGCCACCTTCAGTTCGCGCGCCTCGGCGGTCAGCAGCGCCTGGTAGACGTAGGGCGGCAGGCCGGTGCTTTCGCGCTCGCGCAGCGCGTGGCGGGCGAACCCCGCGTAGTCGTGGCGCAGCAGCGCCTGGTAGACCGGCTGCTCGGGGTAGCCGGTCTGGATCAGCACCTCGCCGTTGCCCTGGTGGCGCCCGGCCCGGCCGGCCACCTGCATCAGCTGCGCGAACAGGCGCTCCGGCGCGCGGAAATCGTGCGCGAACAGCATGGAGTCGGCGTTCAGCACGCCCACCAGCCCCAGCCGCGCGAAATCGTGGCCCTTGGCCACCATCTGCGTGCCCACCAGGATGTCCACCTCGCCGGCGTGGACCGAGGCGAACAGCGCCTCGGCGCTACCCTTCCTGCGCGTGCTGTCGGCGTCGATGCGCAGGATGCGGGCCTCGGGGAACAGCTCGGCCAGGTGTTCCTCCACGCGCTGGGTGCCGCGTCCCATCGGCGCCAGGTCCTGGTCGCCGCATTCGGGGCAGGCGCGCGGCACCGGGGCCTGATAGCCGCAATGGTGGCATTGCAGGCGGTGGCCGCGGCCCTCGGTGCGGTGCAGCACGGTGAACGCGGTGCAGCGCGGGCAATTGCTGACCCAGGCGCAGGACTGGCAATGCAGCACCGGCGAATAACCACGACGGTTCAGGAAGATCAGCGACTGCTCTTTGCGCTCCAGGCGCTGGCCGATGGCGTCGAGCAGTTGCGGCGACATGCCTTGCTTGAGCTGCAGCCGCCGCGTGTCCACCAGCCGCACCGTCGGCAGGCTGCTGGCGCGCGCCCGGCCCGGCAGGCTCAGGCGCAGGTAGCGGCCGCGCTCGGCGTGCTGCCAGGTCTCCAGCGACGGCGTGGCCGAGCCCAGCACCACCGGGATGCCGAGGTCGTGGGCGCGCCACACGGCCAGGTCGCGCGCCGAATAGCGCAGGCCGTCCTGCTGCTTGTAGGAGGCGTCGTGCTCTTCGTCCACCACGATCAGGCCCAGCTCGCCCATGGGCGCGAAGACCGACATGCGGGTGCCCAGCAGCATGCGCGCCTGGCCGCGCTGGGCGCGGGTCCAGGCCTGCAGGCGCTCGCCGTCGGACAGGCCGCTGTGCATGACGGCCAGCCCGTCCGGCCCCACCAGCGCCTCCAGGCGCGCGCGCAGCGCGCCCTCGAGCTGCGGTGTCAGGTTGATTTCGGGCACCATCAGCAGCACCTGGCGGCCGGCGGCCAGCACGCGCTCGGCGGCGCGCAGGTACACCTCGGTCTTGCCGCTGCCGGTCACGCCGTGCAGCAGCACCGGCTTGAATCCGTCCAGCGCGGCGATGGCCTCGACCGCGCCCTGCTGGGCCTCGTTGAGCGCCGGCGGCTCGTCGGCCGCGGCCGGGGCTCGCACGGCCTTGCGCTTGCGCCCGTCCAGCCTGGCCACCGGCCCGCCGGCCGAGCGCTTGCCCTGGTACGCGGTGGGCTTGCGCAGCGGCGGCGGCAACGTGGGCAGCATCACTTCGCCCAGCGGCCGCTGGTAATAATCCGCGGCGAAGCGCGCCAGCCGCAGCCAGGCCTCGTCGAACGGCGGCAGATCGTCCAGGACCGCCTCGATCGGCCGTATCTGCTTGGGGTCGTAGGACGGCTCGGCCGGGTTGTCCACAACCACGCCGATGAGCTTGCGGCGGCCGAACGGCACGATCACCCGCAGGCCCACCGTCACCGGCGCGTCGCTGCGGTAGTCGAAAGGACCGGGCAGGGGCACGTCCAGCGCCACCCGCACCCAGGCAGGCGGGGAAACCAAGGTGGCCTGCGCTTCAGACATGGAGGATCGGACTGTGCATAAGGGAGGATGACCCCGCCCGACGCGCTCCCGGCCTGTCCCCGCCTGTGGATAACTTTGGGGAAAAGGCTGGAGCAAGGTCGGAAATTGGAAAAAGCCTGGATTTCGTGAACCTGTGAATTCCTGTCAAAAATCCACGATTCACCTGAAAAAACAATGACTTGTACAATATTTCAAGATTGTAAACTAGCTTCTAAAGGGTTTTCCCCGAGAGCAATCTTGCTGTGCACAAGTGCGCGCTGCTCCGGCCCTGAGGGCCGAAGCGTTCACTCACTTACCCCCGCAGCGAGCGGCTGTGGCTGTGGACTTCATCGACCAATTCGGCTACGGCTTCCGGCGGAGTGAAGCGCGAAATGCCGTGGCCCAGGTTGAAGACGTGGCCGCCCTTGCCCACCGGGCCGAAGGCGTCCAGCACGCGGCGCGCTTCGGCGCGGATGGCCTGCGCGCCGCCGAACAGGGCCATCGGGTCCAGGTTGCCCTGGAAGGCGACGGCGTCGCCGGTGCGGCGCCGGGCGGCCGCCAGGTCGACGGTCCAGTCCAGGCCCACGGCGTCGCAGCCACAGGCCGCGATGTCCTCCAGCCACTGGCCGCCGCCCTTGGTGAAGACGATGACCGGCACCCGCCGGCCTTCGTTTTCACGCTTGAGGCCGGCCACGACCTTGCGCGTGTAGGCCAGCGAGAATTGCTGGAACAGGCCGTCGGCCAGCACCCCGCCCCAGCTGTCGAACAGCATCACGGCCTGCGCGCCGGCGGCGATCTGCGCGTTCAGGTATTGCAGCGTGGCTTCGGCGTTGATCTCGAGGATGCGGTGCAGCAGGTCGGGACGCGCGTACAGCATGGTCTTGATCAGGCGGTAATCGTCGCTGCCCTGGCCTTCGACCATGTAGCAGGCGATGGTCCAGGGGCTGCCGGCAAAGCCGATCAGCGGCACCTTGCCGTCCAGTTCGCGCCGGATCACGCCGACCGCGTCGAACACGTAGCGCAGCCGCTCCATGTCGGGCACGGCCAGGCGCGCCACGTCTTCCTCGGTGCGCACCGGGCGGGCAAAGCGCGGGCCCTCGCCTTCGGCGAAGTCCAGGCCCAGGCCCATGGCATGCGGCACCGTCAGGATGTCGGAGAACAGGATGGCCGCGTCCAGGTCGAAACGCGCCAGCGGCTGCAGCGTGACCTCGGCGGCATAGTCCGGATTCTGAGCGAGGCCCATGAAGGAACCTGCGCGCGCGCGGGTCTCGCGGTATTCGGGCAGGTAGCGTCCGGCCTGGCGCATCAGCCAGATCGGGGTGTAGGGCACGGGCTCGCGCAGCAGCGAGCGCAAGAACACATCGTTCTTCAAGACGGGAGCAGACACGACTATCCTCGATGATCGGAAGCCGTGATTTTACTTCCCCCCGGGCAGCCGGGCGCCGCCGCCTTCAGCGGCCGGCTTGCCCGCGCGCAAGCGCGCGCGCATGACGCGCCAGGAACTAGTCCCGATGCGCCTGCGCGGCCTGCCGGTAGGGCGCGGCCTCGATGCCGTGCTTGCGCATCAGGGCCCAGAACGCGCGCCGGTGCTTGCTGCACGCGCGCGCCGCCTGCGCCACGTTGCCGCCGTGGCGCGACAGGGCGTGGCGGATGTAGTCGCGCTCGAAGCCGTCCACCACGCGCGCCTTGGCGGCGCGGAACGGTTCCAGCGCGCCGCGGTGCGCGTGATGGCGCGCCCCGGCCCAGCCGTGCTCGGCCGGCGCGCCCGACGGCCGCTGGCGGGCTGCGCCCGGCCGGCAGCGGCCCGCGGCGGCGGCAGACGCCGCGCCATAGGCCGCGGCGGGTTCGCGCAGCGCATCGCGCCCCGCCGCCGGCCTGGCCAGGCGGCCCAGGCGCACGCGCAGGCTTTCCAGGCACACCGGCTGGGTCATGAAATCCCAGGCGCCCAGGCTGAGCAGGTCTTCGATGGCCGGCGCCTTGACCTCGTGGACCAGCAGGAGCAGCGGCGTATTCAAGGCCGCGCGCGCCTGTTGCAGCGCCATGCGGGTCCAGGCCAGCGTCGCGGGCGCCACCGGCAGGATGCAGACGTCGTAGCGCGTGAGCGCCACCGCCATGCGCGCCAGCGCAAGCACGTCGGGACCTTCGGGAACCGCCACGGCCAGGGCCGGGGGATGAGGATGCGCCGCGACGGGCGCGTAGCGCAGCGCGGTCAGCGACACCGGATGCAGCCGCAGGCGCGTGGCGCGCACCGGATGGCGCTCTACCCAGCCGCGCATCGCGGCCTCGTGGCCTGGGGCCAGCAGCACCCCGCAATCCAGCACGTCCCGCACGCCGCCTCCCTGGTTTGATTCGACTTGACCGAAGGCTACCGAAGCCGGCCGGGCGCGGCTATTCGTATTGAACGCAATGGGGGAGGTGGACGCTGGGGAGAGGACGATTGGGGCGTAGGATGGGTGCAGCGCGAGAATTCTTAAGCAAGAACCCTGATGCTGAACGCGCGAAACCCATCAGGCGGCGGGAGCCGCCGGTTTTCGTGGCAAGCCCAAATGCCCAAATGCCGGCTTGCGCCGCCTGATGGGTTACGCGCGTTCAACAACCGGTTCTTGCCGCGAGCTTGCCGCGCTACACCCATCCTACATTCAACACACGCCATCCACCACGCGCCGTTCAACAGGCCCCATTCAACGACCGACAACCAACCGAGCGTCGGATAAAAAAAGCGGCCCCGAAGGGCCGCCTTTTACGCGCGGAGCATTACTGCCGCTTAGTGCGAACGGCCGCCTTGGCGCAGCTTGCGCGCCGCGATGGCTTGCGCAGCCAGCATGGCGAGTTCGGCTTCGACGACGGCGATGTCCGCCTTGTCCTTGGCGTTGGCCAGGGCCTCTTCGGCCTTCTGGCGCGCTTCCAGGGCGCGGGCTTCATCCAGGTCGGCGGCGCGGATGGCCGTATCGGCCAGAACCGTCACGCTGCCCGGTTGCACTTCCAGAATGCCCCCGGCGACGAAGACGTTTTCCTCGCCCTGGTCGGCACGAACGATCTTGACCGTGCCGGGGCGGATGCGCGAAATCAGCGGGGTGTGGCCGGGCAGAATGCCCAGTTCACCCGACTCGCCAGGCAGGACCACGAACTTCGCCTCACCGGAGAAGATCGCTTCCTCTGCGCTGACCACATCGACATGCAGGGTAGCCATAGTGGATCCTTATTGCAGTTTCTTGGCCTTCTCGAAGGCCTCGTCAATCGTGCCGACCATGTAGAAGGCCTGCTCGGGCAGCGAATCGCATTCGCCGTTGACGATCATCTTGAAGCCGCGGATGGTTTCGGCCAGCGGCACGTACTTGCCCGGCGAACCCGTGAACACTTCGGCCACGTGGAACGGCTGCGACAGGAAACGCTGGATCTTACGGGCGCGGGCCACGGCCTGCTTGTCTTCCGGCGACAGTTCGTCCATGCCCAGAATCGCGATGATGTCGCGCAGTTCCTTGTAGCGCTGCAGCGTCTGCTGCACGCCACGGGCCACGGCGTAGTGCTCTTCGCCCACGACTTGCGGGTCGAGCTGGCGGCTGGACGAATCCAGCGGGTCCACGGCCGGGTAGATACCCAGGGCGGCGATGTCACGCGACAGCACGACAGTGGAGTCCAAGTGCTGGAAGGTGGTGGCGGGCGACGGGTCGGTCAAGTCGTCGGCAGGCACGTACACGGCCTGGATCGAGGTGATCGAGCCGGTCTTGGTCGAGGTGATGCGCTCTTGCAGCACGCCCATTTCCTCGGCCAGCGTGGGCTGGTAGCCCACCGCCGACGGCATACGGCCCAGCAGCGCGGACACTTCGGTGCCGGCCAGGGTGTAGCGGTAGATGTTGTCGACGAAGAACAGGATGTCGCGGCCTTCGTCGCGGAACTTCTCGGCCATCGTCAGGCCGGTCAGCGCCACGCGCAGACGGTTGCCCGGGGGTTCGTTCATCTGACCGAACACCATGGCCACCTTGTCCAGAACGTTCGACTCTTCCATTTCGTGGTAGAAGTCGTTGCCTTCGCGGGTACGCTCGCCCACGCCGGCGAACACCGACAAGCCGCTGTGCTGCTTGGCGATGTTGTTGATCAGTTCCATCATGTTGACGGTCTTGCCCACGCCGGCGCCGCCGAACAGGCCGACCTTACCGCCCTTGGCGAACGGGCAGACCAGGTCGATAACCTTGATGCCGGTTTCCAGCAGTTCCACCGAGGGCGACAGTTCGTCGAACTTCGGGGCGGACTGGTGAATGGCGCGCTTTTCGTCGGACTGGATGGGACCGGCTTCGTCGATGGGACGGCCCAGCACGTCCATGATGCGGCCCAGGGTGCCGTGACCGACGGGCACCGAGATCGGCGCGCCGGTGCGGGCCACGGCCATGCCGCGGCGCAGGCCGTCGCTCGAACCCAGGGCGATGGTGCGTACCACGCCGTCGCCGAGCTGCTGTTGCACTTCCAGCGTCAGACCCTTTTCGGCGAACGAGGAACCCTCGTCGGCCAGGGTGAGCGCTTCGTAGATCTTGGGCATTTCATCGCGGGGGAACTGAATGTCCACCACGGCGCCGATGCACTGAACGATGGTTCCGTTGCTCATGTCGATTCCTTGATATTTTGACGGGATACTGCCCGGCTTACACCGCGGCAGCGCCCCCTACGATTTCCGAAATTTCCTTGGTGATCGCGGCCTGGCGGGTCTTGTTGTAGACCAGCTGCAGGTCGCCGATGACCTTCTTCGCGTTGTCCGACGCCGCCTTCATGGCGACCATACGAGCGGACTGTTCCGAGGCCATGTTCTCGGCCACGGCCTGGTACAGAAGGCCTTCGACGTAGCGCTGCAGCAGATCGTCGATCACGCTCTTGGCGTCCGGTTCGTAGATGTAGTCCCAGCTGTAGTCGGACTTGATCTCGGCCGTCGGTTCCAGAGATTGCGCGCCCGACTGGAACGGGTCGTCCAAACCGGAGGCCAGCGGCAGCAGGCGCAGGAACACCGGCTCCTGCTTCATCGTGTTGATGAAGCGCGTGGTCGCCACGTAGAGCGCGTCGATGCGGCCTTCGAGGTAGTCGTCCAGCTGGACCTTGATGGCGCCCAGCAGGCGGTCCAGGTCGGGCTTGTCGCCGAGCTGCACTTCCTGCGACACCAGCTTGGCGCCGATACGGGTCAACAGGCCGAGGCCCTTGTTGCCGAATGCGGTCGCCTGCGCCTTGATGCCCTTGGCCTCGAATTCCTTGAGGCGCGACAGCGTCAGACGGCTGATGTTGGTGTTCAGGCCGCCGCACAGGCCCTTGTCGGTCGTGACCAGCACCACGCCCACCGACTTGACTTCACGTTCCTGAAGGTAGGGGTGGTTGTATTCCGGGTTGGCCTGCATCAGATGCGCGGCGATCTCGCGCACCTTGGTGGCGTACGGACGGCCCGCGCGCATCCGCTCCTGCGCCTTGCGCATCTTGGATGCGGCGACCATTTCCATCGCCTTGGTGATCTTGCGCGTGTTCTGCACGCTCTTGATCTTGGTTCGGATTTCCTTGATTCCGGGCATTGCGCTTTCCTGTTGAGACGGCTGGCGGGCTCGGCTTCACACCGCTCCCGCCCTACCGTAGGATGGGCTCGCGCCCATCGACTACGCCAGACCTTGCCTTAAAAAGCACCGTGCTTCTTGAAATCCTGGAGCGCGGCGGCCAGTTCGGCGTCGTCGTCCTTGGACAGTTCCTTGGTGTCTTCGATGCGCTGGATCAGGGCGGCATGCTTGGCCTTGAGGTGGTCCTTGAAGGACTTCTCGAAGGACAGCACCTGGGCCACGTCCACGTCGTCGAGGTAGCCGTTGTTCACGGTGTACAGCGACACGGCCAGTTCCCACACCTGCAGCGGCTGGTATTGCGGCTGCTTGAGCAGTTCGACCACGCGCTTGCCGCGCTCGAGCTGGCGACGGGTGGCGTCGTCCAGGTCGGAGGCGAACTGCGCGAAGGCGGCCAGTTCACGGTACTGCGCCAGGTCGGTACGGATACCGCCGGACAGCTTCTTGATGACCTTGGTCTGGGCGGCGCCGCCGACGCGCGACACCGAGATACCGGCGTTGATGGCGGGGCGGATACCGGCGTTGAACAGGTCGGTTTCCAGGAAGATCTGGCCGTCGGTGATCGAGATCACGTTGGTCGGAACGAAGGCGGACACGTCGCCGGCCTGCGTTTCGATGATCGGCAGCGCGGTCAGCGAGCCGGTCTTGCCCTTGACGGCGCCGTTGGTGAACTTCTCGACGTACTCTTCGTTGACGCGAGCGGCGCGCTCCAGCAGGCGCGAGTGCAGGTAGAACACGTCGCCCGGGTAGGCTTCGCGGCCCGGCGGACGGCGCAGCAGCAGCGACACCTGGCGGTAGGCCCAGGCCTGCTTGGTCAGGTCGTCATAGATCACCAGGGCGTCTTCGCCGCGGTCGCGGAAGTATTCGCCCATCGTGCAGCCGGCGTAGGCGGCCAGGTACTGCATGGCGGCCGAGTCGGAGGCCGAGGCGGCCACGACGATGGTGTATTCCATGGCGCCGTGCTCTTCGAGCTTGCGCACCACGTTGTTGATGGTCGACGCCTTCTGGCCGATGGCGACGTACACGCAGGTGACGTTCTTGCCCTTCTGGCTGATGATGGTGTCGACGGCGACGGCGGTCTTGCCGGTCTGGCGGTCGCCGATGATCAGCTCGCGCTGGCCGCGGCCGATCGGCACCATGGCGTCGATAGCCTTGGTGCCGGTCTGCAGCGGCTGCGACACCGAGCGGCGGGCGATAACGCCGGGGGCCACTTTCTCGATGATGTCGGTTTCTTTGGCGTTGATCGGGCCCTTGCCGTCGATCGGCAGACCCAGCGTGTTGACCACGCGGCCGCGCAGCTCGGGGCCGACGGGCACTTCCAGAATGCGGCCGGTCGTCTTGACCTGGTCGCCTTCGGACACGCCGGTGTAGTCGCCCAGAATCACGGCGCCGACGGAGTCGCGCTCGAGGTTCAGTGCCAGACCGAAAACGTTGTTGGGGAACTCGAGCATTTCGCCCTGCATCACGTCGGACAGGCCGTGGATGCGGGTAATACCGTCGGTCACGGAGACGACGGTACCTTGGGTACGAACATCAGTCGAAGCGCCCAGGCCCTCGATGCGGCTCTTGAGCAGTTCGCTGATCTCGGAGGGATTGAGTTGCATATTGACTCCTGGAATCCTGTTAGTTGCCTTAAGCGGCGAGCTGGTCGCGCATGCGGGCCAATTGGGCTTGTACGGAAGTATCGAGCACCTGGTCCCCGACGGCCACGCGCACGCCGCCAATCAACGACGGGTCGACAGTGACGCTGGGCTTGAGCTTGAGGCCAAATTTTTGTTCGAGCGCGGCCACCAGTTCTTGGACCTGGGCGTCGCTCAGCTCGAACGCGCTGGTGATTTCCGCCTGCGCCGTGCCGTCGTGACGATTCCGCAGCGCCGCGAATTGCGTGGCGATGTCGGGCAGCAGCAACAGCCGGTCGTTCTCGACCAGCAGCGCGATGAAATTGCGGGCGGCTTGCGGCAGTTCGGCCTTGATCAGGCCGGTGAACAGCTCGACGCGCTGCTTGTCGCCCAGACGCGGATCGGCCATGGCCTCGCGCACGTCGGGGTTGGAGGCAACCTGCGACATTTCACCGACCAGGTCGGACCAGGCCGGCAAGCCGGCCTTGTCGTCGCACGCCGCGCTGAAGAGCGCCTCGGCGTAGGGCCGGGCAACAGTGGAAAGTTCAGCCATGGCGGTCCCGGATTAAAGCTGCGCGCGAAGCTGGTTGAGCAGCTCGGCGTGCGCGCGGGCGTCAACCTCGCGCTTGAGGATCTGTTCAGCACCCTTCACGGCCAGCGCTGCGACGTCGTCGCGCAGCAGGTCGCGGGCGCGCTGGACTTCCTGCGCGGCGTCCTGGGCAGCCTGGGCCACGATACGGGCGCGTTCGGCTTCCGCTTCGCGGCGGGCCTGCTCGATCAGGGAGGCGGCTTGCTTTTCGGCCTCGATGATGCGGGCGTGGTTTTCGGACTTGGCAGAAGCCTCGATCAGACTGACGCGCGCCTGGGCCTGGGCCAGATCGGCCTTGCCCTTCTCGGCGGCGGCCAGGCCGTCGGCGATTTTTTGGCGGCGCTCGTCCATCGCCTTCGTCAGAGGAGGCCACACGAATTTCATCGTGAACCAGCCCAGAACGAAGAACACGAGCATCTGGAAAATGATCGTCGCGTTCAGATTCACGGTCGTTCCTTTAACACCTTTCGGCTCCGGCTGCGCCCGGGACGGGGCTTACGGAGCACTCGATACTTTGCTGGGCGGCGATGCGCGGTAGTCCTGCACCGCCGCCAGCGTCATGACCCGCCTTTTCGCCGGCGGGCGGTGCCTTAGCCGACGAACGGATTGGCGAAGGCGAACAGCATGGCGATACCCACGCCGATCAGGAATGCCGCGTCGATCAGGCCAGCCAGCAGGAACATCTTCGTTTGCAGAGCGTTCATCAGCTCAGGCTGACGAGCCGAGGCTTCCAGATACTTGCCGCCCATCAGTGCGATGCCGATGCAAGCGCCGATAGCGCCCAGACCGATGATAAGACCGCAAGCGAGGGCAACGAAAGCGACGTTGGTCATGACAACTCCTTGGTTAGAAATCTGAAGTCAAAAAATTGAAAAATAAGGGGTACAGCTCAATGCAAGAAAATCTTGCTATCCCACGCTGGCCGGATGGCCAGCGCGGGAAATCCGGGGGATCAGTGGCCTTCGTGAGCCTGGCCGAGGTAAACCAGCGTCAGCATCATGAAGATGAAGGCCTGCAGCAGGACGATCAGGATGTGGAAGATCGCCCAGATCGAGCCGGCCAGGATATGGCCCAGGCCCAGGCCGATGCTGGCGCCGTTGAAGCCGGTCCAGGCGCCGCCCAGGAGGGCGATCAGCATGAAAATCAGTTCGCCGGCGAACATGTTGCCGAACAACCGCATGCCCAGCGACACGGACTTGGCGGCGTATTCGATCAGGTTCAGCAGCAGGTTGAACGGAGCCAGCAGCAACGCGCCGATGCCGTGCGCGTGGAACGGCGCGGTGAACAGTTCCTTGACGAAGCCGCCCGGGTGCTTGATCTTGATGCCGTAATAGAACATCAGCAGCAGCACGCCCAGCGACATGCCCATCGGCACGTTCAGGTCGGCGGTCGGCAGAATGCGGTGGTAGTAGAGCGGGTCGCCGTGCTCGGCGCCCAGGCCGGTCAGGCGCCAGATCGAGGGCAGCAGGTCGACCGGCAGCAGGTCCAGCGCGTTCATCAGGACGATCCAGAGGAACACGGTCAGGGCCAGCGGGGCGATGAACAGGCGGCTCTTGGCATTGTGGACGATGCCCTTGGCCTGGTCGTCGACCATGTCGACGATCATTTCCACGAAAGCCTGGAAACGGCCCGGCACGCCGCTGGTGGCGCGGCGCGCGGCGCGCCACAGGAAGAAAACGACGATCAGACCCATCAGGCCGGACCAGAACAACGAGTCGTAATTGATGATGTCGAACTGAGCGATAGCGCTCTGTTTCTCGCCCGTATTGTTCAGATGCACCAGGTGGTGCTGAATATACGCAGACTGAGGCGACACGTCGCTGGCAGCAGCCATTTGAATCCTACCCTATTTGCTGTATGCCCGGCCCTTGCGAACCGGACGATTCCACGATTTCGTTTGCCGCAAACCTGCTCGGCGCTAAGACAACTTGCGGAACATCATAAGCAGGAGATAACCCTTCAATGTGAGTATCAAACCGAGCAGCGCGGCAGGCCATACGAGGCTGTCCTGCGCCACACGCGAAAGCAGCCACAACAGCAGCGCCGTTGCGAACAGCTTGATCAACTCACCAGAGAGAAAGGTAAAGGGACTGGCTTTACCGGCCCGAACGCTGACCGCCAGGCGCAATGCGAACAACGCATTGGGTATGAAATACGCTCCCGCCCCCGCCAGCGCCGACCAACCTGCCGCCGCCCCTCCGACAACCCCCGCAATTACCGCCGCTGCGAGCCCCATGGCGCCCTGCGCAGCCAGTGCCAACAAGAGCCCACGGCTCGCTTGAGCATTCAGCGCCGCGCGGTCCGCGTCGCTAAGTACCAGAACTTTTTCCGTGGCGCCCTGGTCCAACACTTCCATACCGTGGCTCCCAACCGGACCCTGCCGCATATTTTGCTGCATGGAGTTCTGTTGCATCAAACTTCCCCGCGTAAGCCGCAAAGCCCCGTAAGCCTTCTTGCTCCGTAAGCCTTCCTGCTCTCAATCTTGCTCTTGCCAGAACCGGCGCATTCGGCTTTTGGATATCGACGCGTATTTACGCCCAATACCCTCTCAACCAGCCGCCAAGTGTTCTTACCCCGCAAGCGTCAAACTCGCAGAGTATAGCTTGATTCTTTTTACCCGAGCAAATGAACTTTCGGCCGTTTGTAAGGTGTAAACAACGGTCCGCGCCGCCGTGAAAAGCGGACGCCCGGCGCTCCCAGAGGAGACGCCGGGCGCTGTTCGCGGCCCTGCGCGGACGGGCTCAATCCTCCTTGACCGGCGGTGGCGCCCACTGGCCGTCCAGCGCGGTGTCCTGCGGCCAGTACAGGCGCATGCTGAGCAGGAACGGCGCGTCGGCCGCGGGGCTGGCGAGCCAGTTGGAGCGCTTGCGCTCGCCGGGGTCGCGCTGCTGGATGTAGATGTCCAGCGAGCCGTCGGCGTTGTACTTCAGGGCGTCGGTGCTGCGCAGCACGTAGCGGTTGGCGGGGTTGTCGGCAAAGCCGTGCTTGTCGTCGTAGACGTGCAGCGACCAGTACGCGTTGGCCGGCGGGAGCTGCCCCTTGTCGAAATGCAGCACGTAGTCCTCGTCGGAGTTCAGCGGCCGGCCCTTGGAGTCGACCATCGTCACCGGATACAGCACGTCTTCCGGCGTGGGCGCGCCCAGGCCGGCGTAGGCGATGGCGGCGCGGCGCGTGTAGTCCGTGCCGTAGGTGCCGATGCCCGACAGCACGGTGTTCCAGCCATTGAGCGGCGTGGCCAGGCGCGACACGTTGTCGGCGATGCGGCGCCCCGCCAGCGGCTGGGCGTCGGCCAGCGCCTGCTGCACGGCCGGGCTCAGGCTGCCGTAGGAGAACGGCCGCCGGCTGTCCAGCCCGATGCGGCGCATGCGGTCCAGCATCGGCGTGTCGTTGGCATGCGGCGGGTTGTTGCGCAGCAGGTCGAAGAACAGGCCGAAGAAGGCGGCGGCGTCCATGCTCGCGGCCTGCTCGGCCGGCGTGCCGGCCGGCAGCGCCGGCATGGGCGCGCGCAGCCCGCTGCCGATGGGCGCGGCGCCCACGCCGGGACCGGTCTGCGGATACACGCTGCCGTCGCCGCGCGCGCGGGTAGTGCGCGTCATGGGCACGGCCAGCGGATTGGCGGTCATGCCGGCCTGGATCTGGTTGACCGCCGCGTAGTCCTGCGGGCCGGCCGCCTGGGTCCAGCCGATCAGCCAGCCGGTGGCCGTCGGGCTGCGGATCACGTCCATGCCGGCCGGCGTCGCGCCCTGCCAGTCGGGGCCGACGATGACGAACGATTGCGCGCCGCGGCCGTTGGTGCGCGAGCCGCGCGAGGCGAACACGTCGCTCCACATGTCCAGCGCCGACAGTACCGAATAGCGTTCGCCCGTGGCCGGCAGGTTCACCACCAGCGGCGCCCGCGACACGTCGAACCACAGGCTGGAATACAGCGCGTCGGCGCTGGGCCACGGCGTGTCCCCGGCGCGCGGGTCGGGATACGAGGCCTTGTGGCCGAACTGGTTCATCGGCGCCTTGCCGTCCAGCGGGCTCTGCACCGCCGTGGCCTGACGGCGCGCCAGCTCCATCAGCACCATGGGATAGGCGTAGACGTAGGCGTCGATGGCGGTGTCGCGCAGCTCCTGCTCGCTCATCTGCGGCGCGGGCGCGGACTGCGGGGTTTCGGACACCAGCCGCAGCGTGGAGCGCGGCGCCTGAGCCTGGACGGCGGTGGCGAGGCCGGCGCTGAGCGCGCCGGCGAGAATTGCGGCGGACCACCGGCGGGTAGCGATAAATGTACGCATGCAAGGCTCCTTCTTGGTGTTGTTCGTTTGAAGGCGAGCCGCCGCGCGTGACAGGGAGCCAGTTCGGTCCAGCCTCCCTGGCGCGGCACCTCTAGATGACGCCCATCCAGGATATGACCGAACCCGGGGCCTAGGTGCTGACCAAGCGTTTCAAGGCGCAACGCTCGGAAAACGCGTGGTTCAAAATGCAAAAACGCGCCCGGGAGGGGCGCGTTTTTGCGTGCCGTTCGTGCGCGCCGCGGGGCGCGGCGCGTAACGGGGCTTAACGGTGCTTGAATTCCGGCTTGCGCTTTTCGGTGAAAGCGGCCATGCCTTCCTTCTGGTCTTCGGTCGAGAACAGCGAATGGAACACGCGGCGCTCGAACAGCAGCCCTTCGTTGAGCGAGCCCTCGAAGGCGCGGTTGACGCACTCCTTGGCCATCATCACCGACGGCAGCGACATGGAGGCAATGACGGTGGCCGCGTCCATGGCTTCTTCCATGAGCTTGTCGGCCGGCACCACGCGCGAGACCAGGCCCGCGCGCTCGGCTTCCTCGGCGCCCATCATGCGGGCGGTCAGCGCCAGGTCCATGGCCTTGGCCTTGCCCACCGCGCGCGGCAGGCGCTGGGTGCCGCCGGCGCCGGGGATCACGCCCAGCTTGATTTCGGGCTGGCCGAACTTGGCGCTGTCGGCGGCGATGATGATGTCGCACATCATGGCCAGTTCGCAGCCGCCGCCCAGGGCGTAGCCGGCCACCGCGGCGATCACCGGCTTGCGGATGCGCTTGAGCGTCTCCCAGTTGCGGGTGATGTATTCGCTGCCGTAGACGTCCATGTACGACCAGCTTTTCATCGCGCCGATGTCCGCGCCCGCGGCGAAGGCCTTTTCGCTGCCGGTGATGACCACCGCGCCGATGCCGGGATCGGCTTCGAAGGCCAGCAGCGCGGCGCCGAGCTCGTCCATCAGTTGATCGTTCAGCGCGTTCAGCGCCTTGGGACGGTTAAGCGTCAGCAGGCCGACGCGGCCCCGGGTTTCGACCAGTACAAACGACTCGCTCATCACATGTCTCCGATATGGTGTGAAAGTAAGGCTATGAAATAAGATGCGGCTATGGAAAAAGACCAAGCTCCGCCGCTACTTTACCGCCTCGCGCCCTTCGACCCCGCCGGACACCGCTACCGGATAACCCTAACCATCCCCGCGCCCTCTCCGGACGGCCAGCGCCTGTCGCTGCCGGCCTGGATTCCGGGCAGCTACCTGATCCGCGATTTCTCGCGCCAGATCGAATCGCTGGCGGCCTATGCCGGCGCGCGCCGGGTGCCGGTCGAGAAAACGGACAACCACACCTGGCGGGCCGCGGCCTGCGACGGCCCGCTGCGCGTGGAGTACGTGGTCTACGCCTGGGACCTGTCGGTGCGCGGCGCGCACCTGGACGAAACCCACGGTTTCTTCAACGGCACCAGCGTGTTCCTGCGCGTCCACGGACACGAGCACCTGCCCTGCCTGGTTGACCTGGCGCCGCCGCGCGGCATCGAAGGCTGGAAGGTCTACACCAGCCTGCCCGAGGCCCGCGGCCACCGCGGCGCGGCCCGCCGCCACGGCTTCGGCCTGTACCTGGCGCCGGACTACGACGCGCTGATCGACCATCCGGTGGAAATGGGCACGCCGCAGGTCGCCAGCTTCACCGCGCACGGCGCCGAGCACGAACTGGTGTTCACCGGCGTCGCCCCCAACCTGGACCTGGACCGCATCGTCGCGGACGTGCGCAAGATCTGCGAAACCCAGATCGCGTTCTTCGAACCCCGCACCCGCCGCGCGCCGTTCCTGGACAGCGCCGAGCGCTACGTCTTCATGACCATGGTCACCGGCGACGGCTACGGCGGCCTGGAACACCGCGCCAGCACCGCGCTGATGACCTCGCGCAAGGACCTGCCGGTGCTGGGCCAGCAGGGCCAGGGCGAAGGCTACCGCGGCTTCCTGGGCCTGGTCAGCCACGAGTACTTCCATACCTGGAACGTCAAGCGCATCAAGCCGCAGGCCTTCGCGCCCTACGACCTGTCGCAGCCCGACCTGACGCGCCTGCTGTGGGTGTTCGAAGGCTTCACTTCCTACTACGACGACCTGCTGCTGCTGCGCTCGGGCGCCATCACCCGGCCCGACTACCTGCGGCTGCTGGCCAAGACCATCTCCAGCGTGGCGCGCACGCCGGGCCGCGGCAAGCAGTCGGTGGCGGAAAGCTCCTTCGACGCCTGGACCCGCTATTACAAGCAGGACGAGAACTCGCCCAACGCGCTGGTCAGCTACTACACCAAGGGCGCGCTGGTGGCGCTGGGGCTGGACCTGCTGATCCGCAACCAGAGCGCCGGCGCGCATTCGCTGGACGACGTCATGCGCCTGCTATGGGAGCGCTATGGCCGCGACTTCTACCGCGGCAAGCCTCAGGGCCTGCCCGAAGACGGCCTGCCCGCGCTCATCGAAGAAGCCACTGGCGTCGACGCGCGCCGCTTCATCGCGCGCCATGCCTACGGCACGGCCGACGTGCCGCTGGCCGAGCTGCTGGCGCCGCAGGGCGTGACGCTGCAATGGAAGGCGGCGGCCAACATCCCGTCGCTGGACGCGCGCACCCGCAAGCAGGGCGACTCGCTGGCGCTGGCCACGGTGCTGGAAGGCGGCGCCGCGCACAAGGGCGGCCTGTCGGCCGGCGACGTGCTGGTGGCCATCGACGGGCTGCGCGTGGACGCGCCGGCCGGGCTGGACCTGCTGCTGGCGCAGTACCGGCCGGGCGAGCGGGTCACGGTGCACGTGTTCCGCCGCGACGAACTGCGGTCGTTCCGCGTCAGGCTGGCCGCGCCGGACGCCTCGGAGTGCGTGCTGACTTGACGGCCGCTTCCCGGGGCGTCCCGCCTCACGCCTCGCCGTCGCCCATCTGCGCCGCCGTCTGCAGGAAGGTGTCCAGCGCGCGCCGCCTGCCCTGCCGGCGGATGACCGCGTAGACGGTGGCGTCCGAGATCGCGGCGGGCAGGCTGCATACGGCGATGCGGTCGCCGACCTGGCGGCAGGTCGACCGCGGCACCAGCGCCACGCCCATCCCGGCCTCGACCAGCGCCAGCTGCGCCGGCACTTCCGCCACCGTTTGCGCCACCGACGTCGGCAGGCCCGCCTGGGCGCAGATATCGGCGAGGCGGCGCGCGAACGCGGACGAATCCGGCCGCAGCACGACGAAGGCATCGCCGGCAAGGTCTCTCAATTCCAGGCGCTGGCGCGCGGCCAACGGATGGCGCCGGGGCAGCGCGGCCACCAGCGGATCGGGCCACAGTGGC
Source organism: Achromobacter sp. HZ01 (assembly GCF_003267925.1). Classification (NCBI taxonomy): domain Bacteria; kingdom Pseudomonadati; phylum Pseudomonadota; class Betaproteobacteria; order Burkholderiales; family Alcaligenaceae; genus Achromobacter; species Achromobacter sp. HZ01. The sequence goes on from NZ_LWKV01000002.1 coordinate 1,111,167, forward strand.
ATGGCCTGCAGCGCTTCATCGTTGACCGCCGTGCGCGAAATGCTGACGTCGATGCGATGCCCGCGCAGCGCTTCGAGCTGCGCCGCCGGATTCATTTCGTTGAGCAGCACCGACACCTGCGGATGCTCGGCCGTGTAGCGCGCGATCAGCGCCGGCCCCGGCCCCAGGAAATGCGAGCCCGACAGCCCGACTTCGATGCGCCCCGCCAGCCCCCGGTCTACCGCCCGGACCCGCACGGTGGCGTCCTTCAGGCTCGCCAGCAGGGCGCGCACGTCGTTCAGAAAGGCCTCTCCAGCCTCGGTCAGCGTCACGCGCCGGTTGTTGCGGTCGAACAGCCTGACGTCCAGCTCGCGCTCGAGCTGGGCGATCTGCAGGCTCAGCGGCGGCTGCGAGATATGCAGGCGCGCCGCCGCCCGCGTGAAGTTCAGCTCTTCGGCCAGCACGACGAAGTAACGCAGGTGACGGATTTCCATGGCGGCCGGTTATTTGCAGAAGGTATGAAACCAGATAAAAACTATATTGGAAACTATAGTTCGCAGCGAGCAGAATGAGGCGGTGCCAGAGAGCACACGACAATATCCGGAGACCACCCATGCACAGACTGCTTGCCGCCGCCCTGCTGTCCGGGGCCGCGTTCGGCGCTCATGCCGCCGATGATTTTCCCAGCCGCACGCTGTCCCTCGTCGTTCCCAATCCGCCGGGCGGGCTGGTGGACACGTCCGCCCGCATCGTGGCCGAGCCCCTGGCCGCCGCGCTGGGCAAACCGGTGGTGGTGGAAAACAAGGACGGCGGCAGCGGCAATATCGCCTACCAGTACGTTGCGCGCGCCAAGCCCGACGGCTACACCCTGCTGGTGTCGTATTCGGCCTATCACGTGGGCAACCCCAACCTGACGGCGAATCTGCCCTGGGCGCCCAAGGACTTCGTTCCGGTCGGGCTGGTCACGGTGTCCAGCAACGTGATCGCGGTGCATCCGTCCATCAAGGCCACCAACGTCACCGAGTTCGTGGCGGAGGTCAAGAATTCACCCGGGCGCTTCAACTACGCCTCGCAGGGCGTGGGCTCGCTGTCCCATCTGGGCACCGAGGTGTTCAAGCAGCAGACCGGCGCCGCGCTGTTCCACGTGCCGTACCGCGGCTCGGGCGCCGCCATCCAGGACGTGCTCGCGGGCAATGTGCAGGTCTTCATCACCACGCCGCCGTCGGTGATGGGCCATGTGCAGTCCGGCAAGCTCAAGGCCCTGGCGGTCACCAGCCCCAAGCGCCATCCCATGCTGCCCGACGTGCCCACCACCGCCGAAGCCGGCCTGCCCGGATACCAGCTGGAATCCTGGGTGGCGTTGTTCGCGCCCGCGGGCACGCCGCAGCCCGTCATCGACAAGCTGGCCGCCAGCGTCGAAGCCGCGCTCAAGCAGCCCGCCACGGTGCAGCGCGCCGAGGCCGCCGGCATCGAGGCCCGCTTCGAAGGTCCCGATGCGCTGAACCAGCGCGTCAATACGGAACTGGCCTACTGGCAGCGCACCGTCGCCGCCGCGGGCATCACCGCCGACTGATTCCTACGCCGCAGTGCCCCGCAACCTCGCGTCGCGACGCGAGGGGGGCCTCTTTTCGCCATTTTTTCCGGGAGCGCCGCCCATGACCACACCCCCTCGCACCCTGCGCATCGGCCAGATCGTGCCCAGTTCCAACACCACCATGGAAACCGAGATTCCGGCAATGCTGCGCCTGCGCGAAACCATCGCCGCCGAACGCTTCACCTTCCATTCCAGCCGCATGCGCATGAAGCAGGTGACCGCCGCCGAGCTGGCCTCGATGGACCGCGAGTCGGACCGCTGCGCGCTGGAGCTTTCGGACGCGCGCGTGGACGTGCTGGGCTACGCCTGCCTGGTCGCGATCATGAGCCAGGGCCTGGGCTACCACCGCATTTCCCAAGAGCGGCTGCACCGGGCCACCGTGGACAACGGCGCGCCGACGCCCGTGATCTCCAGCGCGGGCGCGCTGGTCGAGGGCCTGCATGCCATCGGCGCGCGCAAGGTGTCCATCCTGACTCCCTATATGAAGCCGCTGACCCGCCTGGTGGTGGACTATATCGAGAACGAGGGCATCGAGGTGCACGACAGCCTGTCGCTGGAGATCGCCGACAACCTGAAGGTCGGCGCGCAAGATCCGATGGCGCCCGCCGGGCATGTGGCGCGCCTGAACACGCGCGGCGTGGACGCCGTGGTGCTGTCGGCCTGCGTGCAGATGCCGTCGCTGGCGTCGATCCAGCCGGTGCAGGACCGCCTGGGCCTGCCGGTGGTGACCGCCGCCGCCGCGACGGTCTACCGGATGCTGAAGGTGCTGGACCTGCAGGCGCGGGTGCCCGATGCGGGCGAGCTGCTGACGGGCAAGTACTGAGCGCGCGCCGCCTATTTTCCCAGCGACAGAATCTCGTTGGCGTTGACGATGGCGCTCGCGATCTCCTCGGTGGTCACGCGCTTGTTCATGGCCTGTTCCCGGATCAGGTCGTAGGCCTGGCCTTCGGTGACATTGCGGGTGCGCATGAGGATGCTCTTGGCCTCCGCGATGCGCCGCACGCCCAGCAACTTGCCCTCGAGCTTGCGCAGGCGGCGGGCGTGCGACTTGATGTCGTCGTAGACCTGACGCGCGACCACGAGCGAGGACAACAGCCCGAACGAGCGCACCGGCGACGGCAGCACGGCCTTGGCGCCGATGCGCAGCACCGCCTCGACGATGGTGGGGTTCTCGTAAGTCACGATGGCGATGACCATGGGCGCGTCTTCGCTCTTGGCCCATTCGAAGCCCAGGTCGATCACGTCCGGCCGCACCGCCAGGAACACCGCGTCCAGCCCTTCGGGCAGGGTGGGCGCGGGCGGCCAAAAGGTCTGCACCTGGCAGCCTATCCGCTGCAACTGCTGCGTCAGCTGGCGGCCATCGGCATCGTCCGGATGATAGACGGCTATCCGCAGCGTGCGCAGATCCTTGAGCAGGGAGGGCGTCGCGCGCACCGTGCGCTGTCGGCTGGCGGTCTCCCCCATCAGATCTCCAGCGAGCTCAGGGTGGCCGTCCAGTCGCCCAGCGAATGGGTGACCAGGTACGGATCGGGATGCACGGGCCGCGTGGCCTCGCGCACGATGGTGAACTGGCCCTTGGCGTTGACCCGGCCGACGCGGGGATACAGGCAGGTATGGTGATTGGTGGGATCGATGCGCACGCGCCCCTGGGGCGCCTGGAATTCGCTTTGCAGCACGCGCGGCAGGATCTGCGCGATCTCGTCGGTGCCGGTGTCGCGGAAGGCGTTGGCGAAAATGTGCATCTGGAAATACGCTGCCTCCCAGCACAGATTGGGCACGCTATCGTGGCCGAAACGCTGGCGCAGCCGCTCCAGGCAACGCCGGTTGACCTCGGAATCGATCGACTGGAAATACGGCGCAGAAGTGAAGTGCCCGGCCGCCACCTCGGGCTCCATCTGCGAGATCTCCGCTTCCGAGGTCGTGAGGCTGGCGATGGGCAGGGTCTTGGGGTCGAAGCCCGCGTCGGCGTAGGCGCGGTAAAGGCAGGCCGTCGAGTTGCCGACCACGGTCGAGAAAATGAAGTCCGGACGCTTGTTGCGGATGTCGTCCAGGATTTCCCGGTAGTCGCGCTCGGTCGCGGTCAAGGGCACGTAGCGCTCGCCCAGCTTGGCGCTGTTCTGGCGCTGCAGCACGAGTTCGCCCATGATGCGGTTGGACTCATAGGGATAGATGTAGTCCGAGCCGATGAGGTAGACGCGGGCGCCGAAATTGGCGGTCATGAATTCGGCCAGCTGCACGCTGTTCTGGTTCGGCGCGGCGCCGGTGTAGATGATGTTGTTGGAAAATTCGAACCCTTCGTAGAGCGTCGGGTAGAAGAGCAGCCGGTTCCATTTTTCGACCACCGGAAGCACCGCCTTGCGGCTGCTGGACATGTAGCAGCCGAAGATGACGTTCACCCGGTCCTGCGTGATCAGCTTTTCGGCCAGGACGCTGTAGGTGGCGGGATCGGAGCGCGGGTCGTAGCGCACCGGCACGATCTCCCGGCCGTCGACGCCGCCAGCCTCGTTGATCTCTTCGATGGCCAGCAGCGTGCCCTGCAGTTGGGAACGGCCTATGGTCGATGTGGCCCCCGTTTCAGAGAACAACACGCCTACACGGATGGGATCTTTGTTTGCCATGATCGAGACGCCCGCTGGCGCGGACATCCTTCCTTTGTCGAGGTCAACAGTTTCAGCATAGGCGCATGCGGCGTCAACACGAGGATTCCTGAGGGCGTCATAACATCGCGCCGGTGCAGGTCCGCACCAGCGCCATCGGCAGCGCAGCCGGGTTCGTCACGATCCGGTAGCCGCGGAAACCGAACATTGCGCGCAACTGAGGTTCGGCCCTGGCGTCCAGCGCCACGCAGTACACCCGCAGCCCGCGGGCGCGCAACTCCAGCACCGCCTCGCGAGCATCGTCCACCAGGTAGCGCGGATCGTGGGCGTCCACGTCCGACGGCTCGCCGTCGGTCACGACGATGATGGCGCGGCGCTCGCCCGGCGTGCGCTGCGCCAGCGCGCCGGCATGCCGCAACGCGGCGCCCAGCCGCGTCGAATAGCGGGCCTGGGCTGCGCCGATCGACTCAAGCGCCGCGGGCGTCGGCACGTCGCCGGTTTCGAGCAGGCGGTAGTAGTACACGGCCGCGCGCGTATCCGAACAAAAACCGTGCACGGCGATGCGGTCGCCTTCGCCCGGCACAGCGTTCGCCAGCAGCACGGCCGCCTGCTTCTCCAGATCCAGCACCGTCGCGCCCGCCTCGGCGGCCAGATCGTTGGCCGACGCCGACAGGTCCAGCAGCACGAGCGTGCTGCATGCGCAGGGCTGACTCCCGGGCCGCATGAAGTAGCGGGCATCCGGCGCCAGGTCCATGCGGCGGTCGATAAGCACCTCGATCGCGGCGTTCAGATCGATATCGTCCCCCTCCCATTGCCGCCTGAGACGGCGCGCCCGGCTCAGGCGGCGCGAACGCGGCAGCGCCAGCCGCGGCGTGCGCGCGGCAGACGCCGCCGCGGCGCCGCTCCATCCCGGCAGCGTCTCGATCACCGTGCACCAGTCGGGCCGGCTGCGGCCCAGCTTGTAATCCCATTCGGGATAGCGGTAGCGGCCCGATTCCACGTCGGCGGCAGCCTCGATCGGCGCTTCGTGCTGCGCGGCGCCGCGCCGTCCGGGCGCCGCGCACTGCGTGCCCAAAGCCAGTTCGGGCGCGGGGTCCGCCGAATCCCCGTAATCCCACAGGTATGCGTTGTCGTCGCGATAGGGAACCGGCACGGCATATTGCCGGGGGTCGAAGCGCACCCGCATCTGCCCCAGGTCGTTGGCCAGGATCGAGGCCAGCCGCCGGAAGGCCGCCGCGTCGCGCAGGTCCGCGGTCTGCGCCTCGAAGAGCCTGCGCGCCTTGTTCACCCAGTGATTGTCGTCGCGCAGGTCCGGATCCATCAGCAGCCGGCTCATGCGCTGGATCAGCGCGGCGAAACCCAGGTCGGCGGGATCCGGCGCCGCCGGCACGAAAGGCCTGAACCAGCGGCGCACGCCGGGATACTCGGCCGCCAGCAGCCGCTCCACCCGCGCATCTTCGATGGCCGACACGACCGCCACGCCCATGGGTTTCAGGCTCCGGACGGGCTGCGCGGCCGTTGAATAGCGCAGGTGGGCCGCCGCGTGCGCCACCGCCGCGCGGTACAGCGACCGCCGGTCGGCGCCATCCAGCACGGTATAGCTGTCCGGCACCAGCAGGTGCGAAGGCGCCAGGACGGGGCGCGACGGCGGACCGTCCAGCGTCGGCCGCCGCAGCGGTTCAACCGCCAGATCCCGGCCCGACAATCCGCACAGCAGCCACGACAGGCTCGCCTGCGCGGCCTCCAGATCCTGCGCGCCGGCTTCCCCGTTCAGGGCTTCGCGCGCGTAGGGATCGCGCAGCTGAAAGTAGGCACGCAGCAGCCTGGGCTGACGCTCGTACCGCCGCAGCCCGGCCAGCATCCATCGCCCCAGCCCGCCGGCCGTAAGCTTCGCCGTCAACCGATCCAGCCGGTCCGCCACGGCCTGGGCGCACTCGGGGTCCTCTACGCGCAACGCCTCGATCCAGCGTCGCGTCTCGGCGGCCTGCCCCTCGCCACTGCGCGCGGCCAGCCGCTGCAGCTTGTCGGCCAGCGTATCGGCCAGGCGCCTGCCGGCCCCGGCCCCCTCCTGCACCGACAGCATGGCTCGCATCGTCATTCCAGGTTGGCGTCGACCAGCGCCCGCAGGGCCGCGGCCATGTCGGGATCATCGGTCAGCGCGCGAGTCATGGTCATGTCACAGCTGTCGGCAGCACTGACGCCGTCGCGGATCAGGATGCCCGCGTAGATCAGCATGCGGGTCGACACACCTTCGTCGAGCCCATGGCGCTTGAGCTCGCGCGAACTGCGCGCGATGCGCACCAGCCTGCCCGCCAGCGCCGCATCGATGCCCGCTTCGTGCGCCACGATCTCCGCTTCCCGCTCGGCGTCCGGATAATCGAAGTCCAGCGCCACGAACCGCTGGCGCGTGGACGGCTTCAGATCCTTCGCGCTGCTCTGATAGCCGGGGTTGTAGGACACGACCAACTGGAAGTCGGGATGCGCCCGCACCACCTCGCCCTTCTTGTCCAGGGGCAGAATGCGCCGCGCGTCGGTCAACGGGTGGATCACCACGGTCGTATCCTGGCGCGCCTCGACGATCTCATCCAGGTAGCAGATGCCGCCGTGGCGCACCGCCAGCGTCAGCGGGCCGTCGTGCCAGGCGGTGCCGGCGGCGTCCAGCAGATAGCGGCCGACGAGGTCGGACGCCGTCATGTCTTCGTTGCACGCCAGCGTGACCAGCGGAAGCCCCAGCTTCCACGCCATGTACTCCACGAACCGCGTCTTGCCACAGCCGGTGGGGCCTTTCAGGATCATTGGCAGCCGGTGCGCGTAGGCATGCGCGTACAGCGCGGTTTCCCGGCCGGTCGGGCGGTAGAAGGGTTCATGCGCAATCCGATAGGTGTCGAGGGGAGACGGCACGGTTCATATCCTTTTCGGCGGCGTCCGGCCGGCTTGGAGCCCGGCCGGACGGGATGGGCGGGGCATGCGCCTAGCGGTGCTTGGACGCTTCGTTGGGAATTCCCTCCATCGGGCATTCCGGCGTGCCGACCGTGGACCGGGTGAAGGATTCGACCATCTTGCGCGTGCCTTCCGGATCCTTGATCCAGTTCGCATAGAAGGTGTAGGGGCAGACCGCGACGCCGTTGATCTCTTCGCCGGAATTGATCTTGCCGGTGTATCCGCGATGGACCAGTTTGAACAGGTGGTTCTGCGACTGCATGTTCTTGCGCGCGTCGCGGATTAGGCTGGTCGAGAGCTCCGCGTATTGCACGCCCATGTCTTCCTCGCCGCACTCGCCCAGCGTGCGGCCGTCGAATCCGATGATGGCCGAATGGCCGAAGTAGGAATAGACGCCGTCGAAACCCGCGGCGTTGGCCACGGCCACGTAGACGTTGTTCATCCAGGCCATCGCCTTGGACACCATCACCTGCTGGTCCTTGGCCGGGTACATGTAGCCCTGACAACGCACCACGAGTTCCGCGCCGCGCATGGCGCAATCGCGCCAGATTTCGGGGTAATTGCCGTCGTCGCAGATGATGAGACTGATCTTCAGGCCCTTGGGGCCTTCCGACACATACGTGCAGTCGCCGGGATACCAGCCTTCGATGGGCACCCATGGCATGATCTTGCGGTACTTCTGCACGATCTCGCCCTTGTCGTTCATGAGAATGAGCGTGTTGTAGGGAGCCTTGTTCGGATGCTCTTCGTGCCGTTCGCCGGTCAGCGAGAAGACGCCCCATACTTTGGCCTTGCGGCAGGCTTCGGCGAACACGGCGGTTTCCTCGCCGGGAATGGCCGAGGCGGTCTCGTACATTTCCTTGGCGTCGTACATGATGCCGTGGGTGGAGTATTCCGGGAAAATCACCAGGTCCATGCCCGGCAGCCCCCGCTTCATGCCCACGACCATGTCGGCGATCTTGCGGGCGTTCTCCATCACCTCGGCCCGGGTATGCAGACGCGGCATCTTGTAGTTCACGACGGCCACGCCCACGCAATCGTTGCTGCTGGAGATATCTCCGTGTCTCATGACAATGCTCCTCGGTAGTTGACGGTCATACCGTCAGGAAAGATCTGACTTTTTCCTGGTCCAGGCTCGTGCGGCACGCCTCGTGCACGATGCGGCCGCGATCTATCACCAGGAACCGGTCGGCCAGGTCCAACGCGAAACCCAGCATCTGCTCCGACACGACGATGGCGAAGCCGCGTTCTTCGCGCAATGCATTCAGGACCCGCGCGATGTCCTTGATGATGGAGGGCTGGATCCCTTCGGTCGGCTCGTCCAGGATCAGTACGCGCGGATTCGATATGAGCGCCCGCGCGATCGCCAACTGCTGCTGCTGCCCGCCGGACAGGTTGCCGCCCTTGCGCCGGCGCATCTCGTGCAGCACCGGGAAAAAGCGGTAGAGGTACTCCGGCACCGCCTTGAGTCCGCTGCGCCCGGCGCCGGTCAGGATGTTCTGTTCCACTGTGAGAAACGGAAAGATCATGCGCCCCTGCGGCACGAAGGCCAGGCCGTTTCGCACGCGCAGGTAGCTCTCCATGCCGGCCAGTTCGACGCTGTCGAGCCGGATGCTGCCCGATCCCGAGGGCAACATGCCGATCAGCGCCTTCAGCAGGGTCGTCTTGCCCATGCCGTTGCGGCCCATGATGGCCAGCGACTCCTTGGGCGCGACTTCGAAGCACACGTCGTGGACGACGTGGGATTCCCCGTAACTCACGTTCAGCTTGTCGATCCGGAACACGGCGCATCCCCTATTCAGTGGCCCAGGTAAACATCCAGCACACGCGGATCGGCCTGCACCTCTGCCACCGTCCCCTCGCTGAGCAGGCGGCCCTGGTGCAGCACCGTGACCTTGTGCGCGATGCGTTTGACGAAGTCCATGTCGTGCTCGATCACCACCACCGACTTGCCGCGCGAGATGCGCACCAGCAGCTCGGCGGTCTGCTCCCGCTCGCGCGGGCTCATGCCGGCCACCGGCTCGTCCAGCAATAGCAGCTGCGGGTTCTGCATCAACAGCATGCCGATCTCGAGCCATTGCTTCTGCCCGTGGCTGAGGCGGCCCGCCTTCTCGTCCAGCCGGTCGGCCAGGAATACCTGCCCGGCCATGGCCTGGATACAACCGCGGATCTCCGCCGTGCGCCGGAACCGCAGGGAGCGGACGACGCCATGCGCGTTCGGCAGCGAGATCTCGAAGTTCTCCTGTACCGTCAGGTCCTCGTAGACGGAAGGCGTCTGGAACTTGCGGCCGACGCCGGCGCGCACGATGTCGAACTCCGCCATCCTCACCAGGTCGCGGCCCTGGAACATCACGCGCCCCGCGGACGGCCGCGTCTTGCCGCAGATGATGTCCAGCAGCGTCGTCTTGCCCGCGCCATTCGGACCGATGATGACGCGCAGTTCGTCCTGCGCCACGCTCAGGCTCAGGCCGTCCACGGCCCTGAAACCGTCGAACGACACCGTCAGGTCCTCGACGCTGAGGATGGCGCCGGGCGCCGGGCGGTCGCTGCTCATGTCCATGGTGGCGGGCTCCTGCAGGTCCAGGGCGGCGCTCATCGCGTGCTCCCCGCGGCGCGGCGCGCCTGAATCTGGCCGAAGATTCCCGCCAGCCCGTTGGGCATGGCCACGACCACCACGATGAAGACCGCGCCAAGAAAATAGAGCCAAATTTCGGGAAACGTCTCGGACAGGTAGGACTTGAGAAAGCCGATCAACAGAGCCCCGATCACTGCCCCGGGGATGGACAGCCGGCCGCCGACGGCCGCGTAGATCACCATCTCGATCGAAGCCACCACCCCGATGGCTCCCGGGGAAATCAAGCCGACCTGCAGCGTGAAGAAGGCACCGCCGATGGAGGACAGCACCGCCGCCACGCAGAAAATGCAGGCCTTCACGTGCGCGGTGTCGTAGCCCGAAAACCGCACGCGGTCTTCGCGGTCGCGGATGGCGATCAGGATCTTGCCCAACCGGCTGCGCACGATCGCCAGCGCCGCCAGCATCGCCACGGCCAGGGCGCCGGCCTCCACGAAATAAAGCGCCAGCTTGCCATCGTCGCCAACGATGTCCCAACCCAGCAGCGTGCGGAAATCGGTGATCCCGTTGGCGCCGCCCGTGTCGCCCTGCTGGCCGACGATCAGCACGGTCAGCGTCATCGCCAGCGCCAGCGTCACGATCGCGAAATACACGCCGCTGACCCGCTTGCGGAAGATTGCCAGCGAAAAGAGGTAGGCGATCGCGGCCGGCAAGACAATGATGAGCAGCAGAGTCAGCGTCAGGGAATGGAACGGCTGCCACCACACGGGCAGGCTCTCCACGCTGCTCCACACCATGAAGTCCGGCAGTTCCGGAGCGGACGCCTCCAGCTTGAGGAACATGGCCATCATGTAGCCGCCCAGGCCGAAGAAGATGCCCTGGCCCAGGCTGAGCACGCCGCTGTAGCCCCAAGTCAGCACGATGCCGATCGCCACGAAGGCGAACGCCATGTACTTGCCGACCAGATTGAGCCGGAACGGGTCCAGCGCCAGGGGCAGAACGGCCAGGATCAGCGCCGCGACCAGCAGGATCGCGATCTCCTCGGCTTTCCGGTGTAGAGCCTTCATCGCTTCATCCCCGCGTCTTGTTGGCGAACAGCCCGTTCGGGCGGAAATAGAGGACCAGGATCACCAGCACCAGGATCGTGACCTTGGCCATGGAACCGCTCATCAGGTATTCGAGCGTGGTCTGGGACTGCGCGATGGCCAGCCCGGAGAACGCGGTTCCCAGCAGGCTCTGCACACCGCCGAACACCACCACGATGAAGGAATCGACGATGTAGAGCTGGCCCGTGCCGGGGTTGGTCGACCCGATCATCGTGAAGACGCAGCCGGCGATGCCCGCAAGGCCGGAACCCAGCGCGAAGGTCAGCGCGTCCACGCGCCGCGTGTTGATCCCCACGGCCCCCGCCATCGCCCGGTTCTGCGTGACGGCGCGCACCCGCAGGCCCCAGGCGCTGCGGTACAGCAGCAGATAGACACCCACGGCCACCAGCAGCGTCAGCCCCAGGATGAAGATGCGGTTCAGCGGGAACTGCAGGTCGGCGGTCGGCTCCCAGGCGCCGCTGAGCCACGACGCCAGCGGCACGCTGACCTCCTGCGCGCCGAACAGCGAGCGGTAGGTTTGCTGCAGGATCAGGCTGAGCCCCCAGGTTGCAAGCAACGTGTCCAGCGGACGGTTGTAGAACCATCGGATGAAGCCCCGCTCGAGCACATAGCCGAAAGCGAACGTGACCAGGAACGCCAGCGGAATGGCCGCGAACAGGTACACGTCCATCCATCCGGGCGCCCAATGCTGGAAGGCCACCGAGACCAGGTAGGTGGTGTACGCGCCCATCGCCATGAGCTCGCCATGCGCCATGTTGATGACGCCCATCAGGCCGAACACGACGGCCAGGCCGATCGCCATCAGCAGCAGAATGCTGAACAGGCTGATCCCGTTGAACAGTTGCATTGCCGCGATGTCGAGATTCATGGTCACGTTCCAGGCTGCGCCGGCGGCATGGCCGCCGGCGGTTGGTTTGCCAGCGCCTGCGGGCGCCGCCTACAGCTTCGGGAAGGGATTGGGCTCGATCAGGTCGGCGGACTCCCAGACAATGTCGAACTGCCCGTCGGGCCGGGCGCGGCCCACGCGCACCTTTTTCCAGACGTGGTGGTTGGTTTCATGCACGCGCACCGTGCCCTCGGGCGCCTCCAAGGTCAGTCCGCCCGTCGCGGCGATGACCTTGTCGGGTTCGAACGAACCGGCCTTCTCGACGCCGAGTTTCCACAGGTGCACGCTGTTGTAGGCGACCTCCATCGGATCGCCGATGACACGGTCCGGCCCGTACTTCGCCTTGAAGGCCTTGACGAACTTCTCGTTCGCGGGATTCTGCAGGCTCTGGAAGTACCCCATGCAAGCGTAGTAGCCGGCAGCATTGTCCTTGCCGATCCCTTCGATCTCGTTCTCGGACACCACGGTCGACAGCAGCACCACCCGGGTGCCGTCGAGGCCGGCGGCGCGCAACTGCTTGTAGAACGCCACGTTGGAACCGCCGACCACCGTGCTGTAGATGCACTCCGGCTTGGCCGCCTTGATCTTGTTGATGATCGAGGAAAATTCGGTATGCCCCAGCGGCGCGTACTCTTCGCCCACCACCTTCGCGCCCGCACGGGCGATGGCCGGCTTGGCAATCTTGTTGCACGTGCGCGGATAGATGTAGTCGGACCCGACCAGGAAGAAGGTCTTGCCCTTCTCGCGGGCCATCCACTCCACCGCCGCGATCACCGACTGGGTTGCCTCCTGGGAAGGATAGAACACGCGGGCGTCCTGCTCCTGGCCCTCGTAGTAGGTGGGGTAGTAAAGCAGGCCCTTGCTGCGCGACAGCACCGGCAGCAGCGCCTTGCGCGACGCCGAGGTATAGCAGCCGACGATGGCGGCGACCTTGTCGCGGTCGAGCAGCTTGCGCGCCTTTTCGGCGAACACGGCGTTCTCGCTCGCCCCGTCCTCCACCACCGGCTCTATCTTTCTGCCCATTACGCCGCCCGAGGCGTTGATTTCCTCGATCGCCAGCTTCTCGGCGTCGACCAGCGACGCCTCGGCGATGGCGATGGTGCCGGACAGGGAATGCAGCAAGCCCAGTTTGACGGTGTCCTGGGAAAAAGCCAGGCGGGGCACGGCTGCCATCCCCGACGCGGCGCTGAGTAGGACCATGGAGCCGCTGTGCTGCAGAAAGCGGCGGCGGTTGTATTCGCTCATCATTGCGCTCCTGTGCGTTTCTGTGGGCAAGCCTGCGGCCAGGGCCTGCTTGCAAGCCCCGAACTGCCCGGGATTGGGCAGGCGCCTTTGCCGATCACATCGCGACGACCGCCGTCCGTCCGCTGCACCCTCGTTTCTCCGGGCAAGGCTTCGCCCACGGCGCATCGAAACGCCATTCGAAGAAAAGCGATGGAAAAACGGAAAACGAAAAGGCCCGAGCCGGATTTTCCGGCTCGGGCCTTTTTGCCCTACGCCTGACTGGCAACACTGGCAGTCGGCGAAAATATGAAGACGAACTCGCGTCTGGAAGGAATTCTGAACAAGCGTGCCGCGCTATGCCATGCGTATTTTCCCTTAGCGCTTGCGCAATGCGCGCCGGCTAGGCGCGCTCCCAGCGCCGCTGGATGGCCTTGGCCGCGACCACGCCGTCGGCCAGGGACGTGACCACGCAGGGATGCATGCGGTTGGCCACTTCGCCCACGGCGTAGATGTCGGGCACGCTGGTCTCGGCGGTGGCGAAATCGGTGCGGATGTAGCCGCGCGCGTCGCGCGCCAGCTGCAGGCTGTCGGCGAAGCCCGCCTGGGGCTCCCAGCCGTAGAACACCAGGATCAGGTCGTAGCGGCGCCCGTCGACGCTGCGCGCGGCCGGATCGACCCGGTACGGGCCGATGCGCACGCCGTCGCGGCCGGCGCGCGTCACCCATTGCTGCTGGGCGCGGACGCTGCGGGCGTAGAGGTGCACGGCGCGCGCGCCGCGGTTGCGCACGTAGACGAAATTCTCGAAAGCGTTGTCGCCCCCGCCCAGCACCGCCACCGACAGGCCCGTGTAGTCCTGCGCCACGATGGGCGAACCCGGCCCGATCAGCACGCCCGGCCAGGTCGCGCCGGGCGGGTGGTCCGGCAGGCCCTTGGCGCGCACGCCCGAGGCGATGACCAGGGTGCGCGCCCGCGCCAGGCTTTCGGCGCCGTCGGGGCCGGCCAGGCGGGCCTCGATGCCGCCCTTGCACGGCCGCACCGCGGTGACGCGGGTCTCCAGGCGCAGCGGCACGCCGGCGGCGCGCACGCTGGCGTCGATGTTGGCGGCCACCTGCTGGCCGGTGACGCCGGGCAGCACGGCGATCCAGTCGTCGGGGAACGGATTGTCGTTGCCCAGGCCGCCGAGGCGGGCGCCGGCCTCGACCAGTAACGGGGACAGGCCGAGCCTGGCCAGCCACAGCGCGCAGGAGGCGCCGGCCGGGCCGCCGCCTACAATCACCGTATCGTGCATCTGTTGCATTTCACCCCTTGTTGACCGCGGCGCGCCCGCGCATGGCCGGATTGTAGCCAGCGGGCTGCCCCCTTCCCGCCGCCGCCTTACAATTCCCGGCTACGCCATCCAGGTTTTCATCATGCCCACACGCCGCATCATCCTTTCCGGGCTCGCGCTCGACGCCCGCATCGGCATCCTCGAGCACGAGCGCCGCGCCACCCAGCCCCTGCATGTCGACGCCGAATTCGACGTGGACATTCAGCGCGCGGTCGACGACCACGACATCCACAGCGTGCTCGACTACCGCCGCCTGCGCGAGGCCATCGTGGAGGAATGCACCCAGGCCCACGTGAACCTGATCGAAACCCTGTCCGAGCAGGTGGCCGCCCGCCTGCTGGCCGACTTCCAGGAAATCCGCGCGCTGCGCCTGCGCATCAGCAAGCCCATGGCGTTCTCCGACTGCGCCGCAGTCGGCGTGGAAATCCAGATTACGCGCTGACCATGAACGATATCGCCTCCCCCGGCCTGCGCACCGCGGCCGAAGAAAAGAAACTCCGCCACGAAGGCAACAAGCTGACCAAGCGGCTGGCCCGCGAAACCACGCGCGCCCTGTCCGACTACAACATGATCGAGGCCGGCGACCGCGTGATGGTGTGCCTGTCCGGCGGCAAGGACTCCTACGCGCTGCTCGACATCCTGATGCAGCTGCAAAAGCGCGCGCCGTTTCCGTTCGAGCTGGTCGCGGTCAACCTGGACCAGAAGCAGCCGGGCTTTCCGGCCGACATCCTGCCGCGCTACCTGACCGAACTGGGCGTGCCCTTCCACATCGAGACGCAGGACACCTACTCCATCGTCACGCGCGTGCTGGAAGAAGGCAAGACCATGTGCTCGCTCTGTTCGCGGCTGCGCCGCGGCATCCTGTACCGCGTGGCCTCGGAACTGGGCGCGACCAAGATCGCGCTGGGCCACCACCGCGACGACATCCTGGGCACCTTCTTCCTGAACCTGTTCTACGGCGGCAAGGCCAAGGGCATGCCGCCCAAGCTGGTGTCCGACGACGGCCGCCACACGGTGATCCGTCCGCTGGCCTACGTGCCCGAGACCGACCTGATCGCCTATGCGGAACTCAAGCAGTTCCCCATCATCCCGTGCAATCTGTGCGGCTCGCAGGAGAACCTCAAGCGCAAGGAGGTCGGCCGCATGATCCAGGAATGGGACCGGCAGCATCCGGGGCGCTCGTGGAATGTGTTCAACGCGCTGTCGCGCGTGGTGCCCTCGCACCTGATGGACCGCGACCTGTTCGATTTCGTGGGTCTCAAGCCCACCGGCGTGCCCGACGCCAACGGCGACACCGCGTTCGACGCCGTGGACCCGGAAGCGGACGGCGCCGACGCCTGCGGCGATACCGCGCCGCAGGGCATGGTCGAGAAGAAGGTGACGTTCTCGCGGCCGGGCGGCGCCGGGTGATTCGGGGGGGGGGGCGAGGTTTGGGATTCGGACGTAGGATGGGTGCAGCGCGAGATTTCTTGGGCAAGAACTCAAATATCGAGCGCGCGTAACCGATCAGGCGGCGCCAGCCGCCGGTTTTCGTGGCAAGAGACAAACAGCCGGCTGCCGCCGGCCGATGGGTTACGCGCGACGGACAATTGAATTCTTGCCCAAGAAATCTCGCGCTACACCCATCCTACGTATCCCCACCATCCGCACGTTTCACGTATTCAGCACCCGCACCGGTTGCCCCGCCTGCCAGGCTTTCACGGCTTCCAGCGCGTTCTGGTAGAACGCCTCGAAATTCTCGCGGCTGACGTAGCCCAGGTGCGGCGTGAGGATCACGTTGTCGAGGTCGCGCACCGTATCGGTGGGCGACAGCGGCTCTTCGGGATAGACGTCCAGCCCCGCGCCGGCGATGCGGAATTTCACCAGCGCGTCCATCAGCGCTTCCTGGTCCACCAGGCCGGCGCGCGAGGTGTTGACGAGATAGGCGGTGGGTTTCATGGCGGCCAGCGCCGCGGCGTCGACCACGTGGCGGGTGCGTTCGGAAAGAATCAGGTGCAGGCTGACCACGTCGGACGTGGCGAACAGTTCGTGCTTGTCCACCCGCGCCACGCCGGCGGCCGCGGCGCGTTCGTCGGTGAGGTTGGGGCTCCAGGCCACCACGTCCATGCCGAAGGCCTGGCCCACCTTGGCCACCGCCGTGCCCAGCTTGCCCAGGCCCAGCACGCCCAGCCGCTTGCCGGCCAGCGGCTCGGGCATGGCCGTCTGCCACATGCCGCGGCGCATGGCCGCGTCTTCGGCCGGCAGGTGCTTGAACAGTCCGAGGATGTGCGCCCAGGCCAGCTCCGCGGTGGCGGTGGCGGCCTCGGGGCTGCCGGGCGCGCCGCACACCACGATGCCCTGCGCGGCGCAGGCCTGCATGTCGATGGCGTTGTTGCGCATGCCGGTGGTGATCAACAGGCGCAGCCCGGGCAGCGCGCGGATGCGCTCGGCCGGGAACGGCGTGCGCTCGCGCATGGCGACGATGACGTCGAAGCTCTCGAGCGTGGCCTCGACCTGCTCGGGCGGAATGTAGTTGTTGAAGATCTGCACCTCGGCGTCGCCGCCCAGCGAGGTCCAGTCGGCGTAGCGCCGGGCTACGTCGTGATAATCGTCGAGTATTGCGATTTTCAATGCGGTCTCCGGGTGGCGTGGCGCTTGCGGCGCCAGCCTCCCGGCCGGCGGCGCGCGCCGGTCAGTTCAGTCGGGCCTTGAGCTGCTCCAGGGGCAGCGCGCCGCTGGTGCGCGTGCCGTCGGCGAAGAACAAAGTGGGCGTGCCGCGCACCATCAGGCGCTGGCCCAGGGCCAGCAGTTCGGCCTCGGGCACGTCGCAGCTGGCGGCGGCCGGCTTGCGTCCGCGCAGCATCCAGTCGTCCCAGGCCGCGCCCGGGTCCTTGGCGCACCAGACGTCGCGCACCTTGTCCTTGGAATCGGCCGACAGGATGGGATAGAGGAAGGTGTAGACGGTCAGGTTGTCCACGTCTTCCAGCGTCTTGCGCAGCTGCTTGCAATAGCCGCAATTGGGGTCTTCGAAAATCGCCACCTTGCGCGAGCCGTCGCCCTTGATCTGCTTGATGGCCAGTTCCAGCGGCAGATCGTCGAACTTCACGGCGCTCAGCCGCTCCAGCGATTCGCGGGTGACGTCGCGGCGCGTCATGGCGTCGATCAGCGGACCTTCCATGACCCAGGTGACTTTCTCGTCCGTGTAGATCATGTCCATGCCCAGCTGCACTTCGAACAAACCGTAGGGCGTGCGCCGCACGGCCGTGACGTCCATGCCGGAGAAACGCTGCTTGAAACGTTCCTTGACCGCGTCCGCCGCGGGATCGGCCGGCGCCGCCTGGGGCGTGGCGTAGCTTTTGGCGTCCTTGCCGGCCTGGCCGACGGACTGCGTGGACACGGACTTGGCGTCCTGGGCCGACACGCCGGCCGACACCGCCAGCAGCGCGGCGGCCAGGACGGCGGAAATGCGGAAATTCATCTGTGCTCCTGTACTCGTATATCGTGTCGTTCGGCCTAGGGCCTAGCGTAACCTAGTTGCTCGAGGCCCCGGCGATCAGGCGGCGCTTGACCAGCGGCGCGCGCTCGACCCAGTGCATGCCGGCGTTGCGCAGCCAGACCAGCGGCGTGGCGCGCGAGGCGAACAGCTTGTGCAGGCCGTCGGTGGCCAGGCGCATGGCCAGCACCGGCTCGGCCCGCGCCCGCTGGTAGCGGTGCAGCACGCGCAGGTCGCCGGCCGTGCGGTAGGGCTCGCGCCCGGCGACCGTGCGCACCAGCGCCTCGACGTCGCCCAGGCCCAGGTTCAGGCCCTGTCCGGCCAGCGGGTGCAGCCGGTGCGCGGCGTCGCCCGCCAGCGCGATGCCCGGCGCCACCATCTGCGCGCGCTCCAGGGTCAGGGGAAAGCCATGCAGCCTGCTGCGCACCTTCAGGGTTCCCAGCCGGCCTTCGGCGGCGTCGGCCAGCAAGGCCTCCAGGCGCGCCGTCTGTTCGGCCGGCGGCAAGGCCAGCAAGTCGCGGGCCTGCTCGCTGCGCATGGACCAGACCATCGAGACCTGCGGGCCGTCGGCCGTGTCGGGCAGCGGCAGCAGCGCCAGCACGCCGTCGTCGCGGAACCACTGGACGGCCGTGCCCTGGTGCGGACGCTGCGCGTCCAGGTGCACCACCAGGCCGGTGTCGTGATAGGACTGGGACTCGTGCTTCAGGCCGGCCGCCGTACGCAGCGGCGAGGCCGCGCCGTCGGCGCCCACGAACAGTTCGGCCTCGATGCGCGCGCCGCCTTCCGTCTCGATGGCGCCGTTGCGATAGCCGGTGCAGCGGTCTTCCAGCCAGGCAATGCCGAACATGCGCACGGCCTGGATCAGCACGCGCTCGATTTCGCCGGATTCGACGATCCACGCCAGCTGCGGCAGCGCCGCCTGCCAGGCATTGAGGTTCACCTGCCCGTCGGCGTCGCCGTGGATCTCCATCGCGGTCACCGGCGTGAGCCGGGCCGCGGGCATCGCGTCCCAGACTCCCAGCTCGGCCAGGAAACGCTGGCTGGCCGGCGAAATGGCGTAGACGCGCGGATGGTAGTGGTTGGGATCGGCCGCCGGCACGCTGGCGCGCGGGGCCAGCACGGCCACGCGCTGGCCGCGGCGGGCCAGCGCCAGGGCGGTGGACAGGCCGACGATGCCGGCTCCGCAAACGACGATCTGATGGCTCATCTTGCTGTCGGCTCCCCGGCCTGCTTGGGCCACAACACCCACATCTGGCCGCGCTGCTTCATGCGCCCCGCCTGCTGCCCGGCCGCGTCGCCGTAGCCCCAGTAGAAGTCGGCGCGCGCCGCACCGCGGATGGCCGTGCCGGTGTCCTGGGCGAATACCAGGCGCTGCAGCGGCCGATCGGACGCCGGATAGGTGGTCGACAGGAACACCGGCGTGCCCAGCGGCACGAAGCTGGCGTCCACCGCCACCGAGCGCATCGGCGCCAGCGGGATCGCGTAGGCGCCCTTGGGACCCAGTTCGGGGTCCACCACGGCTTCTTCGCGGAAGAACACGACGGCCGGATTGGCGTTCAGCATTTCCGGCACGCGCCTGGGATTGCGCTGCGCCCAGGCGCGGATGTTCTGCATCGAGGCCTGGTCGGGCGCGAGTTCGCCGCGGTCGATCAGCCAGCGGCCGATGGACACGTAGGGCTGGCCGTTGTGGTCGGCATAGGCCACGCGTATGGTCTTGCCGGCGTCGGGGCCGTCGGTGAGCTGCACCCGGCCCGAGCCCTGCACCTGCAGGAAAAAGTTGTCCACCGGATCGTCCACCCACACCACCACGGGCGGGCGGCGGCCGGCGGTCGATTCGATGGCGGCGCGCGTGTCGTAGGGCACCACGCGCTTGCCGTCGAGCTTGCCGCGCACGCGCTTGCCCGCCAGGTCCGGATAGACCGATCCCAGGTCGATGGTCAGCAGGTCGGCGGGCACGGCGTACAGCGGCCACTGGTAGTTGCCGCCCTGGCGGCGCGAACCGCGCACCAGCGGCTCGTAGTAGCCGGTGACCGTATTGGTGGCCGGCTTGCCGTCGGCCGCGTTCAGGCGCCACGGCTGCAGATAGGTCTGGAAGAAGCGCCGCACCGCCTCGCCGTCGCCCGCGGCGGGCGCGCGCGCCGGGTCGGTGGCGGCCGCGCAGACCGGCTGCCAGGCCCGCGGCGTGGCGCGCGCCGGCGCGGCCAGGTTGCCGGAAGTGGGCCGCATCAGCCCGCGGCAGTTGCGCAGGAACAGCGGCCACACGCGCGACAGGTCGTCGCTGCTCCAGCCGGGCATTTCCGACCAGTTGCCCGGCTTGAACTTGCCCGCCAGCGCGCGCGGCGGCGTATCGGGCAGCGCCGACAGCGGCGGCACCACCAGGGGGCCTTCGGCCGCGGGCGGACGCGCGCCGGGAAGCGTGCCGGAATCGGGGGGAATGTCGGAGGGCGTGGAGCAGGCCGCCAGCAGTACCGACAGCACGGACAAACTGAAAATGCGCTTCATGAGCAAGGGCAGGACGTACGACGGGGACCGGGCCATTCAGTGCAGCGTGCGCGGCATGGCCAGGACGAATTCGGAGATCGGCACTTCGAACGGAATGCCGTTCTCGCCGACGCAGTGATAGGTGCCGCGCATCGTGCCCACCGGAGTAGGCAGGGGACAGCCGCTGGTGTATTCGAAGGTTTCGCCGGGCGCCAGCAGCGGCTGCTGGCCCACGATGCCCAGCCCGCGCACTTCCTGCACGCGCTGGTTGCCGTCGGTGATGATCCAGTGGCGGCTGATCACCTGGGCGGGGTGTTCGCCCGTGTTGGTGATGCGGACGGTATAGGCGAATACGAACTGCTGTTCGCCGGGATCGGACTGTTCAGGCACGAAGCGTGGAGAGACGGAGACGCTCAGGTCGTAAGGTTTCACAGTCCTTTCCTGTGTAGCAGGCGCGGCCGCCGGACCCGCCGGACCGGGCCACTCCCGGTACCGCGCCTCAAACTGCAATAATGGCACATTATGCCCTCCCCGACTCCGAACATCATGTCTACCCTTTCGGCCTCCACCCGCATCACCCCCAGCATCCTGTCGGCTGACTTCGCCCGCCTGGGCGAGGAAGTCCGCAACGTCGTCGCCGCCGGCGCCGACTGGATCCACGTGGACGTGATGGACAACCACTACGTCCCCAACCTGACCATCGGCCCCATGGTGTGCGCGGCGATCCGTCCCCATGTTTCCGTGCCGATCGACGTGCACCTGATGGTGGAACCGGTGGACGACCTGGTGCCGATGTTCGCCAAGGCCGGCGCCAACTACATCAGCTTCCACCCCGACGCCAGCCGCCACGTGGACCGCACGCTGACGCTGATCCGCGAAAACGGCTGTAAGGCCGGCCTGGTGTTCAACCCCGCCACGCCGCTGTCCTACCTGGACTACGTGATGGACAAGATCGACCTGGTCCTGATCATGTCGGTCAACCCCGGCTTCGGCGGCCAGAGCTTCATTCCGGCCGCGCTGGACAAGCTGCGCGAGGCGCGCACCCGCATCGACGCCTGGACCCGCGCCGGCGGCCAGGAAATCGCCCTGCAGGTCGACGGCGGCGTCAAGATCGACAACATCGCCGAGATCCGCCGCGCCGGCGCGGACACCTTCGTGGCCGGTTCGGCCATCTTCGGCAAGCCGGACTACGCCGGCATCATCAAGTCGATGCGCGAGCAGATCGCCGTCGGCGAAACCACCGCCATCTGATACCGGGAATCGATATGACCGCTTTTCGCGCCGCGCTGCTGGACCTGGACGGCACCCTGCTGGACTCCATCCCCGACCTGGCCTTCGCGGCCAACGCCATGCGCGTGGAGCTGGGCATGTCCCCGCTGCGCGAGGACGTGGTGGCGACCTTCGTCGGCAAGGGCGTGGACAACCTGGTGCGCCGCAGCCTGGCCGGCAGCCTGGAGAGCGCCGACCCGGAGCCCGCCGAGTTCGACCGCGCCCGCGCCGCCTTCTACCGCCACTACCACCTGGTCAATGGCGAAAAGGCCCAGGTGTACCCCGGCGTCATCGACGGCCTGAAGCAGCTGCGCGAACAGGGCCTGAAGCTGGCGGTGGTCACCAACAAGCCCACCGAGTTCACGCTGCCGCTTTTGCAGCGCACCGGCCTGGCCGGCTTTTTCGACGCCGTGGTCTGCGGCGACACCTGCGCGCGCCGCAAGCCCGATCCCGACCAGGTGCTGCATGCCTGCGACCTGCTCGGCGTCACGGCGCCGCAGGCCGTGACCATCGGCGACTCCCTGAACGACGCCCAGGCCGGACGCAGCGCCGGCACGCAGGTGCTGGTGGTGCCTTATGGCTACAACGAAGGCAAGGACGTGCGCGAGCTCGATGTCGATGGTATAGTTGACACGCTAGTTGACGCGGCCCAGTGGGTCGCGCTCTGGAACCAGAGCCGCAATACGGCAAACACTGCGGCAAACACCGCGGCGAACGCCACGGCAAAAACCGGTTCCTGACCAGCAGGTTTCCATACCAAGTTTCCATAGCAGAATCACCCGATGAACGTTTCCATCCAGAACCAAATGCTCGGCGCCTCGTGGCGCTGGTGGCGTTTGTCTTCCGGGTGGCGATGATCCCTCCCGGCCCTGGACGCGTATGCCGCCTAGTGCCGTAGCTGTGTAACCACAGAGCCAAGCCCGGAACCAGTAACCTGGACCGGGCTTTTTGCTATGTGCCCGGTCCGCAAGCAAATCGAACGCTTACGAGACCCACATGACCGAAATCGAATTCAAGGCCCTCGCCGCGCAAGGCTACAACCGCATCCCGCTGGTGGCCGAAACCTACGCCGACCTGGACACGCCCCTGGGCATCTACCTGAAGCTGGCGCATGCCGGCCCGCAGGCCGGCCGCATGACCTGCCTGATGGAATCGGTGGTGGGCGGCGAGCGCTTCGGCCGCTATTCCTTCATCGGCCTGCCGGCCCGCACCGTGATCCGCGCCAGCGGCACGCGCACCGAGGTGCTGCACGACGGCAAGATCGCCGAGACCCACGACGGCGACCCGCTGGCCTTCATCGAGCAGTACCAGAGCCGCTTCAAGGTGGCCCTGCGCCCGGGCATGCCGCGCTTCTGCGGCGGCCTGGCCGGCTACTTCGGCTACGACACGGTGCGCCACATCGAGCCCTGCCTGGGCCCGGCGGTCAAGCCGTTTCCGGCCGGCATGGAAGGCGGCACGCCCGACCTGATGCTGATGCACGTCGACGAACTGGTCATCGTCGACAACCTGGCCGGCCGCATCTACCTGATGGTCTACGCGGACCCGGCCCAGCCCGAGGCCTACAGCCGCGCCCAGCAGCGCCTGCACGACCTGCGCGTGCGCCTGCGCCGCCCGGTCGAAATCCCGTACAGCCACGCCAGCATGCAGACCGAAGAGCGGCGCGACTTCAAGAAGGAAGACTATCTGGCGGCCGTGCGCCGCGCCAAGGAACACATCGCCGCCGGCGACCTGATGCAGGTGCAGATCGGCCAGGTCATCGCCAAGCCCTTCCGCGATTCCCCCCTCTCCCTCTACCGCGCCCTGCGCTCGCTCAACCCCTCCCCCTACATGTACTTCTGGAATTTCGGCGACTTCCAGGTCGTGGGCGCCTCGCCCGAGATCCTGGTGCGCCAGGAGCGCGTGGTCGAAAACGGCGAGCCCAAGTCGCAGATCACCATCCGCCCGCTGGCCGGCACCCGCAAGCGCGGCGCCACGCCCGAGGAGGACGCCGCGCTGGCCGCCGAACTGAAGGCCGACCCCAAGGAAGTGGCCGAGCACGTGATGCTGATCGACCTGGCGCGCAACGACGTGGGCCGCGTGGCCGAAGTGGGCTCGGTGAAGGTCAGCGACACCATGGTCATCGAACGCTATTCGCACGTCATGCACCTGGTGTCCAACGTAACCGGCAACCTGAACCCCGGCATGAGCAGCATGGACGTGCTGCGCGCCTCGTTCCCGGCCGGCACCCTGACCGGCGCGCCCAAGGTCGAGGCCATGAAGATCATCGACGAACTCGAACCCGTGCGCCGCGGCATCTACGGCGGCGCGGCCGGCTACCTGAGCTATGGCGGCGAAATGGACGTGGCCATCGCGATCCGCACCGGCGTCATCAAGGACGGCACGCTGTACGTGCAGGCCGCCGCCGGCATCGTGGCCGACTCCAGCCCCGAAGCCGAATGGGCCGAGACCGAGGCCAAGGCCCGCGCGGTGCTGCGCGCCGCCGAGCAGGTGCAGCATGGCCTGGACGAACCCATCTGACCCCAGGCCCCGCCCCTACCGAATACCGCCCGCACGGAGAAAACTATGCTGCTGATGATCGACAATTACGATTCGTTTACCTATAACCTGGTGCAATACTTCGGCGAACTGGGCGAGGACGTGCGCGTCGCGCGCAACGACCAGATCACGCTGGACGAAATCGCCGCCATGAACCCCGACCGCATCTGCGTGTCGCCCGGCCCCTGCTCGCCCGCCGAGGCCGGCATCTCGGTGCCCGTCATCGAAGCCTTCGCCGGCAAGAAACCCATACTCGGCGTGTGCCTGGGCCACCAGGCCATCGGCGCGGCCTACGGCGGCAGGATCGTGCGGGCCCAGCAGATCATGCACGGCAAGACCGTGCAGATCTCGCACACCGGCACCGACATCTTCACCGGCCTGCCCACCCCGTACACGGCCATCCGTTACAACTCGCTCACCATCGATCCGGCCACGCTGCCCGACTGCCTGGCGGTCACCGCCACCGCGCCGGACGGCGACATCATGGGCGTGCGCCACAAGACGCTGCCGCTATACGGAGTACAGTTCCATCCCGAGTCCGTGCTCAGCGAGCATGGCCATGCCCTGCTGCGCAATTTCCTGAACCTCGCCTGAGAAGGACGCATCGTGACCATTTCCCCCGCCGAAGCGCTGACGCGCTGTATCGAACACCGCGAAATTTTCCACGACGAAATGCTGCATCTGATGCGCATGCTGATGCGCGGCGAGATGTCGCCCCAGATCGCCAGCGCCCTGCTGATGGGCCTGCGCGTGAAAAAGGAAACCATCGGCGAGATCACCGCCGCCGCGCAGGTCATGCGCGAATTCGCCACGCCCGTGGTCACGCCCAATCCGGAAGACCTGCTGGACATGTGCGGCACCGGCGGCGACGGCAGCCATACCTTCAACATTTCCACCACGGCCATGTTCGTTGCGGCGGCCGCCGGCGTGCCGATCGCCAAGCACGGCAACCGCAGCGCCTCGTCCTCCAGCGGCAGCGCCGACGTGCTCGAAGCCCTGGGCGCCAACCTGGTGCTCACGCCCGAGCAGGTGGCCGAATGCATCCAGGCCACCGGCATCGGCTTCATGTTCGCGCCGGCCCACCACGGCGCCATGAAGAACGTGGCCGCCGTGCGCAAGGAACTGGCCGTGCGCACCATTTTCAACATCCTCGGCCCGCTGACCAACCCGGCCAACGCCGCCAACCAGCTGATGGGCGTGTTCCACCCCGACCTGGTCGGAATCCAGGTGCGCGTGCTGGAACGCCTGGGCTCGCGCCACGTGCTGGTGGTGCACGGCAAGGACGGCATGGACGAAGCCTCGCTGGGCGGGGCCACCATGGTCGGGGAACTCAAGGACGGCAAGGTCCTCGAATATGAAATTCATCCCGAGGACTACGGGCTATCCATGATGTCCAACCGCAGCATCAAGGTGTCCAATCGCGAACAATCGCGCGAGCTGGTCATAGAGGCGCTCGAGAATGTCGAAGGCACGGCCCGCGACATTGTCGCGCTCAATGCCGGGCTCGCGATTTATGCAGGCAATAAAGCCGATTCCATTCCCGCAGCCTTAGCGCTAGCATTCGAACTGATTTCCACCGGCGCGGCGCGAGCCAAGCTGGAAGAATTCTGCGCATATACCCGGAAATTCCTGAAATGAACGATATTCTCGCGAAGATCCTCGCCGTCAAGGTCGAGGAAGTCGCCGCCGCCCGCCAGATGCGCAGCGAAGCCGAAGTCCTGCGCGAAGCGCAGGCGCGCCAGGACGTGCGCGGCTTCGCCCAGGCCATCGAAGACAAGATCGCGCAGGGCAAGGCCGGCGTCATCGCCGAAATCAAGAAAGCCTCGCCTTCCAAGGGCGTGCTGCGCGAGGGCTTCGCCCCCGCCGAAATCGCCGCCTCCTACGCCGTGCACGGCGCGGCCTGCCTGTCGGTGCTGACCGACGTGCAGTTCTTCCAGGGCTCGCACGACCACCTGCGCCAGGCCCGCGCGGCCTGCTCGCTGCCGGTGCTGCGCAAGGACTTCGTGATCGACCCCTACCAGATCATCGCCGCGCGCGCGATGGGCGCCGACTGCGTGCTGCTCATCGTGGCCGCCCTCACCCCGGCGCAGCTGCGCGAGTACGAAACCCTGGCGATCGAACTGGGCATGGACGTGCTGGTCGAAGTGCACGACGCCAAGGAGCTGGACATCGCGCTGGAAATGAAGACGCCGCTGTTGGGCATCAACAACCGCAACCTGCGCACCTTCGAGACCAGCCTGTCGAACACCCTGGACCTGCTGCCGCGCATCCCCGCCGGCAAGCGCGTGGTGACCGAGAGCGGCATCCTGACGCCGGAAGACGTGAAGCTGATGCGCAAGAACAAGGTCGACGCCTTCCTGGTGGGCGAAGCCTTCATGCGCGCCAAGGACCCGGGCGCGGAACTGGCGCGGCTGGTGGGTTAGGCATTCATACGCCGATACAGCGTGCTGCGGTGCACCCCCAGCGCGCGCGCCGCGCGGCTGACGTTGCCGCCATGCGCGGCCAGGGCGTCGCGGATCGCGGCGTCGGTCATTGCTTGCAGGTTGGCGGAATCGCCGGCGGCGCCAGGCGCGGGCGCCGGCGTTGCGCGGATATCCGCGGGCAGCATGTCGGCATCGACCCGGCCCGCCGGCCCCGCCAGCACGTGCAGCGTGCGCAGCACGGCGGCCATCTGGCGGTAGTTGCCGGGCCATGAGTACGCAAGCAGGACGGCTTCGATGTCGGGCGGCAGGCGCGGCCCTGCGCCTTGCGCCGCCCACAGGCCGCGCAGCAGCTCCAGGCGGTCGGCGCGGGCGCGCAGCGGGGCCAGCGTGACGGTGTACTCGGCAATCCGGAAATACAGGTCGGGCCGCACCGGCGTGTCGACGCCCTGCGTGTCGGCGTCCGCGTGCGCCAGCGGGCGGTGCGTGGCGCACACCAGCGCGAAGTCCACCGGCACCGGGCGCGCCGCGCCCAGCGGCGAGACCTCGCGGGTCTGCAGCACGCGCAGCAGGCGCGACTGCAGCAGCAGCGGCATGTCGCCGATCTCGTCCAGGAACAGCACGCCGCCATGCGCCTGCCGCAGCAGCCCCTTGCTGCCCTGGCGGCGCGCGCCGGTGAAGGCGCCGTCTTCATAGCCGAACAGTTCGGATTCGATCAGGCTTTCGGGCAGCGCGGCGCAATTGACCGCCACGAACGGGCCGGCGGCCCGTTTGCTGCGCGCATGCAGTTCGCGCGCGAACACTTCCTTGCCCGCGCCGGTTTCGCCTTGCAGCAGGATGGACACGCCCGCATCCGACAGATGCACGGCGCGCGCCAGCGCGCCCAGCGTGGCGGCGTCGAAGTTCGGCGCGGCGGGGCGCGAGGCGGCCGGCGGCGCGACCGGCGCGGCCGGGGCCTGGCGGGCGCGCACCGGCGGGCGGCGCAGGCGCGCATGGTAGGCCGCGCCGGCGCGCGTCAGCACCCGGCCCGCCGCGTCCGGGCCGCGTTCGATATCGCCTTCGAATACGTCGGCGTAGCGGTACACGCCCAGGGCGGTCGCGGCCAGGCCCAGCGCCTGCAGGGCGCAGCGGTTGGCGCCCACCAGCAGGTCGCCCTCGAACGCCAGCAGTCCCTCGCCCGGCAGGCCCAGGCCCGACGGGCTGGTGTGCAGTTGCAGCACCGTGTGCGGATCGAAGGCCTGCTCGAACAACCGGTGCTCGATCAGGTCCACCGCCGCGCGCACCAGCGCCAGCACCTCGGGCCGGATCTCGCGCGCCTGGCTGGACAGGTCCAGCACGCCCACGGTGCGGCCTTCGTTGTCGGTGATGGGAACCGCCGCGCAGGTCAGGATGCGGTTGGGTTCGAAGTAATGTTCCGCGCCGTGCACGGCGATGGGCCGGCCTTCCACCAGCGCGGTGCCGATGGCGTTGGTGCCCGCGGCGGCCTCGTCCCAGGCGGCGCCGGGCATCAGCGCCACGCGCGAGGCGCGCTGGGCGAAATCGACGTCGCCGTCGCTGTCGAGCACCAGCCCCTGGGCGTCGGAGAGAATCACCAGGCTGCCGCTGCCGCCGGCCTGGCGGCGCAGCATGGACATGGCCGGCTCGGACATCCGCCGCAGCGCCTCGTTGCGCTGCTGCGCCTCGCGCAGCTCGCCCTGGGTCATCAGCTCGGTGCGGCGCACGCCGCGCATGTCGAAGCCCAGGTCGGCGCAGCGCCGCCATGAACGCAGGATGGGCTCGGCGACCATGCCGCCGGGCACCGCGCCCTGCTGGTTGAACAGCAGGCGCGCTTGCGTCAGCGTGTGCTGACGGGAATGAGTGGCCATGCGTGTCTCCTGGGACAGGCATTCTGCGACGCCTGTTCCGCAACACTGTCGCATAACGCAACAGCGGGTGGGGGCCGCCAGACGGCTGAGGGCGATCTCCCCGGCGTGTGGAATCCTACTTTCGCACGCGCAATCCCCGCTGTCCAGCGGACCGGCCCCTACTGGCATGGTCCTTGCTTGATACGGAGCAGGCAGCCCACTGCCGCCCCCGACACACAATACCGGAGACAAGCATGGACATCGCGACCCGAGTCACCCCCGACACCTATGGCACGCGCCTGGACCTGAAAACCCAGTACGACAACTTCATCGACGGCAAGTGGCAGAAGCCGGCGGACGGCGAATACTTCGACAACCTGACTCCGGTCACCGGCCAGGTGCTGACCCGCAACGCCCGCTCCAGGGAGCGCGACATCGAGCTGGCGCTGGACGCCGCGCATCGCGCCGCGCCCAAATGGGGCGCCACGTCGGCCGCCGAGCGCGCGCGCATGCTGATGCGCATCGCCGACGTCATGGAGGCCAACCTGGAGCGCCTGGCCACGGCCGAAACCTGGGACAACGGCAAGCCCATCCGCGAGGCCCGCGCCGCCGACATCCCGCTGGCCATCGACCACTTCCGCTATTTCGCCTCGTGCATCCGCAGCCAGGAAGGCGGGCTGTCCGAGATCGACCACGACACCGTGGCCTACCATTTCAACGAACCGCTGGGCGTGGTGGGCCAGATCATTCCGTGGAACTTCCCCATCCTGATGGCGGCGTGGAAACTGGCGCCCGCGCTGGCCGCCGGCAACTGCGTGGTGCTCAAGCCCGCCGAACAGACGCCGCTGGGCATCCTGCTGCTGATGGAGCTGATCGCGGACATCCTGCCCCCGGGCGTGGTGAACGTGGTCACCGGCTTCGGCCTGGAGGCCGGCAAGCCGCTGGCCTCCAGCAAGCGCATCGCCAAGATCGCCTTCACCGGCGAAACCACCACCGGGCGGCTGATCATGCAGTACGCCTCGCAGAACATCATCCCGGTCACGCTGGAGCTGGGCGGCAAGTCGCCCAACATCTTCTTCGCCGACGTGGCCGCGCAGGACGACGATTTCCTGGACAAGGCGGTGGAAGGCTTCGTGATGTTCGCGCTGAACCAGGGCGAGGTCTGCACCTGCCCCAGCCGCGCGCTGATCCAGGAGTCGCTGTACGACAGGTTCATGGAGCGCGCTCTCAAGCGCGTCGGCCAGATCAAGCAGGGCAACCCGCTGGACGGCGACACCATGCTGGGCGCGCAAGCCTCGACCGAGCAGCTGGAAAAGATCCTGTCGTACCTGGACATCGGCAAGCAGGAAGGCGCCGACGTGCTGGCCGGCGGCGCGCGCGCGCAGATGCAGGGCGCGCTGGAAGGCGGCTATTACGTGCAGCCCACGGTGTTCAAGGGCCACAACAAGATGCGCGTGTTTCAGGAGGAGATCTTCGGCCCGGTGGTGGCGGTGACCACCTTCAAGGACGCCGATGACGCGCTGGCCCTGGCCAACGACACGCTCTACGGCCTGGGCGCCGGCGTCTGGTCGCGCGACGCCAATACCTGCTATCGCATGGGACGCGCGATCAAGGCCGGGCGGGTGTGGACCAATTGCTATCACGCCTATCCGGCGCATGCCGCGTTCGGCGGCTACAAGCAATCCGGCATCGGGCGCGAGAACCACAAGATGATGCTCAACCACTACCAGCAGACCAAGAACCTGCTGGTGAGCTACTCGCCCAAGAAGCTGGGCTTCTTCTGACCCGCGACCGGCGGGCGCGCCTGGCCCGGCGGCCGGGCGCGCCCGGGAGGACGACATCATGGCAGAGCATACGCCGCGCGTGGTCGCGACCGACGAGGCGCGCCGCCTGATCGACACGCTGCGCGCCAAGCACGGCCCGCTGATGTTCCACCAGTCGGGCGGCTGCTGCGACGGCAGCTCGCCCATGTGCTATGCGCTGGGGGAATTCATGGTGGGCGGCTCGGACGTGCTGCTGGGCGAACTGGAAGGCTGCCCGTTCTACATGGGCGAGGACCAGTTCGCCTACTGGGAGCACACCCAGCTCATCATCGACGCCGTCCCGGGCCGGGGCGGCGCCTTTTCGCTCGACAGCGCCGAGGGCAAGCGTTTCCTGCTGCGCTCGCGGCTGTATTCGGACGAGGAATGGGCGCGCGTGGCGCCCGTGACGCGCGGAGGATGAGCCGTGCGCTAGGGCCCGTTCTTCGGATCGCGCCTGCCGTCAGGCTGGGCGCGCTCGGCCAGCTTCCAATGGAAGGATACGCGCCGGATGCGGGCGGCGCGGAACTGGGTGAACGAACGGCCGCCCGGCATGGGCGCGCCGCGATAGGCACTGCTGGCGTTCTTCATTGTGTGACGAAGGGTTGACGGAAAACTTGCTCGGGCGGCGGTTCAGGCGCGGGCCGCCGACGGCGCCCAGGCGCCGACGGGCGCGCCGCGGCGGGCCCAGTCCAGCGCATCTTCCAGGCGGTCGTTGCCCCAGAACATCTCGCCGTCCACGAAAAACGTGGGCGCGCCGAACAGCCCCAGGTTGCGGGCGCGGTCGACCTGGCGCCGCAGCGCCTCCTTGGCGGCCTCGGACTTGGCGCGGGCGATCAGGGCGTCGGCGTCCAGCGCCATGCCGGTCAGCAGCCCGTGCACCACGTCCTCGGCCTGGATGTCCTGGTCATGCTGGAAATTGGCGCGGAAAACGGCCAGGCAGAAGTCGCGGCCCCAGGGCTCGTCCTGGCCCAGCAGGGCGATGCGCGCGGGCAGCACGCTCATGCGCGGAAACAGGCGCGGCCGGCGGTAGACCAGGCCGTATTTCTCGGCCAGGCGGGCGATGTCGCGCATCATGTAGGCGCCCTTGCCGGGAAACAGCCGGAACGGCGAATCGTTCCAGCCCTGGGCCTGGAAGATGGGGCCCAGCAGGAAAGGCTTGAGATCGACCCGGACTTCGGCCTCGCGGGCCAGGGCGTCGATGCGCTCGATCGCCAGATAGCTGTACGGGCTGGCGAAATCGAACCACATCTCGATGCGCGGCGCATCGGGCAGGGATACAGTCATCACGAACTCCGTAAGGGTCAGGGAGGCCTCCGAATCCCTATTGAACGCCCTCGGAGTACTATTGCTCAAGCAACATTTCCGTCCGGTACGCATGAGTTTCACGAATGCCATATCCGCTGGCCAAACTGCCGCCGCTTGATCTCGTCCGGGGCTTCGTGGCCGTGGGCCGCCGCATGAGCATCACGCTGGCCGCGCAGGACCTGCATGTGACGCAGTCCGCCGTCAGCCGCCAGATCCGGGCGCTGGAGGCGCACCTGGGCGTAGCGTTGCTGGTGCGGGGCTTTCGCAGCGTGTCGTTCACCTCCGAAGGCGCGCAGCTGTTCCGCATGGCCGACGTGTGGCTGAGCCAGCTGGGCGACCTCACCGAGCAGCTGCGCGCGCCCGAGCGGCGCACGCCCGTCACCATCACCACCACCATCGGCGTGGCCTCGCTGTGGCTGCTGCCGCGCCTGGGCGACTTCCAGGCGGCCCACCCGCAGATCGACGTGCGCGTGGCGGCCGACAACCGGCTCATCGACATCGACCGCGAGAACGTGGACATCGCCATCCGCTACAGCCTGCGCGACGGCGTGCCGGACACGGCGCGGTGGCTGTTCGGGGAATCGGTGGTGCCGGTCGCGCATCCCAGCCTGGGCGCGCGCGAACTGGACGCCCGCGAACTGCAGCGCCACGTGCTGCTGGAATTCGACGACCCCGGCCGCCCCTGGCTGCAATGGTCGGAATGGCTGAACGCGCGCGGCCTGGGCCGGGCCCAGGCCAAGGGCATGCTGCGCTTCAATCAGTACGACCAGATCGTGCACGCGGCGCTGGCCGGCCACGGCATCGCGCTGGGACGGCTGGCGCTGGTCGCGCCGATGCTGGCGGACAAGCGCCTGGAGGCGGTGGGCGGGCAGGCCGCCAGCGCCACCGAGCTGGCCTACTGGCTGGTGTGCAACCCGCGCCGCAGCTCGCCGGACACGGCGGTGGTCATGCAGTGGCTGGCGGAACAGGCCGCGGCCACCGCCAGCGGCCTGGGCGCGTAGCGGCCCCGCTTTACTCCACCCGCACCAGCGGCTCGCCGGCGCTCATCTCGCCGATCACGGCGGCGTCGGCGAAGCCGTGGCCGCGGAACAGGTCCAGCACCGCGTCGGCCGTGTCAGGCGCGCAGGACACCAGCAGGCCGCCCGAGGTCTGGGGGTCGGTCAGCAGGGCGCGCTGCGTGTCGGTGACCGACTCGCCCAGACGGATGGATTCGCCGTAGGAGGCCCAGTTGCGGCCGGACGCGCCGGTGATCACGCCGTCGGCCGCATAGGCCTGCACGCCCGGCAGCCAGGGCAGGCTGTCCAGGCGCAGGCGCGCCGTCAGGCCGGCGCCGCGCGCCATTTCCAGCGCGTGGCCGAGCAGGCCGAAGCCGGTCACGTCGGTCACCGCGTGCACGCCGTCCAGCGCGGCCAGCGCCGGCCCGGGGCGGTTCAGCCGGGTGGTGGTGTCTATCATCACGCGGTAGCCGGCTTCGTCCAGCAGGTTCTTTTTCAGCGCCGCCGACAGAATGCCCACGCCCAGCCCCTTGCCCAGGATCAGCACGTCGCCGGCGCGCGCGTCGGCATTGCGCCTGACCCGGTCCGGATGCACCAGGCCCATGGCGGCCAGGCCGTATATGGGTTCGACCGAATCAATGCTGTGGCCGCCGGCCAGCGGGATGCCGGCGTCGGCGCATACCGATTCGCCGCCGCGCAGGATGTCGGCGATGACGCTGTGCGGCAGCACGTTGATCGGCATGCCGACGATGGCCAGCGCCATGATCGGGGTGCCGCCCATGGCGTACACGTCCGACAGCGCGTTGGTGGCCGCGATGCGGCCGAAATCGTAGGGATCGTCCACGATGGGCATGAAGAAGTCCGTGGTGGCGATCAGCGCCTGTTCGTCGTTGAGCCAGTAGACCGCCGCGTCGTCGGCGGTCTCGGTGCCGACCATCAGGTTCGGGAAACTGGCGGCGGGGCCGAAGCGCGCCAGCAGCGCCGACAGCACGCCCGGCGCGATCTTGCAGCCGCAGCCGCCGCCGTGCGAAAGCGAAGTCAACCGCGGCACGGCCGCGCTCGCAACATCCTGGGTCATTTCTATCTCCGGTCGATACGGCGAAGAGGATAGCACCGGCGCGGCGGCGATCCGGGAAACGCAGAAAACCCGCGACCGCGGGACGCGCCAGCCGCTACCATAGGCGTTTTATCCCAGATTCAATGCCGCCATGGACGACGCATTCAGCCACCAATTGTCGATGACCATCCTGATGACGCCGGACATGGCGAATTTCTCGGGCAATGTGCACGGCGGAACCATACTCAAGTACCTGGACCAGGTGGCCTACGCCTGCGCCAGCCGCTATGCCGGCCAGTACGTCGTGACCCTGTCGGTCGACCAGGTCGTCTTCCGCGAACCCATCCACGTGGGCGAACTCGTGACCTTCCTGGCGGCGGTGAACTACACCGGCCGCACGTCCATGGAAATCGGGATCAAGGTCGTCACCGAAGACATCCGCAGAAAGCTGGTGCGCCACACCAACAGCTGTTACTTCACGATGGTGGCGGTCGACGAGCGCGGCGCGCCCACCGCGGTGCCGCCGCTGGCGCCGCGCACGCTGGAGGAAAAACAGCGCATGGAGGCGGCCAGGCTGCGGCGCGAGCTGCGCCAGGAAATGGAACGCCGGCACGGCGAGATCAAGCGCGAAACCACGCACGACGGCCACGCCGCGCCCTGAAAGAACGCCGCGTCCGCCCTCAGGGGCGGCCGGCCAGGCGCTTGAGGCCCAGCCACTGCTGCGACCAGAAGCCGCGTCCGTAGTCGCGGCCGCCGGCTTCGGGCTGCTGGTCATGGATGCCCGTGGGGCCGTAGCCCACGCCGAAGCGCGCGGTGCGAAACAGCATGTCCCAGAACGGAAACAGCGCGCCGAAGTTGTAGCCGCCCGCCGGCCCCGGCGAGGAGGCGTCGTAGGCGATGGAATGATGGTGCCGGTGAAAGCGCGGGCTGACCAGCAGGCGGTCGCCCAGCGCGCCGAAATGCATGCGCAGGTTGGCGTGCGACAGGCTCTGCGCCAGCTGGGTGATGGCCACCACCATCACGAACTGCGCCGGCGGCACGCCCACCAGCTGCGACACGAACACCACCAGCACGTCGCGCAGCATGTCGTCGAGCAGATGGTTGCGGTCGTCGCTCCAGATGGTCATCTGGCGCTGGCTGTGGTGCACGGCGTGCAGCGCCCAGAGCCAGCCGAAACGGTGCTGGGCCCGGTGGTAGAAGTAGTCCACCGCGTCGAACAGCAGCAGATAGATGATCAGGCTGACCCAGGCGCGGTCGGTCACGCCGGGCCAGTACTGGTCGAGCTGGAACGCGGCGAAGCCCCATACGTGCAGCTGGCCGAACACGCTGTCCCACAGCGGATCGACGGTGAAGAACAGCACCAGGCGGAACGCGCCGAGCCGGTGGATCAGCGTGTACAGCACGTCCACGCCGATCTGGCGGCGGTCGGTGACGGGCTCGACCGGGCGCAGGCGCTGCAAGGGACCGAATACCAGCACCAGCACCGCGATCTGCAGCAGGCCGACCAGCAGCCACATCGTGGCGTCATAGCCGTCCTCGATGAAGTTGCTCAGGCCCAGGTGAAACAGCGCGGGCTGAACCGCCGTCTCGAAGATCCATTGCTGGCATTCTCCGAAAAGTCGACTAAGCGTTTCCATGATCAATGATGCGTGGCGATCCAGCCGCTATAGGCCGGATGCGTGTTCAGGGTGGCGAAACAATAGCCCTTGCGCTGCAAACCTTCAATCAGCGGCTCCAGCACGGCCGGCGCCCACGGGTCCTGGCGCGACCAGATGCCCAGGTGGGCCAGCAGGATGTCGCCCGGCTTGATGTTGCGCAGCGCCTGATCCAGCAGGCGGGCGTTGGGATATTTGTCGCTGGGCAATTCGTCGCCCAGGAAGCCGGCGGGCGCCCAGCCCACCTGTTCGTAGCCGCAGGCGCGCGCGGCCTGCAGCAGCGCCGGCGAGGTCTTGCCGCCCGGCGCGCGATACAGGGGCAGCATGTCCTGCCCGGTCATTTCGCGAAAGCGCGCGGCCGAACGCTTGATCTCGGCGCAATATTGCGCCGACGTCCATTCGGCGCGCTTGCCAGCGTCCGGGCCGGCGCTGGGCTTGACGCGGAAGCGCCCGCCCGGCAGGTCGCCCTGCCAGTAGACGTGGTCGTAGGTGTGCGAGCCGAAGGCATGGCCTTCGGCGGCGCGCGCCTTCCACCAGGGCGCCCAGACTTCGTCCAGGCTAGCGCCGCCGGTCAGCGTGCGTTCGTTGGCCAGAAAGAACGTGACCTTGACCTGGTGGCGCGCCAGCACCTCCGCCACCAGCGGGGCCACGCCCATGTGGCCGGTGTCGAAGGTCAGGTAGACGGGCTTGTCGCAGGCGGCCGGCCCCGCGGCGCCGGCGTTCGACACGGCCAGCGCCAGCGCGGCGGCGGCCGCCAGGCGCGCCCGGAAAGCGTCAGCGCGTAGGCGCATGGTTGAGCGTCCAGACGCCATGCGGCGACTTGCCCACCGGCACCTGGCTGGAAACCTTCTTCTGCTCCAGGTCCACCACGGTAAGCTTGCGCGCCCAGCGCGAGGTCACCAACAGCGTCTTGCCGTCGGCCAAGACGTCCATACAGTCGGGGCCGCCCGGCACCGCGAAGGTGTCGGTGACCGTCAGCGTCTGCATGTCGATGCGGCTGATGGAATTGGCCGTGCGGTTGCTGACGAACAGGTGGCGCTGGTCGCCCTGCGCGCGGAAGGCGTGCGCGCCGGCCGCGGTCTTGATGCGCGTCACCAGCCTGGCCGGGCCGTTACTGACGTCGTAGGCTTCCACGTAGGAATCGCCGGTCAGCGCGACCAGCAGCGTCTTCTGGTCGGGCGTCAGGAACACGTCGGCCGGCGTCTTGCCGACCGGCACCGTCCACTTCGGCGTCTGCGTGGCCAGGTCGATGGCGATGAGCTGGTCGCTGTCCTGCAGCGTGACGTAGGCCGTCGTGCTGTTCCTGTCGATCATGATGTGGCTGGGCGTCTTGCCCGCCGGGATGCGCTTGACCAGCGTCAGGTCGAAGCCCTGCTCCAGCGGCTTCCAGGCATAGATGTCGATGTGGTCCAGGCGGTTGGCCGCCGTCACGAACCACTTCATGTCCGGCGAGAACTGCAACTGGTAGGGATCGACGATGCCGGTCAGCGTGCGCTGCACGTCGCCGGTGCGCGGGTCCATCAGCGTGATGGTGTCGCCGGTGGCGTTGGCCACCATGAGCGATTTCTCGTCCGGCGTCAGGTACAGGTGGTGCGGCTCCTTGCCCGTGGGCACGCGCCGCAATTCCTTGTAGGTGGCCGGGTCGATGATGCTGACGTTGGCGTCCAGAGAATTCAGGACGAAGATCGGGGCGGAAGCCGCCGCGGCGCTAAGCGCCATCCCCACGCCCACCAGGGCGTAGCGGACAAAATGCATGGGGTTCAATTTCTGGATCCGGCAAAGGGAAATCGGTCAGTCTCGCGACTGCTCGCCATTGTAGGCACGGCGGCCTGACAAATGCATATCAGCCCGCCGTTTCGCCACAAACGCACACGCCTGTTGCGGTCCGGCAACAAGCCGGCCGCCGGCTCCCCCTCAGACCGATAAAGTCATTTGGCGCCAACGGGTTGCGCGTCGGCGGAAACCCAGTTGCCGGCCTCGATATCGCGTTCGCGCAGCGCCGCCGCGCGCGCCGCCGACGACGGCCCCAGGTCGGCCTCCAGCACGCCGCCCTCCGGCCCGACGACGAAGGAATCGATGCCGGTCTGCCCGTACCGGGCGGGCCACGCCACGATGCGGTAGGAGTCGGCGCGCGCGCCCGGAATCACCTTGTAACGGTAGCCGTAATAGGCGTCCTCCGGCGGCACGTCCGGCCCCATGGCCAGCGCGTCCGGTCCGTAGGCCTGCGGCGGCGAGCCGGGCAGTTCGGGCCAGTACAGCCCGTCGCGCTCGCCGGCGCGGCTGACCAGCCGGCCGGCGTAGCGCCCCTGGCCGACGCCGTCGCGGTAGCGGACCTGGGCGGCCTGCAGCTGGCGCAGGGTGTCTATGGCGGCCAGTTCGTTGCGGCCGATGGCGCGGCGCCGGATCTCGGCCGTGCCGGCCGCCGGGTCGAAGCGCCAGCCGCTGCCGGCGCGCACCATGGGCACCGGCAGGGTCCAGCCCGAATCGCCCACCGCCAGCCAGGAACGGCCGCCGTCGGCGACGATTTCGTGCTTGCGCGACCAGGCCGCCAGGAAGCGGTAGATGTCCTCCTGCGCCACGCCGCCGGGCACGATGCGCCGGTGGTTCGGGCCCAGCACCTTGGCCAGGCCGTCGAGGTCGCCGGTGGCGATGGCGTCGACGAAGGCGTCGGCGGCCGCCTGCGGGCTGGGATACAGGCTCTGGGCCGCGGCCGGCGCCGCCAGGCCCAGCGCCAGCGCGAGCGCGCCCAGCGCGCGCAGGGAAAAGAAAGTCGGGAAAGCGCTTTTCTGCATGGTGCTTACCTCCGGCCGCCGAAATGTCCGCCACCGCCGCGTCCGCCGCCCATGTGGCCGCCGCCGCCCATATGCCCGCCGCCGCGCTGGATGCCTGCGCCGCCGTGGCTCATCTCGCCGCGATGGCTTTGCTGGCGCATGCGTTCGCCGTTGCCGGCGTCGCTAAGCGCATTGGCGCTATTGGAGGCGCGGCTGCGGTTGCGCGCCGCGGACTCGTCGGCGCGCTGGCGCTGCGCGGCGGCCTGCCGGTCCTGCGTGGACACGCTGGAGGCCCGGTTGTGCTGGGCCGGCGCGGCCTGGTGCCCCGCCCCGCGGCTGCCGCCGCCCTGGGCGCGCGCGCCGCCCGGCTGGGCGTGCCCGGCGATGGGCTGGCCGGTGCGGCCTTCGAAGGACTGCGCCGCGCGCTCGCGGGCGGCGTCGCGCGAACCGGGCGCCGGCGTCCGGGCAGCCTGGCCCTGGCGCGCCTGCGGGCGGTTCTGCAGGCCGGCCTGGCGCTGGCCGTCGAAGCGCTGGCGGCTGGCGGCGTCGGCGTACGGCGCGCTGCCGCGGTTGGCCGGATTGTGCTGCCAGGTGGCCCTGTTGTTGTTGAAGTTGCTGCGGTCGATGCGCTGGTTGACGTTGATGTTGTTGTAGCGGTTGATGTCGATATCGACGTCGTTGTGGCCCCAGTCGAAGCCGCCCCACATCGAGTTGACGGCGGCCACGCCCAGACCGAAGCTGAGCCCGGCCACCAGCGAGGTGGCGAACACCGACCCCGGCGGCGGCGGATAGTAGTAGGGAGGATAGGAGGGATAGGCCCAGGTGCCGTAGACCACGCTGGGGTTGTAGCTGGGCACGTAGACCACCTGCGGGTCGGCCGGCTCGATCACCACCACCGTCTTGTCATTGGTGGTGCTGGAAGTGACCTTCTGCTGCGGCGTGCTCTTGAGGTTGCCGGCCTTTTGGGCCTGCACGCGCAGGCGCTGGACGGAATCCATGACCGCGTCCGGCTGCGCCAGGAAGGCGTCGCCCACGGATTTCACCCAATCCGGCTGCCGGCCCATCATGTCCATGACCGAGGGAAACGCCACCAGCGATTTGACGCTGGGGTCCCAGGCCTCGCCCTCGACCGCCTTGACGGCCTGGTCGCCGGATTCGGAAGTGTGCGCGGCCGACCATTTGGCGGCCGCCGCCACGTCGTCGGGATAGGTGGCGCCCATGAGTATCTGGGACAGCAGCGAATCCGGGTACAGCGCGACCGGCGCCATGAGCTGGTCCAGTTGCGCGTTGTCCAGCTTGGTCTGCGCCACGGCGGGCAGGCAGGCCGCCAGTCCCATGCACAGCCAGCCGATGAACCATTGTTGCAATCGACGCATTTTCCGTTCTCCGTGAATCGCAAAGCATGACGCCACAAGCCAGGAGGGAACTGCCGGATATCGCGCTGACAATATATGCTCAACCGCGGCGCAGGGGAAGTCCGCCGCCTCGTCCTTAGGCGGGACTGGCCGCCCGTCCCCGGCGCGCCTATACTGGTTGCGCGGCTGTTCAGTCCCTTTCCTGAAGGAGAGGCAACATGTACAAGCACTTGCTCATCGCCGTGGACGGCTCGCTGCTGTCCGAATCGGCATTCAAGCGCGCTCTTGTTTTCGCCAAGGAAATGGGAGCCACGATCACGCTCATCCGCTCCATCCCGGAAGACCATCTGCTGATCTACCAGGCTGAGATGCTGGGCACCACGCAGAACCAGCACACCGACCAGGCGCGCAAGAACGCGCAGGCCTATCTGGACGGGCTGGAAACCGAAGCCCGCCACGCGCTGGTGCCCTGCAACGCCATCGTCACGGTCAACGACCACCCGCACCAGGCGATCGTCGAGACCGCGCAAAGCCAGGGCTGCGACCTCATCATCATGGGTTCGCACGGCCGCCACGGAATGACCGGCTTTCTGCTGGGCAGCGAAACCCAGCGCGTGCTGGCGCATACGCGGCTGCCGGTGCTGGTGTATCGGTAGCGTTTATCCCGCCGCCGCCAAGGCGTGCTGGAAGGTGAAGCTGTCGGCATACATATGATCGAGGCTGGCGCCGCGCGTGGCCAGCAGCTGCTTGGCCTGCTGGATCATTTCCGGCGCGCCGCACAGATAGATCGCGTGTTCCGACAGGTCGTCATGCTCCTCCACGACGGCCTCCTGCACGTGGCCGCGCCGTCCCTGCCAGCCGGCCCCGGCGCGCGAGAGCACCGGCACGAAATTGAACTCGTACAGGCGCGCGGCCCAGCTTTCGATCTGCTCGCGCAGATAGAGATCGGCCTCGGTGCGCATGCCCCAGTACAGCGTGACGGGCGGGCAGTCGGGGTTGTCCAGCAGCGACTCCAGGATGGCCTTGATCGGCGCGATGCCGGTGCCGGTGGCCATCATGATGAGCGGCCGCCAGTCTTCCTCGTGATAGCTGAACACGCCCAGCGGCGCCTCGATCTCGACGCGGGCGCCGGCCTGCGCCTGGCCCAGCCAATGGTCGGTGTAGCGCCCGCCCGGAATGCGGCGCACGTGGAAATCGACCAGGTTGCCCGAGGGCGCGGAAGCCATGGAGAAGCTGCGCGTCTCGCCGTCGGGCAGCAGCACGTTCATGTACTGCCCCGGCACGTACTCCAGCCCGTCTTGCGGCAGCGCCAGCGTCAGGTGGATGACGTCGTCGCAGTAGCGTTCCAGGCGGTGGATGGTGGCCGGCAGGCGGCGCGGCTCGGGAAACGACTGCCGGCTGGCGGGCACGCTGATGCACAGGTCGCCCAGCGGCCGCGCCTGGCAGGCCAGGGCATAGCCCTCGGCCGCCTCTTCGGGCGTCAGCGCCATCGGGAATTCGTCGTATGAGACCGAGCCGGACTCGAGCCGGATGCGGCAGGTGCCGCAGCCGCCGAACGTGCATTCGTGCGGCAGCTTGACCGCCGAGCGCTCGGCGGCCTGCAGCACCGATTCGCCCTCTTCGACGTGGAACGCCTCGTCCGTTTCCAGGATGTGCACGCGATATGCCATGGCCGGCCTCGACTATTTCTTGATGTCCGCCTCGACCAGCACTTTCATGCCGCGCGGCTCCAGCAGCGCGGCCAGCGCCGCCAGCGCGGCCACGCCGGCCTTGGTGTCCTGCTCGCCGTTGCCGCCGCTCAGGCCGACCCCGCCGATCACCTCGTTATCCACCACGATGGGAAAGCCGCCGACGAACACCGCGAACTTGCCGTCGAAGCTCCACTGGATGCCGAAGGCCTCGTTGCCGGGCAGCGCCGGACCGTTGGGCGGCGTATTGAAAAGGTGCGTGGAGCGCTTGTGGCCGGCGGCGGTGAAGGCCTTGTTCCAGGCGATCTGCGGGCCGGTGATGCGGGCGCCGTCCATGCGCTCCAGCGCGATGGGATAGCCGCCGTCGTCGACGATGCAGATGGTTTCCAGCACGCCGATCTCTTCCGATTTGGCGATGGCGGCGCGCACCATGACGCGCGCTTCTTCCAGTTCCAGGCGATAGACCTGCTTCATGGCGATATCCTTTTTTCCGGTTGCGTATGGGGAAAGGGAGCGCGGCCTCAGCCGGCGCGATAGACGGTCTTGATCTGCGTGTAGAACTCCAGCCCCGCGCGTCCCGATTCGCGGAAGGTCGAGGTGCTGGAATGCTTGAGCCCGCCGAACGGCGCGTTGATCAGGTTGCCGGTGGTGGTCCGGTTGATCTTCACGGTGCCGGCCTGGATGTCGCGGGCGAAGCGGTGCGCGTAGCGGGCGTCGGTGGTGGCGATGGCCGCGGCCAGGCCGTATTCGGTGTCGTTGGCCTTGGCGATGGCGTCTTCATAGCCGTCGACTTCGATCAGCGCAATCACCGGGCCGAAGATTTCCTCGCGCGCGATGCGCATCTGCTGCGTGACCCCGGTGAACAGCGCCGGCGACACGAAATAGCCGCGGTCGAAGCCCTCGCCAGTCAGGCGCTCGCCGCCGTACAGGTGGGTGGCTTCCTGCTTGCCCAGCGCCACGTAGCCCAGCACGTTGTCGAGCTGCCTGGAGGTGGCCAGCGGGCCCAGGTCGAAATTGCCGTCCATGCCGTTGCCGATGGTCAGCGCCTTCATCCGGGCCAGCAGGCGCTCGGTGAATTCCTGGCGCACGCGCTTGTCCACCAGCACCCGGCTGGTGCCGGTGCAGGCCTGGCCGCTGAGCGAAAAACCGCCCTTGACCGCCAGTTCCACGGCCCGGTCCAGGTCGGCGTCGGCCAGCACGATCAGCGGATTCTTGCCGCCCAGTTCCATCTGGGTGCGCGTGGTCAGGCCGGCCATGCGATGGATCTGCTCGCCCGCGGCGGTCGAGCCGGTGAACGAAATCGCGCGGACTTCGGGCGCGGCGGTGATGGCCTCGCCCACGGCGGCGGCCGGACCGGTCAGGAAATTCAGCGCGCCGGCCGGCAGCCCGGCGTCGATCAGGGCCTCGGCCAGCCGGTAGCCGGACAGCGGCGCGTCCGACGAAGGCTTGAACACCACCGTGTTGCCGGCGATCAGCGCCGGGGCGATCTTGCGGGCCGGAATCGAGATCGGGAAATTCCACGGCGAGATCACCGTGACCACGCCCAGCGGCTCGCGCTGGCTGTAGACGACCATGTCCGGATCGTCGTTGGGATAGGTTTCGCCGGTGTAGGACTGGCCTTCCACGGCGTAGAAGCGGATGGTCTGCGCCGAACGCAGGACCTCGTCCTTGGCCAGGGACAGACTTTTGCCCTCTTCCCGCGTCAGTTCGCGGGCGATGTCGGCGGCGCGTTCTTCCAGCAGCTGGGCCGCCTTGGTCAGGATCGCGGCGCGCTTGGAGATCGGCGTATCGCGCCAGCCGGCGAACGCGGCCTGCGCCGCCTCCACGGCCCGGCGCGCGTCGGCCGCGTCCGAGACCTGGAAGCGGCCCACCACGTCGCCGGTGTCCGCCGGATTGATGTTGGGCGCCGTCTTGCCGCTGGCGCTGGGCGTCCAGCTGCCGCCGATGTGGTTCAGGAAAGTTTGCTGCGAGAGATCATCCACGGGAGCGCTTCCTCAAGACTGTGCCGGGGAGCCGCCGGGCGGCGGCGGGTCGGCTTTCTGAACATTGTATACTTTAATCTATATGGGGCGATACGTGAAAACCCCTGGTCGCCCCGCGCGGATCAGCGCCAGATCAGCACCGCGCAGATCGTCGAGGTGAACAACGCCAGCAACACCGGCAACAGCAGCGCGCGCACCAGCGACAGCACATTGACCCGCGCGAAGCCCGCCACCGCGATCAGCGACGACCAGGCGATCAGCGTGCCGCCCCCGGTCCAGACCGCGCCCATCTGCCCCACCGCGGCCAGCGTGGCGGGGTCCACCCCCACCACCGGGCCCAGGGCGCCGGACAGCGTGCCGGTCAGCGGCAGGCCGGCGAAGCCCGAGCCGTCGATGCCGGTGATCATGCCCACCAGCAGCACGCCGAAGGCCACCAGGAAATGGTTTTCCGGAATCAGGTGCTGGCCGGCGGAAATCACCTCGAACAGCAGCCCCGGCGCCTGGGCCTGGGGCACGCCCAGGATCTGCGCGGCGGTCTCGTTGGCGCCCACGAAGAAGAACCCCGCGATCGGCAGCACCGAGCCCATGGCCTTGAAGGCGAACACGAAGCCGTCGGTGACGTGCTCCGGACAGACGTCCAGCATCCGGCGCGGGCCTTCGGCCGCCAGCGTGACCAGCATCATCACGACCACGGCCACCCCGCCCACCAGGGCCGCCGCATCGCCGCCGCGCAGCGCCGGCAAGGACGGAAACAGGCGCGGCAGCACCATCACGGCGATCACGCCCAGGAACGCCAGCGGCGTGACCACCGCGAAGGTCTT
Organism: Achromobacter sp. HZ01; assembly: GCF_003267925.1. Lineage (NCBI taxonomy): Bacteria > Pseudomonadati > Pseudomonadota > Betaproteobacteria > Burkholderiales > Alcaligenaceae > Achromobacter > Achromobacter sp. HZ01. The sequence continues at coordinate 1,154,844 of NZ_LWKV01000002.1, forward strand.
GGACCAGCGCACCCGGCGGCGCTCTTCGTCGCTAAGGGCCGGTCCGCGCGGCAGGGCCGGGTCGGCGCCCATGGTGCCGCGCGCCAGCTCTGCCTTGTCGAACGAGCCCGAGTGCTCGATCTCCGCCAGGCTGCCGTCCTGCGCGCGCGCCTGCCAGGCCGTCAGCAGCGCGGCGTCGGCGGGAACGATGTGCTTGCGCACCAGCAGATAGGCGGCGGTCAGCGCCACCGCGCCGGTGATCAGCGACAGCACCAGCGCGCGGTCGGCCACCACGGCGGCGCTGACCGCCGCGCCGGCGGCCTTGGCGCTGATGCTGGGCGCCACCCCGATCACGTAGTCCGACGACAGGGCCATGCCCTGCCCGGCGATGGCGATGGCCATGGCGCCGGCCAGCGGCGGCAGGCCGGCGGCGATGGCCGCCGGCAGCAGGATGGCCGAGACCAGCGGCACCGCGGGCGTGGGCCAGAAGAACAGCGAGATCACATAAGTACAGAGCGCGATGATGAGGAAGGAGGAATGCCCGCCCCGCATCACGCGCCGGAACGGCTGCACCATGCGCACGTCGGCCTGCAGCGTCTTGAGCGCGTTAAGCAGCGCCGTCATGAAGGTGATCACCAGGAAAATATTGAACAGCTCCTTGGCGGCCACGAAGCTGGCCGAGAAGATGCCTATCAGTGCGCTGACCGGGCTGCCGGTGATGGCGAGCACGACCAGAAAAGTACCGATGACCGAGGGCACCACCACATTGGCCCGCAGGATCATCGTCAGGATGATGGCGGCCACGCTGAATAGGTACATCCAATGAGCGGCATTGAGCGCGACGTCCGGTTGCATTGCTTTTCCCCTTGTATGCATGACTGTCGGTTGAGCAGCAACGGTATACTATATTTCGCCTTGATCTATATCAATCAAAATATGTAGGACCTGGGAAAAGCGATAATTCTTAAAAATCGTTGAATATCAAGCAAAAACCAAGGGATTACCCTGGATTTACGCCCTGGACGGAAAATTCCGCCGAATCACAGATAGACTATCGTATACATAAATACCCCATCCCCGGCATGAGCCCCTCCCTGCCCTATCCCGACCTTCTGCAGTACGCCACCATGGCCGTCGTCGTATTCGGCGCCGCGATCGCGCAGGGCGTGGGCGGCGTGGGCTTCGCCATGTTCGCCGCCCCCGTGGCGGCCATGTTCTTCCCCCAGCTCGCCCCCGGTCCGCTGCTGACCCTGGGCGGCTTCATCTCGCTGCTGACCGCGCTGCGCGAACGCGCGGCCATCGACTGGCCCTCGGTTTCCTATGCCCTGGCCGGGCGGGCGGTGGGCACGCTGATCGCCGTCTACGCCATGACGCGCTTCGCCCCGCAGGCGCTGGGGGTGCTGTTCGCCGTGCTGATCCTGGCCGCCGTGGCGCTCAGCGCGGCCGGCCTGCGCTTCAGCGCGACCCCGCGGCGCGTCTCCGGCGCGGGCGTCGCCTCGGGGCTGATGGGCACCATGACCTCGGTCGGCGCGCCGCCGCTGGCCATCGTCATGCAGCACGCGGCGCCGCCGCGCCTGCGCGCCACGCTGGGCATGGTGCTGTTCCTGGGATCGCTGTTTTCGCTGGCCATGCTGGCGCTGGCCAAGCGCTATACGGGTTACCACGCCGGGCTGGCGCTCAGCCTGGCGCCGTTTCTGCTGGCCGGGTTTGCGGTCTCCAACCGGCTGCGTAACCGGCTGCCGCCGCGCGCGGTGCGCGGCGTGCTGCTGGCGGTGTGCGCCATCGGCGCGCTGGGGGTGCTGGTAAAGGCCTTCTGGGGCGGCTGAGGGCCTGTCGCCCGTCACGTCCGGTAATACAATGGAGACTGTATCCATTACGCAAAACCTGCTCGCCATGACCACTACTCCCGCCACGCAGCATTCCGCTTCGCTGAAGATCGGCGAGCAGCACCCGCAATTGTTCGCCGTCATCCGCGACAAACTGCGCGAACGCATCCTGAGCGGCGAATTCACGCCGGGCGACCGCCTGGTCGAAGGACGCCTGTCCGAGGAAATGGGCGTTTCGCGCATCCCGGTGCGCGAGGCGCTGCGCGCGCTGGCCGCCGAAGGCCTGGTCACCATCGAACCGCGCCGCGGCGCGTCCGTGTCGGTGCTGTCCGACGCCGTCGCCTACGACATGGTGGAAGTGCGCGCCACGCTGGAAGGGCTGAACGCCAAGCTGGCGGCCCAGCGCCGCGACGAAAAAACCGTCGAGCGCCTGCAGGCCTTTCTGCGCGAAGGCACCGAGGCCGCGCGCAGCGAGCAGCTGGACAAGTTCCTGGCGCTGAATTCGCAGTTCCACGAAATGCTGGCCACCATCGGCGGCAACGTGGTGCTGACCGACCTGATGCGCTCGCTGCGCGACCGCACGGCGCTGCTGTTCGCGCCCAGCAACATGCTGCGCGCCAAGCAGAACTGGGACGAGCACTCGCAGATCCTGAACGCCGTCATCGCCGGCAACGGGGACCTGGCCGCCCTGCTGGCCAGCCAGCACGTGCACAACGCCGCCCGCGCCTACACCGAAGCGCAGCAGGCCCAGCACGCCTCGGTGGCGTAGGCCGGGCCTCGGGGGGTCGTTCAGGCCTGCGCCTGCACCGGGGCGGCGGGCGCGCCCACCACCACGCCCTTGCCGTTCTGGATCACCCAGGACACCTTGATGTCGCCGTTGACGAAGGTCTGGCAGGCCATGCGGTAGCCGGCCTCGAAATCCTCCGGCCGCAGGTGCTTGCGCTCCTTGGGCTTGATGGCGTCGGTATTTTCCAGGCCCTCTTCGATCCGGCACTTGCAGGTGCCGCACAGCCCGCCCCCGCACTTGAACGGGATGCCGCCTTTTTCCTTGAGCGACACCCGCAGCAGGTTGCTGTTCTCGGGCGCCGTGGCGACCTTGCCGCCATTGGAAATGAATGTGATCTGGACCATGGGTGTCATTGCTCCGCAGGGACGGCGCCGCTGCGCAGCGTCAGGGTCGATTGCATGCTGCCGAAGCGCGTGAGGTGCGACAGCTCCTTGCGCGCCGCTTCCACCGACGCAAATTTTTCGAGGAACTTGGAAGGCACGCGGTTGACCACGTACGGCGGGGTCTCTTCGGTCACGGTCAGCCGGGTCTCGCCGCGCAGCCGCGCGATGCGGTACTCGGCCAGCGCGCGGCCGTAGAACCGGTAGTCGTAGGTTTCGATGATCTCCACGTCCTCGCCGGCCTCGGTGCGGAACACGCCGGGCTTGGAGGTCAGGATGACATATGCCGGTTCCATCGCCGCTACGCCTCCACGTCCTGGGTCAGCTCGATGTCGCTGTTGAGCCAGAGCTGGCAGGCCAGCCGGTAGCCCTGCTCGACGCGCTCGCCGAGCTGCTTTTTTTCCTTCCAGTTCACCGGCGGCAGCTGCTCGGCCCCGGCCAGCACGCGGCAGGCGCACTTGGCGCACTTGCCCATGCCGCATTCGTAGCGCAGATGCGGATACGGAAACTGCTTGATGCCGGCCCGCACCACCAGGTTGGTGTTTTCCTTCACCACCTCGGTGTAGGTCTGGCCGCCTTTATGAAACACGACTGTAGGCATGGTGCTCTGATCCCCTGCGCTCTTCTCTCGCCGTTCGGCGCGAAGCCGGACGGCCTGCGTTGCTGTCTCAGGCGGCCAGGCCCAGTTCGGGCAGGGCGATGTCGTTCTGCACGTAGTCCGTGTAGAGCGCCGTGGTGTAGAGCAGCCGCATCTGCGCGCCGATCTCGCAGATCTTCAGGCAGCGCTGCTGCAGCTCCACCGTGTTGGCGTGCTCCAGCACGATCTGGTAGCCGCGCTCGCCGTGGATTTCGTCGGACACGATGTGCAGGTCGAAGAACTCCACTTCCTCGTCGGTGAAGCCGTATTTCTCGCGCAGCGTCGGCGTCTGCTTGCGGTAGATGGAGGGCACCTGCGATTCGAGGCCGACCACCAGCCCGGCCACCGCCACGATGGGGTCTTCGCGCATGGCCACGGCGTAGCACCAGCTTTGCAGCGCGCGGGTGGTGGGCGACATGTTGTCGGGGTCGACCACGCGCTCGCGGGTGGTGCCGCAGGCTTCGGCGAAACGGATCAGCAGGTCCGTGTGGCGGTCTCCGCCGATTTCCTCTTCATACATATTGGCCAGCAGGAAGTCCTTGGCCTCGGTGTACGAGTCCGGCGTGCGCGCGTACAGATAGCCCAGGTAGTCGGCGAACGGCCCCACGTAGTGGTAGTGGTTCTCGGCCCAGCGCTGCAGATGCTGGCGGCTGAGCTTGCCCTCGGCCCAGGCGATAGAAAACGGCGAGGCGTTGGCGCTCTTGCCCTTGATCGCGTTTTCCAACGCGGTGCGGAATTCATCTCGGTTCATCAGTTCAGCCATGGCGCGCTCCAAGGTCCAGTAGGGAGGATTCCAGGCCGGTCTGGCCTGGGCATGATGAACATTGTATACCGTCTACTATTTTGAGGGCCTAGGGCAATCCCGAGGTCCATCAGGGATAAACAGGGACAGTCTTATTTAAATCAAGCACTTGGACGCTTGGCGGGGCTGGCGCATCGGGGTCGATGCTGGTACACTGAATACACTTTCAATGCAATACGGAAATACCATGAACACCCGCCATCCTCTGGGAGACGCCCCCATCGGCCAGCAGCTGCTGAGCCACTACGCCCGCCGCGACGCCGTGCGCCATGCCACGCCCCTGTTGCCCTCGTCCTGGGCCGAATGCTTCGCGCCGTTTCGCAACGCCCGCCTGCAGCCGCTGCGCGAAACCGCAAGCCGGCGCGACGGTTCCGCCCGCGGCGACGCGACGGTCTGCCAGGCCGGCTGATCCGTCTTCCCGCAGCCCACGCACAGAGCCCCCTTGCTGGGGGCTTTTTGTTTGGCGGGCCGTCCGAGCGGAAATCCCGGATTTTGAAACGGGCGATGCAACAATTAACGCACTTGTCAGCCCGCCGGGCGTAGTCTCATCCCTGTACGCCGCCGCGCAGGGCGTCCAATAAGAAAGAGGAGACCAGAAGATGAGCACATTCGATCCGAATGCGCGCCGGCGCTTTCTGCGCCAGGCCTGTACTTTGGGCGCCAGCAGCACGCTGGCCGGCCATACGCTGACCAGTCTGGCGGCGCCCGCCACCGTCACGCTGCCCTTCGCCAACGGCGAGCGCGACTTGATCGCCTACCCGCAAAAGCGCCCCCTGATCCGCCAGACCTCGCGTCCGCCGCAACTGGAAACGCCGTTCTCCGTCTTCGACGAGAACCTCCTCACGCCCAACGATGCGTTCTTCGTGCGCTACCACCTGGGCAACATCCCGACCACGATCGACCTGAACACCTACCGCATCAAGGTCAGCGGGCTGGTGGACAAGCCGCTGGAGCTGTCGCTGTCCGACCTGAAGCAGCACTTCGGCAAGCCGGTGGAGCTGGTGGCCGTGACCCAGTGCTCGGGCAACAGCCGCGGCTTTTTCTCGCCGCGGGTCGGCGGCGGGCAGTCGGGCAACGGCGCCATGGGCAACGCCCGCTGGCTGGGCATCCCGCTCAAGCGCGTGCTCGAAAAAGCCGGCATCCGCGCCGAAGCGCGCCAGGTCACGTTCGAGGGCATGGACCGCCCGGTGCTGCCCGGCACGCCGGAATTCGTGAAGGCGCTGGACACCGCCCATGCGATGGACGGCGAGGTCATGCTGGCCTACTCCATGAATGGCGCCGACCTGCCCATGCTCAACGGCTACCCGGTGCGGCTGGTGGTGCCGGGGTATTACGGCACCTACTGGGTCAAGCACCTGGCCGACATCAAGGTGCTGGACAAAGAGTTCGACGGCTTCTGGATGCAGAAGGCCTACCGCATTCCCGACAACGATTGCGCCTGCACGCCGCCGGGCAAGGCGCCGGAGAAAACGCGTCCCATCGGCCGCTACAACGTGCGCAGCTTCATCACCAGCCTGTCCGAAGGCGCGCGCGTCGCCCGCGGCAAGCGCGTGCAGGTGCGCGGCATCGCCTTCGACGGCGGCAAAGGCATCCGCGAGGTGCAGTTCTCGTCCGACGGCGGCAAGACCTGGCGCGCCGCCACGCTGGGCAAGGACCTGGGCCGCTATTCGTTCCGCGAATGGCATGCCGACTTCACGCCCGAGGCCGCCGGCGACTACGAGCTGAAGGTGCGCGCCACCAACATGGCCGGCGACACGCAGCCGCTGGAGGCGCTGTGGAACCCGGCCGGCTACATGCGCAACGTGGTCGAAACCGTACGCGTCACCGCCGCCTGAGGAGCCCGCCATGATCCGCCAATTCCGTCGTTGCGCGCCGGCGCTTGCGCTGGCCGCCGCCTGCCTGGCCCCTGCCGCCCAGGCCCTGGAAATCAAGCTGCCCCAGGAAACCGCCAAGCTGCATCCCGGCACCGGCGCCGGCGCCCAGGCCGCGTCGCTGTGCCTGATGTGCCATTCCGTGGACTACGTGTCGTCGCAGCCGCCCATGCCGCTGGGCTTCTGGGAGGCCGAGGTCAAGAAGATGGTGGGCACCTACGGCGCCCCGATACCGCCCGACCAGGTGCCGTTGATCGTGGAGTACCTGAACCAGGCTTATCCGCCCGCGGCGGCCAAACCTTGAGGGACGGGCGGGCCGGCCCACCTGCCATCCGCTTCGGCGTACCATTACCCGACCCGGACCGCTCGCCGGGGCGCCCTGAAGGCGCCCCGCCCCCATTCCCATGCTGCAACCCGTTTCAGCCACGAACGATCTGCCCGCTGACGCGCCGCCCGCGCCCGTACTGAAAGTCAGCACGCTTTCCCCCTTCGCCTTTCCGGCGTTCCGCATCATCTGGATCGCCAACCTCTTCGCCAACCTGGGCACCTGGGCGCAGTCCGTCGCCGCGGCCTGGATCATCACCACCGAGCAGAGCAGCCCGCTGATGGTGGCGATGATCCAGGTGGCCGCCGCCTTTCCGCTGGTGGCGCTGTCCATCGTGACCGGCGTGCTGGCCGACAACTACGACCGGCGCAAGGTCATGCTGGCCGGCATGCTGCTGGAGCTGGCCGGCGGCGTGTTCATCACCGTGCTGGCCTTCGCCGGGCTGCTGCATCCCATCACCCTGATCGCGTCGGTCTTCTGCATCGCCATCGGCAGCGCCATCATCACGCCTGCCTGGCAGGCCGCCGTGGGCGAACAGGTGCCGCGCGCCCACGTCGGCAGCGCCGTGCTGCTCAACAGCGTCAACTTCAACGTGGCGCGCGCGGTCGGACCCGCCGTCGGCGGGCTGCTGCTGGGCGCGCTGGGCGCGCCCTGGGTGTTCCTGCTGAACTGCTTCTGTTTCGGCGGGCTGATCTGGGCGATCTGGCGCTGGAAGCGCGACCTGCCCGAACGCCGGCTGCCGCCCGAGGGCATCTTCGAAGGCGTGGTGGCGGCGCTGCGCTATACCCAGCACTCCACCGTGACCCGGGTGGTGATGCTGCGCTCGTTCGCGTTCGGCCTGTCGGCCAGCGCGCTGTGGGCGCTGCTGCCGCTGCTGGCGCACGAACACGAGGGCGGCAGCGCGCTGCTGTACGGCTACATGCTGGGCGCGCTGGGGCTGGGCGCCATTCTCGGCAGCGCCGTGGTGCGGCGCATCCAGGCGGCCTGGGGCGCCAGCGGCCTGGTCAGCGTCGCCGCCGGGCTGCTGGCCGCCTGCCTGCTGGCGCTGGGGCTGGCCGATACGCTGTGGATCGCGTTTCCGGCCCTGCTGCTGTCGGGCAGCTGCTGGATCGGCGTGCTGGCCACCTACAACACCACCGTGCAGATGCTGGTGCCCGACTGGGTCAAGGCGCGCGCGCTGGCGCTGTACCAGACGGCCATCTTCGGCGGGCTGGCCGCGGGCTCGTTCATGTGGGGCCACTTCGCCGAGACCATGGGCGTCTCGGGCGCGCTGGCGGCCGCCGGCATCATGCTGGGCATCACCGTGGCGCTGCTGTACCGGTCGCGCCTGCCCGAGCAGGTCGACGCCCAGACGCTGGTGCGCGCTGACAATACCGAGCCGGCGCTGGCCGCGGCCGGCTTCAACACCCAGCACGGCGCCGTGCTGGTCACGGTTGAATACCAGATCCCGCGCGAGCGGCTGTCGGAGCTGATCCAGGCCGCGCGCCCCTTGCGCCTCATGCGGCTGCGCAACGGCGCGCAGCAATGGCAGCTGTTTCGCGACCTGGAGCGCGACGGCGTCTGGCGCGAGGCGTTCCTGGTGGAAAGCTGGATGCAGTACCTGCGCATGACCGACCGCATGACGCTGGCCGACAAGATGGTGCTGGACAAGGTGCGCGCGCTGCACGCCGGCGACAAGCCGCCGGTGGTGTCGCGCAGCATCAGCTATCTGGCCATGAACGAGGCGCAGGGCTTCTCGCTGCGCCGCGACCCCGAATCCCTGTAGCCGGCACATGCTCACCTTCTCCCGCAACACCGTCTATCCCGCCGGCGTCGGCCTGCCTGCCTCGGAGCGCCTGGGCGCGCTGCTGGCCGTCATGCTGGCGCTGTGCATGACCAGCCTGGACACCGTCATCTCCAACACCGCGCTGCCCACCATCGCCCGCGACCTGGGCGCCAGCGACGCGGCCTCCATCTGGGTGGTCAGCGGCTATCAGCTGGCCATGGTGGCGGGCCTGCTGCCCGCCGCGGCGCTGGGCGAGATCCTGGGCCACCGCCGCGTCTTCATGGTGGGCCTGGCGGTCTACACGCTGACCGCGCTGACCAGCGGGCTGGCGCCGTCGCTGCCGGCCCTGGTGGCCTCGCGCGTGCTGCAGGGCCTGGGCGCGGCCGGCGTGATGAGCGTCAATGGCGCGCTGCTGCGCTTCATCTATCCCTCGCACCTGCTGGGCCGCGGCCTGGGCCTGAACGCCATGGTGGTGGGCCTGTCCTTCGCGGCCGGCCCCACGGTGGCCTCGGCCATCCTGCTGCTGGGCTCCTGGCACTGGCTGTTCCTGATCAGCGTGCCCGTCGGCATCCTGTGCACGGTGCTGGGCCTGCGCGGCCTGCCGGGCACCACCCGCGCGCGCCACGGCTTCGACGGCCTGGCCGCGCTCTTGTGCGCGCTGACGCTCGGCCTGTTCGTGCTGGGCGTCAATGAACTGGCGCAAGGCGCAGCGCCCGCGCGGGTGGCGCTGGAATGGGGCGTCTCGGCCGCCAGCCTGGCCCTGCTGATGTGGCGGCAGGCGGGCCACCCCGCCCCCATCCTGGCCGTGGACCTGCTGCGCCGGCCGCTGTTCGCGCTGTCGGCCGCCACCGCCGTCTGCGCCTTCGCGGCCCAGGCGCTGGCCTTCGTGTCCCTGCCCTTCCTGCTGCAGACCACGCTGGGCTACACCCAGGTGGAGACGGGTTTCCTGATCACGCCCTGGCCGGTGGTGGTGGCCCTGATGGCGCCCATCGCGGGGCGGCTGTCCGACCGCTATCCCGCCGGCGTGCTGGGCGGCGTGGGGCTGGCGCTGATGGCGCCGGGCCTGGCGCTGCTGGCCCTGATGCCGCCCGACCCGCCAGTGTGGGACATCGCCTGGCGCATGGCCTTGTGCGGCGCCGGATTCGGCTTCTTCCAGTCGCCCAACCTGCGCGCCATCATGATGTCGGCGCCGGCGTCGCGGGCCGGCGGCGCCAGCGGCATGATCGGCACCGTGCGCCTGCTGGGCCAGGCCTCGGGCGCGGCGCTGGTGGCGGCCTGTTTCAATATCTCGGGCGCGCGGGGCGCGGTCATCGCGCTCTGGCTGGGCGCCTTGTGCGCCGCGCTGGCCAGCATCGCCAGCTTCTCGCGGCTGCGGTTCAGCGCGCCGGACCTCGATGCCGAATCCGCGCCAAAACACGCTAACTCGCAATAATGTTTCGCGATCTTGCTGCTATTTGCGCATTAAATCGACACATACGTAAATTATGAAACAGCGCCTAAATATCTGATGACGCCTTGCCGTTGCCGGGTCAGCAGCCTCCTTGCCGTACCTGGGAACGACACATGAAAAGGTTTCTGAGAGATATCACGATCCGCCGCATGATCCTGAGCGCCCTGCTCGCGATCAGCGTCCTGCTCGCCGGCCTGTCGGCCATCAGCATCAACGGACTGCGCCACGCCGGACAGGCGCTGGGCGCCAGCAACGCGCTCCTGCAGGAAGTCACGGCGCTGTCCCGCATCAACGACCGCATCGCGGCCGCGCGGCTGGGCCTGGCCCATCAGCTGCAGGACCTGGGCGAAGGCGGGTCCGCCCACGCCGACGAAGACGCGCGCCTGGTCGACGCCGCGCTCGGCGAAGCCGGCAGGCAGCAGGCGGCGTTCATGGATCAGGCCAGGACAGACACGCCCGCCGCCCTGCTGACCGCGCTGCAAGCCGGCTACGAAGCCGTGGTCGGCCGCGCCCTCGCCGCACAACGCCAGCAGCTGGCCGCCGGCGACGTCGCGCAGGCCCGCCGCCAGGCCGACGGCGACGTGGCCGCGGCCAGCCGGGCCTATGCCGAGAGCATCAAAACCTATGGCGCCTACGCCAGGGAGCACGAGGCGCAACTGCTGCAGGAAGCCGCGGCCAGGCGCCAGATGGCCTATACCGGCATGGGCGCGGTGCTGGGCGTCTGTCTGCTGCTGCTCGTGCTCGGCGACCGTTATGTGGTGGCCTTCGTCAAGCGGCCGCTGGAAGACATCCGGGCGCACTTCCGCCGCATCGCCGACGGCGACCTGACCGCCCCCATACCGCTGTTCGGCGGCAATTGCGTGGGCCAGATCATTCCGTACATCCGCGACATGCAGGACAGCCTGGCGCGCACCGTGCGCGCGGTCCGCGACGGCGTGGTCGAAATCAATACGGGCTCCAGCGAAATCGCCGCCGGCAACCAGCACCTGTCCAGCCGCACCGAACAGCAGGCGGCCTCGCTGGAGCAGACCGCCGCCAGCATGGAGCAGCTGCTGTCCACCGTCACCAGCAACGCCGACAACGCGCAGCAGGCCAACCGCATGGCCGCCGAGGCCAGCGCGGTGGTCGGGCGCGGCGCGGAGGCGGTGCGGCAGGCGGTGGCGACCATGCGCGAGATCTCCCAGGACGCCGGGCGCATCGAGGACATCGTCGGCGTCATCGACGGCATCGCGTTCCAGACCAACATCCTGGCGCTGAACGCGGCGGTGGAGGCGGCGCGCGCGGGCGCGGAGGGCAAGGGCTTCGCGGTGGTCGCGGCCGAAGTCCGCTCGCTGGCGCAGCGCAGCGCGGGCGCGGCCAAGGAAATCAAGCAGCTGCTCGACGCCTCCGGCGCCACGGTGCAGGCCGGCTCGGCCCAGGTGGAAACGGCGGGCCGCACGATGGAAGACATCCTGCGGACCATCGAACGCCTGACCGTGCTGGTCAGCGACATCGCCGGCGCCTCGCATGAACAGGCGGCCGGCATCGGCCAGGTGAACACGGCGCTGACGCAGATGGACCACGTGACGCAGCAGAACGCGGCGCTGGTCGAACAGGCGGCCGCCGCCGCAGCCTCGCTGGAGGCCCAGGCGCAACGCCTGCAAAGCGCGGTAAGCGCGTTCCGGCTGCCCGTGCAGGTCCCGGCCGCCGGCCAGGCCTACGCCGCGCTGGCGGCCTGAGCCACGTCCACCTCGCGGGCGTGGCGGACGATGCGCTTGGGCAGGTCGCCGCCGATCCAGTAGGCCAGCTCGGCCGGATGCGACACCTCCCAGGCGACGAAGTCCGCCATCTTGCCGGCCTGGAGCGCGCCATGCGTGTCCTGCAGGCCCAGCGCCCTGGCGGCGTGCACGGTGGCGCCGGCCAGCGCCTCCTCGGGCGTCAGGCGGAACAGGGTGCAGGCCATGCTCAGCATCAGCCGCAGCGACAGCGCGGGCGAGGTGCCGGGGTTCAGGTCGCTGGAGATCGCGATGGGTACGCCGTGGCGGCGCAGCAGATCGACCGGCGGCGCCCGCGTTTCGCGCAGCGCATAGAACGCGCCGGGCAGCAGCACCGCCACGGTGCCGGCCTGCGCCATCGCCAGCACGTCGCTCTCGGTCAGGTATTCCAGATGGTCGGCCGACAACGCGCCATAGCGCGCCGCCAGTGCGGCGCCATGCAGCGACGACAGCTGCTCGGCATGCAGCTTGACCGGCAGGCCATGGTCGCGCGCGGCCCGGAACACCCGTTCGACCTGCGCCGGCGAAAAAGCCAGGTGCTCGCAGAACGCGTCCACCGCGTCGGCCAGCCCTTCGGCCGCCAGCGCCGGCAGCATGCGGCGCGACACCTCGTCGATGTAATCGTCGGCGCGCCCGGCGTATTCGGGCGGCAGCGCATGCGCGGCCAGCAGCGTGGCGCGCACGGTGAGCGGCAGGGCCTGCCCCAGGCGCCGCGCGACCCTGAGCATCTTGCGCTCGTTGGGCAGGTCCAGCCCGTATCCCGATTTGATTTCCAGCGTGGTCACGCCGTCGCGCAGCAGCTGCAGCGCGCGCCGGCGCGCGCCGGCATACAGTTCGTCCTCGCTGGCCGCGCGCGTGGCGCGCACGGTGCTGGCGATGCCGCCGCCCTGCGCGGCGATGCTGGCGTAGTCCACGCCCTGCAGGCGCTGCTCGAATTCGCGGCTGCGGTCGCCGCCGAACACCAGATGCGTATGGCAGTCGATCAGCCCGGGCGTGACCCAGGCGCCGCGCAGATCGTGGACCGCGGCGCCTTCGGCCGGCGGCAGCGCGGCCTCGGGGCCGATCCATTCGATGCGTTCGCCGCGGGTCACGATGGCGGCGCGCTCGATCGCGCAATAGCTGCCGTCCGCCATCGTCGCCGCGTGGCAGTTGCGCCAGACCTGTCTCATCGCGTCCTCCTCTTTCATGCCTGCGCGCATACGCTGGGCAGCAGCCCGGCCGGCATCAGCGCCGTCAGGCCGCGCGCCGCGATGAGTTCGCTGGCCGCGGCGATGTCGGGCGCGAAAAAGCGGTCGCGCTCGTAGTGGGCGACGCGCCCGCGCAGCAAGGCGCGGGCCTGCTCCAGCCGTGGCGACGTCTTCAGGCCCGCGCGGAAATCCAGGCCCTGGCAGGCGCCCAGCCATTCGATCGCCAGGATGTCGCGCACGTTTTCGGCCATGGGCCACAGGCGCTTGCCGGCGTTGGGCGCCATCGAGACATGGTCCTCCTGGTTGGCGGAGGTGGGCAGGCTGTCGACGCTGGCCGGATGCGCCAATGCCTTGTTGTCGCTGGCCAGCGCGGCCGCCGTCACCTGGGCGATCATGAAGCCCGAATTGACGCCGCCATTGCTCACCAGAAAAGGCGGCAGCTGCGACATGTGCATGTCCATCATCAGCGAAATGCGGCGCTCCGACAGCGCGCCGATCTCGGCCAGCGCCAGCGCCAGGTTGTCGGCCGCCAGCGCCACCGGCTCGGCGTGAAAATTGCCGCCCGATATCACCTCGTCGTCTTGCGCGAACACCAGCGGGTTGTCCGACACCGCGTTGGCTTCTATCTCCAGCACCTGCGCCACCTGCCGTATCTGCGTCAGGCAGGCGCCCATGACCTGCGGCTGGCAGCGCAGCGAATAAGGGTCCTGCACCTTGCCGCAATTGGCGTGCGAATGGCCGACCTCGCTGTCCTCGGTCAGCAGCTCGCGGTAGACGGCGGCCACGTCGATCTGGCCGGGCTGGCCGCGCGCGTCGTGGATGCGGGCGTCGAACGGCGCGCGCGAGCCCAGCATGGCCTCCACGCTGAGGCTGCCGCAAACCAGCGCCGCGGCGAGCAGGTCTTCGGCCTCGAACAGGCCGCGCAAGGCGTACGCCGTCGACACCTGCGTGCCGTTGAGCAGCGCCAGCCCCTCCTTGGCCGCCAGCGTCAGGGGCTCCAGCCCGGCGCGGGCCAGGGCCTGGCGCGCCGGCAGCCACGCGCCGTCGCAACGCGCCTTGCTCTCGCCCAGCAGCAGCAGCGACATATGCGCCAGCGGCGCCAGGTCGCCCGAGGCGCCCACCGAGCCCTTGAGCGGAATATGCGGATAGACGCCGGCGTTGACCAGCGCGATCAGATGGTCGATCACCTTGCGCCGGATGCCGGAATAGCCCCGCGCCAGGCTGTTGATCTTCAGCACCATGATGAGCCGCACCATGGCGTCGTCCAGCGCCTCGCCCACGCCGGCCGCATGCGACAGCACCAGCGAACGCTGCAAGGCCTCCAGGTCGTGGGGCGCGATGCGGGTGCTGGCCAGCAGGCCGAAACCGGTGTTGATGCCGTAGGCCGTGCGCCCCTGCGCCACGATGCGCTCGACGCAGGCGACGCTGGCCTCGATGGGCGCGTCGGCCTCGGGATGCAGCGCCACGCGCACCGGCTCCTGGTAGACGCGCCGCAGATCCGCAAGCGTCAGGCAGCCGGGGGGGATTTGCAGGTCCATGCATGAACTCCTGGCGTCGTGGGGATGACTATGATTGTATATACAAGCTGGATGGATGTCGTGGTGCGCTGCAAGATGGGTTACGCGCGTTCGACAGTCGCGTTCTTGTGATGATGGCGGCGCGCTGCACCCATCCTACGGGATATGACGAATGCCGTAGGATGGGTGCAGCGCGAGCGTCCTTGAGCAAGAACTCAAATATCCAGCGCGCGTAACCCATCTGCCCCCAAACACTCAGGTCGTGAACTTCCCTTCCAGCCGATGGCGCGACCCCGGATGGATCAGCCGCGCCAGGGTCACGGGGCGCTCGCCCGACCAGGTGCGGCGGCGGATCAGCAGGCAGGGTTCGCCGCGCTCGATCTGCAGCAGCTGGCATTCGCGCGGCCGCGCCAGGATGGCCTCGACGATGTGCTCGCCTTCGGTCAGCGGCGCCACGCGGGTCAGGTATTCATAGGGCGTGCTCTGCGTGAAATCCTGCTGCAGGTAGCCGGGCGCGAGCTTGACGCTGACGTAGCGGTCCTCCAGCTGGATCGGCAGGTCGTCCTCGTAGTGCACGATGATGGAATGGAACACCGGCTGTCCCGGACGGATGTCCAGCGCCAGCGCCTGCTCGCCCTCGGCCGGCTCTTCGGCCAGGCGCAGCACCCGGCTGTGGTGCCGGTGGTTGCGGGCGGCGATCTCGTCGGCGATGTTGTTGACCGCGAACAGCGCCGAGCGCGCCTTCGGCTGGGCCACGAAAGTCCCCACGCCCTGCATGCGCACCAGCAGGCCTTCCGCGGTCAGTTCGCGCAGCGCCCGGTTGATGGTCATGCGGCTGTAGCCCAGTTCGTCCACCAGCTCGGCCTCCGACGGCACGCGGTGATGGGGCGGCCATGCGCCGCTGCGGATCTGCTGCGCGATCATCTGCTTGACCTGGGCGTAGAGCGGCGCGGGCGGGGCGTCGGCCTGCGCCGGCAGGCTGGGGGGAGGGGAGGCCAAGAGTCGTCCTGTGCGGTTGTTCTGCGGATGGGAATAAAGTATAGACAGGTATAGATGAAATGCCGCCTGCCTGGACGCCGGCGCGCGCCTTGCGTATACTCCCCCCCTGTATTCATCGGAGCCCGCCGTGCCCCATTCCCCGGAAGAAAAGAAACGCGTCGTGACCCGCCTGCGCCGTATCCAGGGGCAGGCGCTGGCGCTCGAGCGCGCCGTCAACGAAGGCACGGAATGCGGCGCGCTGCTGCAGCAGCTGGCCGCCCTGCGCGGCGCCGCCACCGGCCTGATGGCCGAGGTGCTGGAGAGCCACCTCCGGGAAACCTTCCTGCAGTCCGCCCAGGGCGGCCCGCGCCAGGCCCAGGCCGAACCCGAAGCGGAGATCGACCTGTTGATGCGGCTCGTCCGTTCGTATTTGAAATAACGCCGCCAGGCACTCGTGGAGCAAACTATGAAATCACGCGCAGCAGTCGCATTCGGACCCGGCAAGCCGCTGGAAATCGTTGAAATCGACGTCGCGCCCCCGCAGCGCGGCGAGGTGCTGGTGCAGATCACCCACACCGGCGTCTGCCATACCGACGCCTTCACGCTCAGCGGCGACGACCCCGAGGGCCTGTTTCCGGCGGTGTTGGGCCATGAAGGCGCCGGCGTCGTGGTCGAGGTGGGCGAAGGCGTCACCTCGCTCAAGCCCGGCGACCACGTCATCCCGCTCTACACGGCCGAATGCCGCGAGTGCAAGTTCTGCCTGTCGGGCAAGACCAATCTATGCCAGAAGGTGCGCGCCACCCAGGGCAAGGGCGTGATGCCCGACGGCACCTCGCGCTTCAGCTACGAAGGCAAGCCGCTGTACCACTACATGGGCTGCTCGACCTTCAGCGAATACACCGTGGTCAACGAGATCTCGCTGGCCAAGATCAACCCGGCCGCCCCGCACGAAAAGGTGTGCCTGCTGGGCTGCGGCGTCACCACCGGCCTGGGCGCCGTGCACAACACCGCCAAGGTCAAGGAAGGCGACACCGTGGCCGTGTTCGGCCTGGGCGGCATCGGCCTGGCCGTGATCCAGGGCGCGGTGCAGGCCAAGGCCGGGCGCATCATCGCCGTCGACACCAACCCGAACAAGTTCATCCTGGCCAGCGCCATGGGCGCGACCGACTGCGTCAACCCCAAGGACCACGACAAGCCGATCCAGGACGTCATCGTCGAGATGACCGACGGCGGCGTGGACTTCTCGTTCGAGTGCATCGGCAACGTGCAGGTCATGCGCGCCGCGCTCGAATGCTGCCACAAGGGCTGGGGCGAGAGCATCATCATCGGCGTGGCCGGCGCGGGCCAGGAGATCAGCACCCGCCCGTTCCAGCTGGTGACCGGCCGCGTCTGGCGCGGCTCGGCCTTCGGCGGCGTCAAGGGCCGCACGCAGCTGCCCGGCATGGTGGAAGACGCCATGAGCGGCAAGATCGACCTGGACCCGTTCGTCACCCACACGCTGCCGCTGGAGCGCATCAACGAGGCCTTCGACCTGATGCATGAAGGCAAGTCGATCCGCACGGTGATCCACTACTGATCCGCGTCCTTCCGCCGAACCCGGCGGCACCACGGGCCCGGCGCGCATCGCGCCGGGCCCGTGGCGTTTCATGACAGGCCTGTCATTCATTCCGGCGTCATCTTGAGCCGCGACCATGCGCCCTCCGACAACGACAGAGGGATGCACTCGAATGAGCACATGGAAGAGGAACGCCGGGGCCGTCATGCTGAGCGCGCTGACGCTGCTGGCCGGCTGCGGCGGCGACGACGATGACACCTCCGCGCCCGGGCAGCCCGCGCCGGAACAGCCCGCACCGGAACAGCCGGCCCCGGCCCGCCCGATGGAACTGACCATCCTGCACATCAACGACCATCACTCCACGCTGGACGGCAGGAACAAGACGCTCAAGCTCAAGGCGGCCGACGGCGCGCCGGTGTCGGTAAGCGCCGAGGCCGGCGGCTTCGCCCGCGTCACCGGCGCCATGAACGCGCTGGCCGCGCAGTCGGCCAACGTGCTCAAGCTGCACGCCGGCGACGCCACCACCGGCACCCTCTACTTCAACCGCGCCGGCGAGCCGGGCGAGGCCGACGCCGCGCTGATGAACACGGTGTGCTTCGATGCGATGAGCCTGGGCAACCACGAATTCGACAAGGGCGACGCCGGCCTGAAGCGCTTCGTCGAGCTGCTGCACGCGGGCGCCTGCCGGACGCCGGTATTGAGCGCCAACGTCACCTTCGGCGCGGACTCGCCGCTCAATCCCTCGCGCGCGCCCGGCATGGTGCAGCCTTCGGTCGTGCTGCAGCGCGACGGCCAGCCCATCGGGCTGGTCGGCCTGACCATCGCCAACAAGACCCAGCAATCCTCCAGCCCCGATCCCGGCACGCTGTTTTCCGACGAGACCGCCGCCGCGCAGCGGCAGATCGACGCCTTGCGCGCGCAGGGCGTGAACAAGATCGTGGTGCTCAGCCATATCGGCTACGCCTATGACCGGCAGGTCATCGCCCGCCTGAGCGGCGTGGACGTGGTGGTGGGCGGCGACTCCCACACCCTGCTGGGCCCCGACGCCATGGCCGATTACGGCGTGGGCTCGCCCGCCGGCGCCTACCCCACCGTGCTGCAGGACCGCGACGGCAAGCGCGTGTGCCTGGTACAGGCCTGGGAATACTCGCAGGTGGTCGGCGAACTGAAGGTGAGTTTCGACGCCGACGGCGACGTGACCGCCTGCGCCGGCACGCCGCACGTGCTGGTCGGCGGCGAGTTCAAGGTGGCGGGCGCGACGCCCGACGCCGCCGACGCGGCCGCCATCCAGGCGGACCTGCGGGCCAGCGGCTTCCTGCGCGTGCAGGAACCGGACGCGCAGGCCGCGGCCGTGCTGCAGCCCTTCAAGGCCAAGGTCGACGCCTTCAGCGCCAGCGTGGTCGCCGCGGTGCCGCAGGAGCTGTGCTCGCGCCGCGTGCCGGGCGGCCCGGGCTCGCGCGACTACAGCCGTTCCAGCGCCGCCTGCAACGCGCTGGGCAACGTCAGCCTGCGCGGCGGCGACATCCAGCAGCTGGTGGCGCAGGCCTACCTGGAAGTGGCCAACGCCGATTACGGCGGCGCCGACATTACGCTGCAAAGCGGCGGCGGCGTGCGCGTGCCGCTGCTGGGCAGCGTGACCGCGGCCAACGTGATCGAGGTGGTGCCGTTCGGCAATATGCTGTGGCGCCTGGACGTCACCGGCGCCGAGGTCAAGAGCATGCTGGAAGACGGCATGCAGGCGGTGTTCGGTCCGGGCGGAACGACCGGCCCGTATCCGTACGCGGGCGGCCTGCGCTGGGACGTGAACGCGGTCCAGGCCCAGGGCAACCGCGTGACCAACATCGAGGTGCTGGACCGGGCCAGCGGCAACTGGCTGCCGCTGGACGCCGGGCGCAGCTACAAGCTCTTCGTGCTGAGTTTCAACGCCACCGGCGGCGACGGCTACAAGACCCTGGCCGCCGTGCCCGCCGAGCGCCGCCAGGACATCGGCGTGCTCGACGCGGACGTGCTGCAGGCCTACATCGACCGCCAGGCCAAGGACCCCGTCAGCGGCCTGCCGGTGCTGAACCTGCTGCCGGCCGCGCTCTACAGCACCAAGACGTACAGCGAGTAGCGGTCCTCAGGACGGGCGCAGCCGGTAGGCCTGCTGCGTCCGTCCTTCGCGGTAGACGCTCTCGGTCTTGCCGACGAAGGCCGTCAGCGAAAACTCCTTCAAGGCGGTGCTGCGCGCCTCTTCGCCCATCCGGGCGAGCTGCTGCCGGTTCGCCAGGATCCTCGACAGGGCCTGGACCACGCTGGGCACGTCGGCCGGCGGCACCACCCAGCCGTCGCGGCCGTCGGTGACGTTCTCGGTCAGGCCGCCGACCTCGCTGACGATCACCGGCACGCCGGCGGCCATCATCTCGCGGCAGGCGAACGAAATCGTCTCCAGTCGCGACGACAGCACGAAGCCCACGTCCAGCGCCGACAGGAACGGGCGCACGTCGTCCAGCAGGCCGGTGAACACCACCTGCCCGGACATGCCCAGCTCCTCGACGCGCCGCATCTGCTCGGCTTCGGGCAGCTTGCCGGCGATCAGGATCGCCACCTGCTCGCGCTGCGCGGCCGGCAGCATGGAAACCGCGGTCACCATGTCCAGCCAGTTCTTGTAGGACGCGGTGCCGGCGTTGCTGCCTATCACCAGCCTGCCCTGCAGGCTGGCGGGCAGCAGGCTGTCGCGCGCCTGCGCCGCCTGGTTGCGCGTGGCGGGCCGGCACTTTTCGGTGTCGACGCCGTTGTGCACCACGCGCAGGTCCTCGTTGCGGAACACCGACTGCTTCATGCGCCGAAACGTATGGCTGCACACGCAGATCACGCGGTTGGTGCCCCACTTGGCGCGGATGCGCGCGCCCAGGCTGTTGGCGCTGCGGTCGTTGTGCTGCGTATAGACGATGAAGGGGCGGCGCGCGCCCATGCCCACGGTCGCCAGCATGCACAGCCGGTGGTCCGCCGACCCGTTGACGTGCACCACGTCGTAGCGCTCGTCGCGCAGCAGCGCGCGCAGGCGGCGCAGCGCGCCGAGTAGCGCCAGCGGCCGGCCCTTGAAATCCAGCGCGATGGCGCGCACGCCGGGCAGCGCGCCGGCCTCGGCCAACAGGCGGCTGCTGGCCGGCGCGGCCACGGCGACCTGGGACTTGTGGCACAGGATGCGCGCCAGCGACATCACGTAGGTCGTATGCCCGCCGCCGTCGCCCTGATGGAAGTTGGTGTAGAGAATCTTCATGGCTGCACGTCCATAAGGGGTTGCGTTTGCGCCGCCCGGGGCAGCAGGCAGCTCCAGTGGCGTTTCTCGAATATGTCCGCGCCCAGCCTGCTGGCGGGCGACAGGTTGTAGACCTTGATCCCGCGCGCGCCGAGCACGCCGGCGGCGCGCCGGAACGCGGGCTCGATGTGTCCGTCGAACTGGCGGTCCAGCGCGGTCGCCAGTTGCGTGGCGGCGCTTTCATAAAAGCGCGGGCCGGCCGCCGCCGTCAGGTCCAGTCCGTGCAGGTATATGGTTTTCGCGCCCAGCCACGCCAACAGCTGCAGCCCGGTGTAGGCCACGGTGCCGCCGCCGAACAGGCCGCGCGGCGGGTCCAGGCTGAATCCGTGCGCGTGCACCGGATGGCGGGCGTCGAACAGCAGCAGGCCGGCATCGCCGGCCAGCCCGGCCTCCAGGTCTTCGGGACGCGCCCGCGGCTGCATGGCGCGCTGGTGCACTTCCTCGAAAAGCGCGATACGGCAGCGCACGGTCGCCGGGTCGAACAGCAGCGCGATCCAGCGGTAGACCTCGGGCGTGACGAACAGCGTCAGGTCCTGCGCCAGCACCTGCGCCACCAGTTCGCGGCGGCGCCGCACGAAGCCCGCGTCCAGCATCGCGTAGTAATCGAAACGCAGTCCGGGCTGCCGCTGCCGCAGCGCGATCGAGCCGTTCACGCCCATGACCGCGCCCAGGCTGCAGCGCGCGTAATCGATGTCGGCCACCGAAGGACCGCTCAGAATCAGGTGCGCATCGCCGTCGATGGCGCGCGCCGCCTGCTCCAGCGGTATCGTGGCCGGGCCTCGCACGCCGCGCAGCCGGCAGCCGCTCAGCCTGCCGTCGGCCGCGCGCTGCACGGCCACGAAAGGCCATAGCGCGGCATTGTGCCGGCAGGCCCGGGGCTGCGTGCAGCGATACAGATAGCGCAAGCCCTTGGTGACCGGGCGCGAGCGCAAAAGGCGGGGAATGAACCCGGAACTACCCATGAAAAAATGTTGCGTGCATGCCGCAAGTAGCTTGACGAGTGGCGAATTCTACGCAGGCAAGGCCGCGCAAACGCGAAAGAAACCGGCGAGATGTAACGCTTTGGCGTGCCCCGGCGGACCCGTCCGCCCTGCGGGGCGCGCCGGCCCCACACCATCATTTACGTTTTGCCGCAAAGATTAGCGCCCGGCTGCCATCGCCCGGCTTCCGCTACGATGGAGAGGCCGGCGCCCCCCGGTCGCCGGCTGCGACACACCTACTGCAACTCTGGATAGGAAGAATTTCGATGTCTACGACCGCCACCCTGGCAGCCGCCGCGGCAACCGCCAACACGCCCCGCATGAGCGTTCCCGCGTTCCGCGCCCGCAAGGGCCAGGAGCCGCTGGTCATGCTGACGGCCTACACGGCGCGCATGGCCGAATTGCTGGACCCGCACTGCGACGCCCTGCTGGTGGGCGACAGCCTGGCGCAGACCATCTACGGGCTGCCATCCACCGTGCCGGTGACGCTGGACATGATGATCGCCCACGGCGCCGCCGTGGTGCGCGGCGCGCGGCGCGCGCTGGTCGTGGTGGACATGCCGTTCGGCAGCTATGAGGAAAGCCCCGAGCAGGCCTTCCGCTCGGCCGCCCGCGTCATGAAGGAAACCGGCGCGGCCGCGGTCAAGCTCGAAGGCGGATCGGGCATGGCGCCCACCGTCGCCTACCTGTCGGCCCGCGGCATCCCGGTCATGGGCCACGTGGGCCTGACCCCGCAGGCCGTGAACATCCTGGGCGGCTACGGCGCGCGCGGGCGCGGCGAGGCGGAATACGCCCGCATCGCCGCCGACGCCGCCGCGGTGGCCGAGGCCGGCGCCTTCGCGCTGGTGATCGAGGGCGTGGTCGAGCCCCTGGCCGCCTCCATCACCGACGCCGTGGCCTGCCCGACCATCGGCATCGGCGCCTCGCCGCGTTGCGACGGCCAGGTGCTGGTGGTGGACGACATGCTGGGCATGTTCGACCGCACGGCGCGCTTCGTGAAGCGCTACGACGACCTGTCCGGCCGCATCCAGCAGGCCGCGCAGGCCTACGCCGCCGAAGTCCGCTCGCGCAGCTTTCCCGAGGCCGCCCACCTGTACGGCGTTCCGGGCGCCGCCTGAGCGCAATCGTGGATAGAATCGCCTCCATGCCCTCCCACGCCGATTCCGCATGAGCATGCCCCAGAACGATCCTCCCCAGCTGCAGGACGCCATCGCCGACGCCATCAGCACGGCGACGCGCGGCGCCGGCCGCGTGAACATCCTGGTCGCCGGAAAGACCGGCGTGGGCAAGAGCACGCTCATCAACGCGGTGTTCCGCGGCGACCTGGCCCGGACCGGGGCGGGCAAGCCGGTCACCCAATCCACCCAGGAATTCACCCGGCCGGGCCATCCGCTCACCATCATCGACACCCGCGGCCTGGAGGTCGGCGACTACGAGCGCTCGCGCCGCGAGCTCGCCGACCTGATCCGCGAGCGCTCCGCCTCCACCGACCAGGACCGGCACCTGCACGTCGCCTGGCTCTGCATCCAGGACAGCAGCCACCGCGTGGAAGACGCCGAGATCGAACTGTGCGGCATGCTGGCCGACGCCGGCATCCCCGTGGTGGCGGTGCTGACCAAGGCGCGCAAGAACAGCGCCTTCGTCGACGAGGCGCGCAAGCTGCTGCCGCGCGCCAGCCAGGTGGTGGCGGTGCGCGCGCTGGCGGAATGGATAGACGAACTCGACGCCGAACTGCCGCCCATGGGCCTGGACCGGCTGATCGAGGTCACCGCGCAGCACATCCCCGAGGCGCAGCAGCGGGCCTACGCCAACGCTCTGTCCACGCGCAACAAACAGGCCCTGGAAGTAAAAAAAAAGCGGGCTGAGATAGAGGTCAACGTGGCTGCGGGCCTGGCCGCCTCGGCCGCCGCCGCCCCCATCCCGTTCTCGGACGCCTTTGCGCTGGTGCCGATCCAGGTCGGCATGATCGCCAAGATCGGCATCACCTTCGGCATGGAGCTGGATACCGCCGCCATCACCACCCTGGTGACCTCCACGCTGGGCGCCTCGGCGGCCACCCTGGTCGGACGCTCGGTCGTCTCGGGCTTGCTGAAATTCATTCCGGGCGCGGGCAGCGCCGCCGGCGGCACCATCGCCGCCACCACCGCCGGCGCCATCACCAAGCTGCTGGGCAATGCCTACGTGGCGGTGCTGTACGACTTCTGCCAGAAGAACCCGGGCAAGGACATCGACATTCCCATGATCGCGGCGGCCCTGAAACAGCGCGTCAGGCTCTGAACCGCCCGCGGCGGATCTATACTTTCTTCATCGTCCCGGCCGCTCACCAGGCCAGCGCCTGCGCCACCTGTTCGATGCGCGCGTCGGCGGCGGCGTCCGCCGTCAGCGGCGCGCGCAGGATCGAGCGGCTGTCGCCGCGGTCCACGATCCAGAAAGCCATGCGCACCGGTGCGGGCGCATCAGCCCCGCCGTCCAGCCGCAGCGTCCTGCCCGCATCCCGCAACGGCGCCACTTCGAAAATCCATTGCCTGCCGCGCAGTTCCCCTTGCGCGCCTTGCCGCGCGCGCGGCGTGAAGGCGGCCGCCTGCATGGCGCCCGCGTCCAGCCCGAGCTTGTCGCGCATGAAGGCGCGCATCGAGCCTTCCAGCGCCCGGTCGTCGGCGCCGGCGCGCTGCTCCACCGACAGCCCCAGTTGCGCGCCCGTGCGCAGGTCCTCGTACTGGAAGCGCTTGGGGCCGATCGGCTTGAGGCGGAAGTCGCCCGCGCGCAGCGGCAAGGCCTGGCCGCTTAGCGCGCTCTTGAGTTCGACACCCGCCGCGTCCGGCCGCCAGGCCTGGTCGCGGTCGCCCACCCATTCGATGAACTGGCGGTTCAGCGCGGCCGCCTCGTTCTTGCGGCCCTGGCGGTGCGCGATGTCGGCGGCGTGGTCCAGCGCGGTCTGGTACAGGGTTTCGTCGTGATAGGCCTTGCCCGCGTATGCCCAGGCCGCCAGCGCCGTCTCGTACTCGCGGCGGGCCTGGTCCATCTCGCCGCGCCGGTAGGCCGCGGTGGCCATCACGGTATCGAGCCGCGCGATTTCCAGCGGAAACACCGCGTCCGGCAACGCCGCCCGCGCCAGCGCGTCGGCCGCGGGCCAGTCCTGCGCCATCACCCACGCGGCCTCGATGGCCCGGGCCTGCTCGGCCATGGTCTGTTCGCGGAACAGCCGGCGTTCGCCCTCCCACGCGATCGCGCCCAGCAGCGACTGCAGATGCCGGCCAGCTCCGTCCTGAGCCGTTTCCGGATACGAGGCCTGCACCTGCAAGCGCCAGTCGCCGCGCACCGCCGCCCATTGCGCCTCGATCACGCCGCGTCCGTGCTCCTCGGAACGCTGCACCTCCTTGGCCTGCGCCACATTCTCGAAGGGCAGGTCCGGCAGCGCCGCCGGGGACATCGCGCTCGGTCCGCCCAGCAGTTCCTGCGCCCGCGCCTGCCGCGCCGCGCCGTCCTGTCCGCGCAGCGCTTCCATGTAGCCGATGCGCAGCTGCACCACCATGCGCCCCTGCCCGTCCAGCCTGCGGATGTACTCCAGCCGCGCGGAGTCCTCGCGCGCATCGGCGGGTTCGAACCTGAGCAGCGTCCAGCCGTCCTGCGCAAGCGGCAGCGACAGCCCGGCCGGGACGTAGCGCAGGCGCTGGCCGGATTCCAGGGTCCATAGCGGCGGATACGGCCGGGCCTGCCCGACCAGCCGGGCCTGCAGCCGGGCGACCTCGGCCGCCTCTGCCGCCGCCGCGCCGGCCTCGATCGCGCGCGACAGCATGATGGCCATGCCGTCCTCGTCGCCCAGGCGCTCGAAATCCCCCACCTGCGTTTCGGCCACGCGGCGGGCTTCGGCATGGCGGCCCTGCTTCTGCAACAGATCGATCAGCAGCACCGCGGCGTCGTAGATCTCGTAGCGGTTGCCGTTCGCGCTCGCCGCCGCCAGCGCCTGGCGCGCCGAGCCGGTGGCGTCGTCCCACGAGGCGGCGCGGATCTGCCGGCGGGCGTCGTCCATATGCCGCATGAAGGGCGACTGGCCGGCGGCCGCGTCCTGCGCGCCGGCCGGCGCCGCCGCCAGCGCCGCGGCCATCAGGACCAGGCCGGCGCGCAGCCGGCGGTAAGCGGATCTCATCTGGCCTCTGCCTTTGCGAAAAGAAAGGGGGCCAGTATACGTTTCCCCGCCCCCTATAAAACTTTGCAGGCCTGCCATGTCGCGGCGTTATGCGCTGCATCCGTCCGGCAGGGCAAATCCCCCGTGAAATCAGCGCCTTGCGGGCGCGACGGGGCCGCAGGCCGCAGGGCGGTATCGGGCGGCGCGCCGGTTCCGGTTTCTCGCCGCCGCATGCATGCTTGCGTCTTTGCATGCCCGTCCGGGCCGACCAGGAGACAAATACCGTGAGCCGAACCGCCCCCGCCCGCAAAATGGGCCTGGCCGTCGCCCAGATGGGCGCCGTCAATCTTGCAGATACCCGCGCGGCGGTCGTGCGCCGCCTGGTCGAGATGCTGCGCGAGGCCGCCGCCCGCCAGGCGGAGTTCGTGGTGTTCCCCGAACTCGCGCTGACGACGTTCTTTCCGCGCTACTGGATGGACGAGGCCGAGGCCGTGGCGCGCTTTTTCGAGAAAAGCATGCCCAACGCCGACGTCCAGCCGCTGTTCGACGCGGCGCGCGAGCTCGGCGTCGGTTTCTACCTGGGCTACGCCGAACTGACGCCCGAGGGCCGCCGCTACAACACCGCCATTCTGGTGGACCGCGGCGCGAACATCGTCGGCAAGTACCGCAAGATCCACCTGCCCGGCCACGCCGACCACAAGACCGAAGCGCCCTTCCAGCACCTGGAGAAGAAATTCTTCGAAGTGGGCGACCTGGGCTTCGGCGTCTGGAACACCGAAGGCGTCAACATCGGCATGTGCCTGTGCAACGACCGCCGCTGGCCCGAGACCTACCGCGTCATGTCGCTGCAAAGCGCCGAACTCATCGTGCTGGGCTACAACACGCCCTCGCTCAACATTCATTGGAACGAGCCGGCCCACCTGCGCACCACCACGCACGAGATCGTGCTGCAGGCCAGCGCCTACCAGAACGCCGTGTGGGTAGGCGCGGCCGCCAAGTGCGGCCACGAGGACGGCCACCACATGATAGGCAGCTCCATGATCGTCGCGCCCTCGGGCGAGATCGTGGCGCGCGCCAGCGGCGAGGAAGACGAAGTGATCGTCGCGCGCATCGACCTGGACATGGGCCGCATGTTCCGCGAACACGTCTTCAATTTCGCCAGGCACCGCAGCCCGCAGCACTACCGCCTGATCGTCGAGCGCACCGGCGCCGGCGATCCGCTGCCCACGCCGCCAGTGCAGGGGTAGCGGCCGGCCGGGCTGCTAGACTGGCCGTAGTCTTCAGCCCGATACCGATTCCATGCGCTTCATCGACACCGAACAGACCCGCGGCGCCCTGTCCTTCGACGCCGTCATCCCCGCCTTGCGCGAGGCCTTCCGCGACGGCGCCACGGTGCCGCCGCGCCACGTCCACGCCATCGAGTCGGGCAACGCCCACGGCACCTCGCTCATCATGCCGGCCTGGAACGAACGCGGCTACTTCGGCGTGAAGATCATCAACATCTTCCCCGAAAACACCCACCAGGGCCTGCCGGGCCTGCACGCCACCTACAACCTGTACAGCGCCACCACCGGCGTGCCCATCGCCCAGGTCGACGGCGACGTCGTCACCGCCTACCGCACCGCGGGCGCGGCCGCGCTGGGCGCGGACTACCTGGCGCGCGCCGACGCGGGCGTGCTGCTGATCGTCGGGTCCGGGCGCATCGCCGCCCTGGTCGCGCAGGCCATGCGCGCCGTGCGGCCGATCCGCCGCATCCTGGTCTGGAACGTCCGGCCGGCCGGCGCCGAGCGCCTGGCGCGGGAGCTGCGCGAACAGGGCTACGACGCCCAGGCCACGGCCGACCTCGAAGGCGCCGCGCGCCAGGCCGACATCATCAGCTGCGCCACCCTGTCGACCCAGCCCCTGATCCGCGGCGCCTGGCTGCGCCCCGGCGTGCACCTCGACCTGATCGGCAGCTTCAAGCCCGAAATGCGCGAAACCGACGCCGCCTGCTTCGACGGCACGGCCGTCTACGTCGACACCGACGAGGCCCCCACCAAGTCCGGCGACCTGATCGAAGCCTTCGCCGCCGGCGCGCTCACGCGCCAGGACATCCGCGGCAACCTGCATCAGCTTGCCGCCGGCCAGGTCGCGGGCCGCCGCGACGACCGGGAAATCACCGTGTTCAAGGCCGTGGGCAGCGCGCTGGAAGACCTGACGCTGGCCACGCTGGTGTATGAGGCGACGCGCGAAGCGTGCTAGCTGGAGTTATTGCGTGTCGTAACGCGGCGAACGCGGACCGTACAGAATGCCGCCCGGCTGTCCGGCGCTGAGCAGCATGTTGTTGGTCATGCCCGCCACGGCATAGCTGCGGTCGGACAGCGTATTGACGATCTGGTCCACGACCGCCTGGATCAGCATGCCGAGCAGGCCGCCGCCGCTGCCGCTGGCCTGTTGGACCACCTTGCTACCGCTCCACAGCTTGGCGCCGTTGCGCAGGTCGACCAGCTCGGCGTCGACCTCCACCGTCACCGTGCTGGACACCACGGCATACTTCGAGCCGTATTGCTTGACGGCCATGTAAAGCGCGGCGTCCGCGCCGAAGATCTCGCGCAGCTTGGCTGCGGGCACTTCCCGGATCTCGTCGGCCGTGGTCAAGCCGTTCTGCTTGAACGTCTCGTCCATGACGCCCACGGGCACCACGTAGTAGCCGGACTCGGCCAGAGGCAGGGTGGCCTGCGCCAGCACGGCCGCGCTGGCGGCCACGTCCACCGAGGAATTGACCGGAGGCAGCACCAGAATGGAGGCCGGCTTGCTCTCGCGGAAAGCCGTATAGTCCACGTTCTTCTGCGGCACCGCGCAACCGGCCAGCAGCGCGGCGATCGCCAGCGCGCCTATGCGAAACAGCCTGGAGATCATTGTGTTTCCTTCTTCGAGGTGGGCGCCGTGGCGGGCGCGGAAGAAACCGCGGCCGGCTTGCCCACGTTGCGCATCAGGAAATCCATGAACGGCGTGGCTTCCGGAAAGGCCGTTTTCTCGCCCTGCAGCTGTTCCAGCGCCTTGTTGCCGTCGCCCATCTTCAGGTACAGCATGCCCAGGTGCGCCCGGAAACCGGGGGGCAGTTCCACGTTGGCCGCACGGGCCGTTTCGATGTTCTGTTCCAGGGCCTGGGCCTGCACCGCATGGTCCGCGCCGTCGTCCTGCAGATAGGCGTAGACCGAAGGCTGATAGGCCTGCCAGCTGTACATGGGCTTGGGCTGCTGCACGCATGCGCTCAGCAGGCCGGCGCCCGCCGCGATCGCCAGGCCGCGCAGCGCGCGCCGGGTTCGGGAAATCGGCATGGTGCTTTCCTCAGTTGCCGGCGGGTTGCCAGGCGCCCTGCTCGATGCCGTCGACCAGGCGATCGACGGCTTCGCGGATGGCGAGGTCCAGGACCTTGCCGTTGAGCGTGGAGTCGTAGCCGGCGGTGCCGCCAAAACCGATGACCTCGCGGTTCGACAGGGCATACTCGCCGGCGCCGGATGCGGAATAGACGACCTCGGACGTCGCCACGTCGACCACGTTGAGGTCGACCTTGGCGTAGGCCACCTGCTCCTTGCTGCGGCCCAGGATGCCGAAAAGCTGCTGGTCGCCCGTGACCTTGCGGCCGAACGCCGTCACGTCGCCGGTGACGACATAGCGCGCGCCCTTGATCTGGCTGGCCTTCTTGTTGAAGCCGGCCTCCTGGGCGATCTCGGAGAGGTTGTCGCGGTCCATCACCTGGAAGCGGCCGCTGCGCTGCAGATGGCTGATGACGATGGTCTTGGCCTGGCCGCCGAGCCGGTCCACGCCGTCCGAAAAGACGCCGCGCAGGTAGTTGGTGCGGTTGTCGAACTTGCCCACCGAAATGGGGCTGCGCACGCCCTGGTAAGGCTTGCTCGCCGCCGCCACGGTCGGCACCGCCAGGGCCTGCGAACGCTCGGTCGCGCAACCCGAAACAAGCACGGAAACCACCGCCAACGCGCCCACTCCCACCATCTTCTTGAACATCGCTCTTTCTCCTGCGGCTGCGCCCACAACGCGCAAAGCCGGCATCCTCTTTGATTTGATCGAGCGAAAATTATAAACAATTGGTAAAACTAGATACCAATTGAAATATAGGATATTGCTGTTATTTCGGCGGATTGGCGCGCCGGCTACCTCAGCACCAGCGTGGCCCCGATCACCCGCAGCGTCGGCATCAGCTGGCGCCAGGCGTCCTTGGGGATGGCCGGCGGCCGCGCCAGGGAACCGGCGGCCGGGTCGTCCAGCAGGTCGCCTTTACAGGCGAACACGATGCTGTTGGTCATGTCGTCGTCCACCACTTCGAACATCGACGAGCCGAACGCCGCGCGCACGCGGTCCAGGTATCCGTGGTGGTCGGGGTGATTGACGTGGAAATTGATCACCAGGATGCCGTCGTCGCGCAGCGCGCGGCGGCAGTCGGCGTAGAACTCCGCCGAGCACAGGGCGGCGGGGATGCCGCCCACGCCGAAGCCGTCCAGGAAGATCACGTCGGCGTGCTGCTCCAGGCCCGCCAGGTGCGCGGCGGCGTCGGCCTGGATCACGCGCAGGCGGGCGTCGTCGGGCGGCACCATGAAAGCGTCGCGCAAGGCGATGACGTCGGGGTCGATCTCGACCACCTCGATCTCGGTGCGGGCCAGGTAGCGGTGGCAGAACTTGGGCAGCGACCCGCCGCCCAGGCCGACCATCAGGATGCGGCCGGGCTGCGGGTTGAACAGCACGAAACCCATCATCATCCGGGTGTACTCGAGGTCGAGCGCATCGGGATTGAGCAGGGACATGCTGCTCTGGATTTCCTTGTCCGTGAAATGCAGGGTCCGCGTGCTGCCGGAATCCCGGAAAAAAGGCCTGGGGCCGCCCGCCGGCGGGCCGGCGGGAATGCTGGAGTCAGACATGGGACGCTGCGCAATGCCGAAAAAGGGATAGACGATACCACCCCGGCCAGGCTTGCCGGCGTCCCGCGGGCCGGCGTCGAGCGCTAGACCAGCAGCACCGGGCACGGCGCGTCGGCGATGATGCGCCCGCACACCGAGCGCAGCACGGCGTCCAGCAGCTGGCCTCGGTGATGCGAACCCATCACGATGGCCTCGGCGCGGGACTTGACCGCGTATTCGATGATTTTCTCCGCCGCATGGCCGGTCAGCTCGTGGCATTCGAAGGCCACCTTGCCCGCGGTCAGGATCTCGACGACGGACCGCATCGCCTTGCCGCTTTCCTCGTGGTGCCAGGCGTCGATTTCGGCCTTGCCGACGAAGGCCTGCACGTCGCCCGTCACGTCGGGCGCGCAGTGCACCACGTGCACGGTGAAATCCCGGTTGAGCAGGGAACTTCCGACCAGGTAGCGCGCTGCGGCATCGCTGTAGCTCGACCCATCGGTGGCGAGAATGATGGTGTTCATGGCGGATCTCCGGTTCTGGACGCATCGGCCTTGGAACGCGCGGCGTTTGCCGCAGTCCGTCCGGGCAGTATCGCGCTGGCGCCCACGGATGCCAACAGGATAAGGCCAACTGCCCCGAGCGACCACTGTACCGGCACGTGGAACCACGGCGCGGCCAGCATCTTGCCGCCGATCACGATCAGCACGGCGGCCAGGCCGTGCTTGAGGTAGCGGAAACGTTCCCGCATGTCGGCCAGCAGGAAATACATCGCCCGCAGGCCCATGATGGCGAAAATATTGGACGTAAAAACCAGGAAGGGATCGGTGGTGACGGCGAAGATGGCGGGAATGCTGTCGACGGCGAAGACCGCGTCGCTGGCCTCTATCATCAGCAGCACCACGAACATCGGCGTGGCGTGGCGCAGGCCGCCTATCCGCACGAAAAACGATTCGCCGTGATAGTCCGGCGTGATGCGCATGGACGAGCGCAGCAGGCGCACCAGCGGATTGCGCGCGATGTCGGGCTGGCGATCGGCGTGCGCCAGCATCCTGGCGCCGGTCACCACCAGCAGCGCGCCGAACAGGTAGAACATCCAGGAAAACTGCGCCAGCAGCCAGACCCCGGCCAGGATCATGGACACGCGCATCACGATGGCGCCCAGCACCCCGTACAGCAGCACGCGGCGCTGCAATTCGAGCGGCACCGCGAAGTACCCGAATATCAGCGAAAAAACGAACATATTGTCCACGGACAGGGACAGTTCGATCAGGTAGCCGGTGTAGAACTCCAGCGCCTTGCGGTTCGCGGTGGCGCGGTCCAGCGTGGCGTCCAGGAAGCCCCACAGCAGCGCGCCGAAGAGCGTCGCCAGCGTCACCCAGGCCAGCACCCAGCATAGCGCTTCGCGCGCCGAGACGCGATGCGCGCGCCTGCCGCCCAGCACGTACAGGTCCAGCGCCAGCACGACCAGCACGAAGCCGACGAAGCCGGCCCACATCGCCGGGGTGGCAAAGGTTTCGACCTGGTTCATGGAGGCCTCCCGCTGCGAGGCGTATGCACGAATCCAGTCTAGAGCGACGCCAGCGGCCGAACAATTCGGCCCAAGCGAAGCGATGGTCAGGTTTTTTCGAATCCGCGCGGGCCAGGGGTAGAATTTTCGTATTGCACCTTCGCGGGAGACTGACCATGGCAGAGAGTTCCCCAGCGTCACAGCAAGTCCGGCCCCTGGAGATCGGCGACATCACCGTCATCGACAACACCAAGCTCAAAAAGGCCGTCACCGCCGCCGCCCTCGGCAACGCCATGGAGTGGTTCGACTTCGGCGTCTACGGCTTCGTGGCCTTCGCGCTGGGCAAGGTGTTCTTTCCCGAGGCCTCGCCTGCGGTCCAGACCATCGCCGCGCTGGGAACCTTCTCCGTGCCTTTCCTGGTGCGCCCGCTGGGCGGCGTGTTCTTCGGCGTCATGGGCGACCGCTACGGCCGCCAGAAGGTGCTGTCGCTGACCATCATCATCATGGCCATCAGCACGTTCTGCATCGGCCTGATCCCCTCCTACGCGTCCATCGGCCTGTGGGCGCCCATCCTGCTGCTGCTGTGCAAGCTGGCCCAGGGCTTCTCGGTGGGCGGCGAGTACACCGGCGCGGCCGTCTTCGTGGCCGAGTACGCGCCGGACCGCCGCCGCGGCTTTCTGGGCAGCTGGCTCGATTTCGGCTCCATCGCCGGCTTCGTGCTGGGCGCCGGCCTGGTCGTGCTGCTGCAGGCCACGCTGGGCGAACGGACCTTCCTGGAATGGGGCTGGCGCGCGCCGTTCTTCGTGGCCGGCCCGCTGGGCCTGCTGGGCCTGTACCTGCGCCATGCGGCCGAGGAAACGCCGGCCTTCACCCAGCAGCTGGAGCAGATGGAGCAGGAGGACCGCGACGCCGTGCAGGAACGGCCCACCGTGTCGTTTCGCGAGATCTTCTCCAAGTACCGCAAGGCGCTGCTGGTCTGCATCGGCGTGGTGCTGGTGACGAACATCACCTACTACATGCTGCTGACCTACATGCCCACCTATCTGTCCAGCAGCCTGGGCTATTCCGAAGAGCATGGCGTGCTGATCATCGTGGTGGTCATGATAGGCATGCTGTTCGTGCAGCCGGTGGTCGGCTTCTTCAGCGACAAGATCGGCCGCAAGCCGTTCCTGCGCGCCGGCAGCATCGGCATACTGGTGATCGCGCTGCCGGCCTTCACGCTGGTGGGCAGCGACAACACCGGCCTGATTTTCCTGGGCCTGCTGTTCATCGCCGTGTTTCTCAACTGCATGACCGGGGTCATGGCCTCCACGCTGCCGGCGCTGTTTCCGACGCGCATCCGCTACAGCGCGCTGGCCAGCTCGTTCAACGTGGCCATCATCGCCGCCGGCCTCACGCCCACGGTGGCGGCATGGCTGGTGGAGGAAAGCGGCAATCTGATGATGCCGGCCTATTACCTGATGGCCGCCTCGCTGATCGGCATCGTCACGTCCTTCTACCTGCCCGAGACCGCCAACCGCCCGCTGCGCGGCGACACGCCCAATGCGGCCAGCCGGCACGAGGCCCACGCCCTGCTGCAGCAGGCCCACGAGCATATCGAACAAAGCGTGCTGGACATCGAAGCCGAGATCGCCGAGCTGGAAGAGAAGCTCGACGCGCTGCGGCAGCGCCGCCAGCGCCTGGCCGACCGCCATCCCGACCTGGAGTGAAACGCGCGCCGCGTCCTCTACAATCGCCGCAGTCCGCGGCGGGCGCACCGCCCTGGCCGAAAGACGGACCGCTCTCTAACAACAAGGATATGGCAGTAATGGCAACACAACACACTCAGCCTGCGACAGGCGAGCTGATCAAGACTTTCCGCCACGGAAAATTCTTTGTTTATTTCCTGGTGGTGCTGGGCATCGTGTGCCTTGCATTGGCCGGCTTCGTCGTCTACCTGAGCACCATCGCCCCGCAGAAGAATCCCCCGCTTTTCTTCGGCACCGCCGGTTTCCTGGCCTTCTGCGGCGTGTGCGGACTGGCCGCCAGCGTGTGGCAGAAGAAGCTGCGCCAGCCGAGCTACGAGGTCTATGAAAACGGCGTCGCGCAGATAGTCGGCTCGCAGAGGCAGTACACCCCGTTTACCGACATCGAAGACCTGTACCTGTTCAGCTCCGGCCAGACCGTGATGAGCGGCATGGCCACCAACCTGGCCTATCGCCGCAACGCGGGCGAACCCTTCAAGTGGATCAGCCAGCACCTGTCGGGCTACATGGACTTCCAGCAGCTGTTCCGCGAACTCTACCTGCGCGAGCGCCAGCCCGTCGTGCTGGAAACGCTGGCCCGCGGCGGCGCCGTCACCTTCAACTACATCAGCACCGGACAGGTGTGGCGCAAGCGCGTGAGCGGCAAGTTCCTGAACATCACCACGCAGCCCATCGTCATGACGCGCGATGCGCTGGAAGTGCAGGGCCAGAAGGTGCCGCTGTCCAGCCTGCGCAACGTCGACCTCAACGCCTGGAGCGAGAAGGTCGTCATCAAGGACGCGGCCGGCAATACGGTGCTGTCGACCATCGGCCTGGGAATTCTCGGCCTGGACCTGTTCCTCAATACGCTGAGCCTGCTGCTCGAACAGCACCAGGACGCCGCGGCGCGACAGTCCGCCTGAAGCAATGGCAAGGTAATAGCAAAGGGGCCGCGGGGCCCCTTTTTTTCGCTTGCGCGATAACCCCGGGCCCGCGCCGGGCCTCAGCGCGCCGCGTCGGCAACGGCCTCGACGGTGATGCGCAGCTGGACCTCGTCGCTGACGGCCGGCGCGAACGCGTCCACGCCGAAATCGCTGCGCTTGAGGGTCGTGGTGGCGTCGAAGCCGATGGCCGGGCGCTCCAGCATCGGATGCACGCCCTGCTTGTTCTGGCGCGCCTGCAGCACCACGGGCTTCTCGACGCCCTTCACGCGCAGCACGCCCTTGATCTGCAGCCTGCCGTCGCCCTGGTCGGTCACCGAGGTGCTCTTGAACTGGATGTCGGGATACTTGGCGGCCTCGAAGAATTCGGCGCTCTGGAACATCTCGTCCAGCTTGGCCACGTGCGACGTGAACTGCGGCACCGGCACGCGCAGGTCGACCGAGGAATTCGACGGCCGGGCCGCGTCGTAGCGGACCACGCCGGTGATGCCGCCGGCATGGGCGGTGGGCTTGGAAAAGCCCAGGTGGTCCCAGGTCACCACGACCTCGGTGTGGGTCGGGTCGATCTGGTAGTCGACCGGGGCGGCCTGGGCGGTCAGGCTGCCCAGCGCCACGACGGCGGCGGCAAGATAGGCGGCGTAGGTTTTCTTCATGCGGTTCTCTCTGTGCTTGGCGGCCCGCGGCGGGCCCTCGGTTCGTCATGGGGCGGGCAGCAATCAGCCCACTCTTGAAACATGCGACAAGCATAAGAAATGCATCAATAACGCGCTAGTCGTTAAAAAATGATCTCACTGTTCTATTTTCGATAACAAGACAACGGGGCCCGGTCAGGACGATGCATGAGGCGCTGGCTCAGCTGCTGCCTGAAGGGGTCTGGCGGCAGCCGCCGCGCTGAACACCGCCAACAGCGGCGCCGCCGCCAGCACCGCGAACAGCCACCACGCCGCGCCCGAGGTTCCCGCGATTCCGCCGGGCGAGTTCAAGCCGCCCAGGTTGGCCAGCATGCCGGCCAGCGCCGACCCCAGCGCGGTGGCGAAAAGCTGCACCGTGGTGATCGACGTGGCGGCGGCGTCCTGGTCGTCGGCGGGCGAGACCTGCAGTATCCGCGTCAGCAGGTGCGGCCATCCCAGGCCGATGCCGAAACCCACCAGCGCCAGGCCCAGGCCGATCCACCCCAGCACCCGCCAATCGCCCTGCGCGTGCAGCGGCAGGCTCAGCGCCAGCGCCACCATGCCCGCCAGCACCAATACCGGGCCGGCGACGATGGCGCGGCGGATGGCGCTGCCCTGCCAGCCCGAACTCCAGATTTCCGACACGGTCCAGCCCGCGGCCATCAGCGCGGCGAGGTAGCCGGACACCAGCGGCGTCTGCGCATGCAGGGTCTGCAGGAAGTACGGCACGAAGGTTTCGCTGGTCATGCCCACCACCAGCAGGCCGATGGTCAGGTACAAGGCCAGCAGCGGCGAGTCCAGGCGCAGCGCGCCCCTGGGCAGCAGCAGCGTCTTGCTGGTGAATTCCCTGCGCACCAGCAGCGCGACCAGCGCCGCCGCCAGCGCCAGGCCGGCGAAGTTCCAGCGCGCGTCCGGCGAGGCGCTGCCGACGCTGACAGCCAGCACCGCCGCAGTCAGCAACAGCAACTGCGCCAGCGGCAGCCTGCCGGCGCGGGCCGCGGCGTCGCGGTTGCGCGCCGGCATCACGCGCCAGACCAGCAGGAGGTACAGCACCGTGGCCGGCGCCAGCATGCCGAACGCCGCCCGCCAGGCGTCCATTTCCGCGAACACGCCGCCCACCGCGGGCCCCAACAGCGTGGCCACGCCCCACATGCCCGAGATCAGCGCCATCGCCCTGGGCCACAGCCGCGGCTCGAACACCGCGTAGATCATGGCGTAGCAGAGCGCGAACAGGAACCCGCCTCCCAGCCCTTGCAGCGTGCGGCCGAACAGCATCAAAGGCATGCTGGGCGTCAGCGCGCAGACCAGGCTGCCCGCGATGAAGCACAGCGCGGCGATCGCGTAGGCGCCGCGCGAACCGGCCGCGGCCAGCAGCTTGGCCGTCAGCGCCGAGCCGAGGATCGAGGCCACCACGAACAGCGTCGTGTTCCACGCGTACAGGTCCAGGCCGCCGATTTCACGCACCACCGACGGCAGCACGGTGGTGGCGATGTAGATGTTGATGGCATGCAGCGCGACGCCGCCCGACAGGGCGACGGAGCGCGCCAGATTCCTGCCGGAGAGCACATCCCCCCAGCTTCCCGCTTGCTCAGGCATGGCGCCCTCCCCAGGCAATGATTAATAAAACAAGAATTGTCTTGTTATATTAAAAAGGGGACGTTTAGATGTCAACGATCCGCGTTCACGCAGGCCCCGTGCGCTCGGCCAGGAAGCGGCCCGGCGGCTTGCCCACCGCCTTCTTGAACATCGTCACGAAAGCGCTGGCGCTGTCATAGCCCAGCTCATAGGCCACGGCCTGCACCGACAGCCCTGAGGTCAGGCGCTGCAGTCCCGCGATCACATGCCATTGATGGCGCCAGCGTCCCACGCTCATGCCGGTCTGCTGGCGGAACAGCCGGCTCATGTTGCGTTCGCTCATGCCGATGCGCGCCGCCCATTGCGGCAGCGTGGCGGCGTCGGCGGGATCGGCCAGTATGGCGTCGGCCAGCTTCACCAGCCGCGCATCCGAGGGCCGCGGCAAATGCAGCTGCTCCAGCGGCGCGGCCACCAGTTCGTCCAGCAGCACGGCCATGATGCGCCCTTCGGGGCCTTCCGGCAGGTACAGCCGCGGCAGCGCGCAGGCCCGGTCTATCAGGGCCTGCAGCAGCACCGACACCGCAAGGCTGCAGCACGTCTGCGGCAGGCCCGCGACGGCGTCGGGTTCGACGAACAACGCATAGCCGCGGACTTTTCCCGACGGCGTGGCGCGATGGATCATGCCGCCCGGAATCCATACCGCGCAGCCGGGCGGCACCATCCAGACCCCGCGCTCGGTCTCGCACGTGATGACGCCGGAAACGGTGTAGAGCAGCTGCGCCTTGCGATGACTGTGCGAGGGATACTCGCCGCCTTCGGTGACCAGCGAGATGCTGGCCGCGACCACGGGCCGGTCGATCCGGTGCGGCTCGGCGTAGGAGTGGGGAAGTTCTTGCGGTTGCATGGGGCGCGGACAGGTGGCGATAGCGGCCACGATACGGCAGCGGCCCGATGGCGTCATCACTATCGATGGCCAGTTTGTTTATCGATCCAGCCATGCCGACATGGCCGGATTGATAAATACATTGGCCATTTCGTGTAATGACGCCAGCCTAAAAGAGAATGAGAATACTTGCATTCTCCCAACCCCAAGGCGGCCCGCCTGCGCGATCGGCCGCCGCGCTACGTCCGCCCCATGATCCGTTTTTCCCGCACCCGGACGCCCGCCGTCTTCCTCGGCCTGGTACTGACAGGCTGCTCCGTCGGGCCGGCCTTCCAGCCCCCGCCCGATTCCGCCGCCGCCGCGACCCTGCAGCCGCGCGACGCCGGCTCGCTTGCCGCCGCCCTGCGGCGCGAACCGGTGCCGGCCGCCTGGTGGGACCTGCTCGACGATCCCATCCTGTCCAGCCTGCAGCGCCGCGCCGCGCTGGCCAACCTGGATCTGCAGGCCGCCGCGGCGCGCGTGGCCCAGAGCCGGGCCAAGCTCGGCATCGCGGGCGCGGCGCAATTGCCGCGGCTCGGCGTCGGCGGCTCGTATGCGCGGCAGGCCGACAGCGAGAACGGCAAGATGGTGGCGCTGGGCGCGCCGTCAGCGCCCTATGATTACTGGCAGGCCGGCTTCGACGCCTCGTGGGAAATCGACCTGTGGGGACATGCGCGCAAGCTGCGCGAACAGGCCGGCGCCGAGCGCGCCGCCGCCTGGTACGACCAGGAAGCCGTGCGCGTGGCCATGGCCGCCGAGATCGCCCGCAATTACCTGCAGCTGCGCGGCATCCAGGCGCAGATCGATATCGCGCGGCAGAACGAGAAGATCGCCGAGCACGCGCTGCGCCTGGCCGAAAGCCGCGCGCGCAACGGCGTGGCGACGCAGTTCGACACCGCCGCGGCCAGCGCCCAGCTGGCCACGGTGCGCGCGCTGCAGCCCGAGCTGGCCGAGCAGCGCGACGCGCACATGAACGCGCTGGCCTTGCTGCTGGGGCTGGCGCCGCGCGAGCTCGACGCCGAACTCGGACCGGCCCGCAAGCTGCCCGATCCGCCGCAGGCGGTGCCGGTGGGCCTGCCGTCGGAACTGGCGCGCCGCCGCCCCGACATCCAGCGCGCCCAGGCGCGCCTGCAGGCGGCCACGGCCGCGGTCGGCGTGGCCACGGCGGACTTCTACCCGCGCCTGACGCTGGGCGGCGGCCTGGGCGTCGAATCCTTCCACGGCAGCGACCTGGGCAACTGGGCTTCGCGCCAGTTCACCGTCGGGCCGACGCTGTACCTGCCCATTTTCGAGGGCGGCAGGCTGCGCAGCACCCTGGCGCTCACCGAGGCGCGCCAGCAGGAAGCCGCCATCGACTTCCAGCGCACGGTGCTGCGCGCCTGGCACGAGGTCGACGACGCGCTCAACGCCTGGGCCGCGCAACAGCGCCGCCACGTCGAACTGCGGCACGCCTACGAACACAATCTGCGCGCCCTGCGCGCGTCCGAGGCCGCCTACAAACAGGGCGCGGCGGACTATCTGCCGGTGCTGGTCGGACAGCGCAACCTGCTCGACAGCCAGCTGGCGCTGACCCATAGCGCGACCCGCTCCACCTTGACGGTGGTGGCCCTGTACAAGGCGCTGGGCGGCGGCTGGGACGCGGCCGCGCAAGACGGCGGGGAGGTCCGGTGAGCGCGCACGCAGCGGCCGCCCCGGCCGTCCCCGAACGCCGCGCGCGCCCGCTGGTCGCGCTGACCGGCATCTTCCTGGCCGCGATGACGGCCGGCCTGAACAACCGCGTCGGCGCGCTGGCCCTGGCCGACATCCGCGGCGCGCTGGGCCAGGGGCTGGACGACGCCTCCTGGCTCCACACTGTCTATGCGGCGGGCGAGCTGGTCGCCATGCCGTTCGCCTCGTGGTTCGCCATCACGCTGTCGCTGCGCCGCTTCCACCTGGGCATGGTGGGCCTGTGCGCGCTGATCGCGCTGGTGCTGCCGTTCGTCCACAGCCTGCCGCTGCTGCTGGCGCTGCGCGGGCTGCAGGGCCTGGCCGGCGGCGCGCTGATCCCCGTGCTGATGATGGCCGCGCTGAAGTTCCTGCCCGCGCCGATCCGGCTGCACGGGCTTGCGCTTTACGCCATGACCGCCACCTTCGCGCCCAATGTCTCGACCTGGCTCACCGGCCTGTGGACCGACAGCCTGACGGACCTGCGCCTGGTCTACTGGCAGGCGATCCCGCTGCTGCTGCTGGCCGGCGCGCTGGTGGGCTGGGGCCTGCCGGACGCCCCGTCGCAGGCCGAGCGCTTCAAGCGCGCCAACTGGCTCGGCATGGCCATGGGCGTGATCGGGCTGATCCTGGTCACGGTGGCGCTGGACCAGGGCGTGCGGCTGGACTGGTTCGAGTCGCGCCTGATCACGGCGGCGCTGGCCGTGGGCCTGGTCTTCACCGCGGCCTATCTGGTGAGCGAATGGCGCCACCCCGAACCCTTCGTCAAGCTGCAGCTGCTGGGCCGGCGCAACCTGGGCCTGGGATTCACGGTGTTCGTGTGCCTGCTGATCGTGATGCTGTCCGGCTCGTCGGTGCCGTCCGCCTATCTCGGCCGCGTCTGGGGCTACCGGGCGCTGCAAAGCGCGCCCATCGGCCTGATCATCGGCCTGCCGCAATTGCTGCTCGGCCCCTGCGTGGCCGCGCTGCTGTACCGCAAGTGGGTCGACGCGCGCGTCGTGTTCGCGCTGGGACTGGCGCTGATCGCCGCGGCCTGCCTGCTCGGATCGCGCCTGACGGCGGACTGGGTCTGGCAGCAGTTCATCGTGGTGCAGACGCTGCAGGCGCTGGGCCAGCCCATGGCGGTGGTATCCCTGCTGTTCCTGGCCACCAGCGTGGTGCAGCCGCCCGAAGGCCCCTACGTGTCGGGCACCATCAATGCGCTGCGGGTGTTCGGCACCCTGGCCGGCAGCGCGGCCATCGGCCAGCTCACGGTGGTGCGCGAGCGCTTCCATGCGGACATCCTGCTCGACAGCCCGGGCCTGCTGCATGGCGGCTGGACGCAGCTGATCGAGCCGGCCCGCATCGCCTCCGCATTGCACGAGCAGGCCTTCGTGCTGGCCACGTCTGACGCCTATCTGGCGCTGGGCCTGCTGGCCGTTCTGATGATTCCCCTGGTGCTGCGCCTGCAATACATCCCGGCGCCGCAACCCGCTACTACTTCTCATGGATGAACCTATGCCTCAGCTCAAGACCGGCAAGACCGCCGTCGGCGCCCTGCTCGCCGTCACCGTCGTCGCCGCGCTTTTCTACATCAACCGTCCGGAAAGCGCGTCGGACCTGCAATCGACCGACTACGCCTACGTGCGCGCCGACTTCACCCAGGTCGCGCCGCAGGTTTCGGGCCGCGTCGCCGAAGTGCTGGTCGAAGACAACCAGCGCGTGGAGCCGGGACAGCTGCTGGCGGTGATCGATGACCGCGACTTCGCCATCGCGCTGGAGCACGCCCGCGCCAGGGTCTCCAGCGCGCAGGCCGTGATCGACAGCCTGGACGCCCAGATCGCCCGCCAGGAAAACGAGATCGAGCGGGCGCAGGCCACCGTCACGGCCGACAGCGCATCCCTGCGCCTGGCCCGGGCCGATCTGGCGCGCTACCGCAATCTGGCGGCGGACGGCGCCGGCACCGTGCAGGCGCTGCAGCGCGCGCAGGCCCAGGCCACCATCCACGGCGCCAATCTGGAAAAGGACCGGGCCGCCCATCAGGCCGCGCTGCGCCAGCTCGACATCCTGCGCGCCGAACTGCGCAAGGCGCGGGCCGCGCTGGCGCAGACGAAGGCCGAAGAGGCCGCCGCGGAACTGAATCTCTCGTATACGCGCATCACCGCCCCGATCGCGGGCACCGTGGGCCAGCGCGCGCTGCGCGTGGGGGCCTTCATCGCCACGGGCAAGCCCGTGGCCGCGATCGTGCCGCTGGACGCGGTCTACATCGAAGCCAATTACCGCGAAACCCAGCTCGCGCGCGTGCGCCCCGGCCAGCCGGTGAAGATCCGCGTGGACGCGTTGCCCGGCGTCACGCTGCGCGGCACCGTCGACAGCCTCGCGCCGGCCAGCAACGCCAGCTATGCCCCGCTGGGCCCGCAGAACGCCACCGGCAACTTCACCAAGATCGTGCAGCGCCTGACCGCCCGCATACGCCTGGACGCGGACCAGCCGCAGGCCGCGCGCCTGCGCGTGGGCATGTCGGTCGAACCCGAGATAGACGTGTCCGCCGAGCCGGCCGCCGGCCACAAGGTCGCCGCGCGCGGCGCTACCTCGTATTCCGACTGATTCGAAGCCCCTGCGGGCCGGATATCGGCGTATCTGTGGCGTGTTCCAAGTACTGGAACCGAAACTTTCACCAAATCATGTGAGGACAATTTTCAGCGTTTTCCCCGCAATCGCCGTAGGCCCCAAGGCCCGCCCATACACAATGTCGGATTTGAAGCGATTTTCTAATAGCGCCTGGTTATTTGCCTGACTAGGCTGGCCCTGAAGCTGCCAAAAAAAGGAAAGAAGAAATGCACAGGGCCAGTGAACAGGAACACGACAAACAGGCGCTCATCATCGGCTGGATTCTGGACGGTCCCAGGCCCGTCTTCACCGATGTGATCAGCGAAGTCCGCAGGTGGATGGACGATGGGCTCGAGGTCTATGAAGTGACCCGGGTCCACGGCAGCAGTGGCAAGCACCTCAGCCCTTTGGAGGCCCGCAGTCCGCGCCGCGCGCGGGCCGGCCTTTGACGGGCGGGGCGCCGTACAGGAGGAAAAACAATGAGAACCGGAGTCATCAGTCTCAACGGTTACCGTCTCGAGTACAAGCTGTGCGAAGTCTCGTTGCGGCCGGGCTGGAACGTGTGGGTGCGCACCTCGCCCCACAAGAGCTGGACGCAGATCGGCACGGGCGATCGCGTGTTCGCCAATGAACATGCCGCCATGAGCGGCGTGAAGCACACGGCCGAGGAACTCAACGCGCGGCGCCTGAAAATATAGCGGCGCGGGGCCTGCCCCGCGCCGCGTCTGCCGCCGGCCTCAGCGGCCGCGCACCTTCACCGCCTGGTCGATGGCGCCGAACAGCGATTGCCTGCCGTCCAGCGCCTCGATACGGACCCGGTCCCCGTGCCGCAGGTAGGGGCGCAGGTCTTGTTCCGGCGCGCCGTCCAGGATCTGGCGCACGCGGGCCTCAGTGATGCAGGCGCTGCCGGCGGCCGGGTCCTCGTTGCTGATGGTGCCCAGGCCGATGATGCTGCCCGCGCCCAGCGCCCGCGTGCGGGCCAGGTGCGCGATGACCTGCGAGAAGTTGAAGATGGTCTCCACGTTCGAATGGGGCTGGCCGAAGGCCACGCCGTTGATCGAGATGTGGACGCGGAAGTTGGGCATGCTGTCTTTCCACAGCGCGCCCAGCGCCGCCGGCGTGAGCGCGATGGGCGCGAAGCTGGTGGCGGGCTTGCTCTGGTAGAAGCCGAAACCCTTGGACAGTTCGTCGGGAATCAGGCCGCGCAGGGACACGTCGTTGAGCAGCACCACCAGCGCGATGCATTGCTCGGCCTGCTCGACGCTGACGCCCATGGGCACGTCCTTGGTGATGACGGCGACCTCGGCTTCGAGGTCGATCTGGTGCGCCTCGTCGACGGCCTCGATGTCGTCCTGGGCGCCCAGCATGACGTCGGAGCCGCCCTGGTAGACCAGCGGCTCGGTTTCATAGCGCGGCGGAATGGGCTCCTTGCGCCATTGATAGATCAGGCGCGCGTGATTGCGGTAGACGGACGCGTCGGCCCACTGGTAGGCGCGCGGCAGCGGCGCCATGCAGGCGGCCACCTCGAAGGCCGGCGCGCCGGCCCAGCCGGCCGCGTCCAGCGCCTCGCTTTGCGCGAGCAGCCGCGGCGCGAGCGCGTCGAAATCATCCAGCAGCGCTTGCAGCGTCGGAGCGGCCTGCGCGGCCGTCCAGCGCTGGCCGGCCGCGTCGACCAGCATCAGCTGGCCGTCGCGGGCGCCGTTCTTGCGCGTCGCCAGACGCAAAGGCAGGTTGGGCAGCGTCATTGCATTCCTTTGCCGGCGGTCCGGCCGGATTGGGTGTCGGTCCATGCGCGCAGCGTCTGGTGGGCGGTCTTGGCGAAGCCGGCGACGACCTCGGCCGGCGCCACCTCCACCGTCAGCTCCAGGCGGAAGCCGTTGGGATCGAAGAAGTAGACGGATTCGATGTAGCCGTCGTGGTCGGTCACGCCCAGCACCTCGATGCCGTGCGCTTCCAGCCTGGCCTTCATCGCCACCAGGTCCTCCATGCTGTCGACGCGCAGCGCCATGTGGTTGACCCAGGACGGCGTGTTGGGCGAAGGCAGCGCGGCGGTGTCGTCGCCCAGGTCGAAGAAGGCGATGTGCGAGCCGTCGGCCATGCGGAAGAAGATGTGAACGTACGGGCAATAGTCGCCCGTGCTGGGCACATGGTCCTTCTTGATGACGTGCACCAGCGGCAGGCCCAGGATGTCTTCGTAGAAGTGACGGGTTTCCTCGGCGTTCTTGCAGCGCCAGGCGAAGTGGTGCAGACCGTGTACGGGACGGGGCGAGTTCATGTCGTACTCCTTTCTGGATCAGTCCAGAACGATGTTGGCCTGGCGGATGACCGCCCCCCATTTGAGGGACTCCGCGCGGGCCAGGGCCTTGAATTTTTCGGGCGTGCTGGGCAGCGGCTCGAAGCCGAAATCGCTGAAGCGCTGCAGCACGTTCGGATCGGCCAGCGCCGCGTTGAGCTGCCGGTTCAGCAGCGCGACGACCTCGGCCGGCATGCCGGCCGGACCCAGCACGCCTTGCAGGGCGAAGACCTCGACGTCGCTGACGCCCTGCTCCGCCAGCGTAGGCACGTCCGGCACGGCGGCCGAACGCTGCGCGGTGCCGATGGCCAGCGCGCGCACCCGTCCGGACTTGATGTAGGAAATGCCGGACGCGAGATCCAGGAACATGACGGGCACGTGGTTGCCCAGCAGGCTCTGTATGGCGGGCGCGGCGCCCGCGAAGGGCACGTGCGTCAGGTCCGTACCGGTGCGGCTCTTGAACAGTTCCATGGCCAGGTGATGCGGCGAGCCGTTGCTGACCGAGGCGAAGTCGACCTTGCCCGGGTTGGCGCGCACATAGGCCAGGAACTCGGCCAGGCTGCGCGCCGGGAAGTCGGGATGGACCACCAGCAGCAGCGGAAAGCGGCCAATGGCGCCGACGTACGTGAAGTCGTTCTCGGGGCTGAACGCAAGCTTCTTGAACAGGTGCTCGTTGAAGAACAGCAGCGCGTTGTCGGCCGACATGATGGTGTAGCCGTCAGGCTTGGACCGGGCCACCAGGTCGGCGCCGATATTGGTCGAGGCGCCCGGCCGGTTGTCGATCATGAGCTGCTGGCCCAGCTTGGGCCGCATGCTTTCGGCC
Organism: Achromobacter sp. HZ01; assembly: GCF_003267925.1. NCBI lineage: Bacteria > Pseudomonadati > Pseudomonadota > Betaproteobacteria > Burkholderiales > Alcaligenaceae > Achromobacter > Achromobacter sp. HZ01. The sequence continues at coordinate 1,199,711 of NZ_LWKV01000002.1, forward strand.
AGCGCGCGCGCCAGGTTGTCGGTGCCGCCGCCGGCCGGATAAGGCACCACCCACTTGATGAGGCGGTCCGGATAGGCGCTCTGGGCGGCGGCGCAGGCCGGCCCCGCCAGGGCGCTGGCGGCGAGCAGCTTGAGTACGTGACGACGATTCATGGATGGTTCTCCCCCGGTGTTTTTCTTGGACTCAGCCTGCCGACAGCGACGGCTGCGGCAGGTCTTTCAAGGCGGCGTCGATGGCGGCCTTGCAGGCCGCCTCGTCGCCGAGCCGCTCGAACAGCAGCAGGGCCAGCCTGGACAGGAACAGCGACTCGCGCTCCCGGCCGGCCTGGCCGATCGCGTTGCTGCAATAGGTATAGACGCGGTCCTGCGCTGCGGCGTCGAACATCACGACGGACTCCTCTGGATTTGGCATGCTTGGGCAATGGCGGCCTGCACCCTGGCGGCGTCGGCGCGCCGCCAGCGCGCACAGACATGGCCGTCGGGCCGGACGAGATAGGCGGTTCCTTCGGTTGCGCCATAGGCGCGCGCGGCGGGGCTGGAGGCCGGCGCCGCCACCGCGCGACAGGGCACGGCGCCGGCGTCCCGCGCCAGCGCCATCGGCTCGGGCCCGAAGCACAGCAGCGTGAACGCGTCGCCGGCCAGCAGATCCGTGACGAAAACGCCGTCTCGCACCGGCGCGTCATCCAGCGGCGCGCCGGGCGGCGGACCGGCCTCGAACGCATCGCTTGCCGCCGACAACGCCGAGGACTGGTAGTGGATGGCGTGCGTCTGGCGCGGGTTGATCAGCCGCGCGATGCCCGGATGCGCGCCCGCCAGCGACAGCGCGGCCTCGCGCATCAGCTCGAAGCCGCGGTGCGGCGGCGACATGAATTCGGTGCTGCGCATGGCGCTGGCCGCGTTGACGTGAAACGCCTCGATGCGCTCCTGGCTATAGCTGTCCAGCAGCGCGTCGCCGGCCTGCCCGCGGATGCGCGCGGCCAGTTTCCAGGCCAGGTTGTCGGCGTCGTCGAAGCCGGAATTCAGGCCGCGCACGCCGAAGATCGGCATGGCGTGGGCCGAGTTGCCGGCGAACAGGATGCTGCCGTGGCGGTAGCTGTCCAGCGTCATGGCGCCGGCGCGGTAGATCGAAGTCCAGACCGGCGTCCACGGCAGGTGGCCTTCGCCGATCGCGTCCAGGTGGTTCTGCACGAACGCCCGGATCTGCGCGGGCTCCATCACCTGGGCCGCGTCCTGCCCGGCGGCCAGCTGGTAATCGACGCGCCAGATGTCGTCCGGCTGGCGGTGCATCAGTATCGTGGTGCCCCGCGCCCAGGGCGGATCGAACCAGGCCCGGCGCTCGGTGGGCGACTTGCTGGGCAGCTCGATGTCGACGATGGCGTAGCGCCCCTGGTATCCCACGCCTTTGAGTTCCAGGCCCAGGCTGTTGCGCACGAAGCTCTGGCCGCCGTCGCAGGCCACCAGCCAGTCCGCCCGGGCGTCGTAGTCGCCCAGGGGGTTGCTGACGGTCACGGCCACCCCGTCCGCCTCCTGCCGCACCGCGGTGATCCTGCTCTGCCAGCGGAAGTCGATGGTGCCCGGCCGCTTCCGGTTCACCGCGGCGATCTCGTCCAGCAGGTACTGCTCGATGTAGTACTGCTGCAGGTTGATCATGGGCGGGAACTTGTCCGCCTCGCCCGTGGGCATATCGAAGCGGAAGACCTCCCGGTCGCCATAGAAGCTGCGCCCGCGGGTCCAGGCCAGGCCCTTCTCCATGAAGCGCGCGACCACGCCCAGCCGGTCCAGGATCTCCAGGCTGCGCCGGGAGATACAGGCGGCGCGGCTGCCCTCGCAGACGGAATCGTCGGCCTCGATCACCACGCTGCCCACACCCCGGCGGGCCAGCCCGAGGGCGACGGCCATGCCCACCGGGCCGCCGCCCGCGATCAGCACCGGGTGCCGGCCGGGCTCGTCGCGCCCGGCCAGGCCGGCAGGCATCCGCGGCGCATAGCGTTGATACGTGAAAGGTCCGATATGTGTAAGCGGCACGATTGGCAAGCCCTGGTTTTTCGTACATTGATGTCGAACAATTATCTGGCTTGCCGCCGCTTAAAATGTCATACAAAAATACGACGTACTAGCCCGAGCATGAAAGTCACCCGCCTGTCCTCGAACGCCGCTTCGGCCAGTCCGCAGCTCGCCCTGCGCCTGATCGAAGCCATCGGCTCGCACGCATTCGCCACGCAGGTGCTGGAATCCCTGGAAGACTTCGTGCCGGCCAGCCACTGCACCATCTTCGGGCTCAAGAGCAACGGCCGCATGGAGGCGCTGTCCAGCGCCAGCGCCATCGGCCAGATCGCCACCATCACGGCGGTGGACTACATGCAGATGGGCTTCGACCAGCTCGACTCAAACACGCTGTGGCTGTCCAAGCGCAAGCCGGGCCGCGAACGCCAGTTCTGGATGGGGCACCAGTTCGCCAGCGACGTGACCCACGCGCGCTACCGCCAGCTTTGCTACGACGTGCCCGGCATCCGCGAGCGCCTGTCGCTGCTGTCGGTCTTTCCCGACGGCTACCGGATCTCGCTCAGCCTGTACCGCAACCATTCATATCCCGACTACAGCGTGGCCGACATGCACTGGCTGTCGCTGCAGGCGCCGATCCTGGCGGCCGCGGTGCTGCGGCACGTGACGCTGTTTCCGCAATCGCTCACGCCCCGCGCCTCGGAACAGGAACTCATTTCCACGCTGTCGTATCGCGAGCGCCAGATGGTCGCCCACATCCTGGACGGCCTGACGACCAAAGAGGCCGCCGCGCGCATCGGCATCGCGCAGACCACGGCGGCCACGTACCGCTACCGGGCTTTCCGGCACCTGGGCGTGGGCACGCTGGGCGAGCTGTTTGCGCTGATGCGCAGCCCGCCTGCGCGCCGCAAGCACTACCGATAGCGGCTATGGCGCCGCCGGCGGCGCGTGCCGGTTCACGTAATCGAGCAGTGCGTCCGGCATCGCCTGCACGGGATCACGCGGCGGCGCGTCGCTTCGCAAGTCGACGTAAAGCGCGATCGCGGCCAGCAGCGCCGCGCGCACGGACTCGCGCTCATGCGCGGCCACGGTGGCCGCCAGCCGCGCGCTGGCCGGCGGCGGCAGCCTCTCGATCTTCCTGACGCCGCGCTGCGGCCCGCCGGCCCGGCGGTGCAGCATGGGCCCCAACACCTGGTCGCGCAGCAGGCCCAGGATGCCGATGGCTTCGAACAATTCGCCGCGCGCCAGCTTGGCGGCGCCGTAATGCAGCCAGATCCATGCCCTGCGCTCGAACCATTCGGGCGTGGCGGCCGGCCATGCGATCGCCGCGGCCTCCAGCCGCGCCTCGATCCACTGGCGGTCGCGCGCGAACAGCACGGCCGGCCGCTCCACCCGCCGCTGCAGCTCCGCCGCGGTCACGAACTTCAGGTCCACGTGCAGCAGTTCCGGGCCATACAGGCAGATCAGCAGCCGGGGCTCGCCCACGTGCTCGCCGGTAAACGCGGACAGCAGCCCGCCGATGCGCTCGGCGAACGCCAGGCGCGAGGCCATGACGTCGTCATAGCTGGCGTCGTCGCAGACGATGACGAAGTCCAGGTCCGAATACGGGTCCAGGCCGCCGTGGATATACGAGCCTCCGACCAGCAGCGCGATCATGCGCGGGTCCGCCGCCACCGCCGCGCGGACTTTTTCCAGGAACCCGCCGTGCAGGGCGGGAAGCGTGTCTGCCATGTCGAATCCTCCGAACCGGCAGGCCAGGTTACCGAATCCGCCGCCCCGCGGGCAAGCGTCCCCAATAGCGGCGGCGCTGCCCGGCATACCCGTGCGGCAATACTATTGCGGTTTATATCCGTCAATTTCATACTTCCAGCCCGGGCCTGTACTTCCACGGAGGTGCTGCGGTGTATGACGACATCCGAAAGCAAGGGGCGCGGGCCGCCCGCGAGGGGCTGACCCTATGGGACTGCCCCTACTTCCGGGCGGATGCGATGCCCGGACACACGGGCGAATCTCCCGAAAAATGGCGGGCCAAGGTCGAAGCCTGGGAGGCCGGATGGAAAGCCGAGGTCGGCATCCGCCGGCCGCCGCCGGCGCGCAGCCGGCCGGCCAGGCGGCGCGGCGCCTAGTGTCCCGTCCCGTCGATACGTCCGCACGCGCGCCCTCGCCGGGGCGCGCGCGGCTTTCGGCACGCCGCTTGCTGACTCACGCCGGCACCGCTGTTGAAGAGCCTGCGCCATGATCGAGCACGATGTCGAAGTCGGCGACCTGACGGTCCATTTCTACGATTCCGGAAAAATCGAGGGCGCCACCTTGCTGGCCCTGCACGGATGGCCCCAATCCGCGTGCTGCTGGTTCGAGCCCATGTCGCGCATGAGCGGCCTGCGGGTACTGGCGCCCGATCTGCCCGGTGTCGGCGCCTCTTCGGGACGTCCGCCGCGAGGCGACAAGCGCGCCCTGGCCGCCATCCTGCTGCAAGCGCTCGACCGCCTACAGGTCGACCGGTTCTGCGTGGCCGGCCACGACGTGGGCGGGATGATCGCCTACGCGCTGATGCGCATGCAGCCCGCGCGGCTGAGCTGCGGCGCCATCATCGGCGTGTCGGTGCCGGGCGTAGCCCCCTGGACGCACGTGGCCGCCGATCCGGCGCTATGGCATTTCGGCCTGCACCGGGTGCCACACCTGCCCGAAGTACTGGTGCGCGACCACGTCGCGGAGTATTTCGATTTCTTCTACACGGCGCTGCGCGGCCCGGCGGGCGGCGTGCCGGCGCGCAACCGACAGGCGTATTGCCGCGCCTATGCGCGCCCCGACGCCCTGAGCGCCGGCTTCGACTGGTATCGGGCGTTCGACGAAGACGCCGCCGCCAACGCCGCCGACGCCGGCCCCTGCACCGTGCCCCTGCTTTACGTGCGGGGCGGCGACGACGCCGCCGCGCTCGAAAGCCATGCCAGCGGATTGCGGCAGGCGGGCTTTGCCCGGGTCGAGACGGCGCGCATCGCGCGCGCCGGCCACTTCGTCCCGGACGAGGCGCCGGCCGAACTCGCCGCCCTGCTCACCGGTTTCATCGCCGAATTCGGCTGGAGCGAGCTGGCGTCGCACCCGTAGGCCGCCACCGACGGATACCCCCAGCCATGAAGCACAGCCCAACCGATTCCGCCCACGACAGCCACGCCGGCCGTCCGTACCTGAAGTTCTGGATCAACATGGCGCTCGGCCTGGCCGTCATGTACTTCGTGATGTTCTCGATGATCGACGGCAGCCGCGACTTCCGCAACAACCTGAACATGTTCTACATGGCCGTCACCATGTGGGCGCCCATGGGCATCTTCATGCTGGCGACCATGCCCGGCATGTTTCCGCGCAAGACGCTGAACCTCGTGCTGGGCTGCCTGTTCTTCGTGCTGACGGCCGTGTCGTTCGCCGCCACGCGCCGCCAGGCCGCGATCGACGACCGGCAGTTCATCGCCTCGATGGTCCCGCACCATTCCGGCGCCATCCTCATGTGCCGGCAGGCGTCGCTGACCGACGCCGAACTGATCGAGCTGTGCAGGAACATTGCCGCCGGGCAGCGGCGCGAGATCGAGCAGATGAACGCCATCGCGGCGCGCCTCGATGCGGGCCGTTGAACGCGGCGCCGGCATCGCTGGATACCGATAGAGTGAAATCCTGCTTCAGCGCCGCGCGTCGGCGCAATCCGCGCCGGTGCGCCTTGCGGGCAACGGCGTATCGCCGCCGGTATTGCCCGCGTAGCGCCGGATCTTCTCTGCCAGCTCCGGCGTGGCGCGCTCGTAGCCGTAGCAGTACGGCGGCGTCGGCGCGGCCTCGGGGCGGTAATCCTGCAGCACCGGCTTGGCGTCGCCCAGGTACAGATTGTCCTTCAGCCGCAGAAAGGCCTTGTGGTCCTGCGTGTAGCCGTGTTGCGCCTTGCGCCGCTCGTACGCGCCGCGGTCCGATTCGCCGTTCGGCAGCGCGCTGCGTTCGGAGGCGATGGGGATATAGCGGCAGTAGTTCACGTTGACGCCTTCCACCGTGGGGTAGAACTCGGGCTCCACGCACTTGCGCCGCGTATCGTTGCTGAAGATGTTGCCCTCGATCAGGGCCTTGGCCTCCAGGCTGAAGCTCATGCCATAGAAGTCCCAGTTCTCCAGCAGGTTGTTGTACACGTGGAAGGTGCCGAACTGCCCGCGCGGATTGCGCTGCACGGTGTTGAAGAAGTAGTTGTGGTGCAGCGTGACCCGCGCTATCGAATCGCGGCCGTAGTTCTGGAACAGGTTCTTGGAGGTGATGTTGTTGAGCAGCATGACCTTGTTGGAATCATGGAACTTGGTCCACGAGATCGTGACGTCGGTCGAGCCGTTCTTCACGTTCAGCAGCCGGTCCGACATGCGCGACAGGTCGAGATGGTCGACCCATACGTCGCGGCTGCCGTTGGCCACGTTCACCGCCTGCGTCAGCCGCTTCAGGCGGCCGTCTATGGTCAGGTGCGTGAGGATGACGTTGCGGCTGCCGTACACGCCCAGCCCGTCGTCGATCAGCGCCACGCGCCTGCCGCGCCCGTCTATGGTGACGTCGGACGGCACGCGCAGCTGCGATTCCAGCACGATGGTCATGTCGGACGCGAAGCGTATCCACGCCGGTCCCTTCTTGGCCTGCGCGAGCGCCGCGCGCAGCGTGCCCGGCCCGGCGTCCCGGTCCGATGTGACCTCGATCCAGCGTCCGCCCTGGCCGCCCGTGGCGCGCGCGCCGTAGCCTTCGCGCTGCGCCAGCAGCCCGGAGACCAGCGGACAGTCCGCGTCCGGCGTCGCGCAGGAATCGGCGGCCTGGGCCGTGCCGCCGTACAGCAGCGCCAGGACCAGCAGGCCGCGCATTGCGCTCAAGATCGGCTTCATGGCGTGTCGCTCCCTATCGTTGCGCCGATCGGTCCGCGGCCGCGACGTGACGCCAGATCCCGCCGCTCAGGCGCAGGTCTTCCGGCGGGCCGGCCAGGTGCTCCCTGAGCCGTTCGAAATAGGCCTGCTGCCAGCGCTGCGCGTAAGCCTCGGCGTCCTCGCCGGGCGCGGCCGAAGGCAGCATCTCCAGCGTATAGGCCACGCGCCCGTTCTCCCAGCGCGGCGCGTAGAACACCGAAGGCACGCCCAGGCGGTGCGCGAGGTGCGAGGCGAAACCGGAGTAGGTGACCTGCTGGCCCGCGAAGGTGGTGCGCGGGGCGGCCGGATTGGCCGCGCCGTCTATCGCCAGGCACAGCACGTAACCCGAGCCGAGCGCGCGCATGCAGGCCTTGGCGACCTGGGCCTCGGTCTGGTCGGCGGTGGAGATCAGGGCGGCGGAATAGCTGCTCTGCGCGATGCTGGGCGCGGTCGCCAGCCAGCGCGACGGAATGCCCAGCAGCTCCAGCGCCATGAGACCGGCGTACATCGGCCCCACGTGCGCGGTGGCCACCACCACGCCGCGGCCGGCCGCCAGCAGCGGCGCGAAAAAGCGCTCGCCGGTGTCGAGTTCGCCCAGCAGCTGCATGGCGTCCTCGACGTCGTCCTCGCGGCATTCGAGCCAGTCGAACAGCAGATGGTCCATCAGATGGCCCCAGCGCGCGCGGCGCTCCCATTGCGCGCGGTCCACGCTCTGGTCGCCGCGCAGCGACCAGGCCCAGTCGAGCCGGGCCTGCGGAATCGGCGCGGTGTCGAGCTTCGTCTCCAGCTGCGCCATGGCCTGCTCGAAGGTGGGCGGCAGCTGCAGGTTGCGGCGGGCGACGTAATGCTCGAACAGCGCCTCGGCCTCCTGCTTGCGGCCCGCCTGCGACAGCGCGCCGATGGCCGAGCGCTGCCAGATCTGCTTGTCGGGCGATTTCTCCACCAGATGCAGCATCTGGTCGGCGGCCTCGTCGTACTGCTGCGTGTAGCGCAGGGCGCGGGCGTACAGCGCGCGCGTCTGCTCCAGCTCGGGCGCCAGGTCCAGCGCCTGCTTGAGCGGCGCGACGGCCTCCTTGTAGCGCCCGGCGCGCAGCAGGGTCTCGCCGTACAGCGTCAGCAGCCTGACGTCGGCGGGCGCGGCCTGCAGGCCCGCCTCGAAATGCGCCGGCGCGTGCGTCTTGCGGTCGTCCTCGCCGCCGCGGCGCAGCAGCGCCAGCCCGAGCGAGGTGCGCAGCGGCGCGCTGTCGAGGCCCGCCTTCAGCGCCGCCTCGCCCAGCATGATGGCGGCTTCCACCCGTTCGTCGTCGAGCAGGGCGCGCAGGGCCACGGTGGCCACGCGCTCGTTCGGCAGCTGGTCGGGGTCCAGCGCCGCGGCGATGCGGGCGGCCTCGGCCGCGTCGCCGTTGCGCACGAAAGCCAGCAGCCACCAGTAGGTTTCGTCGGCGTCGCGCTGCGCCAGGCCCACGGTGGCGCGGGCCACCTCGGCGGCCTCGGCCTTGCGGCCGGCCTGCACGCGCAGCTGAATGCGGGCGGCATGCAGCGCCGCGGTGTCGGGTTCGATCGCGGCGGCCGCGTCGGCCTCGGCGATGGCGCGGTCCCATTGCTCGGTGCGCGCCAGCAGGCTGGCCAGCAGGCGGCGGTCGTCGGCGCGCGCCGGATAGGCGGCCGCCAGCCGCTCCAGCGCGGCGATGGCCGGTTCCAGCCGGCGCTCGCGCACCAGCGGCGCGACCAGCAGCCGGCGCACGTCGCGCCAGCCCTCGCCCGTCTGCGCCAGCGCCGGATCGAGCCGGGCCATTTCCTGCGCCGGATCAGCCGCGCCGAGGATTTCCTGGATGACGCCGCGCAGCCGCGCCGTGGCGTCGGCCTGCGCGCGGCGTTGTTCGATAAGCGCTTCAGCCATGACGCAATCCCCTCAGCAAAGCCATCGCGACACGGGCGATGAACATCAATACGAAGCCCAGCGCCAGCGCCTGCAGCAGCAGAATCCCGGTGCGCGGGCTGCTGGGCCGGTCCGTGGGCACCGGCTGGGCGATGATGGACAGATAGCGCTGCAGGCGCAGCGTGTCGGTCATCGCCTGCTGGTAAGACTGCTGCGCCAGGGTCAGGTTCGAATCCGCGAAGGCCTGGGTGTTACGCAGCGCCTCGTACGACTTGAGCTGCTGCGCCTCGGTATTGCCCTGGCCGCTCAGGCGCTGGCGCACCGATTTCAGCCGCTTCTTCAGCGACGCCACCTGGAGTTCGGCCGGCTTGAGCATGAAGTGGTCCTTGTTGCCCAGCGCGCGGATCTTGTCGAGATTGGTCTGCGCGCTGCTCAGCTCGGTTTCGAGCTGGCTGGACAGGTTAAGCAGCATCGACACGGTAGCGGTCGGATCGATATTGCCGTGCGAGGTGCGCCAGGCCGTCAGGGCTTCGCGCGCGGCCAGCGCCTCTTTCTCGGCCAGCCTGACCGACTCTTCGCTGACCTTCAGCTTGTCGGCCACGCCTTTCTCGTTCATGGAGCTGACGAACTCCTCGGCCAGGACGATGAGTTCCTTGGACAGGGTTTCGGCGTGCTGCGGCGAGAACGCGCTCACCCGCAGCACGTCGATCTGCTCCAGCGCGTTGAACGAGACGTGCACCGCGGCCCGGTAGGCGCGGTACAGCTCGTCCTCGCTGGAGTCCTCGTCCAGGCGGTTCAGCGGGTCCAGGCCGGAATTGGCCAGGAACTGGCGCAGCCCCACCTTGCGGTCGAGCTGGCGCATGCAGTCGCGCGACTTGAGGAACTCGCTGACCGCCCAGCCGTCGACGAAGCCGCCCAGCATGCCGCCCATATTGCCCGTGGTGATCAGGCTGGCGGCCCCGCCGCCGCCCTGCTGGCCGGAGGCGGACTGCACGAAGAAGCGCGACTCCGCCTCGTAGCGCGGCGTGGCGACGAACAGCACGTAGGCCAGCGCCAGCGCCACCGGCGCGACCACGATGGCCGCGTTGATCCAGCGGTGGCGGCGGCGCTCGCGCAGCGCGGACTCGCGCTCGCGGCGGCGGCGCGCGATCTCCGAACCGCCTTCAGAAGCCGAACTGGCTTTCCTCGAAGTTTCCTGCGAGGAGCTCATCGCCTGCGCCGCCGGAGTCGCCTCTTGATCGCCTCGGCGGGTACTTCTGGAGGCATTGGTCGAGGTCGTCTTCGATGCGGAGGGCGCTTCGTTCATAAATCAAGCCTTTGTAGCAGTAGTCCGCCAGCTGGTTCTGGCGGTAACTGGAGAAAATGAGTGTCCGGCCGACCAGCCGCTCTTCGAACAGCGCCAGCCACAGCCGGGTGAAACGGCAGGGTTCGAAAGGAATGGACCCCTCGATCACGTAGACGTCGAACGCCGGCGCCAGCGCCAGCGCGAACGAAAACTCCTGCCGCGCGTAGAGCGGCCAGTGCTCCATGGGCCTGGCCAGGAACTTCGGGTCGCTGACCAGGTCGGCGACCAGTTCGTAGGTGGCGTCGGCGTCCAGTTCGTACATTTCGCACACGAAGTCGATCATGCTCAGGCCGCTGGCCTTGCCGCGGATGAAGCCCTGGCGGCCTATCGCCCACGAGACGTTGCCGTCGTGCTTGACGAAGCCCTGGCGCGGCGGCCGCAGATTGCACAGCAGGTCCACGAGCTGGCGGTGCATTTCCGGCGCCGGCGACAGCAGGGCGTAGCGGCCCACCGGAATGTCGAGCGTGGCGCGCGACAGCAGCGGCTGCCGGCTTCCGTAGGCATAAGGCTCGTCGGTCACGCCATTGAGATGGATCATCGTCTTGCCTCACATCGGCTGGACATTGGGGCGGGCCAGCCGTTCGCCCGCCAGGGCGACCACGAACAGGAACACCAGCGCCGTCAGGAAGTAGCCCAGGCTCGCGTCCTGCGATTCGTAGGCGTCGAAATAGACCGAGCGCAACAGCTGCATGCCGTGGGCGAACGGAGACCACAGCATCCACGGACGCAGCTGCTCGGGCAGCTGTTCCGACACGAAGAACACGGCCGCGAAGATCTGCAGGAAGCGCTCGATCACCGGCGCCAGCCGCAGATAGAACGGCCAGAAGGTCGCGATCGAGCCGAACAGCAGGCCCATGGCCGAGCCGCAGCATCCCATCAGCACCACGTACAGCACGAAGCCCGCCCAGCTCTGCGGCAGCGTGATCAGCTCCAGCGCATGGCCGGCGCTGATCAGCACCGCGAACACCACCAGGTACACCGATACATAGATCATCGCCTGCACCAGCGCGCACATCAGCGGCGTCACCCCCTGGAAATTCAGCAGCCCGCGGGCCGACACGTAGGCCGCGCTGCTTCTGAAGATGACCTGGCGGAACATGATCCAGGTGGTGGCTCCCAGCAGCGAGAAGGTCTGCACGTCCATGCCCATGATGAAGTGCGTGCCCATCAGGATGTACAGCGACGAAATCAGCGTCAGCAGCACCACGGGCCCGACCAGCGCCCACAGCAGCGCGATGCGGCTCTCGCCGTGCATGACGTGCAGCTGGTAGATGACCATCGCCAGCAGCGTGCGTCCCACCGGCCGGCCGCGCGCGGCCGTCGGCTGCGGCGCTTCGTGCAGCACTTGCAGGCGCTCGCGCAGCGTCGCGAGATCGCCGGCCTCGTCGGGCGACAGCTCGATCTCCATCGCGATGTCGTTGCGCGAGGCATGGCGGCGCGCCTCGCGCGCCTCGTCCTGCTTGCGCCGCTCCACGCGCCGCGCGTGCGCCGCGGCCAGGCGCGCGTCCTCGGCTACCAGCCTGGCCGGCATGTAGCCGGGCGCGAACACCTCCACGCCCTCGCGTATGTCCTGCTCCAGCAGGCGCACGATGATGCGCAGGCGGCGCCGCGAAAAGTCGGCCAGCGTCTCGTCGACCTTGCTGCGCCCGATCTCCGCGTCCAGCTCGGCCTGCACGGCCTCGTACACCGCGCGCCGGGCCGCCACCGAATCGTGCGGCTCGCCCTGCAGCCGCGCCAGCAGCGGCTTGAGCAGCACGTCCGGTTTGGCCTGGGCCTCGAACAGCGCGGCCGGGTCCAGGCGCCAGACCGCGGCGCCGGACCCTACTGCGTAGTCGCTGCTTTTACGGCGCGAGCGCCATCCCTTGATCCTGTCCTCGTTGCTCATCGACACGCTATTGGGTGATGGCCGACGAGTTGGAGGAACCCGAATCGCTGTCGATCGCCCGCGTGGCGCTGAAGCCGGCGCTCATGGTGACGCGGAATGCCGACAGGACCTTCTGCACCTGCGTGAACGGCGCGTCCGAAATATAGATGGCCTGGCCTTCGTGCACGGTGAATTCGCGCGCCAGCGCCACCTGCTCGGGCCGGGTCATGTCGAACTGGTAGACCACCGGCAGCTTGTCCGGCTTGCCGTCCACGCCAGCGGTGGCGGGCGTGAACAGGAACACCGAGCGCGGGTCGGCCGTCTTGTCGTCCAGGCCGCGGGCGTCGGCCAGCGCGTCCAGCACGCTGTAGTTGCGCTTGCTGATGGCCACGCGGCCCTGGTTGCCGGCCGCGCCCAGCACGGTCAGGTATTCGCGCGAGTCGTAGGCGGTGATGACGTCGCCCGGACGCAGCAGGATGTCGTTGTTCTGGTTGCGGTAGATGTCCGACAGCCGCACCGAGGCCACCTGGTTGTCGCGGCGCAGGCTGATCACCAGCTGCTCCGGATTGGTCTGCACCGGCGCGCCCTGCGCCAGCGCGCTGCTCAGGCGCTGCGACGTCTGGGTGATGGGATACATGCCGGGCTTGGTCATGTTGCCCTGCAGGGTGACCATCTGGCCGCGCGCGTCGGCCGCGCGCGTCACGCTGACGTCGGCCCCCATGACCAGCTTGCTCAGGCGCGCCACGATGGCGTCGTGCAGCTGCGCGAGCGTCATGCCGGCGGCCTGGAACTTGCCCAGGATGGGGAACTGGACGTAGCCCTGCCGATTGATTTCCTGGTTGCCCAGGTCGCTCACGCCGGACGGGTCGGCCGCGAACACGCCCAGCCCGCCGCGCTCCCACACTTTCACGTTGATGCCGTCGCCGGGAACCAGGCGGTCGAACCCGGCCTGCGTGAGATCGCGGTAGCTCACCGGAAAATCGGCCACGTCGGGCACCCTGCTGGCCTGCGCGAGCTCGCGCGAGACGGGCATCACCACGACGTCTTTGTCGTCGTGGGCGCCCGTCATCTCGCTCAGCATCGGCCCGGAACGCGGCAGCTGGCACCCCGCAAGCGTCGCGGTGGCAAGCAGCAGCATGGCCAGGGCCGCCTTTCTACGCGGACCCCAGGCCGGGACGTTCATTTGCATAACTACCTTTATCTCCAGGACATCGGTTGGATCGGTGCGGACTCAGGCCAGCATCCGCTGCATCGGGAAATCGATGCGCTCGTCGTTCTCGGACACCGGCATGACCGGCACGCACAGGCTCAGGAACTTGCGCAGCATGGCGTCGAGCGAAAACACTTTCTGCGCGCGATGGCGGCTCTGTTCCTTGATGGTTGCGTCGCTGCGCGCCAGGTCCACCATGGAGGCGACCTTGTCGCAGGCCTCGTGCATGTCCGGATGCTCGACGTCGCTGAGCAGATGGCCCGTGACGTTCTCCACGAAGCACTCGCCCGCGCCGCCGGCCGGTGTCGACACCACCGGCACGCCCAGCAGCTGGGCCTCGATCAGCACGTTCGGCAGGCCCTCGTAGCGCGAAAGCAGCACGCTGGTGTCCATCTGCGAATACCAGTAGCCCACGTGGTTGGACAGGCCCACCAGCAGCAGCCTGTCGGTCACGCGCAGCTCCTCGGCCAGCGACACGATGTTGTCGTGCAGGCGGCCGTCGCCGACGATGACGAAGCGCGCCTGCGGCCGCCGCTTCAGGTATTGCGCGGCCATCTTGATCCAGAGCTGCGGCCGCTTGTCCGGCTCCAGCCGGAACACCCCGCCGATGGTCTCGGTGGCGTCGGGCGTGCTTTGCTGGAAGGCGCGCCACTTTTCCTCGTCCGTCGCCGAAGCGTCGGTCGCCAGGTCCGGCACGCCGTTGTACAGCACGTGAAAGCGCACGATGGGTATGCCCAGCCATTCCGCATAGGCCTCGGCGGCCTTGCGGCTGTTGCTGACGAAGTACACGCCGGGCACCTGGGCCAGGGCCTGGTACAGCTCGGGATATTCTTCGCGGAAGCGGTCCTTGCGGATGTTGGGCGGCAGCCCGCGGAACACCAGGTGGATGGTGGGCGCGCCGGCCAGCAGCGCCGCCAGCGCCCCGAACAGGCAGGTGCCGTCCTGCCACAGGCTGACCACGTCGAAAGGATTGGTGCGCAGCACCGGCGCAAGCCGCGTCACGCCGTAGTGCACCGGCGGCGGCAGCTGCTCCAGCAGGCGGCCCAGGCCGGCGTCCGGCACCTGCTGGTGCGACACCGAGACGGCGGGCAGCTTGTTGATCTCCGTGACCGGAATCTGCGCCTTGGTCAGCACCGGCAGGAAGAAGTCCAGGCCCTGCTTCTTGGGCGAGCCCGCGGGCTCGGTGTGCTGCTTGACCATCACTTCGACTTTCTCAGGCCGCATCACGACCGAGGACGGCCGGCGCTCGGGCGACTCGGCCATGCGGGTCAGCTCGTTGGCCAGCCGCGTCAACTGCCGCTCGGCGCCGCCCGGTCCCAGGCTGCCCGTGACCAGCGCAACCGACACCGGCTTGTCCGGCGACTGCTCGGGAATCTCCCGGCCGCGGAAGTGCAGGATCGCATGCTTCATCGAAATGATGCGGACGTCCTTGCCGCTGAGCTCGCGGTCCGGCTCCAGGGCCTGGTAGAAGGCGTAGTCGCTGGCCAGTCCGCTGGCCAGTTCCTCGGCCTTGCTGCCGGGCGCGAGCTGGTCGGCCACGGGCGCGATGGCCTCGAACGCGTCGGCCACCAGGCCGCGCTTGCGCAGGCGCTTGGCGAACTCGATGCGCATGTTGCGATCCGGGTAGTGCGCGATCAGCCTGCGGAACAGCGCGTCGGACTGCTCATGGGCGCGGATGTCGCTGAGCAGCTTGGCGCGCGCGAACAGCCGGGCCGGGCTTTTCGAGGTCTCGGGCAGATGGCGGTCGACAAGCGCCAGCGCGTCGTCCAGGTGCCGTTCCTTCACCAGCCGGGTCGCGCAATAGCGCACGATCTCCAGGTCGTCCGGGCATTCGTTCAGCAGCGTGGACCACTGCTCGGACATGCCCTCGTTCAGGCCGGCCGCCTCTTTCAGGCGCAAGAGCAGATAGCGCACCTTCGAGTCGGCCATGTGGCCGCGCGCCAGCGCGTGGGCGCGCACCAGGTTTTCCTGCGCCAGTTGAACCCGCCCCGACGCCGCGACTATTTCCTCGAGCTGCGCCTGGACGTGCTGGAGCTGGGAGGCCTGGTCCTCCTGTTCGGTCATCAATGGTGGGTTCATGCCGCCTTCCTGCGATTGGCCTTTTCGATCCACACCAGGCAACGCTGGATGTAGTGGTCGAACTGCGCCGGGTTGTCGGAACGTTCCTTGAGCAGGCGCCAGTACGGCAGGGCCTGTTCGAAGCGGTGCAGGCGCATGGCGCCGACGGCGGCCAGGCGCAGGCCGACGGGATCGTCCGGAACCAGTTGCAGAATGCGTTCGCCCAGCGCCAGGCGCTCATTGGTGCTGGACGAATCCAGCGCCCGCGCCTCGGCGTACAGCACGGCCAGCACGCGGCGCTTTTCGTGGTCGATTTCCGTCATCTCCGGCCACGAGCGGCCGACCCGGTCCAGCAGGGTCCAGGCGCCCTGGTGGTCGCCGGCAGACAGCATTTCGCGGGCGCCGCGGATCGCGCGCGGCCCGAGGCGGCCGAGCTGGCGCTCCGCTTCTTCCTTCGCGCCCTGGTCGGCCGAGGCATGGGCCTGCACCGCCTTGTAGGCGTCGATGGCTTCGCCGAACCACCCGCCATTGAACGCCGCCCGCGCGAAGAACAGCTTGGCGCTGAACGGCGCGGATTCGGCGGCCGCGGCGCGCTGGAGATGACGCATGGCGGTCTGCTTGTCGCCCAGCGCGTCGGCGGCGCGGCCGCGCATGGCGTCGAGCTCGGGGAAATCGGCCTGGGTGTCCAGGGCGATGTCCGTGAGGTCCATGACTTCCTTGTGGTTGCCCGCCAGCAGCGCGGCGCGCACGCCCAGCCGCATGGCGCGCTCGAACGCGCGCTGGGCGCGCACCCCGGTCAGCGCCTCGGGATTGAGCAGGCGATGCGCGCAGATGCGTTCGGCCGCGTCGCGCAGGCGTCCCTCTTCCAGCGCGCGGGCGCCTTCTTCCGCCCAGACCGGCGACTGCGACTGCAGCCAGGACTGGATCTCTTCATTCTCGCTGTCGTTCAAGCCGCAAGAGACCGCCAGCGTGGCCGCCGCCATGATGCTGCCGCGCCACGAGGCTTCCTTGACCAGCTCCAGCGCTTCCATCGGCTCCAGCGCGGGCGTCTCGGACGCCAGGGCGCGCAGGCCCGCGCGGTCGCCGGCCACCAGCCGGTCGCGCCACAGCACCGCGAAACCGCGGCCGTAGGACGGATTGGCCGCGCGCACCTCGTGCACCCAGCGGATCGCGGCCTCCATGTCGCCGCTGGCCTGCAGCAGCGACAGCACCGTGTCGGCCGCCTCCAGCGCCCAGGCGTCCTGCGGCGCGGAGATGCGGAACAGCCGCTTCCAGTTGCTCAGGGCCTCGTCCGCATAGCCCAGCTGGCCAGCGCAGACGGCGGCGGTGCGCACGATCTCGGGGGTTTCGATTTCATCGCCCAGCAGGCCGGCGGCCAGCGGATAGGCCAGGTCGTGGCGGCCCAGCTTGAAATGATTGCGCATCAGGATCTGCTCGGCCTTGCTGCCGGAAGCGACCGAACCGTCGGCGCTGCCCAGCAGCGCCAGCGAGCCTTCGTAATCGCCCAGCTCTTCCTGGATGCGGGCCGACAGCAGCACGTGGTCGGGCAGGCCGGGATGACGGCGCAGCACATCGCGCAGGCGGCGCGAGGCTTCGCGCAGCTCGCCCGAATCCCACAGCTTCTCGATGCGCTCGGCGCTGTCCTCGGCGCTCAGCTTGGCCGCGGTGGGCTGCGAGGTGGACGCGCCCATGCGCGGACGCATGTAGTTCTTGAACCATTCGGCGCCCAGGCGCTCGGCGAAGAC
The DNA here is from genome assembly GCF_003267925.1 of Achromobacter sp. HZ01. Classification (NCBI taxonomy): domain Bacteria; kingdom Pseudomonadati; phylum Pseudomonadota; class Betaproteobacteria; order Burkholderiales; family Alcaligenaceae; genus Achromobacter; species Achromobacter sp. HZ01. The sequence goes on from NZ_LWKV01000002.1 coordinate 1,216,719, forward strand.
CGAGGTGTAGTGCGTCAGGTCCAGCCCGCCGTGCTCCATCGCCTCGGCCTGGCCGATCTTGTTCATCAGCGGCGTCGGATCGTAGCAGGGCACGCCGATGCGTTCGGCGCCGGCGGTCATCGCGGCGATCAGCTGCTGGCGCTGTTCGATCGGCACGTTGTCAGGCGTCAGGGCGTTGACGTGGGTGACGAACACCACCTTGTCCTTGCCCAGCAGGTCGACCAGCTGCTGCATTTCCTGCTCGACCTCTTCGTCGGGCAGGTCGCGCTTGACGATGCGGGCCAGCAGGCTGGCGTCCTCGGCAGACAGGCTCTTGTAGACCGCGTCCTGCTCCAGCTGGGCGCGCCGCTCTTCCAGCCGGTCGGGATGGGCCAGCGACCAGAACATGCGGGTGCGCGTGCGGTCGGCGAAGAACTCGCTGAAGTAGCGCACCAGGTAGTTGGACTGGATGGGATAGCCGTCGATGGTCAGCAGCTTGCGCGAGGACAGCTCGACCATGTAGAGGTCGGCCGGCTTGTGCGTTCCGTAGCGGGCCTGCTCGCCGTTGGACGGGCGGAAGATCAGGCGCTGGACGTCGGTGGGGATGTCGCGTTCGCCGAACATGAAGCGCGCCTGCTGCAGCGCCTCGGTGCTGGTGTGCACGAAGCCGTAGTTGCGCCCCAGTTGCAGCTTGATCGGGTAACGCCCCACCGCATCGCGCAGCGGCGTGTGGATGCGGCAGGTGCCTATCGGAGCAATGGTAAATGCAGCCATTCAGGGTCTCTCCTGTAGTGATGGATGACGAGCCCGAACTTAAAGAGTCCAGTACAAGAGGTCGGAGGAAAGGCGCTTGCTGTCGAGCACCGAGCGCAGGTCGCAGACCATGCCGCCGCGCTTGACCAGGGTCGGCAGGTCTTCCCAGATGGTTTCCATGGTTTCGCGGTGCGGCACCGCCAGGATCAGCACGTCCATGTCGCGGAACTCCTCGCGCGGCACGAGCTTGATGCCGTACTCGTGCTCCATCTGCTCGACGTCGACCATCGGGTCGCACGCCGTCGGCGTGATGCCGTAGGCGCCCAGGGCGTTGTACAGATCCACCACCTTCGAATTGCGGATGTCGGGCACGTTTTCCTTGAACGTCATGCCCAGGATGCCGACGCGGGTGGAGGCGTCGAGGCGGCCGTTGCGCGCCAGGGTCTGGACCACGCGCGAAGCGACGTGGCTGGCCATGCCGTCGTTGATCCGGCGGCCCGACAGGATGACCTCGGGGTGGTAGCCCATCTCCTGCGCCTTGGAGGTCAGGTAGTACGGGTCCACGCCGATGCAGTGCCCGCCCACCAGGCCGGGGGTGAACTTCAGGAAGTTCCACTTGGTGCCGGCGGCGGCCAGGACTTCCGACGTGCGGATGCCGACCAGGTCGCAGATCTTGGACATCTCGTTCATCAGCGCAATGTTGATGTCGCGCTGCGTGTTCTCCAGCACCTTGGCGGCCTCGGCCACCTTGATGGAGGAAGCGCGGTGCACGCCGGCGTCGATGATCTGTTCGTAGACCCCGGCGATGACTTCCAGCGAGGCCTCGTCCTGGCCGGACACGATCTTGACGATCTTCTCCAGCGGATGTTCGCGGTCGCCCGGGTTGATGCGTTCGGGGCTGTAGCCCAGCTTGAAATCGACGCCGCAGCGCAGACCCGAGGCGCGTTCCAGCTCGGGACCGCAGATTTCCTCGGTGGCGCCGGGATGGACGGTGGACTCGAAGACCACGATGCATCCGGGGCGCAGCACCGGGCCTATGGACTGGCAGGCGCGCACCAGCAGCGAAAAATCGGGGTTATTGCGTTCGTCGACGGGCGTCGGCACGGCGACCACGAAAAAATCGCAGCCTTCCAGTTCCGAGACCTGGTGGGTGAACTGCATGGGGGAAGCAAGCAATGCATCGCGTTCGATCTCGCCTGTCCAGTCATCACCCTCTTTCAGTCGCGCGATTCGCCGCTTGTCCACATCAAAACCGATGACATCAAAGCGCTTGGAAAATGCCACTGCTACCGGCAGGCCGACATATCCAAGGCCACACACTGCGATTCTCTTTACCACGGGGGACCTCACTGTTTTCGTCGTGTCGTGCGACACTAGAAATTGACATCCAAAGACGAGCAATCGACATGACATCGAAATACGTTCGTGTTTGGACGGGCGTATTGCTTGTAGATTGTTTACATCCAGATACCCGGCTGAGCTTGCCGAGCGACGAGCCCACGAATCGTAGATGGGCCGAACAGCAAATTTCTTTCTAAAAATTTATATTGCTGTGGAAATAAATCGGATCGGTCGCAATAAACCCCGGGAAATCCCTCAAACGATTACATCCATTACATAAATGGCAACATAATCGCGCCCGGATATTGTTAGTAAATATTGAAATTGGTTTTTGTTGATTTTGATTAATCTGGCTGAAACCATGCGCGCGCTGACCTGGGGTTATTTGCTGATTACCCAATGAAATGTCACCCCTTCAAATTCAAGTCACCACCACGGCAATATTTCAGAAATAAAGACGCGGCCGCGCAGGGCCGGCCGGAATGAAAAAGGCCCGCGCGCAGGCGGGCCTTCGGGCAAGCGGATCCGGCAGGACCTAGAAGCGGTATTTCAGGTTGAGCATGGCGTTGCGCGGCGCGCCGTAGTAGCCGGTGTTGAAGGTCGTGTCCAGGCTATCGAGATACTTCTTGTCGAACACGTTGTTCAGATTCAGCGTCGCGGTCAGCGATGGGCTGAACTCGTGGCTGGCCATCAGGTTGACCACGGCGTAGGCCGGCTGGCTCGCCGTGACCGTGCGGCCGAGCTGCCAGGGCGTGGCGGAGTAATGGATCCTGCTCTGCCAGTTCACGCCGGCGCCCACCACCGTGCGGTTCCAGTCGCCCGGCAGGCGGTACGTGGTCCAGACCTTGACCAGATGTTCGGGCATGACGGTCTTGATGCGCTTGCCGTCTGCATCCTCGCTGCGGTTGTAGGCATAGGACGCGGACACCTGCCAGCCGGGACTCAGTTCACCGGTCAGTTCCAGGTCCAGGCCGCGGGTCCTGGCGCCCGGCACGGCGCGGTAGGCCGCCACGTTGTCGGTGCCCGGCACGATCTGGCCGTCGTCGGCGATCGCCAGGTTGTCCTGGCGGATTTCATAGACGGCCGCCGACGCCTCCAGCCGGCCATTGGCGAATTCGCCCTTCCAGCCCAGTTCGATGTTCTCGCCCTGGCGCGGGTCCAGCATGCGGCCGTTGCGGTCGCGGTAGTACTGCGGCTTGTAGATCGACGCATAGCTGGCGTAGATCGTGGAGCTGTCGTCCAGGTCGTAGAGCACGCCGGCATAAGGCGTGACCCGGCCGTTTTCCTCGGCCAGCATGTCCTGGTCGAAGGGCCGGCTGGCGGGCGCGGCGAACAACTGCTGGTAGTGCCATTTGTAGTTGCTGACGCGGGCGCCGGCGATCAGCGAAAGCCTGTCGGTCGGACGCAGCCGCGTGGCCAGGTAGGCGCCGCTTTCCCGCGTATAGGTGTCGTTGTCGTAGTTCTTGACCAGGTCCGGATGCACCGACTGATTGCGCCAGCCGTAGAGATTGAACGGATTGGCCGCGGCCGCCCCGCTGACGTCGCGCATCACGTCCGACTTGGTGTCCGACTCGGTGAACGACACGCCGGCCACCAGTTGGTGTTCGCGCCCGAACAGCGTGTACGGCCCTTCGAGATGCAGGTCCAGGCCGGTCTGCACCTGCCGGCTGTTGCCGCCTTGAATCCAGAGCGGCACGCCGGCGCCGGTGACGGGGTTGGCGAAGCCGGCGGTCAGGGAAGCCATCGCGGTCTGGAAGTCGCGCTGGCTTTCCAGCCGGTTGAAGGAGAGCTTGCCGGTCCAGCCGCCGCCCAGTTCCTGGCGCAGCGACCCGAACACCGTCACGGCTTCGACGTCGAAGAAGTTGTTGCGCGCCGCCACGCTGCGCGACCGGCGCAGGTCCGCCTGTTCTCCCGTGCTGTAGAACAGCGGCGTGCCCAGCCCGCCCAGCGTGCCGGTGGGCTGCTTGCGCTGGTAGTCGATGCCTGCGGTCAGTTGCGTGGTGGCGGTCAGGTCGGCCTCGATCACGCCGTAGAGCACGTCCTTTTTTTCGCGGTAGTAATCGATGAAGCTGCCGCCGCGCTGCTGCGCGGCGATGGCGCGACCGCGCACGCTGCCCGATGGGTTCAAGGGGCCGGCCACGTCGGCCTCCAGCCGGAACCGGTCCCAGGAGCCGGCCCCCGCCGAGACATGGCCCTGGAACTGCGTGGTCGGGCGCTTGCGCACGAAATTGAGCGTGCCCGCCGGCTCGCCCACGCCGCTCATCAGGCCGGCGGCGCCGCGCAGGACCTCGACGCGGTCGTAGACCACAGTGTCGGCCAAACTGGGCGCGACGTCCTGCGTGCCAACCTCGACCACCGTGGGCACGCCGTCGAGCTGGTACTGGTCGATGGCATAGCCGCGCGAATAGACGTTGAAGCGCTCGCTGCCCATGTTCTGCACCGAGATGCCGGGCGCCTGCTGCAGCACGTCGCTGACGCTGTTGAGGTTCTGGTCCTCGATGCGCTGGCGCGTCATGACGCTGACGGTCTGCGGCGTTTCGCGCAGCGACAGGTCGAGCTTGGTGGCGGTGGCGCTGGCCGGTATGGCGTAGCCGCCCAGCGCCTCGCTGCTTTCGCCCAGCGAGTAGCCGTCGACGGTGACCGCTTCGAGCTGCGCCGCGCCCGCCGGCTCGCGCACGATGGCGTAGCGGCCGGCGTCGCCTCGGCGCGCCATCAGGCCGGTGTCGCGCAACAGCGCGGCCAGCGCGGCGTCGGGCGGGTAGGAGCCATGCAGCCCGGGGCTGCGCAGGCCACGCATCAGGGCCGGGTCGTAGACCAGCACCAGGCCGGCCTGCGCCGCATAGCGGTTGAGCGCCGCGTCCAGCGGACCGGCCGGAACGTCCAGCGTCGCGGCGGCCTGCGCCAGGGCGGCGGCCGGCAGCGCGGCGGCCGCTGCGCCGCCCAGCGTCAGCGCGCAATGCAGAATGCCGCGGAACGCGTGTCGGCGAGGTAGGTGCTTCATGGTGTGGAACCCTTCAGGTGTGGAACTGAAGGACAGGACGGCCGGGCATCGAGAAGCGCGCAATGCCGTTACAAATCAGCGGAGCGTAATGCGCAGCACGCCGGGCAGCACCCGCTCGACGCGGATCGGCAGCAGCTCCTCCAGGGCCTGCAGCGCCTCGTCGCCCTGCAGCGGCATGACGCCCGACACGCGCAGGCCCTGCAACGCCTGGCGGTCGAACCAGAAATAGGCGCGGCGATGGCGCGCCAGCTGGTCCAGCACGTCGGGCAGCGGCGCATCGCGCACCGAGATGCGCCCATGCGCCCAGGCCTCGGCGCCGTCGGCGTCGATCGCGCGCAAAGGCCCCAGGCCCTGGCGCGTCATGCGCACCGCCTGGCCCGCCGGCACGGCGGCGCACGGTTCGGCCTGCGCCGGGCAGACCTTGACCTGCGATTCGGTCACCAGGACTTCGGTGGCGCCACGCAGTTGCCTGACCACGTAGCGCGTGCCCAGGGCCGTGGCCTCGCCCTGTTCGGTGCGGACCACGAAAGGACGGCGCGCCGGGTCCGCGGCCACTTTCACCAGCACCTCGCCCTGGCGCAGCACGACGCGGCGCTCAGTACCGGTGTAGACCACGTCGACCGCGCTGTCGGTGTTCAGGACCAGTGTGCTGCCGTCGGCCAGCCAGAGTTCGCGCAGTTCGCCCACGTGGCTGCGGTGGTCGGCCAGCAGCCAGGCCGGCGGCGCGTAATGCAGCAACAAGGCGGTCAGGGGAGCCAGCAGCGCCAGCGCAAGCAGGGCCTGGCGGCCCCTGGGGCGGGATTTCCGGCCGGCGGAAAGTATGGCGCGCGCGCGACCGCCGGGCAGCGCCTGCGCCTGCTGCGCGAAGATCGCCCATACGCGGTCCAGTTCCTGCCAGGCGGCCTCGTGGCGGGCGCTGCGTTCGCGCCATTGGCGACAGGCTTCGCGGTCTTGCGCGCTGACCTCGCCCGAACTCATGAGGCCGTGCCAGTCGGCAGCCTCTTCGAGCAGTTTGCGCTGGACGCTGTCGTCGTTCACGGCGCCGGGTTCCAGCCCGCCTGCACGAATGCGTCGCGGCAGGCAAGCAAGGCCAGCGCGATATGCCGGCGCACCGTGGCCTCCGACACTTTCAGCGCCAGCGCGATGTCTTTGTGCAGCATGCCGTCGAACACGCTCATCAGGAAGGCCTGGCCAGCCTGCCCGGGCAGCCTGTCGATGGCCAGGCTCAGCGCGGTCAGGGCCTGCACCGCCGCGGCCACGCTTTCCGAGGAGGGCGCGCAGCCCGACGCGTGCAGGGCGGCGTAAGTGTCGAGGTACGCGCGCTCGATGTCCTGGCGGCGGCTTTCGTCGATGATCAGGCGCCTTGCGATGGTGGCCAGCAGGGCGCGCGGTTGCAGCACATCTTCGACGCCGCCCCGCTGCAGCAGGCGCAGGAAGGTGTCCTGGGCCAGGTCTTCCGCCGACGAACGGCAGCCCAGCTTGCGCCGGACCCAGCCGAAAAGCCACGCATGATGCTCGCTGTAGAACAGGTCGAAAGTGCTGCGACGCTTGAGCAAAGACATGGAACGGACTGTGCGATGGCTGCGTGAGTAGAGTGCTCCGAATTCTAAATGATATTGATTCTTTTTGTTAATAGAACGAAAAAGAGCCGCGACGGACCGGACGAAACCGGCCCGCCGCGGCTCGCGGCGCCCGCGCGGATCGGGCGCGCAGGCATTAGAAATGCACGGCCTTAGAAACGCACGGCCTTAGAAACGCACGGCCAGCCTGAAGATGCCGGACTGCTGGCGATTGCCGCCGCCGAACTGGGCGTCATAGGCGAAGCCGGCCGTGGTGTTGCGCGTGATCGCCACTTCGGCGCCCAGGCCCAGCACCGCGGCGTCGCGCGCGATCGGCACGCCCGTTACCGAGAACGTGCTGCCGCCGTCGAACGCCAGTTCCTGGCGCGGCTTCACGTCGCCCATGGCGTGGCGCCAGCCCAGGGTCGCGGTCAGGCGGCCCGGCGCGCGGTCGGAACCGAACTGCCATGCGCCGCGCAGGCCCAGCGTGGTGCTGGTCACGTCATCGGTGCTGCCCTTGCCGTGCAGCGCCGCGGTGCCGCCCGATTCCTCGAAGTCGCGCGTGCGGACCTGGTTCCAGGCCAGGCCGGCGAACGGCTCGACGGTGTAGGCGTCGCCCAGCGACAGCTTGTAGCCGAGTTCGGTGAACAGCTGCGTCGAGGACGCGCTGTACGACGATTTGAGCTGCTGGTTCAGGCTGCCGGCCGCGACGTCGCGCTTGGTGTCGATGTCGTGCCAGGTGTAGGCCGCGCCCGCCATGAAGCGGATGTGGCCGGGGCCGGCCGCGAAGTTGCGGCCGCCGAACAGCGTCGCCGTATAGCTGTCGATGCTGGTGCGCGAGGCCACGTCGTCGATCGAGGCATGGCTGCCGGTGTAGCCGACCGCGCCGCCCAGGCGCCAGCCGCCGCCCACCTCGCCGTCGCCGCCGACGAACAGGCCGCCGGCCGATTGGCTGAGGCTGGAGGCGTTGCCGTCGCCGCCGAAATGGCTCCAGTTGCCGAAGGCCTGCGCCCAGATCGGCGATGCGCCGCTTTGCGGCATGGCGTCGGACGACGACGCGCCCAGCTGCGCCGTGGGCCGTCCCGCCAGCATCGGCGCGTCGAGGTTGCCGCGCAGATGCGCCAGCGGCAGCGAGCGCACGGTGTCGGCCTGGCTTTGCAGCACGCTGGCGGTGCTGGCGTAGGCTTCGCCCGACAGCTGCTTCAGGGCCGAGCGCGCCTGCTCCGGCGTCATGGTGAGCACGGCCGTCGCCACCTGGCTGGCGCCCGTGGTCTTGTCCGCGGCGATGCCGCTGCCGACCAGCTGCGATTCGCCGGCGGTGGGCGTGGACGATCCGCTGCCCGTCACGGGGGTCTTGTCGCCGCCGGTGGCGGGCTTGTCGCCGCCGGTCGCAGGCTGGTCGCCGCCGGTCGCGGGCTTGTCGCCGCCGGTCGCAGGCTTGTCGCCGCCGGTCGCGGGCTTGTCGCCGCCGGTCGCGGGCTGGTCGCCACCGGTCGCGGGCTTGTCGCCGCCGGTCGAGGGTTTGTCGCCGCCCGTCGCCGGCGGTTCTTCCTTGTCCAGCGCGTCGCCCACGCTGCTTTCGTTGTCGGTGTCGCCGATGTCGCCGATCGGCACGTCGTTGCGCGCCAGCGTCATGAACGCATTGTTGGCGTCGTAGCTGAGCGTGGGCGTCAGGAACGCATACGAGCTGGTGGCGCCGGTGAAGCGGCCCTGCACGCCGCCGTCGGCGGTCAGGATGTTGTAGGTGGTGCGCGGCGCGTAGTTGCCATTGGGTCCCACGTGCGCCACGGAGCCGTCCAGCCTGGCCACGCCGGTGACGTGGATGCGGTCGCTGGCGTTGCTGGCCGGATCGGCGTGCACGCGATAAATGGTGTTCTCGCCGAAGTCGAGGTTGCCGTTGATGGTCAGCGTGCCGATGGGCGAGCCGTCGTTGCCGGGCGACACGACCGCGGTCGGATACAGCGTGGTGCTGCCCAGCTGGCCGACGCCGGCCAGCACGACTTCGCGGCCGATATCGACCGGGCCGTTGAGCTTGCCGTCGATTTCCAGCGCGCCGTCGGCGATCAGGATCGGGCCGGTCAGGCCGCTGCTGTCGGCGGTCAGGATCACCGAGCCCGGGCCGGTCTTGACGAAGCCCTGCGTGCCTTGCAGCGGGTTGTCGATGATGTCGACGAACTGGCCGGAAGCATAGGTGCCGTCGCCCACGACGATGGCCGGCGGATTGCCGCCGCTGCCCACCAGGGTGATGGGCGCGCCCTGCAGGCGATAGCGGTCGGTGGCGAACTGGATGCCGGACACGCGCACCGGGCCTTCGACGTTCACCACGCCGGTCTGGCCGGCGAAGATGGCGTAGCCCGCGTCGGGCAAGGCGCCGGTGGCGTTGGTCGGGCTGCTCCAGTTCGCGCTGCCCGCGCTCCAGGTGCCGCTGCCGCCGCCGGCGCGGGTGGCCGAGGCCAGGCCGTCGCCGTTCCACAGATTGGTCGTGCTCGGGCCCAGGATCAGGTTGATCTGCTTGTCGCCGGTCAGCGTCTGGATGGTCGCGCCGGGCGTCGAGTCGCCGGTGACCGGGCCCAGCGTCAGGCCGTTGCCGCTCAGGGAACCGGTGTACGACATGATCCGGTAGTAGCCGGCGTTCACGCCCAGCGTGTTGACCGAGACATTCAGCGTCGTGTTGTTGAGCGCCACGTCGCCGCGCACGGTGATGTTGTCGCCGGTGCCGGGCTGCGTGATGGGCAGGCCCGCGTAGCCGGTCTCGAAGTCGAACACCGCGTTGTTCATCGACACATTGCCGTTGACGACCAGATTGCCGTTGGAGACCCCGGTCGGCGTGCCCACGGAATAACCGGGCGCCACGCGCGCATTGCTCACATTGAGATCGCCGTTGATCGAACCGAAGCCCGCGATGGTGCCGTTCGATGTCGCGTTGACGCCGCCGCCCAGCGTGACGCCCGCCCCGCCGCCATTGCCGCCGATCACCAGCGTGCCGCCGCTGACGTCGACCCCACCGGGAAAATTGACCGAACCGTCAAACACCCGCGTATCGCCCGACGTCACGGTCAGGTCCGCAGCGATGACGCTACCTCCGTAGGACGCGCTCAGCGCGAGCGTCGCCGTCAGCCATTTCTTCGTGCCCTGTATCAACGTAGATACTCCCTATCTCGATTAATCGCCGCATTAATTCCGCATTACCGAATTGCTGTAAAAGTGTTTTTACGTAACAATCCGGCCTGCCTGAAATTGAATGGGCTTCCGCGAAAAAAGGACGCAATGTATACCGCTTTTTTGGCAATAAAAAGAATTAGCGATCAAACAAGGGCTAGATAATTGAAATAGTGCGATTGGATACCAACCGCATGATTTCATTAGCTAAATGGATGGCATCCGGTTTGTTCAGCGTGCATCTACGGATACCATCTTTATTACCGAAGCGGCGATATTCGGATACCATCCTGATCCACGAATTCCAGGCCGGATCGCAGTTTTTCTGAAGCAATTCAGAAATAACTGGAAATAAACCTGGCTGGCGTCCCTGCAACCCGATTTCGAGAATCTTCATGCGTTTTCGCTCCGCAACCGTTTCCGATCTGCCCGCGCTGGGCGCGCTTGCGCTGGCTTCCAAGGCTCACTGGGGTTATTCGGCCCGGCAACTGGAGCAATGGCGCGACGACCTGACGCCGCATGCGTCGTGGATCGGCGCGCGGCCGTTCGTGGTGGCCGAAAACGATGACGGCCTGATAGGTTTCTACACGCTGGAGCCTGGCGGCGACGGCATCTGCGCGCTGGACAATCTGTGGATCCGCCCCGGCCTGATCGGACAGGGCTTCGGCCACCGCCTGTTCGCCCACGCGGCCGATCGGGCGCGCGCGCTGGGCGCGACGGAAATGCACATCGACGCCGAGCCCCATGCCGAACCGTTCTACCTGTCGCGCGGCGCCCGCCGCCTGGGCGCGGTGGCCGCGCCCATCGACGGCGAGCCGGCCCGCGTCAGGCCGCAGTTGACGCTGCGCCTCGAACCGGCTTGAAGGCGCCGCCGCCCTAAAAGCGGGCAAGCATGGCCTGGGCGCTGCAAGCGCATCGTCCTGCCCGGGCATGTCGCTTGCTCGCCGGGGTACCGGTACACGCCAGCCGCCGATATTTTGAAAAACCCTGCTTCGCCACGCCGCTCCCGCGCTCCCGCCGCGTTCCTCGCCCTGCTGAACCGCCGGTCCGTCGACGGCGCGCTGGGGCGGGACATCATCCGCCTGCCGGTGCAAACCGTCGCAGCGGTACTGCTGGCCTATGCCTGCATGCAGTGGCTGAACCTGCCGGACATCGCCTGGGGCGCCTTTTCCGCCCTGTTCGTGGTGCGGGCCAGCGTGGAAGGAACCATCGGCGAAGGCACGGCCCGCGTGCTCGGCGCCCTGATCGGCGTGGCGATCGGCGTCTCGCTGGTCGTGCTGTCGCAGGTGGGCGGACTGGCGATCTGGTGGAGCATCGTGATCGGGGTCGGCCTTACGGCCTACATTTCGATGCGCTGGCCGACCCTGAGCTACAGCCTGGTCACCGTCACCATCCTGACCGTCACGCCGGACGCCGACATCCTGGCCGGCGCCATGCATAAAACCGTCGCCATCATGATCGGCTCGGCCTCGGGCATCCTGGCTGCCGCGGCCGTACTGCCGTTGTCGGCGCGCCGCAGCGTGCGTACCAGCCTGGCCGCCTCCATCGAGGCCTTCGGCGACCTGCTGGTGCAATGGGCCGCCGCCTTGAATGACGGCAGCCAGCGCCCCTGCCTGCACGGCCGGACGGCCATGGAAGAAGCGCGCCAGCGCGCGCGCGACATGTCATCGCAGGCGCGCACCTTTCCCATGGATCTGCTGTACCCGCACGGCGCCGCCTATCGGCTGCATGACGGCATAGACCGCCTGTGGCGCACCGTCACCCTGATGGAGCGCGCCGGCGACGTGCCGCTCACGGACAACATCTGCCGACGCCTGGGGCCCGCGCTGGACGAGATCGCCGCAGCGGCGCGGGCGCAGGTCGAGGACCTGGCGCAGGCGCTGCGCGAGGACCGCCGTTCGGCGCCGCCGCCCCGTTTCGGCTCGCCGCTGCGGCAGCTGGACGGCATCATCGAGGCCGCCATGGGCGACGGCGGCTTCGACCCGACGGAACGGGAGTCCGTCGAAGTCATCCGCTGGGCCTTGCATGAAGTGGCGCGCGAACTGGACGCGCTGGCCGAGCACCTCGACGGCGGCTCCGCGCGCCGGTAACACGGCCGGCGCGGGCGGGCTATTCGCGGTTCGCGGCGAAATGCTCGCGCGTCAGCTTCACCACCAGCGGCGACAACAGCACCAGCGCGATCAGGTTGGGCACCGCCATCAGCCCGTTCAGCGTATCGGCCAGCAACCAGGCGAAATCGAGGTGGGCGATGGCGCCGAACGGCACGGCGATCACCCAGACGATCCGGAACGGCAGGATGGCGCGCACGCCCACCAGGAACTCCCAGCAGCGCTCGCTGAGATAGCTCCAGCCCAGGATGGTGGTGAAGGCGAAGATCGCCAGCGCCACCGCGATGACGTAGCGGCCGATGCCGGGCAGCGCCGCGTCGAACGCGGCGGCCGACAGCACCGCGCCGCTGGCGCCGCTGGTCCACAAGCCCGAGCACACGATGACCAGGCCGGTCATCGTGCAGATGACGATGGTGTCGATGAAGGTGCCGATCATCCCGATCATGCCCGAGCGCACCGGGCTCTTGCTGGTGCCCGCGGCCTGCACGATGCCGGCGGTGCCCAGCCCGGCTTCGTTCGAGAAAATGCCGCGCGCCACGCCGTAGCGCATGGCGGCCATCACCGCCGCCCCGGCAAAGCCGCCGGTGGCCGCGACGGGCGAGAACGCATGCGTGAAGATCAGCGCCAGCGCGGTCGGGATGGCCTCGGCCATGACGATCAGCGCGATCACCGACGCCACGATATAGGCCACGCACATGAACGGCACCAGCGCCTCGGCCACCGCGCCGATGCGGCGGATGCCGCCCAGCACCACCAGCCCGATCAGCGCCATGGAGACCAGGCCGGTCACCCAGTCGGGCACGCCGAACGACGCGCCCAGCGCGTCGGCCATGCTGTTGACCTGCACCATGTTGCCGATGCCGAATCCGGCCAGGCCGCCGAACAGCGCGAACAAGGCGCCCAGCCAGGCCCATTTCGGGCCCAGGCCGTTGCGGATCGCGTACATCGGCCCGCCGGTGAATTCGCCGCGCGGGTCCTTCTCGCGGAAGTGCACGGCCAGCAGCACTTCGCTGTACTTGGTGGCCATGCCCACCAGGGCCGTCGCCCACATCCAGAACAGCGCGCCCGGACCGCCCAGGAAAATGGCGGTGGCCACGCCGGCGATATTGCCGGTGCCCACCGTGGCGGCCAGGCTGGTCATCAGCGCCTGGAACGGGCTGATCTCCCCGGTGGATTCGTCGCCCTTGGCGCGGCTGCGCCACGCCAGGCGAAAGCCCGCCGCGATCTTGGTCAGCGGCATGAAGCCCAGCCGCAGCATGAGGAACAGGCCCGTGCCCAGAATCAGCACCAGCATCAGCGGCCCCCACACCAGGCCGTTGACGCCGTTCACTATCGAATCGAGAGTCTCCATATGTGTCTCCTCTTGGAACAAGCCTAGATTGTGCACGAGCCCCGCGGCCTGGCCGTTGTCGGGCCGGCCGCGGCTGCGGTATATATGTCCTCGATAGAGCGATAAACGGAGACAGGCATGCGGGACCACAATCTGGCGTTGTTGGCATTCACGGAATCGCCTGCTCCGCAGGTCGTCTGTCGTTCGCGCAAGATATCCGAGTGCAATCACGCGTTCGCGCACCTGTTCGGCTACAAGCGCGAAGAGCTGGTGGGCGAATCGATCCTCAAGCTGTATCCGTCGCGGGCGGACTACCACGAGATCGGCCAGCGCTGCCTGAATCACCTGCAGAGCAATTGCTACTACGAAGACGAACGCTTCATGCAGCATCGCAACCGCGAAATTTTCTGGGCCCGCGCGCGCGGCATCACGCTGACCTCCGACGATCCTTTCGACCTGATGATCTGGAGCTTCGAGCGGATCGCCGACAATCCGGTCAAGACCGCCAACCTGACCCGCCGCGAGCGCGAGATTTCCGGCTACGTCGTCAACGGCCTGAGCTGCAAGGAGATCGCCGCGCGCCTGAAGATTTCGCACCGCACGGTCGAGGTGCACCGCGGCCGCATCATGCGCAAGCTGGAGGTCAAGAACACCGCCGAGCTGGTCTCGCGCATCATCATGGTCGACCGCAAGGCCTGAGGCTTGCGGCCGGCCGTCAGCGCGAGACGCTGCCGGTGCGGCTCACGCCGGCCGCCAGGTAGCCGCCGTCGACGGCCAGGATGTGGCCGTTGATGTAGCCCGCGCCCGGCGAGGCCAGAAAGACGATGGCCTCGGCGATCTCCTGCGCGGTGCCCAGGCGGCCCACCGGCAGCATGGCCTCGAACGCGGCGCGGGTTTCCGGCGTATAGGCGTCGGCCGTCATGGCGGTGACCACCGGCCCGGGCGCGACCGCATTGGCGGTGATGCCGAGCGGGCCCAGCTCCATGGCCAGTTGCCGGGTCAGGCCGATGACCGCGGCCTTGGAGGTGCCGTAGGCGGCGCGGCCGATGCCGGCGCGCACGCCGCTGATCGAGGCGAGGTTGACGATGCGGCCGTAGCCGCGCGCGGCCATGCCGGCGGCCGCGCGTTGCGCGCAGCGGAAGGTGCCGGTGACGTTGACGGCGAGAATCCGCTCCCAGTCCGCGATGGGGTAGTCCAGCAGCGGCGCCACGCCCATGATGCCGGCGCTATTGACCAGGACGTCGATCGGGCCGAGCGCGGCCTCGGCTTCCCGGAAGGCCTGCGCCACCGAGGCGTCGTCGGTCACGTCGATGGCCAGCGCCACGGCCTGGCCGCCGGCCGCGACGATCTCCTGCGCACATGCCAGCGCGCCGTCGCGATGGAGGTCGGCCACCGCCACCTTGTCGCCGCGCGCGGCCAGCGCCTGGGCCGCGGCCCGGCCCAGGCCCGAGGCGCCGCCCGTGACCAGCGCGACATGGGTTCGTTCTTGCTGCATGGAAGCTCCCTTGCCGGATGCGCGGCGTCATTTGCCCAGCATCATTTCGGGCAATAGGGTGACAATGGCCGGGAAGGCGAACAGGATGGCGGTGGCGATGAATTCCATGATGACGAACCACCAGGCGCCCTGGAAGATCTTGGTCAGCGGCGTGCTGCGGTCTATGCCCGCGATGACGAAGACGTTCAAGCCAACCGGCGGCGTGATCAGGCCGATTTCGCACATCTTGACCGCCAGGATGCCGAACCAGATCGGGTCGAATCCCAGCGACACGACGGTGGGGAACATGATCGGCAAGGTGATCACCAGCATCGAGAATGCGTCCAGGAACATGCCCATCGGCACATAGGCCAGCAGCAGCAGGATCACGATCAGGGTGGGCGAGACGTCGGATGCGACGATCACTTCGGCGATCTGCTGCGGCACCTGCACCAGGCTCAGGAAGAAGCTGAAGATGCCCGCCCCCAGCATGGTGAAGAGGATCATCACGGTGGTGGTGATGGCGTTGCGGAAGCTCTCGTACAGCTTGCCGCGCAGCGAACCGCGCGCCTGCGCCGCGCACAGCAGCATGATCAGCGCGGCCAGCGCGCCCACGGCGGCCGCCTCGGTGGCCGTCACGATGCCCAGGTAGATGCCGCCCAGCACGATCACGAACAGCATCACCACCTGCCAGCCGTCCTTGAGCGAGGCCAGGCGTTCGCCCCAGCCATGGCGCGGCAGCGGGGCCGCGCCGACGCGGCCGCTGGCCGCGACGACCCAGATGCCCGCCACGAACACCAGCGTGGACAGCAGGCCCGGCAGCACGCCGGCCACCAGCATCTTGCCGGCCGAGACTTCGGTCAGCGCGGCGTAGAAGATCAGCAGCACGCTGGGCGGAATCAGCACGCCCAGCACGCCGCCGGCGGCCACGGCCCCGGCCGACAGCCGCGGGTCGTAGCCCGCGCGCTTCATCTCCGGAATGGCCACCGCCCCGACCGTGGCGGCGGTGGCCACGCTGGAGCCGGACGTGGCGGCGAAGCCGGCGCAGGTCAGCACCGACGACATCGCCAGGCCGCCCGGGAAATGGCCCACCCATTTGCGCGCCACGTTGAACAGGCGCGCGCCCACGCCCGCATGATGCGCAAACGCGCCCATCAGGATGAACAGCGGGATGACGGTCAGCAGGTACGAGGCCGACTGCGCGTACGAAAACGATTTCAGGCGGTTGAGGACGAAGCCGAAGTCCTCGACCATGACGATGCCGGCGACGCCGGCCAGGCCCAACGCGGCAAACACCGGCGTGCCCAGCAGCATCAGGACGAAGATCAGGCCGGTGGCGATCAGCGTGGCGGTAGTGGTGTCCATGCCGGCTCCTCAGTGCATTGCGGCGGTCGCGGCGTCGGCCGCGCGCCTGGGCGCGCGGCTGCACAGCGCCCGGACGGCGCAGAAAAGCATCTGCAGCGCGCCGAACCACAGGCCGATGGCGACGGCCGCCTTGGCCCACCAGATCGGGACCTCGACATAGCCCCAGCGGAACTCGCGGATCGCCACCGATTCGATCGCCTCGCCGGTGGCCGGATAGGCCAGCACGGCCAGCATCGCGGCCGCCAGCAACCAGGCCAGACAGTCGAGCGCGCGCCCGGCCGCCTCCGGCAGCCATTTCCGGGCCATGGTCACGCGGATGTGCGCGTCATCGAGCTGCGTCCAGCCCAGGCCCATGAAGACGATCATCACCATGCTGAGCTCGGACATCTCGAACAGGCCCGGCAGCGGACTGCCGGCGATGGTGCGAAACGCTGCGTCGATGGTGGTGCCGAGCATCATGAACAGCAGGAAAGCCAGGGCGATCGCGCCCATGATATTGGAGAGGGCAAGCAGCAGCTTGCCGAGCGGGGTTTCTTCATTCATGTGGAGGCCGTTCGAAGAAGAAGGCGGCGCGGCGGCGCCCCGCAGGAGGCGCCTGGCCGCGGCCGCCGTGGGTCATGCCTGGGCGGCCAGCTCGTCGAAGCGCTTGAGCGTGCCCTGCGGGTCGTACTTGGCGATGGCGGCGTCGATCAGCGATTGCATGCGCGCGCCGTCGATGCGCGCGGGCTTGGCGACGTTGTCGAGCCAGGCCTGGACTTCGGCGGGCTGCACCAGCGCCTTGGCCTTGCGCTTTTCCTCGTCGGACAGCGAGGAGAACTTCGCGCCTTCGGCCAGCGCCGTCTTGACGTACTGGCGCGCGGCCGCGTCGAAAATCTCGGTGTACTTGCCGCCGTAGATTTCACCCACGATGTCGTTGCACAGCGCCTTGACCGGCTCCGGGAAGGCTTCCCAGGTGCGCATGTTGATGATGGTGGCGGACGGCCCGTGCGGACCGTCGCCGATATCGGTGAAGTAAGGCGCGATCTCGTGCAGCTTGTAGCCGACCGCCGTGATGAAGTCGAACCCGTACACGCCGTCCAGCACGCCGCGTTCGAGCGCGGTGTAGACCTCGGGCGCGGCCATCGGCACGGCGGTGCCGCCCAGCCGCTGGATCACGTCATTGGCCACGCCGTAGCCGCGGATACGCTTGCCGCGGATGTCCTCCACCGACTTGATCGGCTCGCGCGTGACCAGCGGCGCGTAGTACCAGTTGGTCCAGTACATGACCTTGGCGCGGTAGCGCTTTTCCCATTCATCGCGCAGCGGCTGGAACTGCTCGTAGACGTCGCGGCACACCAGGTGCAGCGCGTCGGCGCGGTTCATGCGGTAGTACCACTCCAGGCCGCGCGTGACCGGCAGCTGCGCCTGGTAGTAGCCCGGCGAGATCAGCGACATCTCGGAGGTGCCGTCGCGCACCGCCGACAGGTGCTCGCCCACTTTATTCAGCGACTGCGCCCAGTAGCGGCGCACCTTGACGGCGCCGTTGCTGCGCGTCTCCAGCTGCTTGAGGAACCAGTCGTCCAGGCGCGAAGGCCCGGCCGTCTCGGCGATGTAGCTGTCGAACTTGATGGATACGGGCTTGTCCGCCGCCAGCAGCCGGGACGGCCAGACCGCGGGGGCCGAGACGCCGGCCAGCAGGCCGGCGGTCTTGATGAAATCGCGTCTTCTCATTGTTGTCTCCTGGTGGTTGATTGGGCCGGCCTGTGCGTCAGGCCGTGCCGGGGCGCGCTGCCGTTTCGGCCTGCAGCGCTTCGCGCAACTCCGTCTTGGGAATCTTGCCGTAGCTGTTCTTGGGCAGCTCCGCGCGAAAGCAATAACGCTTGGGGGTCTTGAACGCGGCGATCTCGGCGCGGCACCAGCGGTCCAGCTCCTCTGCCGGCGCCTGCGCGCCCGGCCTGAACACCACGAAGGCGACCACTTCCTCGCCCCACTGGGCGCTGGGCGCCCCCACGACCGCCACTTCGAGCACGGCCGGATGGCGGGCCAGCACCTCCTCCACTTCGCGCGGATAGATGTTCGAGCCGCCCGAGATGATCACGTCCTTGCTGCGGTCGGTCAGCGTCAGGAAACCTTCCTGGTCCAGCCGGCCGATATCGCCGGTGCGCAGCCAGCCGTCGACCAGCGTGGCGCGCGTGGCCGCTTCGTTGTTCCAGTAGCCCGCCATGACGGCGTCGCCGCGCACGATCACTTCGCCTTCGACGCCGGCCGGCGCGTCCGCCATGGACGCATCGACCACGCGCACTTCCATGCAGCTCTGCGCCACGCCGACCGAGGCCAGGCGCGCCTGCCACCGCGGATGCGCGCGGTCGGCGATGATCTCGCGCGCCAGCGCGGTAATGGTCATGGGGCTTTCGCCCTGGCCGTAGATCTGGGCGAAGCGCGGCCCCAGCACCTGCAGGGCGTCGAGGATGTCGGCCTGGTACATGGGGCCGCCGCCGTAGATGACGGTGTGCAGGCCGCGTCCGTCGCGCCCGTCGCGGCGCGCCTGCTCGACCAGCCGCTTGACCATGGTGGGCGCCGCGAACAAGGACAGCGAACCGCAGGCCTCGGCCGTGTCGAGGATCTCGGCCGGATCGAAGCCGCGGCTGGCGGGCACGATATGGCGCGCGGCGCGGCGCACGTACACGAAGTGGTACAGCCCGGCGCCGTGCGACATGGGCGCGGCATACAGCATGCTGTCGCCGGCCGCCACCGTTTCGACGTCGGCGGCGTAGCACAGCGACATGGCCACCAGGTTGCGATGCGTCAGCATCACCCCCTTGGGACGGCCGGTGGTGCCGGACGTATAGAACAGCCACGCCAGCGCCTGGGGCGCCAGGGCGAGCGGCGCGCGCAGGCCGTCGGCCAGCCCGGCGCGGGCCGCCTCTTCATAGGCAGGGCCGTCGAGTTCCAAATGCAGGCACGCCGCGGGCACGCAATCGCCCGGCAGATCCTGCGCGGTGTCGGTCAGTACGACCCGGGCCTGCGAATCGTCCAGAATCCAGGCCACTTCCTTGGGATGCAGTTTCGGATTGACCGGCACCACCATGGCGCCGATCCACCAGCAGGCGTAGAACAGCTCCAGGTACTCGACCCGGTTCTTCATGAAGAGCGCGACGCGGTCGCCTTCGGTCACGCCGTGTCCGGCCAGCCAGCGCGCCAGGCCGCCGGCGCGCAGCGCGAAGGACCGGTAGTCGGCGTGCAGGCGGTCGCCCTGGAACAGGGCCGGATTGTCGGGATGCAGCAAGGCCGCGGCGTGCAGCCAGTTCGAAATATTCATGATGCGGGAGCGAAAACTCAGGCCCGGGCTGCCTGCAGGATCGAGGCATAGTTGGCCACCGCCGCGCCGCCCATGTTGAACACCAGGCCGAGTTCGGCGCCGGGACGCTGGATGCCGCCGGCGCGGCCGGTGAGCTGGCGGAACGCCAGCGCGTGCATGGACACGCCGGTCGCGCCGACCGGATGCCCCTTGGCCTTCAGGCCGCCGGACAGGTTCACCGGCAGGCTGCCGTCGCGCAGCACGGTGCCGTCGTCCAGGGCCCGCCGCCCCTGTCCCGCCGGGGCCAGTCCCATCGCCTCGTAGATCAGCAGCTCGGCGATCGTGAAGCAGTCGTGCACCTCGGCGAAATCCAGGTCGCCCGCGCCGATTCCGGCGTCGGCATAGGCCTGCGAAATCGCGCGGCGCGGACCTTCGAAGGCCAGCAGGTCGCGGCCGCGCAGCGGCAGGAAATCGTTGACCTGGCAGGCCGCGCGAATACGCACTTCGCGGGCGAACGGCGCCGCATGTTCGGCGGCGGTCAGGACGACCGCCGCCGCGCCGTCGGTGACCAGCGAGCAGTCCGTCAGGCGCAAGGGCGGCGCGATGAGGGGGTTCTTGTCGGACACGGTATTGCAGAAGTCCGCGTCCATGGGCCGGTGCATCTGCGCCAGCGGGTTGTCCATGGCGTTGCCGTGGTTCTTGGCGGCGATCCGGGCCATGGCGGGCAGCGGATCTTCGTATCGCTCGGCGTACTGGCCGGCCGCCAGGGCGAACAGCTGCGGAAAGCTCAGCCCGGCCTCGGCGGCATCGTTCTTGTAGCCCGCGCCGGCCAGCGCTTGCGTAACCTCGGCCGTGGTGCGCGAGGTCATTTTCTCGGCGCCCACCACCAGCACGGTGCGCGCAGCGCCCGCCTGGATGGCGCGCATGCCGGCATGCAGCGCCGCCGAGCCGGAGGCGCAGGCGTTCTCGCAACGGGTGGCCGGCTTGAAGCGCAGCGCCGGCGCGGCCTGCAGGATCAGCGAGGCGGCGAAGGCGTCAGGCACCAGGCCGGCGTTGAAATTGCCCAGGAACACTGCGTCGATGCTGGCCGGGTCCACGCCGGCATCCTCGATCGCCTCCGTGGCGGCCATGACGATAAGCTGTTCGAGGTTCAGGGCGTCCAGGCGGCCGAAGGGCGTATGGCCGCTGCCCACGATGGATACCGGTATGCCGGGCATCGTCGTCTCCGTTGATTTTTCTGGTTTTTTCAGTATCGGACGACGTACCCCGTATATCCATACGTGCAGCTACGTACAAAAATACGTACAGAAAGATCACACGACGTTGGACACCCGCCTGGCAAGATCGCCCTTGAGCAGCTCCGCCAACCGGGTCAGGCCCTGCGTCAGGCGATTCCGGTCGATGGCTCCGCCCAACGACACACGAAGCGCTGCGGGGCTGTGGGCCTCCGTGGAAAACGACTCCGAGTCGGTGACGCTCACCCCTTGTTGCAGCGCCGTTTGCGTAAGCCGGTAGAGGTCGATATGACGCGGCAACTGGAGCCAGAGATGCAGCCCGTTCGGGTCGGCCTGGATATTGCCGGGCAGGATCGATGCGGCAATGGCCTGCCGATGCCGCAGCTCGTTCTTGACCTGTGCAAGCCATTGAGCGGCAGCCCCCGACGCTATCCAGGCCGAAGCCATTTCAGTCATCCAGGGAGCGGGCATCAGGGCCAGCGAACGCAGGGCATCGAGAACCGGACTCAACGGCTCACCGGCAGGCACGACCAGGTAAGCCGTTCGCAGCCCTGGCGCCATGCATTTGGATAGCGTCGAGACGTAGTAGACCGGGGCCGCGGACGTGTTGGCGGCCAATGAGAACATCGTGCTCGGCGCACGATCGCTCAACAGCCAGTAGGGATCGTCCTCGATCACCGGCAGCGCGTATTCCTCGGCAACACGCAACAGCGCCGTCCGCCGCTCGTGGGAGAGCGTCAGCGCAGTGGGGTTCTGGATCGTCGGATTCAGGTACAGCATCGCGGGACGATGCTGCTCGCACACGCGCTGGAGGTCGGCGGGGTCCATGCCGAGTTCATCCGACTTCACCCCGACGGCCTGGCGCTGAAGTACGCGTACCGCGGCCAGGAAACCCGGATAAGTCAGCTCATCGCATGCAATGGCGTCTCCGGACTGGCTCCTGGCCAGCAGCAGCGCCGCGATGGCGGTCTGGGCGCCCGGGCAGACCACGATCCGCTCGATCTCCGTGTCGCCTATCATCGGCCGCAGCCATTTCGCCGCTGCTGCCCGATGCCGGCTGGCCCCCGCCCCCACGTGATAGCTCATCAGGTCCATCGAGCTTGCCGCCGCCTGCGTCGCGCCGCCGCCTTGCGCAAGCATGTGCAGAAACTCCGCGCTGCCGAGCAACGGCGGGATATTCATGCCCAGGTCGATCGTCCCCGCCGTTTCGGAGTCCGAATAGGCCACATAAGTCCCGCCCGACCCCTGGGCTTCCAGCAGGCCTTGCTGGCGGACCTCCGTGTACGCCCGGGTGACGGTCGTGAGATCGACGCCCAATGCCTGGGCCAGCTCGCGCTGCGGGGGCAGGCGGTCACCCGCCCGAAGCACGCCGTCCTCCACCGCCGTGACGATTTGCGCGGCGATCTGCTGGTACCGGGGGCCCGAGCCCGCGGTCAGGGGCCGCACCCAAGACGTGTTTGCTTTCTTCAGGCGACGTGGGAGAGACATGCCTTATCTTGATGTATGGGGTTTTTGCACCCTGCACAGGCAGGAAAAAACATACAAACCGAGAAATTCAACAGTTTGTATGGATTTTGACGCTAAAATTCGGCTGGTTTGTAGGGAGTATAGCGTTCACTCCGCGCGTCCGACCTGCGCTCGTTTCGAGGAAATGATGAATTTTTGGATCCCTGTAGTCTTCGGTACGTTCAAGCTCCTCGTGTTGGGCACGGGCATGTATCTCGCCATCAAGTCCCATTACGACGGAGAAAAAGAGGAGAAGAAGAAAAAGCAGGAGATGAAGGCGCCGTAGGGCCGGTCCTTTGTCGCTAAGCTGCGAGTTTGTCGGCGGCCTGTTCCGGCGCCCATGCTCAACCAGTGACAGCGGCGCCGCTGTCTGTCCGGTGCCTACAGCGCGCCGTAGGCGTCGTGGACCAGGCGGTCGATAGCTTCGTACATCAGGCGCAGGCGATCGAAACGCCCGGCGTCCCGGGTGATGGGGTCGGCGCTATTGGCCATTTCGATGATGGGCAGCGCCACCAGTTCCACCGGTGTGTCGGGCTTGAGTTCGCCGGCTTCCACGGCCTGCCTCACGCCCGCCACCACACTGCGCTGCAGGTCGTGCGAATAGCGCGCCAGCGCTTCGCGCGCGGCCGGGGTGATCAGGGCGCTTTCCAGACGCATACGCGCGATCAGGCTCCACGGATTGCTGGTGTTGCCCTGCGGGTTGCGCTTCAGGTAGCGCATTTCGTTGAATTGCATGCTGAGCCGGATTTTCTCGGACAGCGAGGAGGCCGACAGCCAGATCTGGTCGAAATGACCGATCGTGCGCTGACAGTATTCGATGGTGACGTCCTCCACCAGCTCGTGCTTGTGCCGGTAGTGGTAGTGAACGTTGCCCCGGGTGCAATCGAGCGCCTGCGCGATCTGCTGAAAACGGAAGCCGGAGCTTCCATGCTCGATCAGCATATCGGTGGCGACTTCCTTGATGCGCTCCTTCATCGGCACCTGAGTCTGGGTTTCTTTCACCGTATGAATTCCTCCTGCATGCGGGCGCTCCGCCAGGCGCGGACCTGCCGCATTTTAGGGCATCCGATCCGTGTCGCCGGCGCTAGGCGGCGGTCAGGCCGCCGTCCAGCACCAGGGTGCTGCCGGTGGCGAAAGACGCGTCGTCGCTGGCCAGGAAGACGATCGCCCGGGCGACCTCTTCCGGGGTGCCGAGCCGGTTCAGGGGCTGGCGCGCCGCCAGCGTGGCGCGCAAGGCCTCGGGATCGGGGCTGCGCGCGTAGATGTCGCGGAAGTACGGCGACTCGATGGTGCCGGGCGCCACGCAGTTGATGCGTATGCCCTCGGCGGCGTGATCCAGGGCCATCGCGCGGGTCAGCGCGGCCACGGCGCCCTTGGAGGCGCAATAGGCGGCGCGCTCGCGCAGGCCCACAAGCGCGCCCGCGGAGGCGGTGTTCACGATGGCGCCGCCGCCCTGCCGCCGCATGATGGGAATGGCGTACTTGCAGCCATGGAAGACGCCATCGACGTTGACGCGCATGAGCTTCGCCCACTCGTGCTCGTCGGTGTCGACGACGTTGGCGGCGATGCCATAGCCGGCATTGTTGACCAGCACGTCCAGGCGTCCGTGGCGCTGCGCGACCGCCTCTATCATGCGGCGCATGGCGGCGGCGTCGCCCACGTCCACTTCGCGCGCTTCGGCGGTGCCTCCCCGCGTGCAGATGTCGCGGGCCACGGCTTCGGCGGCCGGCGCAAAGCGGTCGGCCAGGATCACGGTGGCGCCTTCGCGCGCCATCAGGCGCGCAGTGGCCTCGCCGATGCCGGAACCCGCGCCCGTCACGATCGCGATCTTGTCCTTCAAGCGTTGAGACATGGATGCTCCGTCAGCCTATGGTGAAAGACGCCAGGTGGCGCCGTATGGTGGACAGGACGCTCTGCGCTACCAGCCAGGAGGTCTTGGGATTGGTTGGCGCCGGCGCGTTGACCAGTTGGATCTGCATGTCGCCTAACGGGCTCGTGACCCGCACGGTGTGCTGGTTGCCGCAAGCCAGGGGATCGACGACGACCTCCACGCGTGTGCGTTCCATGCCAACGCCGGCCAGCGCCAGGGTGGCGGCCACGTTCAGGTTCTTCGGAAAGCGCAGCGCGGCTTCCCGCGCTGGGCCGTTGAACAGTACGCGGCTGGCGTCCAGCGTTTCCGGGTCGATGCCCAGGGCCAGTAATTCGGCTCGCCACGCGGCCACCGGCTTGCGGGATTCGTAGACCACCTGGGCATCGGCCCGGCCCGCCAGCGCCTGCAGGTAGTCCAGGCCCGCCACGGCGCCGGACGGCACGCGGATGCGGGCACGGCCGCGCTCCGCGGCAGCGATCAGGCGCGCCAGCAGCCCGTCGTCGGCCAGTGCGCCGACGGAACAGATCACCATGTCCAGGCCGGCCTCCAGGCAGGCCTCGCCGTACTGCTGGACCGCGGGCTGGCCGGCCATCTCGACGACCAGGTCGGGTCGCCAGGACAGCAGGTCGTCCAGCGTGGCAAGCGGCGCGATCCTTCCGGCCCATGGATCCGGGCCGGAGGCGGCCGGCGTGTGGGTAAGCGCGGCGAGGGTGAAGGCCGAGCCGAGATCTGCGAACAGGCCGGCGGCCACGTCCGAGGCGATGGCGCCGAGGCCGATGAATGCGATGCGGTGCGTCATAGGGAATACTGTCCAAGCCAATCCGTGAGCACCGCGGTGTAGTCTGCGGTGCGCACGACGGGGAAAAAGTGGCCGCCGCCGTCGAAGCCGTGCAGCGTCGCGCGGGGCAGCGCCGCGGCCAGCGCCTGCTGCAGCGCGAACGGGACGATCTGGTCGTCGCGCGCGCCCAGCACCAGCGCGGGCGCGGCGAGGCGCGGCAGGTCGGCCCGGCGGTCGTAGGCCAGCAGTGCGGCAATGCGTTCGCGCACGACGGCGACGCGCGCCGCTGGCCAGTCTCCCGCCGACGGCTGGATGGCCGCGGGGTGTTCCATCAGCCATCGAGCCGGGTAGGAAAGAAAGGCGCCGGTCTGTTCGTACAAGGCCGGGGAAGCATCCAGCAGGGTCAGGCGCATGGCGAACAGCGCCTGCATATAGGCGTCGGTCCCGCCCCAGGTTCCGCCCAGCACCAGGCCTGCCACGCGGTCGGGCGCCTGCAAGGCCATTTCCTGCGCGATACAGCCCCCGGTGGAGTGGCCTACCAGGTGTGCGCGGAAAATGCCGCGCGCGTCCAGCACAGCCCAGGCGTCACGGGCAAGCTGCGCGATGTCGACGCAAGCCTCGCCGCGGGTCGAAGCCGCAACGCCACGCTGATCGAACACCACGCAACGGCGCCGCGGCAGGGTGGCCACGACGGGCGCCCAGAACCCGCCGGTGCCGCCCAGTCCGCTGACCAAAAGCACTGGCTCGCCTTCGCCCGTCTCGCTCGCCGCCAGCCTGGCCCCGTCCGGCAGGGGCACGATGAAGTCGGTCATGGCCGGGGCCGCCTTACTTCGCCGCCCGGGCGGCCTCGATTTCGGCCAGGAACTGCTCGCCCCCAGGCGCCGCCTTCGCGATCTCCGGCCAGGAGCCGCGCGCGGCAGCGCGGAACGGCGCCAGGTCCGGATACTGCACGTTCACCCCGCGCTGCTTCAGCACATCGAAGGCTTCGGCCAGCTTCTTGTCCTGGAACTGCACGGCCACCTTCATGGATTCACGTCCCGCTTCCACCACCGCCGCGCGCACGTCCTCGGGCAGGCGGTCAAACTTGGATTTGGAAATGATGAACAGGCTGGGCAGTTGGTGCACGGCGGTTGCCGAGTAGTACTTGATCACTTCGGCAAAGCCGTCGGCCACGGTCTGATCGGGGCTCAGTTCGGCGGCGTCCACCACGCCGTTCTGCAGACTCAGGAACAGTTCGGCGTAGGCGGTCGGCGTGGGCTGCGAGCCCAACGCCTTGTAAGCCTCGACGAAGCCGGGAGACTGGATCACGCGCACTTTCAGACCCTTCATTGCGTTCAGGTCCGGGATCGGCTTCATGGAGGCCAGGCTGCGCGCATACACCGCGCCCCAGCCCAGGCCCACCATGTTGTACTTGGGTAGCACGCCCAGCAGGCGGTCACCTACCGGTCCCTGGATGATGCGGTTGGCCTCCTGGTAGTCATTGAACAGGTACGGCAGCGACAGCACACGGTATTCCTTGACCGTGTTCTCCAGCGAGGCCTGCGCGACGATCATCGCATCCACCACCCCGGTACGCGTGCCCTGGACGAGCTTGAGCTCGCCGCCCAGGCCGCCCGAGGGATAGAGGGTGACATTGACCTTGTCGCCGACTTTCTGCTTCATGAGCTCGGCGAAGTGGAGGCCGGCGGCCTGGTACGAACTGGTGTCGCCCAGGGCATGCCCGATGTTGATCTGGATGGGCTGGGCGGCGGCGCCCAGGGAAACACCGGCCAGGGCCAGCGCGGCGAGCAGGGATTTGACGATAGTCATTGAGCACTTCCTCTGGAACTTACGGGTTTAAAAAAAGCGGGCGTAGAGCGTCGGCCCATAGGTGATGATCATCAGGTCCAGCAACAGCACGGCCAGGAACACCGAGAGCGGCCGCATCAGGCGCTCCATCGATACCTTGGCGATGCCGCAAACCAGGAACAGGTTCACGCCGACCGGCGGCGTCACCATGCCCACCGCGAGGTTGACGATGACGATCAGGCCGAAATGCACGGGGTCGATTCCCAGACTGACGGCGACCGGCGCCAGGACCGGCGCGAGGATCAGGATCGCGGCGAAGGTCTCCATGAAGAGGCCAACCACCAACAGGGCCACGTTCACCAGCAGCAGGAACACCAGCGGGCTGTCCGACACGCTCAGTAGCGCCTGCGCCACCTGTTGCGGGGCCTGGTAGAGCGACAGCACATAGGCGAACACCGAGGCGAAACCCACGATCAGCAGGACGATGCCCGACGTGACCGCCGATGACCAGAAGATGGCGGGCAGGTCCTTCCACTTGATCTCGCGGTAGATGAAGACGCTGACGATGAAGGTGTACGCGACGGCCACGACTGCGGCCTCGGTCGCGGTGAAGAAACCGCCGTAGATGCCGCCGAGGATGATGACGGGCATCAAGAGCGAGAGGCTGGCATGGCGCAGCGCGCGCCAGACATTGCCGGCCCATTCGCCGAAGCCGAGCTTTTGCGAGGCGCCGTAGTCGTGCAGGCGCGACATCACCATGATGGTGGCGATGAGCGACAGGCCGATCAGCAGACCCGCCGGAACGCCGGCCACGAACATGTCCGCCACCGAAACGCCAGTGAGCATGGCGTAGATGATCATCGGCACCGACGGCGGCAGGATCACGCCCAGCTCGCCGCTGGAGGCGATCACCGACGCCGCGAACGGACGCGGATAGCCCCTGCGCTCCATCTCCGGGATCATCACTGAACCGATGGCGGCGGTGGTGGCCGACGAGGAGCCGCAAATGGTCGAGAAGAACATCGTGGTCAGCACCGCGGAGCCTCCCAGCCCGCCCTTGACCCAGCCGATCAACGCCAGCCCCAGGTCCATCAGGCGGCTGGCGATGCCACCCGTCTGCATCAGGCGGCCAGCCAGCACGAAGAAGGGCACCGCCATCAGCGCGAACGAGTCCATCGCTTCGAACATGGTCTGGGGAACCGCCAGCAGCGGGACGTCGCGCGCGAGCAGCGCCGGCAGCGGGGCGATGCCCAGACTCAGCGCCACCGGAATACTGGCGGCGAACAACAGCAACAGCAATACGACGGCAGATAGCATGATTACTCCGCAGCATGGGCCTGACCGGTGTGGCGGATATCGCCACGCTGCAGCAGGCATTCGCCGATCAGCGTCAGGGTGTTGAGGAACATGAGGCCGAATCCGAACGGCATCGCCAGGTAAACCCAGACCTTGGACAGCGACAGCACCGGGCTCGTCTCTATCTCGCCGAACTCCACGAACTGCAGGCCCAGCGCGATCATGAGGACGAAGAAAGCCAGGCAGCCTAGCAGCGCGGCATAGCGCAGCAGGCGGCCCAGCGCCGCCGGCAGCCGCGTGACTACGAGTTCGAGCGCGATCAGCTGCGCATGGCGGCAAGCCACACCCGCGCCGAGGAAGATGATCCAGATCATCAGGTAGCGAGCCACCTCTTCGGTCCATGGCGCTGCCACATTCCATCCCAGCCCGGTCAACAGGAAGCGCACGGCCACCTGCCATAACGTGCATAGCGTCATGCCCAGCATCATGGCCGCGAGCAGCCAGCACACCAGGCGGTTGAGTCCGTCCACGGCGCCTATCAATTTCATGGTTTTTCCCCTGTGTAATCTCTTAGCGCCACGCGCACGCCGGCGATCGCCCGGTCGCGCCATTGCCGCTTGGCAGCCAGCCCGTCGAGCGGCAGCGCCTGCCGCAGGGCCTGGTCCAGCGCCGTGATCAGCGCTTCATCCACGGGCGCCGGCAGGCCCTGCCCGGCGGCCATGTCGTTGAAGATGTGGCCGTAGCGCCGCAGATAATCGGCAATGCCGCCAGGGGCGTTCAGGTCCACACCTTCCAGCGGGCCCAGCGTCGCCCAGCGCAGGCCGAGTCCCTGGCTGATCAGCGCATCGGCGTCGGCCGGCGCGATCACGCCGCCCGCGATCATGCGGAACATCTCCATCAGCAGGGCGCCCTGCAGGCGATTCAGCACGAAGCCCGGAATCTCTTTATTGATGCGCACCGGGTGCTGCCCCAGTTCCCGCATGAAAGCGTCGGCCCGGGCCAGGACGTCCGGATCGGTCCAGGGAGCGGGGCACATTTCGACCACGGGCGACAGGTGCGGCGGTGTCATGGGGTGCGCGACCAGGCAGCGTCTTCGCCCGGCCAGGTCGGCGGTGAACTGGCTGGCGCCATAGGTCGAGGTGGAGCTGGCCAGCACGGCATGCGGCGGCGCCAGCGCGTCCAGGTCGGCGAACAGGCGGCGCTTGAGCTCCAGGTCTTCGGATACGGCTTCCTGCAGGTAGTCGGCCTGGGGAACCGCGGCGGCCAGATCGTCCGTGGCGCCGATGCGCGCGGCGGCGATGGCCGGTGTATCGCCGCCGCACAGCAGGCCCGCGCTGTCTTCCAGCATCCTGACCAGGCGCGCGGACAGATCCACCAGGCTGGCGGTGTCTCGCTCCACGACGGTCACGCGCCAGCCGGCGCGCGCGAACACGACGGCCCAGGAGGCGCCGATGATGCCTCCCCCCACAACGACTGCATGCTTCATGGTTTGCTGCTCAGCGGATCGGAGAAAACGAGACCGGCTTCAGGATCCGGGTTTGCTGGATGTCGATCAGGTCGGTGACCCGGTCCAGGTACGACTGCCATTCGGGATCGGCCAGCATGCGCGTGCGCGCGGCATCTCGCTCGTCCAGGCTGTCGTAGGCCCACCAGGCCACCACGTGGTTCAGCTCGCCGACTTCCGTCATGAAATAGCCCAGGAATTTGCCCAGGTATTTTTTTTGCAGCCCGAGGCCGTATTGCTCATAGGTGGACACGAACAGGCCGGCCTTGCCGGGCTTGATGCGGTAATCGCGTTCTTCGATAAACACTGGGGACATCCGTCGAGGGAAAAGAGGGAGGCGGCAGTCTCAGGACTTGGCGGTCCAGCCGAAAACCGTATTGGCTTCGATGCGTTCGATATCGTCCGGCCTCGGGAAAGGCGCGGGAGCGGATTCGCCCGGTGTGCGCGGCCGGCCGATCTGGCGGAAGAAATCGTCCAGCCCCCCGGGCATCAGCATCCAGAAAAAAGTCAGCGGCTGTTGGCCATCGTTGTGAAAGCGGTGCTTGCGTTGCTTGCCCAGAAACAGGCATGTTCCGGGCGCCATCGGGTATTCCTTACCGTCCACGAACGCGAGGCCTTGACCTTCCGTGACGTAGATCACCTCTTCGCGGTCGTCGTGGAAGTGCTCGCGCACGTGGCAGCCAGGCGCCACCGTCTGCGTGCCAGCGCTGAAGTCGATCGAGGCGCCGGTATTGGCGCGATTGAGCAAGGTGCGCACGAAACCGTTGGCCGGTACGGGCTGCCAATAGCTATCTCCCTCGTCCGGGCCGATCACCACGGCCACGCCGGGCTGATGTTCAGAAACCATCTCGCACTCCGCAAATTACTGACATGATAGTCAGTATATGGGAGCGGCGAGAACGGCATATAGTAGGGAATTCCCCCAATAAAACTGACATGAAAGTCAGTTATGGCGACGGTTCCGTGCCCTATGAAGCGGCTCTAGAATTCCTTTTCGCAGGAAAGCGAGTGTGCGTCCGGTTGGCAGGCCGTCGCGAAGCTCAATCCAGCCTGACGTTGGCCGCCTCGATCACGGACGCCCAGCGCTGCATGTCCTGCGCCAGGAAGTCCTTGAACGATCCGCCATCTGAGACCTCCGGCACGAAGCCGGTGGCGCCGATCTTCTCAACCACGCCGGGATCCTTAAAAGCGTTGATCGTGACCGCCGAAATCTTGGCCAGCACCGCCGGCGGCGTGCCGGCCGGTGCGAACAGCGCCGTCCAGGCATCGGCCTCGACATCGGGCACACCTTCCTGCGCCAGCGTGGGCAGATGATCGAGCTGCGGCGCGCGGTCCTTCGAGGCCACGGCCAGTGCCACAATCGAGCCATCATTGATAAAGGGCAGGACGCTGGGCAAAGTGGCGAACGACACATCCACGAACCCGCCCAGCAAGCCCTGGGCGACTTCCCCTGAGCCCTTGTACGGGATATGGGCCATCTTCACGTCCGCGCTGCGCATGAACATCTCTGCAACCAGGTGCGAGGCCGAGCCATTGCCGCTGGAGCCCACGTTCAGGTTCGCGCCGGGCTTGTTGGCCAGCTCGATCAGGCCGCGCACGCTGTCCACGCCCAGGTTTTTGCGCGCCACCAGCACGTGCTGCATGCGCGCCAACCCGGCGATGGGCGTGAAATCGCCCAGCGCGTCGTACGGCAGGTTGGAATAGAGCGCAGAGTTCGCGCCGTGCGTCTGGTTCGTGCCCAGCAGCAGGGTGTACCCGTCAGGCTGCGCGCGGGCTACTTCCTGGGTGCCGATGATTCCCGAGCCGCCCGGCTTGTTAATGATGACCGCCGGCTGACCCAGGTTATCGCTGTAGGTTTGCGACACGGTACGCGCCACCGACTCCAATGCGCTGCCCGCCGGATACGGAACCACGATGCGGATCGGCCGCGTTGGATAGACGTCCTGCGCCAGCGCCTGCGGCGTCACCACGACCAGTGCGAGCGTCGCAGCAGAGAGGGTACGGAACAGCGATTTCATGGTGGATCTCCTCCAGTATTTGCCCGTCCTCCTGGACGGGCTTCGTTATCGGCGTGGGCGCCAGTATTCAAACAGCCAGAAATCCTCCATCGACCGCCAGCACGGCGCCGGTGACATAGGCCGACATTGGCGAAGCGAGGAACGTCACTGGACCCACCAGGTCCTGCGGGTTGCCGAACCGGCGCATCGGAATACGCGCCATCAGGGCGCGGCATCGCTCGGGATCGTCTCTGCTGGACTGCGTCATGGCCGTTTCGATCACGCCGGGCGCCACCGCATTGACACGAATGCCGCGCGGCGCCAGCTCAAGCGCCAGCACCTTGGTCAGCATCTGAGCAGCCGCTTTGGACGTTGAATAGGCAATGGACTGCGCCGAGGCACGGCTTGCCGCGATCGAGGTGATGTTGATCACTGCGCCACGCGTGGCCGCCAGGCTCTCCAGGCAGGCAAACGTCATGCTGCGGATGCCGTCTACATTCACATCCATGGCCTGGCGCCAAAGCGCATCGCGCTCGCCGCTATCGAACGCATGCCTCGGACGCACCCCAGCATTGTTCACCAGCACGGAAATCGCCCCCATTTCCTTTTCGATCTGTCGTGCGATCGCGACGCAGCGCGCTGCGTCGCGCACATCCAGTTCATAGGCTATGGCGCGTGCACCTTCGGCACGCAATGCTGCGGCCGTGCGCTGCGCGCCGGCCCGATTGATGTCGCACACGGCGATCATCGCGCCCTGCGCGGCCAGGCCCTGCGCAATCGCTCGACCGTTGCCCTGCGCGGCGCCCGTCACCAAAGCAAGTACATTGTTCAGCAGCATGCCGCCAGCTTTCCTCGTGAAAGCCATCACTCTAGAAGCGAAGCGGACGACAGCCTGTATCGCAGGCTACAAAATCGCCGGGATTTTCACCGCGCCGTTAGAACAGCTCCAGCCGCTCGCGCAGGCGCTCGATGTCGCGAATTTCCACACCTTTGCCACGTGTGGAAATCAGCCCATCGGCGGCTATGGCTTTCAGCGTACGGGTCACCGTCACCCTGCTCAGGCCGGTCATACTGGCCAA
Source organism: Achromobacter sp. HZ01 (assembly GCF_003267925.1). Taxonomy (NCBI): domain Bacteria; kingdom Pseudomonadati; phylum Pseudomonadota; class Betaproteobacteria; order Burkholderiales; family Alcaligenaceae; genus Achromobacter; species Achromobacter sp. HZ01. The sequence goes on from NZ_LWKV01000002.1 coordinate 1,249,118, forward strand.
CTGCTCGTGCGTTAAGCGCAGCGATCGGGTCTCTTCCGAGCCTGCTGCAATGCGACCGAGCAGGCCTTCCAGCCGCTCACGTGGACTGGCCGATGTAGCCCGCAGCAATTTACCGATGAGAATACGGTGCTTGATGCCCAGCAATTGGATCAACGAGACGGCCAGAGCGGGTTCGGTGGCCAGCACTGGCAACAGCTCGGAGACCCGATACTCAGATACAACGGCGGGCGTCACCGCCCTGGCTGTGACATAGCGCGGCTCACCGACGAAGGCTGAGGCTTCGCCGAAAATCGCGTCCGGCCCGAAGATTTCCAATAGCAGGACTCCGCCATTGGTGCCGTGCACGATCGTATGCAAGAAACCTGACCGCACCAGGAAGAAACTATCATGTACATCGCCTTGCCTGTACAGCGTCTGACCTTCGGCGATCGCGCGCACCCGCCCCAACTCGGTATGCAGCAGCCAGGTTGCGCCGAATTTGCGCGATGTATCCCAGGATGAATAATTGACATCGATAACCACGGCCGCTCCTACGTGCAAGCGCGCCTGACGACGCGCGATCGCAGATTACCTGAAAAGGTGCGCCTATTATCCCAATGCCCTTTTCCAAGCGATGCATCACACCGAGGATGGTATGGAGTCGGTTGCAGCTTCCATTGCAGAAGCTAGCGGGTTGCGTTGTACACGGACGCCGCATGTCTTTTGGGGGGAGGCATCCTCAGCGGTCCCCCTCCTGTAGAGAAAGAGCCTGTTCATCTCACGATGAATTTGCTATCGGCCGAGACAAGCCCTTCTTTCATTCATACACATCCAGTCCTGGACCCAGCCCAAGTCATTTGATGGCATACCGCGTGATGAGCGTGGGGCAACAAAAGAAGGGCCGCCAAGCGGCCCTTCTGCACCCCTTCCCCGCCTCACTCCACCGTCACACTCTTAGCCAAATTACGCGGCTTATCCACGTCCGTCCCCCGCGCGCAAGCCGTGTGATACGACAGCAGCTGCAGCGGCACCGTGTGCAGGATGGGCGAGAGCTTGCCGTAGTGTTCGGGCATGCGGATCACGTGCATGCCTTCGGCGCTCTGGATCTTGCTGTCGGCGTCGGCGAAGACGTACAGTTCGCCGCCGCGGGCGCGCACTTCCTGCATGTTGGACTTCAGCTTTTCCAGCAGTTCGTCCTTGGGCGCGATGGTGACCACGGGCATGTGCTCGGTCACCAGGGCCAGCGGGCCGTGCTTGAGTTCGCCGGCCGGGTAGGCTTCGGCGTGGATGTAGCTGATTTCCTTGAGCTTGAGCGCGCCTTCCAGGGCGATCGGATAGTGCATGCCGCGGCCCAGGAACAGGGCGTTTTCCTTGGAGGCGAAGCGGTCGGCCCAGGCCATGATCTGGGGTTCGAGCGCCAGCACTGAGCCGATGGCCACCGGCAGGTGGCGCAGGGCCTTCAGGTGTTCGGCCTCCTGCTCGTCGCTCAGGCGCCCGCGCACCTGGGCCAGCGCCAGCGTCAGCAGGAACAGCGCGGTGAGCTGGGTGGTGAAGGCCTTGGTCGAGGCCACGCCGATTTCGACGCCGGCGCGGGTGATGTACGACAGCTTGCACTCGCGCACCATGGCGCTGGTGGACACGTTGCAGATGGTCAGCGTGTTTTCCATGCCGAGCGAGCGGGCGTGCTTGAGCGCGGCCAGCGTGTCGGCGGTTTCGCCGGACTGCGAGATGGTGACGACCAGCGAGCGCGGATTGGGCACGCTGTCGCGATAGCGGTATTCGCTGGCGATTTCCACGGCCACCGGGATCTTGGCGATCGATTCGATCCAGTACTTGGCGGTCAGGCCGGCGTAGTAGCTGGTGCCGCAGGCCAGGATCAGCAGGGAGTCGATGTCCTTGAAGATCTTGTAGGCGTCGTCGCCGAAGAGTTCGGGCGTGATCGCCTCGATGTCCTGCAGCGTGTCGCCGACGGCGCGCGGCTGCTCGAAGATTTCCTTCTGCATGTAGTGGCGGTAGGGGCCGAGCTCGGCCGCGCCGGTGTGCACGTGCACGGTGTGGACTTCGCGCTGCACGTTCTTGCCGGCGGCGTCGACGATCCAGACGCGCGCCAGCTGCAGGTCGACGACGTCGCCGTCTTCCAGGTAGATGATCTGGTCGGTCGTGCCGGCCAGGGCCAGCGCGTCGGAGGCCAGGAAGTTTTCGTTCTGGCCCACGCCCACCACCAGCGGCGAGCCCTGGCGCGCGCCGACCACGCGGTGCGGTTCGTCGCGGCAGAACACGGCGATGGCGTAGGCGCCATGCAGGCGGCGCACGGCGTTCTGCACGGCTTCGAACAGGTCGCCGGCGTACAGGTGGTTGACCAGGTGGGCGATGACCTCGGTGTCGGTCTGGCTCTCGAACACGTAGCCCACGGCCTGCAGCTCGGCGCGCAGTTCGTCGTGGTTTTCGATGATGCCGTTGTGGACCAGCGCGATGCGCGGCTCGTCGTTGCCCAGGTGCGAGAAATGCGGGTGGGCGTTGTGGGTGGCGGGCACGCCGTGGGTGGCCCAGCGGGTGTGGGCGATGCCGGTATAGCCCTGCAGCTTGTCCTGCTCGACCTGGGCGGCCAGCTCGGAGACGCGCTGCGTGCTGCGCGTGCGGCGCAGGTGGCCGTCGGCGTAGACGGCGACGCCGCAGGAGTCATAGCCGCGGTACTCCAGGCGCTTCAGGCCTTCGACCAGGATCGGGGTGATGTCGCGCTGGGCGACGGCGCCAACAATGCCGCACATAGGATGAGCTCCGGAAAGTTCAGGTACGGACGCATTGTGCTCGCGACGGCAAGAAATTTGATTTCTTTATCTGGCCATATATGTAAGTTAATTCCCTTACATATTTGTGATTAAATTATCTTTCGTATAGACGACGATTTTGAAATTAATCATGCAAAACCCGCCGATTACGCTGCCTGAGCTGGACGATCTGGACCGGCGCATTCTTGAACAGTTACAAGAAGACTGCTCGCTGACCAACCAGGACCTGGCGCTGCGCGTGCATGCCTCGCCGCCGACCTGTCTGCGGCGGGTGCGCCGGCTGGTGGACGAAGGCGTGATCGACCGGCAGGTGGCGATCCTGGCGCCCGAGAAGCTGGGCAGCACGCTGACGGCCATCGTGGAAATCACGCTGGACGTGCAGGCGGCCGAGCGCCTGGACGAGTTCGAACAAAGCCTGCAGGCCGAGCGCGCGGTGCTGCAGTGCTACCGGGTCTCGCCGGGGCCGGATTTCGTGGTGATCGCGCAGGTCCGGGACATGCCGGCCTATCACGCGCTGGCGCACCGGGCGTTCACCGCCCAGGCCAATGTGCGCAACGTGCGCACGTTCTTCTCGGTGCATCGCGCCAAGTTCGAGACGCGCATCGACCTGCGCGCCTGAACGCGGGCTTCAGCGGCGCGCCAGCAGGCGCTCGAACTGCGCCAGGTAGCGGTTGCCCATTTCCTGCACGTCGTGCTCGCTGCGCACGTATTCGTAGGCGCGCTCGGTGACTTCCTGGCGGAAGGCCGCGTCGTCCAGGCAGCGCGCCATGCCCTGGGCCATGGCCTTGAAGTCGCCCACGGCGACCAGCACGCCGCGGCCGTCGGCCAGGCTTTCCTTCAGGCCGCCGGCGTCGGTGGACACCACCGGCACCCGCTGCAGGAAGGCATCGAGCACGCTGCTGCCCAGGGCTTCTTCCTCGGAGCTCATGACGAACACGTCGAGGATGCTGTAGAAGTCTTCCACGCCTTTGCGAAAACCCGCGAAGCGGTAGACGTCCTCGATGCCCAGCCTGCGCGCCTCGTCTTTGGCCTGCTGTTCGCGGTCGCCGCCGGCGCCGAAGTGCAGGAACACGAAATCGCGGCGCGTCCTGGCCAATTCGCCCACGGCGCGCACCAGCGTCACCGGGTCCTTGTCGCGGATCAGCGCGGCCGAGGTGGCCATGACCTTCTTGCCGTCCAGATCGAATTCGCGCACCAGACCGGCGACGTTTTCGGCGTCGATCCGGTGCGGCTCGACGGCGCTGCGGATGATGACGGGTTCGATACCCAGGCGGCGCGGCTCGCCCGCGGCCATTTCGCTGATCGCCACGAACAGATCGGCGTGGCGCCATTTGAAGCCGGTCTTCCATTCGTCGCCGGGCTTGACCGCGAACGAGGTGCGGCGCGAGAACGCCACCGGGCGGCGGTGCAGCCATTTGGTCAGCACCGCCCAGGTGATGGTGTTGGCCGTCTGGGCGTGGACGATGTCGTAGCGCCCGGCCCCGGCCAGAAAGGCCAGCTGCCCCGGCACATTGCGGCAGGTGTGGGCGATGAAGCCTTCCTGGCGGGCGCGCTCGGCCAGCGGCGCGCCCTCGCGGCACATGACTTCGACTTCGTGGCCGGCCTTGCGGAACGCGCGCATGCAGTACAGGGTCTGCCGTTCGCCTCCGCGCCAGCCTTTCTCGAAGTTCAGCTGCAGGATTTTCATGCGCGCCCGATGCCGGAGTACTGGAAGCCCATCGCGCGCACGTCGGCCGGCGTGTACAGGTTGCGGCCGTCGATGATGAGCGGGGTCTTGAGCAGGGATTTCACGCGATCGAAGTCGGGCGCGCGGAACACTTTCCATTCGGTGGCGATGAGCAGCGCGTCGGCGCCGTCCAGCGCGTCGTACATGTCGGTGGCGAAGGTGACGCCGTGCTGGCCGGCCAGCACGCGGGCGGCCTCGTGCATGGCCACCGGGTCGTAGGCGCGCACCTCGGCGCCGCGCCGCGTGAGTTCGGCGATCGCGGTCAGGCTGGGCGCTTCGCGCATGTCGTCGGTATTGGGCTTGAACGACAGGCCCCACAGCGCGATCCTGCGCCCGCGCAGGTCTTCGCCCAGGTGGCTCACCAGCTTCTCGGAGAGGCGGAATTTCTGCGCGTGGTTGGCGGCCTCGGCCGCCTCGATGACGCGCATCGGCAGCGCGTTCTCGGCGGCGGTATTGACCAGCGCCTGCACGTCCTTGGGAAAGCACGAGCCGCCGTAGCCGGCGCCCGGATACAGGAAGTGGTAGCCGATGCGCGGGTCGGCGCCGATGCCGCGGCGCACCTGCTCGATGTCGGCGCCCAGCGCCTCGGCCAGGTTGGCCATTTCATTCATGAACGAAATGCGGGTGGCCAGCATGGCGTTGGCGGCGTACTTGGTCAGTTCGGCCGAGCGCACGTCCATCACCATCAGGCGGTCGTGGGTGCGCTGGAACGGCTCGTAGATGCGGCGCATCACGCCGATCGTGTATTCGTCGTCGGCGCCGACCACGACGCGGTCGGGGCTCATGAAGTCGTTGATGGCCGCGCCTTCCTTGAGAAATTCCGGGTTGGACGCGACGCTGAACGGAATGTCCACGCCGCGCGCGGCCAGTTCCTGCGCGACCACTTCGCGCACCTTGTCGGCCGTGCCCACCGGCACGGTGGACTTGTCCACGATCAGCTTGCGCGCCGTCATGTGGCGCGCGATGTTGCGGGCGGCGGCCAGCACGTACTTCAGGTCGGCCGAGCCGTCTTCGCCCGGCGGGGTGCCCACGGCGATGAACTGCACGTCGCCGAAGGCCACGCTTTGCGCCACGTCGTCGGTGAAATGCAGCCGGCCGGCCTGCACGTTGCGGCGCACCAGGTCTTCCAGGCCGGGCTCGTAGATGGGGATGCCGCCGCGGCGCAGCAGGGCGATCTTGTCGGCGTCGAGGTCCAGGCACATGACGTCGTTGCCCATATCGGCCAGGCACGCCCCCGACACCAAACCCACGTAACCGGTACCCACGACCGTGATCTTCATGCCTGCACACCTTAAAAATGGACGAGTCCCGCGCCCGGCATCGGCAGCCGGGCGCAGGCCGCCATTATAGAAGCGGCGCGGGGCCGACGCCCTACAGCTTGGCGAAGCGCACCGTATTGACCACCACCGCCAGGCCGGCGCAGATCATGCCCAGCACCAGGGCCAGGGCCGGACCGTGGGCCAGGCTGATGCTGAACGCGATCGCCACCAGCGCGGTGCCGAAGCTCTGGCCGAACACCCGGGTGGTGGCCTGCAGGCCGCCGGCCGCGCCGCTGCGCGAGCGGGGCGCCGACGACAGCAGGGCGCGGTTGTTGGGCGTCTGGAAGAACCCGAAGCCGACGCCGGCCACGAACATCCCGAGGATGACCGGCCAGTTCGAGACGCTGGCCGGCAGCACGGCCAGCCACAGCATGCCGATGACCATGGTGGCCGCGCCCACGCCGCTGAGCGTGGCGGCCGAGTAGCGGTCGGACAGCCGTCCCGCCACGGGAGCGATGATGGCGGTGCCCACCGGCCAGGCGCCCATCAGCATGCCGACCTCCAGGTAGGGCCGGCCCAGCACCTGCTGGAAATAGAACGGCAGCGACACATACGACGCCATCTGCGCCGCGAAGGTACAGGCCGAGGCCGCCACGGCGAAGGCCAGCGGGCGGATGCGCAGCAGGTCCACCGGCACCAGCGGCGCGGGCTGGCGGCTGGCGCGGCGCACCAGCAGCAGGCCGACCACCGTGGCGATGGCCACCAGGCCGATGCCGCGCAGCAGGTCCTCGCCCATCATGTCCACGCCGGAAATGAAGACGCCCAGGGTCAGCATGCACAGCAAGGCGCTGATCCAGTCCAGCTTGACGTCGTTGCGCGGCACTTCCGGCAGGTGGCGCAGCCCCAGCATGGCCAGCACGCAGATGGGCAGGTTGACCGCAAAGATCCACGGCCAGGGCGCCACCGAGAGAATGGCCGAGCCGATGGTCGGCCCCAGCACCGACATGATGGCCACCGTGGTGGCGTTGATGCTGATGCCGCGGCCCAGCAGCTTGAGCGGATAGATGTTGCGCACCAGCCCGCCGAACATGCACATCAGCGTGGCCGCGCCTATGCCCTGGAACACCCGCGCCGCCGTCAGCTGCCACAGCGTGCCGGCCAGGGCGCAGCCCAGCGAGGCCAGCGTGAACAGCGCCAGGCCGAAGGAGAACATGCGGCGGAAACCGATGCGCTCGGCCAGCGCCGACAGCGGCAGCAGCATGGTCACCACGGCCAGGTTGTAGGCGTTGACGATCCAGACCGCCTGGGCCGGCGAGGCATTGAGATCGACTGCGATGGTGGGCAGCGCGACGTTGGCGATGGTGGTGTCCAGCACCGACAGGCTGATGCCCGTCATCACCGTTGCCGCGGCCCAATAGCGCCGCGGCGTCGGCAGGCCGTCGGGCGGGGCGGGCTTGGCGCCGCCGCCCGGCGCCCGGTCTTGCTGTTCCATCACGATTTCTTGACCGGGCGCTGCCAACCGTCGATGGTGAGCTGCTTGGGACGCGAGACGGTCAGCTTGTCGGCCGGCGCGTCGCGCGTCAGCGTGGTGCCCGCGCCCAGCGTGGCGCCGCGGCCGACGCGCACCGGCGCCACCAGCTGGGTGTCCGAGCCGATGAAGGCGTCGTCCTCGATGACGGTGCGGTGCTTGTTCACGCCGTCGTAGTTGCAGGTGATGGTGCCCGCCCCCACGTTCACGCGCGCGCCGATGTCGGCGTCGCCGATGTAGGCCAGGTGATTGGCCTTGCTGTCCTCGCCCAGCACGCTTTTCTTGATCTCGACGAAGTTGCCCACGTGGCTGCGGTCGCCGAGCTCGGCGCCGGGGCGCAGGCGCGCATACGGGCCGACGCGCGCGTCGCTGCCCACCAGGGCCTGCTGCAGGTGGCTGAAGGCCTCGATCTGGGTGCCCGCGCCGACGCTGACGTCGCGCAGCACGCAGTGCGGACCCACGCGCACGCCGTCGGCCAGCGTCACGCTGCCTTCGAACACGCAGCCCACGTCGATGAACACGTCGCGCCCGCAGGTGAGCGTGCCGCGCACGTCGAAGCGCGCCGGATCGGCCAGCGTGACACCGGCTTCGAGCTGGCGGCGGGCCTGCTCGGCCTGCCAGCGGCGCTCCAGTTCGGCCTGCTGGACGCGGCTGTTCACGCCCAGCGTCTCCCAGGCCGCGCCCGGCTGCGCCGCGCCCACCGGCACGCCGTCGGCCACGGCCAGGCCGACCGTGTCGGTCAGGTAGTACTCGCCCTGGGCGTTGTTGTTGTCGATGCGGGACAGCCAGTCCTTGAGCCTGGCGGTGGGCGCGCTGAGGATGCCGGTGTTGACTTCCTTGATGGCGAGCTCGCCTTCGGAGGCGTCCTTGTGCTCGACGATGCGGCACACGTTGCCGGCGGCGTCGCGCACGATGCGGCCGTAGCCGGTGGAGTCCGCCAGCACTTCGGTCAGCACGGCGGCGCCGGCGCCGCGGGCCTGCAGCAGGCGGCGCAGCGTGTCGGGCTGCACCAGCGGCACGTCGCCGTACAGCACCAGCGTCACGTCGTCCTGGCCGCCGCCTTCCAGCAGCAGCGGCACGGCCTGCTGCACCGCGTGGCCGGTGCCCTGCTGCGGCTGCTGCAGCGCGAAGTGCAGGTCGGGCTGGCCTTCGAAAGCCTGCTTGACGCGATCCGCGCCGTGGCCGACCACGACGATGATGCGCGCCGGCTCGAGCGCGCGCGCGCTGTCGAGCACGTGGGCCAGCATGGGCTTGCCCGCCAGCGTGTGCAGCACTTTGGGAAGATCGGACTGCATGCGTTTGCCCAGTCCGGCGGCGAGAATCACTACGTTAAGCATAAGTTCCACGGTGTTGAGACGGCCCGGCGGCCTGGCGGCCGGCCGGGGCATCGATTGAAAGAGAGGGCTAGCTCGCGCCAGGCCCGGTTTTCTTGGCGGCCTTGGCGCCGCGGGCCGCGGGCTTGCGCGCCGCCGGCTTGGCGGCGCCCGCCTCGGGCGCGGGTTCCTGCGGTTTGGCCGGCGCGGGCGCGGCGGCGGGCGCGGCCGGCATGGAAGCGGCGGTGGCGGCCGCGATCTGGTTGAACTGCTGCTGCAGCAGGTCCCACCAGGCCTTGGAGGCCGACTGGGCCGCCGCGCCCATCTGCTCGCTCATGCCCGGCGCGCTGGCGGGCGCCTCGTCGGCCGCCGCCTGCGCCTGCCCGTCCTTGGCGCCGGCGCTCTCCGGCGCCTTGGCCGCTGCCGGCTTGGGCGCGGGCTTCAGCCCCAGCACCACTTCCAGCGGCGAGGCCGCGCCGCTGGCGCGCACGGCCGCCATGTCCATGTTGGCCGCGCTGTCGACGAAGGCGCGCAGCGTGCTGATGGTGGAGCGCTGCACTTCCATGCCCTGGATCGTGCTGGAGAGCATGCTCAGGTTCATGCGCAGCCAGTTTTCCACCGAGCGCAGTTCGGCGATGCGGCGGTCCAGGTCTTCGAGGTTCATCGGGGGAGCCATGGGCAGGCTGCTGGCCAGGCCGCCGGGCCCGGTCAGCCCGGCCCAGGCCTGGCGCATCATTTCCATGCTGGCCAGCAGCGGGTTGCCCGACAAGTCGGAATGCTGGCCCATGCCGGGCAGGACGAACGGGTTGGATTGTTGGTCGCTCATTCCTGGTCTCCCCAAAGACGGATGATTAGGCTCGCGCCGGGCTCATCCCGGCAGCAGCTGATTGTTTTCCACGCGCACGTGGTCGCCCGAAGCGAACGCGAACGGCTGGGCGCTGCGGAACTGGCGCTTGCTGCCGTCGTTCATGCGCACGGTGAGCTCATAGTGCGTCACCGTTTGTTGCTGTCTGATATTACGCTCAACTTCACGGCCTGCCAAAGCGCCGCCGACCGCGCCCAGCACGGTCAGCGCGGTCTTGCCGCTGCCGCCGCCGAACTGGTTGCCGACCACCCCGCCGGCCACGCCGCCGGCGATGGTGCCGACCAGATGGTTGCTATCGTCCTTGGCCGGCACCTGCACCTGGCGGATGGTTTCGACCACGCCGCAGTTGGCGCAGGCCTGCTTGGCGGGCGCGGGAGCGGGCGCCGGGGCGGGGGCAGGACGGGCCTTGGGCGCAGGCGCGGGCTGGGACGGCGTCTGGGCCGCGGCCTGCGCCGATTCGGCCGGCAGCGGGGCCAGGTTGGCGCCTTCCGGGCCGGCCTCGGCCACCGGTTCGTCGGCATGCGGATTGGCCGAAGGCGTGGGCAGCCAGCCCATCACGGCGGCCACGCCGACCGAGCACATGACGATGACGGCGATTGCGGCGGCCGCCACCAGCGGATGCAGGCCGCGGCGCGGAGAGTCGATTCGGGTAGGGGTACTCATGACGATGCTCCATCGTTACTAACCGGCAGTGGTATAGCACCCGCCCGCGGTTTCGGCATGTTGCGATGGTGACGCTTCTTTGCAGCCCGGCGCGCCGGTGGACAGCGCAGGCCAATCGTGGACAATAGGTCCATGGACTCCGTCATCACCCTGCCCCAGCTCGAACAGGCGATCAATTACTGGCGCAACGTATCGCCCTCGGTCGGTGACGAATGCCGGCTCTGCCCCGAGGCGGCCGCGCTGGCGGCGCCCTACGCGCTGATGATCATGGCCCACCGCCGCGAGATCGCCACCGCCGAACTCGGCGAGGCGGCGCGCGCCGCGCTGGACGGCTGGGCGGCGACGCTTTAGTTACTGCTTCAGCAGCGCCTGGATGTCGTGGGCCAGCGCGTCCACGCCGATATTGTTGTTGGCCAGCACCCGCGATTCGCCCTTGCCGTCGAACAGGTAGAAGGCGGCGGTGTGGTCCATGGTGTAGCCGCCGTCCTTGGTGGGCGCCTTGGCGTAATAGGCCTTGAACGACGCCGCGGCCTTCTTGACCTGGTCCGGCGTGCCGGTCAGGCCCAGGAAGCGCGGATCGAAGGCGGTCACGTATTGCTTCAGGACCTCGGGCGTGTCGCGCTCGGGATCGACCGAAATCAGCAGCACCTGGACGCGGTCGGCGTCAGGCCCCAGCTTTTTCATGACTTCGCCCAGTTCGGCCAGCGACGTGGGGCACACGTCCGGGCACTGGGTGAAGCCGAAAAACACCACCACGACCTTGCCGGCGAAGTCGGACAACTGGCGCGTCTTGCCGTTGAAATCGGACAGCTCCATGCCACGGCCCAGCTGGGTGCCGCTGATGTCGCTGCCCTTGAAAGTGGGCGCGCTCTCGCCGCAGGCGGCCAGGGCGGCGGCGAAGGCGGCGGCTGCGCCCAGTCGCAGGGCCAGCCGGCGGCTGGCGGAAAACACGGACATCGACAACCTCCAGGACATCAGCGCAGCAGGCCGACCCAGTGGTCCGCCAGCAGGGCGCCGAACAGCAGCGCCAGGTAAAGAATCGAAAAACGGAACATGCTGCGCGCCAGCTCGTCGCTGTAGGCGCGGTACAGCCGCCATGCATACGACACGAACATGCCGCCCAGCGCCAGCGCGCTGGCCAGGTAGAGTTCGCCGCTCATGCGGATGGCGTAGGGCAGCAGCGTGGTGGCCATCAGGGCCACGCTGTAGAGCAGGATGTGCAGGCGCGTGAACTGGTTGCCGTGCGTCACCGGCAGCATGGGCAGGCCGGCCTTGGCGTAATCGTGGTTGCGGTACAGCGCCAGCGCCCAGAAGTGCGGCGGCGTCCAGATGAAGATGATGAGGACCAGGACCCAGGCCTCGGCCGGCACGGAATCGGCCACCGCGGCCCAGCCCAGGGCCGGCGGCATGGCGCCGGACAGCCCGCCGATGACGATATTCTGCGGCGTACGCGGCTTGAGGATGACCGTGTAGATGACGGCGTAGCCGACGAAGGTGGCGAAGGTCAGCCACATGGTCAGCGGGTTGACCAGGTGGTACAGCACGAACATGCCGGCCCCGCCCAGCAGGCCCGACAGGCTCAGCACCTGGAACGCCGAGATCGTGCCGCGCGCGGTAGCGCGGCGCGCCGTGCGCAGCATGCGCGCGTCGACTTCCTGTTCGATCAGGCAGTTGATGGCGAAGGCGGCGGCGGCCAGCAGCCAGATGCCGATGGTGCCGAACAGCACCCGGCGCATGTCGGGAATGCCGGGCGCGGCCAGGAACATGCCGATCACGGCGCAAAACACCGCCAGCTGCGTCACGCGCGGCTTGGTGAGGACGAAATACTGGCGGAGCAATCCGGATTGGGGAGCGGCAATACTGGTCATGATGAGCCCTATTTTAAACGCGCACCAAATCGGGGCCGTAATTCCCCGCCGGCGCACGTCCTGCCGTGGACAAACGCACCATCAATACGACCGCGGCCAGCGTCAGGCCGGCGGCGCCGCCGTTGTGCAGCACCGCGATCAGCAGCGGCCACTGGAAGAAGATCGTGGTCAGGCCGGTCAGCAGCTGCGCCGCCAGCAGCGCCAGCATCAGCGTGGCGGGGCCGCGCAGGCCGGGCTCGGCGCGCAGCCGCCAGGCCAGCGTGCCGAGGTACAGGAACACCACGAAGGCGAAATTGCGGTGGACCCAGTGGATCGCGGTGAGCGCCGGCTGCGAAATCATCTCGCCCGAGGGCAGCTCGCCCAGCGCGCGGATCACCGAATAGCCGCCGTGGAAGTCCATTTCGGGCACCCACTGGCCATGGCACATGGGAAAGTCCATGCAGGCCAGCGCGGCGTAGTTGGTGCTGACCCAGCCGCCCAGCGTCACCTGCACCAGCAGCAGGGCGAAGCCCCCGGCCACCCACGGCCTCCAGCGCGCGGCGGCCGCCGACAGGGCCAGGTGCGGACGCTCGCGCGCCGACAGCCAGGTCATCAGCGCCAGCACCGACAGGCCGAACACCAGATGCGCGGTGACGACGGCGGGCATGAGCTTGTGGGTCACGGTCCAGGCGCCGAACGCGCCCTGCACGCAGACGGCCACCAGCGTGGTCACGGCCAGGGCCGGCGAACGGCCCAGTTCGCGGCGATAGCGCCAGGCCATGTAGACGATGCCGATGATGAGCATGCCCAGGATGGAACCGACATAGCGGTGGATCATCTCGATCCAGGCCTTGGACAGCGTGACGGGACCGAAAGGCATGGCCTGCGACGCTTCATGGATATCGCCCATGGCGCCCAGCGGCGTCACGCTGCCGTAGCAGCCCGGCCAGTCGGGACAGCCCAGCCCCGAATCGGTCAGGCGCACGAAAGCGCCGAACATGATGAGGTCCAGCGTCAGGAACCAGGTGAAAAAAACCAGCTTGCGATAACGCGTCCGAAGGCGTTCGATATCCATAAAAACAATAAAAAAACGGCAAAAAATCAAATTACGCGCCACAAAACCGCACGCCGCATCAAACCAACGCCCCACAACCCAGGCCGCACGGATCCGGCTCCGCCGGTCCGTAGCGGCGCCCCCCTGGGGGGGAAGCGCCAAAGGCGCTTCGGGGGGGGGACCTACCCTACTCTTGAGTTATAGACCAGTTTGCTGATGTCCTTGCGGACCTTCACCCCGTCGGCCTCGGCCGGGAACTGCATCATCAGGTTGCCCAGCGGATCGATCACCCAGATCGGGTCCTGCAGGCCGGGCTGGCCGGCGGCGCGCTCGCGCGCCAGCAGGAAGCGCGCCAGCTGGTCGGGGTCGGCGCGCACCATCACCGTGCCCTTGTAGGCCTCCAGCACTTTTTCCGGCACCGGCGCGTCGTCGGTGATGAACCAGATGCGCGCCAGGCGCTCCACGTTCTTGCCCTGGCTGGCGTGGCTGTTGCGCGTGATGAAGAGCTTGCGCGCGCAGCTGTCGGGGCAGGCGCCGCCGTCGGCGGCCACCAGCAGCCATTTGCCTTTCAGGCTCTGCAGGTCGAAGAGCCGGCCGTCCAGCGTGGTCAGACGCAGTTCGCCGGCCGCGGGCATGGGCCGCTGCGGCTCGATGAGCGCGCCGTAGTTGCTGGATTCGGCGGGCCACCACTGCGGGTTCATGTACACCACGACGGCGCCGACGATGGGCGCCAAAGAGCACAGGAACACCAGCAGCATGGGCAGCAGCGAACGCTTGCCTGCGGGCCGGTTGGAAGAAATGTCGCGAGCCACTTTTTATCCTGTGTTGCGGGTTGCGGATGAGCGCCTCATGCGGCGGATGGCGCCCCCCAGCACCACCAGCCACGCGATGGCGGCGATCGAGGCGAAAGCGAACCACTGTACGGCATAAGAGGTGTTCTGCTGGAAATCCACCGAGGGCTGCGGCCAGTCGCGCACCAGGCCGTCGCCGGCGCCGTCGTCCGACTGCATCAGCACCGTGGGCAGCAAGGCCAGGCCGGTCGCCTTCGCGTATTCCTCCAGCGGCAGGTTCTGCACCTGCGGCGCCGCGCCGCCCGCCGCCGGCAGCGCGGCCGGCAGGGCCGACTCGTCGGACCCGCCCAGCGACCAGATCTCGAACAGCCGCGGCACGCGCGGCGAAAGTTCGCCCGCCACGGTCTGCGGCCCGGCGGGCGCGGCGGGCAGGTCGGGCTGCGCCGGCCCCTGTCCGGGCGCGGCCATGACGCGCGGCAGCCAGCCGCGCAACACCAGCACGGCGCGGCCTTCGGGGCCGTCGAGCCGCAGCGGCGTGGCCAGCCAGTAGCCGGGCTTGCCGTCCTGGTTGCGGTTGTCCAGCAGTACACTGAATTGCGGCAGCCACACGCCCGTGGCCCGCGCGGCGCGCCATGCCGTCATGGCGGCGGGGTCGGTGGCCGGCGTCAAGGGCAGCGGCGCTTGCTTGCGGCCGGCCTCGATAGCCGCCAGAATGGCGCGTCGCTCGTCGCCGCGGCGCAGCTGCCATTGCCCGAGCGACGCCAGAACCACCACGGCGGCGCCGAGCAGCAGCAGCGCAGCTACCGTGTTGCGGGTTGAATGCGGTCGGGCCATCTTTCTTCAATAACTCTGATTTGTCCGGAGACCACCATGCGCGTTTTCGTCGTCCTGGCCTTTATCGGTATTCTGGCCAGTCTGGCATCCGCCCTGGTCTACCTGATGCGGGACAAAGGCACCACCAACCGCACGGTGAACGCGCTGACGGTACGCATCGGGCTGTCCGTGGCCCTTTTCCTGTTCGTGCTGTTCGCCCACCACATGGGCTGGATCGAGAGCACAGGCCTTAGATAGGCCTGGCCTGGCGAGGTTCCCGGCCGCACCGCGGCCGGCGACATGACGACGCGACGGCGTGACGGCGTAGGATGGGTGCAGCGCGCGGACACCCGTGAAAAAAACCCACCCGTCAACGCGCGCAACCCATCAGGCGGCGCCAGCCGCCTATCTCAGAACCAATACACAAACAAGTACAACCCCAGCCACACCACGTCCACGAAGTGCCAGTACCACGCCGCCCCTTCGAACCCGAAGTGGTGGTCGGCGGTGAAGTGGCCGCGGATCAGGCGCACCAGGATCACGGTCAGCATGGTCGCGCCCAGCAGCACGTGGAAGCCGTGGAAGCCGGTAAGCATGTAGAACAGCGAGCCGTAGGCGCCGGAGTTGAACTTGAGGTTCAGCTCGGTGTAGGCATGGTGGTATTCATAGGCCTGGCAGGCGACGAAGACGAAGCCCAGCACGACCGTGGCCAGCAGCCAGAAAATGGCCTTGCCGCGGTGGTTTTCGCGCAGCGCGTGGTGGGCGATGGTCAGCGTGACGCCGGAGCTCAGCAGCAGCGCGGTGTTGATCGTGGGCAGCCAGAAGGGGCCGACGGTCTGGAACTGCTCGACCACGCCGGCCGGGCCGAAGTTCGGCCACACGGCCTGGAAGTCGGGCCACAGCATCAGCCGGTGGTCCATGTCGCCCAGCCACGGCGTGGTGACGGTGCGGGTGTACCAGAGGGCGCCGAAGAACGCCGCGAAGAACATGACTTCGGAGAAGATGAACCAGCTCATGCCCCAGCGGTACGAACCGTCGATGCGCTTGCTGTTCAGGCCGGACTCGGATTCCTGGATGGCGTCGCCGAACCAGAAGTACAGCACCGAGATCAGGCCGACGAAGCCCACCAGCAGGGTCCATTTGGCCCAGCCCACGCCGTTGAACCAGGCCGTGGCGCTCAGGGCCATCACGAGCAGCGTCACGGCCGTGCGCACGGGGTGACCCGAGTCGGCGGGCACAAAGTAGTACGGTGCCTCTTTACCTTGAACCGAGTGGCTTGCACTCATGGCTTTCTCCCTGGTACAGATTTATAGAATCAAGTGAGTCAAGTCAGGCTGGAAACGGCCCAACGCACAATTAATACCAGCACAGTAACGAAGATGGCCGCTGCCAGCAGTCCGCCCAGGATCACGTGGACCGGGTTGAGCTTGGCGATGTCCTCCCGGTGGCCCGCCCCCTTGCGGACCCCGAAGAATCCCCATGCCACCGCCTTCATGGTTTGCAGGAAGCTCAGCTTGCGCTGGGCGGTCTCGCGCAGGTCGTCGCTCATGGCCGGGCCTATTTGAGCGCGATGCCGGACATCAGGGCCGAGCCGCGCAGCACGGTCCAGGCGAACACGGCGATGACGAAAGCCAGCAGGACCAATCCTGCGATCTTGTTGCGGCGGCGCTGCTCGGGTGTCATGGCTGTGCTACCTGGAACGTGAAAGCGGTTTACTTCACTTCGGGCGGAGTCTCGAAGGTGTGGAAGGGCGCGGGCGAGGGCACCGTCCATTCCAGGCCTTCGGCGCCGTCCCACGGCTTGGCGGCGGCGACTTCGCCCTTGCCGCGGTAGCAGCGCAGGATCGCCCACAGGAAGATCAGCTGCGACAGGCCGAACCAGAACGCGCCGATGGTGGCCATCTGGTGGAAGGTCGTGAACTGCCCTGCGTAGTCGGCGTAGCGGCGCGGCATGCCGGCCAGGCCCAGGAAGTGCATCGGGAAGAAGGTCACGTTGAACGAGATCAGCGTGGACCAGAAGTGCAGCTTGCCCAGCTTTTCGCTGTACATGCGGCCGGTCCATTTGGGCACCCAGTAGTAGGCGCCGGCGAACAGCGCGAACAGCGAGCCGGCCACCAGCACGTAGTGGAAGTGGGCCACCACGTAGTAGGTGTCGTGCACCTGGATGTCGATCGGGGCCACCGACAGGATCAGGCCGGTGAAGCCGCCCATGGTGAACACGAAGATGAAGCCGATCGAGAACAGCATCGGGGTCTCGAACGTCATGGAGCCGCGCCACATGGTGGCGACCCAGTTGAACACCTTCACCCCGGTCGGGATGGAGATGAGCATGGTGGCGTACATGAAGTAGAGCTGGCCGGTCACCGGCATGCCGGTGGTGAACATGTGGTGCGCCCACACGATGAAGGACAGCACGGCGATGGAGGCGGTGGCGTACACCATGGAGGCGTAGCCGAACAGCTTCTTGCGGGCGAAGGCGGGAACGATGGCCGACACGATGCCGAACGCCGGCAGGATCATGATGTAGACCTCGGGGTGCCCGAAGAACCAGAACACGTGCTGGTACAGCACCGGGTCGCCGCCGGCGGCGGCGTTGAAGAAGCCCGTGCCGAAATGGCGGTCGGTCAGCACCATGGTGATGGCGGCGGCCAGCACCGGCATCACGGCCAGCAGCAGGAAGGCGGTGATCAGCCAGGTCCAGCAGAACAGCGGCATCTTCATCAGCGTCAGACCGGGCGCGCGCATGTTCAGGATGGTGACGATGATGTTGATCGCGCCCATGATGGACGAGGCGCCCATGATGTGCAGCGCGAAGATCGCCAGATCCATGCCGGGGCCCATCTGCAGCGACAGCGGCGCGTACAGGGTCCAGCCGGCCGCGGTGGCGCCGCCGGGCACGAAGAACGAGGCCGTCAGCATGATGGCGGCCATGGGCAGCAACCAGAAGCTGAAGTTGTTCATGCGCGCGAAGGCCATGTCGGAAGCGCCGATCTGCATCGGGATCATCCAGTTCGCGAAGCCCACGAAGGCCGGCATGATGGCGCCGAACACCATCACCAGGCCGTGCATGGTGGTGAACTGGTTGAAAAGCTCGGGGCGGAAGAACTGCAGGCCCGGCTCGAACAGCTCGGTGCGCAGCAGCAAGGCCAGCGTGCCGCCTTCCAGCAGCATGACGAACGAGAAGATGAGGTACATCGTCCCGATGTCTTTGTGGTTGGTGGCGAAAAGCCAGCGGCGCCAGCCGGTGGGGATGGCGTGGTGGTGGTCATCGTGACCGTGGCCGTGGCCCGGCGACACGTGGTCTACAGTGACGCTGCTCATGATGGACTCCTTCCTGCTGAGTGCCGGGCCCGATCCACGGGGCCGGCAGGGTATCTCTAACTAAACGGAACCGGTTCTGCGTAGGCGTGGCTGGGCGCGCGCGATCAGCGCGCAGCCGTCACGTCCTTCGGCTGAACCGTCGGGTCCTGCCCCTTGCCTGCATTGCTCCAGGCATGGCGCGTATAGCTGATGACCGCCGCGATCTCGACATCGTTGAGCTGGCCGCCGAACGGCGCCATCGCGGTGCCGGGCTTGCCCTTCAGCACGGTGTTGATCTGTTCGGCCTTCGGCCCCAGAACAACCTTGTCTCCGTCGAGCGGGGGGAAGCTGCCCGGGATGCCCTTGCCGTTGGCCTGGTGACAGGCCACGCAATTCGCCGCGAAAACCTTCTCGCCGCGGGCAACCAGTTCGGCTTCCGTCCACTCCTTGTTGGGATCGTCGGCGTTCGCCGCCATCTTCTTCTTTTGGTCTTCGACCCACTTATCGTAGTCGGCTTGCGCCATAACTTCCACGACGATGGGCATGAAAGCGTGGTCCTTGCCGCAGAGTTCCGCGCACTGGCCGCGGTAAATGCCGGGTTTGTCGGCATTGAACCAGGCATCGCGCAGGAAGCCGGGGATGGCGTCCTGCTTGACGCCGAAGTCCGGAATCATCCAGGAATGGATGACGTCGGCGGCGGTCAGGACGATGCGGACCTTTTTATTCACCGGCACCACCAGGTGATTGTCCACTTCCATCAGGTAGAACTCGCCCTTGGGCTCGCGGTTCTCGATCTGCGCGCGCGGGGTCGACAAGGTGGACAGGAACTTGACGCCGGCGGCCGGGCCGTCGAGGTACTCGTAGCCCCACTTCCATTGATAGCCGGTGACCTTGACGGTGAGATCGGCGCTGGAGGTGTCCTTCATGGCGACCACGGTCTTGGTGGCCGGCAGCGCCATGGCGATGACGATGATGAACGGGATGACCGTCCATGCGACTTCGACGCCGAGGTGTTCGTGGAAGGTGGCGGCCTTGTGGCCGCGCGACTTGCGGTGCGCCCAGATGGAATAGAACATCACCCCGAACACACCGATGAAGATCACGATACAGATCGTGAGCAGCATCCAGTGCAGCCACATGATGTCGCGCGAAATCGACGTCACGCCCTCATGCAGGTTCAGCTGGTTGACCTTCGGGCCGCCGGGCATGTCTTGCACCTGAGCACTCGCCACGCTGGCCATCAGCATCGCACAAGTCCCCAGTATCCCTCTCCACTTCTTCATGCTTACCTCGAAACACGGCGCGTAGGTCCGTTCTCTAGTGGCGGAAGTCACCGGAAACGGGCAACACGCAATTATTAGATGGCAGGGGCGAGGCAGGGAGATAGAGCGGCCCCTGTCGTTCCCACTCGAAATCACAAAGAAACTGCCGGATTATAGCGGACGCGCAAACAGATGTAAGTTAGCGCCCTTGAATTCGTAGGCGCCGCCCCCATTTGGCCTCGCCCTCTTGACCTGGGGCTGAAAACAGGCTGGCATAAAATCGTCGGTAACATCAACACCACGATTCCCCGATGCCACAACAGTTGCCCGATCTGTACGCCGCCCTTTGCGCACGCGCCCAGGAGCCCGCTCCCGACGGCGCGCGCGCTTTATATATAGCGGGGCGCCGCTGCGGCTGGGCCACGCACGCGGCGTGCGACGCGCTGCGCGGCGCGGCCGATATCGACGCCGACGGCGAGACCCTGCGCATCGGCGCGGGCCTGGAGCCGGGCGCGCAACTGGATGGCGTGCTCGAACGGGCCGCGCAACTGTTGCGCCAAGCCAACTGCCTGCGCGGCTGGCGCGACGAATTGCTGGACGTCATGGACGGCGACACTGCCCTGGGCGTGATCGAACGCGCCGCGGTGCGCCCCCTGGGCCTGCTCACCAAGGCCGTGCACCTGAACGCGTGGACGCCCGACGGCCGCCTGTGGGTCGCGCGCCGCTCGCTCAGCAAGTCCACCGATCCCGGCATGTGGGATACGTTGGTGGGCGGCCTGGCCGGCAGCCGCGAGGACCTGGAACTGGCGCTGGTGCGCGAATGCGGCGAGGAAGCCGGGCTGGACGAACCCGACCTGGCGCGTCGCACGCCGCTGCGCACCATATTGCGCATCCATCGGCGCCTGCCCGAGGGCTATCAGGTCGAGGACGTGCTGACCAGCACCTGCGTGCTGGAAGCCGACGCCCGGCCCGCCAACCGCGACGGCGAAGTCATGGAGATCGCCACGCTGGACGTGGCCACGGTGCTGCGCCGCATCGCCGAGGGCGAATTCACGCTGGAAGCGGCGCTGGTGATCGTCGAAGACATCATGCAGCGCCGCGCGGCCGGCGAAATCCCGGCCTGAGGCCCGTCAGCCCGGACGCGCCGCGTCCAGCATGCCCGCGGGCGGCGGATCGGCTTGCGGCGCCTCGCCGGCGGGCGGGGTTGCGCCCGCGGCCTCGGCGGCTTCCGCGGCCTGGGCCGGGCTGGGCGCGGAGGCCGGCGCGGGCGCCGGCGCGGCCGCGGCATTGGCCTGCGAGAACTGCTTCCACACCTCGATGGCGCGCAGGCGCTGCTTGGCCACCAGCTGGATGCGCTCGCGCAGGTTCTCGTCGCGCGCCAGCAGCGCGTGGAAATCCCGCGACGACAGCATGAGCAGCTTGCTGTAGCCCAGCGAGGTCACGTCGGGCTCGATCTGCTGCTCGCCCAGCAGCCCCAGTTCGCCGAAGAATTCGCCGCTGCCCAGTTCGATCAGGGTGTTGTCCGGCAGGTGCACGGCCACGGCCCCGGAGGCCACGAAGCACATTTCGCCGCCGTGCCGGCCCTTGGTGAGCACGCGCTGGTCCGGCAGCGACAGCCGCGGCTTGAGCAGCTTGCTGATGGCGCGCAGCGAATCGGCCGACAGCCCCTCGAACAGCGGCACGCGCTTGATCAGCTCGGCCGCGCTCATTTCGATGTCCAGCGGCGGATGGCGGTCGATATGGGCCCAGCGGCTCTTCAACTGCGCCATCAGGTCGGCGTACACCTCGCCGCTGATCAGGAACTGCTCCAGCATGTCGCGGTAGCGGATGCGCTCCATTTCGCGCGCCACGCGGCCCAGATAGCTTTCCTGCAGCCACTGCGCGTAGGACGGATATTGCAGATTCAGCGCCTGTATGGCGTTTTCGATCAGGTCCAGGCGGCGCTGGTGCAGGGACACGATGCGCGCGGTGGCCTCTTCGCCCAGCAGCGGCGTGATCTGTTCGCGCGCGAACGCGATCAGGCGCTGCGCGACCGACCGCTTGCTCATCAGGTTGGCGAAACGCTGGGCCAGTTCGCGCGCCAGCCAGCTCTGGAAGCCGAACACGTAGTGCAGCCGCAGCGCCAGCCGGAAACCGGGCGAATAGCGCACGTCGTCGACGATCCCGCGCTCGAAGCCCGCGACGCCGCCCTGCCGGATCGCGTCCTCCAGCCGCTCGGCCCGCGCCAGCAGCGCCTCGGCCATGCGCCAGTCCACGATCTGCGCCTTCAGGATGTCGAAGAACATTTCCTCTTCGCGCTGCGCCACGATGGCCAGGCCCACCGCCACGCGCTGCTCGTCGCTCATCTGGCCGACCTGGCCGTCGTGCACGCTGGTCAGGCTGGCGTCGAACACCGCGCGGATGCGGTCGCGCACCTCGGCGCCGATGTGCTCGCTGCGCGCGACCTCTTCCGTCTTGCCCTGCAGGTCTTCCAGCGCCACGGCCAGGGCCTGGTTGCGGATGGTGCGCTCCACCGGCGAGAGCTGATTCAGGCCCAGCGCGCGGATCAGCGGACGCAGGCTGATGCCGTTGACGAACAGCGTGAGCAGCACGAAGCTGGTGGTGGCGACCGCGATGAACTGGCGCGCCTCTTCGGGCACGCCGGTCTGTTCGGTGACGGCCAGCGCCAACGCCAGCGAGACGGCGCCGCGCAGGCCGCCCCACAGCATCACCACCTTGTACGGCCTGCTGACCTTGGTGCCCAGCCGGGTCAGGCCCAACAGCGGCAGCAGGCCGAACACCACGATGGCGCGCGCCGCCAGCGTGGTCACGAACAGCACCACCACCAGCAGCAATTCCTGCCAGTCGGCCGCCGCCATCAGCTTCGGGATCAGCATGGCCGCGAACAAGAAGATCAGCGAATTGGCCCAGAACCCGAACTGCCCCCAGGCGCTGGACAGGTATTCGAACGTGGTGGGCGACATGCGGGTGCGGCCGGTGGACCCGACCACCAGGCCGGCGATCACCGTGGCGACCACGCCCGAGACGTTCAGGTAGTGCTCGGAAATGAAGAAGGACAGATAGGCCAGCGTCAGCGTCAGCGTGATTTCGGCGGTGGGAAAGCCGCGCAGCCACGCGAACAGGAAGCAGGCCAGCCGCCCCATCGCGTAGCCGGCCAGGCCGCCGCCCAGGAAGTGCACGATGAAGTCATTGAAAATGCCGCTCACGGTCAGTTCGCCGTGGCCGCCCAGCACCGCCAGCAGCACCGAGTACAAGGCGATGGAGGCCGCGTCGTTGAACAGGCTTTCGCCCTCGACCAGCGTGGTCAGGCGCTTGGGCGCGCCCACCTCGCGGAAAATGCCCACCACCGCCACCGGGTCGGTCGTGGCCACGATGGCGCCCAGCAGCAGGCAGACCACCAGGCCGTAGGACGACACGGCGTCCAGCGCCACCCCGACGGCCACGGTGCACACCACCACGGCCACGATGGCCATCATCAGGATGGGGCCGATGTCGTCCATCAGGCGCCGCACGTTCATCGACAGCGCGGTCTCGAACAGCAGCACCGGCAGGAACACCATCAGGAAGGTTTCCGACGAGATCTCGAAGCGTTCCAGCGAATCCAGAAAATCGCCGATCCAGCGCGGCGCCCAGCCGTGCAGGTGCACGATGATGCCCAGCAGACAGCCGACGATGGCCAGCAGCACCGAGTACGGCAGCTTGAGGCGGCCGGCCAAAGGCGGCATGAAGCAGACCAGCGTGAGCAAACCGGCCAGGCCGAATACGAGAAAACCGACATCCATGGATAGCGCCGCGTCTGAGGCTAGGGAGAAATTTCACAAGAATAGCGGCTTTTTTCCCCAAGTCCGGGCGGCGAACTGTAGAGAATCGTAGAGAATGCACGTTTGGTTACCCCAATACGCAAGCGCGATACGCGTGGCGACGCGTTTTTTGGGTAATGTGGAATCGCTTCAACTTTTCAGGAGCGGCACTTGGCCCGCATCCATGCCCTGACCCGGCGCGACGACGCGCCCGCCATGCTGGTCCAGCTCACCGACAGCCACCTGTTCGGCGAGCCCGGCACCGTGATGCTGGGCGTCGACACCGACGCCAGCCTGCGCGCCGTGCTGCGCCAGATCGAGGCCGACGGCCGCCATCCCGACCTGCTGCTGGCCACCGGCGACCTGTCCCAGGACGGCGCGGCGGCGGCCTACCGCCGCTTTGCCTCCATCCTGTCCGAGGCGCCGGCGCTGGACCGCGCCACCATCCGCTGCCTGCCGGGCAACCATGACCTGCCTGCCGTGATGCGCGAGGAACTGGCGCAGTGGTCCGAGCCGGTCACCGACGTGGGCGCCTGGCGCGTCGTGACGCTGGACACCACGGTGCCCGGCTCCGACGCGGGCCACCTGCCCGCCAGCCAGCTGGATCTGCTGGAGGCCGCCCTGGCCGAAGCGCCCGGGCGCCACACGCTAGTCGCGATGCACCACAACCCCATGCAGATCGACAGCCACTGGCACGACACGATGATGATCGACAACCCGCAGGCGCTGTTCAAGCTGCTGGCCCGCTGGCCGCAGGCCCGCGTGCTGCTGTGGGGACACGTGCACCACGACTTCGACCGCCGCCGCCACAACCTGCGCATGCTGGCCACGCCGTCCACGTGCTTCCAGTTCAGCATCCGCGACGGGCAGCACGTGGTGGACAACATGGCGCCGGGGTATCGCTGGATCAAGCTGTACCAGGACGGATCGCTGGCGACCGGCGTGCGGCGGGTGCAGGACGCGCTGTGGCGTCCGGCGCTGGCGGCGTCGGACAAGGTGCAGGCGGCCTAGGCATAAAAAACGGGGCACCAATACATAGATTATTGGTGCCCCGCAAACATCCGTCTCATAGGGGAGGGGAAAGAGGAGAAGCCGAGACGGACGACTAGACAGCCAACCGGAGTTCGCGGTCTACATGAAGTTAGTCGGCGCGGCCCGCATTAAGTTTCTGGCGCGGCGCAAAAATTCCGGGTGAATTTGTATCAATTCATGTAACGGCCGCCAGGCGCGCCGCAAAAGACGAAGGCCGCTCGAAAGCGGCCTTTTGCATGGGCGGGCGGCAGGCGCGTCAGGCCTGGAGATTGCCGCGCATTTTCTTGAGGGCGGCGGCCTCGATCTGGCGGATGCGTTCGGCCGAGACGCCGAATTCCTGGGCCAGTTCGTGCAGCGTGGCGCCGCCGTCGTCCTGCAGCCAGCGCGCCTCGACGATGCGGCGCGAACGCGGGTCCAGCGCTTCCAGCGCCTCGCTCAGCCCGCTGCCCTGCAGCCGGTCGCGCGCGGCGCGCTCCAGCACCCGCGTGGGTTCCTGGCGGCCGTCGTCGGACAGATAGGCGATGGGCGCGTAGCTCTCATCGTCGTCGTCCTGGTTTTCCAGCGACATGTCGCGCCCGGACAGGCGCACTTCCATTTCGCTCACGTCTTCGCGGCGCACGTTCAGCTCGCGCGCGATGTGATCGACCTGCTCGGGGTCCAGCGTCTGGCCGTCGGGCCGCATGCTGCGCAGGTTGAAGAACAGCTTGCGCTGGGCCTTGGTGGTGGCCACCTTGACCAAGCGCCAGTTGCGGATGATGTATTCGTGGATTTCCGCCTTGATCCAGTGCACGGCGAACGACACCAGGCGCACGCCGCGCTCGGGGTCGAAACGTTTGACGGCCTTCATCAGGCCGACGTTGCCTTCCTGGATCAGGTCGGCGTGGGGCAGGCCGTAGCCCAGGTACTGGCGGGCCACGGACACCACCAGGCGCAGGTGCGACAGGATCAACTCGCGCGCCGCGCCCAGGTCTTCCTGGTCGCGCAGGCGGCGTCCCAGCTCGGTTTCTCGTTCAGCCGACAGCACCGGCAGGCGATTCACCGCGGAAATGTATGCGTCGATCGTGCCGAGCGC
This sequence comes from Achromobacter sp. HZ01, assembly GCF_003267925.1. Taxonomy (NCBI): domain Bacteria; kingdom Pseudomonadati; phylum Pseudomonadota; class Betaproteobacteria; order Burkholderiales; family Alcaligenaceae; genus Achromobacter; species Achromobacter sp. HZ01. The sequence continues at coordinate 1,274,210 of NZ_LWKV01000002.1, forward strand.
GCCCGGATTGCCGATGGCCAACGCCAGGGCGTTGCCGGAAGTGGCCAACGAGGTACTGGGTTGTTTCATAACGGGAGTCTCCGGAAGGCTTAAGGATGACGACATGAATTCGATGTTAGCACTCTAGTAAAGGGAGTGCTAATTCGACTATTGCGGCGCATCAAAGTTCCACCACACATGATTCGCCCCCAATTTTTTTGGCCCGAGAAGTTCGAGCCAGCGCAAGAATGGCCGCGCCGCCGCCGGGCCGCCCCAAGGCGGCGCAGCGTGGGTGTTCACACTACCAGCCCAGGCGCTTGAGGCCGTCGACCGTAGCCTGGCCGTCGGGGCGGATGAACAGCGCCCCGCGCGGGTCCAGGAAGACCTGGTAGCGGGCGCCGTCGAACAGGGGCATGTAGGCGCCGCTGCCGAATTGGACATCGACGAAGGGGAACCAGTTCGGGAAATTCTTCTTCAGCGAACCGAGGTCGGGCGCGGGCCAGTCGTCCAGCGGATGCACCGAACGGGTGGCCGAGGCCTCGCGGGCCGCGTCGCTGTAGCGGCCGGACAGCCGCTCCAGGCGGTACAGCGGCGGCACGCCCGCCATCAGCGCCGGCACCTTCCAGCGCACCACCCGCGCGTCGATCTGCCACTGGTCGCCGTACAGCACGTACTGGCGGTTGCCGATGGCCGGCGCGCTGGCGTCCACCTGGAACTGGCCCTCGGCCAGCTGGCGGATCTCGACGCGGGCCACCGGCTCGTCGGTGGTCAGGCGGAAGAACTGCACCAGCGACAGGGCCAGCAGGCCGGACACGCAGCCCAGCAGCACCAGCATCAGCCCGAACAGGCGGCGCACCGGCCGGAGCTGGAACATTTTGCGGCCGCGCTCGTCGCGCGGGCCGCCCTTGCCCAGCAGCATGACGATGCCCGGCAGCAGGACGACGATGGCGCCCAGCAGTATCCAGACGAAAGGAGCGATTCCGTTGATCAAATCAGCCGTTCCCGATTAGGTAAGAACCGCCGCGGGCGGTGGCCGGCCAGTATAGAAGCGGCCTCAGGCCGCGGGTTTTCCAAGCCGCTCGACGTGAAACCGGATGTGATCCTCGATAAACGTCGAGATGAAGTAATAGCCGTGGTCGTAGCCCTCGTGGCGACGCAGGGTCAACGGCTGGCCGGCGGCGGCGCAGGCCTGCTCGAATACCTCGGGATACAACTGTTCCGCCAAAAACTGGTCCGATTCTCCCTGGTCGATCAGGATGCCCCCGGGAAACGGCTGGCGGGCCTGGCGCATCAACGCCGACGCGTCGTAGGCGGCCCAGTCCTGGACGTCGGCGCCCAGGTAGGCGCCGAAGGCCTTCTTGCCCCACGGGCACAGGCTGGGCGCGGCGATGGGCGCGAAGGCCGACACCGAGCGGAATTTGGCGGGGTTGCGCAGCGCCAGCACCAGCGCGCCGTGGCCGCCCATGGAATGGCCGAAGATCCCGGTGCGCGACGCGTCGCCCGGCAGCGCGCCGCCGGTGACGATGGCATGCAGTTCTTCGGTCACGTAGCTGTACATGCGGTAGTGCGTGCGCCAGGCCGGCGTGGTGGCGTCCACGTAAAAGCCCGCGCCGGTGCCCAGGTCCCAGTTTTCGTCCTCGCCCGGCACGTTGGCCCCGCGCGGGCTGGTGTCCGGGGCCACCAGCATGACGCCCAGCTCCGCAGCCAGGCGCTGGGCGCCGGCCTTGATCATGAAAGTCTCTTCGGTGCAGGTCAGCCCGGCCAGGTAGAACAGGACGGGTACCGGGCCTTGCTCGGCCTGGGACGGCAGATAGACCGAGAACCGCATGGGCAGGCCGATCTGCGCGGATTCGTGGCGGTAATAGCGCTGCCAGCCGCCGAAACAGCGGTGCTGCGAGATGAGTTCGAGGGCCACGGCCATAGGTCTGCTCCAGTCGTAGGGGATGAAAAAACGCCCGCGGGTTAGGGTATATCCACGGTACGACGTTCCGTCGCCGAATGTTAACCTGCACGTATTCGGGTACGGACGACGAAAAAAATGACGGATCCTTGCCCATATCGCGATCACGGGACTTGACCGCCGCCTACCGTGGCACTATTTATATACCGTGAGAGAAGACAACCCGTTCTTCCGGATACGCAAGTCCTGACACTATGGCCCGTCTGCCCCGTCTGTACGCCCCTGGGCTGCCCCAATTGGTGCAGGCCAATTTCATCCAGCCGCTGGCGGCGCCGTCTCAACCCGCGCCGGCCGACATCCTGAACCAGCTGGCCACGTGGCTGGGCGAATCCGCCCAGCGCCATCGGGTCTCGGTTCATGGCTGGCTGCTCGCCAACGACCGCATCCTGCTGCTGGCCACGCCGGCCGACGAAGAAGGCCTGCCGCGGCTGATGCAGACGCTGGGCCGCAACCTGGCGGCGCGGCTGCGCGGCGGGCGCGTATTCGCCGGCCGCTACCGCTCGGCCCTGCTGGAACCGGGCGCCTGGGTGCTGCCGGCCCTGGTCTGGCTGGAAACCTATCCCGTACGCAGCGGCGCCTCGCAGGACCCGGACTCCTGGCCCTGGTCCTCGGCCTCCAGCCACACCGGCAACACCACGGCCGCCCCCGCCCAATGGCAGTCGGACCACGCCGATTACTGGGCCTGCGGCAACACGCCTTTCGACCGCCAGGCCAATTACCGCAAGCGCCTGCAGGACGGCCTGTCGCGCGAGGAAAGCCAGCGCATCGACCAGGCGGTTTCCGGCCAGTGGGCGCTGGGCGGCCCCGCCTTCATCGCCAGCCTGGCCCACACCGCCAGCCGGCGCGTGGCCCCGGGCCAGCGCGGACGCCCGCGCAAGAAGCCGGCCGCAGCCGCGCCGGCCGATGCCGAACCTTCCTCTTCCACGTCCAATTCCTGATCCGCCCCGTCCCGGGCGGATTCCTTTCCCGTTTTCCTGCATGCATGACGCGCCCTGGGCGCGTCGCGGCGCTCGCCATTGCGATTGCGCAACACCGGATTGCGGATACGATCGGCCTAGATATCCAAAATTATTGGGGACGCATAACCTAAAAAACGGCCAAATCCCGGTCAAACATCGCTTCTCCGTCTGCACCCCCATCTGGAAACCCGCGCCAGGCAACGCTCTAGATACGTCACCAAATAATCATCCTATGAGCGGCCATAAATATAATTAGGGACATACCCTGTTTATTCCTATTGCACCCTGCTCCTGTCAGGGGTATTGTCCGTCTCCTGCACTGCAACATCACGACGCAGGCCTACTGCGGAGCGCGCCATGCCCCAAAACACCCAGATCGAATCCTGTCTCCCGCCCAAGGCGACCCCCATCGATGCGAGCCGCATCGGTCTGCCTCCCGCCCAGGGCCTGTACCACCCCAAGAACGAACATGACGCCTGCGGCGTCGGTTTCGTCGCCCACATCAAGGGCAAGAAAAGCCACGCCATCATCCAGCAGGGCCTGAAGATCCTGGAGAACCTGGACCATCGCGGCGCGGTGGGCGCGGACAAGCTGATGGGCGACGGCGCCGGCATCCTGATCCAGATCCCCGACGCGCTGTACCGCGACGAGCTGAGCCAGCAGGGCATCGTCCTGCCGCCGCCCGGCGAATACGGCGTGGCCATGGTGTTCCTGCCCAAGGAAACCGCCTCGCGCCTGGCCTGCGAGCAAGAGCTGGAGCGTTCGGTGCGCGCCGAGGGCCAGGTCGTGCTGGGCTGGCGCAATGTGCCGGTGGACGTGGACATGCCCATGTCGCCCGCCGTGCGCGCCTGCGAGCCGGTGATCCGCCAGCTGTTCATCGGCCGCGGCGCCGACGTGATGGTGCCGGACGCGCTGGAACGCAAGCTGTACGTGATCCGCAAGACCGCCAGCCACGCCATCCAGAACATGCATCTGGCGCATGGCAAGGAATACTTCGTGCCCTCGGCCTCGGTGCGCACCGTGGTCTACAAGGGCCTGCTGCTGGCCGACCAGGTCGGCCGCTACTACCGCGACCTGGCCGACACCCGCACCGTCTCGGCCCTGGCCCTGGTGCACCAGCGCTTCTCCACCAACACCTTCCCGGCCTGGCCGCTGGCCCACCCGTACCGCATGATCGCCCACAACGGCGAAATCAACACGGTCAAGGGCAACTTCAACTGGCTGCGCGCGCGCGAAGGCATGATGCAGTCGGCCGTGCTGGGCGACGACCTGAAGAAGCTGTACCCCATCGTCTACGAAGGCCAGTCCGACACCGCGACCTTCGACAACTGCCTGGAACTGCTGGTGAACTCGGGCTACTCGCTGGCCCACGCCATGATGATGATGATCCCGGAAGCCTGGGAGCAGCACACGCAGATGGACGAAAGCCGCCGCGCTTTCTACGAGTACCACGCCGCCATGATGGAGCCGTGGGACGGCCCGGCCGCGGTCGCGTTCACCGACGGCCGCCAGATCGGCGCCACGCTGGACCGTAACGGCCTGCGCCCGGCGCGCTACCTGGTCACCGACGACGACATGGTGATTCTGGCCTCCGAGGCCGGCACGCTGTCCATCCCCGAGAACCGCATCGTCAAGAAGTGGCGCCTGCAGCCGGGCAAGATGTTCCTGATCGACCTGGAGCAGGGCCGCATCATCGACGACGCCGAGATCAAGCTGCAGCTGTCCAACAGCCGCCCCTACCGCCAGTGGATCGAGCGCCTGCAGATCAAGCTGGAATCGCTGCCGGCGCCGCGCCAGGCCGCCACGGCCACGCAATCGCCGGTCTCGCTGCTGGACCGCCAGCAGGCTTTCGGCTGGACCCAGGAAGACTACAAGTTCATCCTCGAGCCCATGGCCGCCAGCGGCGAGGAAGTGATCGGCTCGATGGGCAACGACGCCCCGCTGGCCGTGCTGTCGGACCGCGCCAAGCCGTTCTACAACTATTTCCGCCAGCTGTTCGCGCAGGTCACCAACCCGCCGATCGACCCGATCCGCGAGCAGCTGGTGATGTCGCTGGTGTCGTTCATCGGCCCCAAGCCCAACCTGCTGGACATCAACAACGTCAACCCGCCGCTGCGCCTGGAAGTGTCGCAGCCGGTGCTGGACTTTGCCGCCATGGCGCAGATCCGCGACATCGAGCAGGTGACGGGCAAGAAGTTCCGCAGCTTCGAGCTGGACATCACCTATCCGGCCGCCTGGGGTCCCGAGGGCATCGAAGCCCGCGTGGCCGCGCTGTGCGCGCGCGCCGTGGACGCGGTGCGCAGCGGCTACAACATCCTGATCGTGTCCGACCGCCTGGTCGACAGCGAACGCGTGGCCATCCCCGCGCTGCTGGCCACCTCGGCGGTGCACCAGCACCTGATCCGCGCCGGCCTGCGCACCAACACCGGCCTGGTCGTGGAGACCGGCTCGGCGCGCGAGGTGCACCATTTCGCGCTGCTGGGCGGCTATGGCGCCGAAGCCATCCACCCCTACCTGGCGCTGGAATCGCTGGGCAAGATGAATGACCCCGAAAAGGCGGTCAAGAACTACATCAAGGCGATCGGCAAGGGCCTGAACAAGGTCATGTCCAAGATGGGCATTTCCACCTATATGTCCTACACCGGCGCGCAGATCTTCGAAGCCGTGGGCCTGCAAAGCGCCCTGGTGAACAAGTACTTCACCGGCACCGCCTCCAACATCGAAGGCATCGGCATCTTCCAGGTCGCCGAGGAAGCGCTGCGCCAGCACCGCGCCGCCTTCGGCACCGATCCGGTCCTGGCCAACGACCTGGACGCGGGCGGCGAATACGCCTATCGCGTGCGCGGCGAAGAGCACATGTGGACGCCGGACTCCATCGCCAAGCTGCAGCACGCCTCGCGCGCCAACAACTACCGCACGTACAAGGAGTACGCGCAGATCATCAACGACCAGAGCCGCCGCCACATGACGCTGCGCGGCCTGTTCGAGTTCCGCTTCGATCCGTCGCGCGCCATCCCGCTCGACGACGTCGAGCCGGCCAAGGAGATCGTCAAGCGCTTCGCCACCGGCGCCATGTCGCTGGGCTCGATCTCGACCGAGGCGCACTCGGTGCTGGCCGTGGCCATGAACCGCATCGGCGGCAAGTCCAACACCGGCGAAGGCGGCGAGGACGAACTGCGCTACCGCGCCGAGATGCGCGAAGGCAAGAGCCTCATCAAGGACGGCGACACGCTGGCCTCGGTGCTGGGCGCCGAGCGCATCGAAGCCGACGTCGCGCTGAAGAAGGGCGACTCGCTGCGCTCGAAGATCAAGCAGGTGGCCTCGGGCCGTTTCGGCGTGACCGCCGAATACCTGTCCTCGGCCGACCAGATCCAGATCAAGATGGCCCAGGGCGCCAAGCCCGGCGAGGGCGGCCAGCTGCCCGGCCACAAGGTGTCGGAATACATCGCCAAGCTGCGCTATTCGGTGCCGGGCGTGGGCCTGATCTCGCCCCCGCCGCACCACGACATCTATTCCATCGAAGACCTGGCCCAGCTGATCCACGACCTGAAGAACGTCAATTCCAAGGCCTCGATCTCGGTCAAGCTGGTGTCCGAAGTGGGCGTGGGCACGGTGGCCGCGGGCGTGGCCAAGGCCAAGGCCGACCACGTCGTGATCGCCGGCCATGACGGCGGCACGGGCGCCTCGCCGGTGTCGTCCATCAAGCACGTCGGCACGCCCTGGGAGCTGGGCCTGGCCGAGACGCAGCAGACGCTGGTGCTCAACCGCCTGCGCAGCCGCATCCGCGTGCAGGCCGACGGCCAGATGAAGACCGGCCGCGACGTGGTCATCGGCGCGCTGCTGGGCGCCGACGAATTCGGCTTCGCCACCGCGCCGCTGGTCGTCGAAGGCTGCATCATGATGCGCAAGTGCCACCTGAACACCTGCCCGGTGGGCGTGGCGACGCAGGACCCGGTGCTGCGCAAGAAATTCCAGGGCAAACCCGAGCACGTCGTCAACTTCTTCTTCTTCATCGCCGAGGAAGTGCGCGAAATCATGGCCCAGCTGGGCATCCGCAAGTTCGACGACCTGATCGGCCGCGCCGACCTGCTCGACATGCGTTCGGGCGTGGAGCACTGGAAGGCCCAGGGCCTGGACTTCACCCGCGTGTTCCACCAGACCCTGTCCGACGCCGAAGTGCGCCAGACCGAAGAGCAGGACCACGGCCTGGCCGGCGCGCTGGACCACCAGCTGATCGAGCGCAGCAAGCCGGCGCTGGAGCGCGGCGAGAAGGTCTCGTTCATCGTGCCGGTGCGCAACCGCAACCGCACCATCGGCGCCATGCTGTCGGGCGCGGTGGCCGCGCGCTACGGCCACGAGGGCCTGCCGGACGACACCATCCACATCCAGTGCAATGGCACCGCCGGCCAGAGCTTCGGCGCCTTCCTGGCCCATGGCATCACCATGGACCTGGTGGGCGAAGGCAACGACTACGTCGGCAAGGGCCTGTCGGGCGGCCGCATCATCGTGCGCTCGCCCAACGATTTCCGCGGCTTCGGCCCGGATCACATCATCGCCGGCAACACCGTGCTGTACGGCGCGCTGGCGGGCGAGGCGTTCTTCAACGGCGTGGCCGGCGAACGCTTCGCGGTGCGCAACTCGGGCGCGGCCACCGTCGTGGAAGGCACCGGCGACCACGGCTGCGAATACATGACCGGCGGCACCGTCGTGGTGCTGGGCGCCACCGGCCGCAACTTCGCGGCCGGCATGTCCGGCGGCGTGGCCTATGTGTGGGACCCGGAGCGCACGCTCAAGCACCGCGCCAACCTGTCCATGGTCGAACTGGAACCCGTGGTCCCGCACGCCGAACAGGCCGCGCAGGACAACATGGACACCTGGCACAGCGCCCAGCGCGGCGGCGAACGCGAAACGGACGAAACCATCCTGCGCCGCCTGGTGGAAGACCACTTCCGCTACACCGGCAGCTTCCGCGCCCGCGAAATCCTGGGCGACTGGGAAGCCTCGCGCGGCAAATTCGTAAAGGTCATGCCGACGGACTACCGCCGCGCATTGGGTGAAATGTGGCGTGCAGCCAACCCGCAACAACTGGCTGCGTGAGGGAAATCATGGGAAAGATCACCGGATTCATGGAATACCAGCGCCTGCAGGAGGCCTCCGAGGCCCCGCAGAAGCGCCTGAAGAACTGGCGCGAGTTCGTGCTGCACCTGACCGACGAGCAGGCCAAGCAGCAGGCGGCGCGCTGCATGGACTGCGGCATTCCGTTCTGCAACAACGGCTGCCCGGTCAACAACATCATCCCGGACTGGAACGACCTGGTGTACCGCCAGGACTGGAAGCGCGCGCTGGACGTGCTGCACTCCACCAACAACTTCCCGGAGTTCACCGGCCGCATCTGCCCGGCGCCGTGCGAAGCCGCCTGTACCTTGAACATCAACAGCGAGGCCGTGGGCATCAAGTCCATCGAGCACGCCATCATCGACAAGGGCTGGGCCGAAGGCTGGGTCACGCCGCAGGTGCCGGCGCGCAAGACCGGCAAAAAGGTCGCGGTGGTGGGCTCCGGCCCGGCGGGCATGGCGTGCTCGCAGCAGCTGGCGCGCGCCGGCCATTCCGTGACCCTGTTCGAAAAGAGCGACCGCATCGGCGGGCTGCTGCGCTACGGCATCCCCGACTTCAAGCTGGAAAAGCACCAGATCGACCGCCGCATCTCGCAGATGGAGGCCGAAGGCGTGGAGTTCGCGCCCTCGACCTATATCGGCAACCCCAGCGACCCGGTGGCCGACGGCCTCACGGTGCGCACGCCTGAATCGCTGCTGGCCGAGTTCGACGCCGTGGTGATGAGCGGTGGCTCGGAAACCCCGCGCGACCTGCCGGTGCCGGGCCGCGAGCTGTCCGGCGTGTACTTCGCCATGGACTTCCTGCGCCAGCAGAACAAGGCCGTGGCCGGCGACCGCCTGGCCAACCAGACGCTGGCCAAGGGCAAACACGTGGTGGTGATCGGCGGCGGCGACACGGGTTCGGACTGCGTCGGCACCAGCAACCGCCACGGCGCGGCCTCGGTCACGCAATTCGAGCTGATGCCCCAGCCGCCCGAGTCGGAAAACAAGGCCATGACCTGGCCCTACTGGCCGCTCAAGCTGCGCACCTCGTCCTCGCACGAGGAAGGCTGCGAGCGCGACTGGTCGGTGACCACCAAGCTGCTCAAGGGCAGCAACGGCCGCGTCGAGAAACTGGTCGGCGCGCGCGTCGAATGGTTCAAGGACGAAGCCACCGGCCAGATGAAGATGCGCGAAGTCGAAGGCTCGGAGTTCGAGATCAAGGCCGACCTGGTGCTGCTGGCCATGGGCTTCGTGTCGCCGGTGCAGACCGTGCTCGACGCCTTCGGCGTGGACCGCGACGCGCGCGGCAACGTGCGCGCCAACACCGACGACTACCGCACCAACGTGGAAAAGGTCTTCGCCGCCGGCGACATGCGCCGCGGCCAGTCGCTGGTGGTCTGGGCCATCCGCGAAGGCCGCCAGTGCGCGCGCGCCGTGGACGCCTACCTGATGGGGTCGAGCGAACTGCCGCGCTGAGCCTGGGCGCAGCATGCGACGCCGCCGGCGCGAAAGCGCGCGGCGGCGTTTTTCATGGGTCGTGCTACGACTTGTTGCAACATAACCACTTTTTCCTTGCGGTCTTTTCACGGTTTGACACGCGTCAACCGGGGTCCGGAGCAGGTTTGAGAACCTAGCTGCTCAACCCCAGAAAAGATCGGAGAGGAAAATGTTTTCGCTGCACAGCCACGCCCGCGCCACCGCCATCGCCGGCCTGATCGCCGCCGCCTCGCTCGCCGCCCCCGCGCATGCGCACGAGGCCGGGGACGTGCTGGTCAAGGTTGGCGCCACCAGCGTCATGCCGGCCTCCAACAACGGCAGCGTGCTCGACGGCAGCGTCAAGCTCGACGTCAACAACAACGTCCGCCCCAGCTTCACGCTCACCTACATGGCCACGCGCAACATCGGCATCGAACTGCTCGGCGCCTGGCCCTTCCAGCACGACATCCGCGGCAGCGGCCTGGGCAAGATCGGCACCACCAAGCACCTGCCGCCCACGCTGAGCCTGCAATGGCACATCCTGCCCGACAGCATGATCCAGCCCTACATCGGCGTCGGCATCAACTACACCACCTTCTTCGACACCCAGACCAAGGGCGCGCTGAGCGGCTCGGACCTGAAGCTGAAGGATTCGTGGGGCGTGGCCGCGCAGCTCGGCGCGGACATCAAGATCAATGACCGCTGGTTCATGAACGCGGACATCCGCTACATCGACATCTCGTCCAAGGTGAAGCTGGACGGCCAGCACATCGGCACCGCCCGCATCAACCCGTGGGTCGCCACGGTGGGCGTGGGCTACCGCTTCTGAGCGGCCTGTTGCAAGGCCTGGCGCAACGCCTGCAGAGCCGGCGTGTCGTCGTCGGCGCGCCAGACCAGCTGGGTCAGGGCGCGCGCATGGGAGCCGGGCAGGGCGCCGATGCGCACCGAATGCGCCGGCCCCAGCACCTCCAGCACCGAACGCGGCACGATGGCCACGCCCGATCCGGCCGCCACGCAGGCCACGATGGCGTGATACGACGCGAACTCCATCACGTTGGCCGGCGTCACGCCTTCCTGGTTCAGCCATGACTCCAGGATGCGGCGGTACGAACACCCCGCCGCGAACGCGATGACGCTGCGCCCGCTCAATTCCTGCGCCCGCCCGACCGGCCCCCAGGCCGCGGGCGAGATCAGCGCCAGCTCTTCGCGAAACGCGTCCATCGCCGCCAGCCCCTGCGCCGGAAACGGCCGGGCCACGAAAGCGGCTTCGATGGCGTAGCCGCGCACCTGCTCGGCCAGCGCCGCCGAAGTGCCCGTCACCAGCTCGATGCGCACCTGCGGCCAGGCCGCGTGGTAGGCCGCCAGAATGGGCGGCAGGCGCGCTGCCGCGGTGCTTTCCATGGTGCCGATGCGCAGCACGCCGCGCGGCGCGCCCTCGCGCACCGCGGCCTGGGCCTCGTCCGACAGGCGCAGCAGGCGGTCGGCGTAGGACAGCAGCACGCGGCCCTGGTCCGACAGCACCAGGCGGCGGTTCTGGCGCCGAAAGAGCGGCGTCTGCAGCTCGGCTTCGAGTTGCTTGAGGCGGGTCGACACATTGGACTGCACGCGGTTCAGGTGCGCGGCGGCGCGCGCCACGCCGCCCTGGTCGGCCACCGCCTTGAATATCTGCAGCGCGTCGAGGTCCAAGTTTCTCATTTCAAGAACTCGTGTTCTGAATAATTCACTATTAAAGATATTAGTACAGCCTTAGAGTAGGGGGCATGTCAACGCCTGCTTCGCCCCTCCCGCCGCCCCGCGGCGCTGCCGCGCTGGCCTGGCCCGCGGCGCTGGCCCTGGCCGCCGCCATGGGCATCGGCCGGTTCGCCTTCACGCCGGTCTGGCCCGCCATGGCGCAGGAAGCCGGGCTGTCGCTGGCGCAGGGCAGCTGGCTGGCCTCGGCCAATTACGCCGGCTACCTGCTGGGCGCCCTGGCCGCCGTCGCCTGGCCGCCGCGGCGCCTGCGCGGCATGCTGGCCGCCAGCCTGCTGGCCGTGGCGGCGCTGACCCTGGCCATGCCGCTGTGGCCGGGAATGGCGGCCTGGTGCGCGCTGCGGCTGGCCGCGGGTTACGCCAGCGCCAGCGCCTTCATCTGCGTGGCGGCCTGGCGGCCCGTGCCGGCCGGCGACCCGCGCGAGGCGGGCGCTTCGGCCGTGGCCTATGCCGGCGTGGGCGCGGGCATCGCGCTCACCGGCCTGGCCTGCCTGGCCCTGACCGCGCTCGGCGCGGACGCGGACATGCTGTGGATCGCCCTGGGCGCCCTGGCGCTGGCGCTGTCGGCGGCGGCCTGGTCCGGCATGCGCCGCAGGGCCGCGCCCGTGGCGCCCACGCCCGCCGCCGCGGGCGCCGCGCTGCCTGCCGGCATACCTGGGCTGGCCCTGCATTACGGCGTGTTCGGCGTGGGCTACATCATTCCCGCCACCTTCCTGCCCGTGATGGCCAAGCAGGCCATTGCGGACCCGGCCGTCTTCGGCTGGGCCTGGCCGCTGTTCGGGCTGGCCGCGGCGGCCTCCTGCCTGCTGGTCCCGCGGCTGGGGCGTGGGCGCGACCACAGGCAGGTCTGGCGCGCCGCGCAGGCGCTGATGGCCCTGGGCATGCTGGCCGCGGCGCTGTGGCAGCACATCGCCGCCGTGATCCTGGCCGCGCTGCTGGTGGGCGGCACCTTCATGGTCATCACGCAGGCCGGCATGCTGGCCGCGCGGCGCGGCGCCGGCGCGGCCGCCCCGCGCGCGGCGGCCCTCATGACCGCCGCCTTCGCCGCCGGCCAGATACTGGGTCCGCTGCTGGCCGCGGCGGCCGCGCACTGGGGCGCGGGCCTGCCGCAAGTGCTGGGCGGCAGCGCGGCGCTGCTGGGCCTGTCGGCCTGGCGCCTGGGAAAAATCACGACAGACGACGGAAGTGCTGGGCATAATGCGGTCGGCCCGCAGGGCTGTTCCACAAGAAAGCATAAAGAGGAGTTCCCAGCATGAAACCGTTGCGTCCCCTGATCGCCGCCATCGCCGCCGTCGCCGCCCTGGGCAGCGCCGCCCAGGCCCAGCCGGCCGACTGGCCGAGCAAACCCATCACCATGATCGTGCCCTACGCGCCGGGCGGCTTCGCCGACACCCGCGTGCGCCTGCTGGCGCGCAAGCTCGGCGACTCGCTGGGCCAGCCCGTCGTGGTCGAGAACAAGGCGGGCGCGGGCGGCGTGGTCGGCACCAACCTGATCGCGCGCGCCGCCGCGGACGGCTACACCATCGGCACCGGCAACCTGGCGCCCATGGCCGTCAACCCGACCCTGATGAAGGACATGCCCTACGATCCGCAAAAGGACCTGGCGCCCATCGTCCTGATCGAAAACAGCCCGCTGGTGCTGAGCGTGAACAACGACCTGCCGGTCAAGACGCTGGCCGACCTGATCGCGCTGGCCAAGAAAGAGCCCGGCAAGCTGACCTTCGGCTCGTCCGGCGTGGGCGGCGCCCACCACCTGTCCGGCGAGATGTTCCGCGAGCAGGCCGGCATCGACATCATCCACGTGCCCTACAAGGGCGGCAGCCTGGCCGCCACCGATCTCATGGGCGGGCATATCTCGATGATGTTCGAAATGGGCTACTCGGCGCTGCCGGCCATCCAGGGCAAGAAGATCCACCCGATCGCCGTGACCTCGGCCAAGCGCCTGGCCGTGCTGCCCGACGTGCCCACCATGGCCGAATCGGGCCTGCCCGGCTTCGAGTCGTACAACTGGCAGGGCATCGTCGCCCCGGCCGGCACCCCGGCGCCCATCATCGCCAAGCTCAACGCCGAGTTCAACCGCATCCTGAAGGACGCCGAGGTGCAGAAGGCCATCGCCGACACCGGCAGCCAGGCCGGCGGCGGCACGCCCGAGGAATTCGGCGCCTTCATCAAGAGCGAAACCGAGAAGTGGGCGAAAGTCATCAAGGCCGGAAACATCCAGCTTCAATAACCTTCCAGGAGTCCCCCCATGGCATCCCGACTGATTGATCTGCTCAAGCTGCTCCACCCCATCGTCCAGGCCCCCATGGCCGGCGGCGCCACCACGGTGGAGCTGGTGTCCGCGGCATCGGCGGCGGGAGCCCTGGGTTCGCTCGGGGCGGCCTACATGACGCCGGCCCAGATCGAGGCCGCGGCGCAGGCGATCCGCGCCCGCACGCCGCGGCCGTTCGCCATCAACCTGTTCGCCTCGGTGCCCGAGCAGCCCATGCGCGGCGACGCCGCCCGCATGCTGGCGCTGATGGCGCGCTACCACCAGCAGCTGGGCCTGGACGCGCCGGCCGCGCCCGAACCCCAGCCCGATCCGCTGGCCGAACAGATCCAGGCGGTGCTGCGGGCCCGCCCGGCGGTCTTCAGCTTCACCTTCGGCCGCATGCCGGCGGCGGCGCTGGCGCGCTGCCGCGAGCTCGGCATCCTGACCGTCGGCACCGCGACCACGGTGGCCGAAGCGGTGGCGCTGGAGCAGGACGGCGTGGACGCCGTGGTGGCCCAGGGCGCCGAGGCCGGCGGCCATCGCGGCACCTTCCTGGGCGGCTTCGAGGAATCGCTGATCGGCACCATGGCGCTGGTGCCGCAGGTGGCCGACGCCGTCTCGGTGCCGGTGATCGCCTCCGGCGGCATCATGGACGGACGCGGCATCGCCGCCGCGCTGGCGCTGGGCGCCGACCTGGCGCAAATGGGGACGGCCTTCCTGACCACCGAGGAATCCGGCATCGGCGAGGCCTACAAGGCGGCCCTGCCGGCGTCGCGCTCGGAACAGTCGCGCGTGACCCGGGCGTTTTCCGGGCGGCCGGCGCGCGGCATCGAGAACGCCTTCATGCGCGACGCCGAGGCCATCGCCGCCGACATCCTGCCGTATCCGCTGCAGAACGCGCTGACCCGGCCCATGCGCACGGCCGGCGGCAAGGCGGGCAACCTCGACGTGCTGTCCCTGTGGGCCGGCCAGGGCGCGCCGCTGGCCCGCCGCGAAAGCACGGCGGACCTGATCGCGCGCCTGTCCCGGGAGACGGCGGCCGCCCAGGCGCGGCGCTAGGCAGGGATTGTTCCCCGAGTCGAAAACACTGTTCCACGAACAGCCTGTCGCGTTGTGATTGCTATGCGTCGGGCTACAATGGCGCCTCGCCGTCGGGAGCCAGGGCCTCGCTTTGTCTCCCGGTATCTGAGTAACAGGGCGCTTCCCGACGCCGCCTGTCTTGTCCGCGCCGGCCCCATGCTTCGCCAGACGTGTCGAACAGACAGCAGGGCAAGCTCCGCCGCCGAAATACGCTTTCGTTGCCCATGCCCGCTCAAACCAGCAGCACCCCGGAATTCGCCCTGCGCCTGGAAGGCGTGGCGCTCGGCTATGGCGACTTCACCGTGCTGCGCGACATTTCCATGGACGTGCGCGCCGGCCAGGTGGTCGCCATCATGGGCGGCTCGGGCTCGGGCAAGACCACGCTGCTGCGCGCGGCCACCGGCCAGCTCACCGCGCAGCGCGGCCGCGTGCTGGCCTTCGGCCAGGACATGGCCGGCGTCAGCCGCGCCGAACTGCAGTCGCTGCGCACCCGCATGGGCGTGCTGTTTCAGCAGGGCGCGCTTTTCACCGACCTGAACGTCTTCGAGAACGTCGCCTTCCCGCTGCGCGAACACACCCGGCTGGCCGAGGCGGAAGTCACCGAACGCGTGTTGGACAAGCTCGACGCGGTGGGCCTGCGCGCCGCCGCGCACCTCAAGGTTTCCGAAATCTCCGGCGGCATGGCGCGGCGCGTGGCGCTGGCGCGCGCCGTGGTGCTGGAACCCGAACTGATTCTGTACGACGAACCGTTCGCCGGCCTGGACCCGATCTCGATGGGCATCACCGCCCGCCTGATCCGCAACCTGGCCGACCGCCTCGGCTGCGCTTCCGTGCTGATCACGCACGACGTGCAGGAATCCTTCGCCATCGCCGACCAGGTCTACCTGGTGGGCCAGGGCCGGCTGGCCGCCGCCGGCACCCCGCAGACGCTGGCGGCCTCGCAGGACCCCTACGTGCAGCAATTCCTCAAGGGAGAGCCCGACGGCCCGGTCGCTTTCCAGTACCCCGAAACGCCGGCTTTCCAGAAGTGGCTTTCGCAACAACAGAGGCGCAAGGCATGAGCGGATCGCGCAATCCCATCGGCGCGCTGGGCGGCTGGGTGCACGCCCAGGTGACCGGCATCGGCTACTTCACCCGCTTCGTCAACGCCTTGCTGGCGCGCAGCGGCATCGCCCTGTCGCGCCCCCGCCTGGTGTCGCAGCAGGTTCATTTCATCGGCAATTATTCGCTGCTCATCATCGCCGTGTCCGGCATGTTCGTGGGCTTCGTGCTGGGGCTGCAGGGCTATTACACGCTGAACCGCTACGGTTCCGAAGAAGCGCTCGGCCTGCTGGTGGCGCTGTCGCTGGTGCGCGAACTGGGCCCGGTCGTCACCGCGCTGCTGTTCGCCGGCCGCGCCGGCACCTCGCTGACCGCGGAAATCGGCCTGATGAAGGCCGGCGAGCAGCTCGCGGCCATGGAAGTCATGGCGGTGGACCCGATCCGCCGGGTGCTGGTGCCGCGCCTGTGGGGCGGCGTCATCGCCATGCCCATCCTGGCCGCGGTGTTCTCCATGGTGGGCATCCTGGGCGGCTGGGTGGTGGGCGTGGTCCTGATCGGCGTGGACGCCGGCGCCTTCTGGTCGCAGATGCAAAACGGCGTGGACGTCCTGAAGGACGTGGCCAACGGCGTCATCAAGAGCCTGGTGTTCGGCGTCGCGGTCACGCTGGTCGCGCTTTACGAAGGCTGGCAGGCCAAGCCGACTCCCGAGGGCGTCGCCCGCGCCACCACGCGCACCGTGGTGGTGGGCTCGCTGGCGGTGCTGGGGCTGGACTTCCTGCTCACCGCCTTGATGTTTGGAAATTGAAACGGATCGATCATGTCACGCGAAAAAACCGACTTCTGGGTAGGGCTGTTCGTATTGCTGGGCGCGGTCGCGCTGGCTTTCCTGGCGTTGCGCGCCGGCAACTTGAGCACCTTTTCCTTCGCCCCGACCTATACGGTCACGGCCAACTTCGATAACGTAGGCGGCCTCAAGGTCCGCGCGCCCGTCAAGAGCGCGGGCGTGGTGGTGGGCCGCGTCGACGGCATTTCGTTCGACGACAAGACCTTCCAGGCGGTCGTATCGGTCAAGCTGGAAACGGCCTACCAGTTCCCCAAGGACTCGTCGGCCTCCATCCTGACCTCCGGCCTGCTGGGCGAGCAGTACCTGGGCCTGACGGCGGGCAGCGACGAGGAGAACTTCGCCGACGGCGGCAAGATCCGCTACACCCAGAGCGCCGTCGTGCTCGAACAGCTGATCAGCCAGTTCCTGTACGGATCGGCCGAGAAGCAGGGCACGAGTTCGCCGGAATCGGCCGCGCCCGCGCCAAATTGAAGACAATGAGAAAGACGCGGTAACAAGCCGCGCCCTAGCACGCAATATCATAAGAAATACCGAAACGGATGCCCTGATCATGAATAAGAAAGCGATTTCCCGGATTGCCACCGTCGCGGCGGCTGGCGCGCTGCTGGCGGGCTGCGCCGCGCCGCAGAACCCGGACCCCCGCGATCCCTGGGAAGGCATGAACCGCGGCATCTACAAGTTCAACGACACGGTCGACCGCGCGGTCTTCAAGCCGGTGGCGCAGGCCTACACCTACGTCACGCCGGAACCGGTGCGCAGCTGTGTGCACAACATCTTCAGCAACGTCGGCGACCTCTGGTCCGGCGCCAACAGTTTCCTGCAGGGCCGCGGCCACGACTTCGTCAACACGCTGGGCCGCTTCCTGTTCAACACCACCATGGGCGTGGGCGGCTGCTTCGACGTGGCCTCGGCCAACGGCGCGCGCCGCATCCCGAACGACTTCGGCACCACGCTGGGCGTCTGGGGCTTCGGCCAGGGCCCGTACCTGGTGCTGCCGTTCTTCGGCTCGTCCACCGTGCGCGACGGCGCCGGCCTGATCGGCGACTACGCCGGCACCACCTACGGCTACATGGGCGTGGACGCCATCGACAACGTGCGCCTGCGCAACTCGCTTTGGGGCCTGCGCATCGTCGACACGCGCGCCAGCCTGCTGGACGCGACCGACACGGTCGACCGCGTGGCGCTCGACCCGTACAGCTTCGTGCGCGACGCCTACCTGCAGCGCCGCGCCGCCATGGTGCTGGGCCACAAGGTGGACGACGAGTCCTCGCTGCCCAACTACGAAGACGACGAGGGCGAGGACGCCGCGGCGGCGCCTGCCGCCCCTGCCGCGGCCCCCGCGCCGCAACCCGCGGCCCAGTAAGGCCGCGCAACCGCGCCATCAGTACCTGTAAGGAGTCCCGATGCGAATTTCTTTTGTTTCCCTGCTGCAGCGCCTGGCCTTTGCGAGCCTGCTGGGCCTGGCCGCCGCCGGCGCGCAGGCCAAGCCCGACCCCAACGGCCCGCCCGAGCAGTTCGTGCTGGCCGCCGCCAACGAAACCCTGGACGTGCTCAAGGCCGACGGGGCGGTCAAGGCCGGCAACACGGCCCGCATCAACGAGGTCGTCAACCAGCACATCCTGCCCTACGTCGACTTCCAGAAGACCACCCGCCTGGCCGCCGGCCGCTACTGGCGCCAGGCCACCGCGCAGCAGAAGACCGCCCTGGCCGAAGCCTTCCGCGGCACGCTGGTGCGCACCTACAGCGGCGCGCTGACCCGCGTCACGCCCAGCACCACCGTGCGCACGCTGCCGTTTCGCGGCGACCCCAAGGCCGACGACGTGGTCGTGCGCACGCTCATCAGCCAGGCCAACGGCCAGCCGACCGGCGTCGACTACCGCCTGGAAAAGACCGCCCAGGGCTGGAAGATCTACGACATGAACGTCGAAGGCATCTGGCTGATCGAAAACTACCGCAACCAGTTCGCCCAGCAGATCAACCAGAACGGCATCGACGGCCTGATCCAGGCGCTGAACCAGCGCAACCAGTGATCCCGATGCAGGCTGGTCCGGCCCGGCGCGCCCTCAGGCCCGCCGGGCCGATTATTTCAGGGACAGATAAACCATCCGTCCCCACGCGCGCCGGGGCCATCCCCATATGCCGCGGCAGGGCGCTTATATAATGATCAATTCGCTCTTTTCGGGCCACTCCCTCCCGTCATGTCAGCCGTCTGTCTAGAAAACGTCTCCAAGATCTACTCGCCGCGCGCCAGCGGCTGGCGCAAGCTCCTCGGGCATGCGTCCGGATCGGGCTTCCAGGCCCTGGACAACGTCAGCCTCAACATCGAGCACGGCGAGTTCTTCGGCCTGCTCGGCCCCAACGGCGCCGGCAAGACCACCCTGATCTCCATCCTGGCCGGGCTGGCGCACGCCACCGCCGGGCGCGCCACGGTCTGTGGATACGACGTCGTGGCCGACTACAAGTCGGCACGGCGAGCCCTGGGCGTCGTGCCGCAGGAACTGGTCTACGACCCCTTCTTCACGGTGCGCGAGACCCTGCGCATCCAGTCCGGCTATTTCGGCCTGCGCAAGAACGACGACTGGATCGATGAAATCCTCTTCAACCTGGGGCTGGCGGACAAGGCCGATTCCAACATGCGGGCGCTGTCCGGCGGCATGAAGCGCCGCGTGCTGGTGGCGCAGGCGCTGGTGCACCGCCCCCCCGTGATCGTGCTCGACGAGCCGACCGCGGGCGTGGACGTGGACCTGCGCCGCACGCTGTGGGAATTCATCTCGCGCCTGAACCGCGCCGGCCACACCATCATGCTGACCACCCACTACCTCGAAGAGGCCGAGGCCCTGTGCGGGCGCATCGCCATGCTCAAGGGCGGACGCATCGTGGCGCTGGACACCACCCAGGCCCTGCTGGCCCGCGTGGGCGGCGTGGACCTGGAAGACGCGTTCGTGCGCATCATGCACCAGGACGACCCCGCCGCCGCCCCGCAACCCGAAGAGATCCCGTCATGACCCAGCCCATCGCAAGCGCCGGCCAGCCGCTGGTGCAGCCCCGCCTGGACGCGGGCTCCGGCTTTCCCACCCTGCTGCGCAAGGAACTGCTGCGCTTCTGGAAGGTGAGCTTCCAGACTATCGCCGCGCCCGTCATCACGGCGCTGCTGTACCTGCTGGTGTTCGCCCACGTACTGGAAGGCCGCGTGATGGTGTACGGCAGCGTGCCCTACACCGCATTCCTGATCCCCGGGCTCATGATGATGAGCATGCTGCAGAACGCGTTCGCCAACCCCTCGTCCTCGCTCATCCAGAGCCGCATCACGGGCAACCTGGTGTTCATGCTGCTGCCGCCGCTGTCGCACCGCGACATCTTCGCGGCCTACGTGCTGGCGGCGATCGTGCGCGGCCTGGCCGTGGGCCTGTGCGTGTGGGTGGTGGCGCTGTTCTTCGTGTCGCTGGTGCCGGCCAACCCGCTGTGGCTGATCGTGTTCGCCGTGCTGGCCTGCGGCATCATGGGCGTGCTGGGCCTGATCGCCGGCCTGTGGTCCGAGAAATTCGACCAGCTCGCGGCCTTCCAGAATTTCCTGATCATGCCGGCCACCTTCCTGTCCGGCGTATTCTATTCAATCCATACGCTCCCGGCCTTCTGGCAGGGCGTGTCCCACTGGAACCCCATCTTCTACACCATCGACGGTTTCCGCTACGGATTCTTCTCGGTGTCGGACGTCTCCCCCTGGCGCAGCCTGGCGGTGGTGACGGGGGTGTTCCTCGCGCTTACGCTTTACGCGCTGCGGCTCCTGGCCAGCGGCTACAAACTCAGGAACTGACGTCCATGCTTCCCACTCCCGCGCAAGTCCGCCAATACATCGCGGACGGCCTGCCCTGCGAACATCTCGACGTGCAGGGCGACGGCTCGCATTTCGACGCCGTCATCGTCAGCGCCGCCTTCGAAGGCAAGCGCCTGATCCAGCGCCACCAGCTGGTCTACGCCGCGCTGGGCGACCGCATGAAGGCCGAGATCCACGCGTTGTCGATGCGCACCCTGACGCCCGCCGAATACCAGCAAGCGGGCAAATAATGGACAAGCTACGCATCACCGGCGGCGCGCGCCTGCACGGCGAAGTCGCCGTCTCCGGCGCCAAGAATTCGGCCTTGCCCATCCTGTGCGCCGGCCTGCTGACGGCCGACGCGGTGACGCTGCGCAACGTGCCGCACCTGAACGACACCGGCACCATGCTGCGCCTGCTGGGCCGCATGGGCATGCGCGCCGAGCGCGGCGCCGACGCGACCGTGACGCTGCAGGCCAACCAGGTCGACAATCTCGAAGCGCCCTACGAACTGGTCAAGACCATGCGCGCCTCGATCCTGGTGCTGGGCCCGCTGCTGGCGCGCTTCGGCGAGGCCCGCGTCAGCCTGCCCGGCGGCTGCACCATCGGCCAGCGTCCTGTGGACCAGCACATCAAGGGCCTGGCCGCGCTGGGCGCCGAAATCAGCATCGAACACGGTTTCGTGGTGGCGCGCGCCAAGCGCCTGAAGGGCGCCACCGTGCGCACCGACATGGTCACCGTCACCGGCACCGAAAACCTGCTGATGGCCGCCGTGCTGGCCGAAGGCCGGACCGTGCTGGATAACGCCGCCTGCGAACCCGAAGTGGTCGACCTGGCCGAGCTGCTCATCAAGATGGGCGCGCGCATCCAGGGCCACGGCACCAGCCGCATCGTGATCGACGGCGTGGACCGGCTGCACGGCGCCGACCACCGCGTCATCTCCGACCGCATCGAGGCCGGCACCTTCCTGTGCGCGGTGGGCGCGGCCGGCGGCGACATCGTGCTGCGCAACACCGACCCCGGCATCCTCGGCGCCACGCTGGACAAGCTGGCCGAGGCCGGCCTGGCCATCGAGACCGGCCCCGACTGGATCCGCTGCGCCATGTCCTCGCGCCCGCGCGCCGTGGGCTTTCGCACGCAGGAATACCCCGGCTTCGCCACCGACATGCAGGCCCAGGTCATGGCCCTGAACGCCGTGGCCGAAGGCACCTCGGTCATCGTCGAAACCATCTTCGAGAACCGCTACATGCACGTGCAGGAACTGCGCCGCATGGGCGCCGACATCAGCATCGACGGCCACACCGCCATCGTGCGCGGCGTGCCGCGCCTGTCGGGCGCGACCGTCATGGCCACCGACCTGCGCGCCTCGGCCAGCCTGGTCATCGCCGGCCTGGCGGCCGAAGGCGAAACCCTGGTCGACCGCATCTACCACCTGGATCGCGGCTACGACCAGATGGAAGTGAAACTGCGCGCCCTGGGCGCGAACATCCAACGCGTTACCGGCAAG
The DNA here is from genome assembly GCF_003267925.1 of Achromobacter sp. HZ01. Taxonomy (NCBI): domain Bacteria; kingdom Pseudomonadati; phylum Pseudomonadota; class Betaproteobacteria; order Burkholderiales; family Alcaligenaceae; genus Achromobacter; species Achromobacter sp. HZ01. The sequence goes on from NZ_LWKV01000002.1 coordinate 1,295,966, forward strand.
GAAACGGCATGAAAGAGGCCACGCCCGCCCCCCTGACCCTGGCCCTGTCCAAAGGGCGCATCTTCGAAGAGACCATGCCGCTGCTGGCCGAGGCCGGCATCGACGTGCCCGAGAATCCGGAAAGCTCGCGCAAGCTCATCCTCCCGACCAGCGATCCCGGCCTGCGCCTGATCATCGTGCGGGCCTCGGACGTGCCCACCTACGTGCAATACGGCGCGGCCGACCTGGGCATCGCGGGCAAGGACGTGCTCATCGAGCACGCCAAGGAACAGCCCGGCGGCCTGTACCAGCCGATCGACCTGAACATCGCCAAGTGCCGCCTGGCCGTGGCCGTGCGCAAGGGCTTCGACTACGAAGGCGCGGTGCACCAGGGCGCGCGCCTGCGCGTGGCCACCAAGTACGTGCATTCAGCCCGTGAACACTTTGCGTCCAAGGGCGTGTACGTCGACATCATCAAGCTGTATGGTTCGATGGAGCTGGCGCCGCTGGTCGGCCTGGCCGACTGCATCGTCGACCTGGTGTCCACCGGCGGCACGCTGCGCGCCAACGACCTGGTCGCCGTGGAAGACATCATGCCGATCTCCTCGCGCCTGATCGTGAACCAGGCGGCGCTCAAGACCCGCGGCGCGCGCCTGCAACCGCTGCTGGACGCCTTCGAAAGAGCCTCCGCCCGCAACGCCTGATTTCCGCCCGCCGCGACGCCGCGGCGGCCGCCACCCCGCCTGCCCCATGACGCCATGGCCCTGATCAATCGTCTCGATTCCCGCGATCCCGGATTCCAATCCGCCCTGTCCAAGCTGCTGGCCTTCGAGGCCACCGAGGACGAATCCATCGACCGCGCCGCCGCCGGCATCCTGGCCGACGTGCGCGCCCGCGGCGACGCCGCGCTGGTGGAATACACGCAGCGCTTCGACCGCATGCCCGGCGCGTCCGCCGCCACGCTGGAGATTCCCAAAGCCGACTGGCAGGCCGCGCTGGCCGCGCTGCCGGCCGCCCAGCGCGACGCGCTGCAGGCCGCCGCGGCCCGCGTGCGCAGTTACCACGAGCGCCAGCGCGCCGAGACCTGGACCTACACCGAAGCCGACGGCACCCTGCTGGGCCAGCAGGTCACCCCGCTGGACCGCGTGGGCCTGTACGTGCCCGGCGGCAAGGCCGCCTATCCCTCGTCCGTGCTGATGAACGCCATCCCGGCCAAGGTCGCCGGCGTGCAGGAACTGGTCATGGTCACGCCCACGCCCGACGGCGCGCGCAACCCCATCGTGCTGGCCGCCGCCGCCATCGCCGGCGTGGACCGCGTGTTCGCCATCGGCGGCGCGCAAGCCGTGGGCGCGCTGGCCTACGGCACCGCCACCGTGCCGGCCGTCGACAAGATCGTCGGCCCCGGCAACGCCTATGTCGCCGCCGCCAAGCGCCGCGTGTTCGGCGTGGTCGGCATCGACATGATCGCCGGCCCCAGCGAAATCCTGGTCATCTGCGACGGCAAGACGCCGGCCGACTGGATCGCCATGGACCTGTTCTCGCAGGCCGAGCACGACGAACTCGCGCAGTCCATCCTGCTGTGCCCGGACGCCGCCTTCATCGACGAGGTCGAGGCCGCCATCGCGCGCCTGCTGCCCACCATGCCGCGCGCCGACATCCTGCGCGTCAGCCTGGCCAACCGCGGCGCGCTGATCCAGGTCCGCAGCCTCGAAGAGGCCTGCCGCATCGCCAACGACATCGCCCCCGAGCACCTCGAAATCTCCACCGAGCAGCCCGAGCAATGGACCGCGCAGATCCGCCACGCCGGCGCGATCTTCATGGGCCGCTTCAGCTCCGAGGCGCTGGGCGACTACTGCGCCGGCCCCAACCACGTGCTGCCGACCTCGCGCACCGCCCGCTTCTCGTCGCCGCTGGGCGTGTACGACTTCCAGAAGCGCTCCAGCCTGATCCAGGTCTCGCACCAGGGCGCCCAGACGCTGGGCCGCATCGCCGCCGAACTGGCGCTGGGCGAGGGCCTGCAGGCGCACGCCGCCAGCGCCCAGTACCGGATCGACCAGCCATGAGCCCGGCGGCAGGCGTCGCCGGCCGCATCGCCGGCACGGTCCGCGCGGACATCCGCGAACTGGCCGCCTACCCCGTGGCCCACGCCGAAGGCTGCATCAAGCTCGACGCCATGGAGTGCCCGTACGAGCTGCCGCCGCAAGTCCGCGACGACATCGCCCGCGCCGTGCGCGACACGCCGCTGAACCGCTATCCAGCGGCGGACCTGTCGGCCCTGCGGCAGGCCGTGAAAACGGCTTTCGGCGTGCCCGAGGCCGCCGGCCTGCTGTTCGGCAACGGCTCGGACGAGCTCATCCACCTCATCGTGCAGGCCTGCTGCAATCCCGGCGAGGCCGTGCTGTCGCCGTGGCCCTCGTTCGTGTATTTCGACATGGCCGCGCGCTTCGACCACGCCCGTTTCGTCGGCGTGCCGCTGACCGCCGACCTGGAGCTGGACCTGCCCGCCATGCTGGCCGCCATCGAAGCGCACCAGCCCAAGGTGGTGTTCCTGGCCGTGCCCAACAATCCCACCGGCGGCCTGTGGCCCGACGACGCCATCGCCGCCATCATCGCCGCCGCCCCCGGGCTGGTGGTGCTGGACGAGGCCTACCAGCCGTTCACCGACGCCACCTGGATGCCGCGGGTGCTGGACGCCCCCAACGTGCTCGTCATGCGCACGGTGTCCAAGATCGGCCTGGCCGGCCTGCGCTTCGGCTACCTGGCCGGCCACCCGGACTGGATCGCCGAACTGGACAAGGTCCGCCCGCCCTACAACCTGGACGTGCTGACCCAGGCCGCGCTGACCGCGGTGCTGCGCCACAAGCCGGTGCTCGACGAGCAGGCCGCGCGCCTGCGCGCCGACCGCGAACCGCTGGCCGCGGCCCTGGCGGCGCTGCCCGGCGTGCGCGTGTTCCCGTCCGCGGGCAACTTCCTGCTTGTACGCTTTTCCGGCAAGCTGGACGGCAACGCCGTGCATCAAGCCCTGAAAACGCGCAAAATATTGATTCGCAACTTTTCCAACGCCCATCCGCTACTGGCCGACTGCCTGCGCATCTCGGTGGGCGCCCCGGCCGAAAACGCCGCCTTGCTCTGTGCCCTGCAAGAGATTCTGAGTGCTTAACATGCGTACCGCAGAAATCACCCGCAACACCAACGAAACCCGCATCCGCGTGGCCGTCAACCTCGACGGCACCGGCAAGCAGACGATCGACACCGGTGTGCCCTTCCTCGACCACATGCTGGACCAGATCGCGCGCCACGGCCTGATCGACCTCGACATCAAGGCCGAGGGCGACCTGCACATCGATGCGCACCACACGGTGGAAGACGTGGGCATCACGCTGGGCATGGCCATCGCCAAGGCCGCCGGCACCAAGGCCGGCCTGCGCCGCTACGGCCACGCCTACGTGCCGCTGGACGAAGCGCTGTCGCGCGTGGTGGTGGACTTCTCCGGCCGCCCCGGCCTCGAATACCACATCCCGTTCACGCGCGCGCGCATCGGCGACTTCGACGTGGACCTCACCCGCGAATTCTTCCAGGGCCTGGTCAACCACGCCCTGATCACGCTGCACATCGACAACCTGCGCGGCTTCAACGCCCACCACCAGGCCGAAACCGTGTTCAAGGCCTGTGGCCGCGCGCTGCGCATGGCCCTGGAAGTCGATCCCCGCATGGGCGACGCCGTGCCCTCCACCAAGGGCGTGCTGTAACGTTCGCGATCCACCGCTCCAGGCAGAAAGAAGTGACCACTATCGCCATCGTCGACTACGGGATGGGCAATTTCCATTCCGTCGCGCGCGCCCTGAAATACGCCGCCCCCGACGCGGACATCCGCATCTGCAGCCAGCCCCAGGAAATCGCCGCGGCCGACCGCGTCGTGTTCCCCGGGCAAGGCGCCATGGCGGACTGCATGCGCACCCTCAATGAATCCGGCCTGCGCGAGGCCGTCGTGCGCGCCGCGCGCGAAAAGCCCCTGCTGGGCGTGTGCGTGGGCGAGCAGATGCTGTTCGAATCCAGCGAAGAAGGCGGCACGGCCTGCCTGGGGCTGTTTCCCGGCGTGGTGCGCCGCTTCGCCGGCCCGCGCTTCGCCGACCCGCTGCCCGGCGGCGACGAGGCCTGCCTGGCCGACGCCGGCGCCGCCGGCGCGGCCGGCACCGGGGCCGAACGCCTCAAGGTCCCGCACATGGGATGGAACAAAGTGCGCCAGACGCGCTCTCATCCTATCTGGGCCGGCATTCCGGACGAAACGCACTTCTATTTCGTCCATAGCTATTACGCCGACCCGGCGGACGCCGGCCTGACCGTCGGTGAAACCGATTATGGCCTTGCCTTTACCTGCGCAGTGGCGGCAGCTAACATTTTCGCGGTGCAGTTCCATCCCGAAAAGAGCGCCGAGCACGGTTTGCGCCTGTATCGCAATTTTGTAGACTGGCAGCCGTAGGCACTGGCCTGCGTCCGCCCGCCCATTCAACCCCTATATTTTCTCGCTGCCCACCATGCTGCTGATCCCCGCCATCGATCTCAAAGACGGGCGCTGCGTGCGCCTGCGCCAGGGTGACCTGGACGATGCAACGGTGTTCTCCGAAGACCCCGCCGCCATGGCCACCCGCTGGCTGGACCAAGGCGCCCGCCGCCTGCACCTGGTAGACCTGAACGGCGCCGTCGCCGGCAAGCCCAGGAACGAAGCGCCCATCAAGGCCATCCTGAACGCCGTCGGCGACGACATCCCGGTGCAGATCGGCGGCGGCATCCGCGACCTCGACACCATCGAGCGCTACCTCGACGCCGGCATTTCCTACGTCATCATCGGCACGGCCGCCGTCAAGAACCCCGGCTTCCTGCAGGACGCCTGCGGCGCCTTCCCCGGCCAGATCATCGTCGGCCTGGACGCGCGCGACGGCAAGATCGCCACCGACGGCTGGAGCAAGCTGACCCGCCACGACGTGCTCGACCTCGCCAAGAAGTTCGAGGACTACGGCTGCGAGGCCATCATCTACACCGACATCGGCCGTGACGGCATGCTCTCGGGCGTCAACGTCGAAGCCACGGTCCGCCTGGCCCAGCACGTGCGCATCCCCGTCTACGCCTCCGGCGGCATCGCCGGCGTCCAGGACATCGAAGCCCTGTGCGCCGTCGAGGAAGAAGGCGTCGAAGGCGCCATCCTGGGCCGCAGCATCTACGAAGGCACGCTCGACTTCCAGTCGGCGCAGGCCCGCGCCGACGAACTGGCAAAATGACCGACTCCAGCAGCACCCCCGCGGGCAGCGCGCTGACCCGCCGCATCATCCCCTGCCTCGACGTCACGGCCGGCCGCGTCGTCAAGGGCGTGAACTTCGTCAACCTGGCCGACGCCGGCGACCCCGTCGAAATCGCGCGCCGCTACAACGAGCAGGGCGCCGACGAGCTCACCTTCCTGGACATCACCGCCACCAGCGACGGCCGCGACCTGATCCTGCCCATCATCGAGCAGGTGGCCTCGCAGGTCTTCATCCCGCTGACCGTGGGCGGCGGCGTGCGCCAGGTCTCCGACATCCAGCGCCTGCTCAACGCTGGCGCCGACAAGATCAGCATCAACAGCGCCGCGGTGGCCAACCCCGAACTGGTGCGCGCCGCGTCCGACTACCACGGCTCGCAATGCGTGGTGGTGGCGATCGACGCGCGCCGCGTGTCGGCGGCCGGCGAACCCGCGCGCTGGGAAGTCTTCACCCATGGCGGACGCAAGGCCACCGGCCTGGACGCCGTGGCCTGGGCCCGCCGCATGGCGGCCTACGGCGCCGGCGAAATCCTGCTGACCAGCATGGACCGCGACGGCACCAAGTCCGGCTTCGACCTGGAACTCACCCGCGCCGTCTCCGACGCCGTGCCGGTGCCGGTGATCGCCTCCGGCGGCGTGGGCTCGCTGCAGCACCTGGCCGACGGCGTCACCGCCGGCCGCGCCAGCGCGGTGCTGGCGGCCAGCATCTTCCATTTCGGCCAGCATACGGTCGGCGAGTGCAAACAGTTCATGGCTGGACTGGGTATCCCAGTCCGGCTGTAAGTACTCCCCCCGGAGCGCCTGCGGCGTTTGCTGGCAGAGGGCGGACGCTCGCGCACCTGCAACAAGGTATTGCCGTAAGATTACAGTTCAGTTGCGCCACGCGCGATTATGGATAGACAGATGAGCAACGAACCCGCCTGGATCGCCGACGTCGTCTTCGACGGCGACGGCCTCATTCCCGCCATTGCGCAGGACGCCGACAACGGCCAGATCATGATGGTGGCCTGGATGAACCGCGAATCGCTGGCCGAGACCGCGGCCACCGGGCGCGCCGTTTACTGGTCGCGCTCGCGCCAGCGCCTGTGGCGCAAGGGCGAGGAATCCGGCCACGTGCAGGAAGTGCGCGAGCTGCGCCTGGACTGCGACGGCGACGTGATCCTGCTCAAGGTGCACCAGAAAGGCGGCATCGCCTGCCACACCGGGCGCGCCAGCTGCTTCTACCGCCGCCTGGAAGGCCAGGGCGTCCAGGCGTCCTGGATCACCGTGGACCCCGTGCTCAAAGACCCCGAACTGATCTACAAATGACCGACCAAGCCGCAAGCGCCGCCGAGATCCTGGCGCGCATCGCCGATACCCTGGCCACCCGCCGTCCCGAAAACGGCGGCGATCCCAAGGCGTCCTACGCCGCCAAGCTGCTGGCGAAGGGCCCCGACGCCTTCCTCAAGAAAATCGGCGAAGAAGCCACGGAGCTGGTCATGGCCGCCAAGGATGGCGTGCCCGACCGCATCGTCAGCGAAACCGCCGACCTGTGGTTCCACTGCCTGGTCGCGCTGACCCACTTCAACCTGCGCCCCGAAGACGTGCTGGCCGAACTGGCCCGCCGCGAAGGGCTGTCGGGCCTGGCGGAGAAGGCAAGCCGCCCGCAAGACTGATCACGGAAACCCGCAAAAATGAGCGATAACTGTATCTTCTGCAAGATCGCCACCGGCGATATCCCGTCCAAGAAAGTCTATGAAGACGAGGATTTCGTCGCCTTCCACGACATCAATCCGGCCGCGCCGGTACATTTATTGCTTATCCCTCGACGTCATGTCATATCCATGCAGGATATTACGGCCGAGGACGCAGGTTGGTTGGGTAGAATGATGTCATTGGCGCCGCGGCTAGCCGCGGAAAACGGTTGCAGTCCAGGCCCCGATGGCGGATTTCGCATCATGATCAACTCCGGCGTCGAAGGCGGCCAGGAAGTCCCGCATCTGCATTTCCACATCATCGGCGGCCCGCGCCCCTGGAAAGGTCGCGTGGCCCCCACCGCGTAATTCGGAGAAACATCATGGGTAGTTTCAGCATTTGGCACTGGTTGGTCGTTCTGGTCATCGTGGCGCTGATCTTCGGCACCAAGAAGCTGCGCAACATCGGCTCGGACCTGGGCGGCGCCGTCAAGGGATTCAAGGAAGGCATGAAGGAAGCCAACGGCGACAAGCCGGCCGAGCCCATCGCTCAGCAGCGCGTCTCCGGCGACACCATCGACGTGCAGGCCAAGGAAAAATCCAACTCCTGAACCTCCGCCTGTCTCCCGGGCCCGTCCTGACCGGGCCGGCCCTCATCGCATCAACTTCCTAGCGGCCGTCGAATGTTTGATGTCAGCCTCACTGAACTGATGGTGATCGGCGTCGTCGCCCTGATCGTCATCGGACCCGAACGCCTGCCCAAGGTGGCCCGCACCGTCGGCCACCTGCTCGGGCGCGCGCAGCGTTACGTCAACGACGTGAAGTCCGATATCCAGCGCGAGATCGAGCTCGACGAGCTGCGCAAGTTCAAAAGCGAAATGGAAGACGCCGCCCAGGGCGTGCAGAAATCCCTGAACGAGACCCAGGCCTCGCTGCAGGAGCCGGTGCAGCAGTTCCGCGCCGAGCTCGACGAAGTCGCCCGCGCCGCCAGCGGCAAGGCCGACGCGCCGGCCGAGCCCGAACGCAGCATCGCCCCGCCCGGCCAGAACCACAGCCTGGACCTGGATCTTCCTCCGGCGGCCCAGCCCGCTCCGGCCGCAGCCCCGCAACCCGCCCCGGCGCCCAGCGCGCCCAAGGCTGACGAGGCCAAGCCCGTCTTGCCCTCCGGAACTCCGACGTGACCCAGGACGCCTCCCAAGAAGAAGGCCAGCAGGAGACCTTCATCTCCCACCTGGTCGAGCTGCGCACCCGGCTGCTGCGCGCCGTGGCCGCCGTGATCTGCGTGTTCATCGTGCTTTTCATCTACCCCGGCGCATCGGCCATCTACGACGTGCTGGCCCAGCCCATGCTGGCCTCGCTGCCGGAAGGCACGCGCATGATCGCCACCGGCGTGATCACGCCGTTCATGGTGCCCGTCAAGGTCACTCTGATGGCCTCGTTCATCCTGGCGCTGCCGGTGGTGCTGTACCAGGCCTGGGCCTTCGTGGCCCCGGGGCTGTACAAGCACGAAAAGCGCCTGGCGCTGCCGCTCATCGTCTCCAGCACCTTCCTGTTCATCGCGGGCATGGCGTTCTGCTATTTCGTGGTGTTCCGCACGGTGTTCCACTTCATCGCCACCTTCGCGCCGCAATCGATCACGCCGGCGCCGGACATCGAGGCCTATCTCAGCTTCGTCATGACCATGTTCATGGCGTTCGGCATCACCTTCGAAGTGCCCGTGGCCGTCGTGCTGCTGGTGAAGATGGGCGTGGTCGAACTATCCAAGCTGAAGTCCGCCCGCGGCTACGTGGTGGTGGGCGCCTTCGTCATCGCCGCGGTGGTCACCCCGCCCGACGTGGTCAGCCAGTTCATGCTGGCCGTGCCGCTGTGCCTGCTTTACGAGGTCGGCCTGATCTGCGCCCGCATGGTCACGCCCAAACCGGACGAGGCCGACGAAGCAGCCTCCGGCTCCCTGACCGAACGCCAATAAGCCGCCCGCACGGTCCCGCAGCCATGCAGGACCGTTTCACGTTGTAGGCCCATGGCTGCAATCCTAGATTGCAGCCATGTCACTTTCCCAACGCCTGTACACCCTGATGCGGTGGCGCGGCATCAAAAGCCAGAGCCAACTGGCGCGCATCTCCGGCGTGCCGCAGTCCTGCATCCACCGCATCCTCACCCGCCGCGACGGTTATTCGCCGTCGCGCGCCACCTTGCTGCGGCTGGCCCGCGCGCTCGATACCTGCGTGCCCTGGCTGACCGACGGCGTAATGCCCGGCGCGGACGCATCCGGCTGCCCCGGCGCGGGGCCGGAAGACCAAGCCGACGGCTACGACGCCGAAATCCGCGCGCTGCTGCGCCAGCAGCCGCCCGCCACCAAGAAAGCCGTGCTCATGGCGCTGCGCCTGATGCTCAAGACCCGCGCGTACTAGCGCGGCTTGCCCGGCCGCGTGCCCACCACCAGCGCCAGTTCCGCCGCCTTGCCGCCGCGCAGGATGCCCAGCGTGGCGCGCTGGCCCGGCGGCAGCTGGGCGATCTCGGAGAGCAGGCCGGCGGTGTCGGCCACGCGCTTGCCGTTGACCGACTGCACGATGTCGCCCACCCGCAGCCCGCCGCGCGCGGCCGGCCCGTCGCGCATCACGCCGGCGATGATCACGCCCGTCGTGTCGCGGTCCAGTTCGAACGCGCGCGCCAGCTCCGGCGTCACGTCCTGCGGTTCCACGCCCAGCCAGCCGCGCTTGACCCCGCCGGTCTTGACGATCTCGTCCATGACCTTGCGCGCGATCTCGATGGGCGTGGCGAAGCCGATGCCCATCGAGCCCCCGGACTCGGAATAGATGGCGGTATTGATGCCGACCAGATTGCCCGCCGCGTCGATCAGCGCGCCGCCCGAATTGCCCGGATTGATGGCCGCGTCGGTCTGGATGAAATGCTCGTACGTATTGATTCCCAGGCCGTTGCGGCCCAGCGCCGACACGATGCCCAGCGTGGTGGTCTGCCCCACGCCGAACGGATTGCCGATGGCCAGCACCACGTCGCCCACGCGCAGGCCGCGGTCCGGGGCCAGCGTGGCCGCCGGCAGCGACCGCAGCGTGGCCAGACGCAGCACCGCCAGGTCGGTGTCCGGGTCCGCGCCCACCACCTTGGCGACGTCGCGGCGGCCGTCGCTCAGGGCGACCTCGATCGCGTCGGCCGCCTGCACCACGTGGTAATTGGTCAGCACATAGCCGTCCTGGTTGACGATCACGCCCGAACCCAGGCTGGTCGAGGCCTGCCGCCGGGTCACGCCCGGCATCTGGCCGAACAGCTGGCGCAGCACCGGATCGTCGGGCAGCGGAATCAGCGGCACGTTCACGTGCTTGGTGGTGTATACGTTGACCACGGACGGCGCTGCGCGCGCCACCCCGTCGGCATAGGACGCCACCGCCGGCGCGCGCGCGGCGGGCATGCCGCCCGCGGCGCTGGCCTGCCGCCCTCCCGCGGCCGGCCCGGCAAGCTGCAGCAGGTCGGGCCGCAAGGTCGTGACGACGAATAGAATACCCAGGCAGACCGTGACGGCCTGAGCGAATATCAGCCAATATCGGCGCATGTTTCTGATAGGACTAGCAATGAGTAAAGTGGACTCCCAGGTCCTGGCCAACTGGCTGGACGACACCCTGCAGGCGGCGCGCTTCAAAGACTACTGTCCCAACGGGCTGCAGGTGGAAGGCCGATCCGGAATCGGACACATTATCGCCGGAGTGACGGCCAGCGAAGCCCTGCTGCGCGTCGCCGTCGAACGCGGGGCCGACGCGGTGCTGGTGCATCACGGCTGGATGTGGCGCAACGAGGACCGCCGCGTCATCGGCACGCGCCGCACCCGCATGGCGCTGGCCCTGAAGAACGACCTCAACCTGTACGCCTATCACCTGCCGCTGGACGCGCACCCGACGCTGGGCAACAACGCGCAACTGGCCCGCGTGCTGGGCCTGGCCCCGTCGCTGCGCGACGACGGCTCGCCGCAGACCTGCGGGCCGGACAATCTGGTGTGGCTGGGCGAGGCCGGCGGCCTGAAGACGCTCGGCGAGCTGGGCGAGCGCGTCGCCCAACGCCTGGGTCGCCAGCCCTTGGTGGTGGGCGACCCCAAGCAGCCGCTGGCGCGGATCGCCTGGTGCACCGGCGGCGCCCAGGGCATGCTGGCCGACGCCGTGGACGCGGGCGCCAGCGCCTACATCACCGGCGAAGTGTCGGAATCGACCGTGCACCTGGCGCGCGAGACCGGCGTGGGCTTCATCGCCGCCGGCCACCACGCCACCGAACGCTACGGCGTGCAGGCGCTGGGCCAGGCGGTGGCGGAGCGTTTCGGCATCAAAGTCGAATTCGTCGATATCGACAACCCGGCGTAAGACGGCCCCCACGCCGCCGGGCTGTCCCGCCTTGGGACGGCCCGGCGGCGGGGCCAAAAAAAGCGCCCCGCAGGGCGCTTTTTCATTACTTCTTGAGCAGATCGCGGATTTCGCGCAACAGCGCCACGTCCTCCGGCGTCGCAGCCGGTGCGGCCGGCGCTTCCTCGGCCTTGGTGCGGGCCTTGTAGATGGCCTTGACCATCCAGAAGATCACGAAGGCCAGCAACACGAAGTTGATGATGATCGTGACGAAGTTGCCCCACGCGAAAACGTTGGCGCCTGCCTTGGTCAGGTCGGCGTACGTCATCGGGCCGTTGTAGCCATCCGGCATCGACAGGACCAGGAACTTGTTTGAAAAATCGACCGAACCGCCAAGCACGAAATTAACCAGCGGCATGACGATGTCCTTGACCAGCGAGTCGACGATCTTGCCGAACGCCGCACCGATGATGACACCGACCGCCAGGTCTACTGCATTCCCTTTTACCGCGAAATCTCGAAATTCTTTGACGAAACCAGTCGCTTTGCTCATAAAAGCACTCCCTTCGTGATACGCCCCCCAGTGGGCTGGCGCTATAATACGCGGTTGCTATGTTGTTACATATTCCCGCGAAGCCGATGCCGCAGAAGTGATGCTACTCGTAGAGCGGGCGCATCAACAAGGATAGGAAGATGAGTCAGGATACGCTGGTGCATGATGATGACGGTGCGGTTGATCCAAATCTGCCGCCCGATCCTTCGCGACGTTTCTGGGTAACCACCGCCTGTGCTGTGGGTGGCGTAGCAGGTGTCGCTACGGCAATACCGTTGGTAAGCACGTTTTCCCCTTCTGAAAAGGCCCGCGCGGCCGGCGCGCCCGTGGAAGTCGACATCGGCGACATTCCCGTCGGCGCCATGAAAACGGTCGAATGGCGCGGCAAGCCCGTCTGGATCATTCACCGTTCGCCCGAACAGATCGCCGGCCTCAAGAGCCAGGACGCCCTGCTGGCCGATCCTGATTCCAAGCGGCCCGGCTTCACCCCCGCCTACGCCGAAAACGAGGGCCGCTCGCGCAAGCCCGAGATCTTCGTCTGCGTCGGCATCTGCACTCATCTGGGCTGCTCGCCCACCGCGCACTTCGAAACGGGCGGCGGTGGCGGCATGGGCGCCAACTGGCAAGGCGGCTTCCTGTGCCCCTGCCACGGCTCCACGTTCGACCTGGCCGGCCGGGTCTACAAGAACAAGCCCGCCCCCGACAACCTCGAAGTTCCGCCGTACCAATATCTCAGCGACACCCGCATCATCGTGGGCGTCGACGAGGACAACAAGGCCTGACGCTCGCGTCGCGCTTTTTTCATTACGTAAGTAAATCCGCATTACGCCACGTGAGAGAAGGAGCCGTTAGATGGCTGGCGAGAAAACCGTCGAGACGACAGGCCTGTTGGGCTGGCTGGACCGGCGCTTTCCGGTGACCTCCACCTGGAAAGCCCACCTGTCCGAGTACTACGCACCTAAGAACTTCAATTTCTGGTATTTCTTCGGCTCACTGGCCCTGCTGGTGCTGGTGCTGCAGATCGTGACCGGCATTTTCCTGGTCATGCACTACAAGCCGGATGCCGAACGTGCGTTCCAATCCGTCGAATACATCATGCGTGAAGTCCCGTGGGGCTGGCTGGTGCGCTACATGCACTCCACCGGCGCGTCGATGTTCTTCGTCGTCGTTTACCTGCACATGCTGCGCGGGCTGCTCTACGGCTCGTACCGCAAGCCGCGCGAACTGGTGTGGATCTTCGGCGTTGCGATCTTCCTCTGTCTGATGGCCGAAGCCTTCTTCGGCTACCTGCTGCCCTGGGGCCAGATGTCCTACTGGGGCGCCCAGGTGATCGTGAACCTGTTCTCGGCCATTCCCTTCATCGGCCCCGAACTGTCGATCTGGATCCGCGGCGACTACGTCGTCTCCGACGCCACCCTGAACCGCTTCTTCGCCTTCCACGTCATCGCCATTCCGCTGGTGCTGGTGGGGCTGGTCGCCGCCCACCTGGTGGCGCTGCACGAAGTCGGCTCGAACAACCCGGATGGCATCGAGATCAAACAGGGCCCGAAGGACAAGTACGGACGTCCCAAGGACGGCATCCCGTTCCATCCCTTCTATTCCGTGCATGACCTGATGGGCGTGGCCGGCTTCCTGCTGGTGTTCGCGTTCATCGTGTTCTTCGCCCCGGAAATGGGCGGCTACTTCCTTGAGTTCAACAACTTCATCCCCGCCGACTCGCTGAAGACGCCTCCGCACATCGCGCCGGTCTGGTACTTCACGCCGTTCTACTCGATGCTGCGCGCCACCACCGACGAATTCACCTGGGTGCTGGCGGGCGCTTCCGTGCTGGGCGCCATCGCGCTGCTCCTCAAGAGCAACCTGAAGGGCTTCATGCGCATCGCCGTCCCCGGCATCCTGATCGTCGTGGCCGTGCTGCTGCGCGTGATCGACGCCAAGTTCTGGGGCGTGGTCGCCATGGGCGGCACGGTCGTCATCCTGTTCTTCCTGCCGTGGCTGGACCATTCCCCGGTCAAGTCCATCCGCTACCGCCCCACCTGGCACAAGTGGATCTACGGCATCTTCATGGTCAACTTCCTGGTGCTCGGCTACATCGGTACGCAGCCGCCCAGTCCGCCGTTGAACCTCACGTCGCAGATCGGCACGCTGCTGTACCTGGCGTTCTTCTTCCTGATGCCGGTCTGGAGCCGCCTGGGCACCTTCAAGAAAGTGCCCGAGCGCGTTACGTTCCACGCCCACTGAGCCCACCAGATAACGGATTAACCATGATCAAGAAGCTGATTGGTGCCGTGGCCTTGATGCTCACGTGTACCGCCACTTTCGCCGCCGAGGGCGGCTACCCGCTGGACAAGGCCCCGTACCGCGTCAACGACATGGCGTCGCTGCAGAACGGAGCCAAGCTGTTCGTCAACTACTGCCTGAACTGCCATAGCGCGTCCTCGATGCGCTACAACAAGCTCAAGGACATCGGGCTGACCGACCAGCAAATCAAGGAAAGCCTGCTGTTCACCGGCGACAAGGTCGGCGACATGATGACCGTCGCCATGACCGCCAAGGACGCGAAGCAGTGGTTTGGCACGACGCCCCCGGACCTGTCCGTGATCGCCCGCGCCAAGTCCGTGAACGCCGGCCCTTCCGGATCCGACTACATCTACACCTACCTGCGCACGTTCTACCGCGACACCTCGCGCGCCACCGGCTGGAACAACCTGGTGTTCCCGTCCGTCGGCATGCCGCACGCCCTCTGGGAAGTGCAGGGTCCGCGCGAACTCACCACCGTCGCCATGCACGAGGTCGAAGGCAAGGAAGGCGCCCCCAAGACCTGGGAACGCGTCACCACGGTGTACGATGCACAGGGTTTTTCCACGGTCAAGGCCGAACCGGTAGCCAACTACCAGGGCCATGCCACCTTCGATGCCAAGTTCAAGGCCGCCAACCCGGCCCAAGTCGCAACATACGACAACGACGTCGCCGACCTGACCGCGTTCATGTCCTGGATGGCCGAACCCGTCCAGACATTCCGCGTCCGTCTCGGCGTCGGCGTCATGTTGTTCCTGCTGCTGTTCTTCCTGGTTACCTGGCGCCTCAATGCCTCGTACTGGAAACACGTACGCTAACCGCAACGCCCCGCCAGGTTTTACGCCGTCCCCCGCTGTAATTAGGGACGGACAAGGCGGATAGGGCAGTACGCCTATCCCGCCTGGCAATTGGGGCCAGCGCCTGCTAGATTAAGGCGCTGGCCTTTCGTTTTTCAATAAAGGACTTACCGCCATGATGGTGCTCTATTCCGGAACCACGTGTCCGTTTTCGCAACGCTGCCGCTTCGTGTTGTTCGAAAAAGGCATGGATTTCGAGATCCGCGACATCGACCTGTACAACAAGCCCGAAGACATCGCGGTGATGAACCCGTACGGTCAAGTGCCCATTCTGGTCGAGCGCGACCTGGTCCTGTACGAGTCGAACATCATCAACGAGTACATCGACGAACGCTTCCCGCATCCGCAGCTCATGCCCGCCGATCCGGTCATGCGCGCCCGCACCCGCCTGTTCCTCTACAATTTCGAAAAGGAACTGTTCGTCCACGTCTCGACGCTCGAAGACCGCAGCGCCAAGCCCGACGAAAAGAAGCTGGCCAACGCTCGCCAGAACATCCGCGACCGCCTGGCCCAGCTCGCCCCCATGCTGCTGAAGAACAAGTACATGCTGGGCGAAGAGTTCTCCATGCTGGACGTGGCCGTGGCCCCGCTGCTCTGGCGCCTGGACCACTACGGCATCGAACTGCCGAAGAACGCCGCCCCGCTGCAGAAATACGCCGAACGCATCTTCTCGCGCCCGGCCTATATCGAAGCGCTGACGCCTTCGGAAAAAGTGATGCGTCGCTAAGGTTGTTTTGTAATGGGTGAAACTTCGACCAAACCATATCTGATCCGCGCGCTGCATGAATGGTGCACCGACAACGGCTACACGCCGTACATCACCGTGCAGGTCGACGAGCACACCATGGTGCCCGTCGCCCACGTGCGCGACGGGCAGATCACACTGAACGTCGGCACGCTGGCCACCAACCGCCTGGTGCTGGGCAATGAATTCATCGAATTCCAGGCCCGCTTCAGCGGCGTGACCGAAAACGTCTACGTACCCGTAGGCGCCGTCAGCGCCATCTACGCGCGCGAAACCGGCGCAGGCATGGGCTTCGAAGTGCAGCCCTACGAACCGCCGGAAGCCGGCGCCCAGGGCGCCGCGGCCCCCGCTGCACCCGAAGGCTCCGACGCCGTCGCCGCCTCCGGCGACGATGGCGGCGACGACGACGAACCCAAGCGCCCGCGCCTGACCATCGTCAAGTAACGCCCTGGCGGGCGGCCCACGCGGGGACTGCGTTTTTTCATTACAATGCGGTCCCTGCGCGTGCCCCCGCACGCATCGCCGGTGTAGCTCAGTTGGTAGAGCAGCTCACTTGTAATGAGAAGGTCGAGGGTTCGATTCCTTTCACCGGCACCAATGTTTCCAAGCGCTTGGCCCAGCCGCGAGGTTGGGCTTTTGCTTTTCCGGGCGATGCCGAGCCAGCCATATGCGCCCGGCGGCAACGACAAGTCGCAGTCCTGGACTCGTCCGGTTCTTACCCGCACCAGACGGGAATCCCTGCCATCCCTGCTGCTACGCGACGATACAATCATGTCGGCTCTATGGCTCCAGGAGGCTCGGCCGCATGCGTACAAACCATCTTCCAGGGGCAGGGCAAAAACGCTTCTGGCAAAAAAAATGGCCCCGAGAAGCCTTGTTCAACGGCCCGCCCATTATTGTCGCCGGTTCGGCCGCAGTAAAAAGCTGGCGTGATCCCCAATTCGATCAATGGATGTTCGGGCTTGCCACGGCCGCCTGCGTCTGGCTGGTCTTGTCGGCCATAGTCCGGATTGTGATCGCTCGCGCCGAAGACCAGAAAGATGGCCCGGATGTCGTCCATGAAGGGCTCTATGCAGCGGTGTCAGCAGTGCATACCCTGCTTTCCGAATGGTGCATCAAACGCCGATGCGGCGCTGACATTCGAGCCACCTTCCATCGAGTCGTTCCGCCCATTCATGAGCCGCAGGAGATCGAGCAGATCGTCAACTATGCCGGCGCCAATGGCGAAGGCGTTGGCCGGACGTTCTCCATCCATACCGGCATAACCGGCAGAGCCATCCGAAGCAAGAAGCCGCTGGTAATGTCCAGTCAGGATGGGACGGAGGAGCAACTTCGTACCGAACTGGTGCGCGAATGGGGATACACGGAAGCGGAAGCCCGCAAACTGGGTCCCGGCCGCTACTCGGCAATGGCCGTGCCCGTTCTGGACCGATCTGGACAGCATCCCATTGGCGTGATCTACTTTGATTCAAGTGACCGTGCGCTCTTCGAACGCGACGATGTTGTGGAGATTGTCGGTGCTGGCGCCAAGGCCATTAGCGACTTTGTCACGAAAAGGTATTGATATGAACCTTGCCACCAAGAAGTCGTCCGAGACTTTCGTCAAAGAGTCCAAGCTCATTTCGAAACCGGGTGCAGTCATCAAAGTTCGCGAACTGACGCTTACCGAATTCGGAATGCGGGCAATTACGAGCGGAAGCGCCGGCATCAGGCAAGGGGCGCTCGAGGACGCCGGTCCGCCATCGCCGCTAAAGCAGCGGGTTCCCACCTGAATTCAAAAAGGACGTCCGTGGACTTCCTTTTTTACGCGCGATAGATCTCCCGGCGCAGTCGCATCTGTCCGCCTACGTATCGGCCACCACGTCAAGTTGATAATTATCATTCGCATTTGAACGCAAAGCACAAAGACTGCGGGTTGGATACCAACCGGAGGGCTTTGCGGCATGCATACTCAACACTCACATCAGGAACTGCCCGTTTCACGCAGCCGGCGCGCCTTGCTGGCGGCGGCGGCCTTGGCGGCGCTGCCGGCCGTGCGCGCGCGCGCCGCGGCCGCTACGGACCGGCTGGTGCTGGCCGGGCCGCCGATCACGGTGTCGTTCCCCTTGATCCACATGGTCGAGTCCGGCGCGCTGGCCGAAGAGGGCGTGACGCCCAAGTTCGCGCTCTGGACCAATCCCGATCAGATGCGCGCCTGGGCAGTGGAAGGCGGCGCCGACTTCATCGCCTCGCCCACCAACGTGGCCGCCAACCTGTACAACCGCGGCGTGCCGCTGCGGCTGTTGAACGTGTCCGTGTGGGGAATATTGTGGCTGGTCACGCGCAATGGCGAAGCGGGCTCGCTGGCCGACTTCCGCGGCCAGGAAATCGCCGTGCCGTTTCGCGGCGACATGCCCGATATCCTCTTCGGCGTGCTGGCGCGCGCGCAAGGGCTGGACCCGCAGAAGGACTTCTCGCTGCGTTACGTCACCACCCCATTCGATGCGGTCCAGCTGCTGGTCCTGCGCCGCGTGAGCCACGCGGTGCTGCCCGAGCCCGCCGTGTCCATGGCGCTGCGCAAGACGCAGTCCCTGCCCGTGTCCGCCGTGGCGCCCAAACTGCATCGCGGCCTGGACCTATCCGCGGAATGGGGCAGGGTCTTGAAACGCGAACCGCGCATTCCCCAGGCTGGACTCGCGGCGTTGGGCAAGGCGCTGGGCAATGCCGCACTGTGCGAACGGGTGCGCCGGCAATACGCCGCATCGCAGGCCTGGTGCCTCGAAAACCCCGAGGCCTGCGGCGAACTGGTCGCCAAGCATATCCGCATGCTGACCCCGCAGGCCGTGGCCGACGCCTTGAAGGCCTCGCGCGACAAGCCCATGGCCGCGGCCAGCGTGCGCGCCGAACTGGAGTATTTCTTCCAGCGCGTGCATGAAGTCCAGCCCGGCTTGATCGGCGGCAAGCTGCCCGCCGCGGATTTCTACGGCTGAGGCGGCTCAGAACACGCGGCGCAGCGTCAGCCCCACTTCGTTCTGGGCGTAGCTGTAGGCCCAGTCCGGATTGCTGCGATTGATGCTGCGCCGCAGCCGCAACTCCGGCGTCATGCCGCCTATCTTCCAGCCCTCGGCGCCCAGCGTCACCAGATAGACCTGCAACCGGTCGCCTCGGCGTCCCCCCAGGAATCCGTCGTAGGCGTCATTACGGCCGATGCGGAAAATGCTTTGCGCATTCAGGTAGAAACCGGGCTTGCCCCTGAAAGCATGAAAGACGCCGGCGCGCAGCACCAGTTCCTTGCCGCTGGCCGGCTTGAGCGCAAATGCCTTGCGCACCACGTCCACGCCGGCGGTGATCGAGGTCGAAGCCCTCGGCAGGTAACTGACCGACAACCCGGCCTGGTATTGGCTGTAGTCGCTGTTGATGAACCGCGCCCGCGCGCGATAACGAAAGCGGCGCGCGTCCAGCAGAACGCTCATCTGCCATTTTCTTGCGAGGCTGCGACGCCACTCCCATTGCAGCCCGCCGGCCAGATAGTAGGTGTAGCCGTCGCGGAAATAGTGCTCCACATAGGGCAGCAGGCTGACGTTGTTGCGCGCGTCGAGGTACTGGTAGCCCAGATACAGCACCGAGGTGGCGCTGCTGTAGTTGCGGACCAGCGAACTGGCGTCCGCGTCGCCGCGGCGGTAATAGGTTCCGTAGCTGATCGGCCGCAACAGCAGGTTGTGGTTGCCGGCCAGATTGTCGCGGCGCTCCAGCACAAGCTCATAGTTCACCAGGCTGGAACCGATGGGGTCCGGCATCTTGCGGTCATTGAGGCACAGGCTCAGGAACCGGCTCAAGCAGGTGCGGGCACCGTTGGCCTGATTGATGTTGCTGTCGTAACCCGTGCCGACCGCCACGCCGCCATGCCAGCCGGCGCGGGCGCCCAGCGCGGACAGGTACTGCTGCGTCTGCATGCGGCCGTAGTCGGGCAGCATGCCGCGCTGCACCTGCTCGAACATGGCGCGCGCCTCGGCATCGCGATTGTCTTCGAACAGCAGCCGCGCCAGTTCCAGGCGGATGCGGGCGTCCTCGGGATCGGCGGCGTGCGCGGCCTGCAGCCGGCGTACCGCCAATGCGATGGCGCCAGCCTGGCGGGCCAGCAGCCCTTCGGCCATATCGACCAGCGCCGGACGATGGTCGCGCAACAGCCGATAACGGCCGACGAATTCGACCAGCCGTTCCCACTGGCCGGTATTCAAGGCGATATAGATGGCGGGTTCCAGATCCTGCAGGTTCGTCTGCACTTCGTAGATCTTGCCTTCGTGCACCACCGCGCCGGGCGGCGCAACGGGCTCGCCGAATTGCCGCACGCGCTGCTCGGTCGCGCGGCGTGTCCGTTCGAGCAGGTAGCGGGTATCGTCGTCGCTGGCATACGCAGCGGGCAGGCAGGTCAACAGCAGGCACAGCGCGGCGCCGCGGCGAAAAATCATGGGCATGGGGTATCGGGCCGGGGAAGGAATGAGTACGAAGTTCAGCAGGCCCTTTATGCGCCGCCGCAACCGACGGTTTCCGGTGCGGCGGCGCGAGGCCCGTGCTCGTCCTCCTGTTGCTTCAGTTGTGGGCCTGGGGTTTAACGGCGCGAACCCCCGAACGCGACGTGGTCGGCGGCGGTCTGGCCCTTGTAGATGCCGGCCAGCGCCTCCGCGTTGTTGTAGAAGCGGCCTTCGATCGCGCCACCCTTGGTGAACTTGCCGTTGGAGGCAATGGTGGTGCCGGCGAAGTCGACACGGTCGCGGCCCCGTGCGATGGCGCCATCGATCGTGCCACGGCCGCCGCTGTAGTTGGCGGTGAGCACACCCTTGTACAGCTTGGGCGCGTACGGCATGTTGTCGCCCACGCCGGTCTGACGGATGCCGGTCACGTCATACTTGGCGGCGACCAGCGTCGGCATGCGGGTAACGGCGTTGTCGCCCGCGTACCATACGGTGCGGCTGCCGCTGGTCATGTTCAGGTCGGTGCTGTTGCCCGCGTTGAGATAGGGAACGGACCTGGACCATTCGCCGAAGTACACGCCGTTGCCCTTGGAGGTGCCCTTGACCTGGCCTACGACCAGGCCGCCGAATTGCGGCCAGAACGGCAAGTAAGGGGTCATCACCTGGCGGATGCTGTAGACATTGGCCGCGCTATCGCGGGTGCTGTGCCAAACCTGAGCGATTCTGAGGAACGTCAGCACCGGGAAGTTCACATAGTATGGACCGGACTTGTTGGGAACTGAATTGTTTCTGACGATGGTGACTGGCCCTCCGTGGACATCGATATAGGAGGAGAACCAGCCATCCGTGCGCTTCATGCTCAGCCCGGTATAGCCCAAGGTGGTGATGAACAGCGGGAAGTTGGAGTAGCCGACTGCGACCATCGTATTGTTCGACGAGCCGCCCTGCACGTTGGCCGCTTGCGCGTGCATCGCCGACGAGGCGGCCACGGCCAGGACGGCGGTGGCGATAAGGGTTTTCTTCATGATGATTCTCCATAGAGAGGAGTGGGAAGGCGCCGGTTTTCATGAACACCGGCAAAAACGCTTTCAATAGCGCAGCGCCACCTCCAGCCGCACGATGCGGCCCGGTCCTGGGGCGGCGACTTTGGTCAGCGGATCGAGGTAGTACAGATCGGTCAGGTTTTCCACGCTCAGCCGCGCACTGGCCCGGCGGCTGAAGTTGTATTCGGCGTACAGGTCGAACAACATCACCGGGTCCCAGTAGTAGGGCCGCGCGTTCAACACGCCGCCAGCTCGCGTGCTAATTCGCTCCAACGGCTTATTGTCGGCACGACTGTGGTAGCGCATCCGCATGCCCAGGTTCAGCTTGCGTTCCAGCAGGCGCGTGCCCAAGTCCAGGTTGATCGAATATCGGGGCTGCAGAGCGTAGTAGGACAGGCTTGCGGGAAAGCCGCCGGGCAGGCATTCGGGATAGCTGTTGTGGCTGGGTTCGAGCTGAACGGCAAAGTCGGCATCGCATATGTCTTGCCGCAGACGCAGGGTCGCCCCCAGATTGCCGTAGAAACGCCCGCTGTCGAAACGGCTCAGGAATTCCAGTCCGCTCATGGTCTTGCGGTCGAACTGGATGACGTTCATGTTTTCCGTGCGGCCGTAAAAGTCGCGGATGCTGTTGTAGTAGTAGGTCAGCTTGACATCGGCCTGCGGCACGCCTTGCAGCAGCCCGCCCAGGTTATAGGCGAGGCCGGCTTCCCAGGCCCGGCTGCGCTCGGGCTTGGTCGTAACCGGGAACTCGCCCCACAAGCCCCTGCGGTTGGCGGCCTCCAGGATGCTGGGAAAGCGCGCCGTGCTGGCCAGCCGTCCGTATACGCGGGCGCGCTCGGCCAACTGGTATGAGGCCACGATTTGCGACGACCAGGCGCGACCGCGCTGCTTGTCCGGGCGCCGCCACTGGTCGGCGGGCATGGTGCTGGCGAACCTGGTAGCCAGATTCCTCACCGCCTCGTACTTCGGGTATGTACCGCCCTGGGCAACCGCGGTTGCATCCAGATCGACCAGGCCGTTGTAGTAGGGATTTTCGTTGCGGTCGGCCTTGCCGTTCCTGACGGTGACCGGCATATCGATGGCCCAGTACATCGGACCCTCGTCTGCATCACCAATTGCCATACCGCGATTCTTACCCACTATGCCATGCGAGGCCCGGTAAGCGTCCCATTCGTCGTAGGAGTCCACACCTTCTTCGGCTCGCTGCTCTCTGGCCAGTTCTTCGTCAGTGGCCAGCCGATGGTATTGGACGAGCTGACTGGTGATGACCTGAGTGCTGCCCCAGCCATCACGCTTTTCGGACCGACGCTTATCGGTTTCGTCATCGAAGCTCCAGTAGCTGCCGTAACGTACACCGGTGCTGATGCGCAGCTTCTCGGTAGCCTGCCAGTCCAGACTCATGCCGGTTCCGTACTCCTCGCGCCGGCCCGAGGCCGGGCCCAACGCCGTCGACGCGACGGCGGCCACCATGACGCCGCCAGTATCCACCGGCAGGTAGTCGGTCTTGCGCTCGTATTGCCAGTCGGCCGCCAGCGTCAGCGCCACGCTGTCGCTGAGCTGGAAGCGATTGCTCAAATCCAGCCCGGTACGAGTCGAGCGGGTGTCGTGCCGGTTACCGATGAAGATGTTGAAAAGGCCGTTGGTGTTGGGCGGCTTGGCACCCGGCTCGGCCGGATCCTTCAGGTCACCCTCGAGCAGACGCCTGCAGTGTTGACTGTTGCGATCAGGCGCACAATCTTGCGTCCATCTATCCCAGTTGCGGTCATTGCCACGGACCCGATACGTGACATCGCCGTTCTGGTAGCGCGTGCTGTCGTTGACCGCCCGCCACAATGACACGTTCAAATCCAACCAGCGCACGCCGTTGGGCTTGACTGCATAACCGAGTCGGTAAACGGACTGATTGACGTGCGAGACGGGAAAGGGATAGTGAAATTTGGAAGTCGAGAGATCGAGGTTGTATCCATCCACCATGTTCATCCACACTTCCGACGTGAACGCCGGCAGCTCACCGAACGTCAACCGGTTGCGGGTGTAAGCAAGGCTGATCTTCTGACCGTGAGGCAGATACCATTGGTTCTTGGCCAGGAAACTTTCGACCGACGAACTGGTATAGGGCACTTCAGTAGCCGGGCCGTACAGCCGGGCCAAGTTGGGATACAGGTTCTGCGGCAGGAAGGTGCCGGGAGGCACCGGTCTGGAACGGTATTTGTCTGCCCCCCTGGTACCCGCAAAATAGTTGCCGCGGCGGGCATCGCTATAAGCCAGCATCAGGTCGAATACCTCGTGCCGGTATGCGCCGCTGACGAAGACCTTGCGGTCTTGCAGATTGAAGCGCGTGGTACTGCCGCGTTCGTGTCTTTCCACTCGCGGCTTCATGAAACTCACCCCTACATCCTTCGACACGGGCACGGAGGCGAAAGCCCCGGGAACATCGCGATAATCCATGCCAACGATATCGAAGGGATCAGACGTATCCTTGACCGATCCGCTGGCGGTGCTGGCCTTGAATTCCAGGCCCCAGTCGCGCCCTTCGGGAATGATGTCCTTGGCTTCGATGGTGCGGATCGCCACCGAGCCGCCGATGCCGCTCTTGATGTCGCGGGTCAGGGACGGGCCTTTTTCCACTGTGATGCTGCGGAACAGGTTGGGGTCCACGTAGTTGCGATTGTTGATGCCGCGCAGCGCCATCCAGACGTCCAGCGACTGCTCGGTGCCGTCCACCGTGACGGGGATGCGGCCGTTGCCGGCCAGGCCGCGTATGTTCGGGAACAACGCCGAGCCGTTGCGGTTGTCGGTGTTGTAGACGCCGTTCATGCCGGCGAACACGTCGCCTACCGAGACGCCCTGATAGCGCTCCATGTACTGGCGGTCCACGTACAGATTCGAGACGTCCTTGTCGTAGACGTCGTCGTGCCCGGTTTCGTCCTCGGTGCGATCGCCCTTGACCACCACTTCCTGCAGCTCGTGCACGTTCTTGTTCTTGCCCGAGTCTGGCTGCGCCTTCGGCTTTTCCTCCGGATGGGCGGGCGCCGGCAGCGCGTGGACGCTGGTTGCGCCCAGCGCGGCAAGCAGCAAGCTCAAGGTCCTGGCGGTGAATCGATGTGGTACGTGCATGGGCCCCCCGGGCTTTCCTGTTTACGGTGATGGGTAGGGAAGAGCCGCGTGACCCGTTGTGCGTAGGGCTGCGTGGCGAGGCCATTGTGCGAACGCAGCATCGGTAACGATAATGATAATTATCAAGATTGAAAATTCGACGAAGCGGCGCATCGGGTTCGCGAGCCGGGCCGCCCGTTGATGACAATTGTCATTACGGCCGGGCTTCCGGGCCGCAGATACTCGCGGATCGAATTCGCGGCCTTCAAGGGAGTGACTTTCCATGCCGGATCTACCGATGCGCCACGCGCGGGTCAGCCATGCGCCGCTTGCTTGACGCGTGCGGCGCGGTGCTGGCGTATCTCTGGAGCGGCTGGGGCGCCATCGCCAGCCTGCTGCTGTTCTGCGCCCTGTGGGAACTGGCGGCGCGGCATTACGGCGCGCTGATCCTGCCGGGGCCGGCCGAGACCATGATGAAGCTGGCGGCCATGACGGCCGCGGGCGAGGCCGTGCCGGAGCTGGCCATATCGGCGCGCCGGGGCCTGGCGGGGCTGGGAGGCGCGGTGCTGGCGGGCAGCGTGCTCGGCATGCTGGCGGGCCGTTCGCTGACGGCGGCGATGGTGTCGCGCCCGCTGGCCACGCTGCTGCTGGGCATGCCGCCCATCGCCTGGCTGGTGCTGGCCATGCTGTGGTTCGGCGTGGGCGATGCGACGCCGGTGTTCACCGTGTTCATCGCCTGCCTGCCCATCGTGTTCGCCGGCGCCATGCAGGGCGCGCGCACGCTGGACAACCAGCTCATGGACGTGGCGCGGGTTTACCGCCTGCCGTGGTGGGCGGTGCTGGCCGACGTGCAGTTGCCGCACGTGGCCTCGTATCTGCTGCCGGCCTGGATCACGGCGCTGGGCACTTCCTGGAAAGTGGTGATGATGGCCGAACTGCTGGCGGCGGCCGACGGCACCGGCGCGGCGCTGGGCGCGGCCCGTGGGCAGCTCGACAGCACGGCCGCCATGGCCTGGGTCGTGGCCGTGCTGGGGCTGCTGCTGACGACCGAATACCTGTTGCTGGAACCCTTCAAGCGCATGGCCGAACGCTGGCGCAGCCTCGATCCATGAGCGCGCTGCACATCCGCGAACTGTCGCAGCGCTACGGGCTGTCCGAGGTCCTGGAAGGGATCGCGCTGGATCTGCGCGCGGGCGAGACGCTGGCGCTGATGGGGCCGTCGGGCTGCGGCAAGAGCACCTTGCTGCATATCGTCGCCGGACTGCTGGCGCCTTCCGAAGGCATGGTGCATATCGGGTTCCGGGGCATAGGCTGCATGTTCCAGCAGCCGCGGCTCATGCCGTGGAAGAACGTGGTCGGCAATATCGGCATGGGGTTGAAGGCGCTGGGCCTGCCCGCCGCGGCGCGGCGGCAGCGCGCCATCGAATGGGCCGGCCGCCTCGGGCTGGCCGAAGAGGACCTGCGCAAGTATCCGCACGAGTTGTCCGGCGGCATGCAAAGCCGCGTGGCGCTGGGCCGCGCGCTGGCGCTGGCGCCCGACCTGCTGTTGCTCGACGAGCCTTTCTCGGCCCTGGATATCGGTCTGAAACTCGAGTTCTACGCCATGCTGCGCCGGCAGGTCGAGCACAGCGGCACCGCCGTGCTGATGATTACGCACGACCTGATGGAGGCCGTTCGGCTGGCCGACCGCATCATCATGATGGCGCCGGGGCCCGGACGTATCCAGGACGAGTTCACCCTCGGCCTGCCGCAGTCGCGGCGCGATGAAGCCTGGATCTACCAGACGGCGGCGCAGCTCATCCAGACCCCGGCCATGCGCGCCGGCTTCGGCCTGCCGGACGCGTCGCCGCAGGCGTCGGACCTTGCAACCGGGAGCGCGCGCGCATGAACCTGCGGCATCCTCTGTTCAGCTGCGGCTTTCGGCCGTTCTTCGTACTGACCACCGCGAGCGCGGTGCTGTTCCTGGCGATCTGGCTGCTGGCGCTGCAGTCCGCGCTGCCCGGGCTGGACGGCTGGCGGCCGCCCGGCGGCGTCTTGCTCTGGCATGGCCATGAACTGCTGTACGGATTCGGCATGGCGGCGGTAGCGGGGTTTCTGTTGACGGCGGTGCCGGAGTTCACGGGCGCCGCGCCGCCGCGGCCCGGCGTGCTGGCGGCGCTGGCCGGGCTGTGGCTGGCGGCGCGGGTGGCCTACGCGGCCGCGCAATGGCTGCCCGGCGGCAGCGGCGTGGTGCTGGCGGGCGTCTGCAATCTGGCGTTCGTGCTGGCGCTGCTGCTGCGGCTGGCGCCGGCGCTGTGGCGCGATCCGGCGCGCAGCCACCTGGGCTTCGCCTGGGCGCTGGGCGCGCTGGGCGCGGCGCAGGCGGGCTATTTCACGGCCCTGCTGCGGCAGGCGGACGCGCTGGCCTGGCTGCACGTGGGCGTGGACCTGATGATGATTCTGATCGTGCTGGCCGGCAGCCGCGTATCCATGAACGTGGTCAACGGCTATATCGAAGCGGGCCGCCCCGGCGCGCCGCCGCCCGGGCTGGCCGGCTACGTGGCGCGTCCGCCGCGCAGGCATCTGGCGGTGTTCTGCATCGCGGCCTGCAGCGTGGCGCAATGGCTGCTGGGCGGCGGGCCGGTGACCGGCTGGACCGCGCTGGCGGCGGCGGCAGCCATGCTCAACCTGCTCAACGACTGGCATATCGGCAAGGCGCTTTTCACGCGCTGGGCGCTGATGCTGTATGCCAGCTACTGGCTGGTCGCGCTGGGCTACGGCGCGATGGGGCTGGCGTGGCTGACCGGACTGGCGCCGGCGTCGTCGGGACGCCATGTGTTGATGGCCGGCGCGATGGGCTTGTCCATCTTCACCATCATGAGCCTGGCCGGACGCATACACGCGGGACGCTGGCTGGATCGCCGTCCCTGGGTGCCCGTGGCCGCCGCCGTGCTGGCGCTGGCCGCCCTGCTGCGCGCCGCGGCCGGCCTGCCGGCGCTGGGCGCGTGGGCGTCATGGCTGCTGCTGGGCGCCGGCCTGGGCTGGACCGGCGTGTTCGCGGCCTATCTGCGGCACGCGTGGCCAGTGCTGTGCGGGCCGCGGACCGACGGGCAGCAGGGCTGCGCCGAACCGCTGGGCAAGCAGCGCAGCCCGATGTCGCGCCACGGGACGCGCTGCTGAAGCGCGGGCCTCAGTGCAGCGAGCAGCAACGAAACAGCGCGCTGTCCTGCGCGGCCACGCTGTGGCGGCTGGCGAACTTCGGCCCCGGCGGCGGCAGGCGCGCATGGCGGCACATCGCGTCGACGTCGAGCAGCACCAGTTCGCGATTGCGTCCGCCGATCAGCCCGGCGCGCCGGAACGCGCCCAGCGTGCGCGACAGATTTTCGGGCGTCATGTTGAGCTGGCGCGCCAGCACGGCGTGGCTGGCCGGCAGCGTGATCCATGCGCTGCCGTGTTCGCGGTACAGGTCCAGCAGATAGGTGACCAGGCGCTGCGTGGCGTTGGTGATGGTCAGCAGATCGATGCGGTTGATGGCGTGCACCACGTGGCTGGAGACGATCTGCAGCAGCGTATAGGCGAAGGCCGGCGAATGGCGCGCCATGTCGAGCAGCGGCTCGCGGTCCAGGCGGTAGAGCACGGTGCGCGCGCTGGCCTGCGCGGACAGCGGATAGTCGCGGTTGTCTGAGAACATGACGGTGGCGGCGACCAGGCAGCCGCCTTCCAGCGTCTGCACGACTTTCTCGTCGCCGTTGTAGCTGGGCAGGTACATGATGAGGCCGCCGCGCTCGATCCAGAAGAAGTGTTCCGCGGCCTCGCCCATATGGAACAAGTGCTGTTTGGGTGATAGCACCATGCGCCGCGCGCTCGAGGCGAGCGCCTCCAGGGTGCTCCGGTTGGCCTGCTTGAACGCCGGGAAGCTTAGCAGTGCCTTGTTCAGGAATGAGGAATGCATGGGGGTTCCTGTAGCGAGTAGTAGCACCTCGTCGGCACGCGCCTTATATTAATAAGAACGGTTATCAATCGCAATGATGTAAAAGTACCTTGCATCGTCCGGCCCGTTTTGCATTCTTTCCATTTTTTGTGCATAATTCGGCCCCTCTACCTGTTCCCCGATAGCTCAGTCGGTAGAGCGACGGACTGTTAATCCGCAGGTCGCTGGTTCGAGCCCAGCTCGGGG
Source organism: Achromobacter sp. HZ01 (assembly GCF_003267925.1). Lineage (NCBI taxonomy): Bacteria > Pseudomonadati > Pseudomonadota > Betaproteobacteria > Burkholderiales > Alcaligenaceae > Achromobacter > Achromobacter sp. HZ01. Next base: position 1,324,453 of record NZ_LWKV01000002.1, read on the forward strand.
AGCCAAAGAATGCAGTACTGAAAGGCCCGCAATTCGTTGCGGGCCTTTTGCATTTGGACGAACGCCGCGCAACCGATAGCATGAGGGTTCCACCGCCTCGCCGGAGCCTTCATGCCCGCCTCCCAGACTGCTTCCCTTCTCACCGACTCCACCCTGGAATCGCTGCGCGCCCGGACGCCGGGCCTGCGAAGCACCGTGCACTTCAACCATGCGGGCGCATCGCTGCCTTCGACCGGCACGCTGGAGGCCATCCACGCGCATCTGCAGCGCGAAGCCACGATGGGACCGATGGAGGCCGGCGTGGCCGCGCGCGAACAGACCGAGCGCGCCCGCCTGCTGGCGGCGCGTCTGCTCAATGCGCAGCCGGACGAGATCGCGCTGACCGGCGGCAATTCGCCCGGTTGGAGCGCGGCCTTCGCCGCGCTGCCACCCTGGCGGCCCGGCGACCGCATCCTGGTCGGCCGCCACGAATGGGGCGGCAATCTGGCGGCCATGCGCCTGGCCGCGCAGCGCACGGGCGCCATCGTGGAGACCATTCCTTCCGACGAAAGCGGCTGCGTGGACCCGCAGGCGCTGGAGGCCATGCTGGACGAGCGGGTACGCCTGATCGCGCTGACCTGGCTGCCCGCCAACGGCGGCCTCATCAACCCGGCCGCCGCCATCGGACTGGTGGCGCGGCGCCACGGCATCGCCTACTTCGTGGACGCGGCCCAGGCCGTCGGCCAGTTGCCGGTAGACGTGGCGGAGATCGGCTGCGACGTGCTGTCCGGCGCGGGGCGCAAAGCCTTGCGCGGCCCGCGCGGCACCGGCCTGTTGTACGTGCGGCGGGACTTTCTGGACAAGCTGATCCCGGCCTGCGTCGACACGCATTCGGCGCCGCTGGGCGCCGACGGCCAGCCGGTGCTGCGCCAGGACGCGGCGCGCCTGGAATCCGCCGAGAACTCGCTGGCGCTGCGCTGCGGCCTGGCCAACGCCTTGCAGGAAGCGCTGGATATCGGCGTGGACGCGATCCGCATGCGCATCGACGCGGCGGCCGAGACGCTGCGCGCCCAACTGGAGGACATCGCCGGAATCACGGTGCTGGACCAGGGCCGCGAGCGCTCGGGGCTGGTGTCGTTCAATATGGCGGGGCGCGACGCCGTATCGGTGCAGCGCGCCCTGGCCGGACGCGGCGTGACCATCGGCAGCAACGGCGTGCCCTACACGCCGCTGGACATGCAGGCCCGCGGCCTGACGCAGATCGCGCGGGCGTCGGTCAGCTACCTGACCAGCGGGGAGGAGATCGACCGGCTGCTGGAGGCGTTGCGCAGCATTTAGGACTCAATCCCGACCCAGTTTCTAGGACGCAATCCCGGCGCGGCGCGCGAAGGGCGACCATTTCGTGAACACGAGCAGGTTGCCCAGCATCACCAGGCCCAGGCCGAGCAGCGCCGTCGGCGTCCAGTGATAGCCTTCGGCGTAGGCCGACACGCTCAGCGCCACGACCGGAAACAGCACCGTGCAGTACGCGGCGCGCGCCGGCCCCATGCGCCCGACCAGCGTCAGGTAGGCGGTGAACCCGATCACCGAGCCGGGAATGGCCAGGTACAGCAGGGCGCCCACATACGAGGCCGAGCCGTCGAACTCGAAGGGCAGGCCGGCGGCCAGGCAGCCGGCCAGCAGAATGGCCGCGCCGTACAGCATGCTGTAGGCATTGCCGGTCAGCGGCCGGATGCCGGCGCGCTGCTGCAAAGACGACAGCATGTTGCCGGTGGAGAAGCAGAACGTGCCCAGCAGCGCGAAGCCCAGGCCCAGCAGGGTTTCATGGCTGGCCTCCTGGCCGGCCAGTTCCGGCCAGAACAGCAGCACCAGGCCGCAGCAGCCGAGCGCGCCGGCCACCATCACGCGCGGCGCGATGCGCGTGCCGAACCACAGGCGTGCGTTCAGCGCGTTCCACAGCGTGGCCGCGGAAAACACCACCGACACCAGGCCGCTGGGTATCCATTGCGTGGCGGTGTAGAAGCACAGGAAGTTCAGGCAGAACAGGCACAGCCCCTGGCCGACGCACAGCCAGTGGCCGCGACGGTCCAGCCGCTGCAGCTTGCGGGTCAGCAGCAGGGCGCCGAAGAGGATCAATCCGGCCAGCGCGAAGCGGTAGAAGATCGATACCGGTATGGCGACCACGCCCAGCTGCAACTTGATGGCGATCCAGGTGGTGCCCCAGATGACGACGGTGAGGAAATACAGGAACAGGTTCACGTTGAGGGCTTGCGGCAGAAACGGACGGCCAGTATGCGCGTCCGGGCGCGTTTTGGATTGCCGTTTCTTGCGGTTTTTTGGCGGTTCGCGCGCGCGCCGCACGCGAGATCGCAGTAGCATTTCAATCCTATGGCTCCCGTCGCATCGGCTCCGACCGACTTCTCCGTTTTCCGCACGCTGTCGCGCTCCACCGCGAGGCTGGCGCGCGCCGTGACGCTGGGCGAGGGCATGGCGATCTCGCAATGGTCGCGCAGCGCCTGCGAGACCATGGGCTACGACGCGCCGGGCCACCACACGCTGTCGCTCTACCTGCGCGGCGGCGACAAGTCCTTCCGCCTGGGCCACGATGCGCTGCACGGCGGCGCCGGCAAGTTCTGTGTGCTGCCGGCCGAGCATTACTCGCGCTGGAGCATGAACGATCCGGTGCATTTCCTGCACCTGTACATCGCGCCCGAACGCCTGGCGCGCGAGGCGGTGCTGCGGCTGGACCGCGAGCCGCGCACGCTGGAGCTGCGCGACCGCACCTATATCCAGGACGCGTCGCTGATCGACGTCTGCCGGCAGCTGCTGGGCACCGACTGGAACCAGCCGGCCGACCGCCTGGCGGCCAGCAGCGCCGCCGAGACCGTGCTGCACCACCTGCTCGACCAGGGCGTGGCGCGCAAGGCCGGCGCGCCGGCCCGGGGCGGCCTGGCGCCCGCCGTGCGCCGCCGGGTCATGGACTACGTCGAGGCCCATCTGGCCGAACCGCTCACGCTGGACCAGCTGGCCGGCGTGGCCGCGCTGTCGACCTATCACTTCGCCCGCATGTTCCATGCCTCTTTCGGCGAACCGCCGCACGCCTGGGTGCGGGCCAGGCGCATCGCGCGCGCACGCGGGCTGCTGGCGGCCGGCAAGGGCGACCTGGCCGGCATCGCCCAGGCCTGCGGTTTCGGCAATGCCAGCCACCTGGCGCGCGTCTTCCGCGACGCGGTCGGGGCCACGCCCGGCCAGTACCGCAGCGCCCACAGGACGGCGCACTAGTTCCGGCCCTGTTTCCGCGGCCGCGCGGTCTACAATGGGGGACCGCCCGTAGGGCCTGACCGCGCCTGCCCCGACGCGATGCCGTCTTCGACCTCTCGCGACCCTGAATCCGCCGATCCGAGCCGCCTGCGCGCGCACTGGCTGGCCGAACTCGTCCGCCTGCGCGAAGCGCACTGGGGCCCGCTGGAAGACGCCGACGCAGTGCGCCGCGTGCGCCAGCTGGACGCCGGCCTGCCGGCCCGCATCCTGGCCCGCGCGGCGCTGCTGGCGCAACGCGAGCAGCTCGTCCCGCTGGTCGATGCCTGGCGGCGCAGCGCGCTGGCCATCCTGGCCGCGCTGTTCGCGCTGGCCGCGGTTTCCGGCGCCGCCGCCGCGCTCGGCGCGCTGGGAGACGGCACGCGCCCGGTCAACGTGCTGTGGGCGCTGGGCGCCTTGCTCGGCCTGCACGCGCTGACCTTCCTGCTGTGGCTGGCGAGTTTTCTGTTCAAGGCCTCCAGCGCGACCGGGCTGGGCCGACTGTGGCTGTGGGCCACGCGCAAGCTCGCCCGCGGCCCGGACGGCGCGCTGGTGCCGCAAGCCTTCCTGAACCTGCTGGCCCGCGCCGGCGCGCTGCGCGGCCTGTTCGGCGCCGTCAGCCACCTGCTGTGGCTGACCGCCCTGTGCGCGGCCCTGGCCGCGCTGCTGGCGGTGCTGTCCACCGCCAGCTACCGCTTCATCTGGGCCACCACGCTGCTGGCGCCCGACACCTTCGTGACGCTCACGCAGGCCGTGGGATGGCTGCCGGCGCAGCTCGGCTTTCCGCTGCCGGACGCCGCGGTGGTGCGCGCCAGCGACGGCGCCCAGGTCCTGCCCGCCGACGCGCAGGTGCAGTGGTCGGTCTGGCTGATCGGGGTGCTGGTGGTCTACGGCATCGTGCCGCGCCTGCTGGCCGGGACGCTGTGCGCGGCCGCCGCCCTGCGCGCGCTGCGCCGCCTGCGCATCGATCCCGCGCTGCCCGGATTCGCGGCGCTGCGCGACCGGCTGGAGCCGCCCGCCCTGTCCAGCGGCATCGACCGCCCGGTCGATCCGCTGCATGAGCCGCGGGTGCGCGCGGCCCCGCCGCCCGCCCTGGACGGCCGCCCCGTGATCCTGGGGCTGGAGCTGCCGCAGGACCTGCAATGGCCGCCCGCGGACGTGCCGGCGGCGGTGCAGCAGGCCGGCAACCTGGACACCCGCGAGGAGCGCAACCGCGTGCTGGATGCGCTGGCCAACACCGCCGCCACGCGCCTGCTGATCGCCTGCGACGCGCGCCAGACGCCCGACCGCGGCACGCTGTCGCTGATCGCGGAACTGGCCGCGCACGCGGCCCAGACCCGCGTCTGGCTGATCCCGCCAGCGGCGCAGGCCCCTGCCGCCAGCCGCGCGCCGCTGTGGCGCGAACGCCTGCTGGCGCTGGGTCTGCCGGCCCAGGCCGTCGTGCAGTCGTCGGCCGCGCCCTATGCCTGGCTGGAGTCCGGCGATGGTTGACGCCCTCATCAAGATCGCGCTGGTCGGCCACACCAACACCGGCAAGACCTCGCTGCTGCGCACGCTGACGCGCGACACCGGCTTCGGCGAGGTCGCCGACAGCCCCGGCACCACGCGCCACGTCGAAGGCGCCCGCCTGCGCCTGGAAGGGCGCGCGGTGCTGGAATGGTTCGACACCCCGGGCATGGAAGACAGCATCTCGCTGCTGGAGTACCTGGAACGGCTGGACCGCCCCGGCGAACGCCTGGACGGCCCGGCGCGCATCCGCCGCTTTCTCGACACGCCCGAGGCGCATGGCCGCTACGAACAGGAAGCGCGGGTGCTGGCCAAGATGCTGGAGTGCGACGCCGCGCTGTACGTGATCGACGCGCGCGATCCGGTTCTCGGCAAGCACCGCGACGAGCTCGCCATCCTGGCCGCCTGCGGCCGGCCGCTGCTGCCGGTGCTGAATTTCGTCAACGCGCCGGCGCACCGCGCCGATGAATGGCGCGACGCCATGGCCCGCCTGGGGCTGCACGCGGTGGTGGAGTTCGATACCGTCGCCCCGCCGCTGGACGGCGAGCAACAGCTGTACGCCAAGCTCGGGGTGCTGCTGGACCGCCACGCCGGCGCGCTGGCGCAACTGGCCGACAGCCTGGCCGCGCAGCGCCGCGCGCGGCGCGCGGCCGCCTACGAAATGCTGGCCGACCTGCTGGTCGACGCGGCCGCGCTGCACCTGGCCAGCGCCAGCGACGAAGCGGCGCTGGCCGCCGCTTCCGAGCGCCTGCGCGCGCTGGTGCGCCAGCGCGAGCAGGCCAGCGTCGAAGCCCTGCTGGCGCTCTACAACTTCCGTCGTTCCGATTTTGCGGGCGATGCGCTGCCGCTGGCCGGCGAACGCTGGGGCATGGATCTGTTCCATCCGCAGGCCTTGAAAGACATGGGCGTACAGGTGGGCATGGGCGCGGCCGCCGGCGCGATGGCGGGCGCCGCGGTGGACCTGCTCAGCGCCGGCCTGAGCCTGGGCACCGGCATGCTGATCGGGGCCGCCGCCGGCGGCCTGTGGCAGGGCGTGGAAAAACTGGGCAAGCGCATGGCCGGCAAGCTGCGCGGCTGGCGCGAACTGAGCGTGGACGACGCCGTGCTGCGCCTGCTGGCGCTGCGCCAGCGGCAGTTGATCGAAGCGCTGGAGCGCCGCGGGCACGCCGCGCGCGAACCGCTGCAACTGGACCGCCCGGATGACGAGGCCTGGCGCAAGGGCCCGCTGCCCGAAGCGCTGAAAGAAGCGCGCAGCCGGCCCGAGTGGTCGGCGCTGGGCGAACACTACGAAGACAGCGAACGGCGCAAGCGCATCGTCGGCGAATTGGCGAAAACCCTGGCTTCGCAGCCGCCGCTCCCCGCCTGACCCGCAGGGCCGCGGCACGCACCATTCAAGGCCGGCGGCAAGCGCGTACTAACCCCAATCCAAACCGATTGACGCTTAAACGAATGCGTCTATAAGATTCGTTTTGCATCGGCGGGTCCGTCCCCGTCATGATAATCACAAGGGGTTGGATCGATCGTGAATTCGAAGTCCCACGCAGTGATTCCCGGCCGCGCCATCACCGGCCCGCGCGCGCTTCGCGCTGCATCCCGTTCGACCCCGCTCCGCCTTTCGTCGTAAGCAGCAACGCCATGCCCCGCCCCGATGGGGCCAGGGGCCTATCACTTCTGTCGCGCTATCCGCGCATCACACGGAGCATGAGGGCTATGCGTACTTTTCCCCACCTGAAGCAAGCGGCGCTGGCTGCGGCCGTCGCGGCATCGCTGGCGTTCAGCGCCAGCGCCGTCGCCGCCAAGACCTTCCATTGGTCGTACCAGGGCGACGCCACTTCCATGGACCCGATGGCCCTGAACGAAACGTTCACGCTGGGCTTCCAGGGCAATATCTACGAAACGCTGGCCGGCTACGACGGCAACCTGAAACTGACCCCGCTGCTGGCCGAAAGCTGGGAAAACCCGGAGCCCACGAAGTGGGTGTTCAAGCTGCGCAAGGGCGTGAAGTTCCATGACGGCTCGCCGTTCACGGCAGACGACGTGATCTTCTCGTGGAAGCGCAGCCTGACCCCCGGTTCGGACATGAAGGGCTACGGCGCCAAGGCGTCCGACATCAAGAAGATCGACGACTACACCATCGAGGTCATCACCCCGACGCCCAACCCGATCCTGCCGCGCGAGTGGGTGTTCCTGTACATCATGAGCAAGTCGTGGTCGGAGAAGAACAAGACCACCGAGGCCACCAACGTCAAGGGCGACAACCAGGGCAACTACGCCAACCTGCACGCCAACGGCACCGGCCCCTTCATGCTGGCCGAACGCCAGCCCGACGTGAAGACGGTGCTCAAGCGCTTCGACGGCTACTGGAACAAGAACATCAAGACCAACGTGGACGAAGTCATCTTCCAGCCGATCACGCAGGAAGCGACGCGCGTGGCCGCGCTGATCTCGGGCGAGATGGACCTGGTGCAGCCGGTGCCGGTGCAGGACTGGAAGCGCCTGGAAGACGCCAAGGGCGTCAAGCCGCTGACCGCGCCCGAAGCCCGCGCCATCTTCATCGGCATGGACCAGGACCGCGACGAGCTGCTGTTCTCGGACGTCAAGGGCAAGAACCCGTTCAAGGACCCCAAGGTCCGCGAAGCGGTGGTGCTGGCCGTGGACACCAAGGCCATCAACGAGAAGATCATGCGCGGCGCGGCCAAGCCGCTGGGCTCGCTCATCGCCACGGCGATCAACGGCTATGATGAATCCTTCGGCGCGCCCTACAAGCCGGACCCCGAACGCGCCAAGAAGCTGCTGGCCGAGGCCGGGTATCCCAAGGGCTTCACCGTCACCATGGACTGCCCGAACGACCGCTACGTCAACGACGAAAAGGTCTGCCAGGCGGTGGCCGGCATGCTGGCGCGCGTGGGCATCAAGATCAATCTGCTGGCGCAGACCAAGTCCAAGTACTTCGGCAAGATCCTGCTGCAGGCCGGCAATCAGACCAGCATGTACATGCTGGGCTGGACGCCAAGCTCGACCGACGCGCACAACACGCTGCTGAACCTGACTTCGTGCCGCGACGCCAAGACGGCCGCGGGGCAGTTCAACCTGGGCGGCTACTGCAACAAGAAGGTCGACGAACTCACCGCCAAGATCGGCGTCGAGACCGACCAGGCCAAGCGCAACGCGATGATCAAGGAAGCCTTCGGCATCGTGCGCAGCGACTTCGGCTATCTGCCGCTGCACCAGCAGCCCATGTCCTGGGGCGTGAAGGACAACATCCAGGTCGTGCAGCGCGCCGACGACGTGCTCGACCTGCGCGACGTCGTGATGCCCTGACGGCTTGACGCAAAGGCCCGGTCGGCGCGCGCCGCCCGGGCGCGCCCGGCCCAGCCCCGCTTTGCGCAAGCAGCGAAACGCGGCCCGGCGTTATCCGAACCAGAGGGGCACTCCTAATGCTTTCCTTTATTGCGCAACGGCTTATCCAGTCGGTGCTGGTGATGTTGACGGTGGCGCTGATCGCGTTCGCCATGTTCCGCTACGTGGGCGATCCCATCGCCAGCATGGTCGGCCAGGACACGACGCCCGAACAACGGGCGCAGCTGCGCGAGCAGCTGGGCCTGGACGATCCTTTCGTGGTGCAGTACGCGCATTTCGTGGCCGACGCCGTGCGCGGCGATTTCGGCATCTCTTACCGCCATCGCCGCCCCGTCAGCGAACTGCTCGAAGAACGCATGCCGGCCACGCTGGAACTGTCTTTCGTTTCCGCGGTCATGGCGCTAGTGCTGGGCATCCCGATGGGAATCTACACCGCGCTCAAGCGCCACGGCGTGCTGTCCAAGGCCTTCATGGCGATATCGCTGGCCGGCATCTCGCTGCCCACCTTTTTGATCGGCATATTGCTCATCCTGTTCTTCGGCGTGCAGCTGCGCTGGCTGCCCAGCTTCGGCCGCGGCGACGTGGTGAGCCTGGGATGGTGGACCACGGGCTTTCTGACCAAGTCGGGCTGGCAGGCGCTGATCATGCCGGCCATCACGCTGGCGCTGTTCCAGATGACGCTGATCATGCGCCTGGTGCGCGCCGAGATGCTGGAGGTGCTGCGCGCCGACTTCATCAAGTTCGCGCGCGCCCGCGGCCTGCCCGAACGGCTGATCAATTTCCGCCACGCGCTCAAGAACACCATGGTGCCGGTCATCACGATCACGGGGCTGCAGCTGGGCTCCATCATCGCCTTCGCCATCATCACGGAAACCGTGTTCCAGTGGCCCGGCATGGGGCTGCTGTTCATCCAGGCCATCAGCATGGTGGACATCCCCGTGATGGCGGCCTACCTGGTGCTGATCGCCTTCATGTTCGTGGTCATCAACCTGATCGTCGACCTGCTGTACTTCGCCGTCGACCCGCGCCTGCGCGTGCAGAGAAAATAAAGGAATCAGCATGATCGCCCGCATCGCCCCTTTTTTTTCGCGCGCCGCCGACAGCGACCTGTGGCACAGCTTCAAGCGCACGCCCGGCGCCATCATCGCCGCCATCGTCACGCTGGCCATCCTGCTGGGCGCGCTGTTCGCGCCCATCGTCGCGCCGCACAACCCCTTCGACCTGGCTTCCCTGAGCATCATGGACGCCAACACCCCGCCGTCCTGGGAAGAGGGCGGCAGCCCGGATTTCCTGCTCGGCACCGACGACCAGGGCCGCGACATCCTGTCGGCCGTGCTGTACGGCTCGCGCGTGTCGCTGCTGGTGGGCTTCGCTTCGGTGCTGTTCTCGATGGTGCTGGGCGTGACGCTGGGCCTGATCAGCGGCTATGCCGGCGGCCGGGTCGACAGCTTCATCATGCGCATCGCCGACGTGCAGCTGTCGTTTCCCGCCATCCTGGTGGCGCTGCTGATCGACGGCGTGGCGCGCGGCCTGCTGCCGCGCGACCTGCATGACCAGCTCGCGCTGTACGTGCTGATCTTCGCCATCGGCATCTCCGGCTGGGTGCAGTATGCGCGCACGGTGCGCGGCTCCACGCTGGTCGAGCGCAACAAGGAATACGTGCAGGCGGCGCGCCTGATCGGCATCGGCCCGATCACCATCCTGCGCCGCCACATCCTGCCCAACGTCATGGGACCGGTGCTGGTCATCGCCACCATCCACCTGGCGATCGCCATCATCACCGAAGCCACGCTGTCGTTCCTGGGCGTGGGCGTGCCGCCGACCGCGCCGTCGCTGGGCACGCTGATCCGCATCGGCAACAGCTACCTGTTCTCGGGCATGTGGTGGATCTCGATCTTCCCCGGCATCGCGCTGGTGGCGCTGGTGCTGTCGGTCAACCTGCTGGGCGACTGGCTGCGCGACGCGCTCAACCCCAAGCTGCGCTGAGGACGCCATGGCCCTGTTGAACATCGAAGACATCCGCATCGAGTTCCCCAGCCGCCGCGGCACGCTGGTGGCGGTGGACGGCGTATCGCTGGCGCTGGAAAAAGGCGAAATCCTGGGCGTGGTGGGCGAATCCGGCGCCGGCAAATCGACCATCGGCAACGCCGTGATCGGGCTGCTGGAAGCGCCGGGACGGCTGGCCGGCGGCGAGGTGCTGCTCAACGGCGAACGCATCGACACCCTGAGCCCGGCGCAGCAGCGCCGCGTGCGCGGCCGCCGCATCGGCATGATCTTCCAGGACCCGCTGACTTCGCTGGACCCGTTGCAGACGGTGGAAAGCCAGCTGGTCGAAACCATGCAGGTGCACCTGAACCTGTCGCACGCCCAGGCGCAGAAACGCGCCGTGCAGCTGCTGGAACAGGTCGGCATCGACCAGCCCGAGCTGCGCGTCAAGCAATACCCGCACCAGTTCTCCGGCGGCATGCGCCAGCGCGTGGTGATCGCGCTGGCCCTGTGCTGCGAGCCCGAAGTCATCATCGCCGACGAACCCACCACCGCGCTGGACGTGTCGATCCAGGCGCAGATCCTGGAGCTGCTCAAGCGCCTGTGCCGCGAAGAGCAGGTGGGCATGATCATCATCACCCACGACATGGGCGTGATCGCGGACGTGACCGACCGCGTCGCGGTGCTGTACCACGGCAAGCTGGTCGAGCAGGGCCCCACCGCCAAGATCCTGGGCGACCCCGACCATCCCTACACGCGCAGCCTGATCTCGGCCGTGCCGCGCCCGGACATCAAGCTCAAGCGGTTTCCGCTGGTCACCTACATCGAGGACGTCAAGACGCCGTCGCAGCCGCTGGACCTGGCCACGCACTGGCTGGGGCAGCGGCGCGACTTCGGCGCGCGCACGGACGGCCCGCTGGTGCAGGTGCGCGACCTGAGCATGCGCTTCGTGCTCAAGAGCGCGTTCTTCAAGCGCAACCAGCGCACGCTGGACGCGGTCAAGCGCGTCAATTTTTCCATCGCCGAAGGCGAGGTGTTCGGCCTGGTGGGCGAATCGGGCTCGGGCAAATCCACCGTGGCGCGCCTGATTTCCGGGCTGTACACGCCCAGCGCGGGGTCGGTGAATTTCGGCGGCGTCGAACTGACCGCGCTCAAGGGGGAAAGGCAGCTTAACCCGTTCCGGCGGCAGATCCAGATGATCTTCCAGGACCCGTTCTCCTCGCTCAATCCGCGCATGCGCGTGCTGGACATCGTGGCCGAGCCGATCCGCTTCCACAAGCTGGCCGCCAGCGAGGCCGAGGCGCGCCGCATCGTGGCCGACCTGCTCGACGTGGTCGGCCTGGGCGGGCGCGCGGCCGAGCGCTTTCCGCACGAGTTCTCGGGCGGGCAGCGCCAGCGCATCTGCATCGCGCGCGCCCTGGCCACGCGCCCCCGCTTCCTGATCTGCGACGAGCCGACCTCGGCCCTGGACGTCTCGATCCAGGCGCAGATCCTCAACCTGCTCAAGGACCTGCAGGAAGAGCTGGGGCTGACCATGCTGTTCATCAGCCACGATCTGCCGGTGATCCGCCAGATGTGCGACCGCGTGGGCGTGATGCGCTACGGCGAACTGCTGGAAGTCGCCGCCACCGAAGACCTGTTCGAGCGGCCCCAGCATCCGTACAGCAAACATCTGCTGGGGCTCATGCCGCGCCTGCAGTCCATGTCCCGGGAGGGGCTGGACGTGGTGGCGGGTTGATGGGTGTCGCGCGCTCGATAACTGAGCTCTTGCTCAGGGGATCTCGCGCTATACCCATCCTACGGCCATGTTGCTCGTAGGATGGGTATAGCGCGAGACCGTACAGATAAGAACCCAAATCCCCAGCGCGCGACACCCATCAGGCAGCCCCAGCCGCCGCGCTCAGCGCCCCCCGCCCATCGCGCCGCTCAGCACCATCATCAGGAACTGCTCGACCGGCATCTTCTTGCCGTTGAAGTCCACCTGGCCGTCGGCGTAGTTCAGGTAGGTCACGATGTTGTCGTTTTCGATCTTGGCCAGGCCCATCGCCGTGGCCATGGTGCCCACCATCTCGGCCTGGCCCTTGGCGGTCTGCAGGGCCTGCTCGGCCGGCACGCCGCGCACCTGCGGCTCGATGGCCATCAGGTCGCTCAGGTTGGCCTTGGACAGCACCAGCCTGGCCGCGAGCTTGCGCACCACGTCCTTGGCGGTGTCGGCGAATTCGCCGTCCATCGTGGCGGGCTTGGTCAGGTCCAGGTCCAGCGTGAAGGTCGAGGTGCCGTTGGCGGTGCGCACTTCCAGCGGCGCCACGTTCAGCGTCGGGTTGCCGGCCAGCAGCAGTTCGACGTTGGTCTTGAGCACCTGCTTCTCTTCATCGGTGAACTCGGGCGTCTGCTCTTCGTCATCGCTTTGCAGCATGCGGCGCGAAGCGGCTTCGTAGACGTCGTTGATGGCCTTGAACGCCTTGGCGTCCAGGCGCTGGGCGTCGATGACCAGCTTGGCGCCGGCCATGTCCTTTTCCTGGATGTTGATCATGCCCAGGTCGAGCACCATCTTGGCGCCCACGGTGGCGTCGGCTTCGGTCATGTCGACGGCCATGCTGGTGTCCTTGAGCTGGACCGGCGGCTTTTCCTTGGACGTGATGGTCCAGTTCTTGATGCCCAGCTTCTGGCTGCCCACATACATGTCGTTCTTGCCGGGCGTCATGTCGCTGGTCAGCGTCAGGCCCTGCAGGGCCATGCGCTCGATGTCGCTGTCCTCGGAGGCCGGGCCGGCGGCCACCAGGCTTTCGGCGGCCAGCGCGATGGTGCCGTGCTTGCTGTCGGTGGCGTAGGTGACGTCGCCCTTCATGCCCGAGAACGACAGGCTGGTGTCGTCCTTGGCGAACTCGACCGGCGCCATGTCGAACGTGCCGGCGACGTTCCTGGCGTAGCTGACGCTGTAGGCGCCCGACAGCGGCACGACGCCCTTGGTGGCGGCGAACCAATCCTTGACGGCGGGCGTTTCTTCGAGCTGGAAGCGGCTGGCCACCATGGCCGGGGCGAAGGAGCCGGACTTCAGGTTCGACAGCGGGAACGGGCCGTGGTCCAGGTGCTCGACGAACTGGATCTCATGTTCCTGGGCCGGCTTGCCGTCGGCCGCGGGCTCGGTGATCTTCACGCGGTAGCGCTCGGTCGACGAGAACACGCCGCGCTCGAACGACACCAGCTCGACCACGGCGGCCACGCCCCACTTCTCGCCGAATTTCTGCAGTTCGACGTTGGCCTGCTCGACCGATTGCTTGACGAAGGCCTCGGCCTTCTGGCCCGTGTACCACGCCGTGCCGGTCCAGACCGCGCCCAGCGCGACGACCACGCCCACTACTGCCGATTTCTTCATAACAACCCTTTGTTCTTCAAATATGGAGGAAAGCGCACGGATTATAGGGAGTGGAGCCTAGGGAAAACACTTATTTGGTGCACAGGCGCTGCTATTTGTTACCTGGTGATACGCATCCGCCGCCGTGAACCGGTGCTGCAGCGCCACATCGGCTACAATCATTGCGTGTGTTTTGCCAATCTGCACACGTCCGCTAGGCCCTTCGCTGCCAAGCCTCGCCCATCAGGGCGCTTCCCTTTTCTCCTTGTTCGTCCGCCTGGATTGGAGTCTCTCAACTTGAGCGACGGGCTGCCGTTGGAGTTGTCTTGACTACCTCTTCCCCTTTCGCCGACCTCGGGCTGGCTGATTCCCTGTTGCGTGCCATCGCCGAGACCGGCTATACCGCGCCCACTCCCATTCAGGCCCAGGCCATTCCGCAGGTGCTCAAAGGCGGCGACCTGCTGGCCGCCGCCCAAACGGGCACCGGCAAGACCGCCGGCTTCACGCTGCCCATCCTGCATCTGCTGATGCAGAAAAAACCCGAACAGAGAAAGCCCGGCCGCCCGCGCTGCCTGATCCTGACCCCGACGCGCGAACTGACCGCGCAGGTCGCGGAATCGGTGCAGACCTACGGCAAGTACACGTCGCTGACGTCCATGGTGATGTTCGGCGGCGTCAATATCAACCCGCAGATCTCCGCGCTGAGAAAGCCCCTGGACATCCTGGTGGCCACGCCCGGCCGCCTGCTGGACCACTGCGGCCAGAAAACCATCGACCTGTCCGGCGTCGAGATCCTGGTGCTGGACGAAGCCGACCGCATGCTGGACATGGGCTTTATCCGCGACATCCGCAAGATCCTCGCGCTGCTGCCCAAGCAGCGCCAGAACCTGCTGTTCTCGGCCACCTTCTCCGACGACATCCGCACCCTGGCGCGCGGCGTGCTGAACAACCCCGGCGAGGTCTCCGTAACCCCGCGCAACACCGCCACCGAGCTGGTCACCCAGACCGTGCACATGGTGGAACAGCACCACAAGCGCGACCTGCTCAGCCACATCATCCGCGAAAGCGGCTGGCACCAGGTGCTGGTGTTCACGCGCACCAAGCACGGCGCCAACCGCCTGGCCGAAAAGCTGGTCAAGGACGGCCTGACCGCCGCCGCCATCCACGGCAACAAGAGCCAGTCGGCCCGCACCCGCGCGCTGGCCGGCTTCAAGGACAGCTCCGTGGCGGTGCTGGTGGCCACCGACATCGCCGCGCGCGGCCTGGACATCGACCAGCTGCCCCAGGTGGTGAACTTCGAGCTGCCCAACGTGCCCGAGGACTACGTGCACCGCATCGGCCGCACCGGCCGCGCCGGCGCCACCGGCGCCGCGGTCTCGCTGGTCGACAACAGCGAAATCAAGCTGCTCAAGGACATCGAGCGCCTGATCAAGAAGACCATCGAGCGCAAGCCGGTCGAAGGCTGGACCCCGCCCGCCACCAGCGCCGCCGCCTACGAGCGCCAGGAGCGCGAGGAAGACAACCGCAGCCCGCGCGGCGGCAACCGCAACGGCCGCGGCGGCAACGCCAATGGCGGGCGCGGACGTCCGGCCCAGGGCCAGCCCCGTTCGGCCGCCGGCGGCCGCGCGCCGGTGCCGGCCCGCGCCGGCGAAGGCCGCGCCAGCCACGCCCCGCGCGACGGCAAGCCCGCCGACCGCCCGGCCCACGCCAGCCGCAACGAAAACCGCCCGCAGCAGAACCATCGCCGTCCGGAAGGCGCCGCCCGTCCGGCCGGCAATGGCGGCGCGGGACGCCCCGCGCGCGCCGCGCTGCTGAGCAAGTAATATCACCGGCAACCCCAGAACCGCGATCACGGACCCGCGCCATGCCCTTATCCACCTGGTTGACGTTTTTCCTGGCCTCCTGGGCCATTTCGTTCTCGCCCGGCGCGGGCGCGATCTCGGCCATGTCTTCCGGGCTGAAGTACGGGTTCGCGCGCGGCTACTGGAACACGGCCGGCCTGATCATGGGCATCCTGTTCCAGTTCGTGGTCGTGGCCGTGGGCCTGGGCGCGGTGCTGGCCACCTCCGAGATGGCCTTCAACGTCGTCAAGTACCTGGGCGTGGCCTACCTGATCTACCTGGGCGTGCGCCAGATCCGCACCGACGCGGCGCCGGTCACGGTCGACGCCGGCGACCCCAAGCTGGCCTCGGTGCGCGAGCTGGTGCTGCGCGGCTTCCTGATCAACACCATGAACCCCAAGGGCACGGTGTTCCTGCTGGCCGTGGTGCCGCAGTTCGTCGACACCGCGCTGCCGCTGACGCCGCAGTACGCGGCGCTGGCGGCCACGCTGGCGTTCACCGACCTGGTGGCGATGGGCGTGTACACGCTGCTGGCGGCGCGCGTGCTGCGCATGCTGCGCGACGCCAAGCACATCCGCTGGATGAACCGGACCTTCGGCTCGCTGTTCATCCTGGCCGGCGTGTTCCTGGCCTCGTTCCGCCGCCATTCCTGAACCCTTGCGCGGGGCATGCGCCGGCGACGGCGCATGCCCCGCGCGCTTTCGTGCCCGATACCGGACCGCGCCGGGCGATGCAACGGCGCTGAGTAAAATCCACCGATCATGAACATCACCCAAGAAGTTGCGCGGCGCCGTACGTTCGCCATCATTTCCCACCCTGACGCAGGCAAGACCACACTGACCGAAAAGCTGCTGCTGTTCGCAGGCGCGATCCAGATCGCCGGCAGCGTCAAGGCGCGCAAGGCCTCGCGCCACGCTTCTTCGGACTGGATGGAGATCGAAAAGCAGCGCGGCATTTCCGTGGCGTCCTCGGTGATGCAGATGGAGTACCGCGACTGCGTCATCAACCTGCTCGACACCCCGGGCCACCAGGACTTCTCCGAAGACACCTACCGCGTGCTGACGGCGGTGGACGCCGCGCTGATGGTGATCGACGCGGCCAACGGCGTCGAGCCGCAGACCATCCGCCTGCTGCAGGTCTGCCGCGCCCGCAACACGCCCATCATCACCTTCATCAACAAGATGGACCGCGAGGTGCGCGAGCCGCTGGAACTGCTGTCCGAGATCGAGGGCCACCTGGGCATGGACGCGGTGCCGTTCTCGTGGCCGGTGGGCATGGGCAAGGCCTTCGGCGGCGTGTTCGACATCCGCCGCGACCGCATGCGCGTGTTCCGCCCCGGCCAGGAGCGCCGCTCGGACAACGACGACTTCATCGAAGGCCTGACCAATCCCGAGATCGCGCGGCGCTTCGGCTCGGCCTTCGAGCAGGCCAGCGGCGAGATCGAACTCATCAACGAAGCCGCGCCGGCCTTCGACCGCGACCAGTTCCTGGCCGGCAAGCAGACCCCGGTATTCTTCGGCTCGGCCATCAACAACTTCGGCGTGCAGGAAGTGCTGGACGCCCTGGTCGACCAGGCGCCGCCCCCGGGCCCGCGCACGGCCCTGCAGCGCGAGGTGCAGCCCGAAGAACCCAAGTTCACCGGCGTGGTGTTCAAGGTGCAGGCCAACATGGACCCGGCGCACCGCGACCGCGTGGCGTTCGTGCGCGTCAGCTCCGGCCGCTTCGAGCGCGGCATGCGCCTGAAGGTCGCGCGCACCAACAAGGAAATGCGGCCCAACAACGTTGTGTCCTTCCTGTCGCAGCGGCGCGAACTGCTGGACGAGGCCTATGCCGGCGACGTGATCGGCATTCCCAACCACGGCGTGCTGCAGCTGGGCGACGTGCTGACCGAAGGCGAGACGCTGCAGTTCACCGGCCTGCCGTTCTTCGCGCCGGAACTGTTCCAGGCGGTGGAAGTGAAGGACCCGCTGCGCACCAAGCAGCTGCGCACCGGCCTGACGCAGCTGGGCGAGGAAGGCGCCATCCAGGTGTTCCGGCCCGAGGCCGCCGGCGGCGCGCTGCTGCTGGGCGCGGTCGGCCAGCTGCAGTTCGAAGTGGTGGCCCACCGCCTCAAGACCGAGTATGGCGTGGAGGCCCGGATGCTGCCGTCGCGCTACACAATGGCACGTTGGATTACTTCTGAAAACCCCAAGGCGCTGCGCAAGTTCATGGATGCCAATGCAGCCCATATCGCCTATGATGTGGTGGATGCGGCGGCGTTTTTGATCGGTTCTCCCGCGCAATTGCGCGTTGCCGAAGAACTGTATCCCGATGTGAAATTCCACGCCATGCGCGAGCACGGCGGCAAGGTTTTCGGAGACAAAGCGTAGGCCCGTTGGGGTTCCGCATGGCAGATGAGGGTAGCAATGTCTTGGCGTTTTTTATTCGCAACGCTCCTGGTCGCGCTCGGCGCGTCCGCCTGGGGCGGCATACAACTGGGTGACTGGCTGGTGGCGCATGCGCCGACCGCCGCGCCCGCTCCTGGCCAGGACACTCTGGCCTCGCAGCAGCCGGTGCTGGACGCCAATGGCCGTCCCTACGTGGCGCAGCCGCCCCAGCCCCGCATCGACGGCACGCTGGGCGTGCCGGACAAGCCCGCCGACCGGCAGTGGCAGGTCAACACGGTGTCGCTGTTCGACAGCGTGAGCGATCCTTCCGTGAAGATCTCGCGCGAGCGCATCAGCCCCGAACAGGCCCGCGAAATCGCCGCGAACTCGCAGGTGCCGCTGCCCTCGGGTCCGTCGGACGTCAGCACGCTGGACCTGCAGGCCCCCGGCACCTCCGCCGCCATCAACGGCGGCCAGATGCAGGCCGGCGGCTACGGCACGACCCAGATGGTGCAGGCGCCCCCGCCGCCGAATTCCTCGCAGGCACCCGGCGCGCCGGGCTGGCAGGACGCCCTCAAGCGCGAACTGGCGCACTGCGCCACCCAGGGCTTCTTCGAGCGCCCCTCCTGTTCCTGGGCCGCGCGCAACAAGTACTGCGGACCCAACCGCGCCTGGGGCACCATGGCCGAATGCCCGGCCCGCCCCTGACGGCGCGAACCCGACCCTCCATGAAAAATGGCGCCCACCGGGCGCCATTTTCTTATCCGCGAGCGGCGATCATTCCGGCACGGACATCTGGCTCTGCAGGTAGTTCTGCAGGCCGACCTTGTCGACCAGCTCGATCTGCGTTTCCAGGTAGTCGATGTGCTCTTCGGTGTCGTCCAGGATGTCCTGGAACAGGTCGCGAGAAACGTAGTCGCGGACCGACTCGCAATGGGCGATCGCTTCCTTGACGGTGGCCTGGGCGGCCTGTTCGAGCTTGAGGTCACAGGCCAGCAGCTCGGGCACGTCCTCACCGATCAGCAGCTTGTGCAGGTCTTGCAGATTGGGCAGGCCGTCCAGCATGAAGATGCGTTCGATCAGACGATCGGCATGCTTCATCTCGCCTATGGATTCTTCGTACTCGTGCTTGCCCAGCTTGTCGAAACCCCAGTGGTTCAACATGCGGGCATGCAGGAAATACTGGTTGATGGCCGTCAGCTCGTTGGTGAGTTGCTTGTTCAGAAACTGGATGACGGTTTTATCGCCTTTCATGATGGACTCCTTGCAGTCAGGCGCGACGCGAATGCATCGCGACAAAGGAGCGCACGATGCCGCGCGTACGCAACCCCGGCAGACTACCATTTGTGACGTGGCCAAAGCTACCTTTGCCCTGCATTTGGTAAACCGCTTTAGGAGCACGACCATAAAGCGATAGGCCAATGAGAATGAGTATGCGTGCGGCTTGGCGGCCCGCGGATTACGGGTCGGCCACTGCGGAATTCAGCCGGCGCGCCGCGTCGCCAGCCAGATGCCGAAGGCGATCGGCACGATGCCCAGCAGGTCCAGCCACGACACCGCTTCGCCCAGCACCAGCCAGCCGAACAGCAGGCCCAGCGGCGGCATCAGGAAATGCAGCGCGCTGGCCGAGGTGGCGCTGGCGCGCCCCAATATCATGAACCACAGGTAGTAGCCGCCCATCGACACGGCGACGATCATGTAGGCCATGCTCCAGAAGAGGCTGGCCGTCAGGTGCGCGTCGCCCAGGCTCTCGCTGGCCAGCGCGAACGGCAGCAGCGCGGCCGCGCCGGCCAGCGACTGGATGCCGGTCGAGGTCCACAGACCGGTGGCGGGCGCAAGGCGCTTGTAGAGCAGCGTGCCGGCCACCAGCGCCGCCAGCCCGCCGGTGACCAGCAAAGTGCCGTGCAGGTCCTCCTGCATGCCCGACAGCCGCGAGCGCAGCACCAGCGCCACGCCGGCCAGCCCCAGGCACAGGCCGGCCAGCTTGCGCCAGCCCAGCCGCTCGCCCAGCACCGGCCCGGCCAGCACGCCGATGAGCAGCGGATTGGTGCTGATCAGCACGGCGGTGAAGGCCGAGGACACCGTGGTCATGCCCGACCAGCTCAGCCCCAGGTACAGGGCGTTGTTCAGCACGCCCAGCAGCACCAGGACCGCCAGGTCGCGCGCCGGCGGCAGCCGCCAGCGCCCGCCCGCCGCGGCCAGGCCCAGCATCAGCGCGCCGGCGATCAGGAAGCGCAGGGTCAGCAAGGTCAGCGGCGGACAGTCGCGCACCGCGATCTTGGCGGCCGCGAAGGCGGAGCTCCAGAGCAGGCAGAACGCCGCGATGGGCAGCCAGCTCAGGCCCGGTGCGGCGGGCAGGGCGTTGGAGGACAAGGTGGAGACGGCCTTCATGGGAGATCCGAAATAGCGCGAACGATGGAGCGATTCTGCGCGGCGGCCGATCCATTGACAAACTCTTTATTCGGATCGAAAGTATTTGAAAATCAGATGCTTCGGGAGCGCCAATGGATCTCGATCTGCTCCATAGTTTCGTGTCGGTGGTCGACGCCGGCGGCTTTACCGCGGCCGGCGAACGCGTGCACCGCAGCCAGTCCACCGTCAGCCAGCAGATCCGCAAGCTGGAGGAATCGCTGGACTGCGCCCTGTTCGTGCGCGAAGGCCGGCAGGTCTTACTGACCGAGGACGGCGAGCGCCTGCTGGGCTACGCCCGGCGCATGCTGGCGCTGTCGACCGAGGTGCGCGAGGTGGTCAGCGGCCGCAAGCGCGTGGACGTGATCCGGCTGGGCATCCCCGACGACTTCGCCGCCGACTCGCTGGCCGCCGTGATTTCGGAATTCGCGCGTTCGCAGCCCGGCGTGCGGCTGTCGGTGCGCTGCGACCTGACCGCCGCGCTCGTGCGCGGCCTGGAACGCGGCGACCTGGACGTGGCGCTGGTCAAGCGCGAGCCCGGCGTCGGCCGCGCCGCGGCGGCCTGGACCGAACATCTGCACTGGATCGGCGGGACGCCGCAGGCGCCGGCGGCCGACGAGCCGGTGCCGCTGGTGGCTTTCCCGCAGGGCTGCATCTATCGCAACCGGGCGATCCACGCGCTGGAGGCCGCGGGCCGGCATTGGCGCATCGCCTACGAAAGCCCGAATCTCCTGGGCCTGCAGGCGGCGCTGAAGGGCGGGCTGGGGATCGCCTTGCTGGAGCGGCGCTGCATCGTGCCGGGCCACCACATCGTCGATGCGGAGCTACCCGGCGTGCCGCCGACCGAACTGGCGCTGTGCGTGCCCGACGCGGGACGCGCGCCGGTGCGCCGGCTGGCGACGGTGATCGAGGAGTTTTGCGAGAAGGAAATGACGCGGCCCGCCGCAAGCTAGCAGCGAGCCGGGAGAGGAATCCGCCGTTTAAGCCGTGGCGACGAGCGCGATGGGGAAGCTGCTGTTGGCAGCGGGCGCGCCCGGTTCGGCCACGGTGGCCGGCGGATTGACCGGAACGGCAATCGAGCGCACGTCGCACACGCTGGAGCAGCGGCCGCCCGGCAGGTATTCGGCGGCCGTCGCCGCGCAGCAGCCGCAGCACGTGGCCACGCCCAGCTCGAATTGCAGGTCGGAAAGCGTCGTCGCGCCGGCGTCCACGCTGGCGCGGACTTGGCGTTCGGTGATGGCATTACATACGCAAATGTACATGAGAATAATTATCGAAAATTATTCAATAACTGACAAGTCCCAGGCGTAAATAAATTTGCAACCAAAGTGTCACGCAAGTGCTTGAAATCAGGGACGAATTCGAATTTATCCGTCCCTGATTTCAGCGGGCGGCGGCCTGGGCCTTGCGCAGCGCGGCCGGCGCGATCCGCAGCGCCTCGCGGTACTTTGCCACCGTGCGGCGGGCGATGACGATCCCCTGATCGGCCAGTTTTTGGGTGATCTGGCTGTCGGACAAAGGCTTGGCGCGGTTTTCCTCGGCCACCATCTGGCGGATGAAGGTCTGCACCGCGGTGGCCGAGGCGGTGTCCCCGCCCTCGGTGGCCACGCCCGTGCCGAAGAAGCGCTTGAGTTCCAGCGTGCCAAACGGAGTGAGCATGTACTTCTGTGTTGTGGCGCGTGAAATCGTGGATTCATGCAAGCCCAGCTCGCCCGCGATGTCCTTCAGGATGAGCGGCCGCATGGCGCCCGGCCCCTGGCTGAAGAATGCGGTCTGGTGCTCCACGATGGCCTGGGCCACCCGCAGAATGGTGTCGAAGCGCTGCTCCACGTTGCGGATCATCCAGCGGGCCTGCTGCAGCTGGGCCTGCAGGCCGGCGTGCGCCGATTCCTTCTGGTTGCCCAGCATCTGGGCGTACAGCCCGTTGATCTGCAGCCGCGGCACGGCGGCGCTGTTCAGGGTGGCCTGCCAACCGCGGCGGGTCTTGCGCACGATGACGTCGGGCACCGCGTAGTCGGCGGCGGGCACGGTCCAGGCCCGTCCGGGACGGGGTTCGAGCCGCAGGATCAGGGCATGCGCGGCGCGCACCGTGGCTTCGTCGCAGCCCACGGCGGCGCACAGCCGGGCGGTGTTGCCGGTAGCCAACAGCGCCAGGTGCTGCGCGCAGATTTGCCGCGCACAGTCCAGCACGGCGGCGTCGGCCGCCTCGGGCAGGCAGGCGAGATCGGGGTTGCGCAGTTGCAACAGCAGGCATTCGGCCATGTCGCGCGCACCGATGCCGGGCGGATCGAACGATTGCAGCAGCGACAGCGCGGCCTTCAGCTCGTCGAGGTCGGGCTCCATTTCGGCCGGCAGCCAGCCCAGGATCTCCTCCAGCGGCGAGCCCAGATAGCCGTTTTCGTCCAGCTCGTCGATCAGCAGCCCCGCCAGCGCCACGTCGCGGGCCTGCGCCCGGGTCAGGACCAGCTGGCCCAGCAGGTATTCGCGCAGCGTGTCGGGCCGGGCCGCCTCGGGCATGGAGGAGTCCTCGTCCGGATAGACGCCGCCCGAGCCGGGCATTTCCTCGGCCGGCGTTTCGCGTTCGAGCGGCGGCTCGTCGTCCTGCACGGAGGACTCGCGCTCGGACTCGGCCTGCGCTTCGGCCGGCTGGGGGTCCTCGTCGCGTTCCAGCAAGGGGTTTTCCGCGAGCACCTGCGAAATCTCGGCTTCGAGCTCGAGCGTGGACAGCTGCAGCAACCTTATGGATTGCTGCAGCTGTGGCGTCAGCGTCAGATGCTGGCCGGGTCGCAGTTCTAAAATAGGACGGGTCATAGGTACAATATTTTGCATGATGAATCTGACTTCGCCCGCAAGCGTCCGCCAGGACTGCCGCCTGATCGGCCAGACCCTGCTCAAACTGGCGCTACCCCGACTCATAGTGCGTGCGATCGTCATCGCCGTCGCCCTCGTCATCTGGTATCTGGTCGCCCAGTGGATACTGGCATTCGGCCGCAGCATGAACTATGACTTCCTGCACAGCCTGGGCCAGCCGACCGTGGACATGGTGCAGAAGGTCAACCCCTACCTCTGGTGGGCCGTCGCCGCCATCTGGTCTCTGATTGTATTTTTCACCGTCCGCGCCTGGCTGTCCGCCAGCCTGGCCGCCGGCAGCGCCACGCCGGTGGACACCGACGTGCTGGCCGGCCTGGCGCCGCAGCTCTCGGATGAATCCCTGGGCGTGCTGCGCTGGACCTGGGGCGACCGCCAGGAACCGTTCACCGTCGGCGACCTGCGCCGCTCGCTGTCCGAACTGCGCCACCGCCGCATCGACAAGATCGCGATGGTGGCCGACCAGGCCGCCATCCTGGACAATCCGGCGTCGGCCACCGGCCGCGATCGCGATCCCGGCGAAATCCGCCGCCAGCCGCGCACCGACCACTACGTCGAACCGCGCATCGGCGGCCCCGCCGACTGAAGCCGCGCAGGCCGCCCACGGGCGGCCTGTTCGTTTCAGGCAGCCGCCAGCCGGCCGCTCCTATACTCGGACTCCAGGCTCGCATAACCGCCGGCCGCCTTCGCATCGACTCCAACCGACCGGCAGCGCAGACCTGCCGGATGCGCGGCCCGCCCCCTGGAGTTTTTTTCATGCATTTCTCTCCCAGCCGGTACGCCGCCGGCCTGCTGCTGGCCTGCTCGGCCGCCTTTGCCTGCGGCGCCGCCGGAGCCGCCGAATGGCCCGACAAACCGATCACTTTCGTCGCCCCGTTCACGGCGGGCGGCGCCAATGACCTGGTCGCGCGCATCATCGCCAAGGCGGTCGGGTCCCAGCTGGGCCAGCCCGTGATCGTCGAGAACCGGCCCGGCGCCGGCGGCGTGATCGGCGCGGCGCACGTGGCGCGCAGCCCGGCCGACGGCTACACCTACCTGGTGGGCAGCAACGGCACCGTCACCAACAGCCTGATCCGCTCTGACCAGCCCTACAAGGACGACATGCTGACCCCGGTCGCGCTGTTGTCGATCACGCCCTCGGTCATCGTCGCCAACCCGTCCAATCCGGCCAAGGACCTCAAGGACTTCGTGGCCCGCGCCAAGCAGGCCAGGACCGACCGCATCACGTTCTCGACCGCGGGCAACGGCAGCACGCCGCATTTCGTCGCGGAAATGCTCAAGGAAGCCTCGGGCCTGCCGGTCGAGCCCATCGCCTACAAGAGCGGCTCGGAGGGCGTGACCGCGGTGGTCGGCAACCAGGTCGACGCGACCTCGGAGGCCAGCATCGTCACGCTGCCGCTGATCCAGAGCGGCAAGCTCAAGGCCCTGGCCACCACCTGGGACAAGCGCATGGCCAGCGCGCCGGACATCCCAACGACGGCCGAGCAAGGCTTTCCCGGCGTGCGCATCGGCCACTGGGCCGGCCTGTTCGCCCCGGCCGGCACGCCCGCCGACGTGCTGGACCGCATGAACGCCGCGGTGGACAAATCGCTGCAGACGGCCGAGGTGCGGGACGCGCTGCGCCAGAGCAGCATCGAGCCCGGCGGCGGCTCGCGCGCCAGCTTCGCCGAATTCGCCGCCAACGAACGCGAACGCCTGGGCAAGGTCGTGCAGAACGGCCACATGCAGACGCAATAAACGGCCGCGCAAAAAGCCGGGGAGCCATCCGTCCCCGGCTTTTTCATCGTATTTTGTTTGCGCTGCACGAAAAAATATGTTTGACTAGCAACCTATGGCCGCTTACCGCAACCCCCTCGCGATTGCTATCGGACGCTTTAACGCTCCGGTTGCCGGCCTGCGCGCTCGCACCTCCTCCATCGCGCTATCGCTATACCTACCGATCGGTTGCCGGGCCTAGTGTCCCCGTGGTAGCTCGGCAGCCACGCTTGCCACACGCGATTTTTCCCTTTTATCTCTGAATCCAGCCAGACGACGACGGTGAACCCGTCAAGGCAAACCCGCGCAGCACGCCGCAAACCGGCCGCGCAGCTTCCGGAACGACTCCGGATAGGGATTCAAAAGAAACCGATCGAGGTGTAGTCATGATGCTTGCCAACCCCGCCACCAAGTACGTCCCGTTCACGCCGTTTGCCCGCGATTTCTCCGAGCGCACCTGGCCCAGCCGCCGCATTACCGCCGCGCCGATCTGGATGAGCACGGACCTGCGCGACGGCAACCAGGCCCTGATCGAGCCCATGAGCGTCGAGCGCAAGCTCCGCTTCTTCGAACAGCTGGTGAAGATCGGCTTCAAGGAAATCGAAGTGGGCTTCCCGTCGGCCTCGCAGACCGACTTCGACTTCGTGCGCAAGCTCATCGACGAAAAGCGCATTCCCGACGACGTCACCATCATCGTGCTGACGCAGTCGCGCGAAGACCTGATCAGCCGCACGGTGGAATCGGCCGCCGGCGCCAAGCAGGCCATCGTCCACTTGTACAACGCCTGCGCGCCGGCGTTCCGCAAGGTCGTGTTCAACATGAGCAAGGACGAGATCAAGAACATCGCCACGACCGGCACGCGCCTGGTCAAGCAGTACATGGCCCAGCATCCCGAGACCAAGTGGCGCTACCAGTACTCGCCGGAAGTGTTCAGCACGACCGAACCCGAATTCGCGCTGGAAGTCTCCAACGCCGTGGCCGACGTATGGGAGCCCACGCCGGACTGCAAGATGGTGCTGAACCTGCCGGCCACCATCGAGGCCACCACGCCGAACATGTACGCCGACCAGATCGAGTGGATGCACAAGAACCTGGCGCGCCGCGACAGCATCGTGCTCAGCGTGCACCCGCATAACGACCGCGGCACCGCCGTGGCCGCCGCCGAATTCGCCGTGATGGCCGGCGCCGACCGCATCGAAGGCTGCCTGTTCGGCAGCGGCGAGCGCACCGGCAACGTCGACCTCGTCACGCTGGCGCTGAACCTCTATACCCAGGGCGTGCATCCGGGCCTGGATTTCTCGGACATCGACGAAGTGCGCCGCTGCGCCGAGTACTGCAACCAGCTGCCGGTGCACCCGCGCCATCCGTACGCCGGCGACCTGGTCTTCACCGCGTTCTCCGGCTCGCACCAGGACGCCATCAAGAAGGGCTTCGCCCAGCAGCAGCCCGACGCCGTGTGGGAAGTGCCGTACCTCCCGATCGACCCGGCCGACCTGGGCCGCAGCTACGACGCGGTGATCCGCGTCAACAGCCAGTCGGGCAAGGGCGGCGTGTCGTACCTGCTCGAACAGGAGCACGGCCTGGTGTTGCCGCGCCGCCTGCAGATCGAATTCAGCCGCGCCATCCAGCGCGTGACCGACGAGACCGGCCGCGAGGTCACCGCCGACGACGTGCACACCATCTTCAGCCGCGAATACCTGGAGCAGAAGGCGCCCTGGAAGCTGGTGCGCCACCGCATCGACGGCAACCCGGCCGCCGGCGAAGGCCAGCATTTCAGCATCGAGGCCGAACTGGAATACAACGGCGAACGCCGCGTCGTCACCGGCAAGGGCGACGGCGCCATCTCGGCTTTCGTTGCGGCGCTGGACGTGCCGGTGCGCATCATGGACTACCATGAGCACGCCATCGGCACCGGCACCGACACCCGCGCCGCATCCTACGTGGAGCTGCGCGTGGGCGATTCCGGCACGGGCTTCGGCGTGGGCATCGACCGCGACATCGTGACGGCCTCGTTCCAGGCCGTGCTGAGCGCCGTCAACCGCCACATCAACGCCGGCGCCGTGACCACCACCGAGCAAGAGACTGCCGAGACCGCGTGATCCGCAACCCGGCATGAAAGCAGCCCGCCGCTACCCGGCGGGCTTTTTGTTTCCGGGCGGCGTCAGCCGCGCGGCCACATGTCGGATGCGCCGATGTCCGGCGAGTTGGCGGCCAGCAGGCGCTGATGCACCCAGGCCGCGATGGCCAGCATGGCGTGGTCGCCGTGGCGCTTGCCGATCAGCTGCAGGCCCACCGGCAGGCCCTGCGGGCCGGTGGCGAACGGCAGGTTCAGGCAGGGCAGGCCGAACAGCGTCCAGGCCCGCGAGAACTGCGGATCGCCCGTGCCCAGGTCCGCGAAGGGCGCTTCGCCGGCCGCGCTGGGCGCGATCAGCACGTCGTACGTGTCGAGCCACGAGTCCACGCGCGCGCGCGGCTCGGCGGCGCGGGCCAGGTTCTGCTGGTGTTCTTCGGCCCCGATGCGCATGCCCGCCTCGATGATGGCCTGCAGCTTGGTGCTGAGCTGGCCCATGTGCTCGATGCGCTCGTAGGCCAGCGCCTGCGACAGCTCGAACGCCATGATGTCCGCGTGCAGCTGCACCAGCGCGCAGTGTTCCTGCGGCTGCGGCACTTCTTCCACCACGGCGCCGGCGCGCGACAGGATGGCCGCCGCCTGCGCGAAGGCCTCCTTGGTCTCGGACTGGGCATGGCGCCACTGCAGGGTGCGGAACATGCCGATGCGCGGCTTGCCGTCGTACGACAGGTTCAGCATGCGCGGGTCGCGCATCAGGACCGAGGCGAACAGCGCCACGTCCGGCACCGAACGCGCGAAGCCGCCGACCGTGTCCAGCGACTCGGCCACGCTCTTGACCCCCGCGCGCGAAATGCTGCCGAAGGTGGGCTTGTAGCCGACCACGCCGCAATAGGAGGCGGGCCGGATGATCGAGCCCGCGGTCTGCGTGCCCAGCGCGAATGGCACCATGTCGTCGGCCACCGCGGCCGCCGAGCCGCTGGAGGAGCCGCCCGGCGTGTAGGCCTCGTTGCGCGGATTGCGCGTGGGGCCGGCATGGTAGGTGGCGAATTCGGTGGTCACGGTCTTGCCGATCACGATCGCGCCGGCCTCGCGGCACTGCGCCACGCTGGCCGCGTCCAGACCCGGGCGGTGGCGTTCGTAGATGGGCGAGCCGTAGCGGGTGGGCAGGTCCGCGGTGTCGAACAGGTCCTTGACGCCGATGGGCAGGCCATGCAGCGGGCCGCGCAGCGCGCCGCGGTCCAGCGTCTGCGCGCGTTCCAGCGCAGCCTGCTTTTGCAGCGCGGTCCAGGCATGCACGGTGTTCTCGCGCTGCTCGATGCGCGCGAAGCAAGCGCGCACGAGCTGCTCCGCGGTCAGTTCGCGCCGTTGCAGCTTGCGCGCGGCTTCGAGCGCGCCAAGCTTGTTCAAGGCTATAGACATGGTCCTTTCCTCTTTACCGGCGCCGCGCATGGCGCGCGGCGGCTGAGCGACGCACCCGGTCCCCTTGACCGGGGGTTCGCCGGAAGACGCGGCGGGTAAATTCCGCCGCGCATTTCGGACCAACCGACTGCTGCCAATGTCCACCACGCGTCAATTGGGAAAAACACGGAAATCACCGCTTTTCTCCACGGAAACCGCGCGTCGCGCCTTGGCTTTTCTGTTGCGTCGGCACCAGCATAGCGCAAACCCGTGCAATACAAAGGTCATATTTGTCTAGTAAGATGAAATCGTTTTCACGACCCGACAGCAATTCCGCATGGCATCGCGCCCGTCGCCCCGATTCTCCATCATTGAAGTGGCCCGCAAGGCCGGGGTTTCGCCGGCCACGGTGTCGCGCGCCTTCAACCAGCCGGACATCGTGCATCCCGACACGCTGGCCCATATCCGCAGCGTCGCCAAGCGCGCGGGCTTTCGCCCCAACCGCGTGGGCCGCAGCCTGCGCTCGGGCAGCACGCGCACCATCGGGCTGATCCTGCCCACGCTGTCCAACCCGGTGTTCGCAGAATGCTTCGAAGGCGCCGAGCGCCGCGCGCGCGAATCGGGCTACAGCGTGATGCTGACGGCCACCGGCTACGATCCGGCGGTCGAATCGGCCGCGGTCCAGGGCCTGATGGACCACCAGGTCGACGGGCTGATCCTGACGGTCGCCGACGTGGCCAAGAGCGCGACGCTGGACGACCTGGACAGCGCCGGCATTCCCTATGTGCTGGTCTACAACGAATCGGCCGCCCATCCCTATGCCTCGGTGGACAACCGCGCCGCCGCCAGCGACATGGTGGCCCATCTGGCGGCGCTGGGCCATCGCCGCATCGCGCTGGTCACCGGGCCGCTGACCGCCTCCGACCGCGCGCGCCGCCGCCTGACCGGCGCGCGCGCCTGCGCCAAGCGCCTGGGCCTGGATGCCATCCAGCACATCTCCATGAGTTCGCACACCGGCAGCGACGCCGATGCCCTCAAGGCCGCGCTGCGCGGCAAGCAGGCGCCCACCGCCCTGTTCTGCTCGAACGACCTGCTGGCCACGGCGGTGATCGCCGACCTGGTCGGGCTGGGCCTGTCCGTGCCGGCCGACATCTCGGTCTGCGGCTTCGACGGCATGCGTTTCGGCGCCTTGCTGACGCCGCCGCTGACCACGGTGGCGCAGCCCAGCGACGGCATCGGCGTGGCGGCCTGCTCCAATCTGCTGGCGCAGATCCACGGACAACCGCCGCAATCCGACCGCCTGCCGCATTGCATCGTGGTCGGCGGCACCGCGGCGCCGGTGCGGCGCAAGGCCGCCGCCTAGGCGCCGCCACTTCAACGCTTTCGATATCCAAGCATCATGCTCATCGCACAGATTACCGACCTGCACATGCGCACCCCGGGCGACAAGGCCTACGGCATCATCGATCCGGCCGCCTTCCTGGCGCCGGCCGTGCGCGCGCTCAACGCCCTGACGCCGCGGCCCGACTGCGTGCTCATCACCGGCGACCTGACCGACCTGGGCCGGCCCCAGGAATACCAGGCGCTGCGCGAGCACCTGCTGGCGCTGGAGATTCCGTACTTCCTGCTGCCCGGCAACCACGACGACCGCGCCCAGCTGCGCGCCGCGTTTCGCGACCACGACTATCTGCAAGGCGACGGGCCGTTCATCCAGTACGCCATCGAAAGCTATCCGCTGCGCCTGCTGGCGCTGGACACCGTGGTGCCGATGAAGAGCCACGGCGAACTGTGCCAGGACCGGCTCGACTGGCTGGCCACGCGCCTGGCCGAACAGCCGCAGCGGCCCACGCTGGTGCTGATGCACCATCCGCCATTCCTGACCGGCATCGAGCACATGGACGCCATCGGCCT
The DNA here is from genome assembly GCF_003267925.1 of Achromobacter sp. HZ01. Taxonomy (NCBI): domain Bacteria; kingdom Pseudomonadati; phylum Pseudomonadota; class Betaproteobacteria; order Burkholderiales; family Alcaligenaceae; genus Achromobacter; species Achromobacter sp. HZ01. The sequence continues at coordinate 1,354,555 of NZ_LWKV01000002.1, forward strand.
GCTGGCCGGCGCGCCCGAGCTCGAGCGCATCGTGGCGCGTTTCCCGAACGTGGAACGCGTGCTCTGCGGCCATCTGCACCGCACGATATTCCAGCGCTTCGGCGGCACCATCGCCTCGACCTGTCCGGGCACCGCGCACCAGCTCGCGCTGGAGATCGGGCCGCGCCCGACGCTGCAATACATCATGGAGCCGCCGGGCTATCAATTGCACTGGTGGCATGGCGGCAACCTGGTCACGCACCACGCCGTCATTGGGGAATACCCCGGACCTTACCCATTCGCCTGAGGCCTGCGGCTAGACTATCGGACCTCGCCTTGCCATACATCCGTCATGTTTGCGCTGCACAATGAAAAGGATTTCATCGCAGGCAACAATGCGGATCCAACTATCGGATCTTCGAGACAGCATGTCATCCATCGTTCTGGATAACCTCACCAAGCAGTACGGCGCCGCCGCCGCGATCCATGGCGTCAGCTTCACCGTTCCCGCCGGCAGCTTCACGGTCCTCCTGGGTCCGTCGGGCTGCGGAAAGTCCACCACCCTGCGCATGATCGCCGGGTTGGACACGCCCACCTCGGGCAGCATCCGCATCGGCGACCGCGACGTGACCCAGCTGCCGCCTTCCAAGCGCCGCATCTCCATGGTGTTCCAGTCGTATGCGCTGTTTCCGCACCTGTCGGTGCGCGAGAACATCCTGTTCGGCCTGAAGGTGCGCAAGGAGCCGGCGCGCGACTACGACCGCCGCCTGCAGCGCGTGGCCGGCCTGCTGGGCCTGAACCACCTGCTCGACCGCAAGCCCTCGCAACTGTCCGGCGGCCAGCAGCAGCGCGTGGCGCTGGGCCGCGCGGTCATCTCCGAAGCCCCGGTCTGCCTGATGGACGAGCCGCTCTCCAACCTCGACGCGCAGCTGCGCCACGAAATGCGCCGCGAGATCCGCGCGCTGCAGCAGGAGCTGGGCATCACGATGGTGTACGTCACGCACGACCAGACCGAGGCCATGAGCATGGCCGACCAGGTGGTGCTGCTGCGCGGCGGCCAGATCGAACAGCACGACACGCCCGACGGCCTGTACGCGCGCCCGGCCAGCGAATTCGCCGCGCGCTTCATCGGCACGCCGCCCATGAACCTGATCGGCCTGGCCGGCGGCAACGGCGCCACCGTCATCGCCGGCGCCGACGGCCCGGCCATCGCCAGCGCGCCGGCCGGCGCGGTCAAGCTGGGCGTGCGGCCCGAACACATCCGGATCGACGACGGCGGCATCCCCGCCACCGTCGAAAGCGTGGAGTACTTCGGCGCGGACTCCATCGTGGTGTGCCGCGTCGGCGACACCAGCGGCGTGGCCGTGCGCGTCAGCGGGCATCTGCGCGCGCGCGCCGGCGAAGCCCTGCGCCTGTCCTGGCCGCAGGCGCAGCAGCACTTCTTTGCCGCCGATTCGGCGGTCATCAACACCGTCGGGCACTAGATCAAGCCCGCACACAGCACAGGAAAGGAAAACCAACATGCGACGCACCGTACTGAAGACCCTGGCCGCCAGCCTGGCCGCCGCCTGCCTTTCGCTGCCTGCGCAGGCGCAGAACAAGCCCGTCGAGGTCGAGTTCTATTACCCGGTCGCCGTGGGCGGCCCCATCACCAAGATCGTCGACGACATGGTGGCGGACTTCCAGAAGGAAAATCCCAACATCCGGATCAAGCCGATCTACGCCGGCTCGTACCAGGACTCGATCGCCAAGGCGCTGACCGCGCTCAAGGGCGGCACCCCGCCGCAGCTGGCGGTGCTGCTGTCGACCGACATGTTCACGCTGATCGACGAGGACGCCATCGTCCCGATCGACAGCCTGGCCAAGAGCGAGGCCGACAAGAAGTGGCTGGGCGGCTTCTATGACGCCTTCATGCAGAACAGCCGCACCGGCGGCCACACCTGGGGCGTGCCGTTCCAGCGCTCGACCATCGTCATGTACTACAACAAGGACCTGTTCAAGGCCGCCGGGCTGGACCCCGAACGCGCGCCGGCCACCTGGGCCGAACTGGTCGAGTACGGCAAGAAGCTGACCAAGCAGGACGCCGCCGGCAACACCACGCAGTGGGGCATCGAGATCCCCTCGGGCGGCGCGTTCGCCTACTGGCTGTTCCAGGCGCTGACCACGCCGAACGACGCGATCCTGATGAACGAGGCCGGCAACGAGGTCTACCTGGACAAGCCGGCGGTGGTCGAGGCCGCGCAGTTCTGGCACGACCTGTCGGCCAAGCACAAGATCATGCCGGCCGGCACCATCGACTGGGGCACCACGCCCAAGGACTTCCTCGAAAAGAAGGCCGCCATCGTCTGGACCACCACCGGCAACCTGACCAACATCCGCAAGAACGCCGACTTCCCGTTCGGCGTCGCCATGATGCCCAAGCAGAAGCGCGGCGGCAGCCCGACCGGCGGCGGCAACTTCTACATCTTCAAGAGCGGCACGCCGGAGCAGCAGCAGGCCGCGCTCAAGTTCGCGCAGTGGGTCACCACGCCCGAACGCGCCGCCGACTGGAGCATCGCGACCGGCTACGTCGCGGTGACCCCGGCCGCCTGGGAAACCGAAAAGATGAAGAAGTACGCGCAGGAAGTGCCGGCCGCCACGGTCGCGCGCGACCAGCTGGAAGTCAGCGTGGCCGAGTTCTCCACGCATGAAAACCAGCGCGTCACCAAGACGCTCAACGATGCGCTGCAGGCCGCGCTGACGGGCTCCAAGACGCCCCAGCAGGCGCTGACCGACGCCCAGCGCGAGGCCGACCGCATACTGCGTTCCTACAAGTAAACCGACAAGCACGATGAGCCGCTCTTTGAATGCGCTTTATGGCTGGCTGCTTCTGCTGCCAGCCATCGTGCTGCTCGCCGCGTTCACGCACTACCCGGCGCTGGCGACGCTATGGCACAGCTTTTTCTCCACCCCCAAGGGCGCGCGTCCGGCGCGCTACGTGGGGCTGGAGAACTACGCGCTCATGCGCGACGATCCGGTGTTCTGGCAGTCCCTGTGGAACAACCTGTGGTTCGCGCTGGGCACTATTCCCACCTCCATCGGCATCGCGCTGATCATGGCGCTCTGGGTCAACCGCAACCTGCGCGGGCGCGGGTTCCTGCGCATGGCCTACTTCACGCCCACGGTGCTGCCGATGGTGGCGGTGGCCAATATCTGGCTGTTCTTCTACACCCCGCAGTACGGCCTGATCGCGCAGGTGATGCAGCTTTTCGGCACGCCCGGGCCGAACTGGCTGGGCTCGCGCGAAACCGCGCTGCCGGCGCTGATGCTGGTCACCGTGTGGAAGGAAGCGGGCTTTTTCATGATCTTCTACCTGGCCGCCTTGCAGACCGTCTCGCCGTCGCTGCGCGAAGCCGCCATGCTCGAAGGCGCCTCGCGCTGGCAGTACTTCCGCCGCATCCTCTGGCCGCTCTTGATGCCGACCACGCTGTTCGTGCTCATCAACGCGCTGATCAACGCCTTCCGGCTGGTGGACCACGTCGTGGTCATGACGCGCGGCGGGCCGGACAACGCCAGCACGCTGCTGCTGTACTACATCTACCAGGTGGGTTTCAGTTTCTGGGACACGGCTTACGCCGCCACGCTGACCGTCGTGTTGCTGGTGGTGCTGGCGCTGACCGCGCTGGTCAAGTTCCGCTGGCTGGACCGCAGGACGCACTATCAATGAAAGACAAGCTCGATACCCTGGGCGCCTGGGCGCTCGGCCTGCTGTGGATCCTGCCCCTGGCGTACGCCATGTGGGCAGCGTTCCACCCGCCCGCCTACGCCACCCGCTTCGACCTGTTCGCGCCGCTGACGCTGGACAACTTCGTGCGGGCCTGGCATGCCGCGCCGTTCCCGCGCTACTTCCTCAACACCTTCCTGCTCGTCACGATGGTGCTGGCCGCCCAGCTGGTGCTGTCCACCCTGGCCGGCTATGCGTTCGCGCGCCTGGAATTCCGCGGCCGCGACTTCGTCTTCATGCTGGTGCTGCTGCAGCTGATGATCATGCCCGACGTGCTGCTGGTGGAGAACTACCGCTCCATGAGTCAGCTCGGCATCCGCGACACGGTGTTCGCCATCGGCCTGCCGTACTTCGCCTCGGCCTTCGGCATCTTCCTGTTGCGCCAGACCTTCAAGACCGTGCCGCGCGAACTCGAAGAGGCCGCCCGCATGGAGGGCGCCAACGCGCTGCAGATCCTGTGGAAGGTGTACGTGCCGCTGGCCAAGCCGATCTACGTGGCCTACGGGCTGGTGTCGGTCAGCCACCACTGGAACAACTTCCTGTGGCCGCTGATCATCACCAACTCGGTGGAATCGCGCCCGCTGACGGTGGGGCTGCAGGTGTTCTCGTCCACCGATCAGGGCATCGACTGGTCGGTCATCACCGCCGCCACGCTGATGTCGGCCGCGCCGCTGCTGATCGCGTTCCTGCTGTTCCAGCGCCAGTTCGTGCAGTCGTTCATGCGGGCGGGGATCAGGTAGCGGAGGCCGATGGGTGCAGCGCGCCAACTGTCGGGACAAGGGCCCCGGCGCAGAACGCGCGAAACCCATCGGGGCGAACCCCTTCTAATACCCCACCGTCAGCCCCGGCAGGTCCACCGTGATGCGCGGCCGTTCCAGCGCCAGCGCCAGGTTCTCGGCGAATTCGCGGGCTTCTTTTTCGTCGGTGGACAGGGTGTCGTAGCCGAGCGCGTCCGCCACGCCCAGCACCTTGTCCAGCAGCAGCACCTTGCCGCTGGGACGCAGGGGCTCGCAGCCCAGCGTTTCCCAGGCGCCGTCGAACCAGTCTCGGGCCTGGTTCTGGCGCTCGGGAGACGGTTCGACGTCGGCCGCGAGGTCCACGGAACGGCGGGGATCGAAAACGATGGTGATGTCGCTGCGCATGGGGGTTCCTTCAAAAGGCGTCAGCCCAGAAGCGTAGGAAAAAAAGCGCCGCCAGATTGTCGGTCCGGCGACATTGGCCCGCGGGTTACCAGCCGCGCGACACTTCCCAGGTGACTTCCGCGCCGGCCGCCAGCGACTGGCGCATCATGTCCAGCAGCGGGAAGGCGCGCTCCTTCATGCCCACCATGCGGGCCATCGGGGACACCGGCGGCTTGTCTTCGTCCTCGTCCTCGGCGCCTTCGTGGGCGCGCTGGTAGTCCTCGATCGCGCGCTCGATGCCGTCGATGGCGGGCTGCAGCTGTTCCACGGTGAAAACGCCGCGCTCCGGAATCTTGTCTCCGAAGGACTTGCCGGCGGCGTGCAGCAGCGCGCTGGCATGGTCGGTCAGCATCAGGACCTCGGCCACGACCTTGGAGTGAAAGGTGATCAACATATTCCGGTCTCCACAATGATTACTTACATACACTACCGCAACGCCCGGGGGATGCCAACTAGGGTCCTGCCCCGCGGATACGCCCGCGGGCCATCCGTCCCCCGCAGACCCCGCGCGCGCCGGGCCGCCCGCCAAATCAAGCTATGATTCAGGGGATTCCCGTGACAGGAGGGCCTGCGCCGCCCCGAAACCGGGCATGCGCGCGGCCGCCGGCCCACCGGCAGGCAGAGCGCCCCATCCTGTCCGCTCCGCCCCGCGCGGGCGCGTCCGTCACCAACTCAGAACTCTCCAGACGCCCATGCTCCTCGAGCAACAGAAACAGCTTATCTCCCTGATCCAGGCCGCCGTCGCGCAAAGCCTGCCCGACGCCGCCGCCGATGCGGCCCGGGCCAACGTGCTGCTGGAGCGCCCCAAGGTCGCCGCCCACGGCGACGTCGCCACCAACGTGGCCATGCAGCTGGCCAAGCCGGCCCGCCGCAACCCGCGCGAACTGGCCCAGGCCATCGTGGACGCGCTGATGGCGCAGCCCGGCGCGACCGGCCTGGTCGAAAGCGCCGAGGTCGCCGGCCCCGGCTTCATCAACCTGCGCGTCACCGCCGCGGCCCGCCAGGCCGTCATCGCCGCCGTGGCCGAACAGGGCGCCGACTTCGGCCGCGCGCCCCGCAGCGGCGAGAAGATCCTGGTCGAATTCGTGTCGGCCAACCCCACCGGCCCGCTGCACGTGGGCCATGCCCGCCAGGCCGCGCTGGGCGACGCCATCTGCCGCCTGTACGACGCCAGCGGCTGGGACGTGACCCGCGAGTTCTACTACAACGACGCCGGCAACCAGATCAACAACCTGGCCATCAGCGTGCAGGCGCGCGCCCGCGGCCTGAGCACCGATTCCCCCGAATGGCCGGCCGACGGCTACAAGGGCGACTACATCGCCGACATCGCGCGCGACTTCCAGGCCCGCGCCACCGTGCACTCCGACGGCGTGGACGTCACCGCCTCGGGCGACGTCGACAACCTGGACGACATCCGCGTCTTCGCCGTGGCCTACCTGCGCCGCGAGCAGGACCTCGACCTGCAGGCCTTCGGCCTGGCGTTCGACAATTACTACCTGGAAAGCTCGCTCTACACCTCCGGGCGGGTCGAGGCCACCGTGCAGGCGCTGATCGCCGGCGGGCACACCTACGAAGAAGGCGGCGCGCTGTGGCTGCGCACCACCGAGCTGGGCACGGGCGACGACAAAGACCGCGTCATGCGCAAGAGCGAGGGCGGCTACACCTACTTCGTGCCCGACGTGGCCTACCACAAGGCCAAATGGGAGCGCGGCTTCCACCGCGCCGTGAATATCCAGGGCAGCGACCACCACGGCACCGTGGCGCGCGTGCGCGCCGGCCTGCAGGCGCTGGAAGAGGGCATCCCCAAGGACTACCCGTCCTACGTGCTGCACAAGATGGTCAAGGTGATGCGCGGCGGCGAAGAGGTCAAGATCTCCAAGCGCGCCGGCAGCTACGTGACCATGCGCGACCTGATCGACTGGGTCGGCCGCGACGCGGTGCGCTACTTCCTGATCCAGCGCCGCGCCGATACCGAGTTCGTGTTCGACGTGGACCTGGCGCTGTCCAAGAGCGACGAGAACCCGGTCTACTACATCCAGTACGCGCACGCCCGCATCTGCTCGGTGATCGCCAACGCCGCCATGCCGGCCGCCGACGTGGCCCAGGCCGACGCCGCGCTGCTGACCGCCCCGACCGAATTCGCGCTGATGCAGCGCCTGGCCGAATTCCCCAACGTGATCGCGCTGGCCGCGCAGGAGCTGTCGCCGCACCACATCGCCTTCTGGCTGCGCGACTGCGCCTCGGACTTCCACGCCTGGTACAACGCCGAGCGCGTGCTGGTCGACGACACCGCGCTGAAGCTGGCACGCCTGCGCCTGGCCTCGACCACGCGCCAGGTGCTGGCCAACGGGCTGGCGCTGTTGGGCGTCTCGGCGCCCGAGCGGATGTAACATCGGTTCATGGCAACCAAGCGCAAAACCTCCCGCCGTTCCTCCGGCGAAAGCGGCAGCACCCTGTACGGGGCGCTGGCCGGCCTGCTCCTCGGCCTGATCGTGGCCGCCGTCGTCGCCTTCTACGTCACCAAGGCGCCCGTGCCCTTCGTGGACCGGGCCAGCCGCCAGGGCGACACCGGCAAGCTGCCCGATCCCCGCCTGGCGCCCGACCCCAACGCCGGCCTGTACGGGCGCGACGGCGGCGCGGGCCCGGCCCCGACCGGCCCGACCGCCACGGCCCCCGCGCCGCTGCCCGGCGCAGGCACCGCCGCCCCCAAGACCGATGAGCCGCCCTCCAAGATGGACGACCTGGGCGCGCTGATCGCCACGCTGCCGTCCACCCGCCAGGCCGCCCCGGCCGCGCCCGCGCCCAGCGCCGCGCCGCCCACGCCGATCTCCAAGGCCCCGGCGCCGGCCGCCAAGCCGGCTCCCGCGGCCACCGGCACTTACTACCTGCAGGCCGGCGCATTCCGCGGCGAAAGCGATGCGGAGTCCCTCAAGGCCCGCATCATCCTGCTGGGCCTGCCGGTCGCGGTGCAGAAGGCCGAGGTCGGCGGCAAGCCCATCAACCGCGTCAGGGTGGGGCCGTTCGCCCGCCTGGACGACATGAACCGCGCCCGCGGCCGGCTGGGCGAGAACAAGATCGAAACCGCGGTGGTGCGCCAGTAAGCGGCCGTCCGCGGAGGCGGACGGAACTTATGCGGCCCCGCCCCTGTCTGTAACTTTTTTGCTCAGGAACCTCTCATCCATGCTGTCCCCCAAGATTATTCGCATCCTGGCCGCGGCCGCGTTGACCGCCACCACGTTCCTCAGCCCGGCGAGCCACGCCCAGGGCACGCAGCAATACGTGCCCATCAATCCGCCGCTGCCGTCGGACACCCCGGGCAAGGTGGAAGTGCTGGAGTTCTTCGCCTACACCTGCCCGCACTGCGCGGCGATCGAACCGCTGGTCGAGGACTGGGCCAAGACCAAGCCCGAGGACGTGGTGCTCAAGCAGGTTCCCATCGCCTTCAACGCCGGCATGAAGCCGCTGCAGCAGCTGTACTACACGCTGCTGGCCCTGGACCGCGCCGACCTGCATCCCAAGGTCTTCACCGCCATCCACGGCGAACACAAGCGCCTGTTCGACAAGAAGGCCATGGGCGAATGGGTCACCGCGCAAGGCGTGGACCGCGCCAAGTTCGACTCGGTATTCGATTCGTTCAGCGTGCAGACGCAGGTGCAGCGCGCCACCCAGCTGGCCGAGGCCTACCGCATCGAAGGCACGCCGTCCTTCGCCGTCGGCGGCAAGTTCATGACCTCGCCCGTCATGGCCGGCAACAGCTACGAAGGCGCGCTCAAGGAAGTCGACCGCCTGATCCCGATGGCGCGCAACTGACGCGCCCGGACCCGGTCCGCAACGCCCCGAGCCTTCACTGGCCGGGGCGTTTTTTTGTGTCCGGGCCGCCGCGGCCACGCTACACTTTTCCCACAATAAATCGCCGCGGCGGCGGCATATCAAGGGGAGGAAGACATGAAACAGCAAATCCTGCGCGGCCGTGCAGCCGGCCTGTGCCTGGCGCTGGCCGCGGGCCTGGCGCATGCCAGCGACGCCGACGGCGTGAAGATCGGCGTGCTCACCGACATGGCGGGCGTGACCGCCGACGCCACCGGCAAGGGCTCGGTCGAGGCGGCCCGGCTGGCCATCGAGGAAATCGGCGGCAGCGTGCTGGGCAAGCCCATCTCGCTGGTGTCGGGCGACCACCAGCACCGCCCCGATATCGGCAGCAGCATGGTGCGCAAGTGGTACGACACCGATGGCGTGGACGTGGTGGTGGACGTGCCCAACTCCTCGGTGGCGCTGGCGGTGCAGGGCATCGCGCGCGAGAAGAAGAAACTGGTGCTGTTCTCCAGCCCCGGCACCACCGCGCTGTCGCAGGCGCAGTGCTCGCCCTACGGCGTGCAATGGACCTACACCACCTATGCGCTGTCGCGCGGCACGGCCACCGCGGTGGTCAACGAGGGCAACAAGCGCTGGTTCATCCTGGCGTCGGACTACGCCTTCGGCAAGCAGCTGGCGGCGGACACGGAAGCCGTGGTCAAGGCCAACGGCGGCGAGGTGGCCGGCACCGTCTACCACCCGCTGAATGCATCGGATTTCGCCTCCTTCCTGCTGCAGGCGCAGGCCTCCAAGGCGCAGATCATCGCCATCGCCAACGCGGGCGGCGACACCATATCGGCCATCAAGCAGGCAGCGGAATTCGGCATCGGCGGCGCGCAGCAGCTGGCCGCCATGCTGCTGCTGATTACCGACGTCCACAGCCTGGGGCTGCAGGCCGCGCAGAAAACCTACCTGACCGTGCCGTCCTACTGGGACATGAACGACGGCACGCGCGCCTTCGCCAAGAAATTCGAAGCCCGCGTGGGGCGTCCGCCCACCTTCCTGCAGGCCGGCGTCTACGGCTCGGTGCGCCATTACCTGCAGGCCGTGAAGGCCGCCGGCACGGTCGAGGCCGACGCCGTCATGGCGAAGATGAAATCGCTGCCCATCGACGATCCCTTCAGCCTGAACGCGCGCATCCGCGAAGACGGGCTGGTGGTGCGCGACATGATGCTGGCGCAGGTCAAGACCCCGGCGCAGTCCAAGGCGCCGTGGGACTACTACAACATCGTGCGCACCATCCCGGGCGCCACGCTGGCCTGGCCCCTGTCGGACAGCCAGTGCCCGCTGGTCAAGCCATGACGCGGACGCTGGCGCTGGCCGATGTCGGCAGCTTCTACGCGGGCGGACGGCAGGTGCGCATCGACGGCCTGCCGCGACGCGACATCGCATTCACGCAAAGCGCCTCGCTGGCCTATGACCCCAACGGCCTCTACCACTTCGAGCAGGCCTACGTGCAGTACTTCATTCCGGCCGCGCTGGCGCATCCGCTGCCCATCGTGATGCTGCACGGCGGCGGCATGACCGGCGCGATGTGGGAGCAGACGCCGGACGGGCGGCCCGGCTGGATGCAGCATTTCCTGCGCCAGGGCCATGCGGTGTATGTGGTGGACAACGTCGAGCGCGGCCGCGCGGGCTGGGCGCCGTTCCAGGAAGTCTGGCCGGAGCCGCCCATCATCCGCAACGCCGAGGAAAGCTGGACGCTGTTTCGCTTCGGCCGCGCCGAGGACTACGCGGCGCGCCGGCCATTCGCGGGACAGCGCTTTCCGGTGGCGGCGTTCGACGCCTTCATCCGCCACGCGGTGCCGCGCTGGCTGGGCAACAACGATGCGGCGCTGCGGGGATTCTGCGCGGTGCTGGAGCGCGTGGGGCCGTGCCTGGTGATGGCGCACAGCCACGGCGGCGAGGTCGCCTACCGCGCGCTGCATGCGCGCCCGGACCTGGTGCGCGGCGTCATCGGCATCGAGCCCTCGGGCTTCTCGCCGGAGGTGGCGGCCGCGGCCGTGGCGGACAAGCCCTTTCTGTTCGTCTATGGCGACTACCTGGACGCGACGCCGCTGTGGGAAAAGCTGTGCGCCGCCGGCCAGGCCTATGCCGGCGAACTGGCGCGGCAGGGCGCGCGCGTGCAGACCTGGCGCCTGGCCGACATGGGCGTGGCCGGCAATTCGCACATGCCCATGATGGACGACAACAGCGACGATATCGCCGCGCGCATCGGCGCCTGGATACGCGGCGCGGCCGCCTGAGCGCGCCGCGCCGCCTTACTCGCGCACGGCGGCGGCCTTTTCCAGCGCCTGGGTCAGGTCGGCGATGATGTCCTCGGGCGATTCCAGGCCGATGTGCAGGCGCACCAGCGCGTTGTCGCCGTCGCCCCAGTAGCGGTGCTTGGCCAGGTCCTTGCCCGACACCAGCTGCACCAGGCTTTCGTAGCCGCCCCAGGAAAAGCCGATGCCGAAGAGCGTCAGCGAATCGACGAACACGCGCGCCGCCGCCGGCGACAGGCGCAGCTCGACCGACAGCATGCCGTTGGAGCCGGTGCAGTCGCGCTGCCACAGCGCATGGCCCGGGTCCTGCGGCCAGGCCGGATGGAACAGGCGCACGGTCTCGGGGCGGCTTTTGAAGAACTCGCACACCTGCAGCGCGTGGCGCGCGTGCTGGGCCATGCGGATGGGCATGGTGCGCACGCCGCGCAGCGCCAGCCAGGCGTCGTCGGCGCTGATGGAATAGCCCATCGCGTACTGCGTGCGGTTGAGCTTGCGGGCGATCTGTTCGTCGTTGGTGACCACCGCGCCCAGCATCAGATCGGAGTGCCCGCCCACGTACTTGGTGCCGGCGATGACCGAGACCTGCGCCCCCAGGGTCAGCGGACGGTAGATGTAGCCCGAGCCCCAGGTGTTGTCGGTGGCCAGCACCAGGCCGTGGCGCTGCGCCACGGCGGCCAGCGCGCCCATGTCCAGCATCTCGAACAGCAGCGAGCCCGGCGACTCCACGTACAGCAGGCGGGTGTTGGGACGGACCAGTTCGTCCAGGTCTTCGCCGGCCGCGAAATAGGTGATGTCGATGTTCATGCGCTTGAGCACGGCATCGTCCAGTTCGCGCATCGGCCCGTACACGCAGTCCGAGATCAGGGCGTGGTCGCCGGCCGAGCACAGCGCCAGCATCACCAGCGTCATGGCCGACAGGCCCGAGGGCGCCAGGTAGCAGTGCGTGCCGCCTTCGAGCTGGGTGAAGACCTGTTCGAGCGCGGCGTGCGTGTCCATGCCCATGCGGCCGTAGGTGGCCGCGCGGCCGCCGGCGGCCTTGCTGCGCTGCGCCTGCTCCAGCGCCGCCATGTTCGCGAAGCGCACCGTGCTGGCCCGCATCGGCGGCAGCGGCACCGGCGCGTTGCCGGTTTCGGGGTTGAACGGGGCGGTGCCCGCATGCTGCAAGAGCGTATCGATGTGTTTGGTAGGCATGTTCGTAAGAACGGCTGGCGGGTGGACGGAGGAAAACGGATAGGGTGAACCTTATCAGGCGGCGCGCGGCCTGTCCCGGATCAGCCGACCCAGGTGACGGTTTCGGACTGCGGCGCGCGGCGGGTGCGGTAGCTGTTGGCGGGATGCGCGGTATCGGCGTAGCCGAACGAAATGCCGCACACCACGCGGCGGTCGGCGGGCAGGCCCAGCACCTCGCGCAGCACTTCCGGATACATGGCCAGCGAGGCCTGCGGCACGGTCGCCACGCCGTTGGCCTGGGCCGCCAGCAGGAAATTGGCCACATACCCGCCGCAGTCCATCGCGCCGTACTCGCCCAGCGCCTCGTCGGTGGTGACGATGGCCACGTGCGGCGCGTCGAACAACTGGAAATTGCGCATTTCCTGGCGGCGGTAGGCCTCGCGGTCGCCGCGCGCCACGCCGACGGCCTCGTAGAGCTGGAAGCCGGCCTCGCGCCGCCGCGCCAGATAGGCGCCCTGGTACTCGCGCGGGAACGGAAAGTCCGGCGTGAAGCCGGCCTGCTGCGCGCGGCGCTGCAAGGCCTGGCGCAGGCGCTCGGTGCCCGCGCCCTCGGTGACCGCCACCTGCCAGGGCTGGCAGTTGCACCACGAAGCCGTGCGCTGCGCCAGCGCCAGGATGCGTTCGATGGTGGCGCGCTCCACCGCTTCGGGCAGGAACGCGCGGCAGCTGTGGCGGGCGTGCAGCCAGGCTTCGAGCGCGGCGTCGGGGCGCGGATCTTGGGCGTCTTGCGGGCGGGACGTGGCGGCGGCGGGCATGGGTCGGGGTCTCCTGGTTCGGGTCTGGTGGTTCGTCTTTGCCTTTATCATGCCATTTCCGGCCCGCCCCGTAGCGGCCCCTCGCTTGCGGACATCTCCATGCTGCCCCTAGACACCCTGATCGCATTCTTCGGCATCGCCGTCCTGCTGGCCCTGACCCCGGGGCCGGACAACCTGTTCGTGCTGATGCAATCGGCCATCTGGGGCCGCAAGGCGGGCATGCTGGTGGTGTTCGGGCTGTGCACCGGGCTGCTGGTCCATACGGCCGCCGTGGCCGTGGGGCTGGCCGCCGTGTTCGCGGCCTCGCCGGTGGCCTTCACCGTGCTCAAGCTGGCGGGCGCCGCCTACCTGGCCTATCTGGCGTGGCAGATCCTGCGCGCGCCGGTCGGCGGCGAGACGGGCGCCGCCCCGGCGCCCATGAAGCCGGGCGCGCTGTACCGCCGCGGCATCGTGATGAACCTGACCAACCCCAAGGTGCTGCTGTTCTTCTTCGCGTTCCTGCCGCAGTTCACCTCGCCGGCGCGGGGACCGGTGGGCGCGCAGACCATGCAGCTGGGCGCCGTGTTCATGCTGTCCACGCTGCTGGTGTTCGGCGCGATCGCGTTTTTCTCGGGCGCGTTCGGCGAACTGCTGCAGCGCTCGGTCCGCGCCAAGCGCTGGCTCAACCGCATCGCCGCGCTGGTGTTCGTGGGCCTGGCGCTGCGGCTGGCGACGGCGTCGCGCTGAGGCGCGCGACGCCTGCGCTCAGGCGGCCGAAAAGCGGACGATGCCGTCGGTTCCCAGTTCGCGCTTGAGCCTGCCCTCGAAGTACAGCGCATGCAGGTGCGCCAGCGCCTCGCCCATGGCGAAGGTCAGCTGGTGCAGGTCGAGCTTGCGCTTGAACAGCACGGGCACGATGTCCGAGGTGGACTGGGGCTGGCCGGCACAGGCCTCCAGCACTTCCGCCAGGCGGTCGCGATGGTGTTCGTGCTGCTGGGCGATGCGTTCGTGCAGGCCCTTGAAAGGGCGGCCGTGCGCCGGCAGCACCAGCGTGTCGCGCGGCAGGTCGGCGTAGCGGTCCAGCGAGCGCAGGTACAGCGGCAGCGGGTTGGCGTCGGGCTCGTAGTCGAACACGCTGACGTTGGTGGAAATGCGCGGCAGCACCATGTCGCCGGAAATCAGCACCGCCAGGTCCGGCGAGAACAGCGAGGCGTGTTCCGGCGCATGGCCGTAGCCGACGATCACGCGCCAGTCGCGCCCGCCGATGCGGACCTGGTCGCCGTGCATGATGCGGGTGTAGCGCGCGGGCACCGACGGCACCAGGTTGGGGTAGTAATTGGCGCGCTGGCGGATCTGTTCCTGCGCGCCGGGATCGGTCAGTCCGTGGCGCGCGAAGTGGTCGACCGCCGCCTGGCCGCCGGGGCCGGCGCCCGCGTCCGTGCGGCGCGAGGACCACAGCGAGGCCACCATGAAGTCGGTCATGGTCATCCACAGGCGCGCGTTCCAGCGCTCGCACAGCCAGTCGGCCAGGCCGACGTGGTCGGGGTGCATGTGGGTGACCAGCACCCGCAGCACGGGCAGGCCGTCGAGTTCGTTCTCGAAGACCTGCTCCCACAGGGTCTTGACCTCGTCGCGCGCGATGCCGCAATCGACGATGGTCCAGCCCTCGCGGCCGTCGATGTTGTCGCGCAACAGCCAGAGATTGATATGATCCAGCGCGAACGGCAAAGGCATGCGGATCCACTTGACGCCATCGGCCACCACATGCGCGCGGCCCGCTTCCGGCTGGAAGTCGGCCCAGGGGTACTGCAGTTTCTGCTCGTTGGGGTTCATCGCCTCTCTCGCTCCACGCTTGACGTTCCGGTCAAGTCATCATAATTTACGTTTACGTAAACTGCCACAGCTCGCATGTCCTCGTCAACCTGGACCATCTCCGAACTCGCACGCGAATTCGACGTCACGCCCCGCACGATCCGCTTCTATGAAGACCAGGGGATCGTCAGCCCGGCGCGCGAGGGGCGCAACCGCATTTTCGGCCCGCGCGACCGCACGCGGCTGAAGCTGGCCCTGCGCGGCAAGCGGCTGGGCCTGCAGCTGTCGGAGATCCTGACCCTGATCGACATGTACGACGGGCCCGGCGACACCGAGGTCCAGCTGCGCCAGTACCTCAGCGTACTCCAACAGCATCGCGCCACGCTGGAGCAGCAGCGCCGCGACATCGAGGACACCCTGCGGGAAATCGCGCAGCAGGAGCGGCAATGCCGCGAGCTGCTGGCGCAGAAACCCTGAGACGCCGCGGCCGCGCGATCACTGCGCCTTGATGCCGCCAGCCTCGATGACGCGGGCGTTGTTGGCGTATTCCTCCTGCACCTGTTTGGCGAAGACCGCGCCGGCGGCGGTGCCCGGCTGCAGGTAGGACTTGGCCAGCAGGTCCTTGAATTCCGCGCTGGCCACGGCCCTGGCCAGCGCCGCCTGCAGCGGCTGCGCCACGGCGGGCGGCAGGTTCGCCGGGGCGAACACGCCGAAGTTGGAGTAGTACTGCGCCTGCGGCAGCTTGAGCTCGGCCATGGTCGGCACCTCGGGCCAGGCCGCCAGGCGCTGCGGCGCCATCACGGCCAGCGGCTTGAGCGCGCCGCTGGCGACGTGCGGCAGCACCACGTCGCTATTGACCACCAGCAGCTCCACCACGCCGCCCAGGCCGTCGGTCAGCGCCTGGCTGTTGCCGCGGTAGGGCACGTGCAGCATTCTGGCGCCGGTCCCGGCCGTGACCGCCGCCATGCCGATGTGGGCCACGGTGCCCTGGCCCGGCGTGCCGTAGCGCACGCCATCGGGGTGCGCCCTGGCGTATTCGACCAGGCCGGCGAAGTCCCGCACCGGCAGCGCCTTGGTCGCGACGATGGCCACGGGCGCGACCGCCACGCTGGCCAGCGGCGTCAGGTCCTTCATCGGGTCGTAGTTGGTCTTGGACAGGTGCGGATAGATGGTCAGCGGGCTGGTGGAGGCCAGCAGCAGCGTGGCGCCGTCGGGCTGCGCGCGCGCCACGAAGTCGGTGCCCAGCGACGCGCCGGCGCCCGGCTTGTTCTCGACGATGACGGTGGCGTTGGCCTCTTTGCGCAGAACCTCGCCCAGGCGGCGCCCGATCGCGTCGGCGCTGCCGCCGGCGGTGTAGGGCACCACCAGCGTCACCGGCCTGGCCGGCCAGTCCTGCGCCAGCGCGCCGCCGGCCATGATCGCCACGGCCGCGCCCGCGGCCCCGATCAGCAGAGTCTTCTTTTTCATATCGTCCTGTCGTGGATGTTGCGTGGAAGGGATGCGCTCAGGCCAGGTAGCGCTGGGCCAGGCGGATCCAGTAGGAGGCGCCGGCCGGAATCAGGGCGTCGTTGAAGTCGTAGCTGGCGTTGTGCAGCATGCACGGGCCCAGGCCGTGGCCGGCCATGCGGTGCTCGCCGTCGCCGTTGCCCAGGAACACGTAGCAGCCGGGTTTCTCCTGCAGCAGGAAGGCGAAGTCCTCCGACGCCATGGCCGGCTCGATCACGCGCGCATGGTCCTCGCCCGCGACCTCGCGCATGACTTCCATGCAGAACTCGGTCTCGGCCGCCGTGTTGACCAGGGCCGGGTAGCGGCGCTCGAAGAACACCTCGGCCTCGCAGCCGTGGGCCGCCGCGATGCTGCCCGCGATCTCGTTCATGCGCCGCTCGATCAGGTCGACCACGCCGGTGCTGTAGGCGCGCACCGAGCCGCCCAGCCAGGCCGAATCCGGAATCACGTTGATGACGCTGCCGCCGGCCTGCACCTGCGTGATCGACAGCACCGCGGCGTCCAGCGGCCGCTTGCTGCGCGTCAGGATGGTCTGCAGCGACTGGCCGATGGCGAACAGCGCCGGCACCGGATCGCTGCAGTCCTGCGGCGCGGCGGCGTGGCCGCCCTTGCCGCGCACCGTGATCCTGAAGCCGTTGGCGGCCGCCATCATGGGGCCGGCGCAGACGCCGAAGGTGCCCGCCGGCAGGCCCGGCCAGTTGTGCATGCCGAACACCGCCTCGCAGGGGAAGCGCTCGAACAGGCCGTCCTGGATCATGGCGCGCCCGCCCGCGCCGCCTTCCTCGGCCGGCTGGAAGCACAGGTACACCGTGCCGTCGAAACCGCCTGCCGTCTGCAGGTGGCGCGCCGCGGCCAGCAGCATGGCGGTGTGGCCGTCGTGGCCGCAGCCGTGCATCTTGCCGTCATGGCGCGAGCGGTGCTCGAACTGGTTTTCTTCCTGCATGGGCAGCGCGTCCATGTCGGCGCGCAGCATGATGGCGCGCGCCGACGCGCCGCGCCGGATCACGCCGACCACCCCGGTCTTGGCGATGCCGGTATGCACCTCGATGCCCCAGCCGCGCAGCGTGTCCGCCACCACCTGGGCCGTGCGGTGCTCTTCGTAACAGAGCTCCGGATGGGCATGCAGATCGCGCCGCAGCGCCACGATTTCGTCCAGATGGGATAGTTCCAGCACAGCAACTCCGTCACAGTCATTTAGGTTTGAAAGACCTCTGGAATGGTACAGAGGGGCGCCCGCCGGCAAGAATCCGTTTCCCTAGGGATAACCCGTATCCAATTTACGTTTACGTAAACGTAATATTTGCACTGCATCATTGCCTGGCGACGGCCGATCGGCGCATGATGAGCCTCTCGGACAATTCGGCGGCGCCACCGGAGCGCCCATATAAAAGTAAGCACCTACTATCACGGAGAACGCGATGAATCTTCCCGGCCTGAACTTCGACCTGGGCGAAGATCTGGACATGCTGCGCGACGCGGTGCGCACTTTCGCGCAGGCCGAGATCGCGCCGCGCGCTGCAGAAATCGACCGCAACGACCAGTTCCCCATGGACCTCTGGCGCAAGTTCGGCGATCTCGGCGTGCTGGGCATGACGGCCGACGAGGAATACGGCGGCGCCAACCTGGGCTACCTGGCCCACATGGTCGTGATGGAGGAGATCTCCCGCGCCAGCGCCTCGGTCGGCCTGTCCTACGGCGCGCACTCCAACCTGTGTGTCAACCAGATCAACCGCAACGGCACGCCGGCCCAGAAGGCCAAGTACCTGCCCAAGCTGATCTCCGGCGAACACGTGGGCGCGCTGGCCATGAGCGAGCCGGGCGCCGGCTCCGACGTGGTCAGCATGAAGCTGCGCGCCGACAAGAAGGGCGACCGCTACGTGCTCAACGGCAGCAAGATGTGGATCACCAACGGCCCCGACGCCGACACCCTGGTGGTCTACGCCAAGACCGATCCCGAGGCGCACCAGCGCGGCATCACCGCCTTCCTGGTGGAAAAGGGTTTCAAGGGCTTTTCCGTGGCGCAGAAGCTGGACAAGCTGGGCATGCGCGGCAGCCACACCGGCGAACTGGTGTTCCAGGACTGCGAAATCCCCGAGGAAAACGTGCTGGGCCAGGTCAACGGCGGCGTCAAGGTGCTGATGAGCGGCCTGGACTACGAGCGCGCCGTCCTGTCCGGCGGCCCGCTGGGCATCATGCAGGCCGTGATGGACGTGGTCGTGCCCTACATCCACGACCGCAAGCAGTTCGGCCAGGCCATCGGCGAATTCCAGCTGATCCAGGGCAAGGTCGCCGATCTCTACACCACGCTGCAGGCCAGCCGCGCCTTCTGCTACCAGGTCGGCAAGAACCTGGACAAGCTGGGTTCGGAACATGTGCGCCAGGTGCGCAAGGACTGCGCCGCGCTGATCCTGTACACGGCCGAGAAAGCCACCTGGATGGCCGGCGAAGGCGTGCAGATCCTGGGCGGCAACGGCTACATCAACGAGTATCCGGTGGGACGCCTGTGGCGCGACGCCAAGCTGTACGAGATCGGCGCGGGCACCAGCGAGATCCGCCGCATGCTGATCGGCCGCGAGCTGTTCAACGAAACCGCCTGAGCGCCCCGCCATGATCCGCATGTCCGACGTCCAGCACATCGAGCAGGCTCCCGCGCCGGGGCCCTCGCCGCTGGAGGTCGCGCAGCTGATCCTGGCGGGCTTCGACCGCCATTACGCGCTGTTCCGCTACAGCGCCCAGCGCGCCAAGGCGCTGTTCGAATCCGGCGACTGGCACGGCATCCAGCACCTGTCGCGCGAGCGCATCGAGTACTACGACATGCGGGTGCGCGAATGCGCCGCGCAGCTCGAAGGCGCGCTGCGCGGCCGTCCGGGCGGCGCCCATGCGTCCAATGGCGCCAATGGCGCCAACGGGGCGGACGCTCCCGCGCCGCTGGCGCCGGCGCAGACCGCGTTCTGGCAGCAGGTCAAGCACGAATACGTGAGCCTGCTGGGCGACCACCGCCAGCCCGAATGCGCCGAGACCTTCTTCAATTCGGTCTCGTGCCGCATCCTGCACCGCGACTATTTCCACAACGATTTCCTGTTCGTGCGCCCGGCCGTGGCCACCGACTACCTGGACAGCCGCAAGCCTTCGTACCGCGTGTACTACCCCGTGGCCGAAGGCCTGCAGGCCAGCCTGATCCGCATGGTGGCGGACTTCGGGCTGGCGCTGCCCTTCGAAGACCTGCCGCGCGACACGCGCCTGCTGGCGCGCGCGGCCGTCAGGCAGCTGCGCGCCCAGCTGCCGCGCCACGTGGGCCGGCGCATCGCCAGCGACTGCCAGGTCCATGCGCTGGGTTCGCTGTTCTTCCGCAACAAGGGCGCCTATATCGTCGGACGCCTGATCAACCAGTCCACGGTCTATCCGTTCGCCGTGGCGCTGATGCGCAATCCCGCCGGCCAGGTCCGGCTAGATGCGCTGCTGCTGGGCGCCGACGATCTCAGCACGCTGTTCAGCTTCACCCGCGCCTACTTCCTGGTCGACATGGAAACGCCGGCCGCGGTGGTGGATTTCCTGTCCAGCCTGCTGCCGCGCAAGCCCAAGGCCGAGCTCTACACCATGATCGGCCTGCAGAAGCAGGGCAAGACGCTGTTCTACCGCGATTTCCTGCACCACCTGGCCCACTCGCACGATGCGTTCGACATCGCGCCCGGCATCAAGGGCATGGTGATGTGCGTGTTCACGCTGCCGTCCTATCCCTACGTCTTCAAGCTCATCAAGGACCGCATCGACAAGGACGGCATGGACCACGCCACCGTGCGGCGCAAGTACCAGATGGTCAAGCTGCACGACCGCGTGGGCCGCATGGCCGACACCTGGGAGTATTCGCAGGTGGCGCTGCCGCGCAGCCGCTTCGCCCCGGCGCTGCTGGAGGAACTGCGCCGGCTGGTTCCCAGCCTGATCGAGGAATCGGGCGACACCGTGGTCATCCGCCACGTCTACATCGAACGGCGGATGACGCCGCTGAATCTGTACCTGCAGCAGGCCGGCGACGCGCTGCTGGAACCGGCGGTGCGCGAGTACGGCGACGCGATCCGGCAGCTGGCCGCGGCCAATATCTTCCCCGGCGACATGCTGTACAAGAACTTCGGCGTCACGCGCCTGGGCCGCGTGGTCTTCTATGACTACGACGAAATCCAGCGCATGACCGAAATGAATTTCCGACGCATCCCGCCCGCGCCCAACGAAGAGGCGGAAATGGCGTCGGAACCCTGGTACGCCATCGGCCCGAACGACGTTTTTCCGGAAGAATTCGGACGCTTCCTGCTGGGCGATGCGCGCGTGCGCGGCGCGTTCATGCGTCACCATGCCGACCTGCTGGAACCGGAATGGTGGCAGGCCTGCCGGGCCCATGTCGCGCAGGGCCGGATTGAAGAATTTTTCCCTTACGATACGGACAGACGCCTGCGTCCCGCCCGCCCTCAGGGCGCCGACGCGGCCTCGTAACCCGAGCTGTCCCGACCCTCACAGGAGCTAGTCATGTCAGATCCCATCGTCATCGTTTCCGTCGCCCGCACCCCCATGGGCGGCATGCTGGGCGCCTTGTCCGGCCTGGCCGCGCACGAACTGGGTTCGGTCGCCATCAAGGCCGCCGTCGAACGCGCGGGCATCAAGCCCGAACAGGTCGAAGAAGTCATCATGGGCAACGTGCTGCAGGCCGGCCAGGGCCAGGCGCCGGCGCGCCAGGCCGCGCTGGGCGCGGGCCTGCCCCTGGGCGTGTCTTGCACCACCATCCACAAGGTGTGCGGTTCGGGCCTGAAGGCCGCCATGTTCGGCCACGACCTGCTGGCCGCGGGCACCGCCAACGTGGTCGTCGCCGGCGGCCAGGAAAGCATGAGCAACGCGCCGTACCTGCTGCTCAAGGGCCGCCAGGGCTATCGCTACGGCCACAGCACCGTCTACGACCACATGGCCCTGGACGGCCTGGAAGACGCCTATGACAAGGGCAAGGCCATGGGCGTGTTCGCCGAAGACTGCGCGGCCAAGTATTCCTTCACCCGCGAGCAGCAGGACGCCTTCTCGCTGGAATCGCTGCGCCGCGCCCGCGCCGCGTCCGAGGACGGCAGCTTCAAGTGGGAAATCGCCCCCGTCACCGTCGCCGGCCGCAAGGGCGACACCGTCATCGACACCGACGAGGCGCCCGCCAAGGCCATGCCGGAGAAAATCCCCACGCTCAAGCCCGCCTTCAAGAAGGACGGCACCGTCACCGCCGCCAACTCGTCCTCGATCTCCGACGGCGCGGCCGCCATGGTGCTGATGCGCGCCTCCACCGCCGAGAAGCTCGGCGTCAAGCCGCTGGCCCGCATCGTGGCCCACAGCCAGCACTCGCAGGAACCCAACTGGTTCACCACCGCCCCGGTCGGCGCGCTGAAGAACCTGTTCGCCAAGACCGGCTGGAAGGCCGAGGACGTGGACCTGTACGAGATCAACGAAGCCTTCGCCGTGGTGACCATGGCCGCCATGGCCGACTTCAAGCTGCCGCATGAAAAGGTCAACGTCCACGGCGGCGCGACCGCCCTGGGCCACCCCATCGGCGCCTCGGGCGCGCGCCTGATGGCCACGCTGATCGGCGCGCTGCGCAAGACCGGCGGCAAGCGCGGCGTGGCCACGCTGTGCATCGGCGGCGGCGAAGCCGTGGCCATGGCCATCGAGATGGTCTGAAGCACCGCTACGGTCCGGAGCGCGCCGCGCTTCGGACCGTACCCCTCATCCGCCAAACCAACCGGGTAGCCCCCCTCATGCCCATCATCGAATCCCGCATCAATACGCGGTCGCAGGAATACACCGATAATGCGCGCGCCATGCAGGCGCAGCTGGACGACCTGAACCAGAAACTCGCGCAGACCGCGCTGGGCGGCAGCGAAGCCGCGCGCGCCAAGCACGTGGCGCGCGGCAAGCTGCTGCCGCGCGAGCGCGTCGAGCACCTGATCGACCCGGGCGCTCCGTTCCTGGAACTGTCGCCGATGGCGGCCCACGGCATGTATGGCGGCGACGCGCCGGGCGCCGGCGTCATCACCGGCATCGGCCGCGTGGCGGGCACGGAATGCGTGATCGTGTGCAACGACGCCACGGTCAAGGGCGGCACCTACTACCCCATGACGGTCAAGAAGCACCTGCGGGCGCAGGAAATCGCCGCGCAGAACCACCTGCCCTGCGTCTACCTGGTGGATTCGGGCGGCGCCAACCTGCCGCAGCAGGACGAGGTCTTCCCCGACCGCGAGCACTTCGGCCGCATCTTCTACAACCAGGCGCAGATGTCCTCGCAAGGCATCGCGCAGATCGCCGTGGTGATGGGCTCCTGCACCGCCGGCGGCGCCTACGTGCCCGCCATGAGCGACGAGTCCATCATCGTCAAGAACCAGGGCACCATCTTCCTGGGCGGCCCGCCGCTGGTGAAGGCCGCCACCGGCGAGGAAGTCAGCGCCGAGGACCTGGGCGGCGGCGACGTGCATACGCGCCTGTCCGGCGTGGCCGACCACCTGGCCGCCAACGACATGCACGCGCTGCAGCTGGCGCGCAACGCCGTGGCGCGCCTGAACCGCAAGAAACCCCAGCCGCTGGCCACCGCGCCGGTGCGCGAGCCGCGCTACGACCCGAGCGAGCTCAACGGCATCATTCCGGCCGACACGCGCAAGCCCTACGACGTGCGCGAAGTCATCGCGCGTATCGTCGACGGCTCCGAATTCGACGAATTCAAGGCGCGCTTCGGCCCCACGCTGGTCACCGGCTTCGCCCACATCCACGGCATGCCGGTGGGCATCGTCGCCAACAACGGCATCCTGTTCTCGGAGTCCGCGCAAAAGGGCGCGCACTTCATCGAGCTGTGCGCGCAGCGCAAGATTCCGCTGGTGTTCCTGCAGAACATCACCGGCTTCATGGTGGGCCGCAAATACGAGAACGAAGGCATCGCCCGCCACGGCGCCAAGATGGTGACCGCGGTGGCCACCGCCGCCGTGCCCAAGTTCACCGTGCTGATCGGCGGCTCTTTCGGCGCCGGCAACTACGGCATGTGCGGCCGCGCCTATTCGCCGCGCATGCTGTTCATGTGGCCCAACGCCCGCATCTCCGTCATGGGCGGCGAGCAGGCCGCCAGCGTGCTGGCCACGGTCAAGCGCGACGGCATCGAAGCCCGCGGCGGGCAATGGTCCGCCGAGGAAGAGGCCGCCTTCAAGGCCCCCATCCGCGAGCAATACGAGCATGAAGGGCATCCGTACTACGCCACCGCGCGCCTGTGGGACGACGGCATCATCGCGCCCGCCGACACCCGCCGCGTGCTGGGCCTGGCCTTGTCGGCGGCGCTGAACGCGCCCATCGAAGACACCCGGTTCGGCGTATTCCGCATGTAGGTCGGCGCTGCCGCACTCCAAGAACACTTCAGCCCGGATCACATCCATGTTCGATACTCTGCTGATTGCCAACCGCGGCGAAATCGCCTGCCGCGTGGCCGCCACCGCCCGCCGCATGGGCATCCGCACGGTCGCCGTGTATTCCGACGCCGACGCCAACGCGCGCCACGTCGCCGCCTGCGACCGGGCCGTGCATATCGGCGGCGCCGAACCGCGCGCCAGCTACCTGCGCGCCGACGCCATCCTGCAGGCCGCGCGCGACACCGGCGCCCAGGCCATCCACCCCGGCTACGGCTTTCTCTCCGAAAACGAAGACTTCGCGCAGGCCGCCGCCGCGGCCGGCATCGCCTTCGTCGGTCCGCCCGCCTCCGCCATCGCCGCCATGGGCAGCAAATCGGCCGCCAAGGCCCTGATGGAAAAGGCCGGCGTGCCGCTGGTGCCGGGCTACCACGGCGAGAACC
Source organism: Achromobacter sp. HZ01 (assembly GCF_003267925.1). Classification (NCBI taxonomy): domain Bacteria; kingdom Pseudomonadati; phylum Pseudomonadota; class Betaproteobacteria; order Burkholderiales; family Alcaligenaceae; genus Achromobacter; species Achromobacter sp. HZ01. The sequence goes on from NZ_LWKV01000002.1 coordinate 1,378,722, forward strand.
AGGACCCGCAGTTCCTCAAGACGCAGGCCGACGCCATCGGCTATCCGGTGCTGATCAAGGCCAGCGCCGGCGGCGGCGGCAAGGGCATGCGCGTGGTCGAATCCTCCGGCGCCTTCCTCGACGCGCTCGCCTCGTGCCAGCGCGAAGCCGCCTCCAGCTTCGGCGACGACCGCGTGCTGATCGAGCGCTACCTGCAAAAGCCGCGCCACATCGAAATCCAGGTCTTCGCCGACACGCACGGCAACTGCGTCTACCTGTTCGAGCGCGACTGTTCCGTGCAGCGCCGCCACCAGAAAGTCATCGAGGAAGCCCCGGCGCCCGGCATGACCGAAGAACGCCGCCGCGCCATGGGCGACGCCGCCGTGGCCGCCGCGCGCGCCGTGGGCTACGTCGGCGCCGGCACGGTGGAATTCATCGCCGAACCGGACGGCCGCTTCTACTTCATGGAAATGAACACGCGCCTGCAGGTCGAGCACCCGGTCACCGAAATGATCACGGGCCACGACCTGGTGGAGTGGCAGCTGCGCGTGGCCGCCGGCCAGCCGCTGCCGGCGCGCCAGGAAGACCTGCGCATCGACGGCCACGCCATCGAGGCCCGCATCTACGCCGAGAACCCCGAGAAGGGCTTCCTGCCCTCCATCGGCACGCTGGCCTACCTGGGCCTGCCCGCCCACACCGCGTTCGCCAACGGCGACATCCGCGTCGACGGCGGCGTGCGCATGGGCGACACGATCACGCCTTACTACGACCCGATGATCGCCAAGCTCATCGTGCACGGCGCCGACCGCGACCAGGCCCGCGCCCGCATGCTGCAGGCCCTGGCGCAGACCCAGGCCGTGGGCGTGCAGACCAACGTGGCGTTCCTGTCGCGGCTGATGCAGGACAGCGCCTTCGCCGCCGCCGACCTGGACACCGGCCTCATCGAACGCCAGCGCGCCACGCTGCTGCCCGAACCGCAACCGGCCGGCCCGGCCGTGCTGGCCCTGGCCAGCGCCGCGCTGCTGGTGCGCCAGGGACTGGGCGCGCCGGCCAGGACCGCCACCGATCCCTGGGACGCGCGCGACGGCTGGCGACTGGGCGGGCGCTACCACCGCGAGCTGCAATGGGTGGACAACGGCGAAACGCGCAAGGCGCTCATCGCGCGCGACGGCGCGGCCTGGACGCTGGACTGCGGCGACGGCCCGCAGGCCTTCCAGTGGCGCGCCCACGCCAGCGCCAATCCCAACCTGGCCTATGGCCTGCGCATCACGCTGGGCGGCCATGAAAGCGCCGGCACCGTGGTGCTGCACGCCGACCGCGCCCACGTCTTCACCGACGCCGGCTCGCACGCGCTGGAACGCTACGATCCGCTGGCGCATTCGCAGGATACCCAGGGCGAACACGGCGGCGGCCTGACCGCGCCCATGCCGGGCAAGATCATCTCGATCTCGGTGCAGGCCGGCGACACCGTCGAAAAGGGCCAGCCCCTGCTGGTCATGGAAGCCATGAAGATGGAACACACCATCTCCGCCCCGGCCAATGGCAAGGTCGCGGAAGTGTTCTACGCGGTCGGCGACCAGGTGGCCGAAGGCGCGGAACTGGTGGCGATCGGGGAATAGTCCGGCGCCATCGCGGGAAATGGATCGGGGCGGCCCACGGGCCGCCCCTTTTTTTCCGCCGGTCCGCCGCGACAAACCGATTTATGCGTTTTTCACAATCATCGAGCGAAATAGATTGTTCTTGTTATAGATAACGCCGCGCTCCTATGCTGATCCCAACGTCATCCGACAGCAGCGAGGAGCGCTTCCATGAGTGCGGTTATGCAGACCCGGGCCTCGCCCGTGAGCATGGTCCCGGCCGGAATAGACCTGGTCGAGTACTACTACGAACGTGGCTTTACCGACGGCCTGCCGGTCGTGCCGCCGACCCGGGACAAAATCGACGAGATCGTGGCCCGGCTGGGCGGCGACGCGGATTTCGTGGAAGCCCGCGTGGCCCCGCGCTGGGGCGAGCTGACCCGCGAGGTCCTGGCCATCAACATGGTGATGGCTGGCTGCAGGCCCGAATACGCGCCGGTGGTGCTGGCCGGCGTCAAAGCCATCACCGACCAGGCCTTCAACCTCAACGGCGTGCAGGCGACCACGCACGTGGCCTCGCCGCTGCTGGTGGTCAACGGTCCCATCGCGCGCGAGATCGGCATGAACGGCGGCGTCAACGCCTTCGGCTCCGGCAACCGCGCCAACGCCACCATCGGTCGGGCGCTGCGCCTGATCATGCTGAACGTGGGCGGAGGCTGGCCGGGCGACCTGGACAAGAGCACCCTGGGCCATCCCGGAAAATACACCTACTGCGTCTGCGAAAACGAACTGCAAAGCCCGCTGGCGCCGTATCACGTGGAACACGGCTACAAGCCCGAGGACTCGACCGTCTTCGCCATGGCGGCCGAAGCGCCGCACAGCGTGACCAACCACATCTCCAACGACCCCGAGGGCATACTCGACACGATGTGCTCGGCCATGAGCACCATCGCCTCCAACAGCGCGGTGCTGGGCGGCCACATCGCGGTGGTGCTGGGACTGGAACACGCCCAGACCATCGGCAAGCACGGCTGGTCCCGCGCCGACGTGCGCAACTACCTGTACGTCAACCACGGTAACCGCTTCATCGACCTGGCCTACGGTCACCGCTACGGCAAGGTCTACAACCGCAACCTGCCCAAGTACTACAAGCGCGAGGACGACACCCGCATTCCCATCGTGCACAGCCCCGACCACATCCATCTGTTCGTGATGGGCGGCGAGGCCGGCCGCTTCTCGGTGCTGATTCCGGGCTGGGGCAGCATGAGCACGCCGGTGCTGCGCGCCATCGACGGCGCGCGCGCCGAAGGCGGCGATTGCGTCGGCGGCGCCTGCGCCATCTGAAGAAAGGAGACAGACATGTTGATGAATGACGCGGAAAAAGTCGCGGTGTTCGATCCGCGCGGCGCGCTGCGCTTCGAGGACGCGCCGGTCTCGGCGCGCAAGCAGAGCCTGGCCGGGCTGCGCCTGGGCGTGCTGGACAACTCCAAATGGAACGCCAACAAGCTGTTGCGCGGCGCGGTCGCCGCCCTGGGCGCAGAAATCGCATTCGCCGAGGTGAACTACTACGTCAAGCACAGCTTCTCGAAGGACGCCGCGCCGGAACTGATCGAGCGCATCGCGGCCGAGAACGACATCGTGCTGACCGCCATCGGCGACTGCGGCTCGTGCTGCTCGGCCTGCGTGCGCGACTCGATCGCGCTGGAGCGCCTGGGCCTGCCCAGCGCGGTCATCATCACTACCGAATTCGCGCGCGAAACCGAACTGACGCGGCAGGCCATCGGCATGAAGACCCTGGAACCCGTCGTGATCGCGCATCCGGTCAGTTCCATCACAGCCGATGAGATCGCGCAGCGCGTGGCCCAGATCAAGGAGCAGGCGCAACAGGTCTGGCTGGGCACCAAGGCGCCGATGGCACTGCGCGTGGCGCTGCAATAGCGGCGGCGCGGCGACGCCGCGCAAACCGGGGAGAGCAGGAATGGGCGCACTGTCGCATCTGCGGGTGCTGGACCTTTCGCGCGTGCTGGCAGGCCCCTGGGCCAGCCAGCTGCTGGCCGACCTGGGCGCGGAAGTCATCAAGATCGAACGGCCCGGCCCGGGCGACGACACCCGCGGCTGGGGGCCGCCGTGGATCAGCGATCCGCAATGGGGCGAGGCGGCGCAATCAGCCTATTTCGCCGGCGCCAACCGCAACAAGAAGTCCGTCGCCGTGGACATCGCCACGCCGCAGGGCGCGCGCCTGGTGGCGGCGCTGGCCGCGCAGTGCGACGTGCTGATCGAGAACTTCAAGGTGGGCGGACTGCGGCCCTATGGCCTGGACTATGACACGCTCAGGCAGCGGCATCCGGGCCTGGTGTACTGCTCCATTACCGGCTTCGGACAAACCGGGCCCTATGCGGGCCGGCCGGGCTACGACTTCCTGGTCCAGGGCATGGGCGGCCTGATGAGCATCACCGGCCGCGAAGACGGCCAGCCCGGCGCCGGGCCGCTGAAGGTGGGCGTGGCGCTTACCGACATCCTGACGGGCCTGTACGCCACCGCGGGCATCCAGGCGGCGCTGGCGCATCGCGACCGCACGGGCGAGGGCCAGCACGTCGACGTGGCCCTGCTGGACGTGCAGGTCGCCACGCTGGCCAACCAGGCCATGAACTTCCTGGCCAGCGGCCGCGAACCGGCGCGCCTGGGCAACGCCCATCCCAACATCGTGCCGTACCAGGACTTCGCCACGCGCGACGGCCACGTCATCGTCACCGTGGGCAACGACATGCAGTTCCGCAAGTTCTGCGGCGCGCTCGGCCTGGCGGCGCTGGCGGACGATCCGCGCTACGCCAGCAACACTGCGCGGCTGGCCGCGCGCGAGACGCTGATCCCGCTGATCCAGGAGCGGATGGCCCTGCAGCCGAGCGCGCACTGGCTGCGCGAACTGGAGGCGCTGGGGGTGCCTTGCGGCCCCATCAACGGCCTGGCCGAGGTGTTCGCCGACCCCCAGGTCCTGCAGCGCGGCATGCGCGTGCCGATGCCCGGCGCGCAGGCGGGCTGCGCCGATCTGGTCGGCAACCCGCTGCACCTCTCGGCCACCCCCGTGGAATACCGCAGCGCGCCGCCGGCACTGGGCTCTCATACGGAACCGGTGCTGCGCGACGTGCTGGGACTGGCGCCGCAGGCGCTTGCCGAACTGCGGCGCGACGGCGCGATCGCGGTCGGACCCTGAGCTGTTCCCACACCAGCAGGCGACAAGGGAGACAAACCATGGAATCATCCTTACACGCGAACGCAATCGCCAGCCCGTCCAGGCGCCGGCTGCTCATCGGCGCCGCCGGTGCAGCGCTGGGCGCCATCGGCGGCCCCGCAGCGCTGGCCGCCAGCGACTACCCGTCCAGGCCGCTGCGGGTCGTCATTCCCTACCCGCCCGGCGGCCCGACCGATATCGTCGGCCGCATCGTCTCGGCCACGCTTTCCGAGAAGCTGGGCCAATCCGTGGTCATCGAGAACCGTCCGGGCGCCAGCGGCATGATAGGCGCCGACATGGTGGCCAAGGCTGCGCCGGATGGCTACACCCTGCTCATCAATGTGTCCGGGCAGCTGATCAACCCGGCGCTGTACGCCAACATGTCGCACGATCCGCTCAAGGACTTCAGCGGCATCACCAACCTGGCCACCACGCCCATCCAGCTGGTCATCAGCGCCAATTCGCCGGTGCGCTCGGTGGCGGACCTGATCGCCCTGGTCCGCTCGCAGCCGGGCCGCCACAACTTCGCGTCGTCCAGCAACGGCACGCCCGGCCATTTGGCCGGCGAAGCGTTCAAGGCGGCCGCCAGGCTCGACGTCACGCACGTGCCGTACAAAGGCAGCGCCCCCGCGCTGACGGACGTGGTCGGCGGCCAGGTCACCTACATGCTGGACTCCATGCCGTCGTCGATCGCCCTGGTCAAGGGCGGCAAGCTGCGCGCGCTGGCCGTCACCGCGCCGCAGCGGGTGGCCGCGCTGCCCGACGTGCCGACCTTCGCGGAACTGGGCTATCCCACGGTCAATCTCAGCACCTGGTACGGCATGTGGGTTCCGGCGAAGACGCCTCCGGACCTGATCGCGCGCCTTTACCGCAACGTCAGCGAAATACTGCGCCAGCCCGACGTACGGGCCCGCCTGATCGAGGCGCAGGCCATGCCCATCGGCGACGCGCCGGACAAGTTCGACGCGTATTGCCGCAGCGAAGCCAGGCGCTACGCCGAACTCGTCAAGCTGGCCGGCATCCGGCTGCAATAGCGCTAACGCCGCCGCGCACGCTTCGCGGGAACGGCCTGGATCCAGTCGCTGCGCAGTTGCGCCAGGAAGCCGCTGGCGCTCGGGGTCAGGCCGCGCTCCTTGAGAAACACCACGCCGATCGCCTGGCTCAGGGCCGGCCTGCTCAGCGGCCGCGCCACCAGGTCCGCGCTCAGCGCAGCCGGCACCGCGCCGCCCGGCACGATGGCCACGCCCACGCCGGCCCATACGAACTGCATCACGGTGGCGAACTGGCTCACGGTGACCGTGTGGCGCAGCGCGACGCCGGCGATCGCCGCATGGCTGTCGATCAGGCGCCGCGTCTGCGCGTCCCGCGGCAGCGAGACCTGCGCATACGGCGCCAGCTCTTCCAGCTTCACGCCGGGCCGCGCCGCCAGCGGATGGTTGCGTGGCATCACCACATGGAAGACCTCGCGGCCCAGCGACACCACCGAGTATTCGCCGGGCACGTCGTCGATATAAGTGATGCCCATGTCCGCCACGCCGCTGCGCACGTCGTCCATCACCGTGCCGTGCACGCCTTCGCGCACCTGCAATTCGATGCCGGGACGCGACTCGCGATACCGGGCCACGATGCGCGGCAATTGCGTGTAGGCCACCGACATCACCGACGACACGATGCAGCGCCCGCGCAGCTCGTCGGAAATTTCGCGCATGTTCTCCACGGAAATGCGCAGGTCGGCCAGCACCCGCTGCGCCAGCGTCACGAACTCCTGGCCGGCCGCCGTGATCTCCACTCGGCGCGTGGAACGCCGGAACAGCGCCACGCCCAGGGCCTGCTCCACACGCTGCACGGTGCGCGTCAGCGCCGGCTGGGAAACGTTCATCGTCAGCGCCGCGGCAACGAAGCTGCCGCATTCGGCCAGCGTGCAGATCGCCTGCAGCTCGCGGGAACTCAGATCGGGAAGCGAGGCCATGGCTGGAATGCCCGTCGGAAGTGGCTATGCGTGAAACGGCAGTATAGGCACCCGAACGCCATTTCGCGCATGAATGGACCTGCCGCCCGGACCTCTTAGTTTCCCGTCAGCGACTTGTCCCTAGAATGCCTGTTTCCCCGTGCGCCCCGTCCGCTTCCCGATGCCCGCTCCCGACGCCCCCAGCCCCTTGTCCCGCCCCGCGTTCCTGCATTTCCTGTGCGCCCGCGTGGGCGCCTCGCTGGCCTTCCAGATCGTGTCCGTGGCGGTGGGCTGGCAGGTCTATGAGCTGTCCGGCAGCGCGCTGGACCTGGGGCTGATCGGGCTGGCGCAGTTCCTGCCCATGGCCGCGCTGACGCTGGTGGTCGGCCACGTGGCCGACCGCTACGACCGGCGCAAGATCGTGGCGATCTGCATGGCGGTCGAGGCGCTCGCCACGCTGACCCTGGCCGCGGCCGCGCTGCATGGCCTGGGCGGGCGGCCGCTGATCTACGCGACCCTCATCGTCATGAGCTCGGCGCGCGCCTTCGAGGCGCCCACGCTCACCACGCTGATTCCCGCCATCGTGCCGCGCCAGTGGCTGCCGCGCGCCACTGCGCTGTCGTCCTCGGGCGGACAGATCGCGCAGATCGCCGGGCCGGCGCTGGGCGGCGTGGGCTACGGCCTGGGCGCGGGCTGGATCTATTGCGTGGCCGCCGCGCTGTACCTGGCGGCCTTCGCCTCCATCGCCAGCATGGCCGTGGACCGCCCGCCGCCGCGCAAGGAGCCGACCACCTGGCGCACCCTGTTCGCCGGCATCACCTTCATCTTCCAGCGCCGGCTGCTGCTGGGCACCTTGTCGCTGGACCTCTTCGCCGTGCTGCTGGGCGGGGCCACCGCGCTGCTTCCCATCTTCGCCAAGGACATCCTGCAGGCCGGTCCCTGGGCGCTGGGCGCGCTGCGCGCCGCGCCGGCCTGCGGCGCCATGCTCATGTCCCTGACGCTGGCGCGGCTGAGCCTGGGCGAGCACGTGGGCCGCCTCCTGTTCGGCGCGCTCATCCTGTTCGGCCTGGCCACCACCGTCTTCGGGCTATCCACTTCGATCCCGCTGTCGGTGGGCGCGCTGGCGGTGCTGGGCGCGGCCGACGCCATCAGCGTGGTGGTGCGCTCCTCGCTGGTGCAGCTCAACACGCCCGACCACATGCTGGGCCGGGTCAGCGCGGTGAACACGCTGTTCGTCAGCGCCTCCAACCAGCTCGGCGAATTCGAGTCCGGCATGCTGGCCGCACTGGTCGGCGCCGTGCCGGCCGTGGTGATCGGCGGCGTGGGCACCGTGGCGGTGGCGGGGCTGTGGATGTGGTGGTTCCCGGAACTGCGCAAGCTGCGCTCGCTGGCGCCGGCATGACGCCGCCGCCGGTTCAATCGCCGCCCGCCTGCGCCGGCGCCGCGGCGGGCGCGGGGGCCTGCGCGGTCAGGCGCGCGAACAGCACGAAGCTGAGCGCCACCGCCGCCAGGTTGTAGAGCGTGGCCCAGGCCAGCGCATGGCCGTAGCGCTGCGCGCGCGCCGCCTCCGACAGGTCGGCCGCCCCCAGCGCGGCGTACAGCAGCACGCCGACCACCGCCACGCCCACGGTGGTGCCGGTCAGCTGCATGGTCGACGAAATGCCCGAGCCCATGCCCGCGTCTTCCGTGCGCACCGTGCCCAGCACGGCGTTGAGCGCCAGCGGGATCACGATGCCCTGGCCGGCGCCGTTCAACACCAGCGCCGCCACGATCAGCCTCATGTTGGCCACGTCCAGGATCGCACCGGCCGCCGAAAGCGCGATGCCGGCGCCGAACACCAGCACGCCCAGCAACAGCGCGCGGCGGCCCAGCCAGCGCGCAAGCCGCGGGCCGCTGACCGAGGCAGCGAAGAACGCCATCGCCGACGGCGTGAACACCGCGCCCGCGGCCAGCGGGCTCAGTTCCAGCCCGAACTGCAGCAGCATGGTCAGCGACAGGAAGAACGAACTGATCGCGGAAAAGAACAGGAACACGGCGCTCACGCCGGCCACGAAGCGGCGGTTGGCGAACAGGGCCATCTCGATCAGCGGCACGCCGCCGCGGCCGGACAAGGCCAGCTCGTGGCGCACGAAAACCGCCAGCACCGGCGCCGCGGCCGCCGGACCGGCGTAGGACCACCACGGCCAGCCGTGCTCGTGGCCCAGCATGATGGGCACCAGCAGCAGGAACAGGCCCAGCGCCGCCAGCAGCGCGCCGGCTACGTCCAGCCGGTTCGAGACGGGCGCGCGCGTCTCGCGGATGCAGAGGCGGGCGGCCAGCATCGCGGCCAGCCCGATGGGCAGATTGATGAGGAAGATGGTGCGCCAGCCCAGGCCGGCATAGTCCTGCTCGATCAGGAAGCCCCCCGCCAGTTGCGAGATGGTCGCCGCCACGCCCTGCACCGCGCCCATCGCGCCGAAGGCCCGTGCGCGGCTGGCGCCGTCGAACATGACGCGGATGGAAGCCAGCACCTGCGGCATCAGCAGGGCGGCCGCGGCGCCCTGGACCACGCGCGCGCCAATTAGAATCCCGGGACCGGGGGCCAGTCCGCAGATCAGCGACGAGGCCGTGAACAGGCCCATCCCCCACAGGAAAATGCGGCGCCGGCCGTACAGGTCGCCCAGCCGCGCGCCGATCACCAGCAGCACGGCCAGCGCGGCGTCGTACGCGACGATGACCAGATGCACCTGCGAGAAACTCGCGCCCAGCCGCGTCTGCAGGCTGGGCAGCGATACATTGACGATGAAGATGTCGAGAATGATGAGGAAATTCGCCGAAAGCAGGGCGGCCAGGGCGAACCAGCGGTTCGCGCCGGGTGTCGGAGTATCGGTCATGTCGTTGGCCCGAAAAGGATGAAGTATTAATATACGTACGACCGTATATTAAATTGAAGCATCGCATGGTGACAAGCGAGGACGGACTCATGGTTGAAACGGATCGCCGCCGCATCCGGGGCGAAAAAGCGCGCGCCGGCGTGCTGGCCCATTCGGCGCGCATCGCCTCGGTCGAAGGGCTGGAAGGCCTGACTTTCGGCCGCCTGGCCACGGAGGCCGGCGTGGCCAAGGGCAACATCCAGGTGCTGTTCGGCGACAAGGAAGCGCTGCAGCTCGCCACGCTGGAAAGCGCGGTGGACCTGTACCGCGACGCCGTGGTGGCGCCGGCCATGGCGCTGGCCAGTCCCGGCGAACGGCTGCGCGCGCTGGTCACGGGCTGGTTCCAGTTCGTGCAAGACCGCAGCCTGCCCGGCGGCTGCTTTCTTACCGCGGCCAGCAGCGAATACCGCGGCCGGCCCGGCGCGATCCGCGACCGCGTGCGCCAGCACCGGGACGAGGCGCGGCAGCGCTTCGAGACCCTGGCGCGCGAAGCCGTCGCCGCGCAAGAACTGCCGGCCGCCACCGACCCCGCCAGGCTGGCGTTCGACCTGCTGGCCTACCAGGCCATCGCCAACGTCGCCGCGGCCATGGGCGACGACGCCCAGTTCGCGATGGCGCGCGCGCGTTCGCTGGAAAGCATCGCCGCCGCATGACGGCGGGCGCGGCAAGCGCCCGCCATCCTCCGCCCCGCATTGCGCAAAGTTGATACAATAGGAATCATTATCATTCCATTCAACTCATGGCGATGCGCCCGGACCGCCGGCCGCACGGCGGACGGGGACTCAGGGGCATCATGGGGGAGCGTTTCTTCGGCGTCATCGCCGAGGCGTACAAGGCCTGGAACGCGGAGCTGGTCGGTTTCCTGAACCGCCAGCTCAAGCGCTCGCCCGAAGCCGCCCAGGACCTGGCGCAGGAAACCTTTGCCAAATGGCTGGCCGCCGGCAACGGCGCCGAACCGCCGGCCCAGCCCCGCGCCTACCTGTACGAAATCGCCCGCAACCTGCTGCGCGACCACTGGCGCCGCGAGAACGTGCGCGGCGCGCACCTGGCGGCCAGCCTGGACGATCGCGAGTTCGAGCCCGGCGCGGACAGCCTCGCCGCCGATCCCGCCAGCCAGCCCGAGGCGCGCGCCGACGTGAACCAGCGCCTGCGCCGCCTGCAGGCCGCCATCGACGCCATGCCCGCGCGCCAGCGCGAGGCCTTCCTGCTTTATCGGTATGATGAATTGCGTTGCGAGGAGATCGCCCGCCGCATGGGCATTTCGGTGCGGGCGGTGGAAAAGCACCTGCAACTGGCGTTGGCGCACTGCAAGCGCCACGTCCACGGCGAAGCATCATGATCCGGTCCCGTTCCCTATCCGCTGTCGAAGAGGCCGCGAGCGCATGGTTCATGCGCCGCCGCGAACGCGCGTCCGATCCGCAGGCCGAACAGTCGTTTCAGGCCTGGCTGGCCGAATCGCCGCAACACCGCCGCGAATACGACCGCCTGGCGCAGGTCTGGGAAGACATGGCGGCCTTGCCGCGCCCGGCCGCCGCGCGGGCCGGCATGTCGCGGCCGGCCCGCCGGCCCGCGCTGCTGCGCTGGAGCGGGGCGCTGGCCGCCCTGCTGCTGGCGGCGGGCCTGGCCTACCAGTACCTGCCCGTGAACTATGAATCGGTGGCCAATGCGTCCACCCGGACCCGCAGCCTGGTGCTGGCCGACGGCACCCGCGTCCATGCCAACGTGGGCACCCGCGTCAGCGTGCGCTACACGCTGGCGCAGCGCCGCATCGACATCGAAGGCGGCGAGGTCTACATCGACGCCGCGCCCGACCGGCGCCCGCTGGTGGTCCAGGCGGGCGGCGCCGAACTGCGCGACATCGGCACCGAATTCAACGTGCTGCTGCTGCCCGACATGCTGCAGGTGGGCGTGCGCAGCGGCCAGGTAATGCTGGCCGCCGAGGGCGCGGACGAGCACAGGCAGCACACGCTGCGGGCCGGCGACAGCGTGCTGCTGGCGCGCGCCGACGGCCGGCTGCTGGACCGCCAGCGCGTGGCCGCCGGCGAAATCGGCGCCTGGCAGAACGGCGTGGCGGTGGTGCATGACGCGACCCTGCAGCAGCTGGCCGGCTACCTGGCGCTGTACCGCGGCGCCCCGGTGCGCTTCGCCGACGAGCGCGCGCGCGGCCTGCGCCTGTCCGGCACGCTGGACCTGCGCCAGCCCGACGCCTTGCTGGACACGCTGCCCGGCCTGTTGCCCGTCACGCTCGACCGCCGGCCCGACGGCTCGGCGGTCATCGCCAGCCGCTGAAACCCGCGTCCGGATAATTGAGAATTATTTTTCTTCCGGCAGGTACGGGTTTCGACGGCTGGCGCGTCTTCCCCGGTGTAGATCCGCTACTGGATCGGCTTTTTTGACTTGGGGAAAGTCCATGGCGCAACGCCATCTCCGCCGGCTCGCCGCCGGCCGTTACGCGCTGCTGTGCGCGCTGTCCATGCATGCCGCGCTGGCGGTCCAGGCCTTCGCGCCGTCCGTCGCCCACGCGCAGAGCGCGCCGACGCACGCTTTCGACCTGCCCGCCGGCAGCCTGGCCGACGCGCTGGTGGCGCTGGGCCGCCAGGCGCAGGTGCAGGTGCTGTTCAGTCCTGACGCCGTCGCCGGCCTGCAGGCGCTCGCCGTCTCGGGCAACCTGAGCGCGCAGGCCGCGCTGAACCGCCTGCTGATGCGCAGCGGCCTGGTCGCCGTACCCACGGCCACGGGCTTCGTGGTGCGCACGCCGGCCGGGTCCCCGGACGCCGACGCCGCCACCATGGCGCCCGTCACCGTCACCGGCCACGATCCCGCCACCACCGAAGGCACGGGCTCCTACACGACACCCGCCGTCGCCCTGGGCAAGAACGAACAAAGCCTGCGCCAGATCCCGCAATCGGTCTCCGTCGTCACGCGCCAGCTGCTGGACGACCAGAACCTGGTGAACCTGGACGACGCCATGCGCACGGTCACCGGCATCACCGTCGAGGCCGGCAGCATCGGCGGCAACCACGGCAATTTCTACTCGCGCGGCTACGCGCTCGACACCATCCAGGTCGACGGCGTCAACACCCCGGCGAGCACCGGCAACGACCTGAGCTCGGGCTTCGGCCTGGCCATCTACGACCACATCGAAGTGCTGCGCGGCCCGTCCGGCCTGTTCCAGGGCGCGGGCGACCCCGGCGGCACCGTCAACCTGGTGCGCAAGCGCGCGCAAAAGGAATTCGCCTTCGGCGGCCAGCTCATGACCGGCTCGTGGGACCGCTATTACGCCGAAGCCGACCTCACCGGCCCGCTCGACAGCGACGGCCGGCTGCGCGGCCGCGTGGTCGCCTCCTATGACGACCGGCGCTCCTTCGTCGACGGCGTCTACACCGAAAAGCCCCTGTTCTACGGCACGCTGAGCTTCGACCTCACGCCCGACACCGTGCTCAGCGCCGGCGCCACCTACCAGCAATACAAGGGCCGCCCGTTCTTCGGCCTGCCCGGCTACACCGACGGCAGCCTGCTCGACGTGCGCCGCTCGACCAACCTGGACCCCAGCTGGAACCACATCACCGAAGAAATCACCGAATACTTCGCCGACGTGGAACACCGCCTGTCCAATGGCGGACGCATCAAGGTCAGCGGCGTCTACCGCGAACAGGACGAACCCAGCCGCGAATTCGGCTGGTCCGACTGCGCGGTCGATCCGGTCACCGGCGACACCTGCCTGGTTTCGTGGAAGTACCGCAGCCACTGGAAGACCTACGGCCTGGACGCCTTCGTGGCCACGCCGTTCCAGGCCTTCGGCCGCGAACACGAACTGATCGTGGGCGCCGACTACCGCAACATCCACAAGAACTTCCGCTATGGCGGCGGCGACAACGCCGACATCAATCTCTACCACCCGGACAACGACATCCCCAAGCCGGACTACCAGTTCACCAACGGCAACGACGGCAAGACCGAGCAGTACGGCCTGTATGCGCGCACCAACCTGCGCGTGGCCGACGCCGCCACCCTCATCGCCGGCGGGCGCCTGACCTGGTGGCAGAACCGCACCCAGAACCGCAACGCCTACTTCAACCAGTTCACCAACACCAAGAGCGACATCGACGGCAAATTCACCCCCTACCTGGGGCTGGTCGTCGACCTCAACGAGCAGGTGTCGGCGTACGCCAGCTACACCAGCATCTTCACGCCGCAGACGGTCACCGACGTCAACGGCCAGCTGCTGGACCCGCGCACCGGCAAACAGGTCGAGATCGGCCTCAAGGGCGAATTCCTGGACAAGCGCCTGAACGCGCATGCGGCGCTGTTTCGCATGGAAGACGAAAACCGCGCCATGACCGACCCCGACAATCCGCTGTTCTCGATGGCGGCCGGCAAAATGCGCAGCCAGGGCTTCGAAGCCGAAATCAGCGGCAGCCCCGCGCCGGGCTGGGACATCACCGCCGGCTACGCCTACACCGCCACCAAGACCTTGAAGGGCACCGAGGAACAAAAGTCGCAGCAATACGCCTTCATCACGCCGCGCCACACCTTCAACCTGTGGACCAAGTACACCTTCGCCACCGGCGCGCTCGAAGGCCTGTCGCTGGGCGCGGGCCTGCGCAGCGTCAGCAGCATGTACCGCATGAACGGTCCGGTGAAGTTCGAGCAGCGCCCGTACACCACCGTGTCCGCGCAAGCCGGCTACCGCTTCAACAAGCACCTCGACGCCACGCTGACCGTGAACAACCTGTTCGACAAGGTCTATTACCAGCGCGTGTGGGCGGCGTATGGGTCGAACTACTATGGCGAGCCGCGCAGCGTGATGCTGAATCTGCGGGCCAGGTATTGAGCCGTTGCGAGACAGGCCCTGCGCAGCATTTCGCCCATGCCGGACGCTAATCCGTCGTCACAACGCGGATCACGTTCGGCGCGGTCTTGGATTGCGGTTCGAAATACAGCGTGGGCGCCCGATAAACCAGATCGCGCAACGCCTCATCAAGCTTCGGCATACCAAAACTTTTCGCGTCCGGCGCCTGGCGGAAATCCTCCAGGCTGGCTGGCAAGCGCGTCAAGACGATCGAGTCGACTGAGCACATGGGGCCATAGGACGTGTCCTCGCACGAGTCCGGCGTCATCTCCGGCTGATCCGCCGGCAACACGAAACCATCCGTCAGGACCGCCTCTCCCGCTTTGAGCGTGATGGACGCGACCGCCGAAAAAATCAGCTCCACGTCCACGGCTTCCGCCGGCGTCGCCTCGGCCTTGCCCTGCTTGAACGCGCGCGCGACGCCGAGCCGCCAGCGAAACTCCCGCGCCTCCTCATCGCAGCCGCCGCCATTCTTCAACATCACATCGCAGCCCTTGCCCAGGCCATCGTCGGCTTCTTGATCGGATAGCGGCGTGGTCAGCTTGAACTCGCGATCCATCGTGTGGTTCAGCGTCGCGATGCCAATTTTCTTCAGTCTGTCCTGGTAATCCCAGCTCGGCCCGGTTTCGGGCAGTTTCGTACGCGGTTGATGATAAGTAATCCGGTTGAGCCGGTACTCGCCGGGCAATACCGGTATCACCTGATAAAGCAGCCCGCCGCGCACCGTCTGGAATACCGGCCCGGTGTCGGTCAGCTCAGGCTTGTGCTCCCCCTGCCCGGCCGTGATCGCCAGGCCCTTCTCCGACTTGTGTCTCCAATGCACAAAGGTGCTGCGCTGACGCACGTAGCGGTCGCGCGTCGCCTGGTCGTTGAAGTCGCGGCGGGGCGCGGCGTCCAGATTGATGGTCGGGATCACCAGCAGTGCCGCCCCGTGCTCGCGCGTGGAACCGAATATGTCATCGGCGCGTGCGCGTTGACGTTCTACCGCAGCGTCATAGCGGGCTGCGAAGTCTTGATCGACGGAAGATTGCGCGAACGTCAGGGCCGGAGCGAAGAGAATGGCCAGGAGAATGCGGGCAAGCGCGGGCAACGACGGCATTGTGCTTTGGTTCTCGTGTTGGAAATGAAGCGGTGTGACGAAGACTGGGTTATGGCGCATTGCCTCGGCAAGAGAGGCGGGGTCATGATATCGCGTGGGGCGGCTCCCAGCGATTGGCGATGTTGCCGCGCAGCTAAACTGATCCGTGCCCACAAGCGGCCACAAGGGAGAAAATAGATGGAAACGCCCGTCACCGAGCTATTCACGCGATACGAGCGCTTTTTCAACCAATCCCTGCACGGAAATGCGGACATGGCGGAGATTGTGTCGCTGTATGCCTCGGCTTTCATCGCCGCTTCTCCTGCCGGGGTCATGGCCGGGCAGAACGACGACCGGCTCAAGGAAGTCATGGCGCAAGGGTATGCGTACTATCGAACCATAGGGACCAAAGGAATGCGCGTCCGCAATGTCCGAATCTCCCCGATAGACGAGCTGCATTGCGTGGCCCACGTCGCCTGGACGGCGACCTACGGCCGCAAGGGCCAGGCGGACACGACCATCGATTTCGATGTCCATTATCTGGTCCAGGTACTGGGCGGCGAAGCGAAGGTTTTCGGCTGGATCTCGGGCGATGAGCAGGCCGTGCTCAGGCAGCACGGCATTATCTGAAATAGTGCGCGGGTCTGGCGTTAAAACAGCCAATAATTCACTTTCGCAACCTTTTATTTCACCTCGCCACCTCCAGACAGCTATCTAAACAACTGCAAAGCGCCACAAAATCCGCAACAGTTATGCGCTAGGATGGTTTCGTGTTCCTCTCAAAGGAAACCCATCATGGCTACCAGCTCGCAAACGCCGCAAGCCTTCACGTCGGTCCGTCCCAACGTCATGGAGGTCGAATACGGCGCATTTCGTGGTTATGTGGACGTCATCGACCATGCTCGGCAGATACCCATGTGCAAGACGCACTTCTGCGGCACGGTCTGGCCATCGCGCGACATGGCCGAACATCAGGCGATGGAACTGGCGCGCAGCCTTCGCGCCGCGGCCGGCGCATCCCGGACAATGCTGCTCACCGCCAGCCTGAGCGACGCCGCGGCGGGGCGCAAGCCGCTGGAGTTCGTGCCCGTCAGCCTGGTCAAGCAGCAACCCACCGTTCCGGTCGTCAAGCGCCATCTGCGGCTGGTCGCCTGAGAACTATCCGAGCGGTTCCGCCGAGTCGACGTACACCAGGCCGGCCTCGCGCAGTTTGTCGCGCATGCCGTAGATGTCCAGTCCCAGTTCGCCGGCCGCCAGGCGCGCCCGCGTGAGGTTTTCCTTATGCAGGCGCGCCTCGCTCGCTTCGGCCACATCGGCGGCGCGCTCGCGTTCTACCACGACCACGCCGTCCTCGTCGGCCACGACGACGTCACCCGGATGCACCAGCGCGCCCGCGCACACCACCGGTACGTTGACGCTGCCCGGCGTGGCCTTGACCGTTCCCTTGGCGCAGATCGCACGCGCCCAGACCGGGAAACGCATGGCCTCGAGCGCAAGCACGTCGCGGCAGCCCGCGTCGATGACCAGGCCGCGAACGCCGCGCGCGGCAAACGAGGTCGCGAGCAGTTCGCCGAACATGCCGTCATGGTTGTCGGTGGTGCAGGCCACGACCAGCACGTCGCCGGGCTGGCATAGCTCGGCCGCGACGTGCAGCATCCAGTTGTCCCCCGGCTGCGCCAGCACGGTGACCGCGCTGCCGGCGACGGCCGCGCCGCGCCAGACCGGACGCAGGCTGGGGCGCAGCAGGCCGCTGCGGCCCTGGGCCTCATGGACGGTGGCGACGCCCGCCGCCTGCAGGCGCGCGATGATCGAGGCGTCCGCGCGGGCGATGTTCCGGACGGCGATTGCCTGCGTGCTCATGCGAACGCTCCCGTGACCTGCGGGAAGATGCGCTGGTACCCCTCGGCATGCGTGATCTTCAGATCGGAATTGCGCGAGGCCTGCACGCCGCGCTGCAGCGCCACGCGGGTGTAGTACTCCCACAGGTGTTCCTGCGCCGCCATGGTTTCGAAGGCGCGGCGCTTGACGTCCCAGACTTCGGAGATGTCCAGCAGGACTTCCGGCTTCCATTCGCACTGTTCGGGCTGGTGCGGTTCGAACAGGAACACCGGCGGCGCGCCCAGCACGGGCTGGTCCGGCCGATGCCCGTGCGCCTGGGCGATGATGCGCGCCTCCTGCGCCACGTGGGTCGCCAGCGGATGGTCGAAGTTGTACGGGTCCTTGAGCGAATGCGTGAGCACGAAGGCCGGCCGCAATTCGCGATAGATGTCGGCCAGCTGGAACAGGGCGTCGTCGCTCACCCGCAGCGGATAGTCGCCGCAATCCAGAAAGCGCACCGAGGCGCCGAGTATGCCGGCCGCGCGCGTGGCCTCGTCGCGGCGCGCCGCCTTGACGCGGTCCAGGGTCATGCCCGGCTCGCGCCAGAGTTTGGCGGATTCGCCGCGTTCGCCGAAAGACAGGCACACGACCGTCATGTTCCAGCCGCGCCGCGCATAGAGCGCGATGGCGCCGCCGGCGCGCCAGACGAAGTCGGCCGAATGGGCGCTGACGACCAGGCCGTGTTGCGTTGTGCTGCTCATGCTTTCATCCCAGGAAAAAGTAAACCGGCCTTGCCGCCGGGGTCCCGCCCATGCGGGCTCAATCCGCGCTGATGCCCGCCGCGCGGATCACCTTGCCCCACTTCACCGTTTCTTCGGCAACGAAGCGGCCGAAGTCCTCGGCGCTGCCCGGCGTGATCTCGGCGCCCATCTCGCCCATGCGTTGCTTGATGGCGGGATCGGCCAGCGCGGCCTGCAGGGCCTGGTTCAAGCGCTGCACCACGGCCGGCGGCATGCCCGCGGGGCCGACCAGTCCCCACCACACCGTGGCGTCGGCGCCCGGCAGCCCTTGGGCAGCCGCGGTCGGCACGTCGGGCAACAGTTTGGACGGATGCGGATTGAGCACGGCGAGCGCGCGCAACTTGTCGGACTTGATGTGCGAGACAACTTCGAGCGGATTGATCGACATGAACGACAGCCGTCCGCCGAGCAGATCCGTGACGGCGGGCGAGCCGCCCTTGTACGGAATGTGCAGCGCCTTGAAGCCGCCCTCGGCCTTCAGCAGTTCACTGCCCAGGTGGCCCGAACTCCCGTTCCCGGCCGAGCCATAGCTGAGCCTGTCGGGCTGCGCGCGGCCTTCGGCCACCAGATCCTTCAGGCTTTTGGCGGACGCGTCGCTGCGCACCACCACGACCAGCGGCGCGTAGCCGATGGCGCCGATCGGCGCGAAATCCTTGGCGGGATCGAAACTCAGCTTCGGGAACAGGGCGGCGTTGCTGGCCAGCGTGTTCGAGGCGGTCAGCAGGGTGTAGCCGTCGGGAGCAGAGCGCGCGACGTGCTCCATGCCGATATTGGTGGCCGCTCCCGGGCGGTTGTCGACGATGACAGGCTGCTTCAGTTCATCGGACATCTTTTGCGTGATCAACCGGGTCACGATGTCCACGCCGCCGCCGGCGGCATACGGCACCACGATACGCACCGGCTTGTCCGGAAAGCCGTCGGCCGCGCGGACGCCGAAAGGCGCCATCATCGCGGCGGCCAGCCCCAGGACGGCGCCGAGCCGGCCCAGTTGTCGGGAATAGACCTGCATTGCTGTCTCCTGTGTCGTTGTTCTAGTGTCGACATGGTGCGCGGGTCAGACTAATATCGTCCAATACTTTTGCGATAGCCGATTTATTTGGTTTTCAAATAACCGTGGATTTCCGCCAACTGCGTTACTTCGTTGCCGTCGCCGAGGAACTGAGCTTCAGCGCCGCCGCCCGGCGCCTGCACGTCAGCCAGCCGCCGCTGAGTCTGCAGATCAAGGCCCTGGAGACGGAGCTTGGCGCGGTGCTGCTGGATCGCAACAAGCGCAACGTCGCACTGACCGAGGCGGGCGCCCTTTTTCTCGACCAGGCGCGGCGGGCCCTCGGCAATCTGGACCGGGCCGCCGAAGTCGTGCGCCTGGCGTCCAAGGGCGAAGCGGGCGAGATCCGGATCGCGTTCACGGCCTCGGTGCCCATGGCCGAGGCGTTCCCCCGCGTGGTGCGCTCGTTCCGCGACAATCATCCCGCGGCGCGCGCAGACCTGATTCACATGTCCACCGGACAGCAATTGCAGGCGCTGGCCGACAAGAGCGTCGACGTCGGCTTCCTGCGCCCGTCGCTGCTGTTCTGCCCGCCTCCCAATATCCAGACCCTGAATCTGTGGACCGACCGCCTGGTCGCGGTGCTGCCGGCCTGGCATGCGCTGGCGGCGCGGCCGGACCCCTTGCCGATGGCGGCGCTGGCCGACGAGGCCTTCATCCTGTTTCCCCGGGGGCTGGGCTGCGGGCTGTTCGAGCACGTGACGGTGCTGGCCAGCCGAGCGGGCTTCGCGCCGCGTCTGATGCAGGAAGCGCGCGAAGGCGCGACCATCGTCGGGCTGGTGGCCGCGGGCATGGGAATCTCCGTGCTGCCGGACACCTACGCGCGCACCGGCATTCCGGGCGTGGTGTACCGCGAGCTGGATACGCCCGACGCGACCAGCAGCCTGCTTCTGGCGTACCGGCGCGATGACGCGTCGCCCCTGCTGCGGCGCTTCGTCGACGAGGTCAGGCCCACCGCCGGCGCCGCCGTATGAAGCTGCCGCTATCCTGACCGGCGCGCGGCGGCGGCGCCGTGCCTCATTCGTACGACTTCGCCAGCGCCAGCAACTCGGGCGTGCCGATGGTCTCGTTCAGGCCGTCGAAGTCCATCATGCGATCGCGCCATGGCGCGGTGCTGCCGTGCTCGCGCAAGCTGCCGTAGTAGCCCTTCAGCATGTGCGCGACCGCGCGCGAGGCGCCGCCAGGGAAGATCACGATGCGAAAACCGCGCCTGGCCAGCGCCTGGGCGCTTTCCACGGGCGTCTGGCCGCCCTCGACCATGTTCGCCAGCAGCGGCACGCGGTGCGCGAAACGCGCGCACGCGGCGTCGAGCTGCGCTTCCGTGCGCAGGGCCTCCACGAAGATGGCGTCGACCCCGCATTCGAGATAGCGTTCGGCGCGTTCGAGCGCGGCGTCCAGCCCTTCGACGGCGAGCGCGTCGGTGCGGGCGAGGATCAGCGTGCGGTCGCGGGCGTCCATGGCGGCGCGCAGCTTGCCGCACATCTCGGCCACGGGCACCACGCTCTTGCCGGCGAGGTGGCCGCAGCGCTTCGGAAAACTCTGGTCCTCGATCTGGATCATGGCCGCGCCGGCCCGTTCGAAGCCGCGCACCGTGCGCTGCACGTTGAGCGCATTGCCGAAACCGGTATCGCCGTCCACGATCACCGGCGTGTCCACGCGTTCGGTAATGCGGGCAAGCGTGTCGGCCACCTCGGTATAGGTGGTGAGTCCGACGTCGGATCGTCCCAGCCGCGCATAGGCGATGGACGCGCCCGACAGGTAAAGCGCCTCGAAGCCGGCCTGCTCCGCGATCAGCGCCGTAAGCGCATCGTAGATTCCCGGCGCCAGCACGGCATGTCCGGCGTCGAGCCGGGACTTCAACACGGATACGGTCATCATGCCCTCAGGGGATGGCGCGCCAGGCTGCCATCGGCGAGCCGGCGCTTCAGTAGATTCATCAAGCCGCCGGCGCGCACCATGTCGAGCAGAAAGCCCGGCACTTCGGCGCACGGCAGCGCATCGCCGTCGGCTCGCAGCACGCGCCGGCCCGGCAGATCGAGCGTGACGGACTCGCCTTCCTGCAATTCGGCGGCGCGCTCGCAGGTCACGAGCATCAGGCCCACGTTGAACGCATTGCGGAAATACAGGCCGTTGAAGTTCGGCGCGATCACCGCGGCCACGCCCAGATGCACGAGCGCGGCCGCCGCCTGCTCGCGCGAGGAGCCGATGCCGAAATGGCTGCCGGCCACCAGCACGTCGCCCGGCCTGACGCTCGATGCGAACTCGGGCCGCACGCCCTGCAGGCAGTGGCGCGCGATCTCCTCGATGCCGAATTTCATGTAGGCGCCGGGCGCGAGCTGGTCGGTGTCCACGTCGTCGCCCACGCGCCAGACGCGATGACGGGTAGCGGGCGTCGTCATGCCAGCACCTCCCTGGGATCGATGATGCGGCCGGCAAGCGCGGCGGCCGCCACGGAATAGGGCGAAGCGAGAAACACCCGGGCGGTTTCGGCGCCCATGCGCCCCTTGAAATTGCGCGCCGTGGTCGAGATGACGTTGACGCCTTCGGGTATCGACCCGCCATAGCCGGAGCAGGCGCCGCAGGAATTCGGCAGCACTTGCGCCCCCGCGTCCCGCAGCGCGTCCATGACGCCTTCTTCCTGCGCGCGCTGCTGGTCGCGCGCGCTGGCGGGCGCCACCATCAGCGTCACGCCGGCGGCCAGGCGGCGGCCGCGCAGCACCTCGGCGGCGGCGCGCAGGTCCTCGAGCTTGGCGCCGGTACAGGCGCCGATATAGGCCGCCTGTATCGGCGTGGCGGGATAATCGCCCGCCGGCGCGGCGTTGGCGGGGCTGTGCGGCGCCGCCACCTGCGGCGCCAGCGCATCGGCGTCGAACCGGTGCGTTTCCACTTCCGCGCCGGCGTCGGTGCGCCAGCGCGCCAAGTCGATATCGTGCGCGCGCGGCACGCCGGCGGCGTGCAGATAATCCAGCGTGACCCGGTCGGGCGCGATCAGCCCCACCTGCGAGCCCAGCTCGGCCGACATGTTCGACAGCGTCATGCGCTCCTGCATCGACAGCGCGCGCACGGCCGCGCCGCAGAACTCGACCGCCTGGTAGCGTCCGCCATTCATGCCGAAACGGCCGATCATGGCAAGCGCCATGTCCTTGGCCGTGACGCCCCTGGCGAGCCGCCCGTCCCATTGCATGGCGATCGTCTGCGGCACCTGCACCCAGATCTCGCCGCTGGCCACCACGCCCAGCATCTCGGTGCTGCCCACGCCGAACATGTATGCGCCGAACGCGCCGCCGGTGGGCGAGTGCGAGTCGCCTCCCACACAGAACATGCCGGGGCGGATGTGGCCGTGCTCGGGCACCACCACGTGGCAGATGCCGATGGAATCGTAGACGTGCGGCAGCGCCTGTTCGCGCGCCCAGTCGCGCGCGATGCGCACGATGCGGCGCGACTCGTCGTCCGACTCCGGCACGTAGTGATCCATCACCAGCACCACCTTGTCGCGGTCCCACAGCCCCGTGCCCAGCGATTCGAGCATGGGTTTGAGGCGGCGCGGACCGCTGGAATCATGGAACATCGCCAGGTCGACCCGGCAGGTGACGATTTCGCCCACCGCGACCGTGTCGCGGCCGCTGGCTGCCGCCAGCAGCTTCTGGGCCAGGGTTTGCTCAGGCATGATTGCTTCCTGGTGTCTGCGTCAGATCCGCGCCGTCCGCGCCCCGGCCTTGGACGCGCGCGGCCGCGCCGGCAGCGGCGCGGGGCCGGGCGCGCCCACGCCGGCCGGCAGCCAGTTCGGCTCGCCCTTGGTCTCGTGCGCCTGCATGTCCATGCGGTATTCGTAGCGATCCGGACGGTAGCGCGCCAGCAGCCATTCCACCGGCCGGCCGGCGTCGTCGCGCACCAGCCGGCGCAGCGTCAGCAGCGCCGAACCCACCGGCACTTCCAGCGCCGCGGCGATCTGCGGATTCGCCAGTTCGGCCGAAATGGATTGCTGCGCCCGCGCGACGCGCACGCCCAGCTCCCGGAATATCGCCAGCAGCGGCCGGCTGTTCAGATCGGCCTTGCGGATGCGCGCGCCGATATCGCCGGGCACATAGCTCTCCAGATGCGAGAACGGCGCGTCCTCGTAGCTGCGCACGCGCACCGCGTGCTGCACGGCAGCGCCGGACGGGAGTTCCATGGCCGCCGCCACCGCCGCCGGCGCGGGCATGACGGCAAGCGACACGACCCGCACCTGTGTCTGCATGCCCATGTTCGACAAATGCCGCATCAGCGCTTCCATGCCCGCCCCGGCCTGCGGCGCGTCCACCCAGCCCTTGCTGTCGGCGGCGAAAGTGCCGCGGCCCTGGCGGCGCTCGATCAGGCCGTCGGCCTCCAGCGCCTCCAGCGAGCGCCGGATCGTCAGGCGCGAGACCCCGTATTCCTCGGCCAGGGCATTCTCGCCCGGCATCGGCGCGCCTCCCGCAAAACCGCCGCCCGCCAATCGTTGCTTGAGCAACAGATAGACCTGGTGATACAGAGGAAGCGGATTCTTGGACACGGACATGCTCCGGAAAAGGCGGACCAGGCGACGCTCAGTCGATGGTGGCGCCGGTGAATTTGACGATTTCAGCGTAACGCGCGATGTCCTCGCGCACGAAGGCGTCGAGCTCCTCGGGCGTGCTGCTCACGGCCGTGGCGGCTTCGCCCTCCAGCAGGCGCCGGAACTCCGGCGTATCCACTGCCTTGCGCGCGGCGGCGTTCAGCGACTTTACAACTTCGGGCGACAGCCCGGCCGGGCCGAACATCGCAAACCAAGCATTGGATTCGAAGCCCTTGATCGTGTCGCCGATGGGCGGCACGTCGGGGAACTGCGGCAGCGGCTTGGGGCTGGTCACGCCCAGCGCCTTGAGCGCGCCGGACTTCATGTGCGGCAAGGCGTTCAGCGAACTCGCGACCATCATGTCCACCTGGCCGCCGAGCAGATCCGTGATGGCCGGCGCGGTGCCCTTGTACGGCACGTTCAGGATGTCCAGGCCCGACATCATCTTCATGCGTTCGCCGGCCATGTGCAGCGACGAACCGAGCGCGCCGATCGCCATCGTGTATTTGCCGGGATGCGCCTTCACTTCCTTGACGAACGCGGGCATGTCGTTGGCGGGAAAGTCCTTGCGCGTCACCAGCACGCTGGGCACGTTGGCCAGCATGCTGATGGCCTTGAAATCCTTGACCGGATCGAACGGCAGATTGCGATACAGGGAGGCGTTGATCGAGAAACTCGTGAACGTGACCAGCAGCGTGCTGCCGTCGGCCTTGGACTTGGCCACGTAGTCGGCCGCGATGTTGCCGCCGGCGCCGGGACGATTCTCGACCAGCACCGTCCGCTTCAGCTCCTGCGCCATGCGCTGCCCGATGTTGCGCGCGACGGTATCGGTCGTCCCGCCGGGCGGCGCGCCGACGATCAGGCGGATCGGGGCTTCCTGCGACATGGCGGGGAACGCGAAAACAGCTGCGAGCACGCAGCCGGATATGAAGCGGCGCATGGGTTGTCTCCTGGTATGTTGTATTGATGTTAATACAAGTATACGTGGCTGGTTTTGCGGAGGCAAGCAAGCGTCATCCGTTCCCGCCTCGAAACCTTGTCATTCCTGATCACCACGGCGAAAATTCCCGCGCACGGACGATGCTCGATCCGGCCGCCGGGGGAATCGCAAGTGAAGGATGCTGGCCAGTACACGACGCACGCGGTGACCGTGCTGCAAACCAGTCCGCCATCGGACTGGCCTTATCGCTGCGCGATGAGTCTGCTTCGGCATCCCGTCGACGATGCGATTTCGGAACATCTGGCGTATATGGGCGAGTCTTCGGGCGCGGACCGAGCATGGATGATCGAATACCGTCCCGACCTGCTGCGGCTGCGCAATACGCATGAATGGTGCCGATGCCGGACGCAGCCGTATGTGGCCGAGCTGCAGGACGTGCCGACCACGCTGATCGCGTGGCTGCATCGGTTCATGGTGCAAGGCCAGGCCGTGGCCATCCATGACGTAAACGATATGCCGCGCACGGCGCGGACCATCCAGCTGGAATTCCAGCGCCAGGGGAACAAGAGCGTGCTCAGCGTGCCGGTTTTCCACGACGGGAAGCTCCACGGGATCATCGGTTTCGATACGACGGTCAGGCACCGGACCTGGTCCGCGGCGGAAATCGGGGCGACGTTCCAGTGCGCCAACCTGATCGGACAAGCCAGATACTCGAACGCGCGCGCTTCCAAAGGGGCGGCGTTGCACGAGGGCGCCGCGCCGGTGGTGTATCTGCGCATGCGCGGCGTGGTGCGGGGCGTGCGGCCCGACGCGATCGTGGGAGTGCGGTCCGCGGGAAACTACAGCGAGATCTGGCTGGAGGACGGGTCGATGGTGCTCGATTCACGGGCGCTGGGCGTATGGTCCAGCCTGTTGCCGCAACAGCGGTTTTTCCGGGTCCACCGTACCGCCATTGCGAATGCGTTGCACGTCATGGACGTGGATCGCCGCAGCGTGGACAAGTGGCTGATCCGGATGCGCGCCGTGGGCGGCCCATGGCCGGTGTCGCGCGCCTACCGCAAGCAGCTGCGTGAGCGCATGGGGATCTGAACGCGGCGATTCGTGTCCGCACGTCTGCGTGTCCATGCGGTTCGTCATGCCGGCATGTTGGTTCATCCTTGCGCCGGTGGTGGCTCGACGGATTCTTGGGATGATTTCTCAAGCGACGGCGCGTTCGCACGGTCAGGACGCGCGGCGTTTCCCGCATCGCTCATCCAGCGGAATCCCGATCCCGAGGACATCACCATGAACGGAAAAGCACTCATCGCCGCCGCATGCATGCTTGCGCTGGGCGGCGCCACGGCCGCATGGTCGCAGACGGTGGCCATCGACCGAGCGTCCAGCCCGCCGGCGGACGCCGTCGCCATCCCGGACGGCAGCAGGGAGCGCGCCGTCCGGGAGCTGCCGAAGATCGTTCAGGACATCATGACGCGCAGCCGCGTGCCGGGCATGGCGGTGGCCGTGGTGATCGACGGCGAGACGGTGTTCGCGCAAGGCTACGGCACGCGCGAGTCGGGCAGGAACGCGCCCGTGGACGCGCAGACGGTGTTCCAGATCGCCTCGATCTCGAAGTCCTTGTCGGCGACGGTGGCGGCGATCGAAGTCTCCAGGGGCACCGTCGCGTGGGACGATCCGGTCCTGCGGCATCTGCCGGACTTCCGCCTGAGCGACGCCTATGTGTCCGAGCATGCCACGATAGGCGATTTCTATGCGCACCGCTCCGGGCTGCCCGGCACGGCAGGCGACGACCTGGAAGATCTGGGATTCAAACGCAGCGAGGTCCTGGCCCGGCTGCGCCTGTTGCCGCTGGACGCCTTCCGTGCGTCCTATCACTACGCCAACTTCAGCACCACGATAGGCGCGCAGGCGGTGGCCAGGGCGGCGGGCCGCCCATGGGAAGCGCTGGCCGAGGACACGCTGTTCAAGCCCTTGGGCATGCATGCCACCAGCTACCGCTATGGCGATTTCCAAGCGCGCGCCAATCGCGCCGTGCTGCACGCCTACCAGAAAGGCGTCTTCGTTCCAGCGGGCCAGCGCGACGCCGACCAGCAGGCGCCCGCCGGCGGCGTATCGTCCACGGTCGTCGATCTGGCGCAGTGGCTGAAACTGCTGCTGGCCGATGGCGTTTATCAGGGCAAGCCGATGATCGCCGCGGGCGCGCTGCTTCCCGCGCTGTCCGCCCAGGCAGTGAGCGCGCCCGCCCACGACCTGGATGCGCGATCGGGCTTTTATGGCTATGGCTTCAACGTCAATACCGAGCCGGGCGGGCGTCCTTCCATGGGGCATTCGGGCGCATTCCTGATGGGCACGGGAACCTCGTTCAGAATCGTGCCCTCGGCCGGGATCGGCATCGTGGTGTTGACCAATGGCGCGCCGGTGGGCGCGGCCGAGTCCGTCGCCGCCACATTCATCGATACAGCCTTGTACGGCCGGTCCACGCGCGACTGGTACGCGGCCTATCATGGCGCCATGCTCGGTTTTTTCGAGCCGCAGGCCGACCTGTCGAGGCAGGCCAGGCCCGTGCCGCCTGCGCCGCCCCAGCCGCTGCGCCAGTACACGGGCCGCTACGACAACGCCTACTACGGCCCCGCCGAGATCCAGGAGGCCGATGGCGCCCTGACCCTGACGCTGGGACCAAAGGGCATGCGTTTCCCGCTGCGGCACTGGAACGGCGACACTTTCGCCTTCGCCCCCGCCGGCGAGGCCGAGCTGGTCGACTCGCTGGCGTCCATCGAGTTCAAGCTCGTTGCCGGCCAGGCCCCAGGCTTTCAGATCAAGTTCTACGACGACAACGGCTTCGGGCGCTGGACCCGCAAGTAGCCGGCCACGCCGTCCTGTCACCGCCATGCAACGCCCTGGTGCGCTAATACCGGCGCCACCTCCGCCAACCCGGCGCCGCACGCCGGCGCCGCCTTACCTTGGGCATTGCTCGACATGGACCGTAGAAAATTCCTTAAATGGGGCAGCTTCCTGACCGTCTCCGCCGCCACCGCCGGCCTGGCCGGCTGCAACAGCGATGACGATGACGGCGACGACAGCAACGTAGACAACGGCAACGGCGGCGGCGGCGAGCCGCCGGCGCGGCGCTTCCAGTACCCGCAAGGCGTCGCCTCGGGCGATCCGCGGCCCGACAGCATCGTCCTGTGGACCCGCGTGATCGGCGATGACGGCGCGGCCGTCGCCGTGCGCGTGCAGCTGGCGCGCGACGAGGCCTTCACCCAGCTGCTGGTCGATGCCGCCGTCAGCGCCGAGCCCGACTGGGACCACACCGTGCGCCACAAGGTCACGGGCCTGGACGCCGGCAGCAACTACTACTACCGCTTCGTGGCGGGCGCCAGCACCAGCCCCGTCGGCCGCACGCGCACCGCGCCGGCGGAAAACGCCGCGGTGGCGCAGCTGAAGTTCGCCTTCATTTCGTGTCAGGACTGGAGCGTGAACCATTGGGCCGCCTTCGACGAGCTGGCCGCGCAGGACCTGGACTTCGTGGTGCACCTGGGCGACTACGTCTATGAAACCGTGAAGGCGGGCTTCCAGGCCGGCGGCGTGGAAAGCGCGCATGCGCCGCTGTCGCTGCCCGACGGCACGGCGCGGGCCGATGGCGCGTTCTACGCGACGACGCTGGCCGACTATCGCAGCCTGTACCGCAGCTACCGTTCGGACCCGCGCCTGCAGGCCCTGCACGCGCGCTTTCCGGTCATCGCCATCTGGGACGATCACGAATTCTCGGATGACTGCTGGCAGGACCGCCAGACCTACGAAACCGTGGACGACGAAACGCCCGGCACGGCGCGCCGCCGCGGCGCCAGCCAGGCCTGGTTCGAGTTCATGCCGGCCGACGTGTCGCTGGACCCGGCCAATCCGTCGTTCCAGAACATCCAGATCTATCGCGCATTCCGCTTCGGCAGCCTGGCCACGCTGCTGATGACGGACGAACGCCTGTACCGCGCCGACCACGTGATCCCCGAGCAGCAGGCAGGCAGCGAGATCGGCAGCCGCTACTTCGTGCCCAAGCGCCTGCTGTCGCAGGTCGAGGCGATGAAGCTGGCGAGCGCCGGCGGCCAGCTGACGCCGGTGTCCATCCTGGGCGACACGCAGCGCAACTGGTGGAAGGCGCAGCTGGCCGCCAGCACCACGTCCTGGAATCTGTGGGGCAACGAAGTCTCGCTGCTGCGCATGCAGTTCAACGGCGCGCAGGCCGTGGCCGGCCTGCTGGCGCAGGGCCTGGCGGCGGCGCAACCGGCGCTGGCGCCGCTGGCGCCGTTCATGGCGGCCGCGCTGGCGCAGGATTTGAAGGATGCCGACCACGCCAGCGGCAGCCCCGTCACCGCGTATCCCGCCTTGTCCGCGCTGCTGGACGCGCAGGCGGGCATTCCGCTTGCGGCCTTCGCCGCGCAGATCAAGCCCCTGCTGGACGCGCAGCTGCCGCCTTCGCTGCTGCTGGACGAATACCTGCTGAACGCGGACCAGTGGGATGGCTACAACGCCGAGCGCAAGGACATGATGGCCTTCGTGCGCGACAAGGGCGTGCGCAACCTGGTGGCGCTGACGGGCGACATCCACGCCTTCTTCGCCGGCCCCGTCATGGACGACTACGACGCCGCGACGCCCAGGCCCGTGATGGTGGACCTGGTGACGGCCGGCATCTCCAGCAATTCCTTCTTCAGCTATTTCAAGAACGTGGTCGACACCGATCCCGCCTTCGCGCCGGCCAGGCCGCTGATCTACGGCGAGGCGGCGGGCGAAATCAGAAACACGTTCAACGACACCTTGAAGCAGTTCAACGCCGACTGGCTGCGCTACATCGACACCGACGCGCAAGGGTTCGCGGTGGTGACGCTGACAGAGACGGAACTGCGCTGCGTGTTCCACAAGCTCAAGCCGCTGGACGGCACGCAGGCGCCGGCCTTGCCCGCCGTCGCGTCGCAGACGGTGCTGACGGTGGCGTCGGGGACGGCGGCTGTGACGGTGGCGGCGTAGGTTGGGGTTTATTCGAATCAGCTCAATTCCGCTCATTGCATGAGCCGATTGCCGCTAAATTGAGTCGATTCGATCCCCCTGGCTCACATCATGACCATCCGCGAAAATATTCTTCGAACCTCCAAGGAATACCGACGCGCATTCGTCGACGACTACGTACCGAACCGGAGTTCCCTGTTGCCGACATCGCTGGCCCAGGCCTTGGCCGACGAAGGGGGCATGCAAGGCCAGTTTCCGGCCGGCACTTACGCGCGCCGTGTCCTGGAGCCATTGTTGCTGGACCTGTCCTGGTCATCCTCGCGCCTGGAAGGCAACCGCTACTCCTTGTTGGCCACGCAGGAACTCTTCAGGCTCGGCGCGGCGGGAGCGGACCTGGACGCGGTAATGCTGCTCAACCACAAGGCCGCCATCGAGTTCATGATCGATGCTGTGCCCGCGCATGGCTTGACGTCGGCCGTGATCAGCAACCTGCATGCGATTCTGATGCAGGACCTGCTGGCCGACGCCCAGGGCCTGGGCCGTATCCGGCAGGCCGTGGTCAATATCGGGGGAAGCACCTACATGCCGGTGCAGGCGCCGTCACTGCTACAGGAGATGTTCGACCACATCCTGGAGAAGGCGCGGCTTACCAAGAACCCGGTGGAAGCCGCTTTCTTCCTGTGGGTGAACCTGGCCTATCTGCAGCCTTTCGAAGATGGCAACAAACGCACCAGCCGTTTGTCGTCGAACATCCCGCTGATGCTTTACAACAACGCGCCGCTGTCCTTTCTTGACGTGGAGCCCCACGACTACGCCCACGCCATGATGGGCGTTTACGAACACTGCGACGTAACGCTGGCGGTGGAACTGTTCACCTGGGCTTATCGCCGCTCGATCCGCAAGTACGCAATACTGCTCGATGCGGCGGGCGTGCCCGATCCCGTGCGGCTGCGATTCCGGGAAAAGTTGAACGACGTGATCGGCCAGGTGGTGCGCGAACGGTGGACGGCGGATGCCGCGGTGGCCGCGCTGGCGCTGCCTGAAGAGGAGGTCCGGCTATTGCGCCCGATGCTGGCCCGGGAGCTGCGCATACTGGATCTGCACAACTGCGCGCGTTATCGGCTGCCGATGGCGCAGGTGCAGCGATGGATCGACGCGGGACGGCCGCAATAACGCCCATCGCGCAAAGCACAAGGGCCGCGATGATCGCGGCCCTTGCTGTTTACTGCCTGCAGGTTTGAATCACGCCTTGCGCACCTGCGCAATCAAGCCATCCAGCTGCTTGAGCATGGTGTCGATTTCTTCGGCCGTGACGTTCAGCGCGGGCATGAAGCGCAGCAGGTTGCCGCGCGGGGCGTTCAGCAGCAGGCCGTTGGGCGCCAGGTTGCGGGCGGCTTCGACGATGGCGGGGCCGTCGTCGCGGTCCATGACCAGGGCGCGCAAGAGGCCCAGGCCGCGCTCGCCCTTCATGCCGTACTTGGCCGACAGGGCCAGCAGGCCTTCGGACAGCTGCTTGGCGCGGGCGTTGACGGATTCCATGAAGCCCGGGGCGGCCAGCGCGTCGAACACGGCCACGCCGACGGCGGCCATGAGGGGGTTGCCGTTGTAGGTGCCGCCCTGGTCGCCGTGGGCGAAGACGCAGACTTCCTGGCGCGCCAGCAGCGCGGCCAGCGGCACGCCGCCGCCGATGCCCTTGGCCAGCGTCATGATGTCGGGCACCACGTCGGATTGCTGGTAGGCGAACATCGTGCCGGTGCGGCCCATGCCGGTCTGGACTTCGTCGACGATGAAGAGCAGCTTGTGCTCGTCGGCGAGCTTGCGCAGGCCCTGCATGAATTCCTTGGTGGCCGGGATGACGCCGGCTTCGCCCTGGACCGGTTCGAGCATGATGGCGACGGTCTGGTCGTCGATCAGCTTGCGCACGGATTCCAGGTCGTTGATTTCGGCCTTGGGGAAGCCTTCGACCTGCGGGGCGAACATCTTGTCCCAGCCCGGCTTGCCCGACGCGGACATGGTCGCCAGCGTGCGGCCGTGGAAGCCGTGATTCATGGTGATGATCTTGTACGCGCCGTTCTTGTTGACCTGGCCCCACTTGCGCGCGAGCTTGATGGCGCCTTCATTGGCCTCGCCGCCGCTGTTGGCGAAGAACACGCGGTCGAACACCGAGGCGCCGGTCAGGCGCTGGGCCAGGGCGATGGACGGCTCGTTGTAGAAGGCCGGCGAGGGGTTCATCAGCAGCTTGGACTGGTCCAGCAGGGCCTTCTGCATTTCCGGGGCGCAGTGGCCCAGGGTGTTGACGGCCCAGCCCTGGACGAAGTCCAGGTATCGCTTGCCCGCGTGATCCTCCAGCCAGGACCCCTGGCCTCGCACGAACACGAGGTCCGGGCGGGCGGTGATCTCCATGAGGGTGTTGACGTTGAACTGGCTGAATTCCATGGCGGTTCCTGCGGAATGAGAGAACAGGGGTGGGGAAACAAGGGAAATGTAGCACCGGCGGGGGAATGCTATCGTGACGAACCCCTGCCGATCCGCCCCAGGGCCGCCTCAAGAGGGCCGCCAGCGCGGGCGCTCTATTTTATGCAACAGGCGCAGACCCCGCGCGCAGCCCTTTGTCGCTTTTTACTGACCAATCATGAAACGTACTCTTTCCAGTCTCGCGGCCTGTCTGATGCTGGCGGCGGCCGGCGCCCCGGCGCAGGCGCAGTATCCCGAACGCCCCATCCGCCTGATCGTGCCGTTCCCGCCGGGCCAGGCCACCGACATCT
Source organism: Achromobacter sp. HZ01 (assembly GCF_003267925.1). NCBI lineage: Bacteria > Pseudomonadati > Pseudomonadota > Betaproteobacteria > Burkholderiales > Alcaligenaceae > Achromobacter > Achromobacter sp. HZ01. The sequence goes on from NZ_LWKV01000002.1 coordinate 1,411,233, forward strand.
TCGCGCGCGCGCTGGCCGAAAAGCTGGGCGCGGCGGTCAAGCAGCCCATCGTGGTCGAGAACCGCGCCGGCGCCGGCAGCAATATCGGCATGGAGCAGGCGGCGCGCGCCGCGGCCGACGGCTACACGCTGGTGATCGCGGGCAGCGCCGCGGCCGTGAACCAGACGCTGTACAAGACCATCAACTACAGCCTGACCAAGGATTTCGCGCCGGTGTCGGGCGTGTTTTCGGTGCCGCTGATGTTCCTGGCCACGCCGGCCTCGGGCATCACCTCGCTCAAGCAGCTGGTCGAGCAGGCGCGCGCCAATCCGGGCGAGCTGGCCTACGCCAGCGCCGGCATCGGCGGCACGCAGCATCTGTCGGCCGAGATGTTCAAGGCGGCCGCCGATGTGGACATCCGCCACATTCCGTACAAGGGCAGCGGCCCGGCGCAGGCGGATTTCCTGGGCCATCAGGTGCCGCTGATGGTGGATTCCGTGACCGCCGGCCTGCCGCACGTGCAGAGCAAGAAAGCGGTGGCGCTGGCGGTGACCACCGCCAAGCGGCTGCCGCAGCTGCCCGACGTGCCGACGGTGGCGGAATCGGGTTATCCGGGCTTCGAAGCCATCGGCTGGGCCGCGGTGCTGGCGCCGCGCGACACGCCGCCGGCGGTGACGGGCTATCTGAGCCAGCAGATCGGCCAGGTGCTGAAGGCGCCGGAGATGCAGAAATTCTTCCGCGACCGCGGCGCCGAACCCATGCCGATGACGCCGCAGGACACCGGCGCGTTCATCGCCGGCGAAGTGCAGAAGTGGGGCAAGGCCGTCAAGCAGTCGGGCGCCCAGGTGGACTGAGCGCCCGCTGTCGGCCCGGCGGTCTGCGCCGGGCCGTCCTGCCTCAAAGCGGCTGGGTCACCACGGGCTTGGCCGGATCGCCGGGCTGTCCGGGGTCGCCGGGACGGCCGGGTACGGTGTCATCCTGTCCGGGCCGCGGCGTGGGGCGCTGACCCGGCGCCTGCTTGTCCGGCGCGTCGCCGGGCCGCTGGCCGGGAGGCTGGGTGGGATCGGACGGGTCGTTGGGTTGCTGATGTGCTTGCATGGCTTTTCTCCTGAAAGGTTCAAGGCTGGCTGCACCGGGGGCAGCGCCGCAACGCGGGCCGCCCGTGCAAGTCCACGATAGGCGCGGCCATCCAGCCTGCACAGATCACGGTGAACGAATTCATCTAGTGTTTTTTCCCTAGCGCGCCGCAACGCGCCTGGGGGCCGCTCGGCAGGTGCAAAAACACTAGTCAATCTGGTGCGCTCACGTCTTACGCATGCGCCGCGCGATTCCTATAGTGGGTCCGTCCGCAGCCGGAGCCGGCCTCGCGCGGCTCCCGGGCCTGCGGTTCATGCAACCTGAAAAGGAGAGACGACATGGACAACGACCGCATCAAGGGCGCCGCCAAGGAAGTCAAGGGCGCCATCAAGGAAACCGCCGGCAAGGTGACCGGCAACCGCCAGACCGAAGCCGAGGGCAAGGCGGAGAAGACCGTCGGCAAGGTGCAGCGCAACGTGGGCGAGGCCAAGGATCAGGCACGCGACTTGCTGGACAAGAAATAGTCGCGGCCGTGTGCCGAAAGGAGAAAAACATGACGCATCGAATCTGGCTTGCGCTGGTGCTGGCAGCCGCCGCCGTCACGGCGGGCTGCAACACGATGGAAGGCGCCGGCAAGGATATTGAACGCGGCGGGGAAAAGATCCAGCAGAAGGCCCAATAGGGCCACGGACATCCCCGCATCAGGGCCGGCGCGTCGATGGCGCGCCGGCTTTTTGGCGTGCCGCGCCCGGTCAGCGCGAGAATCCGCGCGCCGCGATTTCCCAGATGTCCTGCACCACGCCGTCCTTCACCACCACCAGGCCGTCGTGCAGGTTGAAAGTGGGATCGACGTGCGAAGGCACCAGGCGCAGCACCGCGCCCAGCGCCGGCGCCTGCGCGCCCGGCGCCACGCGCACCACGCCGTGTTCGTCGTTGATGGCGGCGTAGCTCAGCCCCGGTTCGCCGTACAGCGCCGGCGGGCCGCATTCGGCGGTGGTGGACTTCAGGCCGGCGTCCAGGATGACGCGGTCGGGAGCCGGCGCGCTCATGACGGTGGACAGCACGAACAGGCTGTTCTGGAAGGTGAGCGGACCGTTCCATTCGTTGGCGCCGTAGTCGCCGTCCATGAAGGCGTAGGAGCCGGCCTGCAGCTCGGTGTAGACGCCGCTGGCCGCGTCGAATTCCGCGCTGCCGGTGCCGCCGCCCGTGATGGTGTCGCAGGCGATGCCGCTTTCGCGCAGCAGCTGCGCGTACGAGGCGGCGATGCCCGCGGCCTGGCGGCAGACCGCGGCGCGCTCTTCGCGCGTGCGCAGATGCTGCACCGAGCCGTGGTAGGCCTGCAGCCCGGCGAAATTCAGGCCCGGCAGGGCGCGCGCCTGCTGCGCCAGCGCCAGCACCGCGGCATCGTCGGACGCGCCGCAGCGGCCCTGGCCCACGTCCACCTCCACCAGCACGTCGATTTCGGCGCCGGCCTGCGTCATGGCGGCCGACAGCTGCGCCAGGTTTTCCGCGTTGTCCACGCACACGCTGATCTTGGCGGCGCGCGCCAGCTGGCCCAGCAGCGCCAGCTTGGCCGGCCCGACCACCTCGTTGCTGATATGGATGTCGCGGATGCCGGCGGCCACGAAAGGCAGGGCTTCGCTGACTTTCTGGCAACAGATGCCGCGCGCGCCCAGGGCCAGCTGGCGCAGCGCGATCTCAGGGCATTTGTGCGCCTTGGCGTGCGGCCGCAGGGCCACCTGGTGGCGGTCGGCCCAGGCCTGCATGGCGCGCAGGTTGGCTTCGAAGGGCGCCAGGTCCAGCACCAGGCTGGGCGTATCGATACGGGCCAGGGGATCGCCCGGCTGGGCCGCGGGCGGCAGCGCTATGCCGCGTATGACTTCCAGGGACATCGGTGAACGCTCCGTTATCTGCACCCGCGTCGCAGGCAACCTCACACCATAACCAAATATGGGCCGGTCATAACCAAAATGCCATGCGACCCCCTGGTAAACGATAGCTCCGTAAGCATTGGCTACAAGGTGTCGGCATGACAGAATTTCATCATAAAGAACGCCCCCAGGGGAGGGCGCGTTTTTTGCCGCCGGGCGCAAGATCCGGCGGCACGAAACGACGATATTCAATCATCGCGAAATCACGGAGAAGCCCGCATGAAACTGAAGCACTGGATCACCACCCTGACCCTGGCCGTCGCCGCGGTCGGCGCCGTCGGCAGCGCGCAAGCGCAGCAATTCTTCCGCATCGGCACCGGCGGCACGGCCGGCACCTACTACCCGATCGGCGGCATCATCGCCAACGCGGTGTCCCAGCCCGGCAAGCTGATCGCCACGGCGGTCGCGTCCAACGGGTCGGTGGCCAACATCAACGGCATCCTGGGCGGTTCGTTCGAGGCCGGCTTCACGCAATCCGACGTGGCCTACTGGGCCTATAGCGGCACCGGCACGTTCGAAGGCAAGCCCAAGGCGCAGGATCTGCGCCTGATCGCCACGCTGTACCCGGAAAGCATCCACCTGGTCGCGCGCAAGGGCGCCGGCATCAAGAGCGTGGCCGACCTGAAGGGCAAGCGCGTCTCCATGGACGAGCCGGGCTCGGGCACGCTGGTCGACGTGCGCCTGATCCTGGGCGCCTACGGCATGACCGACAAGGACATCAAGGCCGAATACCTCAAGCCGAACCAGGCGGGCGACAAGCTCAAGGACGGCGGCCTGGACGCCTTCTTCTTCGTGGGCGGCGCCCCGGCCGGCGCCATCGCGGAACTGGCTTCCAGCGGCGCCGGCATCGAGATCGTGCCGCTGGTCGGCCCGGAAATCGACGCGCTGCGCGCCAAGCAGCAGTTCTTCACGCCCGACACCATCGCCGCCAACACCTACCAGAACGTGGGCGAGGTCAAGACCATCTCGGTCAACGCGCAGATGGTCTCCTCGGCCAAGCTGTCCGAGCAGGTGGTCTATGACGTCACCAAGGCGCTGTACAGCGACGCCACCCGCAAGACGCTGGACAACGGCCACGCCAAGGGCAAGCTGATCACGCGCGAAAACGCGGTCAAGGGCGCGGGCATTCCGTTCCACCCGGGCGCCGAGAAGTTCTACAAGGAAATCGGCTTGCTGAAGTAACACCCCCCCGGAGCGCCTGCGGCGCTTCCCCCCCAGGGGGGCGCCGCTGTGGACCGGCGGAGCCGGATCCACGCGGCCCCCGCTCGGAGGCTGCGGCGGCTTGCAGCGGGTGTGCTGCTTGGCGGCGCACGGTCGGGAAAGTATGTATTACCTGCGCGGGGCCGCCACGAGCGGCCCTGTTTGCTGAATCACCCTGAGAATCACGGCGATGGAAATAGACCACGAAAAAACCCAGCAGCTGGCGGAGAAGTACGACTCGGAAATCCGCTTCCGGCCGCTGGACAAGGCGGCCACATGGATCGTGTCCGGCCTGCTGGTTGCACTCTCGATCTTTCATTACTACACGGCCGGCTTCGGCCTGCTGCGCGAGGCCACGCACCGCGGCGTGCACCTGGCGTTCGTGCTGAGCCTCATCTTCCTGGTGTTCGGCTTTTCGAAGGCGCACTACACGCGCGAGCCGAAGTCCACCTGGTACGCGCCCGGCGGCATTCCGCTGTATGACTGGATCATCGCGATCGCGCTGGCCCTGTCGGTGCTGTATATCCCCTACATTTTCGAGGACCTGGCGTTCCGCGTCGGCAATCCGCTGCCGATCGACGTGTTCATGGGGTCCATCCTGCTGATCGGCCTGCTGGAGGCCACGCGCCGCGCCATGGGCTGGCCGCTGCCCATCATCGCGCTGGTGTTCATGGCCTACGCCATGTTCGGCCCGTATTTCCCCGGGCTGCTGCAGCACGCCGGCAATACCTGGTCCCAGGTCGTCAACCACATGTACCTGACCAGCCAGGGCGTGTACGGCGTGGCCGTGGGCGTGGTGGCCACCTATGTGTTCCACTTCGTGCTGTTCGGGGTGCTGGCCACCCGCATCGGCCTGGGCCAGCTGTTCCTGGACGTGGCCTCCACCGTCGCCGGCCGCTACGCCGGCGGGCCGGCCAAGGTGTCGGTGTTCGGCTCGGCCATGTTCGGCATGCTGTCGGGCTCCTCGGTGGCCAACGCGGTGACGGTGGGCTCGCTCACCATTCCCGCCATGATCCGCATCGGCTATCCGCGGCACTTCGCCGCGGGCGTCGAAGCCGCCAGCAGCACCGGCGGCCAGATCACGCCGCCCATCATGGGCGCGGCCGCGTTCCTGATGATCGAGTTCCTGGGCATTCCGTACCAGCAGATCGCGATCGCGGGGATTTTCCCGGCGTTCCTGTATTTCTTCGGCATGTTCATGCAGGTGCACTTCGAGGCCAAGCGCGAAGGGCTGCGCGGGCTGACCAACGAAGAAATGCCCAAGCTCAAGCAGTCGTTCAAGATGCGCTGGCCGACCCTGATTCCGCTGGCGCTGCTGATCGGCGTGCTGGCCAGCGGCCGCACGCCCTACCTGGCGGCATTCGCCGGGATCACGGGCTGCATCGTGGTGGGCCTGCTCAATCCGTTCCAGCGGCTGCGCCTGCGCGACCTGTACGAAGCCTTCGAAACCGGCGCCAAGTACGCGCTGGCGGTGGGCGCGGCGGCGGGCACGGTGGGCATCGTGATCGGCGTGGTCACGCTGACCGGCGTGGGCTTCAAGATCTCGTACATCGTGATCTCGGCGGCGCAGGCCATCGCCGGCGGCGCGGCCACGGTGATTCCGGAGGCCATCGCCAACACCCAGACGCTGACCCTGATCGCGGCGCTGGTCATGACCGGCATCGTCTGCATCCTGATGGGCTGCGGCATTCCGACCACGGCCAACTACCTGATCATGGTGGCGGTGGCCGCCCCCACGCTGGTGCAGCTGGGCGTGCAGCCGATCGCGGCGCACTTCTTCGTGTTCTATTTCGGCATCCTGGCCGACATCACGCCGCCGGTGGCGCTGGCCGCCTACGCGGCCGCGGGCATGGCGGGCAGCGACCCGTTCAAGACCGGCAACACGGCGTTCCGGCTGGGCATCACCAAGCTCATCGTGCCCTTCGTGTTCGTGTTCTCGCCGTCGCTGCTGATTTCGGTGCAGGGCTTCACCTGGTATGACTTCGCCGTGACGCTGGTCGGCTGCATGATCGGCCTGGTGCTGCTGTCGGCCGCGTTCTCGCGCTACATGCTGGTCGGCATGAAGAGCTGGGAGCGCTGGCTGTGCGTCGTGGGCGCCCTGCTGACGATCCTGCCGGGCCTGACCAGCGGCCTGATCGGGCTGGCGGTATGCATTCCGGTGTTCATGCGCCAGCTGGCGCAGCTCAAGCTGGAGAACGCCCCCAGGACCACCTGAGGCAAAAAAAGGGACGGAATAAAGGGGCGGCCTTTTCGGGGTCCGCCCCTTTTCGTCGAATCATGCAGTTTGGCAGTATTTGGCCGAAAAACGCCGCTTTTTGGACCTGGGGTGACGGCATACAACACTCGCCATCGGGTTGGTTGCCCGGCCCTACAAATCGGCGTACAGTAAAATTCATGTTTGCTGGTCTGCCGATATGCGGGCCGACTGTGCAAACAGGCACAAGACTGCGCCATATGTTCGATATCCTGGTTTATCTGTACGAGAATTACTACACGCCGCAAGCCTGTCCTGCGGCTGACGTGCTGGCCAAGCGGCTTGCCGCCGCGGGGTTCGAGCACGAAGACATCGACGATGCGCTCGGATGGCTCTACGGCCTCGCCGAGACCACCGAACGGTGCGTCGATCTCGCCCAGGCGCCCACCACCGGCACCCGCATCTACACCGATAACGAGTATCAGCAGCTCGGCACCGAGTCCATCGGCTTCATCGCCTTCCTGGAATCGGCCGGCGTGCTGCCCGCGCCCCTGCGCGAAATCGTGATCGACCGCGGGCTGGCCGCGCCCGAATCCCCCGTGCCGCTGTCGAAGATCAAGATCATCGCCCTCATGGTCCTCTGGAGCCAGGAGGCCGAGATCGACAATCTGGTCCTGGAAGAGCTCCTCGACGACGACGGCGCGCGCCGCCTCCATTGAACGCGGCGCGCCGCCGCGGCACCTCCTTGTCTCCATCGTCCCGCGCGCACCGGCGCGCGGGCTTCGCCCTGTGAACTACGTAGGCCGTTTCGCCCCCAGTCCCAGCGGCCCGCTGCACGCGGGCTCGCTCGTGGCCGCCCTGGCCAGCTGGCTGGACGCGCGCGCCCATGAAGGGCGCTGGCTGCTGCGCATCGAGGACGTGGACACGCCGCGCACCGTGCCCGGCGCGGCCGAGCGCATCATGGCGCAGCTGCAGGCGCTGGGCCTGGCCTGGGACGGCGACATCATGTGGCAGTCGCAGCGCGGCGCGGCCTACCAGGCGGCTTTCGACGCGCTGGCCGCGCGCGGCCTGATCTACGGCTGCGGCTGCACCCGCCGCGAAATCGCCGACTCGGCCCTGCGCGGCCAGACCCAGCCGGGCGCCGACGGCGAACGGCCTTACCCCGGCACCTGCCGCAACGGCCTGCCGCCGGGCCGCCAGGCGCGCGCATGGCGCCTGCGGGTGCCGCCGGGCGTGGAACATTTCGAGGACCGCTGGCTGGGACCGCAGGAACAGGACGTGGCCCGCGCCGTGGGCGACATGGCGCTGCGCCGCGCCGACGGCCTGTGGGCCTATCAGCTGGCCGTGGTGGTCGACGATGCGGCGCAGGGCGTCACGGACGTGGTGCGCGGCGCCGACCTGCTGGGTTCCACGGCGCGCCAGCGCGTGCTGGGCCGCCTGCTGGGCCTGCCGGCGCTGCGCTATCTGCATGTGCCGCTGATCCTGGACCCCGCCAGCGGACTGAAGCTGTCCAAGCAGAATGGCGCCCCGCCCATCGATACCGACGCGCCGCTGGCGGCGCTGCGGGCCGCCTGGTCGGCGCTGGGCTTCGCCGATTTCCCGGCGCAGGACCGCGACGCATTCCTGCGCGAGGCCGCCGCGCGCTGGGCGCGGCGCTTTCCCTGAATATCCTAGAGCGGCTGCAGGTCCTCGCCCAGCATCCGCACCAATAGCGCCTCGCCGTTGTCGGCCACGCGCAGTTCGCCGTAGCGGGCGACCTCGTAGCGCTTGGCCTGGCCTTCGGGGAAGAAATAGGCGTTGGTCACGATGCGCACGCCGTTGTTGCGCACCCGGTAGCGCAGCGGCACCTCGGCGTCGGTATGCGGATGCACCTCGGGCTGGATGCGCAGCGGCTGCGACACGCCGCGCTCGTCGCGCGCCAGCATCACGTAGCCGTCGGGCTCGTAGCCCAGCAGCGAATCGGGTTCGGGCCGGTTCTCGCCGCCCAGGCGCAGCCGCGTGACCTCGCGGCTGGCGGCGAAATTCAGCGCCATGTAGTCGCCCTGCATCAGCGAGCGCGGGTCCACCGGCGCCAGTTCCAGGATGACCACCTTGCCGGAAGCCAGCAGTTTTTCGCGCTGCCAGATGCCGCCGTTGGCCACCGCCAGCACCAGCGCCAGGCCGCCCAGGATGCCCAGCGTGCGCCAGCGCAGCGCGCCCGACACCGGCGGCAGCGGCCCGCGCGCGGACGGCGCCTGAGTGCGCATCAGGCGCGGCACCAGCCACACCAGGGCCCGCAGCATGAACAGCAGCACCGCCGCGCCGCCCAGCCACAGCGCCTTCTGCAGCAGCGGCACGTCGAGCTGGTAGTAATAGACGCCCAGATAGGCCAGCAGGCTGAGCACGCCGAAGATGGCCAGGCGCGGCTGGTTCAGGCCGAAGCCCAGCAGCAGCCAGGCCAGCGCGAAGCCCACGCCCGGGCTGGGCAGCCAGAACAGCGCCAGCACCAGCAACGCCAGCGGCACGCCCCAGGTCACGCCCGCGGTCAGCACGCGGCGCCGCGGCCACAGCACCGCCAGGGCCGCCGCCGCCGGCAGCAGCGCGCCGGCCGTCACCAGCACCGCCGTGCGCGGATTGAGCTGCCACATCGCCGGCAGCTGCAGGGCCGATATGCCGCTGGCCAGCCACACCATGCCCTGGACCGACAGCAGGAAGGCCCAGGCCAGCGGCTGCAGCGCGTGGGCGCGCCGCCCGCCCAGGCGCCGGCCCAGGCTGAACAGCACCGCCGTGGCCCAGGCGCCGGTCACCGCGATGGGCAGCCACACGAAGGTGGCCTGCGCCACGTCGAAATCCAGCCAGGCCTCCAGCAGGTCTTCGCGCATCAGCTCCGGCACCAGGCCGCGCCAGATCAGCCCGGCCGAGGCCAGCGCGATCAGCAGGCCGCTCAGGAACCGCAGGATGGCGTCCGGCCCCAGCGCGTATACCGCCGTGGCCATCAGCAGCACGAACAGGCAGGCGTTGGTGAACGAGGTGGAGCTGGACAGGCCGTAGATGATCAGGATCTGGCCGGTGAAGGCCATGGCCGTGCCGCATTGGCGCCAGAAGGGGCCGGCGTCGCTGCGCAGCACCGCCACGCCGGCGGCGCACAGCACCAGGCCGGTCACCAGCGCGCCTTCCTCGGTGGTGACCACGCCGGAGAAGGCCACGAACACCAGCAGCAGCAGCGTGCCCAGCCAGGCGCTCAGGCCCAGCAGGCATTGCACGTACCAGGGCGGATCGGCCTGGGCCGCGGCCGGCGCCAGCTGCGCCACCGGCGCGCCCGCGTCGGCCGGATCGACCGCATTGCCGGCCGAGGCGGCCGACGGCTCGGCGTCGGCCGCGGCGACCGGCGCGGCGGGTTCGGCGCCCAGCCGGCGCAGCCAGCGGGCAGCCCAGACGGCTTCGGCCATCAGCAGCGCGGCCAGCGGCAATGCGGCCCAGACGCCGGGTTCCAGGCGCAGCAGCCATTCGCCCACCACGCGCAGCGACACGCAGATCACGCCCGCGGCCAGCATGGCCAGTATGACCAGGTCGCGCCGGCCGCGCTGATAATAAAGGCCCAGGCCCAGCGTGACGGCCAGCCAGGCCACGCCGTTGGCGGTGCCCAGCCCGCGCAGGATGTAGTCGCCGAACATCAGCGACACCACCAGCGCGCTGATGGTCAGCGCGGCCAGGATGCGCGGCCCGAACAGCGTGCTGGCGCGCCAGCGGCGCGCGGCCATCTCCCAGGCGAACAGCAGTGCCAGGTTCAGGCCCGCGATGATGAGGCTGGCGGCGCCGGGGCCGCCGAACACCATCCACCACTCGAAGGCGCGCTCGCCCAGCCATAGCGCGGTGGCAATGTTCAGCACCAGCACCCACAGCAGCCAGACCGCCTGGCTGGCCGCCGCCAGCGCCCACGGCAGCAGCAGCGCCGCCCACCAGGCGAACAGTTCCCAGGTGTCGGCCCCGGTCTGGTAAGTTTGACCCAGCAGGGCGAGCAGGGCGCCCAGCAGAATGCCGGCCAGCGCCAGCAGCGCGCCGGGTATGCTGCGGCGCACGCCGGGGCTGGCGCGCAGGCGCAGCCCGGCCCAAGCGGCGGCCAGCGCGCAGGCCGCCAGCAGCGCCTGCACGCCGGCGAAGCGCTGTATTTTGGTCATGTCCTGCCAGTTGGCGGCGACCCAGCAGACCGCGGCGCTGCCCAGCAGTAAAACGCCCAGCCAGAGGGTGCTGCGCGCCAGAAATTGGCGCCATGCGTGTAGTTCGGATCCCGCTTGTCTTTCAGTGCCGACTTGCATCTGGCGAATCTCCGATCTTATTATCCGCGCTACTAAGGCGGGACTGCCGCCACTGGATACACATGAATAAAACGCTGATTATTGCCGAGAAGCCCTCGGTAGCCCTCGATATATCACGCGCCTTGGGAGGCTTTGCGCGCGAGGGCGACTATTTTGAAAGCGAACGTTACGTCCTCGCTTCGAGCATAGGCCATTTGCTCAGCTTGGTCGCGCCCAACGATCCGGTCAAGGGGAAGTGGAGCTTCACGCACCTGCCCGTGATCCCGCCTGAATTCGAACTGGGGCCCACCGACAAGAAATCAGCGGAACGCCTGAAACTGCTGGTCCGCCTGGCCAAGCGCAAGGACGTGGACGCCATCATCAACGCCTGTGACGCCGGGCGCGAGGGCGAGCTGATCTTCCGCTACATCATTCAGTACGCGGGCGTGAAAAAGCCGATCCAGCGCCTCTGGCTGCAGTCGATGACCCAGGCTGCCATCCGCGAAGCCTTCGCCAACCTGCGCGACGACGTGCAGCTCAAGCCGCTGGAAGCGGCCGCCCGCTCGCGCGCCGAGGCCGACTGGCTGGTCGGCATCAACGGCACGCGCGCCATGACCGCCTTCAACAGCAAGGACGGCGGCTTCTTCAAGACGCCGGTCGGGCGGGTCCAGACGCCCACGCTGGCCATCGTGGCCGAGCGCGAGGAACGCATCCGCCGCTTCGTGCCGCGCGACTACTGGGAAGTGCGCGCGCAGTTCGTGGCGGCCGCCGGCCTGTACGAAGGCCGCTGGATCGACCCCGACTTCAAGAAAGACGAGCGCGACCCGGAAAAGCGCGAATCGCGCCTGTGGTCGCAGGCCGCCGCGCAAAGCGTGGTGGCCGCCTGCCGCGACCAGCCCGGCAGCGTCACCGAGGAATCCAAGCCGTCGACCCAGATGTCGCCGGCCCTGTACGACCTGACGTCGCTGCAGCGCGAGGCCAACGGCCGCTTCGGCTTTTCGGCCAAGACCACGCTGGCGCTGGCCCAGACCCTGTACGAACGCCACAAGGCCCTGACCTACCCGCGTACCGATTCGCGCTACCTGCCCGAGGACTACATCGGCACGGTGCAGGAAACCATGCGCGCGCTGGCCAAGGGCGGCTCCAACGCGGTCGGCAGCCTGTCGCGCCACGCCGAGACGGTGGTTGGCCAGCAATGGGTCAAGCCGAACCGCCGCATCTTCGACAACAAGAAGGTGTCGGACCACTTCGCCATCATTCCCACGCTGCAGATCCCGCACGACCTCAGCGAGGCCGAGGGCAAGCTGTACGACCTGGTGCTCAAGCGCTTCCTGGCGGTGTTCTTCCCCGCCGCGGAATACCGCGTCACCACGCGCATGACCGAAGTGCAGGGGCACCGCTTCCGCACCGACGGCAAGGTGCTGGTCAACCCGGGCTGGCTGACCGTCTACGGCAAGGAAGCGCAGGGCGAGGACGCCAACCTGGTGCCGGTGGCCGACGGCGAAACCGTGCGCACCGAGGACGTGGAAGCCGTGGGCCTGTCGACCAAGCCGCCGGCGCGCTTCAACGAAGCCACGCTGCTGTCGGCCATGGAAGGCGCCGGCAAGCTGGTCGATGACGAAGAACTGCGCGAAGCCATGTCCGAGCGCGGCCTGGGCACGCCGGCCACGCGCGCGGCCATCATCGAAGGCCTGCTCAACGAAGCCTATCTGCGCCGCGAGGGCCGCGACCTGGTGCCCACCGCCAAGGCGCGCCAGCTGATGACGCTGCTCTCGGGCCTGGACGTCTCCGAACTCACCTCGCCCGAACTGACCGGCGAATGGGAGCACAAGCTCAAGCAGATCGAGCAGGGCGGCCTGGACCGCGCCGCCTTCATGCGCGAGATCGCCCAGATGACGCAGGTCATCGTCAAGCGCGCCAAGGAATACGAGCGCGACACGGTGCCCGGCGACTACGCCACGCTGCAGACGCCCTGCCCCAAGTGCGGCGGCGTCGTGAAGGAAAACTACCGCCGCTACGCCTGCACCAACTGCGACTTCTCCATCGGCAAGCATCCCGGCGGGCGCACCTTCGAGCTGCCGGAAGTCGAAGAGCTGCTGGCCAAGCGCGAGATCGGGCCGCTGCAGGGCTTCATCAGCAAGATGGGCCGGCCGTTCGCCGCCATCCTGCGCATCAGCGACGAGTACAAGCTGGAATTCGACTTCGGCCAGAACGACGAGGACGACAACGAAGCGGTGGACTTCTCCGGCCACACGCCGGTGGGCGCCTGCCCCAAGTGCCATGCGCGCGTGTTCGAGCACGGCATGAGCTACGTCTGCGAGAAATCCGTCGGCCCCGCCAAGACCTGCGATTTCCGGTCCGGCAAGGTCATCCTGCAGCAGGAAATCTCGCGCGCGCAGATGGAGAAGCTGCTGACCGACGGCCGCACCGACCTGCTCGACGGCTTCGTCTCCAGCCGCACCAACCGCAAGTTCAAGGCGTTCCTGGTGCGCCAGCCGGACGGCAAGATCGGCTTCGAGTTCGAGCCGCGTCCCGAGAAGCCCGGCCGCGCCCCGGCCAAGACGGCCAGCAAGACCGCGGCCAAGAAAGCCCCCGCCAAGAAGGCCGCGGTGAAGAAGACGGCGACCAAGACCGCCGCCAAAACCGCCACCAAGACCGCGGCCAAGAAGGCCGCGAAAAAGACGGCCGCCTGATGGACGTCCCGCGCCGGCGCGCAGGCGCGCCGGCGTATCGTATGACCTGGCCTAGACGCCGGCGGCCATTGCGGCCGCCGGCGTTTTGCCTATCAGCGGAGCAGGACCGATGACGACACTACCGTATCTGCGCAACTTCGATCTCACGGGCCAGGTGGCCCTGGTGACCGGCTCGGCCCGCGGGCTGGGCTTCTGTATCGCGCGGGCGCTGGCCGGCTGCGGCGCGCGCGTGCTGATCAACGGCCGCAACGCGCAGGCCGCCGCAGCCGCCGCGGGCGAACTGGCCGCCGCCGGCCTGGACGCGCATGCGCTGCCGTTCGACGTGAGCGACGATGACGCCATGGCGCGGGCCTTCGAACGCATCGACCGCGAACATGGCCGGCTGGACATCCTGGTGAACAACGTCGGGGCGCGCAACCGCAAGACGCTGGCCGACACCAGCGTGGCCGAGATCCGCGCGCTGATCGACACCGACCTGGTGGCCGGCATCCTGCTGGCCAAGCTCGCCGCCGAACGCATGGCGCGCCAGGGCAGCGGACGCCTGATCGCCATCACCTCCGTGGTGGGCGAGCTGGCCCGCTCGGGCGATGCCGTCTATCCGGCGGCCAAGCAGGGCCTGACCGGCATGGTGCGCGCGCTGGCGGCCGAATTCGGCGGGCGCGGCATCACCAGCAACGCGATCGCGCCAGGCACCTTCGCCACCGAGACCAATGCGGAAATGATCGCCGACCCCGACGTCGGCCCGCGCGTCGCCGCGCGCAATCCGACGGGCCGCTGGGGCGAACCGGAAGAGATCGCCGGCGCGGCCGTGTTCCTGGCCTCGCCGGCGGCGTCATACGTCAACGGCCACGTGCTGGTGGTGGACGGGGGCTTGTCGATCCAGTTCTGACGGGACGGCCGGGCCGGTTACGACTCGTCCTGGTACCACACGCCTTCGGCCAGCATCATCCGCTGATGGCCGTGGCCGGCCGGCATCATCGGGAAGCAGTTCTCCTGCGCCGCGACCGCCACGTCCAGGAAGTACGGGCCGTCGTGCGCCAGGCATTCGGCCAGCGCCGCGTCCAGCTGCGCCGGATCGTCGACGCGGGCCGCGCCCCAGCCGAAGGCGCGCGCCAGGGCCACGAAATCGGGCAGCGACGCGTTGTAGCTGTGGCTGTAGCGCCCGCCGTGGATCAGTTCCTGCCACTGGCGCACCATGCCCATGTAGCCGTTGTTGCACAGCACGACCTTGACCGGCGTCCGGTGCTGCATGGCGGTGGACAGCTCCTGGATGTTCATCAGCACCGAAGCGTCGCCGCTGACGCAGACCACCGTCTTGTCGGGATGGCCGACCTGCGCGCCGATCGCGGCGGGCACGCCGTAGCCCATGGTGCCGGCCCCGCCCGAGGTCAGCCAGCGGTTGGGCGCGTCGAAGCGCAGGTATTGCGCCGCCCACATCTGGTGCTGGCCCACGTCGGTGGAGACGATGGCGTCGCGGCCGGCCAGCGCCGCGTTCAGGCGCGACATCAGGTGCTGCGGCAGGATGGCGTCGGCGGCCGGCGTATAGCCCAGGCAGTCCTGGGCGCGCCAGCCCGCGATGCGGTCCCACCAGGGCGCCAGCCGCGCGGCCGGCAGCGGCGCATCGCCCAGCTCGGCGCGCAGCGCGCTCACCAGCGGCAGGCAGTCGCCCACCAGCGCGACGTCCACGCGCACCACCTTGTTGATCGAGGCGGGATCGATGTCGATATGGATCTTGCGGGCGTAGGGGCAGAATTCCGACAGCTTGCCGGTGATGCGGTCATCGAAGCGCGCGCCGATACAGACCACCAGGTCGGCGTGGTGCATGGCCAGGTTGGCCTCGACCGTGCCGTGCATGCCCAGCATGCCCACGAATTGCGGGCTGGACGCGGGGAAAGCGCCCAGGCCCATCAGCGTCAGCGTGCAGGGCGCGCCGGTATGGCGCACCAGGTCGGCGAAGGCGGCGCAGGCTTCGGGGCCGGCGTTCACCAGTCCGCCGCCGCCGTAGAAGATGGGCCGCCTGGCCTGCGCGATGAGCGCGGCGGCGCGGCGCACGGCCGATTGCGGCAGTTTGGGCGCGAGCTTGCCGGCCTGGCGCCGCGCGCGCAGCGCGGCCAGCTTCTGCTGCGTGGGCGCGGCCGGGATGCCGTCGTCGGCGTCGCGCGGCACGGCCAGCTGCACGTCCTTGGGGAAGTCCACCAGCACCGGGCCGGGACGGCCCTGGCGCGTCAGCTCGAAGGCGCGCCCCACCACGCCGGCGACGTCGTCCACCGCGCGGATCTGGGTGTTCCACTTGGTCACCGAGCGCGAGATGCCGATGGCGTCGCACTCCTGGAAGGCGTCGGTGCCGATGGCGGCCGTGGCCACCTGGCCGCTGATGCACAGCACCGGGATCGAGTCGCACATGGCGTCCAGCAGCCCCGAGGTGGTGTTGGCCATGCCCGGGCCCGAGGTGACGAAGACCACGCCGGTGCGGCCGGTGCTGCGGGCGTAGCCCTCGGCGGCGTGCACGGCCGCCTGCTCGTGGCGCACCAGCACGTGCTTGAGGCGCGGCTCGGCGTAGAGCGCGTCGTACAGGGGCAGCACGGCGCCCCCGGGATAGCCGAACACCGTATCCACGCCGTGGGCGATCAGGGTATCGAGCAGAATTTTCGCCCCGTTGTCAGCGGGGCGATCAGAGGCGGCAAGCGCGGCGGCGGCGGTGGGGTGCAGGCGATCGTTCATGCTATCTATCTTATTCGTAGATCCGAAGAATATTTATCTTCTTTTCCACCAATAACCGGTAGACGCAGTAAATTTATCTTTGATTTGGAGGAATCAAAGAAAATGAACCTGGACAAGTTTGACCTCGCCATTCTCAAGGTGCTGCAGGAGAATGCGCGCGCCAGCCTGAACGACATCGGCGCGGCCGTGGGGCTGTCGTCCACGCCCTGCTGGAACCGCATCAAGCGCATGGAAAGCGCCGGCGTCATCCGCGGCTACACCGTCGACATCGACCCGGCCAGCCTGGGCTTCATGGACACGGTGATCGTCCACGTCACGCTGGAGAGCCACAGCGAGGAGACCCTGTACGAGTTCGGCCGGGCGCTGGCGCAGATCCCCGAGGTGCTGGAGGCCTTTCTGGTCTCGGGCGACTACGACTACTACATCCGCATCGCCGTGCGCGACACGCGCGACTACGAGCGCCTGCTGCGCGAACAGCTCTACCGGATTCCGGGCATCCGGCACAGCAAATCGTGTTTCGTGCTGCGCCGCCTCAAGGAGACCCAGCTGCCGCTGACCGGGCTGGCGAACTGAACCGGGGCCTAGTGCAGCACGAAGTCCACCGGCCGCGGCGCCTCGGGCAGGGGCCGCACGCCCAGGCCTTCGAGCAGGTCGATCTCTATCGTGCGCGCCAGCGCCGACAGCGGCAGGTCGTTCTCGTCCTTGCCGAAGGGGTCTTCCAGTTCGTCGCCCAGCGCGTCCAGGCCGAAGAAGGTGTAGGCGACGATGGAGACCGCCACCGGCGTCAGGAATTCCAGCGCGCCCACCAGCCCGAACGGCAGCAGCAGGCAGAACAGCCAGGCGGTCCGGTGCAGCAGCAGCGAATAGGCGTAGGGCGAGGGCGTGAACTTGATGCGCTCGCAGGACGCCTGGATCGCGGCGCAGGCGGCCACGCGCCCGGTCAGCCCCTGGTACACGATGTCGCTCAGCTCGCCGCGCCGCAGGCAGCCGGCCAGGTCGCGGTTGATGGCCAGCAGCAGCGCGTCCGGCACGTTGCGGCACGCCGCCAGGGCCTCGGCCTCGTCCTGCGGCACCCAGGGGCGAGCGGCGGCGGCCATGTCCTCCTCGCGCAGGCGCGCCGCCAGCGCATAGCCGAAGCCGACGACCCGCCGCACGATGCGCTCCTGCACCGGATCGGCGGTGCTGGCCGCCAGCAGCACCGCGCTTTCGCGCGCCAGGCTGCGCGCCTGCACGATCAGCTCGCCCCACTGCTTGCGGGCTTCCCACCAGCGGTCGTAGCAGACGTTGTTGCGAAAGCCCATGAAGACGGACAGGGCCAGGCCGAACAGCGAAAACGGCACCGCCGACAGATGCGCCGGCGAAAACCAGCGCTGGTGGTACATCCACACCACCAGGCACGAAAGCAGCGTGATGACCAGGATGCGGCTGAAGATGCGCGGAACGATGGAGCCGCGCAGGACGAAGAACAGGGCCAGCGCGGAAGGACGCGGACGAACGATCATGATGGTGCGTGTTCGGTCGGAAAGGGAGCGGCGCCCACTATACGCCCGTCCTCGCGGCGCATGGGCGTCTATATAATCCTGTTTCGTCTCACCGCCACTTCCGCCGCTCCATGACCACCGAAGACACCCCGATCAAGCCCTGGCATGTCGTGCGCCGCTCCAAGCTGCACGGCAACGGCGTCTTCGCCGCGCGCAAGATCCCCGCGGGCACGCGCATCATCGAGTACGGCGGCAAGCGCATCAGCGCCAAAGAGGCGGACCGCCGCCATCCGACCAATCCGGACGATCCCTTCCACACGTTTTTCTTCGCGCTCAGTTCCGGCCGCGTGATCGACGGCGGCGACGAAGGCAACGACGCCCGCTGGATCAACCATTCCTGCGAGCCCAACTGCGAAGCCCAGGAAGGCAAGCACGGCAAGCGCGTCTATATCGTGGCGCTGCGCGACATCCCGCGCGGCACCGAACTGTCATACGACTACGGCCTGGTGCTCGACGGCCGCATCACCAAGAAGCTCAAGGAAGGCTACCGCTGCCTTTGCGGCACGCCGCCGTGCCGCGGCACGATGCTGGCCCTGCCCGAGAAAAAGAAGAAGAAAGCCGCCAAGCCGCAGGCCGACGCCGCCGCAACCTGAACACCGATCCGTCCCCCTCATGACGCCCGGCCCCGGACAGGCGTACAATCGGCTAGGTCGTTAACACGACATGCAGTACGTCTTCAGGGCGGGGTGAAATTCCCCACCGGCGGTATGCCATGCAATGTGGCGAGCCCGCGAGCGCCCGGCGTCCGACACGGACGGCGGGGTCAGCAGATCTGGTGAGATGCCAGGGCCGACGGTCACAGTCCGGATGAGAGAAGATGTGCCGGCACAACTCCGCCCATCCCGGCGCGCCCGCGCCCGGACGACGGTATTGCGTCCGGCTGTCTAGAGCAGCCCTGGAACGTTTTTCGCCCCTTTTCAACTTGCGAGAGCGTTTCCAATGTCCAACGTCATTCCTGCCCAGCAGTCCCCCCTCCCCAGCCTGGCTTCGCAGCCTTTCGCCGCCCGCCTGCAGCGCGCCCTGCATCATCTGCGCCTGGGCCGTCCGGTCATTCTCATGGACGACTTCGACCGCGAGAACGAGGCCGACCTGATCGTCGCCGCCGACAAGCTCACCGTGCCGGTCATGGCCCAGCTGATCCGCGACGGCAGCGGCATCGTGTGCCTGTGCCTGCCCGGCGAAACCCTGGACCGACTGGGCCTGCCGCCCATGGTCCAGCGCAACCAGAGCCGCTACGCCACCGCCTTCACCGTGTCGATCGAGGCGCGCGAAGGCGTCTCCACCGGCGTGTCGGCCGTGGACCGCGTCACCACCATCCGCGCGGCCATCTCGCCGGCGGCGCAAAGCGAGGATATCGTCAGCCCGGGCCACGTGTTTCCGCTGCGCGCCCAGCCGGGCGGCGTGCTGACCCGCCGCGGCCACACCGAAGGCTCGGTGGACCTGGCGGTGCTGGCGGGCCTGCGCCCGGCCGGCGTGCTGTGCGAGCTGATGAACGCCGACGGCACCATGATGCGCGGCGCGGCGCTGGAACGCTATGCCGCCCAGCACGGCCTGGTCGCGCTGACCATCGCCGAACTGGCCGACCACCTGCACCAGCAGCGCGACGGCCAGGCGCAAGCCATCGACGACGAAGTGCTGGAGATGGCCGCCACGGTCTGATCTCCGGGGGAGGCGGGTACACGGCGGGCGGGCCGGCGATGGCATAATCCGCCCATGCGGGCGGCGCCATCGAGCCGCCCGCCGGAAATTCCATGAGCGATTGCTCATGTTTGATACTCGCCTTTCTCCGCACCCATGACCGCCATCCCCCAGCCCCGGAAATCGCCGCGCCAACTCCGGTCGCAGCACACCGTGGACACGATTCTGCAAGCGACGGCTCGCGTTCTGGCCACGCATGGCTATGCCGGCACCAACACCAACCTGATCGCCCAGACCGCCGGCGTCAGCGTCGGCTCGCTGTACCAGTACTTTCCCAACAAGAACGCGCTGATCGCGGCGCTGCACGACCGCCACGACAACCAGATGCTGGACGTGATCGACCGGGTCCTGGACAGCAATACCGCCGCCACGCTGCGCGAGCGCGTCGCGGCCATCGTGCAGGCGATGCTGCACGCGCACCTGCTCGAACCGGCGCTGCACCGCGTGCTGGAAAGGGAATTCCCGCTGTTCGACCAGCCGCACGAACACAGCCGCGCCGATCAGGACATCCATCGCCGCATGCGCCATCTGCTGGAATTCCATCGCAGCGAAATCGCGCAGCAGGACCGCGACCTGGCCACCTACGTGGTGCTGCGCATCATGGAATCGCTGGTGCACGCGGCCGCGCTGGAACCGCCGGCCGGCTTCTCGCCGCAGCAGCTGGAACAGGCGGTGGTCGATGCGGTGATGGGCTACCTGGGCACGCCTGCGCGCGCGCCGCGCAAGACGGCGGCGGCCAGGAAAACCGCGCGCCGCTAGGCGGCCGCGGCCATGTGCGCCAGGCAGTCGTCGGCGTCGCCGTGGACGATGCGGGCGCTGCAGGCCAGCATCAGGTTCAGGCTCAGGCCGAAGTCCTCGACCGTATAGCCCTGCGCGTCGACCATGCGCGAGGCGCCGTCGTCGGCCGCCGCGCCGACGGCCGCCTGCTCGATCAGCGATCCGGCCTGCCCGGTATAGCCCCATACCGGCTTGCCGAGGGCGATGGCGTAGCCGACCTCGAAGGCCGTGCCGGAATCGGGCTCGGCGCCGCGAAACGGATTCAGGTTCGCCATCACCATGTCGGCGCGGCGGATCAGCGCCACGTTTTCACGGTAGATCCATTGCGCCAGCGCCTGGCCGGAAAGGTCCGCGGGCGCCTGGTTGTCCAACGGGAACAGCCCCTCGAAGCCGTGGGCCGCGCACAGCGCCTTCAGACGCTCGCCGTGCGCCCGGGCGTCGGGCAGGAAGACGTCGAAACCGGCGAGATAGATGCTGCGCGCCGTCATTTCAGAACATGCCGTTCTTGTTGGCCGGATTCTCGGGGATCTCCTGGCTCACGTCCCAGTGCTCGACGATCTTGCCGTTTTCCACGCGGAAAATATCCACCACGGCCTGGCCGCGGTCTTCGGGAGAATCGCGCCACCAGTTGTGGATCATCACCAGGTCGCCCTCGGCGATGACGCGCTTGATCTCGACCACGGATTGCGGGTGCTGCTCGAAATAGGCCGGGAAGAAATCCACCACGGGCTCGACGCCGTCGCGCATGTACGGGTTGTGCTGGCGGTAGCTGGGGCCGATGTACTGGCGCACGGCCTCGTCGAAATTGCGGTCCTGGAACATCATGCGGAAAAATCCCACCACGATGTCCTTGTTGGACTGCGGGCCGGCCGCGCCCGCCGGCGCCCCCGCCAGGACGGCGGCGGCCAGCACGCAAAAGACCAACGATTTCAACTTCATACGCATACGGGGCAACCCAGGTCGTGACGCCGGCAGGCGCGGTTCGCCAGTTTACAAACAAAACTGCGAATACCGGCGCCTTGCCCCCATCGGCCGCGAAGGCCGCCGGCTCAGTAACCGACGGTGTAGCGGCGGCGCGAATGCTTGGGCGTCTCCAGCTCGTCGACCAGCGCGATGGCGTAGTCTTCCATCGAGATCCAGCTCTTGCCCTCGTCGTCGGCCAGCAGCGCGTCGTCGCCCAGCCGGAACTTGCCGGTGCGCTCGCCCGGCTCGAACAGGGCCGACGGCGACAGGAAGGTCCAGTTCAGCACTTTTTCCTGGCGCAGCACGTCCAGGAACACCACGCCGGCGCGCGCTTCGGGCCGGTAGGCGTCCGGGAATTCGGGCGTGTCGATCAGCATCTTGCCGGGCGCGACCTGCAGGCTGCCCGCGCCGCCCACCACCAGCAGTCGCGGCACGCCGGCGTCCTTCACCGCGTGCAGCAGCGGCTTGGCGTCCGAGGACACGAAGCGCGAAGCGCTGATCACGGCGTCGTGGCCGGCCAGGATGGAGGTCAGCGCCTCCGGATCGGTGGCGTCGCCCTGCTTGATGGTCAGGCCGGGCTGGGGGTTCACGTCGGACAGGTTGCGGGCGATGCCCGTGACCTGATGGCCGCGCTTGAGCAATTCATCGGCCACGCGCGAACCCACGCGGCCGGTAATTCCGATCAATGCGACTTTCATGGTCTTGCTCCTTGGTAGGGGAGCCGGTCGGCGCCGCCCCATGCGGCGCTGCGCGTCCGGCTCAGGCAAAGCCATACTATTCGTTCGGATTCCGTCGAAAAACCCCGAAAGGGAAAAGAGTTTTTTGCAGAATATGCACCAATTGCGCGCAGATCGCGCCGGCGCCACGCCTGCCAGTGTGCGCCGCGCGGCCGCGCTTGAACAGGGGCCGCCGGCGGCGCGGCCGGTCAGCCGGCGGCGCGCTGCGCCTGGTAGACCTGCAGGTGGGTGTAGGCGGCGCGCAGGTAGGTCGCGTCCACGCCCAGCGTGCGGGCGCGGCGCACCATGTCGCCCACGATGTGGTCGGCCTCGACCGGCAGGCCCTGGCGCAGGTCGCGGAACATCGAGGCCGTCATGGCCTGGGCCGGGTCGGTCAGGATCTTGCGCGCCGAGGCGTCGGCCTCGGGCCGCACGGCGTGGCCGGAAGCGGCGGCCACGGCCTGCGACTCCTGCAGCAGCGTGGTCAGGATGTCGACGCCGTCGTCGGTGGAAGCGATCTGCCCGACCGAGCCGCGCATCATGCAGGTGGCGGCCGCCAGCGTGGTCAGGAACACGTATTTTTCCCAGATGTCCTGGTAGATCGCGGTGCTCAGGCGGCTGGTGTATTCGCCGCCGGCCAACGCCTGCTCCAGCGCCTCGCAGCGCGCGCTGCGGGCCGGACCGGCGCGTTCGCCGAAGACGATGGCGGCATGCTTGCCCAGGTGCACCACCTCGCCTTCCGGGCCCAGCGTGGCGTTGATCTGGCACAGCCCGCCGAGCACGCGGTGCGGTTCGAACGCCTGGTCCAGCACCTCGTACTGCAGCACGCCGTTCATGATGGGCAGCACCGCCGTGTCCGGCCCGACCGCCGGGCGGATGGCCTCGATGGCGCTGGCCAGGTCATAGGCCTTGCAGCTCAGCACCACCACGTCATAGGCGCCTTCGAGGGTGTCGCGGGTCGCCAGCTTGGGATGCAGCGTGGCGTCGCCCAGCGGGCACTGGATGCGCAGGCCTTGTTCGCGCAGCCTGGCCGCGCGCGGCTCGCGCACCAGGAACGTCACGTCCGCGCCCGCCTGGGTCGCGCGCCCTCCGAAATACCCGCCGGTGCCGCCGGCGCCCAAGAACAACAAGCGCATATCCGTCTCCTGTCAGTGAGCCCGCCTGCGCGGCGGGCCGATGGCGGAATTATGCGCCTTGCGGCGGCGCGGGACGGTGGCGCTCGGCCCAGGCCTCGTAGCCGCCGCGCAACGCCCAGGTCTTGGGATAGCCGGCCGCGCGCAGCCGCGAGGCCAGCAGCGCGGCCGAGACTTCGTTGGGGCAGGCGCAATAGACCACGATGTCGGAATCCAGCGCCTCGGCGGAAAGCTGCGGCAGCGGCGCCTTCAGGTCCACGGCGATCGCGCCCGGGATGCGCTGGTCTTCGGGCAGCGACTCGGAGCGCACGTCGATCAGCATCGTGCTGCGGCCGGCCTCCAGCCGCTGCACCAGTTCGTCCACCGAAAGGCGGGGAATCACGCGCAGGCTGCGCAGCAGGATCTTGCGCCGCAGAAAGCGCGCCAGGATGTACAGCGCCAGCACCGCCGCCAGCACGCCCAGGCCCATCGCGCCATAGGTGCCGAGGATCTCCAGCACGTCGTTGACGATGCCGTGGAACAGGCCGCCCAGCAGCAGGGCCGAACCGACCCAGATCAGCGAGCCCGCCAGGTCGTAGGCCAGGAAACGCCGGTAGTCCGTGCCCGTCAGGCCGGCCATGACCGTCGACAGCGCTCCCGCGCCCGGCAGGAACTTGCACACCAGCAGCGCGCGCACGCCGATGCGCAGGTACAGGCGCTGGGTCTGGCGGATGCAGGAGTCCTGCGACAGCGACATCTTGCAGATCACGCCCAGCAGGCGCGAGCCGTAGCGCCGGCCGGCCAGATACCAGAGACTGTCGGCCAGCAGGCAGGCGAAGGTGGCGGCCAGCCAGGGCACGGCCCAGCCGCCCGCCCCGCCCAGGGCCCCGGCGGCGATCAGCATGGGATAGGCGGGCACCGGCAGGCCGGCCTGCTCGACCAGCACGTTGGCGAACACCAGCCAGCCGCCGTACTGTTCGAGCAATAGTTGGATATCTTGCATGGGGTGGTTCCTGCTCGCCGCGCTGCGCGCGGCTCATTGCCCCGATTTTAGGCGCGCGGGCCGGTCCGCGACTGCCCCCCGGCGGCGCAACGGCCTGTCCCAGACAGATGCCGTCCACCCCGTGGGACAACGCGCACCACGCCGGTGCCGCCTATCCCCGCCAGGGTGCCTATAATCCTGCCCGGCCATCAGGTTTCCCCGACTTGCCGCGGGGACGCCGCATGGCATACAACTTGCTTCGCCCGGACTGGCCGCGCAATGACGCGCCGGCCCGCGCTCCCACCCCATGACCGATCCCACGCCCTCGATTCCGACCGCTCGCACCGGCATGCCCGCCGGCGGCCGCCGTTTCGCGCGCGATCGCGTCTGGCCTTCTCCCCGCCTAGGAGTTTCCTGCATGAAAGCCCTGTTTTCCCTGTCCGGCGGCGTCGCCCGCCGCGGCCTGCTCAAGCTGGCCGCCGCCGCCGCCGGCGCGCTGCTGCTGGGCGGCGCCGCCCAAGCCCAGGCGCCCGCCAAGACCAAGGTCGCCGCCATCTACACGGTGCCGGTCGAGCAGCAATGGGTTTCGCGCATCCACAAGGCGCTGACGGCCGCCCGCGACCGCGGCGAGATCGACTACACCTTCTCGGAAAACGTCACCAACGCCGACTACGAGCGCGTGATGCGCCAGTACGCCGAGCAGGGCAACCAGCTGGTGGTGGGCGAGGCCTTCGCGGTCGAGGCCGCCGCCCGCAAGGTGGCCAAGGACTATCCGCAGACCGCCTTCCTGATGGGCTCCTCGGGCAAGCCGCAGCAGCCCAACTTCTCGGTCTTCGACAACTACATCCAGGAACCCGCCTACCTGACCGGCATGATCGCCGCCGGCATGAGCAAGACCGGCAAGATCGGCCTGGTGGGCGGCTATCCCATCCCCGAGGTCAACCGCCTGATGCAGGCCTTCATCGAGGGCGCCAAGGAAGTGAACCCGCAGGCCGAGTTCACCGTGACCTTCATCGGCTCCTGGTTCGATCCTCCGAAGGCCAAGGAAGCCGCCTTCGCCATGATCGACAAGGGCACGGACGTGCTGTATGCCGAGCGCTTCGGCGTGTCCGACGCCGCCAAGGAACGCGGCAAGCTGGCCATCGGCAACGTGATCGACACGCAGCCGCAATACCCCGAGACCGTGGTGGCCTCGGCCCTGTGGAGCATGGAGCCCACCATCGACGCCGCGCTCAAGCAGGTCAAGGCCGGCGCCTTCAAGGCCGAGGACTACGGCCAGTATTCGCTGATGAAGCACAAGGGTTCGTCGCTGGCGCCGCTGGGCACCTTCGAAAGCAAGATCCCGGCCGAGCTGATCGCGCGCGTGCAGGCCAGGCAGCAGGCCATCCTGGACGGCAGCTTCAGCGTCAAGGTCAACGACAAAGAACCCAAGTCCTCGGCACGATGAAACCTGCGCCTCTCGCCCTGCGCCTGACGGGGATCACCAAACGCTTCGGCAGCCTGACGGCCAACGACGACGTATCGCTCACGCTGGCCCAGGGCGAAGTGCTGGCCCTGCTGGGCGAGAACGGCGCCGGCAAGTCGACGCTGGTGTCCATTCTGTTCGGCCATTACGTGGCCGACGCCGGCAGCATCGAAGTCTTCGGCCAGCCGCTGCCGGCCGGCCGCCCCGACGCCGCGCTCGCGGCCGGCGTTGGCATGGTGCACCAGCACTTCACGCTGGCCGACAACCTGACCGTGCTGGACAACATCATGGTCGGCACCGAGTCGCTGTGGAAGCTGGCCTCGGGCCGCGGCAAGGCGCGCAAGCGCCTGCTGGAGCTGGGCCGGCGCTTCGGCCTGGGCGTGGACCCCGATGCGCGCGTCGGCGCGCTGTCGGTGGGCGAGAAGCAGCGGGTCGAGATCCTCAAGGCGCTGTACCGCGGCGCGCGCGTGCTGATCCTGGACGAACCCACGGCCGTGCTCACGCCGCAGGAGGTGCAGGACCTGTTCGCCACCCTGCGCGGCTTCGTCGACGAAGGCCTGGCGGTGATCTTCATTTCGCACAAGCTGGAAGAGGTCATGGCGGTGTCGCGCCGCGTGGCCGTGCTGCGCCAGGGCAGGCTGGTGGCCGAACGCGATACCGCCGGCACCAGCCCCGCCGAGCTGGCCGAGCTGATGGTGGGCCGCAAGGTCGTCATGCCGCACGCCGAGGCCGTGGCGCCCGCCGAGCAGGCCGCCCCCGTCGTCACGCTGTCGCAGGTCAGCGTGCGCGACGGCCGTGACGGCGCGCTGCGCCTGGACAGCCTGGACCTGGTGGTGCACCGGCACGAGATCGTGGCCATCGCCGGCGTGGCCGGCAACGGCCAGCAGGCGCTGGTGTCGGTGCTGACCGGGCTGCGCCAGCCTTCCGATGGCGCGATACGCCTGGGCCCCGAACATGCCGCCGCGCCCACCACGCCGGCCGGCTGGACCGCCGCGCGCGTCGGCCGCATCCCGGAAGACCGCCACGGCGAGGGCATGATAGGCGACAGCCCCTTGTGGGAAAACGCCATCGTCGAAGACCTGAAGGACAGGCGCTTCGCGCGCTACGGCCTGATCCGCGCGCGCGCGGGCAAGGCCTATGCCGCCT
Organism: Achromobacter sp. HZ01; assembly: GCF_003267925.1. Taxonomy (NCBI): domain Bacteria; kingdom Pseudomonadati; phylum Pseudomonadota; class Betaproteobacteria; order Burkholderiales; family Alcaligenaceae; genus Achromobacter; species Achromobacter sp. HZ01. The sequence goes on from NZ_LWKV01000002.1 coordinate 1,437,702, forward strand.
CGCTGGCCCGGCAGTTCGACGTGCGCGCGGCCTCGCTGGACGTGCGCACGCGCAGCCTGTCCGGCGGCAATATGCAGAAGCTGATCCTGGGCCGCACCCTGGCGCGCGAGCCGCGCTTCATCGTCGCCGACCAGCCCACCTGGGGCCTGGACATCGGCGCCGTGGCCTATGTGCGCGAGCAGCTGCTGGCGGCCCGCAAGCGCGGCGCGGGCGTGCTGCTGGTGTCCGAGGACCTGGAAGAGATCTTCGCGCTGGCCGACCGCATCGCGGTGCTGTGCGGCGGCAAGCTGGTCGCCGTCAAGCCGGTGGCCGAATGGACGCCCGCCACGGTGGGCCTGGCCATGACGGGCACCCGCGCCTGACGGCGCCGGCGTCCTTACTACTGAGCATCTTTCGCATGAAACTGATCCTGGAACGCCGCCCCGAGCCCAGCCGCCTTGCGCTGGCGCTGGCCCCCGTCGCGGCCATCCTCTTTACGCTGGCCGTCTGTACGGTGCTGGTGGCCTGGGCCGGCGCGCCCGTGGGCCGCACCTACGCGCTGCTGTTCGACGGCGCCTTCGGCTCGCGCTTCGCGCTGTCGGAAACGCTCACGCGCGCCACGCCGCTGATGCTGACCGGCCTGGCCTGCGCCGTGGCCTTTCGCGCCCGCTTCTACAACATCGGCGCCGAAGGCCAGCTGTACCTGGGCGCGCTGGCCGCGGTCGCCGTCGGCGGGCTGCATGACGGCACCGGCTTCGACCTGCCGGCGCCCGTGCTGTTCGGCGGCATGATGCTGGCCGCCGCGCTGGCCGGCGCCTTGCTGCTGCTGATACCGGCGCTGCTCAAGACCCGGCTGGGCGTCGACGAAGTGGTCACGACCCTGCTGGGCAATTTCATCGTGCTGCTGTTCGTGTCCATGATGCTGGACGGCCCCATGAAAGACCCCATGGCCATGGGCTGGCCGCAATCCGTGGCGCTCAACGGCGATCTGGAGCTGGGCAAGCTGATCGAGCGCACGCGCGCCCACACCGGCCTGCTGTGGGCCGCCGGGCTGGCGCTCGGGCTGTGGCTCCTGAACCGCTACACCGTGTTCGGCTTCCAGATGCGCGCGGTGGGCGCCAACGCCCACGCCTCGCGCTTTCTGGGCCTGCCGGTCAACCGCGTCATGCTCGGCACCGCCATGCTGTCCGGCGCGCTGGCCGGCCTGGCTGGCGCCATCGAGGTGGCGGGCCGCACCGGCTACGTCACGCTGGACATGTCGCCGGGCTACGGCTACACCGGCGTGGTGGTCGCCATGCTGGCGGGGCTGCACCCGCTGGGCGTGATCCTGGCCAGTCTGTTCGTGGCCGGCATGCTGGTGGGCGCCGACAGCATGAGCCGCGCCATCGCCGTGCCCAACTACATCGCCGACGTCATCGTCGCCACGTCGCTGCTGGCCATGCTGGTCGCGACCCTGTTCGCGCAGTACCGCCTGCGCCGCAACCCCGCCTGAGAAACGCATCATGGAATGGATGGATCTGATGAGTTCCGCGGCCTTCTGGGTCGCCGTGCTGCGCCTGGCCACGCCGCTGATACTGGGCACGCTGGGCGTGCTGCTGTGCGAACGCGCCGGCGTGCTGAACCTGGGCATCGAAGGCATCATGGTGGCCGGGGCCTTCACCGGCTGGCTGGCCGTGTACCTGGGCGCGCCGCTCTACGTGGGGGTGCTGGCCGCGGGGCTGGCCGGCGCCGCGTTCGGCCTGCTGCACGCGGTGCTGACCGTGCCGCTGGGGCTGTCGCAGCACGTCTCGGGCCTGGGCGTGACGCTGCTGGCCACCAGCCTCAGCTACTTCGCCTACCGCGTCACCTTTCCCAGCGTGAACACGCCGCCCACCATCACCCCGTTCGCGGAAATGAAGTTCCTCGACGGCATCCCGCTGATCGGGCCGGTGCTGGCAGGGCAGACGCCCATGACGCTGATCGCGCTGGCCGCCGTGCCGCTGCTGGCCTGGGTGCTGAACCGCAGCCCGGTCGGCCTGGCGATCCGCATGGTGGGCGAGAACCCGGCCGCCGCCGAAGGCCAGGGCCTGTCGGTGACGCGCCTGCGCATGGGCGCCATCGTGGCCGGCTCCGCGCTGATGGGCATGGCCGGCAGCTTCCTGACGCTGGCCGCCTTCAACGCCTTCTTCTTCAACATGGTCAACGGCCGCGGCTGGGTCTGCGTGGCGCTGGTGGTGTTCGCCTCGTGGCGTCCCGGCAAGGCGCTGCTGGGCGCGCTGATCTTCGCCTTCTTCGACGCGCTGCAGCTGCGCATGCAGCAGGGCGGCGCGGCTTTGCCCGGGCTGCCGGAACTGCCGTATCAGGTCTACCTGATGCTGCCCTATATTCTTTCCATACTCGCCTTGGTGGTAATGGCGCGCCGCGCCGCCTACCCGCAAGCGCTGATGAAGCCCTATCGAAAAGGCGAAAGATAAGCCCCCGAGCGCTACGCGCTTCCCCCGGAGGCAGCGCCACGGCGACCGACTGAAATCTTCAGCAAGGAACCTCATGCTCGACCTGATCATCAAGAACTGCACGCTGCCCGACGGCCGCCGGGACATCGACATCGGCATCGCCGATGGCCGCATCGCGGCGCTGGAACCGGCGCTGAAGGCCGCAGCGGCCCGCACGGTGGACGCCGCGGGGCAGCTGGTGACGTCGCCCTTCGTGGACGCCCACTTCCATATGGACTCCACGCTGTCCTTCGGCCTGCCGCGCGTGAACCAGTCGGGCACGCTGCTCGAAGGCATCGCGCTGTGGGGCGAGCTCAAGCCGCTGCTGACGCAGGAAGCGCTGGTGGAGCGCGCGCTGGCGTACTGCGATTGGGCCGTGGCCCGCGGCCTGCTGGCCATCCGTTCGCACGTGGACGTGTGCGACCCGCGCCTGCTGGCCGTCGAGGCGCTGCTGCACGTGCGCGAACGGGTCAAGCCCTACCTGGACCTGCAGCTGGTGGCGTTCCCGCAGGACGGCGTGCTGCGCGCCCCCGGCGCGCTCGACAACCTGAAGCGGGCGCTGGACATGGGCGTGGACGTGGTGGGCGGCATTCCCCATTTCGAACGCACCATGCAGGACGGCGCCGAATCGGTGCGCATTCTGTGCGAACTGGCCGCCGAACGCGGCCTGCGCGTGGACATGCATTGCGACGAAAGCGACGACCCCCTGTCGCGCCACATCGAAACCCTGGCCTATCACACGCAGCGCCTCGGCCTGCAAGGCCGCGTCACGGGTTCGCATCTGACGTCCATGCATTCCATGGACAACTATTACGTCTCCAAGCTGATCCCGCTGATGCGCGAAGCCGGCGTGGCGGCGATCGCCAATCCGCTGATCAACATCACGCTGCAGGGCCGCCACGACACCTATCCGAAGCGCCGCGGCATGACCCGCGTGCCGGAACTGCTGGCCGCCGGCGTGCCGGTGGCCTTCGGCCACGACTGCGTGATGGACCCCTGGTACAGCCTGGGTTCGGGCGACATGCTGGAGGTCGCCCACATGGGCCTGCACGTGGCCCAGATGACGGGCCAGGACGCGATGCGCGCCTGTTTCCAGGCCGTGACGAGCACGCCCGCCGCCATCCTGGGGCTGGACGACACCGGGCTGGCGGTCGGCAAGCGCGCCGACCTGGTGCTGCTGCAGGCGCGCGATCCCGTCGAAGCGCTGCGCCTGCGCGCCACCCGCCTGATGGTGATGCGCGCCGGCGAGGTCGTCGCGACCACGCCGCCGGCCACCGCCACGCTCAACCTGCCCGGCCGCCCCGCCCAGGTCAGCTTTCAGACACCGGACCGCTGACGAAGCCCGGACGCCGCGCCGCCGTCACGATGATCTCCACCAGCAGCTCCGGCGCGGCCAGCTTGGCCTCGCAGGTGGCGCGGGCCGGCATCGCCTGCGACGGCGCCCATTCGGCCCACACCGCGTTCATGCCGGCGAAATCGCGGTCGATGTCCTTCAGCCAGATCTGCACGGACAGCAGGCGCGACTTGTCCGTGCCGGCCTGCGCCAGATAGCCGTCTATCTTGGCCAGCACGTCGCGCGTCTGCTCGGCGATGCCGCCGGCAGCCGACGAGGTCACGCCCGCCAGGTACACCGTCTCGCCGTGGATCACGATGCGGCTCAGGCGCTGGTTGGAATCCTTGCGCACGATATCGGTCATTCTGCTTGCTCCTTTGCGGATGAATGGTCCCCCGATGCGGGGTTGGTAAAGCGTTCGATACTGAACGGCGCGATCGGCATGTCGGTCGCGCCGGTGGTGATCAGGTCGGCCATGATACGGCCCACGATGGGCCCCAGCTCGAAGCCGTGGGCCGAAAAGCCGAAGGCGTGGAAAGCAGTCTCGTGGCGGCTGCTGCGGCCGATCACGGGGATCTCGTCGGGCATGGCGGCCTCGATGCCGGCCCAGCCGCGGTTCACGACCGCGTCGCGCATGTGCGGGAACAGGTCGCAGACCGTGCGCGCGCCCTCGGCCAGCGAGCGGAAATCCAGTTCGGTCCATTCCGCGTCGCGGTCCACCCAGGCGCGCCGCCCGCCGCCGATCAGCACCGTGCCATTGGCGCGCTGCTTGAACGACAAGGCGCGGCCCGTGCCCAGCACCACGGGGTCCAGGAAATGGTCCATGCGCAGCGTCACCAGCATCATGGGGCTGATCGCGGTCAGCGGCACCGGTTCTCCCCATTGCTCGGCGATGCGGTCGGCCCAGGCGCCGGCGCAGTTCAGCACCTGCGGCGCGGTGTAGACGCCGGCATCCGTGTCCACGCGCCACTGGCCGGCCTCGCGCGTCACCCGGCGCACGCACACGCCCTCCAGGTAGCGCGCCCCCAGGCTGGCCGCCTTCATACGGAAGGCCAGCGTGGTGCGGTACGGATCGGCGGCGGCGTCCTCGCGCGCGATCAGCCCGCCCTGCACCGTGGGCGCCAGCGCCGGAATCAGCTCGCGCAGGGCTTCGGGACTTATCCACTGTTCGTGGGTATAGCCGTGCCCGGTCATGGTCTGCAGCCGGGCGCGCAGCAACGCGGCATCCTCGGCGTTCTCGGCCACGCGCACCTGGCCGTGCTGCTCGAAGCCGCAATCGTCGTCCACCAGTTCGCCGATGCGATACCAGAGCTCGCGCGAGGCCAGCGCCAGCGGCACCTCGGCCAGATGGCGCGACAAGGTGCGCACGCCGCCGGCGTTCACGCCCGAGGCATGCCGGCCCGCATAGTTCTTTTCGATCACCAGGGCCCGCACGCCCGCGCGCGCCAGATGCAGCGCCGCCGAGCTGCCGTGCAGCCCGCCGCCGATGATGATGACTTCCGCAGACGGCGTGGCGCCGGTCATGTCCGTTTCCTATTCAAGTGCGCGCAGCGGTTTACTTTTTTAAACGGACGACGGCCTGCCGGGATTCGTCCGTCTGCGGCAGCGACGCCAGTTCGCCCAGCGTCAGCGGCTTGGTCGGGAAGCGCAGCCGGTAATAGCCCACATCCGGCGTCGGCACGCCGCGCTCCTCGGCGATGATCTCGGACACCGTCAGGCCGCAGAAGCGGCCCTGGCACGGCCCCATGCCGCAGCGCAGAAAGGCCTTCATCTGGTTCGGTCCGGAACATCCCAGCTTGACGGTCTCGCGCACCTGGGCGGCGGTGACTTCCTCGCAGCGACACACGATGGTGTCGCCGGTGGGCCGCCGGAAGGCCTCGGGCGCCTTGTACAGCGCGTCGAAGAACTCGCGGCCGCGGACCGCGCGGGCCAGGGCCGCGCGTGGCGCCGCGGCTTCGCCGTCGCGCCGGGCGGCGTCGATGCGGCCCAGCAGGTGGGCGGCCTGCAAGGCCGCCAGCCGGCCGCGGTGTTCGGCCGCCAGCGCGCCCGCGATACCCGCGCCGTCGCCGGCCATGCCGATGCCGTCCACCGAGGTCAGGCCCCATTCGTCGACCTTGGGCTCCCAGCAGTCCAGCGCCTCGTTCCAGCGATGCTCCGCGCCCACGGCGCGCGACAGGTTCACGTTGGGCACCACGCCCTGGTGCAGCATCAGCTGCTCGGCGGGCAAGGTCTTGGTGACGCCGCCGGCCGTATAGCGCACGCTTTGCAGCTTGCCCTCGCCCAGCGCCTCCAGCGCCGTCACGCCGCGGACGATGGGCACCGCCGCCTTGACCGCGCGCAGCAGCTTCAGGCCCTTGCCCAGGTAGGGCGAACGCAGAAAGCCCCAGACTTTCGGCAGCGCCTGGCCCATGCGTCCCGGCGGCGTGGTCTCCAGCAGCGCGTCGATCTTCACGCCCGCGTTCAGGTACTGCCAGGCCACCAGGTACAGCAGCGGGCCGCAGCCGGCCAGCACCGTGCGGTCGGCCGGCACCACGCCCGCGGACTTCAGCAGGATCTGCGCCGCGCCGGCGGTGATCACGCCCGGCAGCGTCCAGCCCGGAATGGGGAAAGGGCGCTCCTGCGCGCCGGTGGCCAGCAGCAGCCGGCGCGCGTGCACGATGCGCGCCTCGCCCGCAACCGAATACGCCACCTCGAAACCTTTCTCGGGCTGCGGCGCGGTGTGCTCGGCCACGGCCCACACGGTGGCGCCCGGCACGTAGCGCGCGCCCGACTGCTGGAAGGGCGTCACCAGCGAGGCGCCATGCCAGTAGTCCTCGCCCAGGATGCCGCGGTCGGTCACCGGGGTGGTGGTGATGGCGCGGTAGATCTGCCCGCCCGGCGCCGGCTGTTCGTCCAGCAGCACCGTGTCCACGCCCAGCTTCGCGGCCAGCGTGGCCGCCGCCAGTCCGGCCGGCCCCGCGCCCACCACCAGCAAATCGCATTGCGTCGTATCGATCATGCCTGCACCTTGCGCGCGCCCAGCTGGCGCTCGATTTTCATGCCTTCGCGCACGGCCGTCATGCAGCCCTGCTGGTTGGCCTGGCCGTCGATGGTGACCAGGCAGTCGTAGCACACGCCCATCATGCAATAGGGACCGCGCGGCACTTCGTTGACGGCCGTGTCGCGACAGGCCTGCACGCCGCCGGCGAACAACGCCGCGGCGACGCTGTCGCCCTGGCGGCAGCGCAGCTCGGCGCCGTTGACCGTTACACGCACCGGCGCGTCCTGCGCCTGGCGCTGCGCCTCGTCAAGCCTCTTGAACATGGAACCTCCGGGTCGAGAACGGCGCCATGTCGTCGGCCAGCGAGCCGGCGGCGATCATGGGCGCCAGATTGAGCGCGTGCGCGGCCGCCAGCGTCACGCCGCTGTGGCAGGTGGCGACGAACGCCCCCGGGCACGTTTCGGATTGCTGATAGATCGGGAAACCGTCCTTGGACATCACGCGCAGCGCCGCCCAGCTGCGCACCACGCGCACGTCGCGCAGCGCCGGCAGGGTGCGCACGGCGCGGTCGGCCAGCGTGCCCAGGATGGGCAGGCCCACCTGGTTGTCGGCGTAACCCGCCTCTTCCTGCGAATCGCCGATCAGCCAGGTGCCTTCGTCGGTCTGGCGCAGAGTGGACAGCGGCGTCTCCAGCATGCGGCGCGTGCGCTCCAGCACCACGATCTGGCCGCGCTGCGGGCGCACCGGCACGTCCAGGCCCAGTTGCGCGCCCAGCGCCTTGTTGGACAGGCCCGAGGCCAGCACCAGCTTGCGCGCGCGCACGGCGCCGGCCGGCGTGTCGATCTCGAACACGCCGTCGCGCTGGCGGATGCGCTGCGCCGGACGGCGCGGCAGGTAGTCCACAACCCGCTGTGCAAAACTCATGTGCAGCGCGCGCAGCAGCTTGAGCGGGTTGGCGATGCCGTCGACCGGCGTCCAGGTCGCGCCGCGCACTTCCGGGCCGATGCCCGGCACCAGGTCCGCGAGCTCGGCGCGGTCCAGCAGCTTCCAGTCGTAGCTCGCCATGCCGGGCTGCGCCAGCAGGGTCTGCATGAACTTGACGCGGGCCTCCAGCTCCTCTTCGCTCAACAGTGCATGCAGGCCGCCGCGCTGCTCCAGGTGCACGTCCACGCCGGTTTCCTCCAGCAGCTGCGCCGCCAGCCGCGGCCAGCCCGTGGCCGAGGTCATGGTCCACACGCCGTAGCGCGGCAGGCCCATGCCCTTGCTCTGCACCCAGACCAGCCCGAAGTTGCCGCGCGAGGCCCGGTAGGCCACGTCGCCCTCGTCCAGCACGGCCACGTGGTCCAGTTCGCGCCGCAGGCCGTAGGCGATGGCCGAACCGACCAGTCCTCCGCCTATCACCGCCGCGTCGTAGATCCCGCGATGCGCGGGCGCACGCGGCGCCAGTTCCGTTTCTTCCGTCATTAGCGTCCCTTTCCTACAAACAGCTTCTCCAGGCCCACCGCGCGGTCCAGGATGAATATGGCGATGATGGTCACGTAGATCAGCACGGCCGACACCGCGGTCACCAGCGGGTCGATCGTGTCTTCGATGTGCAGGAAGATGCGCACGGGCAGCGTGGTGGTCGACGGCGAGGCGATGAAGATGGACATCGTCAGTTCGTCGAAGCTGGTGATGAAGGCGATCACCCAGCCGCTGACCACGCCCGGCAGCAGCAGCGGCAGCACCACCCGCCGGAACGCCGTCCAGTTGGACGCGCCCAGCGATTGCGCCGCGCGCTCCAGCGCCGGGTCTATGCCGGTGGCCGAGGCCAGCACCAGGCGCAGCGCATAAGGCATGATCAGGATCACGTGCGCCACCACCAGGCCGAAATACGTGCCCGCCAGGTCCACCGTGGTGAAGAACTTCAGGAAGGCCAGGCCCAGCACCACGTGCGGAATCATCAGCGGCGACAGGAAAAACGCCACCAGCGCTTCGCGTCCGCGAAAGCGGTTGCGCGCCAGCGCCAGCGCGCTGGGCACGGCCAGCACGATGGCCAGGCTGGCCGACAGCGCGCCCAGGCCCAGGCTGAACCAGAAGGCGTCGACGAAGCGCGGGTTGTCCAGGATGGCGCGGAACCAGCGCAGCGACAGCCCGCCCGAAGGCAGGGAGATGAAGCCTTCGGACGTGAACGCCACCGCGCACACCATGACGATGGGCGCCAGGATGAAAAGAATGAAGAGCGTATGGAACAGCAGGCCGATGGGACCGTTCTTGAATGGCATCTCAGCCTCCCGCCTGGTTGAAGACCGCGCCGTACTTGCGCTCGATGATGCGGTTGGCCGACAGCAGCACCACCACGGTGGCCAGCAGCAGCACCACCGCCAGCGCCGCGCCCAGCGGCCAGTTCAAGGTGTTCAGGAACTCGTCGTAGGCGGCCGTGGCCACGTTCTTCAGGCGCCGTCCGCCGATGATGGCCGGCGTGGCGAAGGAGCTGGCCGCCATCGCGAACACCATGATCGCGCCCGACAAAATGCCCGGCATGACCTGCGGAATCACCACGCGCCAGATCACGGTGAACTGCGTCGCGCCCAGCGACAGCGCCGCGGCTTCGGTCGACGGATTGATCCGCTGCAGCGAGGCCCACACCGAGATCACCATGAAGGGCACCAGCACGTGGGTGAGCGCGATGGCCACGCCCAGGTTGCTGTACATCAGGTCTATCGGCGTGGAGATCAGCCCTATGCCCATCAGCGCCTGGTTGATCAGGCCGGTGGAGCCGAACAGCAGCGCCCAGCCCAGCGTGCGCACCACCACCGATATCAGCAGCGGCCCCAGCACCACCATCAGGAACAGGCCCTTCCACGGATTGGCCATGCGCGACAGCACGTAGGCCTCGGCCGTGCCCAGCACCAGACAGGCCAGCGTGACCGCGGCGGCCACGCCGAAGGTGCGGGCGTAGATCTCGTAGTAATAGCCGTCGGAAAATATCTCGGCGTAGTTCTTCCAGGTGAACGCGGCCTGCATGCCGCCGTAGAACTGGAAGTCGAAGAAGCTGATCAGGATCACCAGCGCCATCGGCACCACCAGAAAGGTGGCGTACAGCGCAAGCGCCGGCGTGCTCAGCAGCCAGGGATTGGCGCGCGCGCTCATGACGGCCGGCCTTGCGGCGCCGCGTCCACCGCGCACATGTCCTGCGCGCGCCAGCGCAGGTGCACGGCCTCGCCTTCGGCGGGCACCGGCACGCCGTCGTTCTGGCGTATCACCAGCACGTCGCCCACCGAGGTCTCGACCTGGCACAGCCAGTGGTTGCCCTGGAATACGCGGGCCTTCATGCGCCCGGGCAGCGCACAGGCGGCGGGCTCGGAAAACAGGATTTTCTCGGGGCGCACGATCACGGCGCCGCGCGGCACCGGCGCGCCTTCCATGCTCAGGTGCGCCTCGCCGATGCGCGCGCGCGTCTCGCCGCCATAGTCTTCGGCCTGCGGCGTGAACACGTTCGCCTTGCCCAGGAAGCCGCCCACGAACTGGCTGGCCGGGCCTTCGTACGCCTGGAACGGCTCGGCCACCTGTTCCACGCGCCCCTGGTTCATCACCACGACCCGGTCCGACAGCGCCAGCGCCTCGGACTGGTCGTGCGTCACCAGGATGGTGGTGGTACCCACCGTGCGCTGGATGCTGCGCAGTTCAAGCTGCATTTCCTCGCGCAGCTTGGCGTCCAGGTTGGACAGCGGCTCGTCGAGCAGCAGCACGCTGGGCCGGATGACCAGCGCGCGCGCCAGCGCCACGCGCTGCTGCTGCCCGCCCGACATACGCGCCGGATGGCGGTCGGCCAGGTGCGACAGGCCCACCAGCTTGAGCGCTTCGGCCACGCGCGCCTCGCGCTCGTCCTTGCGGACCCGCTGCATCTCCAGTCCGAAAGACACGTTCTCGGCCGCCGTCATGTGCGGAAACAGGGCGTAGTTCTGGAACACCATGCCCAGCCCGCGCTTGTTGGCCGGCACCTTGCTGACGTCCCTGCCGTCGAGCACGATGCTGCCGCCGGTGGGCTCGACGAAGCCCGCGATCATCTGCAGCGTGGTGGTCTTGCCGCAGCCGGACGGCCCCAGCAGCGATATGAACTCGCCGCGGTTCACGGACAGGCTCAGGTCCTGCACCGCCACCGTGTCGCCATAGCGCTTGCTCAGGCCGTTCAAAACGAGATAAGTCATGGATGCTCCCGTGGGCTGCGCGGTCTCAGCGCTCGATTTCCCGCGTCCAGCGCTTGTTCCAGTCGTCGCGGTTCTGGTTGACGGTGTCCCAGTCGATCACGATCAGGTCGTCGGCGCGCTTGCCGATGGGCAGCGGCACGCGGGGATCGTCGGTGACCTTGGCCTTCTTGTTGACCGGGCCGTAGCCGTAGGCCGAGGCCAGCTTCTCCTGCACCTCGGGCGAGACCAGGTATTGCACGAAGGTCTGGGCCAGCGGATTGGCGTCGGGCTTGGCCACCGGGCAGACCGACGACAGCAGCGCGTAGGCGCCTTCCCTGGGATACACGAAGCCCACCGGGAAGCCGGTATCGGCGAACGCCTTGACGCGGCCGCTGCCCCAGACCGAGATCACCGCCTGGCCGCTGGAAAACAGTTCCGTCATCTTGCCGGGCGAGGGCTCATAGACCAGCACGTTGGGGCCGACCTCGTTCTTGAAGGTGGCGAAGCCCGGATCGATTTTCTTCTCGCCGCCGCCGCCTTCGCGCGCGTACTCCACCAGCGCGTGCAGGCCGTAGGTGTTGTTCAGCGGCGGGATCACCAGCTGCTTTTTGTACTTGGGGTCCTTCAGGTCCTTCCAGGACTCGGGCGGCGCCCATTTCTTTTCCTCGAAGGCCTTCTTGTTGTACATGATGCCGGTGGCCACGATGCCGATGGCCACCGCCTTGTCGTCCTTGTAGCGGGCCGTGCCGTACAGGTCGTCGGCGGGCAGGCCCTTGATGGGCGCGCAGAAGCCCAGCGCGATGGCCTGGTACATGGGGCCGTCGTCGATGATGGCCACGTCGACCTGCTGGTTGCTCTTCTGCGCCTGCAGGCGCGCCACCGTGTTGGTGGAGTTGCCGGCCACGTAGTTCAGCTCGACGCCGTGCTGCTTGGCGAAAGGCGGGAAGATCTCCTTGCGCATGATGTCTTCGAACGAGCCGCCGTATCCGGCCACCACCAGTTTCTGCGCCTGCGCGTTGGCGCCGAGTCCGGCGGCCATCGCCGCCGCCGCGAGCACTGCAAGTACCTTGCCCATGAAAACCCCCGAATATTTGGAAGAAAACTGCAAGAACCGCCGAATGCCGGCCGGAGCGGCGTACAATTTGTCCGGACATGAACATCCGGACAAATGATGGATCTCGCAAGACGCCATTGTCAATGGGTTATTGTCCGTATAAACCCCATATAACGATTGCAGGAGCCTTCCCATGACCCGATCCTCCGAGCGCGCGGCCGGCCCCGGCGGGGCGCGGCAAGCACACGGCAAACCGGAATCTCCGGCGCCGGGCGGCGAGTCCGACGGCCCCCGCTACAAGAGCATTTTCCGCACGCTCTCGCACGACATCCGCACCGGCCGCTACCCCGTCATGACGCTGCTGCCCACCGAACACGAGCTGTGCGAAATGTTCGACGCCAGCCGCCATACCGTGCGCGAAGCCGTGCGCATGCTGACCGTGGCCGGCATGGTGTCGCGCCGCCCCGGCGTGGGCACGCGGGTCGAGACCGCGCGCGCCAGCACCCGTTTCACGCAGCGCATTTCGCAGTTTCCCGACCTGCTGCAGTACGCGCGCAACGCCGCGCTGCTGGTGCGCGACGTGCGCACCGTCAAGCTCGGCAAGCGGCTGGCCGAAACGCTGGGCTGCGAAGCCGGCTTGTCCTGGCTGCATATCAACTCCATCAAGACCCTGGACGACCAGGACACGCCCGCGGCCTGCACGCTGATCTATGCCGACCCGGCCCATTCGGACGTCCAGGTCGAGGTCAAGTCGCGCATCTCGCTGCTGCGCCTGATCGAAGACCACTTCGGCGAGCGCATCACCGAAGTCAACCAGGAGTTCTCGGCCACCCCCATCGGCGCGCCGATGGCGCGGCAGCTGCGGGTCGAACCGAAAACGGCGGGCTTCGTCATCACGCGCCGCTACTATGGCGAGGGCGGCGTGCTGCTGCTGGCCACCATCACCACCTTCCCCCACGACAGGATGAAATACTCCATGACGCTCAACGTGGCGTGAACGCCGCGCGCTCGCCGTAGGCGGCGCGCGCGGCCTGCGCGCTGACCTTGCCGTCGGCCAGGTCCCGTTCGATGCGCGCCAGCGGCCGCTCCGAAGGCGGGCCGTAGCCGCCGCCGCCGGGGGTTTCGATGCGCACGCTTTCGCCCGGCGCCAGCGCGATGTTGGCGGTCTTGGAAAACAGCACTTCTTCCTGCGGCGTGCCGAAATTGCGGATCAGGCGCGCACGGCGTCCGTCGCCGCCGCCGTCCACGCCGGCCGCCACGCCCACGGTGTGGCTGTCCGAGCGCGCCGAGAACACGATGCCCGGGCCGGCCGCGCGGATCTGCTTGGCGATGGCCAGGCCGCCGCGGGTGCGGCCCGCGCCGCCCGAGTCCGGGATCAGCGCGTACTCGTCCATCAGCAGCGGATACTCGTTTTCCAGGGCTTCCACCGGCAGGTTGGAGGTATTGGTCATGTGCACGTGCACCGCGTCCATGCCGTCGGCGTCCAGGCGCGCGCCGGCGCCGCCGCCCAGCGTTTCCAGGTACACGAAATGCCCGGCGCGCTCGCGCCAGCGGCCCGAGAACACGATCGCCGGGCAGCAGTCGTTGCTGGACGCCATGATCTTGTCCGGCGGCAGCAGGCCGCGGAACGCGCCGAAGATCGCGCCCGCCACTTTCTGCGCCGTGATGGAGCGCGCGCCCACGGCGGCCGGATGCTCGGGGTTGGTGATGGTGCCCACCGGGGCGGACAGCGTGATCGGATCGAACAGGCCGGCGTTGGGCGCCAGCTCGGGGTCCAGCAGCGCCTTGACGGCGTAGTACACGCAGGCGCGCAGGGCGTTGAACGGCAGGTTCATCGCGCCGCGCGCCTGCCCGCCGGAGCCCTCGAAATCGAAATGCAGGTTGTCCGGGCCGACGGTCAGCGTCACCTGGATGGGCACGGGATCGCCGCCCATGCCATCGTCGTCCAGGTCGCTGCGGAAGGTGTAGCTGCCCTGGCGCAGTTCGGCGATGCGGTTGAGCAGCCTGCGCCGCGTATAGGCGATCACGTCGTCCACCGAACGCAGCACCGCGTCCAGCCCCATCTGCCGGATCAGGCCCTGCACGGCGGCCGCGCCGCGCCGGTTGGTGGCCATCTGCACCCGCAGGTCCAGCACCCGTTCCTCGGGGTCGCGGGTGTTGGCGCAGATCAGGCGCAGCATGTCCTCGTCGGTTTCGCCATGCCTGGCGATGCGGCAGGCGGGAATGCGTATGCCTTCCTCGAAGATGGATTTCAGGCCGCCCGCGATCGATCCCGGCACCGCGCCGCCCACGTCGGAATGGTGCGCGATATTGGCCGCGAAGAAGCGCAGCGCGCCGTCCCAGAAGACCGGGGTGACGACGTTGATGTCCGGCAGGTGGCTGCCGTCGGCCAGATAGGGGTCGTTGCAGATGAAGACGTCGCCTTCGCGGATCCGGTCCAGCGGATAGCTGCGCAGGATCGCGCCCATCGCGCCGTCCAGCGAACCCAGGTGCAGCGGAATCTGCGTGCCCTGCGCCACCAGCCGGCCGCGCGCGTCGAACAGCGCCACGGAGCAGTCCTTGCGCTCCTTGATGTTGGTCGAGAACGAGGCGCGCACCAGCGTGTTGTTCATGTCCTCGGTGATGGACAGCAGGCGGTTGCAGAACACCTCCATGCCGATGGGGTCCGCCAGCGCGGCGGCGCCGGCCTTATCGGTCTTGCTCATGCGTGCCTCCTTGCAGGCGGATGATCAGGTTGCCGTATTCGTCCACGCTGGCCTGGTGGCCCACGCCGACCACGGTGGTGGAGCTCATTTCCTCGAGCAGCGCGGGGCCGGTGAAGCGCGCGCCGGTGGGCACGCGGTCGCGGTCGTACACCGGCGTGTCCACCCAGCCGTGGCCGGCGCCGAAATAGGCCTGGCGCCGGCCCAGCAGGGCGTCGTCGAGCGCGCCGCCCACGTGGCGCGGCGCCAGCGGCGCCTTGACCACCTGGCCCACGGCCTGCATGCGGCAATTGATGATCTGCACCTTGCGGTCGTCCACCGTGTAGCCGTATTCGCGCTCGTGCGCCTCGGCGAAGCGGCGCGCGAACTCGGCATAGCCGCCGGGACCGGTATCGTCCAGGCCGACCTGCACCTCGAAGTTCTGGCCCTCGTAGCGCGCGTCGATGGCGCTGTGGCAGGCGCGCAAGCCCGGGTCCACCCGCTCTTCGGCCAGCCAGTCCTGGGCCTGCGCGCGCAGCTCCTCGAAGATGGCCGAGATCGCGCTCCAGTTGTCGGGGCTGGCCAGCGAGATTTCGCTGCGCACGAAGTCGAAGGAGATGTCGCTGAGCAGAATGCCGCGCGCGCACATGGTGCCGGGCTCCTGCGGCACGATCACCGTCGGAATGCCGCATTCCTCGGCCACCTCGGCCGCATGCAAGGGACCCGCGCCGCCGTAGGCGTACAGGGCGAAACGCGACAGGTCGTAGCCGCGCTCGGTCGACACCGCGCGGATGGCCCGGCTCATGTTGGCCGCCGCGATGCGCAGAATGCCTTCGGCCGCCGCCTCCATGCCCAGCCCCAGCGGCTCGGCCACGCGCTGCTCGATCACCTGGCGGGCGGCCTGCGCGTGCACCGGCATGCGGCCGTTCAGCAGCGCCACCGGATTCAAGCGCTGCAGCGCGATCTCGGCGTCGGTGATGGTCGGCTCCTGGCCGCCGCGGCCGTAGCCCACCGGCCCCGGCACCGCGCCGGCGCTGTGCGGGCCGACCTTCAGCGCGCCCGCGTCGTCCAGCCAGGCGATGCTGCCGCCGCCGGCGCCGATCACGTGGATGTCGACCATGGGCGTCTTGACCGGATAGCCGGCCACCTGGCGGTGCGAAGTGAACAGCGGACGGCCATCGCATACCAGCGACACGTCGGTGCTGGTGCCGCCCACGTCGAAAGTCACCAGGTCCGGGCTGCCGATGGCGCGGCCCACCGCCGCCGCGCCCACCACGCCCGCGGCCGGGCCGGACAGGCAGGTGCGCACCGGATACTGGCGCACCGTGGCGATGGACATCAGGCCGCCGTTGGAGTGGATGGTGTGCGGTTCGTGGCGGATGTCCAGCTCGCGCACCCGCTGCAGGAAGCGTTCCAGGTAGCGCGCCATCTTCGGGCCCACCGCGGCGTTCAGCACGGTGGTCGACAGGCGCTCGTACTCGCGGAATTCGGGCAGCACGTCGGAAGACAGGCTGATGTAGGCCTGCGGCATGACCTCGGCCACGATCTGCGCGGCGCGGCGCTCGTGCGCGGGATTGCGGTAGGCGTGCAGGAAGCAGATGGTCACCGCCTCGATGCCGGCCTGCGCGTAGCGCTCGGCGGCCGCGCGCACCGCGGCTTCGTCCAGCGGCGTCAGCACCTCGCCCGCCGCATTGACGCGCTCGGCGACTTCGATGCGGAATTCGCGCGGCACCGCCACCGGCGGCTTGCCCACGCTGTAGTCGTACAGGTGCGGGCGCGTCTGGCGGCCGATCTCCAGCACGTCGCGAAAGCCCTGCGTGGTGATCAGCCCGACCCGCGCGCCCTTGCGTTCGATGATGAGGTTGGTGGCCACGGTCGTGCCGTGGCCCACGTGCGACACCTGCGCCGGCGAGACGCCGCGCTGCTCCAGCATCTGGCCGATGCCGGCGGCGATGGCCTCGGAGGGATCGTGCGGCGTGGAAGGCACCTTGTGGAAGTGCACCGTGCCGGCGTCCTCGTCGATCATCGTGAAGTCGGTGAACGTGCCTCCGACGTCTATCCCTATGCGATACATGTTCTCTTCCAGATTGAGTCTTGCGGGCCGGGACCCGGCGAAACGCGGGGGTTAGGAATCAGTCCAGGCGGATGCCGGCCTGCTTCACCACCTTGCACCACTTGCTGATTTCGTCCTTGATCATGGCGCCGAACGCCGGCCCGGCCACGTCGGACACCTGCGCGCCCTGCTGTTCCAGATAGGCTTTCATCGCCGGCGCATGCAGGGTCTGCACCAGGCCGTCGGTGAGTTTCTGCCGCAACGGTTCCGGCATGTTGGCCGGCGCCAGCATGCCGAACCACACCATGGCCTCGTAGCCGGGATAGCCGGATTCCGCGACCGTCGGCACGTCGGGCAGCATGGGCGAGCGCTGCGGCGAGGTCACCGCCAGCGCCTTGATCTTGCCGTCCTTGATGTACGGGTAGGACGTCATCACCACGTCCATCATCATGTTGACCTGTCCGCCGACCAGGTCGATCAGCGCCGGCCCGGACCCGCGGTAGGGCACGTGCACGATGGACACGCCGGCGGTGGTCTTGAACAGCTCGGCGGCCAGGTGGTTGGACGTGCCCTGGCCGTTGGAGGCGAAGGAATACTTCTCGGGCGCCTGCTTCAGCAGCGCCACGAACTCCTTCAGGTTGCCGGCCGGCACCGACTGGTTCACCGACATCACGTTGGGAATCGTGGCCACCACGGCCAGCGGCGTGAAGTCCTTGACGGCGTCGTAGGGCAGCTTGGAATAGACGCAGGGCGCGCTGCCGTGCGTGCTGACCGATCCCATCAGGATGGTGTAGCCGTCGGCCGGCTGGCGCGCCACGTATTCCGTGCCCACGGTGCCGCCGGCGCCCGGCCGGTTCTCGACGATGACGTTGGCGGACAGGCGCTGGCCCAGCCCTTCGGCGATCTTGCGCGCGATCAGGTCGGTGGAGCCGCCCGCGGCGAACGGCACCACGATGCGGATCACCTTGTCCGGCCAGGCGGCGCTGGCCGAACCGGCCGCCGCGGCCAGCACGGCGCCCGCGGCAATGCGACAGCAATTGCGTAACAGCCCTTTCTTCATGGCTAGGTTTCCCCTTGTTGATAGAACTTCCTGGTGGCCGGTTCATGCGCGTCCGGCGCGTACTCGTTCGCTGCAACAACGGGGTCATGCTAGGCCCGCCGATTCGATGACAGCAGTCCTGCAGGTTTATATTTGTATAAACGCCATTTATGAGGCCGCAGCGTGAAGAATCCGGACCTGAACCTGCTTTTGCATTTCGATGCGCTGATGGCCTGCCGCAACGTGTCGCGCGCGGCCGAGCAGCTCGACATCAGCCAGCCGGCCATGAGCGCGGCCCTGAACCGGCTGCGCCAACTGTTCGGCGACCCCCTACTGGTGCGCGAAGGCGGCGCCTGGCAGCCCACGCCGCGGGCGCATGAACTGCACCAGAACTTCAAGCCGCTGCTGGAAGGCTGGCATCGCGCCACGCGCACGCGCGAGGCGTTCGACCCCGCGCACTCGTCGCGCACGCTGTCGTTCTACGCCACCGATTACGTGCAGTACACCTTGCTGCCCAAGTTGATACCCCGGCTGGCGGTGGACGCGCCGCACTTCCAGCTGCAGATCGTGCCGGCCCGGCCGCAGCACGGCCTGAGCATGCTGGACACCAACCACGTGGAACTGATCGCGGGCTACTTCCCCGATCCGGCGCCCGACCTGCGCACGCGCTTCCTGTACCAGGAGCCGGCGGTGTGCATCGTGCGCGAAGGCCATCCCTGCCTGCGCAAGCGCTGGAACCTGGACGCCTACCTGAGCTACGGGCATCTGGACCTGGCCGCGCACACGCGCTATTTCAGCACCGCGATCGACCGCATCCTGATGGGGCACAACCGCAGCCGCAAGATCGTGGCGACCCTGTCGAGCTACCTGGTGTGCCCGTTCATCGTCGAGGGCTCCGACCTGATCGCGACCATGCCGGTCAGCATCGCGCGCGCCATGTCCGGCAGCGCGCGCATCGTGACGCAGAAGGTCCCGCTGACGCTGCCGCCCATCGCGGTATCGCTCTACTGGCACGAGCGCTACCAGGACGATCCCGCGCACGCCTGGCTGCGCCAGTACCTTGCAGGCGTGCTCGGCTGAAGCGGCCCGCCGCCTACTTCAGCGGCAGGTGGATGCGGGTCAGCAGCTGCGACGGCGGCGTGCTGCGCGGATCGTTCATGTACTGCTCGAACATGGGGAAGTCGGCCGGCACCATGCCGCTGCCCGGCAGCCATTGCGAGAACAGCCAGTTATAGGCCTTGTCCATCTCGTTGTAGGGGCCGGTGTGCGCCAGCACCGCGCAGCGGCCCGCCGGGATCTCGAAGCGCTCGAAACCCTCGCCCGGCGCGACGTCGGCCGCGATGGGCACGCCGGCCAGCGAACGCAGCTCGCGCGCCGGCACCTGTTCGGGGTCGTCGAAATACACGCCGTAGCCGCAGGCGTCGCGCGCGGCCAGGCCGCGGCTGGCGGCCAGCATGAAGGCGCGGTCGAACACGGGGCCGATGTCCTGGTAGCTGCCGCGGTGCGGCAGGGCCGCCAGAATCACGCCGGGAAAGTTCTCGATGGTGATGGGATACATGCCTAGCTCCTGAGGGTCGAAGGGACGGGAGCGGGCGGCGCGATAGCGTCCCGGCGCCATGCCGAAGACCGCGCCGAAGGCCCGGTTGAACGCGGCGTCCGATTCGTAGCCGGCGCGCTGCGCCACCTCGCGCAAGGAAACCTGGGACCCCGCCAGCGCGGCCGCCGCGCGGTGCATGCGGATGCGCTGCACCGTGGCGTTCACCGTTTCCCCCATCATCGCGCGATAGACGCGATGGAAGTGGTACGGCGACAGGCAGGCCAGGTCGGCCAGCCGGTGCAGGTCCGGATCGGCGTCGGGATGGCTTGCCAGCCAGCGCAGGACCGGATCCAGGCGCCGGGCGTAGTGGGTTAGGGTTCCAGGCTTCATGCGAGCTCCTTGGAGTGCAATGTAGTGGGGCGGCGTTTGCAGATCTTGCGAAAAAAAAGCCGGACGCACAGGCGTCCGGCATGTTCTCGTTCCTGCGGCGGACAGCTCAGGTCGGATAGGTGCCCGGCAGCAGGATGCTGCGGTCGCCCGGCACGATGGAGCGGCGGCCGCAGAGCGCCATGGTGGTGTCCATTTCCTTGTACAGGATCTCCAGCGCGCGGGTCACGCCCGCCTGGCCGTAGGCGCCCAGGCCGTACAGGAAGGCGCGGCCGATCATGGCGCCGCGCGCGCCCAGCGCCACCGCCTTGAGGATGTCCTGGCCCGAACGGATGCCGCCGTCCATCCACACCTCGATCTTCGAGCCTACGGCATCGGCGATCGAGGGCAGGGCGGCGATGGACGACATGGCGCCGTCGAGCTGGCGTCCGCCATGGTTGCTGACGATCAGCGCGTCGGCGCCGCTGTTGGCGGCCAGCTGCGCGTCCTCGACGTCCAGGATGCCCTTGATGATGAGCTTGCCGCCCCAGCGCTGCTTGATCCATTCGACGTCGTCCCAGCTCAGGCGCGGGTCGAACTGTTCGGCCGTCCACGACGACAGCGAGGACAGGTCGCTCACGCCCTTGGCGTGGCCGACGATGTTGCCGAAGGTGCGGCGCTTGGTGCCCAGCATGCCCAGGCACCAGCGCGGCTTGGTCGCCAGGTTGATGAGGTTGCGCAGGGTGGGCTTGGGCGGCGTGGACAGGCCGTTCTTGATGTCCTTGTGGCGCTGGCCCAGGATCTGCAGGTCCAGCGTCAGCACCAGCGCCGAGCAGCCGGCCGCCTTGGCCCGGTCGATCAGGTTGCCGACGAATTCGCGGTCGCGCATCACGTAGAGCTGGAACCAGAACGGCTTGCCGGTGGCCGCCGCCACGTCTTCCAGCGAGCAGATGCTCATGGTCGAGAGCGTGAAAGGCACGCCGAAATCCGCCGCCGCCTTGGCCGCCAGGATCTCCCCGTCGGCGTGCTGCATGCCGGTCAGGCCGGTGGGCGCGATGGCCAGCGGCATGATCGCGTCCTGGCCCGCCAGCGTGGTGCGCAGCGACCGGCCTTCCATGTTCACCGCCACGCGCTGGCGCAGCTTGATCTTCTGGAAGTCGCTTTCGTTGGCGCGGTAAGTGCCTTCGGTCCAGGCGCCGGAATCCGCGTAGTCGTAAAACATGCGCGGCACGCGTTTCTGCGCGACGACGCGCAGATCTTCGATGCAGGTGATCGTAGAAAGGTTAGCGGTCATGGGTGTCTATGGAGTGATGAGGGGCGCGGGCCGGACTCGTTATTGATTTTCTGGTCCCCGGGACCAGCGGCTGCTGGCGCCCCGGGCGGTCCCGCGGGGCTCACGAACCCCGCGGCGCTGCCCAGTATACGCGCCGGGGCCGGCAAGCGTCGCTTGCCGGCCCCGGTCGCCCCCCAAAATCGCAAGGGCCTGCGCGGCCCCTGCGTCCCCTATCGCGGCCAGACCTTGGAGACCGCGCGTATCGTGGCCCAGGCCACCCAGCGCGGGCTGGTCAGGCGCGCCGCCGGCAGGCGGCGCATCACGTCCACGGCCAGCCCGCCGCGCTTGTGCCATTGCTTCTTGCGCGTCTGGCTGTCGGTCCAGCGGCCCTCCAGCCACGGAAACTCGCGGCGGCCCGGCTTGTAGACCGGCGGCGTGTTGTAGATCAGGATGTAAGCCAGGCGCGGCGCGGACGAAGTGTTGGGCCCCGTGAAATGCAGGGTGCGGGCGTCGTGCACGGTGATCCCGCCCGGCTCCAGCGGCTCCGGCACGGCCAGCTCGCGCGCGAAATCGCCGCAGCACTCCAGCGGATGCAGGCTCTTGTCGCCGCCCGGCGAACGGTGCTCCAGCACCTCCCATTTGTTCGAGCCGGGAATGAACTGCATGCAGCCGTTCTCGACCGTGGCCGGCTGCAGCGCCAGCCAGATGCTGAGTTCGTTGTAGACGAAATCCGGCGAACGGAAGGCCTCGTCCTGGTGCCAGGGCGTCTCGGGACCGTCGGGGCCGGGCTTGAGCAGGGCGTGCTCGCCGTAGAGCGCGGCGTCCTCGCCCAGCAGCTGGCGGGCCAGTTCCAGCGTGCGCTCGTGGTAGACGGTCTTGAGCAGGCCCGGGGCATAATGGCGCGGATCGTGCAGACTGGGAAACTTGGCGGGCTTGGACGGATCGTCGCGGCTCACGAAGTCGTATTGCGCACCCTCGTTGTAGCCGGTCTTGTTGGCGAACAGATCCATCAGGGTACGGCGGATGTAGCCCACTTCATCCTGCGGGCACATGTCCTTCAGGGCCAGATACCCTTGTTCCCTGTAGCGCGCTGTCTCTACTTCCGACAACAAACTGGTCTCTTCCATAATGGCTTCTCCAAGCTCTGGTAGCGGGTGTTCCCGTTGGCACGTTTTGACATGAGCTCTAACGTATCGCTTCGAAGGCCATCGGGCCTATAGACCATCCGCTGTAGCCAATACCGCCTACGGCGGCGCATCATCCGAAGGAAACCGCATGCAAGACCCTCATTCCCCCCCTCACATCGAAACCGTGCACGTCACGATCAGCGGCACCGTGCAGGGCGTGGGCTACCGCCACGCCACGGTGCGCCGCGCCCATCTGCTGGGCGCGACCGGCTGGGTCCAGAACCTGCCGGACGGCACGGTGGAGGCCGTGGTGCAAGGCACGCCCGACCAGGTCGACCACATGCTGGAATGGCTGCGGCGCGGCCCGCCCGGCGCCGCCGTGAAGGAACTGACCACGCGCCAGGAGTACACCGACAAGCGTTACATCCGCTTTGAACAGCTGTAGAACCGCCCATGGCGCGCACCGGCAGGCAGTAATCCGATAGGGGGAGAAACGGCGGACGATTGCGCCGTAAGGCTCAGCGGGTACGCAACCAGCGCCCGCCCAATTGGTTGAGCACCAGTCCGGCCAACACGCAGGCCGCGCCCAGCCATTGCAGCGGCAGCAGGCTTTCGTCGAAGGCCATCGAGGCCGCCCAAAGCCCCACCACCGGCACCAGCAGCGAGAACGGCGCGACCTTGGCCGCGGCATGGCGCGTCAGCAGCTGCGTCCACAGGGTATAGGCCAGCAAGGTCGCCAGCCCCGCCAGGTACAGCACCGACAGCGCCTCGCTCCAGCCCATGCCGGCCACCATGGCCAGCGCCGGCTCCCAGCCGTCGATCAGCACGGCCAGCAGCAGGAAAGGCAGCACCGGCGCGGCGCTGCTCCAGGCGATGAAGGCGAACGGGTCGTAGCCGGGCGAGCGGCGGCTGGCCAGGCGCACAATGATGTTGGACACGGCCCACATGAACGCGGCGCCCAGCGTCAGCACGAAGCCCGTCATGGTCATCTGGCCCGGCCCCGCGCCCCGGCCGCCGGCGATGATGGCCAGCCCGGCCGCGGCCACGCACAAGCCCAGCCAATGGTGGCGCTGCGCGCGTTCATGCAGCAACGGCGCGGCCAGCAGCAAGGTGAAAAACGCCTGGGTCTGGATGACCAGCGAGGCCATGCCGGCGGGCATGCCGGACTGCAGCGCGGTAAAGAGCAGGCCGAACTGGCCCAGGCCCTGCACCAGCCCGTAGGCCGCGACCCAGCGCCAGGGCAGGCGCGGCGGGCGCACGAACAGAATCAGCGGAAACGCCGCCAGGGCGAAGCGCAGCGCGCCCAGCATCATGGGCGACAGGCCCTTCATGCCGACCTTCATGACGACGAAGTTCGAGCCCCATATGAGCACGACCGCCAAGGCACAGAGATAGTCTTTCCGGGAAAGGTGGGTCGTGGACATGCGGCATTATCGCACCGGCGCGCGCCGCAGAACGGAGCAGATCGGCGCGTTATCGGCGGTGCGCTTTCAGCACGGCCGCAAAGGCCCCGACCGCCGCGTCGATGTCGGCGTCGCCGATGTGGCGGTGGGTCACGCAGCGCAGCCGCGTGCGGCCCCAGGGGCGCACCAGCAGACCGGCCGCCGCCAGCGCGGCGGTCCATTGCGCGTTGTCCATGCCGCTGGCGGCGGTCTCGACCTGCACGATGTTGGTCTGCGGCACGCTGGCCGACAGCGCCGGCGCCAGCCGGTTGACCCCGTCGCTCAGCCGGCGCGCGCGCGCGTGGTCCTCGGCCAGACGACCGCCCATCGTGCGCACCGCCTCCAGACCGGCGGCCGCCATGATGCCGGCCTGGCGCTGGGTGCCGCCCAGCATGCGCCGCAAGCCGCGCGCGCGTTCCATGACGGGCCGCGCGCCGGCCAGCACCGCGCCCACCGGCGCGCTCAGGCCCTTGGACAGGCACAGCGACACCGTGTCCGCGTGGCGCGCGATCTCGCCGGGGTCCACGCCCAGCGCCGCGGCGGCGTTGAACAGGCGCGCGCCGTCCAGGTGCACGGCGGCGCCGGCCGCCTGCGCCATGCCGTGCACGGCCTGCATATGGTCCAGCGGCAGCACCGCGCCGCCGGCGTTGTTGTGCGAGGTCTCCATCGCCACCAGCGCCGTCTTCAGGCGGTGTCCGCCGCCCTGCAGCGCCTCTTGCAGCGCGCCCAGGTCCATCGCGCCGCCGGCGCCGGCCACGCCCAGGTAGAAAAGCCCCGTGAACGTGGCGGCGCCGCGCTCCGAGGTATACATGTGGGCCGTGGCCTCCAGCGCCACCTGTTCGTTGCGCTGGGCCTGCGCCAGCACCGCCAGCAGGTTCGCCATGGTGCAGCTGGGCACAAACAGCCCGGCCTGCTTGCCCAGGCGTTGCGCCACGTGCGCCTCCAGCTCGCGCACGCTGGGATCGCCGTCCAGTCCGTCGTCGCCGACCGGCGCGCTGCGCATGCGTTCGTACATGGCCTCGGTGGGACGGGTGACGGTGTCGCTGCGCAAGTCGACGGCAGGGGCGGAATCGGGCGAAGTCATGATGCTCAGTGCTGCAGGATTTTGGAAAGAAACTGGCGAGTGCGCGGGTTGCGCTGCTCGACATTGCCGAAGAACTGCTCCTTGTCGCAGTCCTCCACGATGCGGCCGCAGTCCATGAAGATGACGCGGTCGGCGACGCGGCGCGCGAATCCCATTTCATGGGTCACCACCATCATCGTCATGCCGTCGGCGGCCAGGTCGGTCATCACGTCCAGCACCTCGTTGACCATCTCCGGGTCCAGCGCCGAGGTCGGTTCGTCGAACAGCATCACGGCCGGGTCCATGGACAGCGCGCGGGCGATCGCCACGCGCTGCTGCTGGCCGCCCGACAGTTCGCCGGGATGCTTGTCCTGGTGTGCCGACAGGCCCACGCGCTCCAGCAGCGCCAGCGCGCGCCGGCGCGCCTCTTCCTTGCCGCGCCTGAGCACCTTGACCTGGCCCAGGCACAGGTTCTCGGTCACCGACAGATGCGGGAACAGCTCGAAATGCTGGAACACCATGCCGGCCACCGCGCGCAGCCTGGGCAGGTCGGTGCGCGGATCGCCCACCGAGATCCCGTTGACCACCACCTCGCCCTGCTGGAAGGGCTCGAGCGCGTTGACGGTCTTGAGCAGCGTGGATTTGCCGGAGCCGGACGGCCCGCAGACCACCACGACCTCGCCGCGGCCCACCGTGGTGGAGCAGCCGTCCAGCACCTGGAAGTCGCCGTACCACTTGCTGACCTGCTTGATCTCTATCATCGTCGGACCTGTGGATAAAGAGGAAAGACCGCGGCTGGCTAGCGCAGCACGCGCGTGCGCCGTTCCAGCCGCTTGACCAGACGGGACGCCGTGAAGCAGATGATGAAATACACCACCGCCACGAACAGATACAGCTCCACCAGGCGGCCGTCGCGCTGGCCGATCTTGGTGGCCGCGCCCAGGAAGTCGGTCAGCGACAGCACATACACCAGCGAGGTGTCCTGGAACAGGATGATGACGCGCGTCAGCAGCGCCGGCAGCATGTTGCGCAGCGCCTGCGGCAGCACCACGTAGCGCATGCCCTGCCACGGCGTGAGCCCCAGCGCCAGGCTGGCCGACACCTGCCCGCGCGCGATCGACTGGATGCCGGCGCGCATGATTTCGCAGAAGTACGCCGCCTCGAACAGGGTGAACGTGATCACCGCCGAATTGAACGCGCCGACCCGCAGCGGCGTGGACGATCCCACCGCCCAGGCGGCCATGTACGGCATCAGGAAGTAGAACCAGAAGATCACCAGCAGCAGCGGGACCGAGCGCATCACGTTCACGTAGATGCCGGCAGGCACCGACAGTATCCGCAAGCGCGACAGCCGCATCATGGCCAGCACCGTGCCCAGCGCCAGCCCCATCACCGCCGCCAGCGCGGTCAGCGTCAGCGTAAAGACCATGCCGGTGCGGAACAGGTACGGCAGCGCGTTGCCGATGACGCCGAAGTCGAACTGGCCCATGGCGCTAGCGTCCCTTGCCCGCGGCGCCGATCAGGCCGGGCACCGCCGTGCGGCGTTCCAGCCAGCGCATGCCC
Source organism: Achromobacter sp. HZ01 (assembly GCF_003267925.1). Lineage (NCBI taxonomy): Bacteria > Pseudomonadati > Pseudomonadota > Betaproteobacteria > Burkholderiales > Alcaligenaceae > Achromobacter > Achromobacter sp. HZ01. The sequence continues at coordinate 1,463,832 of NZ_LWKV01000002.1, forward strand.
AGGACCACGATGCCATTGATGAGCAGGTAGATGACCGTGGCCGCGGAAAAGGCTTCGAAGATATGGAAGCTGAACTCCGCCATCGTGCGCGCCTGGCCGGTCAGCTCCAGCAGGCCGATGGTCAGCGCCACCGACGAATACTTGATGATGCCCATGAACTCGGACGTCAGCGGCGGCAGCACGATGCGAAACGCCTCGGGCAGGATCACGTAGCGGTAGGCCTGCGCCTCGGTCAGGCCCAGCGCGGTGGCCGCCTGCAGCTGGCCGCGCGGCAGCGACTGGATGCCCGCGCGCAGCTGCTCGGCCACGCGCGCCGCGCCATAGCAGGCCAGGCACAGCGTGGCCGGCACGAACTGGCCCCAGGGTTGCGGCATGCGCTTCATCGCCAGGCCCCAGTCCAGCGGCAGCAGCTCGGGCAGCACGAAGTACCACAGGAACATCTGCACCAGCAGCGGCACGTTGCGAAACAGCTCGACGTAGGCCGCGCCCAGCGCGTTCATCGGGCGCGACCGCTGGGTCCGCATCACCCCCAGGCAAGAGCCCAGCAGCAATGCGAACACCCAGGCGATCAGGGCCAGCGCCAGCGTCCAGCCCACGCCCATCAGTAGCATCTCCAGGAAGGTATGCACGCCGTCAGGCGCCGTATCCAGGAAGACGTCCCAGCTCCAGTCGTATTTCATGCCCGCGGCCCGAGGGCTTTACTCGTAGGCCTTGGGATCGCCCGAATCGGTGGGATTGGCCAGCGCGCGCTTGAGCGCGTCGCTCATCGGGTACTTCAGGTTGATCTGCCTGGGCGGGATGGGCGAATTGAAGTACTTGTCGTAGAGCGCGGCGACCTTGCCGGACTTGATCAGGTCGCGCACGGCGTCGTCCACCACGTGCTTGAAGGCGGGATCGTCCTTGGGCTGCATGATGCCGTAGGGCGCCAGCTCCAGGCCCTTGGTGCCGATGACGAAGGCGTCGGGATTCTTCGAGGAGGCCACCGCGCCATAGGCGATGCCGTCGTCGTTGGCCGAGCCGGCGGCGCGGCCCGATTCCACCATCAGTATGGTTTCGGCCGTGTCCTTGGTGGGCGTCATGGTGATGCCCAGTTCGTGCTTGGCGTTGAGCTGCGAGATCAGCTTGAAGGTCTGGCCGCCCGCCTGCGCGGCGATGGATTTGCCGCGGAAGGACGCCAGGTTATTGGGATCGACGCCGCCGTCCTTGCGCGCCACCAGCACCACCTGCGCCACGAAGGTCGTGGGCGCGAACGACACCAGCTTGTGGCGCGCGAGGTTGTTGGTGGTGTTGCCGCATTCCAGGTCTATGGTGCCGTTGGCCAGCAGCGGGATGCGCGTGGCCGAGGTGGTCGGGTTGTAGCGCACCTCCAGCTTGGGCAGCTTGAGCGCGGCCTTGATGTACTGCGCGACTTCCTGGCAGATCTCCACCGTGTAGCCGATCGGCTTCTGGTCGCCGTCGAGATAGGCGAACGGCACCGAGGTCTCGGGATGGCCCAGCGTGATGACGCCGCTTTCGCGGATCTTGTCCAGGCGGCTGGCGCCTTCGGCGTGCACGGTTGCGGCGCTGCCCAGCAGGACCGCGGCGGCGGAGATTGCGGCGAATGCTTTCATCGGCTTCCTTTGGCGCCGGATGCGCGGCGCATATTGGCGAAAAGTATCAACTAGCGGTATGGTTTTATCCAGTTCCAATCGAGTATTCCTCCATACGGATTTGATATGGCCATTCCACGCATGAGCCTGCGGCACATCGAGGCGTTCCGGGCCGTCATGATGACCGGTTCGATGACCGCCGCGGCGCGGCGCGTGCATACCTCGCAGCCGCACGTTAGCCGCTTAATCGCGCAATTGGAAGCCATTACCCAGTTTCCCTTGTTCGACCGCAACGGCAGCCGCCTGACCCCCACGCAGGACGGCTCGCGCTTCTTCCAGGAAGTCGAGAAAACCTTCATCGGCCTGGCCGGCCTGGAGTCGGCGGCGGCCAGCATCCGCTCGTTCAGCGCCAGCCGCCTGAGCGTGGCCGCCATGCCGCGGCTGGCCGGCGGCCTGCTGGCGCGCATCGTCGCCGGCTTCAAGACCGAGTACCCCGACGTCATGGTGTCGATCCATTCCGGCAACGCCAGCACGGTGCACAACTGGATCAGTTCCGGCTTTTGCGACACCGGCCTGGCGATGCTGTCGGGCGACTCGCCCGGCATCCAGGTCGAGCCGGTGCTGACGATGAGCTGCGTGGCCCTGGTGCCCAAGGGCCACCGCCTGGCCAGGCTGAAGAAACTCAAACCCGCCGACTTCGCCGGCGAGCCGTTCGTGGCCTTCACCAGCGGCACGCCGCTGCGCGCCATGATCGACGAGGTCTTCAAGGCCGCCCGCATCGAACGCCAGACCGTGGCCGAGGCCGGCCTGGGTTCGTCCATCTGCGCCCTGGTCGGCGCCGGCCTGGGCGTGGCCCTCATCAACCCGCTGGCCGCGCGCGAAGAACTGGCGACCGCCAACGTCGAGGTGCGCCCGTTCAGCCCCGCCGTGCCGGTCACGGTCGCGCTGCTCTACCCGCCGTACCACACCCGCACGCGGCTGGTCAGCGTGTTCTCGCGCTATGCGCGCGAGGTGATGCAGCAGGAGATGGGGGATTTGAAGGCGCGGGCGGGGCGGTGAGGCGGCGGCAAAGAAAAAGGCCAGCCCTTTCGGGACTGGCCTTACATGGCTTGGCGTTCGCGATCAGGCGTCGATATTCGCCGCCGACAGCGCATGCGTTTCGATGAAGTTCCGGCGCGGTTCCACATCGTCGCCCATCAGCGTAGTGAAGACTTCGTCGGCCGCGATGGCGTCCTCGATCTGCACGCGCAGCAGGCGGCGCACCTTCGGGTCCATGGTGGTTTCCCACAGCTGGTCCGGGTTCATTTCGCCCAGGCCCTTGTAGCGCTGCTTGGAGATGCCGCGTTCGGCTTCGCTGCGCAGCCACTGCATGGCTTCGCGGAAGTCGGACACGGGCTGTTCCTTGCGCTTGTCGCCTTCGCCGCGGGCGACCAGCGAGCGCGGGCCGACCTTGCCGGAGAAGCTCTTGGCGGCCTTGGACAGGATGGCGTAGTCCGTGCCGTTGACGAAGTCGGCGTCGATGATGCTGACGCGCACGTTGCCGTGATGCATGCGCTGCACCGACAGGCGGTGGCGTTCGGTCGCCTCGTCGAACTGGGGCACGACTTCGACGCCGTTGCCGCTGACCGGATCGCGCATGGCTTCGGTCAGGCGGCGGGCGGATTCGGCGGTGGACTCGGCCGTCTCAAGGTTGATTTCCACGCCTTCGGCCATGGCCGACAGCGCGGCCGTGTCGAACACGCGCGACAGGCGCGCGATCACGCCGTCGGCGGCGACGTACTGGCGCGCCAGTTCATTCAGCTCTTCGCCGCGGATGATCTCGCCGCCCGAGATGATCTCGGCGTCCTTCAGGGCCAGCGACAGCATGAACTGCGCTTCTTCCTGGTCGTCCTTCAGATAGCGCTCTTCGCGGCCGACCTTGACCTTGTACAGCGGCGGCTGGGCGATGTAGACGTAGCCACGCTGCACCAGCTCGGGCATCTGGCGGTACAGCAGCGTCAGCAGCAGGGTGCGGATGTGCGCGCCGTCGACGTCCGCGTCGGTCATGATGATGAGGCGGTGGTAGCGCAGCTTGTCGATGTTGAAGTCCGGGCCGATGCTGGTGCCCAGCGCGGTGATCAGGGTGGCGATCTGCTCGCTGGCGATGAGGCGGTCGAAGCGGGCCTTTTCCACGTTCAGCACCTTGCCGCGTAGCGGCAGGATGGCCTGGAACTTGCGATCGCGGCCCTGCTTGGCCGAGCCGCCTGCGGAGTCGCCCTCGACGATGTACAGCTCGCACAGCGCGGGATCCTTTTCCTGGCAGTCGGCCAGCTTGCCGGGCAGGCCGGCGCCTTCCAGCACGCTCTTCCTGCGGGTCATTTCGCGCGCCTTGCGCGCGGCTTCGCGGGCGCGGGCGGCCTCGACGATCTTGGCGCACAGCGCCTTGGCGTCGTTGGGATGCTCCAGCAGCCAGGTTTCCAGCGTGCGGGCCACGGCTTCTTCGACGGCCGGACGCACTTCGCTGGACACCAGCTTGTCCTTGGTCTGGCTGCTGAACTTGGGCTCGGGCACCTTCACCGACAGCACGCAGGCCAGGCCTTCGCGCATGTCGTCGCCGGAGGTCTCGACCTTGGCCTTCTTGGCCAGTTCGTTGTCGGTGATGTACTTGTTGATGATGCGGGTCATCGCCGCGCGCAGCCCGGTCAGGTGCGAGCCGCCGTCGCGCTGCGGGATGTTGTTGGTGAAGCACAGCACGCTTTCGCTGTAGCTGTCGTTCCACTGCATCGCCACTTCCACGCCGACCGCCACGCCGCCCGCCGAAGACTCGGTGGAAACCGAGAACACGTTCGGGTGCAGCACGGTCTTGCTGCGGTTGATGTATTCGACGAAGCCCTTCACGCCGCCCGAGAACGCGAAGTTCTCTTCCTTGCCCTGGCGCTGGTCGATCAGGCGGATCTTCACGCCATTGTTCAGGAACGACAGCTCGCGCAGGCGCTTGGAGAGGATCTCGTAGTGATACTCGATGTTGGTGAAGATGATGGGGTCGGCCAGGAAGCGCACTTCGGTGCCGCGCTTGTCGGTCGTGCCCGTCACCGCCAGCGGCGCGACGCGCTCGCCCTGGCGGAATTCCATCTGGTGCACCTGGCCGTCGCGGCGGATGGTCAGGCGCAGCCATTCGGACAGCGCGTTGACGCAGGACACGCCCACGCCGTGCAGACCGCCCGAGACCTTGTACGAGTTCTGGTCGAACTTGCCGCCGGCGTGCAGCTCGGTCATGACGATTTCCGCCGCGCTGCGGTGGAATTCGTCGTCCTTGTGGATGGCCGTCGGGATGCCGCGGCCGTTGTCGGTCACGGAGATGGAGTTGTCGGTGTGGATCGTGACGACGATGTCGTCGCAATAGCCGGCCAGGGCTTCGTCGATGGCGTTGTCGACGACTTCGAACACCATGTGGTGCAAGCCGGTGCCGTCGGACGTGTCGCCGATGTACATGCCGGGGCGCTTGCGCACGGCCTCCAGCCCTTTGAGCATCTTGATCGAGTCAGCGCCGTAGCCGCTGTTCTCGGGAGTGGTGTTCTGCTGATCTGACATGTGTGTATCGATAACGCTTTAAAGAACGGCCTGGCGGCCGGACCGCCCGCGGGCCATCCGGCCCGCAGCGGCACAAACCCACGATAGGGCGCGGATCAAATCCGCATGGGCATGACGACGTACTTGAACTGGTCGTCTTCGGGCAGGGTGATGAGCGCCGACGCGTTGGCGTCGGGCATGACCGACCACTGGACGCTGTCGACCTTGACGTTCGACAGCACGTCGAGCAGGTAGCCGACGTTGAAACCCACGTCCAGCGCTTCATGGCCGTAGTCGATGTCGATCTCTTCCTGCGCCTCTTCCTGCTCGGCGTTGGACGAGGAGATCTTCATCTGGTTCTGCGCCAGTTGCAGGCGCACGCCCTTGAACTTGTCGGTGGTCAGGATGGCGGCGCGCTGCAGGCTGCCCTGGAGCGCTTCACGGCCGACCAGGAAGTGGCGCGTGTAGTTGGTGGGGATCACGCGCGTGAAGTCGGGGAACTTGCCTTCGACCAGCTTGGACACCAGCTCCACGTCGCCGAAGCGGAAGCGGATCTGGCCCGGCGCCACGTCGATGGAGACGGGCTCGTCGGAGTCTTCCAGCAGGCGCTGCATTTCCAGCACGGTCTTGCGCGGCACGATCACTTCGTGGCGCTCGCTGATGCCGTCGGCTTCGGTGGAGCAGTGCGCCAGGCGGTGGCCGTCGGTGGCGACGGCGCGCACGCGGCCCGGCTCGAACACCAGCAGCATGCCGTTCAGGTAGTAGCGGATGTCCTGCTGCGCCATGGCGAAGTGCACCATGTTGAACAGGTGGCGCAGCGTGCGCTGCGGCATGGTCAGCGACACGTCCCACTGCTCGGGCTGGGCCACGGTGGGGAATTCGCTGGCGGCCAGCGTCTGCAGCGCGAAGCGGCTCTTGGCCGACTGCACCGACAGCTTGTTGCTGGCCAGCGCCAGGCGCACGTCGCCCGTGTCCGGCAGCGCCTTGAGGATGTCCAGCAGCTTGCGCGCCGCGACCGTGGTGGACTCGTTTTCCTGGCCCACGCCGAAATCGGCGTGCGTGGTGATCTGTACTTCCAGGTCGGTCGCAATGAAGGCGACCTTGTTGCCTTCCTTGCGCATCAGGATGTTCGCCAGAATGGGCAGGGTATGGCGTCTTTCGACGATGCCCGCCACAGTCGACAGCGGTTTCAGCAATGCATCGCGTGTGGTTTGTACGAGTTGCATGTTCATCCTTTTAGAGTTTGTTCCAACACGTGCAGGGTATGGTTGAGCTCCGCCTGCTTGGCGCGGGCGTCGGAAATCTTGCGCACCGCGTGCAGTACGGTGGTGTGATCACGGCCACCGAACAGATCGCCGATTTCCGGCAGGCTTTTCTGGGTCAGCTCCTTGGCCAGGTACATGGCGACCTGGCGCGGCAAGGCGATATTGGCGGGCCGGCGTTTCGAATACATGTCGGCCACTTTGATCTTGTAGAAGTCCGCCACCGTCTTCTGGATGTTTTCCACGGTGATCTGGCCGTTGGACACTGACAGCAGGTCTTTCAGCGCCTCCTTGCAGACGTCCACGGTCAAGACGTCGCGGCCGTGGAAGCGCGCGTAGGCCAGGACCTTGCGCAGCGCGCCTTCCAGTTCGCGCACGTTGCTGCGCAGATGCTTGGCGATGAAGAAGGCCACTTCCTCGGGCATGGGCACGCCTTCGGATTCGGCCTTGCGCAGCAGGATCGCCACGCGCATCTCCAGTTCCGGCGGCTCGATGGCCACCGTCAGGCCCGAGTCGAAGCGCGAGATCAGGCGGCTGTCGATGCCCGACAGTTCCTTCGGATACGTATCGCTGGTGATGATGATCTGCTTGCGCTGGGCCACCATGGCCTCGAACGCGTAGAAGAACTCTTCCTGCGTGCGGTTCTTGCCGGAGAAGAACTGGATATCGTCGATCAGCAGCAGGTCCAGCGAATGGTAGTAGCGCTTGAAGTCGTCGAACGCCTTGCGCTGGTAGGCCTTGACCACGTCGGACACGTACTGGTCGGCATGCACGTAGCGCACGCGCACGCCGGTGCCCGCCGCCACCATCGCGTTGCCGATGGCGTGGATCAGGTGGGTCTTGCCCAGGCCCACGCCGCCGTACAGGAACAGCGGGTTGTACGAGGTGCCCGGATTCTCGGCGACCTGCAGCGCGGCGGCGCGCGCCAGCTGGTTCGCCTTGCCGGTCACGAAGTTCTCGAAGGTCAGGTCGGTGTTCAGGCGCGAGCGCTCGTACACGATGTTGGCGGCGTCGGCGTTGACCGCCTGGGCCGCCGCCGTGGTGGCGGGCGCGGGAGCCGGCGCGGGCGCCGCGGCCGGCGCGCTCACTGGGGGCGCGCCGCCCAGCGGGGCCGCGCCGGAAGGGTGCGTCGGCGCCGGCTGCGCGGCCCGCACGGGCGCGACCGGCATGCGCGGCGCGGCGCCCTGGGTCGGCAGCTCGAACAGAACCTGCACCGGCCGCTCGAACCACTCCGCGGCCAACGCTTCGATCTGGTGGGAAAAGTTCTTCCGCACCCAATCCAGCTTGAAGCGGTTGGGCGCGGCCACGCGCAGCACCGCCTGCGTCTCGTCATACGCAAGCGGGACCAGCGGTCGTATCCACGCGCTGATTTGTTGGGGGGGAAGTTCCTGCTCAAGACGACTGACGCAGGTCTGCCAGAATTCTTTCATGTCGCTCTTATTCAAACCTCGATTCTACCTTGCCTGGGCTGGGGTTATCCACAGGGCGCGCCATAAGTGTGCGCAGGGCGCACGCTTAACTGTTTGACAAGACAGGGAAAACTTGCTGAAATGGTGGGCTTTTCCGAATTCTGTCTGTCAGAAGGTTTCACAGCGAGCGTGACCGTTTGCAGGAAAGGACAGGGCTTGCGCGGGTTTGAGACTTGCGCTTTGGCCGGGCCATTGGCCTATCCACCTGGCTTTTCAGCACGGCAGCCGCTAATAGGTCGCCTGGGAATTTTCCCGGTCAGAGCCCCGTCTGCAGGTTGTTTTTTGCCGATGTTGCAAAAATGCCCGCCAGATACCCGCTACCTGAATACGCGACCAGGAACCCTCCGGGCAGGTCCCTTCTGACTTTTGTTCTTTTTGTGGATCGTCCATGAAACGTACCTACCAACCTTCCGTTACCCGTCGCAAGCGCACCCATGGTTTCCGCGTGCGTATGAAGACCCGCGCTGGCCGCGCCATCCTGAGCGCTCGCCGCGCCAAGGGCCGCAAGCGTCTGGCCGTCTAAGTCCGTGTCTTCCGGTCCTGCCGGAAACCTGACGCCCGATCCGCAGTCCATGCCGCGCGCCACGCTTCCCCCGGAGGCGCGGCTGCATCGCCCCTCCGAGTTCGCCGCCGCCCTCAAAGGCCGGCGTCTTGCCCGAGGGGCTTTCTTCATTGTGAGCGCCGCTCCCAATGAGCTGCCCGCCGGCCAGGAAGCCTGCGCCCGCCTGGGCCTGGTGATCGCCAAGCGCTTTGCCGCGCACGCCAGCACCCGCAACGCCTTGAAGCGGGTCATCCGCGAGGCGTTCCGCCATCGGCGCCTGGAGCTGCCCGCGCGCGACTACGTCGTGCGGCTGCACAGCAAGGTCGCGCCCGCCACGCTCACCGCGCTGAAACGCAGCGCGCGAGCCGAAGTGGACGCTCACTTTGGACGCATCGCGCGATGACCGGGCGCAGCCGCAGGCTGGGGGCCGCTTTACTCATTGCCCCGATCCGGTTCTACAGGTTCTTCCTGAGTCCCTGGATCGGACGGCAGTGCCGCTTTACCCCGACCTGCTCGGCCTATGCGATCGAGGCGATCGAGCGCCACGGCGCCGGCCGCGGCTTCTGGCTCGCGCTGCGGCGCATCGGTCGCTGCCACCCGTGGTCGCCGGGCGGCCTGGACCCGGTTCCGCCGGCCAAGGGAACCAATGGCGCCCCGCGCTGTTCCCACAGCCACCGCATCGAGCATGATTGACGCTAAACTGGCGGGCTTTGCTGGCCCGTATTCACTTCAGTAGGCACCATGGATATCCGACGAACCGTCCTCTGGATGATTTTTTCCTTCTCGCTGTTGCTCCTATGGAACAACTGGCAGATCCATAACGGCAAGCCGTCGCTGTTCGGGGGCCCCACGCCCACGGCCAGCACGAGCGACCCGCAGGCTGCGGCCAATAACCAGGCTTCGAACGCCACGCCCTCGGTGCCCAGCGCGCCCGCGGCGGCTCCCGCCTCGGCCGTTCCCGGCGCCACCGCCCCCGCGGCCGCCGCGCGCTCGGAAGAAGTCGTCATCACCACCGACGTGCTGCGCCTGACGTTCGACACCATGGGCGCCCAGCTGGTGCGCGCCGAGCTGCTGAAGTACCCGGCCACCGGCCAGCCCGACAAGCCCACGGTGCTGCTGGACCGCTCCGCCGGCCTGAACTACGTGGTGCAGACCGGCGTGGTCGGCGCGCCCAACGGCCAGAGCTTCCCCACCCACCAGACGCCGTTCCGCGTCGTGTCGTCCGAGCGCCAGCTGACCGGCGACAGCCTGGTCGTCGCCTTCGAGGGCGAGTCCGGCGGCGTCAAGGTCACCAAGACCTTCACGCTGCACCGCGGCCGCTACGACATCGACGTGCGCCACGACCTGGCCAACACCGGCTCCGCCGCCGTGACGCCCTCGCTGTACCTGCAGCTCGAGCGCGACGGCAACGACCCGGCCGACACCTCCAGCTTCTATCACACCTTCACCGGCTTCGCGGTCTATTCCGAGCAGGACAAATTCCAGAAAGCCACCTTCAGCGACATCGAGAAGAAGAAGGCCAGCTACATCAAGCAGGCGGACAACGGCTGGATCGCCGTGGTGCAGCACTATTTCGCCACCGCCTGGGTGCCGCCGCAGGGCAAGCCGCGCACCAACGAACTGCTGGAAGTGCAGAAGAACCTGTACGCCGCCCGCAGCATCGAAGCCGTCGGCGAAGTCGCCCCGGGCGCTTCCGCGCGCGTCGATTCGCACCTGTGGGTCGGCCCGCAGGACCAGAAGGCCATGGCGGCGCTCGCCCCCGGCCTGGAACTGGTGGTCGACTACGGCTGGCTGACCATCATCGCCAAGCCGCTGTTCAAGCTGATGACCTGGCTGCACTCCATCCTGGGCAACTGGGGCTGGACCATCGTGGCGCTGACCGTGCTGATCAAGGCCGTGTTCTACCCGCTGGCCGCCGCCAGCTACCGCTCCATGGCCCGCATGAAGCAGGTGGCTCCGCGCCTGCAGGCGCTGAAGGAAAAGTACGGCGACGACAAGCAGAAGCTCAACGCCGCCATGATGGAGATGTACCGCACCGAGAAGATCAACCCGCTGGGCGGGTGCCTGCCGATGGTGGTGCAGATCCCGGTGTTCATCTCGCTGTACTGGGTGCTGCTGGCCAGCGTGGAAATGCGCGGCGCGCCGTGGATTCTGTGGGTCCACGACCTGTCGATCCGCGACCCGTTCTTCATTCTGCCCGCCATCATGATGGCCACCATGTTCCTGCAGATCAAGCTGAACCCCACGCCGCCGGACCCCGTGCAGGCCAAGGTCATGATGATCATGCCGCTGGTGTTCGGCGGAATGATGTTCTTCTTCCCGGCCGGTCTGGTGCTGTACTGGTGCGTCAACAACATCCTGTCGATCGCGCAGCAGTGGTCCATCACCCGCGCCATCCAGCGCAAGGCGGAGGCGGCGGCGAACCGCTGATCTTTCCCCTGCAAGCGAAAGCCGGCCCCATCATCGGGGCCGGTTTTTTTTTCGTCCGCGCTGGCCCCTGTGCGATAGTTATTATTTATCAAGCCAGCTATTGCAATCAACTTCACAACGTCATGCAGGCCACCTATGATGGGCAGGCGTCGGGTCCCGGCCGGCCCGTGCATCAACTCAAGGAGCGTGCAATGAACGACAAGAAGCATCTGACCACCGCCTCCGGGGCGCCCGTGGCGGACAACAACAACACCATGACGGCGGGCCCCCGCGGCCCGGCGCTGTTGCAGGACTTCTGGCTGATCGAAAAGCTCGCCCACTTCGACCGCGAGCGCATCCCTGAACGGGTGGTGCACGCCAAGGGCTCGGGCGCCTACGGCACCTTCACCGTCACCCACGACATCACGCGCTACACCCGCGCCAGCCTCTTTTCCCAGGTCGGCAAGCAGACGCCCCTGTTCCTGCGCTTTTCCACGGTGGCCGGCGAACGCGGCGCGGCCGACGCCGAACGCGACGTGCGCGGCTTCGCCATCAAGTTCTACACCGACGAAGGCAACTGGGACCTGGTGGGCAACAACACCCCCGTGTTCTTCATCCGCGACCCGCTGAAATTCCCCGATTTCATCCACACGCAGAAACGCGACCCCAAGACCAACCTGCGCAGCGCCACGGCCGCCTGGGATTTCTGGTCGCTCAATCCCGAATCGCTGCACCAGGTCACCACCCTGATGAGCGACCGCGGCATTCCGGCCAACCTGCGCCAGCAGCACGGTTTCGGCTCGCACACGTTCAGCTTCATCAACAAGGACGGCGAACGCTTCTACGTGAAATTCCACTTCAAGTCGCAGCAGGGCATCGCCTGTCTGACCGACGAAGAAGCGGCCCAGGTCGTGGCCCACGACCGCGAAAGCTCGCAGCGCGACCTGTTCGACAACATCGAGCAGGGCAACTTCCCGAAGTGGACGCTGAAGGTGCAGATCATGCCCGAGGCCGAAGCCGCGACCTACCACATCAACCCCTTCGACCTGACCAAGGTCTGGCCGCACGGCGACTACCCGCTGATCGAGGTCGGGGTGCTGGAACTGAACAGGAACCCGGAAAACTACTTCGCCGAAGTGGAGCAGGCCGCCTTCACGCCGGCCAACGTGGTGCCCGGCATCGGCTTCTCGCCGGACAAGATGCTGCAGGGCCGGCTGTTCTCGTATGGCGACACGCACCGCTACCGCCTGGGCATCAACCATCACCAGATCCCGGTGAACGCGCCGCGCTGCCCCTTCCACAGCTTCCACCGCGACGGCGCCGGACGCGTGGACGGCAACGCCGGCGGCACCCTGAACTACGAGCCCAACAGCTTCGGCGAATGGAAGGAAACCCCGTCCGCCGCCGAGCCGCCGCTGCCGCTGGACGGCCAGGCCGCGGCGCGCTGGAACCACCGCGTGGACGATGACTACTATTCGCAGCCGGGCGCGCTGTTCCGCCTGATGACGCCGGCCCAGCAGGAACTGCTCTTCGGCAACATCGGCCGCCACATGGCCGGCGTGCCCGAGGAAATCCAGCGCCGCCAGCTGGAGCACTTCCGCAAGGCCGATCCGGCCTACGCGGCCGGCGTGGCCAAGGCGCTGGGACTGAAGCTGTAATTCCCTGCGCCGACAGCAAAGGCGGCCCTTGCGGGCCGCCTTTTTTCATTGCCGCTCGCGACCGTTCAGCGCTGCATGCCCCAGCGCCTGACCGTCAGGCGCTCCAGCGTGTCGAATCCCAGGTTTTCCACAAGCAGGCCGATGATGACGACGGCCGCCAGCCCGGCGAACACGCGGTCTGTGTACAACTCGTTGCGGTTCTGGAAGATGTACCAGCCCAGGCCGCCCTTGCCGCTGGACGCGCCGAACACCAACTCGGCCGCGATCAGGGTGCGCCAGGCGAAGGCCCAGCCGATGCGCAGCCCCGCCAGGATGGCGGGCAGCGCCGCCGGCACCAGGATCTGCAGCACGTAGCGCAGGCCGCCCAGGCCGTAGTTGCGCCCCGCCATGCGCAGCGTCTCGGACACGCCCAGAAAGCCCGCATACATGTTCAGGGCCAGCGCCCACAGCACGGAATGGATCAGCACGAACACCAGGCTGCCCGTCCCCAGGCCGAACCACAGCAGCGCCAGCGGCAGAAGCGCGATGGCCGGCAGCGGATTGAACATGGCGGTCAGGGTCGACAGCAGGTCGCGCCCGAAGCGCGTCGAGACGGCCAGCGTGGTCAGCACGAAAGCCAGGGCCACGCCGGCCGCGTAGCCCTGCACCAGCACCTGCAACGACTGCGCGGCGCGCGCCGGCAGTTCGCCGCCGGCCAGGCCCTGCGCGAAGGCCTGCGCCGTCTGCAGGGCGCCGGGCAGCAGCAGTTCGTTGTCGGTATAGCGCGCGGCCAGCTCCCAGATGCCGGCCAGCAGCGCCAGGATGGCCAGCTTGCGCAGGCCGGCATGCTGCCACAGGCGTTCATGCCAGGGCAGCGGCGTTTCCGCGGCCTGCGCCGGCAGCGGCGGCAACGCGTATTCGATCTCGGGCCGGATCGGGACCGGCCCGGCATGGACGTGATTCATGCTTGCTCCTCAGGCCGCGGCCCGCTGGGCCGGCTGCGGCGCCGGCTCGAACAACAGGTCGTGGATGCGCCGGGCGGCCGCCTGGAAGGCCGCCGATCCCTGGCTGTGCAGGCCGAAGGCATGCGCGTTCAGCTCGGCCCGCACCCGGCCCGGATGCGGCGACAGCAACAGTATGCGGCTGCCCAGCACCAGGGCCTCTTCGATGGAATGGGTGACGAAAAGCAGCGTGAACCGCACCTCTTCCCACAGCGCCATCAGCTCTTCCTGCATGCGCCGGCGTGTGAGCGCGTCCAGCGCGGCGAAGGGTTCGTCCATCAGCAGCACGCGCGGCTGCATGGCCAGGGCGCGGGCGATGGCCACGCGCTGCTTCATGCCGCCCGACAGCGTGTGCGGATAGGCGTCGGCGAAGGCGGACAGGCCCACTTTTTCCAGATAATGCATGGCGCGTTCGTCGGCTTCGCGCCGCCCCAGCCTGCGCGCGGCCAGCAACGGGAACGCGACGTTCTGGCGCAGGGTCTTCCAGGGCGGCAGCTGGTCGAATTCCTGGAACACCACGATGCGGTCCGGCCCCGGGCCGCGCACGGCCTGGCCGTCGATCTCGATGCGCCCTTCGGTGGGCGGGATGAATCCCGCGATGGCCTTGAGCAGGGTCGACTTGCCGCAGCCCGACGCCCCCAGCAGGATCGTGCGCTCGCCCTCGTGCACCGAGAAACTGGCCTGGTGCGTGGCGCGCACGCGCCGGTCGCGCGTCTTGTATTCGATCGACACCTTATCCACAAGCAGCAGGGGCGCGGGCTTGTCAGGCTTATCCACAGGCGTGGCGGCGGTCAGGCCCATATCAGCTGCCTTGCGCCGTGAGCGGATCGTCGAAGAAATAATCCTGCCAGCTCGCCGGCGCGTTCTTGATCGCGCCCACCTTGTGCATGAACTCGGCCAGCGCATAGGTGTTCTGCGGCGCCAGCTTGAACTGCACGTCCGGATTCTTGATGACCCCGATCAGAAAGCCGCGGTCCAGCTTGGCGCCGGTGACGCGCAGGTAGGTGTCGGCGGCCTGTTCCGGATGGGCGGCGGCGAAGGCGGCCGCTTCCTGCAAGGCGGCCTGAAACGCCTTGTAGGTCTTGGGATTTTCCTTGCGGAATTTTTCCGTCGCGAACAGCACGGTGGAGGAACTGGGCCCGCCCAGCACGTCGTACGATTTGAGGACGATGCGCGCCTTGGGGTTTTCGGCCAGCTCCTGTTCCTGGAACGGCGGATTGCCGAAATGCGCCGTGATCTCGGTGCCGCCGGCGATGATGGCGGCCGCGGCGTCCGGATGCGGCAGGGCCACCGACAGCTTGTCCAGCTTGTTGTACTGCGCATCGCCCCACAGCTTGGCCGAGGCCAGCTGCAGCACGCGCGACTGCACCGAGACGCCCACCGAGGGCACGGCGATGCGGTCCTTGTCGGTGAAATCCGCGATCGTCTTCACGTCCGGATTGTTGCTGACCAGGTAATAGGGAAAGTTGCCCAGCGAGGCCACGCCCTTGACGTTCTGCTTGCCGCGCGTGCGGTCCCAGATCGTCAAAAGCGGCCCGACGCCGGCCCCCGCGATATCCACAGCCCCCGACAGCAGCGCGTCATTGACCGCCGAGCCGCCGGACAGCTTGGCCCATTCGACCGAGATGTCCAGGCCTTCGGCCTTGCCGTGCTTCTCGATCAGTTGCTGGTCGCGGGCCACGTTGAGCAGCAGGTACACGATGCCGTACTGCTCGGCGATGCGGATGCGGCCTTCGGCCAGCGCCGGCGTCGGCGAGGCGAGCGCCAGCACGGCCAGCGCCAGCGCAAGACCCGCGCCGGTGGCGGCGCGGATGAAGCGGTCCCTCAGGTTGGAAGAAAAATGCATGGCGTTCCTTGTGGATAAATCGTGGGGCGGGCGCGGGCGCCGGTTTTCAGAACGGCGTATCGCCTTCGATGGTGGTGCGGTACAGCTTGCGGCGCAGGTGGTCCGGCGTGCCAGCGGCCAGGTGGATCAGCGAGCGGTTGTCCCAGAACACCAGGTCGTGGGGCTGCCATTGGTGGCGGTAGATGTGTTCGGGCCGGATGCTGTGGGCGAACAGCTCGTCCAGGATCTGGCGGCTCTCGTCCTCGGGCAGGCCTTCGATGCGGGTGGTGAAGCCTTCGCTGACGAACAGCGCGCGGCGGCCCGATTCGGGATGCGTGCGCACCACGGGATGAACGACTTCCTGCACCTGCGCCAGCTGCTGCGCGCTCAGGTTGGGACGCCAGGCGCCTTCCTTCTGCAGCTGCCCGTACTTGGCCAGGTAGGAATGCACGGCGCGCCTGCCTTGCACGGCATCGCGCAGCGCGGCGGGCAGCGTGTCGTAGGCCAGGTGCATGTTGGCGAAAAGCGTGTCGCCGCCCTGCGCCGGCAGTTCCTGCGCATGCAGCAGCGAGCCCAGGCTGGGCAGCGCCTTGTACGAGATGTCCGAATGCCAGTACTTGCCGGCGTCGCCCAGGCCCACCGGCTTGCCGTTTTCCACGATGTTGGACACGACCAGGATCTCCGGATGTCCGGGCAGGTGGAATTGATGCAGCACGTGGATCATCAGGCGGCCGAAGCGGCGGCTGAAATCGATGTGCTGCTGCGGCGTGATGCGCTGGTCGCGGAACACCAGCAGATGGTGGTCCAGATGGGCCCGGTGCACCCGGGCGAAATCGGCCGCGTCGAGTTCCTGCGACAGGTCGATGCCGACGATTTCGGCGCCCATCGCGCGCGCCAGCGGGCGGATTTCGAAATCCTGGCGGGCAGGGGCGCCGGCGTAACGCGGCGCGGTTTGCGCTTCGGGCAGGCGCAGCGCGTTGCTCTGGGACATGGATCGCTCCTTGCGGTTGGGCTGCCGGCCGGGCCGGCATTGGAGCGATCCATTATGAAAAGCCGGCAGCCCGGCACCAACGAATTATTCGGCCTTTGTTCAAGCCGCTCCGGCATAAAGGGGACTGTGCCGGCCTGTGGATAAACCTATGGATAAACCTGGAGACAAGCCCGGGAAAAGCGGTGAATAGCCGGTGGATACCCAGGGGATATCCCGGTGGATAGCCGGTGGAAAGCCAGTGGACAGGCGGTGCACAACCCGGCCCGCGCATGGAAAAAGGCGCGGACCTCGACGGTTCCGCGCCTTTTAAATCAATGACTTGCGTATATCAGGGGGCGGCCAGGAAGGCCTGAGCCAGTTTCACCCAGTAAGTCGCGCCCACCGGCAGCAGGGCGTCGTTGAAGTCGTAATTCGGGTTGTGCAGCTGGCACGGCCCCATGCCGTGATAGGTTTCCAGCCGGTGCCCGCCGTCGCCGTTGCCCAGGAACAGGTAGGCGCCCGGCACCGCCTCCAGGAAGAAGGAAAAGTCCTCGGCGCCCATGAAGGGCGGCATGTCCCGCAGCACCTGGTCGGCGCCGAACACGTCTTCGGCCACCTGGGCGGCGAAGGCCGTTTCCTTTTCCCAGTTCACCAGCGGCGGATAGGCCCGCACGAAGTCCAGTTCGCCCGTGCCGCCGTATACCTGGGGCAGCGTGGTGGCGATGCGGCGCATGTCGGATTCGATCTTGTCCAGCGCCTCCACCGTATAGGTGCGCACGGTGCCGCGCAGCACGGCCTCGCCGGGAATCACGTTATAGGCGTCGCCGGCGTGGATCTGCGTGATCGACAGCACCGCCTGGTCCAGCGGATTCTTGCTGCGCGAGATCACCGTCTGCAGCGCATGCACCATGTCGGCCGCCACCACGATGGGATCGACCGAGGCGTGCGGCTGCGCCGCGTGGCCGCCCACGCCCTTGATGACGATGTCCCAGCGGTTGCTGGAAGCCATGGTCGGCCCGGCGCGGAACCCGAACTGGTTGACCGGCATGCCCGGCATGTTGTGGATGCCGAACACCGCGTCGCACGGAAAGCGGTCGAACAGGCCATCCTCCATCATGGCGCGCGCGCCGGCGTTGCCGCCTTCCTCGGCCGGCTGGAAGATGAACACGATGGTGCCGTCGAAGTCGCGATGCCTGGCCAGATACTGCGCCGCGCCCAGCAGCATGGTGGTGTGGCCGTCATGGCCGCAGCCGTGCATGCGCCCGCTGATCGTGGACTTGTGCGCGAAGCGGTTGTGCTCGGGCATGGGCAGGGCGTCCATGTCGGCGCGCAGCCCGATGGTTTTCTTGCCGCTGCCGGCGCGCAGCACGCCCACCACGCCGGTTTTCCCCAGCCCGGTGTGGACTTCCAGCCCCCACTCCCGCAGGCGTTCGGCCACCAGCGTGGAGGTGCGCGTTTCCTGGAAGGCGAGTTCGGGATGGGCGTGGATATCGCGGCGCAGCGCGGTCAGCTCGCCGTGCACGCGTTCGATTTCGGCTATGGTTTTCATGGCTGTGGATAAACGGTAGGAGTGTGGATAGGCGTTTTTTCTAGGCCGCGTCGTTCAAATGGCAGGCGCTGAGCTGGCCGGGCGCGACTTCCTTCAGCAGCGGCCGCTCGGCGGTGCAGCGCGGCATGGCGTGCGGACAGCGCGGATGGAAGGCGCAACCGCTCGGCGGGTCCAGCGGCGAAGGCAGTTCGCCCTTGATCGGCTGGTACGTGCGCCGCCCCGGCTGCAGCGTCGGCAGTTCTTTCAGCAGGGCCTGGGTGTACGGATGGTTGGCGCGCCGGAAAACGGTGTCGGTGGGCGCCAGCTCCACCACGCGGCCCAGGTACATGATAGCCACGCGGTCTGAAATATGGCTGACCACGCTCAGATTGTGGCTGATGAAAAGATAGGTCAGGTCCAGGTCGGCGCGCAATTGTTCGAACAGATTAAGCACCTGGGCCTGGATCGATACGTCCAGCGCCGCGACCGCCTCGTCGCACACGATGACCGAAGGCTTGAGCGCCAGCGCCCGCGCAATACCTATGCGCTGCCTCTGGCCGCCCGAGAATTGATGGGGATAACGCTGTGCAAAACTCGCGTCCAGGCCCACCTGGCGCATCAGCCCCGCCACGTACTCGGCCTTGTCGCGCGAGCGCACCAGGCCGTGCGCCACCGGCGCCTCGCCGATGATCTCGCGCACCCGCATGCGCGGATTCAGCGAGGCGTAGGGGTCCTGGAAAATCATCTGCACGCCCAGCTCGTACGCCTTGCGCGCCGGGCCCGCCAGGTCCTGCACCGGCTTGCCCTGGTAATGCACCTCGCCGGCCGTCGGCGGCAGAATGCCGCAGACCACGCGGCCCAGCGTGGATTTTCCACAGCCCGACTCGCCCACGATGCCGATCACCTCGCCGGGCATCACGTCCAGGTCCACGCCGGCCACCGCGTGCACGATCTGCGTCTTCAGGCCCGCGCCCAGCAGATTGGCGATGCGGCCGGCCAGGTCCACGCGCTGCACGAAGCGCAGCTCGACCTGGCGCAGGGACAGGATGGGGCGGGAATCGGCGGCGTTCATTGGATGTCGGGGCCTCCTGCATGCCAGCAGCGCACCCATTGCGCCGGACGGACTTCCACGGGCTGCGGCTCGGCCAGACAGGCGTCGGTGGCGCGCGGGCAGCGCCCCCGGAACGCGCAGCCCGCCGGCAGGTTGAGCAGCGACGGCGTCATGCCGGGAATCGGCACCAGCGGCTTGCCGCGAGACTGCGGCGTGGGAATCGAGGCGATCAGGCCATGCGTGTAGGGATGCAGGGGATGGCTGATCACGGCCTCGGTGCTGCCGGTTTCGACCACGCGGCCCGCGTACATCACGGCCACGCGGTCGGCCAGCCCGGCCACCACCGCCAGGTCGTGCGTGATCCAGATCAGGCCGGTGCCGGTCTCGCGGCACAGCTTCTGCACTTCGAACAGGATCTGCCCCTGTATGGTCACGTCCAGCGCCGTGGTCGGCTCGTCGGCGATGATCAGGCGCGGCGAATTCAGCAGCGCGATCGCGATCGCCACGCGCTGGCGCATGCCGCCGGACAACTGGTGCGGATAGCTGCGCAGCCGCTCCTGCGGAGACGGAATGCCGACCATCGCCAGCGTCTGCAAGGCGCGCTGGCGCGCCTGTTCGCGCGTGGCCGGGCCGTGCGCCTGCACCGCCTCTATCATCTGCGTGTCCACGCGCAGCACCGGGTTCAGCGTCATCATCGGGTCCTGGAAGATCATCGCGATCTCCTGGCCGCGCAGTTGCCGCCAGCGCGCCGGCGTGGCGCCGCGCAGGTCTTCCCCGTTCAGCCGCAGCTCTCCGTCGACGATGCGGCCCGGCGGGTCCAGCAGCCCCATCAGCGAAAAGCCGGTGATGCTCTTGCCGGAGCCGGACTCGCCCACCAGCCCCAGGATCTCGCCTTCGGCCAGATGCAGGTCCACGCCGTCGACCGCCTTCACCACGCCGGCGCGCGTGAAGAAATGCGTCTTCAGCCCGCGCACTTCCAGGATGGAGCGCGGCGCGGCGGACGGGTTTTCCACAGGCTGGGTCTGCATCGCGGCGCCCCTCAATTCGCGTGGCGCGGGTTGAGCACGTCGCGCAGGTGATCGCCCACCAGATTGATGGCGATGATGGCCAGCGCCAGCGCGATGCCGGGGAAGAACGAGATCCAGTACTGGCCCGACAGCAGGTATTCGAAGCCGTTGTAGATCAGCATGCCCAGCGACGGCTCGGTCACCGGCACCCCCACGCCCAGGAACGACAGCGTGGCTTCCAGCGCGATGGCGTGCGCCAGGTCTATGGTGGCGATCACGATCAAGGGCGGCATGCAATTGGGCAGCACGTGACGAAACAGCACCCGCCCCCATGACAAGGACATGCAGCGCGCCGCCTCCACGTATTCCTTGCCGCGCTCGACCAGCGCCGCGCCGCGCGCCGCGCGCGCGAAATACGCCCACTGCACCACGATGAGCGCGATGATCACCTTGTCCACACCCTTGCCCAGGATCGCCAGCAGCATCAGCGCCACCAGGATGGCCGGAAACGACAACTGGATATCCACAATGCGCATCAGCAAGGCGTCGATTCGGCCGCCGAAATAGGCCGCCACCAGGCCCACGGTGGCGCCGATGCCGAAGGCGGCCAGCACCGACACCGTGGCCACCAGCAGGCTGGTGCGCATGCCGTACAGGATCGCCGACAGCAGGTCGCGCGCCTGGCCGTCGGTGCCCAGCCAGTAGCGCATGCTGGCGTCGCCGCTTTCGCTGCCCGGCGGGAGCTTGGAATCCATGATGTCCAGCATCGCCAGGTCGTACGGATTCTGCGGCGCGATCCACGGCGCCAGCAGCGCGGCGCCCACGATCAGCACCAGCATCGCCAGGCCCAGCGTGGCCAGCTTGCTGGCGAAGAAATCGCCCAGGAAGCGGCGCCAGGGCGTCTGTTCCCGGACCGGTTGCGCGGTCGCGGCGGCGGGGGCGGAGACGGGCGTGGTCATCGGCGGCTATCCAGTCGTACGCGGGGGTCCAGCACCGTATAGATGATGTCCACCACCAGGTTCAGCATGACCAGGAAAAACACGATCAGCAGCAAGTAGGCCACCACCACCGGACGGTCCAGGTTGATGATGGAATCGATCAGCAGCTTGCCCATGCCGGGCCAGGAAAACACCGTCTCGGTCACCACCGCGAACGCCATCACCTGCCCGAACTCCAGGCCCGCGACCGTCACCACCGGAATCAGGATGTTCTTGAGCAGATGCACGCCCAGCACACGCTTTTCCGACAGCCCCTTGGCGCGCGCGAACTTGATGTAGTCCATCGGCAGCGCCTCGCGCGTGGCCGCGCGCGTCACGCGGATGATCATGGCGCACTTGGCAAACGCAATGGTGGCGGCCGGCAGCGCCAGGCTGAGCCAGCCGTCGAAAGTCAGCACGCTAAGCTGCAGGGCGCCGATGCTGACGGTCTGCCCGCGCCCGCCGGCCGGCAGCCAGCCCAGCATGACGGCGAACACCATGATGAGCATCAGCCCCACCCAGAAGTTGGGCAGCGAAAAACCCAGCACCGAGCCCGTCATGATGGCGCGCGATCCGGGCGCCTCCGGCCTGAGGCCGGCGCGTATGCCCAGCGGCACGCCGATCAGCACCGACATCAGCATGGCCACACAGGCCAGCTCCACCGTGGCCGGCATGCGCTCCAGGATCAGCCGCATGGCCGGCTCGCCGGTCAGGAAACTGTTGCCGAAGTCGCCGCGCACCGCCTGGCCCATGAAGATCAGGTACTGCCGCCACAACGGCAGGTCCAGGCCCAGCGAGGCGCGCACCGCGGCGCGCTGCGCCTCGGTGGCTTCCGGGCTGGCCAGCATCGAGACCGGGTCGCCCACCATGTATATGCCGGCGAAGACCAGCGCCGACATGACGAACATGACGACGATGGTCTGCAGCAGCCTTCTTACGATCGTGGCCAGCACGTGGCGTTATCCGCGGGCGCGCTACTTTTTCAGGGTCGCGTATTGCGCCAGCGTGACCTGGTCCGGCCGGCCCTGATAGCGGATGTCGTTCTTCATGGCCCACACCGACAGCTCGAAATGGATGGGCAGCATGGCGTAGTCATCCATGGCGATGTTGCCGGCCTCGGACAGCAGCTGCGCGCGCTTGGCGTCGTCCATGGTGGACGACGCCTCCTTGACCAGCGCGTCCATCTTCGGATTGGAATAGCGGCTGCGGTTGGTGGTACCCAGGCCCGCTTCCGGGTTGCGCGTCACCAGCAGCGACGTCAGCGCGTTGGACATTTCGCCGCTGGTCACCGACCAGCCCGCCAGGTAGGCCGAGAACTTGTAGCTGTCGCGGCTCTTGAAGAACACCGGGGGCGTCAGCGCGTCCACGCTGGTCTTGACGCCGATGCGCGTCCACATCGAGGCGATCGCCTGCGCCACCTTGGAGTCGTTCACATAACGCCCCGAAGGCGAGCCCAGCGTGATCGAGAAACCGTCGGGATAGCCCGCTTCCTTGAGCAGCGCCTTGGCTTTCTCGACGTCGGCCTTGGGCGCCTTGGAATGCTCCTTGCTCGATCCGAACATGGGATAGGGCAACAGGTTGCCGGCCGGCAGCGCCACCCCGCCCATCACGCGTTCGACCAGCGCCTGGCGGTTGATGGCCAGCGACAGCGCCTCGCGCACGCGCTTGTCCTTCATGGGGTTCTTGTCGGTGCCCTGCACCCCGGGCGACGGCTCGGCGTACTGGTCCAGCGCGACGTACACCACGCGCACCGACGGCGTTTCCTCGACGTAGAGCTTCTTGTCGGCCTTCAGCTTGGGCAGGTCGTCGGTCGGGGGGTCCTCGATCATGTCCACGTCGCCGGCCAGCAGCGCCGCCACGCGCGCGGCCGCATTGCTGATCGGGCGGTAGACCACGCGATCCCATTCGGGCTTCTTGCCCCAGTAATTGTCGTTGCGCGCCAGCACGAACTCGGCGCCGCGTTTCCACGACACGAACTTGTACGGGCCGGTGCCGATCAGGCCGTCGCCGCTATTGAGTTCGGTGGTGGTCTTGCCCTCCGGCGCCGGCCCCGAGGCCGCCTTCTTGGACATGATGGGCAGCTGCGCCAGGTTGACCAGCAGGTTCGGCGCCACTTCCTTGGTGGTGATGCGCACGGTATGCGGATCGACCGCCTCGGTCTTTTCCACCGCGCCCAGGTACAGCGTGAAGGGCGACGGGCTGTTGGGCACCTTGGGCACGCGCGCATAGGTGAAGACCACGTCTTCGGCGGTGAACGGCGTGCCGTCGGAGAACTTCACGCCGGGCCGCAGCTTGAAGGTCCACACCTTGCCGTCCACGGTCCAGGACTCGGCCAGCGCGGGGCGCGGCTTGAGCTGCGCGTCGGTCGCCACCAGCGTGTCGAAAATGGTCTGGGAGATCTGCGTATTCGGCGTGAGCGCGTGATACTGCGGGTCCATGGAGGACGGTTCGGTCTTCAGGGCGATCACCAGATCGCGGGCCATGGCCGAACCGAGAGTGCCCAACGCCAGAACCGCCGCGGCCGCGCCGCAGGTCAAGACACGCGAAAACCGAGACGCCATAGTGATCTCCCAGAGTAGTTTCGGGTTTTGAACCTCCGGGCCACATTAACCAGCAAACAAGCCGCCGCGCAACAGTTATATTCCCTTATTGTCCTTGCCCCGCCCCGCCTGAAATATGTCCGTCCACGCCCCCATCGCCGCCATCGCCACCGCCCCCGGAAGAGGCGGCATCGGCGTCGTACGGGTCTCGGGCGCGGACCTCTCGGGTTTGGCGCGCCGCCTGTTCCAGCGCGACCTGACCCCGC
Source organism: Achromobacter sp. HZ01 (assembly GCF_003267925.1). Taxonomy (NCBI): domain Bacteria; kingdom Pseudomonadati; phylum Pseudomonadota; class Betaproteobacteria; order Burkholderiales; family Alcaligenaceae; genus Achromobacter; species Achromobacter sp. HZ01. The sequence goes on from NZ_LWKV01000002.1 coordinate 1,487,453, forward strand.
GCCACGCCCACTACCTGCCCTTCAAAACCGAATCCGGCGAACTGCTGGACGAAGGCATCGCCATTTATTTCCGGGCGCCGCACTCTTACACCGGCGAGGACGTGCTGGAACTGCAAGGCCACGGCGGGCCCGCCGTGCTGCGCCGCGTGCTCGACAGCTGCCTGGCCGCCGGCCGCGACCTGGGCCTGAGGCTGGCCGAGCCCGGCGAATTCACGCGCCGCGCCTTTCTCAACGACCGCATGGACCTGGCCCAGGCCGAGGCCGTGGCCGACCTGATCGACGCCTCGTCGGTGGCCGCCGCGCGCGGCGCCATGGCCTCCCTGTCGGGCGAATTCTCGGCGCGCGTGAACGACCTGTCCGACCGCATCGTGCATCTGCGCATGCTGGTCGAGGCCACGCTGGACTTCCCCGAAGAGGAAATCGACTTCCTCGAAAAATACCAGGCGCGCCCGACGCTGGAAGCCCTGGCCGCCGACCTGGCCGCGCTGATCGCCCAGGCGCGCCAGGGCGTCATCCTGCGCGAAGGCCTGCACGTCGTGTTCGCCGGCCAGCCCAACGTGGGCAAATCCAGCCTGCTCAACGCGCTGGCCGGCGACGACATCGCCATCGTGACCCCCATCGCCGGCACCACCCGCGACAAGGTCGTGCAGGAAATCCATATCGACGGCGTGCCGCTGCACATCGTCGACACCGCCGGCCTGCGCGAAACCGAAGACACCGTCGAAAGCATAGGCATCGCCCGTACCTGGCAGGAAATCGAACGTGCCGACGTCATCCTGCATCTGCAGGACGCCACCCAGCCCGGCGACCAGCTCGACGCCCAGATCACCGCGCGCCTGCCGCCGCGCACGCCGGTCCTCAAGGTCTACAACAAGATCGACCTGCTGGCCGCCCCCTTCGCCGCCGGTCCCGGCGAACTCGGCATCTCGGCCAAGCGCGGCATCGGCCTGGACGCGCTGCGCGCCGAACTGCTGCAGATCGCCGGCTGGAACCCGGGGGCGGAATCCCCTTGGCTCGCGCGCGAACGCCATCTGCACGCGCTGCAGGCGGCCGCCGAACACCTGGCGCTGGCCGGCGAACACGCGCAACAGGACGACCGCGTGCTGGACCTGTTCGCCGAAGAACTGCGCCTGGCGCACGACAGCCTGTCCAGCATCACCGGAAAATTCACCAGCGACGATCTGCTGGGGGAGATTTTTTCGAGTTTTTGTATTGGGAAGTGATTCGGGCGCGGGAACACCCGATCAGGCACGGTCTTACTTGTCTGTTTGCTTCTTTAACTGCTTTTTCTTCGCCGATTCGATTTGCTGGATGCTGTTGTCCGGCACGGGCAGGCGTTCCGGCATGGCACCGCCCAACTCTCGGATGGTCTGACGCACCTTGCGGCCAACGTCGAAGTGCGTCTGGTTGGCCTGCACCTTGCCTTGCACCTGGTCTCGACGCAGCTTTTCTTCCGTCTGGGTAGCGCGGAACAGGTTGGCCGCCAACTCCGTGCTGCCCATATGGTCGAGGATCTTCTGGCTTTTCTTCAAGCCCTTGCGGGCATGGATGTCCTTGGCGCCGAGGCCACCATACAGGCCTTTGTAGCCGTGGTCCTGGAAGATGGCGTAGTCCAGCGGGCTGTCCACGCCAGCATCCTTCGCGGCAGCGGCAAGATACTTGTTGTGCGCAGCCAACTCGTTGCGAATGGCCAAGCGTTTGTCGTCCTCGGGCAGCTGAGCGAACTGGCGCTCGTCGGCCAGCTCTTGCCGGCGAGTCTGCAGGGCAAAGTAGGTCTGACCGTTGGCGATGACTGGCTTGGACGGGTCGCCATTCTGCACGATCAGGTAGCAGGCATAGCGCGACAGGCGCACGTCTTCCACCTCGCGGTGGGCACCGGAGCCAATCTCGACCATTTTGCGCAAGTCCGCAAAATGGTCTGCCACCAACTGCCCGCTGGTACGGCAGGCAGCACGGGCTTTTTCCAGCACCGCGAGAAAATTGCGCCATTGCGGGTACTCCAACAACGGCGCCAATTCGCGTGCCAACCAATATTCGTTACCCGCCTCGTCAAGACGGCGAATGCCCTCGAAAGTGGCGTGATGCTGTTTTTCGATGTCTTTCCCGGTCATATCACATCTCGTCGTGGGATAAATACTTGCGCCAGTGCGTTTGTCATAACCCCCCCATGTTCAAACAGTATTTCGGCTATGAGGTCGACAATTTCTCGGACGATTCACAGAGAACTAGCGTGAATCACGAAACCAACAACATACCCATTTACACCCATTCCAACAAAAGCGGCCGAGTCCCCATCGGCAACCCGCAAACCGGCAGCCCCACGCCGCCGCTACGGCTTGCGCGCCGCCTCCACCAGGCATTCCGACAGCCGGTCGAAATGCTTGAGCGCCGCCTGGCTGAGTTCGACCTGCTTGCGGCGGGCATCCTCGGTGTCGACCAGCTGCACCCAGCCTTTCTCGCGCATGGATTTCAGGCGCGCGTGCAGGGTCGCGGGCGAGCCTATGCTGTCGACGGCCATGACGTCGCGCACCGACAGGCGGCGCTCTTCCTGAGAGGCGCGCGCCACCAGCGTGAGGATGCGTTCTTCCACCGGGTCCAGAGTGGGCAGCGAGGGCAGGCCTCGCAGCGCTTCGGCCAGGCGCAGAAAGCGCAGGTAGATGTCGGCGGGCCTCTTTCTTTGTTTCATGGATAATGACGCGGCGACCGAGGGCGGGCAACGAAAAGTGGGCAAAGATACTTAGGTTATGGGCGACATTCTAAGGCAGGGAAAATGGGTGCTGGCCACGACCTTCCTGTTCCTCGCCAGTCTGGCAATCAACGAGTGGGTGTTCACCAATCTGGAATTCATGCGCGGCGTGAACTGGGTCTACCTGCCCGCCGGCGTGCGGCTGGTTGCCACGCTGCTGTTCGGGCTGCCGGGGGCGATGGGCGTACTGATCGGTTCGTGGACCGCCTACTTTTTCTACCATTTCCCGAACGACGTCGTGCAATCGGTGGCCGGTGGCATCATGGAAGCCGCGGCGCCCTATCTGGCCTATCTCTGGGCCCGGAGCGCGCTGCGGCTGCGGCCGGACCTGGGCAATCTGACCACCGGACGCCTGCTGGCCTGCGCGGTCAGCTACGCGCTGGTGAATTCCGCCATCCACCACGCCTGGTTTTTCCTGCATGGCGCGCGCGAAACGCTGGCCACCGGGTTCGTGGCGATGTTCATCGGAGACCTGACGGGCGCCCTGTTCGTGCTGTATGCGCTCAAGGCGGCCACGGCCGTGCTGCGCCGGCTTGCGGCCGGCGCACGCACTGACCGATAGCGGTATCAGCCTGCCAGCACCGCCGGGTCCCGTTCGGGCGTTTCGCTGTCCAGGGCCGGCGCGACGGTTTGCTGGTTGCAGCCGGCCAGCGCCCGGTCCAGGCGCGCCGCAAGCTGGCGCATGTCGCGGGCGCGCTTGCCATGCAGCACGCGGCCCAGCGCGCCCAGGTTGAGCGCCATGATTCTCAGTTCCGCGCATTCGTTTTGCGCCAGCGGAATATGCGGGTCCGCGCGCTGCTCGATGCGGTCCAGAACGGCGACGCACGCCTCGTGGAATCTGGCGTACTGCTGCCAGAGATTGGGCGCGTCGCTACCTGCCGTGGCAGACTTGCCGGGTGCCATGGATGCTCCTGTGGGTACTGCTGATCATTCTTCTTGTGACTGCGCGCCCTCATGGGGCGCGCAGCGGTTTAGTTATAAATTCTATAACTAAATTGCCGGCAATGCCGGCGACCGCCTGCAAGGCCGCGGCCGGACTCGTATTTTTCGCCCGGCCAGAATACGAGTATTTACTCGCAATCAAGCGGCAGGCTTGCTTTCGGCCCTTTCTCCAGGGACCGCGAGCCGCGCCCGCCGGTTGTTGGCCAGCGACTTGGCGTACACCGAATCCGGCCTGATCCGGTGCGCGATCACGTAGGCCGTGACGCAGGCCAGCATGAGCGGCAGCATGACTTCGTAGCTCAACGTCATCTCGAAGATCATCAGGATGGACATCAAGGGCGCATAGGTGGTGGCCGCCAGCAGCGCGCCCATGCCGACGATGGCGTAGCTGGACACGGCCGAAAGATCGCCCGCGGGAAACAGGGCTTGCAGGCCGGTGCCGTACAAGGCGCCGAGCGCCGCCCCCACGAACAGGGTCGGGGTGAACACGCCGCCCACCGCGCCCGACCCCACGCTGGCGGCGGTGGCCAGCGTTTTCAGCAGCAGGATGGCGGCGACCGCCTGCCATGCCCATTGCGTGTGCAGCATGCTGTTGACCACGCTGTAGCCATTGCCCCAGACCTCGGGGTTGACCACCGAAAGCGCGCCCACGATCAGCCCGCCCGCGGCCATCCTGGCCCACAAGGGCCAGGGCAGCCGGCCGAAGGCGCGCCGCGCCACGTCCAGGAAGCGCAGGAACTGCGGCGCCGCCAGGCCGGCGATCAGGCCCAGGCCCAGATAATTGATGACTTCCCAGCCCGACACGAAATCGAAGCGCGGCATATGGAACACCGCGTCGTAGTGCAGGATCTGGCGCGTCACGATGTTGGCCACCACCGACGAGACCACCAGCGGCACCAGCGTGGCCGAGGAAATCGCGCCGTAGACGATTTCGGAAATGAACAACGCGCCGGCGATCGGCGCGTTATAGGCGGAGGTGATGCCCGCGGTGGCGCCGCAGGCCACCAACAGCCGCAGATGCCGGGGCGGCAGCACCAGGTAGCGCCCGCTCAGCGAGGACAGCATGGCCGCCAGCTGCACCATGGGGCCTTCGCGGCCGATCGAGGCGCCCGAACTGATGGAAAAGATCGACGACAGGCTGCGCGCGATGGTCTGGCGGAAACCGATGACGCCGCGGCCCACCGAGATCGCTTCCATATAGTCGGCCGCGCCGCGCTTGGGCAGGCGGCTCGCGGCCAGCTGCAGGATGACGCCGGCCACCGCGCCGCCGGCGGCGGGCAGCAGAAACCGCTGCCAGGGGTCCAGCCCCCGCGCCAGCGACACCATGCCGTGGGGCGCGTCGCCCCCGCCGAGCAATACCTGCGTCCAGCCCAGCAGTTCCCGGAACACCACGGTGGCCAGCGCCCCCAGCAGGCCCATCAAAGCGGCCGCGCAGACGGTGGCGGGCAGGTTATCGGCCAGCAGACGGCCTCGCAGCCAGGTCGCCCAGCCCGAATGCTTGATTCTGATTTCTTTCGCCATGGCTCGGATTTTACGGCGAAAGCTGCTCACTTTTTGTTCAGTCCCTTGTAATGAAAGCGGGCATTCCAGGCCCCGAATCCCGGTTTCCGATAGGCGCTCAGCGGGCCTTTAAACGCGTCTGAAAGGCCGAAAAAGCGGGGATGCACAAGCCGGTTTTTCGGGGTAAAAGTGCCCATTTCCCGGTCCGCACCCAGGAACAGGGCTGTGGATAACTCCTAGGGCGGCCGGTTGTGCACATTTTGTGGAGGCAAGTTGAACAAGCAGGGGTTTCGGACCGGGTCCAAAATCTTGTCCAACTTCAGCTTTTTTCCCACACAGAGTTCTTGCACAGCCAAAAACGGCCGCAAGGCTATGAAAAAAAAGAGGTTTTCAGGGTTAAGGTAGTTATCCACAGCCCTTATTAATCATTAGTCTTTATATAAAGAGAAATAAAGGAAAAGCCAAACATGTCTTCCCATTCCGCCCAGCCATCCCCCCGCGGACTCCGTCCATGCGCATCCTGCTGATAGAAGACGAAGCCGAACTTGCCCGCTGGCTTTCACGAAGCCTGGCACGCCATGCCGGCTTCGTCGTCGAGTGGGCCGATGACGGACTGGTTGCCGAACGACGCCTGGCGGTCGAGGAATTCGACGCCGTCATCCTGGACCTGGGACTTCCCGGCATGGATGGCCATACTTTGCTGGCCAAGATCCGCGCGCGGGACGACCGTACGCCGGTGCTGGTCCTGACCGCGCGCGATTCGCTGGCCGAAAAAATCGGGACACTCCACCAGGGCGCGGACGATTTCCTGCCGAAACCCTTTGTCGTGGAAGAATTGGAAGCGCGCCTGATTGCGCTGATCCGGCGCAGCCGCGGGCGCGAGCATCCGCGGCTGACTCTGGGAAACCTGGTTTTCGAGACTGCCGCGCAAAAATTCACGGTCCACGGACAGGCCCTGCAGTTATCCCCACGTGAACACGCGGTGCTGCGCGTGCTGATCCAGAAAAGCGGAGAACCCATCAACAAGCAGCAGATCCTGGACCGCATCCTGACCGACGACGCGGACATCAACCTGGAGGCCATCGAGGTCCTGGTGCACCGGCTGCGCAAAAAATTGGCGGATACCGGCGTGCAGATCGTGACCATGCGGGGCATGGGCTACTGCCTGGAGAACGCTGTTGACAACCCGTAGTTCGAAAAAAACCGGGCAGAAACGCAACCGCACCCTGAAGACCCAGCTGCTCTGGTGGCTGATTCCGACCCTGGTTCTGGTGATGGTGGGCGCGCTCTGGATGTCCAACCAGCAGCTGCGCAACCAGGTCGATACGGCCTACGACCGATCGCTTGCCGGAGCGCTGCGCGCCATCGACCACAACATATCCACAGCCAGCGGTGGATTAGCCATGGAGCAGCCATACCTGATGCTGGAATTTTTCGAGCTCACGGCCAATGGCAGCGTGTTCTACCGCGTGGCCACCGAGGACGGGCTGGCCGAAATCGGCTATCCCGACCTGCCGATGCCCGCCGAACCGCTGGTTTCGGGCGAGCCGCGCTTTTTCTACGCCACCTACCAGGGCACGCCGGTGCGGGTGGCGGTGCTGGCCCGCCCCATGGACCCGCCGCTGTACGACAACAAAGGGGGACGGGTAGTAGTGCAGGTCGCGGAGGGGCTGGGCACGCGCCAGGCGTTCCTGCACCGGGCCCTGGTGCGCTCCGTGGAGCGGGACCTGGCCGTCATCCTGATCAGCGTCCTGGTGATCATCGTGGGCGTTTTCATGGCCTTGCGGCCCCTGGGCCGGCTGCGGCAGGAGGTCGAAGGGCGTTCTGCGGACGATTTAAGCCCCGTCAGCGCGTCCGACATGCCGGGGGAGGTCCTACCCCTGGTGGCGGCCGTAAACCTCCACATGGCCCGTTTTGCGGCCCAGGCGAGGGTCCAGAGCCAGTTCCTGGACGACGCATCGCACCAGTTGCGCACGCCGCTGTCGGTTTTGCGGACCCAGATGGCGTATGCCCTGCGCGAAACAGACCCCCAGGAGGTCCGTACAGCCCTTCTGGCGATGCAGGAGGGGCTGGACAGGGCCGTACGCACCACCAACCAGATGCTGGCCCTGGCGCGCGCAAAAGACGCCTCCCTGGCCGAAGGGGGATTTGTCCCCGAATCGGTGGACCTGGTGGACCTGGCCGACGGCGTCATCCGCGGTCTGCTGCCCACCGCCCGCCTGCGCCAGCTGGACATCGGCCTGGAGGCCGAGCAGCGGCCCGTCATGGTGCGCGGCGCCGACTGGCTGCTGCGCGAAGCGGTCAGCAACCTGGTGGACAACGCCATCCGCTACACCTCGCCGGCCGGGGAGGTCACGGTGCGGATACAGGCCGACGCCGTCCAGGCCCGCCTGCTGGTCGAGGACAGCGGCCCGGGCATGTCCGCCGACGACATCGCGCGGGCCTGCGTGCGCTTTCGCCGCGGCGCGGCCGGCAAGAACAAGCCCGGCGCCGGCCTGGGCCTGGCCATCGTCGGCACCATCGCCGAAATCCTGGGCGCGCGATTGGTGCTGGAGAACCGCGCGCCGCTGCCCGGACTGCGGGCGGCATTGGTGTTTACCCTTGGATCGGCGTCGGATGCTGCGCCGCGGCAAGAAATCGGTCCAGTTTGAAAGGTGTTGGAAAGGTTCGATTTTGTACGGTTGCGTTCACTGGGGCAGCCACCGTGCAGAATCGGCGGCGCGGCTTCCAGACACACCTAGACCTATAAATCTCGGAGACGCAAAAATGCAGACGAGTCTGAAGCTGCGCCTGGCCGCCTTTGCGGCGCTTGGCGCGATCACCCTGTCCCTGGGAGCCGCGCAGGCGGCCGAAGAGCCCCGCCGTCCGGAATGCATCGCCCCGGCCCAGCCCGGCGGCGGCTTCGACCTGACCTGCCGCCTGGCCACCGAAGGCCTGAAGCAGAGCGGCGCGCTCAAGAGCGCCATGCGCATCGTCTACATGCCCGGCGGCATCGGTGCGGTGGCCTACAACAACATCGTGGCCCAGCATCCCAACGAGCCGGGCACCATCGTGGCCTTCTCCGGCGGTTCGCTCCTGAACCTGGCGCAGGGCAAGTTCGGCAAGTACAACGTCAACGACGTGCGCTGGCTGGCCGGCATCGGCACCGACTACGGCGTGGCGGTGGTCCGCAACGATTCGCCGTACACCGATCTCAAGAGCCTGATGGAAGCGTTCAAGCAGGACCCGACCAAGATCGTGCTGGGCGCCGGCGGCACCGTGGGCAGCCAGGACTGGATGAAGGCCGCGCTGACCGCCAAGGCGGCGGGCGTGGACTTCAAGAAGATGCGTTTCGTGGCCTTCGAGGGCGGCGGCGAAGCCGTCACCGCGCTGCGCGGCGGCCATATCCAGGCCTACATGGGCGACGCGGCCGAAGCCTTCACCATGCTGGAAGGCGGCGCTCCGATCCGCGTGCTGGCGGTGTTCAACGACGAACGCCTGCCGGGCAAGCTGGGCACCGTGCCCACCGCCAAGGAACAGGGCTATGACATCGTCTGGCCGATCATCCGCGGCTTCTACGTGGGCCCGAAGGTGTCTGACGCCGACTACCAGTTCTGGGTCGACGCCTTCAACAAGGCGACCAACTCGCCCGAGTTCGCGAAACTGCGTGAGCAGCAGGGCCTGTTCCCGTTCAACAAGACCGGCGCCGAGCTGGACGCCTACGTGAAAGAGCGTGTCCGGCACTACGGCGAGCTGGCCGATTCCTTCGGCCTGATCAAGAAGTAAGCCAGGCCTTACTCCCCCGTTCGCGCCCGTCAGGGCTCCTTTCCGCCGCGGTCCGGCCGCGGCGGCGGGAGGCGCTGCGCCGCGTGATGCGACTACATCGGAAAAGTGATCATGAACGATCGAATACTGGGATTGGCGGCGCTCGGGCTCGCCGTCTTCCTGACCGCCGCGGGCTGGGGCATCGAAGCCCCGTTCGCCTATGAGCCCGTCGGCCCGCGCGCCTTTCCGCTGCTGCTGGCGCTGATCATCGGCCTGTGCGGCCTGTGGCTGGTCTACAAGGGCGGCCACCAGGTGGAGGCGAATCCGCCGGGCGCCAACGGCCGCATCGCGCTGATGGTGGTGTTCGCCACGGCCTATGCGTTCCTGTTCCAGTGGCTGGGCTTCGTGATCGCCACCACCCTCATGACGGTGTTCGTCGGCCGCCTGTTCGGCGGCGGCTGGATCAAGTGCGCCATCGGCGGCGTGGTCATGAGCATTTTCTTTTTCGTGCTGTTCGACAAGGTGCTGGACGTGGTCCTGCCGGCCGGACTGCTGGAGAACCTGATATGAGCGCCATTCTTGATCATCTGTCGATCGGCTTCGGCGTCGCCTTCTCGGCGACCAACCTGCTGGTGGCCGCCATCGGCTCGTTCTTCGGGACGATGGTGGGCGTGCTGCCCGGGCTGGGGCCGATCAACGGCGTAGCGATGCTGATACCGATCGCCTTCGCCATGAACCTGCCGCCCGAGACCGCGCTGATCCTGCTGGCGGCGGTGTACGTGGGCGCGGAGTACGGCGGGCGCATCACGTCCATCCTGCTGAACGTGCCGGGCGAGGCCAGCGCCATCATGACGACGCTGGACGGCTATCCGCTGGCGCGCCAGGGCCTGGCCAGCGTGGCCTTGTCGCTGTCGGCGTGGTCGGCGTTCTTCGGCGCCATCGTGTCGGTGGTCGGCATCATCCTGCTGGCGCCGCTGCTGGCCAAATGGGCGCTGGCCTTCGGCCCGGCCGAGTACTTCGTGCTGATGGTGTTCGCGTTCTGCTGCCTGACCAGCCTGCTGGGCAAGCAGCCGGTCAAGGGCGTGCTGGCCGCGATGATCGGCCTGGCGATTTCGGTGGTGGGCGTGGACGCCAACTCCGGCGTCTACCGCTATACGTTCGAGTCGGTGCACCTGGCCGACGGCATCGACTTCGTGGTGGTCGTGATCGCGCTGTTCGCGGTGGCCGAAATGCTGGAGATGCTGGAGAAAGTCATGGCCGGCCACAGCGTCGAAGTCAAGCCCAGCGGCCGCAAGATCTTCAATCTGAAAGAGCTGGTCTTCACGTGGTGGAGCGTGGTGCGCAGCGCTTTCGTGGGCTTCGGCGTGGGCGTGCTGCCGGGCGCCGGCGCCAGCGTGGCCGCCGCCGTGGCGTACTCGCAGGAAAAACGCATCATCGAAGCCAAGGACCCGAACGCCAAGTTCGGCAAGGGCGACATGCGCGGCCTGGTGGCGCCCGAGGCCGCCGCCACGGCCTCGGCCATCGGCTCCTTCGTGCCCATGCTGACGCTGGGCGTGCCCGGCTCGGGCACCACGGCGGTGATGATGGGCGCGCTGACCCTCTACAACATCACGCCGGGCCCGGTGCTGTTCGATTCCAAGCCGGATCTGGTGTGGGGTTTGATCGCTTCGCTGTTCGTCGCCAACGTGCTGCTCTTCATCATGAACGTGCCGCTGGTGCGCCTGTTCTCCAAGGTGCTGTCGGTGCCGGGCTGGCTGATGGTGCCGGGCATCCTGTGCATCAGCTATATCGGCGTGTACGCGATCAACGCGGGTACCTTCGACCTGCTGCTGGTGGCCGGCATCGGGACGCTGGGCTACTTCCTGCGCAAATTCGGCGTGCCGATGGCGCCGCTGGTGCTGGGCGTGGTGCTGGGAGACATGATGGAGCAGAACCTGCGCCGCGCGCTGTCGATCACCGACGGCGACGTGGGCGTGCTGTTCGCCAGCCCGGTCTCGATCGGCCTGTGGGCGGGCGCTGCCGCCGTCGTGATCGTGCCGCAAGTCATGCGCAAGCTGCGCGCCGCAAGAAAGGTTGCCGCCGACCCGGCCTGATGCGAAGCCGGCGCGGATGCGCCGGGGCATCGCCGGAACTGCATGGGGCGCCTCGCGGCGCCCCTTTTTTATCCATCGAAACCGGCAAAATATGAATATGAGCTTTTACTCATATTCAGTCGAAATTGCCGTCAGACTCGGGCCAGCCGCTGCAGCGCGGAATCCAGGGTTTCGTCCTTTTTCGCGAAACAGAAACGCACGATGCGATGGTTCGAATCGGGCGCGTCGGGATGGCGGTAGAACGCCGAAACCGGGATCACGGTGACGCCGTGATTGACGGTCAGGTCGCGCGCGAAGTCGGCCTCGTTCTGGCGCGAAATCTCGCTGTAATCGGCCAGCAGGAAGAACGTGCCGGGGCTGGGCAGCGGGCGGAAACGGGTCTTTTCCAGTCCTTGCGCCAGGCGGTCGCGCTTGGCCTGGTAGAAGGCCGGCAGATCCAGGTAGGGCTTGGGGTCGCGCATGTATTCGGCCAGCGCGAACTGCATGGGCGAGGGCACCGTGAACACCATGAACTGGTGCACCTTGCGCAGTTCGGCGCTGAGCTGGCGCGGCGCGCAGCAGTAGCCTATCTTCCAGCCGGTGGTGTGATAGGTCTTGCCGAAGGACGAGATCACGAAGGCGTGCTCGGCCAGCAGCGGGCGGCGCGCCACGCTGGCATGCGGCCTGCCGTCGAACACGATGTGTTCGTAGACCTCGTCGGAAACCAGCAGCACGCCGGTGTCGCGCACGATGGATTCGAGCGCGTCGAGGTCGCTGTCGTCCAGCACGGCGCCGGTGGGGTTGTGCGGGAAGTTCAGCATCAGGAGGCGCGTCTTGGACGTGATGGCGTCGCGCACTCGCTGCCAGTCGATGCGGTAGTAGGGATCGTCTGCGGTCGGCGCGCGCAGCGGCACCGGCACCGCGGTGCCGCCGGCCAGGCGGATCGCCGGCAGATAGGAGTCGTAGCAGGGCTCGATGACCACGACTTCGTCGCCGCTGCCCACGGCGGCGAGCACCGTGGCCATCAAGGCCTCGGTGGCGCCGCTGGTCACCGTGATCTCGGTTTCGGGATCGTACGCGTGGCCATAGCATGCGAGCGTCTTGGCGGCGATGGCTTCGCGCAGCGGCGCGACGCCGGGCATGTAGGGGTACTGGTTGTGGCCCTCGGCCATGGCCTTGGAGACCAGCTCGCACAAGGCGGGATCGGGATCGAAGTCTGGGAAGCCCTGGCCCAGGTTGATGGCCTTGTGTTCGATGGCAAGGCGGCTCATCACGGTGAAGATGGTGGTGCCGACGTCAGGAAGTTTGGATCGGATCATGGTGGACGAGGAAGTGGACGCTACCAGCGCAGAGAGTTTTCGTAAGTATCCCACTAACTCATAATTCGTTTTCTCGAAACGCAGCGATATGGAAGGGGGCGTGGTGCAGAGTATGTCGGGTAGGGTGCTGGGCGGTTTCGTGATCGCGCTGGCCGGAGCGTTGCTGGCCGTATGGGCGCATATTCCGCTGCCCTGGATGCTGGGCGCGCTGCTGTTGACGGCCGCGACGCGGATCGCCGGATTGGGCACGGCCTGCCCCAGGCCCGCGCGCAACGGCGGGCAGTGGGTGATCGGCACCTCGCTGGGCCTGTACTTCACGCCGCAGGTGATCGGGCATATCGGCAACAACGCCGGCCCCATCGTCGTGGGCATGCTGTTCGCGCTGGGGCTGGCGTTTCTGGGCACGGCGATTCTGCGCCGCTACACCGACGTGGATTTCAAGACGGCCTGGTTCTCGGCGGCCATCGGCGGCGCCAGCGAGATGGCCAACCTGGCCGAGCGCCACGGCGCGCGCATCGACCGCGTGGCGACGGCGCACAGCGTGCGCGTGCTGCTGGTAGTGGTGACCGTGCCGTTCATTTTTCAGTGGTGGGGCGTGGCCGGGCTGGACCCCACCGTGCCCGGGCCGCGCGAGGTGCATGGCGCCGGCCTGGCCTTGCTGGTGGCGCTCACCTGCGTCGCCGGCGCCATCTTCATGAAGCTGCGCCTGCCCAATCCCTGGGTGCTGGGGCCGATGCTGGTGGCAATGATCCTGACGGCCTCCAGCATCGAGCTGTCGGCGCTGCCCGACTATGTGCCGAAGATCGGGCAGCTGTTCATAGGCTGGTCGCTGGGAGACCGCTACCGGCCCGATTTCTTCCGCGCCGCGCCGCGCTTCATCGCGGCGATGGCCGGCTTCACCATTCTGGCGCTGGCCCTGGCCTTCGGCCTCGGCGCCCTGTTGTCGCTATGGTCGGCGGCCCCGATCCCGACCCTTATTCTGGGCACCACGCCGGGCGGCATCGCCGAAATGGCCATTACCGCCAAGGTGCTGCAGCTGGGCGTGCCGGTGGTCACCGCGTTTCACGTGACGCGGATGGTGTTCGTGGTGCTGGTGACGGGGCCGCTATACCACCTGTTGGCGCCGCGTCAGGCGCGCTCCGCCTGAGCCGGATTGCTTCAAGTCTGAAAAATACGACATTGGGGAAAACAACTATATGAGTCTGTAATGTCCGGTGAGTATGCTGGTCAGGCAGTTGATTCAAGCAGCGCGCGGACTCGTTCTGCAGCCTGGCGGCAGGCGGGAACGCAGCAGCAACGCAGGTGTCACAACCGGTCGTTCAGTTCTCACGGCGTCCTTGATTCATTGCATTTCGAGTTAATTACAGGACGCTAGAAAAAATGGCTCAGAAGGGCAAAGTTAAGTGGTTCAACGCTGACAAGGGTTACGGTTTCATCACTCCGGACGTCGGCGGCACCGATGTTTTCGCACACTTTTCCGCCATCCAGGGCCGCGGCTATCGCAGCCTGAACGAAGGGCAGGAAGTCGAATTCGAAGTCAAGGATGGTCCGAAAGGACCTCAAGCGGCCGAAATTCGCCCGCTCTAAATCGGGAAATCCCAATTTCCCGTCTGCCAGGCTTGGCCTGGCTACAACGCCCCAAGACCTCAGGTCTGGGGCGTTGTTTCATTTGGGCCGCGTCGTCCAATGCGGGCGCCGCCGATTTTCCGTTTCGGGTTTTCAGCCATTTGTTAGTAGCTACTAACATATTCTCGGGCCGTGGATAAGTTTGTGGATAATTATTTTTGGGCATGAATATTTTCATGCGCAGTAATGAAGCATTTCATTGCTCCGACGCAAGGATTTGCAGAGTTATCCCAAATTCCGTACCGCATTCCTGGTCTTGCCCAGGCAATGGCGCAAGGACCGCTACGGTGGTCTGGCTGCCCTCAATACGCGCATTTTCCCCAGTAAATACGCAGGTTTGGGCGGATTTTCCCGCTCCAGCGGGGCACAGGCCTCTATATTCTTCCGGCGCCCCAAGGCCGATTTTTGGCCCGCCGGCGGGCGGTTGTTCACAAAGATATCCCCATCTCGGTTATGCACAGAATTAGGCCTTTGGTAGCCCGATTCGGGTGTTCGCGCCTGTGGATATAAATGGGGATAGCAGGAGCTCGCTAAGACTTTCGGACGGCATGGATGCCCAATGGCAGATGGCCCACGCCAGGCCGTTGGTCCGTCGTGCGCGGGTAATTTTTCTGTCTTGAATCGTGCAGACGAGTTTTCCACAGCGCGCAGGGGATAATCCGGCACTCACCCAAAAGGATGATGGCGCGGCGAGCCGGGCAGGAGCAAGATACTTGCTTCATCAAAGATTCCCGATGACGGCGCTCTATGGATGCGATAGATCCGGAATATGGCTGCTGCATGGGATAACACTGGGGATAAGCCAAGGCGATGAACTTGGCAGGCGATTCCAGTTCGGAAATCAAATCTTGTTGGCCGGCGATGTCAGCCCGGCGGTGAGTTTTCGGTGCGGCCGTTCGGCGGCGCCATCTTATCCACAAAGTTTTCCACGGTTATGCAGGGCGCTATGCGGCTTTTCGGCGCTGCGCTTTTTGCTGCTTTCTTGCTGTCATTTCCAAGGACTGCACGCGCCGCTTTCATAGGGGGCAGCTTGCGTATTTGTGGATTTTCATGGATTTGGCCTGGTGCCTCCGGTGCGCGGCGAATAGGCGTGGGAACGCACCTTGCGGCTGTCCGTATTCCGACTTATCCCCAAAGTTGTTCCACGTGAAACGCGGGCACGCAGTAATTCAACGACAGCTGGATTTGTTGATAACTTTGTTATGAACTCGAAGCCGGTTTTATTGAGTCAATTTTGCTGATCTCGGCCAGCATGGAACTTTGCCGGAATGTTTTTCATAACGTGTAGCGGAGCGATCGTGGACAACAGTTCACGAATGCGTCGTCTGCCTTTGCTTGATTGTGTGGTGAATACTTCGAAAAAATTGATTTTTCAGGGGTAGGGGTAGGGTAGGGGTGGAAATATCAGTTTTTCTTCGTTTCATCGGAACTTGGTGGTTTCACGTGAAACAACGATGAGGGGCTGACGTTTTTATCTGCCTTATGTTTCACGTGAAACACGGCAAATGCTGGGGAAACGATGTTTCACGTGAAACATCGAGATCGGCGTCTTATGTGTCGAACCTGAAACCGATCGATTCAGCTCAATGGGCTTTCAAGGTAGTGTTTCACGTGAAACATCGCAGCACCGCGGGCCTTCCTTTAGACATCTGAATCCCGATGTTCCACGTGGAACACGCATTCGAAACACCGGCAGGTGCCGACATATTGTGCGGGTCTGCATGCCTGTCGTTGTCAATTGCCGACGCCTGAAGGGAGCTGCGACGCTTCGTTGCTGCAGCGAAACATGTTTCACGTGAAACATGGAAGCCCTGCCTCTATAATGAGCACCGAACGCTCTCTTACCTCCCCATCATGGACTATCCCCGCGCATTCGATGTCATCGTTGTCGGTGGCGGCCACGCCGGCACCGAGGCGGCTTTGGCTGCCGCGCGCACCGGCGCACAGACGCTGCTGCTGACGCATAACATCGAAACCCTAGGTCAAATGTCTTGCAATCCCTCCATCGGTGGGATCGGCAAGGGACACCTTGTCAAAGAAGTCGACGCCCTGGGCGGCGCAATGGCTTTGGCGACCGATGAGTCGGGGATTCAGTTCCGCATCCTGAACAGCTCCAAGGGGCCGGCCGTGCGAGCCACTCGCGCCCAGGCCGACCGCGTGCTGTACCGCAAGGCTATCCGTGGCCGTCTGGAGAACCAGCCCAATCTGTGGCTGTTCCAGCAGGCCGTGGAAGACTTGATGGTGGAGGGCGACCGTGTGGTCGGCGCGGTGACGCAGGTAGGCCTGAAGTTCCGGGCCAAGACCGTGGTGCTGACTGCCGGCACGTTCCTCAACGGCCTGATTCACGTGGGCCTGCAGAACTACTCGGGCGGCCGGGCGGGAGATCCTCCCGCTATTTCGCTGGGGCAGCGCCTGAAGGAGCTCAAGCTTCCGCAGGGCCGGCTCAAGACGGGCACGCCGCCGCGCATCGACGGGCGCTCGATCAACTACGGCATCCTGGAAGAGCAGCCTGGCGACCTGGACCCGATCCCGGTGTTCTCGTACCTGGGCAATGTGGCGATGCATCCGCGGCAGCTGCCTTGCTGGATTACGCACACCAATGCCCGCACGCACGACATCATCCGCGGCGGCCTGGACCGTTCGCCCATGTATAGCGGCGTGATCGAAGGCGTGGGTCCGCGCTATTGCCCGTCCATCGAGGACAAAATTCACCGTTTCGCCGACAAGCAGTCGCACCAGGTGTTCCTGGAGCCCGAGGGCCTGGACACGCACGAGGTGTATCCGAACGGGGTGTCGACCAGCCTGCCGTTCGACGTGCAGCTGGAACTGATCCACTCGCTGCCCGGGCTGGAGAACGCGCACATCCTGCGCCCCGGCTACGCCATCGAATACGATTACTTCGATCCACGTGGATTGAAGAGCACGCTGGAGACCAAGGCCATCGTCGGCCTGTTCTTCGCCGGGCAGATCAACGGCACCACCGGCTATGAAGAAGCTGCGGCCCAGGGCCTGCTGGCCGGCACCAATGCCGCGCTGCTGTCGCTGGAGCGCGAGCAATGGACGCCGCGCCGCGACGAAGCCTACCTGGGCGTGCTGGTGGACGACCTGGTCACGCGCGGCGTGACCGAGCCCTACCGCATGTTCACGTCGCGGGCGGAATACCGTCTGAGCCTGCGTGAAGACAACGCCGACCTGCGCCTGACGGAAATCGGCCGCCGCCTCGGCATCGTCGACGACGTGCGCTGGGACGCCTTCAACCGCAAGCGCGACGCGGTGGCCGCCGAAGTCGAGCGCCTCAAGTCCTCCTGGGTCAATCCGCGCGTGCTGCCGGCCGAGGTCGCCGAGCCGCTGCTGGGCAAGGCGATTGAACGTGAGTACTCACTTGCAGACCTGCTGAAACGCCCCGGCGTCTCCTACGAAGCGCTGATGGCCGCCCGCAATACCGACGGCACGCTGCTCGCCGGTCCTGGGGTGGTCGCCGACGAGGTGCTGGCCGAGCAGGTCGAGATCCAGGTCAAGTACGCCGGCTACATCGCGCGCCAGCAGGACGAGGTCCAGAAGCACATCGCGCACGAGCAGCAGCCCATTCCCGCCGACGTGGACTACGACGCCGTGACCAGCCTGTCGTTCGAAGTCCGCCAGAAGCTCAAGGCGCACCGTCCCGAGACCATCGGCCAGGCCGCGCGGATCTCGGGCGTCACGCCCGCCGCCATCTCGCTGCTCCTCATCCACTTGAAGCGCCTGCACTACGGCTCGCGCAAGCAAGCGGCATGAGCCCCGTGGGGCGCCCCAAGGGCGAGTACCGCAGCGTACATGAAAGCCATTCCGTGACCGGCCGCGCAGACCAGCCCGCCGACATGGCCGGCCGGCTCGCGCGCGCGTGCGAACAGCTGGGGCTGGACGCCGACGCGTCCGCCCGGGCCAGGCTGCTCGACTACCTGGCGCAGATGCAGCGCTGGAACCGGACCTACAACCTCACCGCGATCCGCGATCCGCAGCAGATGCTGGTGCAGCACCTGTTCGACAGCCTGGCCGCCGTGGCGCCCTTCAGCGAGGCGCTGGGCGGTCCGGACGCGCCGGCCAAGGTCTACGACGTCGGCTCGGGCGGAGGCCTGCCTGGCGTCGTCCTGGCCATCATGCGGCCGCGCTGGTCCGTGACCTGCGTGGACGCCGTCGAAAAGAAAACCGCATTCGTGCGCCAGATGAGCGGCGCGCTGGCCCTGCCCAACCTGCAGGCGCGCCACGCCCGCATCGAAACGCTGGAGCCGGCCGAGTGCAACATTGTCACGTCGCGCGCCTTCGCGTCGCTGGACGATTTTGCGCAGCTCGCAGGTCGGCACGTGCGCAACGATGGTACCCTCGTCGCCATGAAGGGCAAGCACCCCGAGGATGAAATCCAGGCGTTGCATGCGCGCGGGCAATGGCAAGTCGATCACATACAGCCGCTGTCCGTGCCGGAACTGCAAGCGGAACGCTGCCTGGTCTGGATGCGCCGCAGTCAAGGAACCCTATGAAGAACATACCCCCCAGCACGACCGCCCGCGTATTCTGCATTGCCAACCAGAAGGGCGGTGTGGGCAAGACGACCACCGCCATCAACCTGGCGGCCGGCCTTGCCACGCACAAGCAACGCGTGCTGCTGGTGGACCTGGACCCTCAGGGCAACGCCACGATGGGCAGCGGCATCGACAAGAACTCGCTCGAATCGAACCTGTACCAGGTGCTGATCGGCGAAGCCGGCATCGAACAGGCGCGCGTGCGCTCCGAATCGGGCGGCTACGACGTGCTGCCGGCCAACCGCGAACTCTCCGGCGCCGAGATTGACCTGGTGCAGATGGAACAGCGCGAGCGCCAGCTCAAGGCCGCCATCGACACCGTCTCCAGCCAGTACGACTTCGTGCTGATCGACTGCCCGCCCACGCTCTCGCTGCTGACCCTGAACGGCCTGGCCGCCGCCCACGGCGTCATCATTCCGATGCAGTGCGAATACTTCGCGCTCGAAGGCCTGTCCGACCTGGTCAACACCATCAAGCGCGTGCATCGCAACATCAACGACGACCTGCGCGTCATCGGCCTGCTGCGCGTGATGTTCGACCCGCGCATGACGCTGCAACAGCAAGTGTCCGCGCAACTCGAGGCGCATTTCGGCGACAAGGTCTTCAAGACGGTCGTGCCGCGCAACGTGCGCCTGGCCGAAGCACCCAGTTACGGCATGCCCGGCGTGATCTATGACCGCGCGTCACGCGGCGCGCAGGCCTACATTGCATTTGGTGCCGAAATGATCGAGCGCGTAAAACGGGATTTGAAGTAATCCATATCCATGTCGGCCTCTGCGCGCATCGCTCCGCTTCCGTCGATCGCCCGCCGCGCGCCTTGCGCCGGCGAGCGCGACAGCCTGCGCGTGCGTCTCGAAGAGGCCGCGCTGAACGCGACGGCGGTCGGCGCGCAGGTGCTTTATGATGGCTGGCTGGTGCGTTTCGCGCAGTCGCCGGCCAAGCGCATGCGCAGCGTGAATGTGCTGGGGTTATCCACACGTACGCTGGATGAGCGGCTGGCGTATTGTTCATCGTTGTACGCGCGCCATGGCCTGCCCATGGTGCTGCGCCTGACCTCCATCGGCCCCGACTTTTCCCTCGATGCCGACCTGGAGGCCCGCGGTTATGTTTACACCGGCGAGACCCGGGTCATGAGCATGCCGCTCGCGCCCGGGCACGGCGCCACGGGCGGGCTGCGGTTCCAGACGATCGCCGCGGACCGTTTCGCGCAGGCGGTCGGCGCCATGCGCGGCGCCTTGCCCGAGCACGTCGACGAACACCGCAGGCGCCTGCAGGGCCTGGCTGTGGATATCCTGCCGGTGCTTGCCACGGACGCGGCGGGGCGCGGCGTCGCCGCCGGCCTGGCCGTGCGCGACGGCGATCTGCTCGGCCTGTTCGACATCGTCACCGACCCCGCAGAGCGGCGCAAAGGCCATGCCGGCGCCCTGGTGGAACACTTATTGGCTCTGGGCGCTGCCGGCGGCGCCACGACAGCCTATCTGCAGGTCGAGCCGGAAAATTCAGCCGCGCGCGCCTTGTACGGCCGCTACGGTTTCAAAGACTGTTACGCGTATTGGTATCGCGTGCCCGCCGAGCACGCGGACACCTGAGCCTGGCTCGGGATACAAAAACAGAAGGAAAGAGGATTTAACTATGGCCACCAAGAAACCCAAGGGATTGGGCCGCGGACTGGACGCCTTGCTCGGCGCGGACGCGCCCGCCATCGAGAACATCGGCAAGGCCGCGGCCAAGCCCGAGGGTCCGCCGTCCACCTTGCCCGTCTCCAAGATGCGCGCCGGCAAATACCAGCCGCGCACGCGCATGGACGAGGGCGCCCTGGGCGAACTGGCCGAATCGATCCGCACACAAGGCATCATGCAACCCATACTTGTGCGCGCGCTGGGCGAGGCCGCGCCCGGCCAGTACGAAATCATCGCGGGCGAGCGCCGTTTTCGCGCCGCCCAGATCGCCGGCCTGAAGGAAGTGCCGGTGCTGGTGCGCGAAGTGGCCGACGAGAACGCGGCCGTCATGGCGCTGATCGAAAACATCCAGCGCGAAGACCTGAACCCGCTCGAAGAGGCGCAGGGCGTGCGCCGCCTGCTGGACGAATTCGGCCTCACGCACGAACAGGCCGCGCAGGCCATCGGCCGCTCGCGTTCGGCCACCAGCAACCTGCTGCGCCTGCTCAACCTGGCCGCCCCGGTGCAGACCATGCTGCTGGCCGGCGACGTGGACATGGGCCACGCGCGCGCGCTGCTGGCCGTGGACGCGGCCACGCAGATCCAGCTGGCCAATCTCATCATTGCGCGCCGCCTGTCGGTGCGCGAAGCCGAAAAACTAGTCGCCAAGACCGCCAAGGACGCCGACGCGTCGGCCGCGCCGCGCAAGAAAACCAACGGCGCCTCGCGCGACCTGACGCGCCTGGAGGAAGCCCTGTCCGACCACCTGGGCACGCGCGTCGCGCTCAAGGTGGGCGCCAAGGAAAAAGGGCAGATCGTCATCGACTTCCACGGCTGGGAGCACCTGAATTCGCTGCTGGAACGCCAGGGCCTGTCCGGAGTGGTGGATGCCTGAGCGCGCGCTGCCTGTCATCGCCGTACTGGCGACGGGCGGCACCATCGCCGGCGCCCAACCCGACGCCACCGCCGCCGGCTACAAGGCGGGCTCGGTCGGCGTGGGCGAGCTGCTGGCCGCCGTGCCGCAGCTGGCCGCCATCGCCGACATCCGCGCCGAACAGGTCGCCAACGTCGGCAGCCAGAACATGACGCACGAGGTCTGGCGCGCGCTGGCGCTGCGCGTGGACGCGCTGTGCCAGGACCCGTCGGTGGCCGGCATCGTCATCACGCACGGCACGGACACGCTGGAGGAAACCGCGTATTTCCTGAGCCTGGTGATCCGCCACGACAAGCCCATCGTGCTGGTGGGCGCCATGCGTCCGGCCACCGCGCTGGGCGCCGAGGGCCCGGCCAATCTGTATAACGCCGTGGCGCTGGCGCGCCATCCCGACGCCCGCGGCCGCGGACCGCTGGCGGTCATGAACGAGGACCTGCACTACGCCCGCGAGATCCAGAAGACCGCGGCCGCCGGCCTGTGCGCGTTCGCGTCGCCGAACCGCGGCCGCGCCGGCGTCATGCACGGCGGCGCGCCGCAGTTCTATTCGCGCAACACCACCGCGCACACCACAGAAAGCGAGTTTTCACTCGCATTGCTGGAGCGCGCCGGCTGGCCGCGCGTGGCCATCGTCTACGCCCACGCCGACCTGCAGGACGACCTGATCGATTTCCTGGCCGGCGCGGCCGACGGCATCGTGCTGGCCGGCGTCGGCGACGGCAACGCCACCGACCTGGCCATCGACGGCCTGCTGCGGGCCGCCGCCAGCGGCGTCGCGGTGGTGCGCGCCAGCCGCACCGGCAGCGGCCTGGTGGCGCGCGACGTGGAACTGGACGACGCCGCCCTGGGCTTCGTCGCCGCGCGCGACCTGAACCCGCAGAAGGCGCGCATCCTGCTGATGCTGGGCCTGTGCGTCACTCGCGACCCGCAGGCGCTGCAGCGCTTCTTCGACCGCTACTGAACGCCTGAATCGGCCGCCTGGAGTCCGCGGCCCAGGCCGAGCTGGGTCTTGAGCATGTCGTAGACCTGGCGCGTCAGCGGGTTGATCAGATCGCGTCTTATCCACAGGAAGTAGGTCACGTCCGGCAGCGGCGGCAGCCCTTCCTTCTCGCCCAGCACCCGCATCTCCGGCCCCAACAGTTCCACGCTGCGCGCCGTCACGCCCAGGCGCGCGCGCAGCGCGGCCTTGATCCCCACCAGGTTCGGCGCCACGTAGTTGGTGTGCCAGCGCACCTGCGCCTGTTCCAGCGCATTGAGCGCCAGGCGGCGGAAGATGCTGGGCTCGTCGGCCAGCACCAGCGGCACCGGGGCGTGCATATCGTGCACATAGTCGGCGCAGGCCAGCCACACCGTGGGCGAACTGCGCAGCGCCACGCCTTCGAACTCCTGGTCGAAGCGGGTCGAGATCGTCAGGTCCAGCTCGCCGGCGCGCAGCGCGTCCATCAGGAACGGGCTGCGATCGGTGCGGATCTCCAGTTTCACGCGCGGCGCCGAGCGCGCGATGTGCATCAGCAGGGTGGGCAATATGGTGTCGGCCACGTCCAGCGGCGCGCCCAGGCGCAGGTCGCCTTCCAGCGGCCCGTCCTGCAGGGCGCGCAGCGCCTCGTCGTTGATGGCCAGTATGTGGCGCGCGTAGGCCACCAGGCGCCGGCCATGCGAGGACAGCACCTTGTTGCGGCCCTGCTTTTCGAACAGCGGCTGGC
Source organism: Achromobacter sp. HZ01 (assembly GCF_003267925.1). Taxonomy (NCBI): domain Bacteria; kingdom Pseudomonadati; phylum Pseudomonadota; class Betaproteobacteria; order Burkholderiales; family Alcaligenaceae; genus Achromobacter; species Achromobacter sp. HZ01. The sequence continues at coordinate 1,510,250 of NZ_LWKV01000002.1, forward strand.
CGATGACCGATTCCAGTCGCTGCATCTGCTGGGTCACGGCCGACTGAGTCTTGTGCAGCCGGGTGGCGGCCTGCGAGAAGGTCTCGTACTGGGCGATGGCGGTCAGGGTGCGGAGCAGGTCCAGGTCCAGATTGCGCATGGCAGGCTAAAAGTATTAGGAACGCTAATGGAATATTAAGGCAATTTAAATTGTTTACGCCGGGCGCGGGGGATACATTGGCTTTGATAACGACCGACAACAGGGAAAATCAAAGTGAGCACTCCGCATCCCCATCAGGCCGGCATAGACGGCGCCATCGGAAATATTAAGAAAACTGTAGGAAATAAGGGGCTGAACCGCGACAGTCTCAAGCTGGTGCTGGACGAGCTGATCGGCCTGGCCGGCCACACCGACTGGTGGGCGGCCGACCGCTATCCCGCGCCCGAGGACGGCGAGCGCCAGGCGCGCTACCTGATCGCCGAAGACCCCGACAAAAGCTACGCGCTCTATCTGAACGTGATGCGTCCGGGCAAGCAGATCGTTCCCCACAACCACACGACCTGGGCCTGTATCGCGGCCGTGGAAGGCGTGGAACACAACTACGTGTACGACCGCCTGGACGACGGCGCGACGCCCGGCGTGGGCCGCCTGAAGCAGACCGGCACCGTGGTGGTGGGGCCGGGCGCCGGCATCGCGCTGATGCCGGATGACATCCACGCCGTGGAAATCCAGGGCGACAGCGTCATCCGCCACCTGCACATGTACGGCCGCGCGCTGGAGACCCTGAACGAACGCCTGGCGTTCGACCTGGAAGCGGGCACCTGCAAAGTCATGCCGATCGGCGTGCAGACGCGGCGCTGAGCATGGACAAGCCGCTGCGGCCCGCGACGCGCCTGCTGCGCGCAGGGCGTCCCCACCGGGGCTGGGTCAATACGCCGGTCACGCGCGCCAGTACCTATGTCTTCGACAGCGTGCAGGCCTGGCGCGATACGCGCGCCCGGCGCGAACAGGAACGCCTGCCGTCCTATGGCGCGCGCGGCACCGACAGCACCCACGCGCTTGAGGATGCGCTGGTCGAGCTGGAGGGCGGCCACCGCGCCCATCTGTATCCAACCGGCCAGGCCGCCATCGCCACCGTGCTGCTCGCCTATCTGCGCGCCGGCGACCACGTGCTGCTCACCGATGCGGTGTACGAGCCGGTGCGCCGCTTCTGCGCCGAGCACCTGTCGCGGCTGGGCGTCGAATACACGTACTACCGGCCGGACGGCGCCGGCATCGCGGCGCTCATCCGCCCCAACACGCGGATGATCTATGCCGAGTCGCCCGGTTCGCTGACCTACGAGATGCCGGACCTGCCCGCGCTCGCCGAACTGGCGCGCCGGCATGACTGCTGGCTGGCTGTGGACAACACCTGGGCCTCCGGCCTGCTGTGCCAGCCGTTGGCGCTGGGCGCCGACATCTCTATTCTCGCGGCCACCAAATACCTGGGCGGACATGCCGACGTGATGATGGGCGCGGTCGTGACCAATGCGCGCGCCTGGCGCGCCCTGGAGCGCGCCACCATCGATTTCGGCCAGACGGTGGGCGCCGACGACGCGTACCTGGTGCTGCGCGGCATGCGTTCGCTGCCCCTGCGCATGGCCCAGCATGCGCGCAGCGCGCTGCGCGTGGCGGACTGGCTGCTGGGCCGCCCCGAAGTGGCGCGCGTGCTCTGTCCGGCGCTGCCCGGCGATCCCTCGCACGCCATCTGGAAGCGCGACTGCAGCGGCGCCAACGGCTTGCTGACGGTGGAGTTTTCGGCCGGATTCGGCGAGGCGGACGTCGAACGCCTGCTCGACGGACTGCGGCTTTTCGGCATCGGCGCGTCGTGGGGCGGATTCGAAAGCCTGGCGATCCCGGTGCGGCTGGAGAGCTGCCGTTCGCTGCCCGACACCGAAAAGCGCGGCGTCATGGCGCGCCTGCACATCGGCCTGGAAGACCCCGAAGACCTCATCGCCGATCTCGAACATGCGCTGTCCGCGCTTTCCTCCGTTTCCCGTTCCCTCTGAATCCGATGATGCATCCCACCCCTGACCATACTGTCGCCGACGTCGATACGCACACGCTCAAGCAATGGCTGCATGACGGCGGCGAAATCGCGTTGCTGGACGTGCGCGAACACGGCCAGTACGGCGAGTCCCACCTGTTCTACGCCGTGCCGCTGCCCTACAGCCGGCTCGAAGTGGACGTCGTGCGCCTGGCGCCGCGGCGCGACGTGCGGATGGCGATCTACGACGAGGGCGGCGACGACGCCACCGCCTTGCGCGCCGCGCGCGCGCTGGCCGCGCTGGGCTACACCAATGTGCACCGCCTGGCCGGCGGCATCGCGCAGTGGCGCGAAGACGGCTACGCCGCCTTCGCCGGCGTCAACGTGCCCAGCAAGACCTTCGGCGAACTGGCCGAAGAAGTTTTCCACACCCCGCGCATCGGCGCGCGCGAGCTGGCCGAGCGCCAGCGCCGCGGCGACGACCTGATCGTGCTGGACGGCAGGCCCTATTCCGAATACCAGAAGATGAGCATCCCGGGCGGCGTCTGCTGCCCCAACGGCGAGCTGGCGCTGCGCGCCCACACGCTGGCCAAAAGCCCGCAGACCACCATCGTGGTCAATTGCGCCGGCCGCACGCGCAGCATCATCGGCGCCCAGACGCTGATCAATCTGGGCGTGCCCAATCCCGTGTACGCGCTGGAAAACGGCACGCAGGGCTGGTATCTCGAAGACCTGCAGCTGGAACACGGCGCGCTGCGCCGCTACGGCGACGACATCGCGCCGCAGGACCTGCCGGCGCTGGCGCAGCGTTCCGCCGCGCTGGCCGAGCGCCACGGCGTGCCCATGGTGTCCGCCGGCGACGTGCAGGCCTGGCTGGACGACGCGGCGCGCAGCACCTTTCTGTGCGACGTGCGCAGCGCCGAGGAATACGCCCAGGGCTCTTTGCCCGGCGCGCAGCACACGCCCGGAGGCCAGCTGATCCAGGCCACCGACCAGTACGTGGCCGTGCGCGGCGCGCGCATCGTCGTGTTCGACGCCGAAGGCGTGCGCGCGCCGGTCATCGCCAGTTGGCTGCGGCAGATGGGCTGGGACGCCAGCGTGCTGAAAGAGGGCGTGCGCGCCCGTCTGGCGTTGCGTGTGGACAGGACGCCCGCGCCGCAGATCCGCGTGCTGGACGACGCCGCGCTGGCCGAGGCGATGGCGCAGGGCGCGCAGCTGCTGGATATCCGGCCGGGCATGCGCTATCGCGCCCGGCATATCGAGGGCGCGCGCTGGGCCATCCGCCCGCGCCTGGACCGCCTGCGCCTGGACGCCTCGCGCCCGGTGGTGCTGCTGGCCGAAGACGCCGCGCTGGCCGCCTGGGCCGCGCAGGACTTGAAGGCGCTGGGCGTCGACGACGTCAGCGCCAATACCGGCACGCCGGCCGGCTGGTCCGCCCAGGGCATCGCGCTGGCGTCCACGCCTGACGAGCCCGCCGACGCGGACTGTATCGACTACCTGTTTTTCGTGCATGACCGTCACGACGGCAACAAGGCCGCGGCGCGCCAGTACCTGGCCTGGGAAACCAATCTGGTCAGGCAGATCGACGATCGAGAACGCGCGGCCTACCGCTTTCCGGCCGGCTGACCTATCGCGCCGCGAGGCGCGGCAAATGCATCCAGACAGTACGCCCCGCGGCTGACGCCGCCGGGGTGCGGGCGGTTCATTGCGAACCGAAATGCAACGGACGGCCGAGCATCCGGCCGCCAATACCAGGGGAAATCCAAATGAAGCAGATCGCATCGTACTTTTGCGCAACCGCGGCCGTGGCCGGCCTGCTGTGCGCCGGCGCCGCCCATGCCCAGGCGCCCGCGCCGCTGGCCGACTATCCCAAGCAGGCCATCACCATCGTCTCGCCGTTCCCGCCGGGCGGCGGCAATGACAACGTGGCGCGCCTGATCGCGCAGGAGCTGGGGGCCATCACGGGCCAGAGCGTGGTGGTGGAAAACCGCTCCGGCGCGGGCGGCAACGTCGGCACCGCGCAGGTCTCGCGCGCCAAGCCCGACGGCTACACCCTGGTGATGTCGCAGACCAGCGTGATGGCGGTCAATCCGCGCGTCTACAAGAACGTGGGCTTCGACCCGATCAAGGACTTCGTGCCCATTTCCCAGATCACCTCGGCGCCGCTGGTGCTGGTGACGCGCACCGAAAGCCCGTACCAGTCCCTGAAAGACTATCTGGAGGCCGCGCGCAAGCAGCCCGGCGTGGTCACCTACGCGACGCCCGGCAACGGCACCATGAGCCACCTGATGGGCGCGCTGGTGTCGAAGAAGGCCGACGTCCAGCTGGTGCACGTGCCATACCGCGGCGCCGCGCCCGCCATCACCGACCTGATGGGCGGCACGGTGGACATGCTGATCACGTCTCCGGCCTCGGCCGAGCCCATGGTGGCCGCGGGCAAGCTGCGCGTGCTGGCGATGAGCCACGAGACCAGCATCGGCCGCTTCAAGGGCGCGCCCACGCTCAAGCAGTCCGGCATGGAGGGCATCACGGCCGATGACTGGTACGGGCTGTTCGCGCCGGCCGGCACCCCGCCCGAGCGCATCGCCTACCTGGCGCAGGCGGTGGGCCAGGCGATGAAGTCGCCCGAGGTGGTCGCGAAGATCAACGGCGGCGGCAGCAATGCGGTGGGCAGCCAGCCCGAGGCCTTCAAGACGCGCCTGGCGCAAGACACGGCCTATTGGGCCGGCATGGTCAAGACCGCCGGCGTGTCGCTGGACTGAAGCCGGCGCGGCGGCGCCCTATACGGCCAGGACGTCGCCGACCGCCGCCTTCAGCGCGGCGTAGGCCGGTTTTTTCTGCGCGCTGGTGTTGGTGACCAGGTGGTCGATGCGGTCCACGCCGCAATAGGACACGCGGCTGCACAGGCCGATCTTGCTGAAATCGGCCAGCAGCACCAGCCGCTTGGCGTTGGCGGTCATGGCGCGCGCCACTTCGGCTTCGCGCAGATCGTAGTTGGTGGCGCCGAACTCCGCGTCCACGCCCACCGGCGACAGCAGCGCCAGGTCGGCGCGGTAGCGGTGGATTTCCGCGATCGTGATGTCGCCGGCGGTGGCGCAGACCGGGCCGCTGACCGAGCCGCCCAGCATGATGAGCTGGTTGGCGCCGCTGCCGGCGGTGCCGACCTTGAGGGCCACGTCGAACGAGTTGGTGATGATGGTCAGGCCCGACAGCTTGGCCAGTTCGTCGGCCAGCACGCTGGTGGTGCTGCCCGCGTCCAGGAACAGGGTCTGGCCGCTGGAGACCAGGCCGGCCGCCGCCCGCGCGATGGCGCGCTTGTACTTGACGCGGGTGTGCACGCGTTCGGCGATGGGCGGCTCGCTGTGCACCGGCACCGCGCCGCCATGCACCCGGCGCAGTTCGCCCATCGATTCCAGCTCCAGCAGGTCGCGCCTGACGGTCTCCCGCGATACCCCCAATTCGCCGACGATGCGGTCGGTCGATACCTGCTGCAATGAAGACAGCAGGGCGCGGATTCTCTGATACCGCTCTTCTTGCCACATATCCGATGTTTCCTAGTTCTCTATCCCTATGCCCGCCGCCGCGCGGCCCACGCAATCAGCGCGCGCAGGGCCAGCAGGGAACCTCCAACGACCAGCATGATAAGCGTTGAATAGGCCGCCGCCTGCGAGACGAATCCGGCTTCGTCCAGGCGCAGCACCGAAACCGGGGCCACGCTGACCGAAGGCGTGACCAGGAAGATCACCGCCGACAGCGTGACCATGGAGCGCATGAACAGGAAAAAGAAGACGCCCAGCACCGTCGGACCGATCAGCGGCAGCACCGCGTCGCGCAGCACCCGCAGGGTGCCGCCGCCCAGGCAGCTGACCGCTTCCTCCAGGGCCTGCGGCACGGCCCGCATGCCGGTCATCATCGTCAGGAACCCCTGCGTATGGTAGTGGTAGAAGTTGCACAGCGCGATCAGCGCCGCGCTGCCGTACAGCGCGTACAGCGGCGTGCCGGGCGCGTTGAACGCGAAGATGTAGGACAGGCCCAGCACCAGGCCCGGCACCCCCACCGGCAGCACCGACAGCATGTACACCGGCTTGGCCCAGGCGCGCGGGATGCGGCAGACGCCGAAGCTCAGGAAGAACAGCAGCAGCACCCCGCCGCCGGCGGCGGCCAGCGACAGGTACAGCGAGGTCCACAGCGGCGCGTAGCCGCCGCTGACCGTGATGTCATAGTGCTTCAGCGTCCATTCCATGCGGTAGGGCCACAGCCGCATGAAACTGGCGAACACCACCGTGGCCACCGTGACGATGATGGCGCCGGCGGCCAGCAGCACGGCGGCGCCGAAGGCGGCGTCGCGCGCCCGCGCCGGCTGCGGCGCGACCCTCAGGCCGCCGGGCGAGGCCGAGCCGAACTGGCGCTGCGAGGCCACGCGCTCTATCTGCACCGATATCAGCGAAGGCAGCAGCAGCAGGATGCCCACCACCGATCCCAGGCCGAAGTTCATCTGGCCGGACACCTGGCTGTAGATCTCGGTGGCCAGCACGCGGTAGTTGCCGCCGATCACCGCGGCGTTGCCGAAATCGGTGATGGTGATGACGAACACCACGAAGGCCGCGCTCAGCAGGCCGAACTTGCAGTTGGGCAGGGTGATGTCGAAGAACTGGCGCGCGCTGGAGGCGCCCATGACTTCGGCCGCATCGTAGTAGCGCGCATCCATGTTGCGCAGCGCCGCCTGCAGGATCAGCACGGCCTGGGGCAGGGCATAGAACACGTTGGAGATCAGCAGCCCCCAGAAGCCGTAGATGTCGATGTCCCAGCCGGTCCAGCGGTGCACCAGGCCGTTGCGCCCCAGCAGGAAGATCAGGCCCAGGCCCTGCACCAGCGACGGAGCCAGCAGCGGCAGCACCAGCGCCACCCGCACGATGGCCTTGCCGCGCATGCAGCTGCGGTCCAGCCCATAGGCGATGGCGAAGCCCAGCACGATGCTGACCGCCGTGGTGGCGAAGCTCATGACCAGGCTGTTGAGCGTGGCGGTCAGGATGCCGCGCGTGGCGAAGACTTCGGCGTAGTTGCCCAGGCCGATGGAGCCGTCTTTCTCGACCAGGCTGTTCCAGGCCACGGTCGCCAGCGGATAGAGGAAGAACAGCGCCAGGCCCGCCATCGGTATGCCGACGCAGGTCCAGAGCAGCAGGCGGTCGGCCGTCCAGGGCGCGCGGCCGGCGGGGGCGGCCAGCGCGGCGCCGGCGTGGGCGGCGCTCATCGGAGCGCCCTCATACGCTGACCCAGGCGCACTGGCCCGGCTCCGCGTCCAGGCGCACGGGGGCGCCGCGCGCCAGCCCGGCCGCGCCATGCTGCTCCACCACCAGTTCGCGTCCGCGCCACGCGATGCGCAGGCGGGTCAGGTTGCCCATGAACGTCATGTCCTGCACGCGGCCGGCGCCGCGCTCGTCGGCCGCCACCCGCAGGTTCTCGGGCCGCAGGCAGGCTTCATAGCGCTCGCTGGCGCCTTCGGGGCGGCTCGCCAGCAGCTCGGGCATGGCTTCGCGCACCCAGTCAGTGGGCAGCAGGTTGCTCAGGCCGACGAAGTTGGCCACGAAACGCGTGCGCGGGCGCAGATAGAGGTCGGCCGGCGAGCCGACCTGCTCGATGCGCCCGTCGTTCATGCAGACGATCTTGTCGGCCAGCGTCAAGGCTTCTTCCTGGTCGTGGGTGACCATGATGGTCGGGATTTTCAGGCGCCGCTGCACGTCGTGGATCTCGGCGCGCATATCGGTGCGCACGCGCGCGTCCAGCGCCGACAGCGGTTCGTCCAGCAGGATCAGCGCCGGGTCCACGGCCAGCGCGCGCGCCAGCGCCACGCGCTGCTGCTGGCCGCCGGAGAGCTGGTGCGGGTAGCGTTCGGCGTGCTCGGGCAGCTTGATCAGCGCCAGCAGTTCGCGCACCCGCGACGCGATGCGCTCGCGGCTTTCGCCGCGGATGCGCAGGCCGTAGCCCACGTTCTCGGCCACGGTCATGTTGGGAAACAGCGAGTACGACTGGAACACGATGCCGAAGCCGCGCTTGCGCGCCGGCAGCGCGCTCAGGTCGTGCCCGCCCAGCGTGATGGCGCCGCGGTCGAACGGCAGCAGCCCGGCCACGATGCGCAGCAGCGTGGTCTTGCCGCAGCCGCTGGGACCGAGCAGGCAGACGAATTCATGCTCGCCCACCGACAGGTCGATGTCCTGCAGCGCGACCGAGCCGTCGAAAGTCTTGCGTATCCCGCGCAATTCCAGGTACATGGGCGTCTCCAGGACGGGACGCGGCCGGCGGCGGCCGGCCGCGCCGCCGTCAACGCTTGATGGTTTCCTGCCAGGTCTTGATGATGGCGTCCCGCTCGGCCGCCGACTTCTGGAAGTCCACGGGGTACAGCACCGTGCCCAGGTCCTTGGGCAGGCCCGCGGCCTCGGCGGCCTTGTTGGGGGCGGCGCCGGGGATGGTGACGAGTTCCTTGTACTTGCTGTAGAGGCCGCCGGCCTGCTGCGACAGGGTCCAGTCCAGGAAGCGCTTGGCGTCCGCGGGATTCTTGGCCGTTTTCATCAGGCCCGAAGCCTCCAGCTCGTAGCCCACCCACTTGGACGGGATCACCATCTTGATGGGATAGCCCTCTTCGATGGACTGCATGGCCGGAAAGGCGAAGGACACGCCGATCGCGTACTCGCCGGCGCGCGCCATCTTGCAGGGACGCGAACCGGAAGGCGTGTACTGCGCCACGTTCTTGTCCAGGTCCTTGAGCAGGGCCCAGCCCTTTTCCTTGCCCAGGCCCTGCAGCAGGGCGGCGATCTGCAGATAGCCGGTGCCGGAGGCGGCCGGGCTGGGAATCACGATCTCGCCCTTGTAGGCGGGCTTGGTCAGGTCTTCCCACGACGTGGGCATGGGCAGGTTCTTGGACTTCAGCCTGTCGGTGTTGACACAGAACGCCGCCACGTAGCCGGTGGCGGCGAACCACTTGTTGTCGGCGCCCCTGTAGCGGGCGGGCAGGGCGTCCATGCCCTTGGCCGCATAGGGTTCCAGCAGGTTCTGCAGGCGCGGGTCGAGCATATTGCTGACCGCGAAGCCCCAGATCACGTCCTGCTGCGGATTGGAGGCCTCGGCGATCAGGCGCGCGCCCAGGTCGCCGGTGGACAGGCGCAGCACGTTGACTTTCAGGTCGGGCATGGCGGCGTTGGCCGCCTTGAGGTAGGCCGCGATCTCGTCTTCCTCGAGCGCGGTGTAGACGGTGATGGCGCCGGCATGGGCCTGCGAGCCGATGGCACCTAGGGAAATTACTGCAACCACAAGGCTGAGCTTCTTCATACATTGCATGATGGGACTCCGGTTGGAATACACGGCAACGGTGCGAGCTACATATGCGGACTGCGGGGCTGCAAGACAGGTGCGAGTTGCAGTTTTAAGTATATTTGCAAATTTGTGGCAACGTGTCTAGACTGGAAAAACCTCGTATGCACGGTTTTTTTTGGCCTGGGCCCGATCCCGCGGCCGGTCTGGAGGCATCACCGATGCAAACCTCATTGCCGCTATCCGCGCCGCAGCTGGCCGCCTATCGCGCGTTCGCCCAGACGCTGGCCGACCGCGTGCGGCCGCTGTCGCGCAAGTGGTTCCGCCATCCGCTGGCGGTCGACACCAAGGCCGACGCCAGCCCCGTCACCCAGGCCGACCGCGAAGTCGAGACGGCCCTGCGCGCGGCCATCGCGGAGCAATACCCGGAGCACGGCATCCTGGGCGAGGAGTTCGGCGTATCGCACATGGAGGCCGAGCTGGTCTGGTCGCTCGATCCCATAGACGGCACCCGCGCCTTTATTTCCGGCAACCCGCTGTGGGGCACGCTGCTGGCGCTGCTGCACCGCGGCAGGCCGGTGCTGGGCCTGATCGACATTCCCGCGCTGGACGAACGCTGGATCGGCGCGGCCGGCCAGCCCGCCAGCCTGAACGGCCACGCGTGTCGCGTCAGCGGCTGCACCGAACTGGGCGAGGCCATCCTCTACGCGACCTCGCCGGACATCTTCGCCGGCGCCGAGCTGGCCGCCTTCGACGCGCTGGCGCAGGCCGCGCGCATGCGCCGCTACGGCGGCGACTGCTACAGCTACGGGCTGCTGGCCAGCGGCCACGTCGACCTGGTGGTCGAGTCCGGCCTGCAGCCATACGACTATCTGGCGCTGATGCCCGTGATCGAAGGGGCAGGCGGCGTCATTACCGACTGGTCCGGGCAGCCGCTCGGCCTCCAGTCGCAGGGCCGCGTGATCGCGGCCGCCACGCCGCAGCTGCATCGCCAGGCGATGCGGCTGCTGGGGGCGGCCGCGACCTGAACGCCGCGCCGCCCGCCCGACAGGTCAACGCAACGCTACAGTCACAGCAAGGTGGACAAGCATGCATGCACTAGGGGTAGCAACGGTGGAAGACGCGGAGCGGCTGGTGCAGGCCAGCGCGCTCTCGCACATCAAGGTCGGCCTGTCCGACGTCGACGGCGTCATGCTGGGCAAGTACCTGCGCCGCGATAAGTTCCTGGGGGCGCTGCGCTCCGGGCTCGCATTTTGCGACGTGGTGTTCGGCTGGGATCTCGACGACCAGCTCTACGACAACACCAAGTACACCGGCTGGCATACCGCCTATCCCGACGCCAAGCTGCGGATCGTCCCGCAAAGCGCCCGCAGGCTGCCGCTGGAGCAGGGGCCGGGCGGCGAGGACATGCTGTTGTTCCTGGCGGAATTCGAAGGCGAGGCCGGCGCCATCTGCCCGCGGCGCCTGCTGCACCGGGTCATCGACCGGGCCGCCGACATGGGCTTCGACGCCTACGCCGCGCTGGAATACGAGTTCTTCATGTTCCGCGAGACCCCGCACTCGGTGCGCGCGAAGCACTACCGCAACCTCGAGAACTGGACGCCCGGGAATTTCGGCTACTCCGTGCTGCGCAGCACGGTGGAGGGCGATTTCTACCGCAAGCTGCTGGACATGTGCGAACGCATGGACATGCCCATCGAAGGCCTGCATACCGAGACCGGGCCGGGCGTGCTGGAAGCCGCGCTCGCGGTCGACCAGGCCGCGGCCGCCGGCGACAAGGCATTCCTGTTCAAGACCTTCACCAAGGCGCTGGCGCAGCAGAATGGCCTGATGGCGACCTTCATGGCGAAGTGGTCGCACGAGCATCCCGGCCAGAGCGGCCACATCCACCTGTCGCTGCGCGACCGCAAGACCGGGCGCTCGGCGTTCCACGACGAGTCGCGGCCGCACTGCATGAGCGCGACGCAGGCTTCCTTCATGGCCGGCGTGCAGCGCTACCTGCCGGAATTCATGGCCCTGTACGCGCAGACCGTCAACAGCTACTCGCGCCTGGTGCCCGGCTACTGGGCGCCGCTGGACGCCACCTGGGGCATGGAGAACCGCACCACCGCGCTGCGGCTGATTCCCGGCAGCGACAAGTCGCAGCGCGTCGAAGTGCGCATCGGCTCGGCCGACGCCAATCCCTACCTGGCGCTGTCGGCCGCGCTGGCCTCGGGCCTGTACGGCATCGAACAGGGGCTCGAACCCGAGCCCATGGTGCAGGGCAACGCCTATACCCAGCAGTTTCCCGCGCATCTGCGCCTGCCGAGCACGCTGTGGGACGCGGCCCAGCGGCTGGGCGAATCCGAGGCCGCGCGCCGGCTGTTCGGCGACGCCTTCGTCGAGCACTACGTGGCCACGCGCGAATGGGAAGAAAGGCAGTTCCGGCGCCACGTGACCGACTGGGAACTGGCGCGCTACTTCGAAATCATCTGACCATCGACCACACCGTTTGCACAGGGCAGCCATGACGCAGGAACTCATCACCATCAGTCCGATCGACGGGCGCGAGGTCGTCCGCCGTCCCTATGCCAGCGAGGCGCAGATCGCGCGTGCGCTGGCCGACGCCCAGGGCGCGCAGCCGGGCTGGGCGGCGCTGGGCGTGCAGGAGCGGGGGCGCATCGTGTCGGCCGCCGTGGACCGCTTCGTCGCGGCCAGGGACGAAATCGCGCGCGCCATCACCGTGCAAATGGGCCGGCCCCTGCGCTACACGCCAGGCGAGGTGGCCGGCTTCGAGTCGCGCGCGCGTCACATGATCGCCATCGCCGCCGAGGCGCTGGCCCCGATCCGGGTTCCCGAGCAGCCCGGGTTCACGCGCTTCATCAGCCGCGAGCCCATCGGCGTGGCGCTGACGATCGCGCCGTGGAATTATCCGCTGCTGACCGCCGTCAACAGCATCGTGCCGGCGCTGATGGCCGGCAACGCCGTCATCCTCAAGCACTCGGATCAGACGCCGCTGTGCGCCGAATTCATCGAGCGCGCGTTCCGCGAGGCCGGCGCGCCCGCGGGCGTGTTCCAGTACCTGCACGCCAGCCACGAGATCGCGCAGCGCCTGATCCGCGCGCCGGAAATCGGCTATGTGTCCTTCACCGGCTCCGTGCGCGGCGGACACAGCGTGGAAGAGGGCGCGGCGGGGCGCTTCATCGGCGTCGGCCTGGAGCTGGGCGGCAACGACCCGGCCTATGTGCGCAACGACGCCGACATCGGCCACGCGGTCGAGACGCTGGTCGACGGCGCGTACTTCAATTCCGGCCAGTCCTGCTGCGGCATCCAGCGCATCTACGTGGCGCGGCCGCGCTACGATGAGTTCGTCGAGCGCGCCGTGGCGCTGACCGAGCAATACGTGCTGGGCGATCCGCTGCAGGACGGGACCACGCTCGGGCCGGTGGTGCGCAAGCGCGCCGCCGACGAAATCCGCGAGATCGTCGACGCCGCGGTCGCGGCCGGCGCCAGAAACCTGATAGATCCATCGCGTTTTAAAAACGCGAACAAAAACTCGCCTTACGTCGCGCCGGCGCTGCTGACGCAGGTGGACCACGGCATGCGCGTCATGAACGACGAATGCTTCGGCCCCGTCGTCGGCATCATGCCGGTAGACAGCGACGAGCAGGCCATCGCGCTCATGAACGACAGCCCCTACGGCCTGACGGCCGCGGCGTTCACGCAGGACCAGGAGGCCGCGCTGCGCATCGGCCGCCAGGTCCGCACGGGCACGTTCTTCATGAACCGCTGCGACTACCTGGACCCCGCGCTGGCCTGGACCGGCGTGAAGAACTCGGGCCGCGGCGTATCGCTGTCCGTGGTCGGATACGAGCAGCTCACGCAGGCCAAATCCTTCCATCTGCGCAGCCTCTAACCAGATATCCACAGGAAGCCGACCATGAGCGTGCCTAGCGTCAACTGGAATTACCCCACCGCCATCAAGGCCGGTCCCGGCCGCATCAGCGAACTGCCGCAGGCATGCCGCGAACTGGGCATGGCGCGCCCGCTGCTGGTGACCGACCCCGGCCTGGCGGCGCTGCCGATGGTGGCCGCGGCGCAGGCCGCGTGCCGCGAAGCCGGCCTGCAATGCGGCCTGTTCCACGATATCAAGGGCAACCCCACGGGCCGCAACGTCGACGACGGCGTGACGGCGTACCGGCAGGGCGGCCATGACGGCGTGATCGCGATGGGCGGCGGGTCGGCGCTGGACGCGGCCAAGGCCATCGCGCTGATGGCGGGCCAGCAGCGGCCCCTGTGGGACTTCGAGGACGTGGGCGACAACTACCTGCGGGTGAACGTGGCCGGCATGGCGCCGGTGGTGGCGGCGCCCACCACCGCGGGCACCGGCTCGGAAGTGGGACGCGCCTCGGTCATCACCGACGAGGCGGCCGAGGTCAAGCGCATCATCTTCCATGCGCGCATGCTGCCGGCCATCGTCATCCTGGACCCCGAACTCACCGTCGGCCTGCCGCCGAAGATCACGGCCGCCACCGGCATGGACGCGCTGTCGCACAACCTGGAGGCCTATTGTTCGCCGGTGTTCCATCCGATGGCCACGGGCATCGCGCTCGAAGGCATGCGCATGGTCAAGGAATACCTGCCGCAGGCGGTGGCCGACGGCGCCGACCTGCAGGCGCGCCAGCAGATGCTGGTGGCCTCCAGCATGGGCGCCACCGCGTTCCAGCGCGGGCTGGGCGCCATGCACGCGCTGGCGCATCCGCTGGGCGCGCTCTACGACGCGCACCACGGCCTGCTCAACGCCATCCTCATGCCCTACGTGCTGAAAGCCAACCAGCACGCCGTGGCCCCGCGCCTGGAAGCGCTGGCGCGCTACCTGGACCTGCCGGCCCGGCCGGGCGCGGTGCTGGACTGGGTGCTGGCGCTGCGCGAGGCCATCGGCATTGCGCACACGCTGGCCGAGATCGGCATCGATGACGCCCAGGCCGAGCGCGTCGGGCGCATGGCGGCCGCCGACCCTTCGGCCGGCACCAATCCGGTGGACTACTCGGCCGCGCAATACACCGAACTTTTCCGTGCAGCGGTTCACGGAAATCTGTAAGATTGCCCCCCTCTGCGTGCAAACGCGGGGTGACTGAACCGGAGTTCTGAATATTTTTCGTCCGAATCGTTTGACAGCGATTTAGAAAGTGTTCATAATCTCGAATTCTCCTCTGGAGGAGTGCCCGAGTGGTTAAAGGGGGCAGACTGTAAATCTGTTGGCCTTGCGCCTACGTTGGTTCGAATCCAACCTCCTCCACCAGAGACCCGTGCCTCGTGTAGTAGTACACAGGAATCCAGGCGCAGTTGGCCTGGATTTACAATGTGAGGTTCTGGATGCTTGGCCGCCTTTGCAAGAAAGGCGGCACGGTTTTCCAGGCTTTGTATTGAAAGAGGTTCGGGAAGAGAGAAGGTGAAAGGATAGCCGCGGGTGTAGCTCAATGGTAGAGCAGAAGCCTTCCAAGCTTACGACGAGGGTTCGATTCCCTTCACCCGCTCCAGCTTTATATGCCCATGTGGCTCAGTGGTAGAGCACTCCCTTGGTAAGGGAGAGGTCGCGCGTTCGATCCGCGCCATGGGCACCACTAATTCCCTAAGTTCTTTTCTTCAGTCGCAGCTTTAGTCAAAAGCGCAATCCAGGTCAGGAGTCAGCCATGGCAAAAGGCAAGTTTGAACGTACCAAGCCGCACGTGAACGTGGGTACGATTGGTCACGTTGACCACGGCAAAACGACG